>JBMOQL010000001.1:0-611047 GCA_049321005.1 Pseudomonadota bacterium
CCTCCTGATCAAACACGCCTCGTGGACATGTGCACAGGCCGGCCAGCGGCCTGCACACATGCCCACCGGGCTCAACAACCAGGGGAGCATTGTGAGTGTTGTGTTCCACACGAAATGACGAAGGACCGGAAATTGGCCATGCCCGCGCCCAGCCCAAAATGGCTGAGCAGCGCGGCGATACCCAGGCCTGCAGCCAGGCCGGCGATCGGCCCCATCCACGAGCGCTTGCCTGCGGCGGCCGCCGCGCCCGCCGCAGCCGGCGCTGCGGCCCCAGCGTTGGGCGCCGTGTTGGCGGGCTGCTGAGGCGGCGTCTGCTGCTGCGGCGGCGCCTTGGGCGCCTGGCGCTGCATGCCGGCCGCCCGGCCGCCACCCAGGCGCTTGGCCTCCACATCCATGGGCGCCACACCCAGCGTCAGGCCGGACACGGCGACAGATAGGGCAACAAGAAGGGCTTTCACGTAAGGTCTCCAAAAACGCCTGCGGGCAGACGAGGCAAACAGTGTGTTCGTTCAGCATTCTGTCAGGGAGTTCCGCACCCCGACGCCCGCATGGATCCAGCCCCGCCTGATCCATCGAACGCCTGCCCCCGGGCAGTACACTCGCCCGCCGCTGCGCCGCCCCCCATTTGCCCCTCCGAGCCTGCCCCTCCCGAGCCCGCACCATGACCGCCGCCGGCCCTGCCGTCATCGACCTCAAGAGCGCCTCGCTGACGCTGGAAGCCGTGGTCCTCAAGTCCGCCGACCTGGCCGAGCTGGCCGCCGCGCTGGACGACAAGCTGGGTGGCGCCGCCATGTTCGATCACGACCCGGTCGTGATCGACCTGGCCCAGCTTGGCCCGTCGGGCAGCAGCGGCCTGGACACTCCGCTGGAGTTCGACGGCCTGGTGCAGCTGCTGCGCCGCCACGGCATGCTGCCCGTGGCCGTGCGCGGCGGCACTGCGGCGCAGCATGCGGCAGCCCGCCAGGCGGGCCTGGGCGAAGCGGCCGAAGGCGGTACCGCCCCGGCCCGTATGCAGACGGTGGAGGTCGTGCGCGAAGTCGAAGTCGTGCGCGAGGTGCCGGTCGAGGTCCGGGTGGAAGTGCCCGGCCCCAGCGTGCCGACGCTCGTGATCGACAAGCCCCTGCGCTCCGGCCAGCAGGCCTACGCGCGTGGCGGCGACCTGATCGTGCTGGCTGCCGTCAACCCCGGCGCCGAAGTGATCGCTGACGGCCACATCCACGTCTACGCCCCGCTCCGCGGCAAGGCCATTGCCGGCGCCAAGGGCAACACCGATGCGCGCATCTTCGCGCTGCACCTGGAGGCGGAGCTGGTCGCCATCGCCGGCACCTACCGCACCACCGAGACCCCGCTGCCGGCCGACGTGCTGGGGCGCGCCGCCCAGGTCCGTCTGGACGGCGACCGCCTGGTCTTCGAGCGCCTGGACTGAGCCCATCTCAGTCGGCGCACCGCCGGCTCGCGGCCGGTGTCCACAGGGCCCGCCGCTACACTTGCGGCCTTCTGCCTGAAGGGCCATCCGCACTGCCGACCCCCGGCTCGATGCGCCCTGCCCCGGCCCCGCAGCCGGCTCAGCGGCACACCCACATCAGCATCAATCGAAGGACTGCATACCGATGGCCCGAATCATCGTGGTGACCTCCGGCAAAGGAGGCGTCGGCAAGACCACCACCAGCGCCAGCTTCGCCTCCGGCCTGGCCCTGCGCGGCCACAAGACGGCCGTGATCGACTTCGACGTCGGCCTGCGCAACCTGGACCTCATCATGGGCTGCGAGCGCCGGGTGGTCTACGACCTCATCAACGTCATCCACGGCGAGGCCAACCTCAACCAGGCGCTGATCAAGGACAAGCAGTGCGACAACCTGTTCGTGCTGGCCGCCTCGCAGACGCGGGACAAGGAAGCCCTGACGCAGGACGGCGTCGAGCGGGTGCTCAAGGAGCTGGCCGACATGGGCTTCGAGTACATCGTCTGCGACTCGCCGGCCGGCATCGAGACGGGCGCGCTGATGGCCATGCACTTCGCCGACGAGGCGCTGGTGGTGACCAACCCCGAGGTCTCCTCGGTGCGCGACTCCGACCGCATCCTGGGCATGCTCAACAGCAAGACCAAGCGGGCGATCGAGAAGCAGGAGCCCATCAAGGAGCACCTGCTCATCACCCGCTACAACCCCAACCGGGTCGAGGGCGGCCAGATGCTGTCGCTGGAGGACATCCACGAGATTCTGCGCGTCAAGCTCATCGGCGTGATCCCCGAATCCGAGACCGTGCTCAACGCGTCCAACCAGGGCGTGCCGGCCATCCACATGACTGGCACCGATGTGTCCGAGGCCTACAAGGACGTCATCGCCCGCTTCCTGGGCGAGGACAAGCCGCTGCGCTTCATCGAGGCCGAGAAGCCTGGCTTCTTCAAGCGCCTGTTCGGGAGGTGAGCGCCATGGGCTTCCTCTCCTTCTTCATCGGCGAGAAAAAGAAGTCGGCCACCGTTGCCAAGGAGCGCCTGCAGCTCATCCTGGCGCACGAGCGCACCGGCCGCAGCGCCAGCCCCGACTACCTGCCCGAGCTGCAGCGCGAGCTGGTGGCGGTGATCTCCAAGTACGTCAGCGTCAATCCGGACGACATCAAGGTGTCGATGGAGCGCCAGGACAACCTGGAGGTGCTGGAGGTCAAGATCGAGCTGCCCGAGGCCGGGCGCTGAAGGCGCTTGCCTCTCACTGTTCGCACCAGAAACAAAGCCGCCCTCGGGCGGCTTTGTTCGCTTCTGGCGGCGCCGACGGCATCCGGCCGGCCAGGCGTTCGCCTTACACGGCAAGCCTGAACCGCCCCACCAGCGCGCTGAGCTGGCGCGCCTGTTCCCGCAGGCTGTGAGCCGCCGCCGCCGACTGCTCCACCAACGCGGCGTTCTGCTGCGTCATGCCGTCGAGCTCTCCCACGGCCACGTGGACCTGGGCGATGTCGCGGCTTTGCCCGTCGCTGCTGGCCGCCACATCGGTCAGCGACTGGTGCAGGCTGTCCACGGCATCCAGGATCGCCCGCATGCCGGTCGTGGCCTCCTGGGCCCGGGCGGAGCCGGCCTCCACGGCGTCACCGGCCTGCGTGATGAGCCCACGGATCTCGCGCGCAGCGTCGGCGCTGCGCCGGGCGAGCGTGCGCACCTCGGAGGCCACCACGGCAAAACCCCGGCCGTGCTCGCCAGCACGCGCTGCCTCCACCGCAGCATTGAGCGCCAGCAGGTTGGTCTGGAAGGCCAGGCCGTCGATCACGCTGGTGATGTCGGCGATGCGATGAGACCGGGCGTGGATCTGCTCGATGCTCGACATCACGCGTTGTACGGCCTCGCCTCCCTGATGGGCGGCCGAACTCGCCTGCTCGGCCAGCTCATGTGCCCGGCGCGTGGAGCCCGCAGTCGACTGCACGGCTCCGTTGAGGTGTTCGATGCTGGACGCGGTCTGCTGCAGGCGCGAGGCAGCCAGCTCTGTACGGTGGGACAGATCCTGGCTGCCCGTTGCCACCTCGGCGCTGGCCGTGTCGATGAACTCGGTGGCCTGGCGCACTTGGTGCACGACATCATGCAAGCTGCCTTGCATGCGCTGCAGGGCGAGCATCAGCGTCGACAGCTCGTCGCGCCCCTGTACCGGCACGGGCTGGCTGAGGTCGCCGGTGGACACGCGGTCGGCCACATGGATCGCCCGGCCGAGGGGCCGGATGATCGAGGCGATGGTCAGCAGCATGATGCCCACCATGATCAGGCCGGCGACCGCCCCGGCGGCAATGATGACGGTAAGCCGGGAGCGGGCCATGTCGGCCACTTCTGCCTGTCGCCGGCTGGCTGCCTCGGACACGGCGTGAACCAGGCTCTCGACCTGCTGTTCCGCGATGCCCATGCGGCTCTTTGCGTCCTTCAAAGCCTTGTTGGCCTCGCTGGACGTCACGATCTGCCCATTGATGACCCGTTGGATGACTTCGGCAGCAGCGGCTGCGTAGCGGTCCAGCTCGGTACGGGCCACGCGGGTTTCCTGGCGCTCCCGTTTACTGTGCAGCCTGTCCAGCTCGGTTCGCGCAGACTTCAGCGCCGCCATCCAGCGCTGCTGGTATTCGCGGCTCGCGTCGACCTCATCGATGTTGAGCAAAGCGTCCTTTTCGAAGCGGCGCAGGTCGCCCATGTGCTTGCGCAGATCGACCAGGTGCGCCTGGTCGCTCAGCTCCTCGGCGGACATGCCCTCCAGCTCAGCGCGGCAGTCGCGGATGGAGAGGACACCGGTGATGCAAACCACCAGCAGAGCAGCGGTGGCCAGGACGGCGGTGAACAGCAGACGGGCGCGGATGGTGAGGTGCTGGAGGTACTGCATGGGGGCCTGAGGACGACGACGGAGGGCGCCCCGGTTATCGTCCCGACCGTTCCCAGACTTGAGGGTTCACCCTATGCAGGGTTTGCCCCTTACCGGCCCGCTCCTGCTTCAGGCGGCGTCCAGCGTCTCGCGCACTTCGTCTTCCCAGACGAGCAGTTCGCCGGCGTCGAGCTCGAGCCAGTTCAGTGCGCGCGGGGCGTGGTCCGCCCAGTCGCGGTCGGCGTCCAGGCCTTCGTGCCGCAGCATGAGGTGCTCGGCCAGAAGGCCAGCGGCGATCAGCGTCTGCACTTCTGGCTCGACCGACTGGTCGCCCAGCAGATCCAGGTCGTGGTGCAGGCGCACGGCGGCCACCACGGTAGGCGACAGGCGCCACACGCGGGCGACCAGCGCGCCGACCACGGCGTGATCCGTGCGATGGTTGGCGTTCTCCGTGGCAACGAAGGACCGGTCCATGCGCGCCCGGGCTTCCACCATGGTGCCGGCATAGCCCTTGAGGCTCTGCAGCATCACGGGCAGGCCCACGTGGCAGAAGAGGCCGAAGGTGCGGGCCACGTCGGGCGACATACCAGGCAGCTTGCGCGCGATGAAGGCCATGGCGAGCGCGCGCTTGGTGGAGCGCTCCCAGAAGCGCTGGAGCTGCGGATTGCGCACGGGCAGCGCCCGCTGCGCGATGAAGCCGGTGAGCACGGCCGCCGTCTGCGCCAGGCCCAGGCGGTTCATGGCCTGGCCGATGGTCTGCACCGGCTGGCCCGCGGCATACAGGGGCGCGTTGGCCGCGCGCAGCAGCGTGGCGGACATGGCGACGTCGCCCGCGGCGATGCGGGACACCTCGGGCAGGTCGGGCTCGGCGGCGGCCAGTGCGCGCTGCAGCCGTGCCAGCAGTGCCGGGCAGGGCGGGATGATGATGGTCTGCAGGGGCCCCCGGCGACGCGCCTGATCAAGTTCGTCCGCGACGGCGGCACAGCGGGTGGGCTCGGCGGCAAGTGTGGTCATGTCTGGAGCCAGGGCAGCGGGTGCGGTGGGTTGCGGTGCGCCAGGGTCGTGTCGCGCACGGCGCGCTGCTGCGCTCCATGCCGGGTCGATACGTTATCGGTCATTCACCCATGGGCTGTAGGGCATTTGTCACGCCGCAGGGGCCGCCGTTGGGCATGGGGGTTGCCGCAATGGAGCGTGCCCGCCCCGGGCGCATGACAACCAGGAGATCACCATGACCCGCAAGCAACAGCAGCAACAGCAACAGCCCGGTCAGCAGCAGCGCACCGCCAGCGGCATCCAGTCCGACACGCAGGGTCAGCAGACCGGTGGGGAACAGCAGGGCAGCCGCCAGCAGGATCAGTCCAACCTCGGCCAGCAACAGGCCGGCGGCAACACGCTGGGCCGTCAGGACGTTTCCAGCAGCCAGGGTAGCCAGCAGGGCGGATCCTCCGGCAACCTGGGCCGGCAGCAAGAGCAGACCGGTGAGTCGGGCCAGCAGCAAGGCGGCTTCGGCAGCGGCAGCCGCCAGCAGAGCCAGGACATTCCCAGCATGGAGCAGTCTGACCGCAAGAACCAGAGCCAGCAGCGCGGCGGCATGCAGGACGTGGACAGCGACCTGCAGAGCGACGACCTGTCGGAAAGCAACAACATCAACCGCCAACGCGGCTGACCTTGAGCCGCGCACCACTGGCGCCTCGTGCGCCGATGCGAGCACGTCCGGCCGGGCCGGCGTGCTCGCCACCGCAGCCCGCATCAAGCGGGCTTTTTCATGCGCGCTCGGCGGCCGTGCCCGCAAGGCCCGGCTCTTATGATCCGCCGCGCCGGTCAGCCTGACCGACGCGCGGCACGAGCTGCCCGCTCCACTCCAACCTGACCGTTCGAACCCGATGGCCGCTGCCAGTTTGCTTGCCCTCATCGACGACATCGCCACCGTCCTGGACGACGTGGCGGTGCTCACCAAGGTCGCCACCAAGAAGACGGCCGGCGTGCTGGGCGACGACCTGGCGCTGAATGCGCAGCAGGTCACGGGCGTGGACCCCAGCCGCGAGATCCCGGTGGTGCTGGCCGTGGCCAAGGGCTCGCTGGTCAATAAGGCCATCCTGGTGCCGCTGGCGCTGCTGATCAGTGCCTTTGCGCCCTGGGCAGTGACCCCGCTGCTGATGGTGGGCGGCGCCTTCCTGTGCTTCGAGGGCGTGGAAAAGCTGGCGCACAAGCTGCTGCACCGGCCCGAGGAAGACGCGGCCGAGCATGCCGCGCTCACCGAGGCCTTGGCCGACCCGCAGATCGACGTCGTCGCGCTGGAGCGCGACAAGATCAAGGGCGCCGTGCGCACCGACTTCATCCTGTCGGCCGAGATCATCGCGATCACCCTTGGCGCGGTTGCGGATGCTGCCTTTCTGACCCAGGTGATGGTGCTGGCCGGCATCGCCGTGGTGATGACGGTGGGCGTCTACGGGCTGGTGGGCGGCATCGTGAAGCTGGACGATGCCGGCATGCTGCTGGCGCGCCAGCGCTCAGGCGCGATGCAGGCCCTGGGAGCGGGCATCCTGCGCGCCGCGCCCTGGCTGATGAAGGGTCTGTCCGTGGCCGGCACGGCGGCCATGTTCCTGGTCGGCGGCGGCATCCTGGTCCACGGCATCCCGCCGCTGCACCATGCCATTGAGCAGATCGCCCACGGTGCCGGCGCCATCGGCAACGCGCTGATCACCAACGGGCTCAACGCCGTGGCGGGCATCGTTGCCGGCAGCATCGTGCTCATGGCCGTCACGGCCGTGCAGAAGCTGCGCGGCCGGCGCTGAGCCGGCCTATGCCTATTCCGCGATCGCCACGCCGCGGGCAAAGACGCAGCGGCCGCGGATGGCCTGGGCGGCCTCACCGGGCTCCGCATGCAGGCGCACCGCATCCGGCAGCACATCGCCCTCGACGAACAGCGACAGGTAGGTGGCCGGGCCCTTGGTGGAGCACATGCTGCGCATGTTGCTGGGCAAGGTGTACTCGCGCTTGAGGCTGGCCTGCGGGAAATAGTGCTCGCCCTCGAAGACGACCGTGTCGTCACTCTCGGCCACGACGACGCCGTGCCAGATGGCTTTCATGGCTGCTCCTGGGTGGATGTGGGTGGGAAGGCGGCGATCCTACGTGCCCCGGGGCCTCCTGGTGAGTCTCTTCTTGAATCGTCGAGCGGCAAGCGACCACAGCCGGCGTGCTGACGGCCTAGGGATGGCGCTGCGCGGCCGCGTACCTAGCATGGGCTGGCGCATCCCGGCTGGCCTGCCCGGCCGCTAACCGACTTCCGGAGGCGATATGGCGACTCACCCGACGGTGGCTTCCCTGCCCTCGTCCTGCACGGCGCTCGTTCGGCGCAACTTGCGCGGCAGCATGCTGACCGGCCTGACGCTGGCCGCCACGCTGGTCAGCATGCTGCCGGCACACGGGGCCGTCCTTGCCGAATGGCGCTTCAACACCGACGACGGCCTGGTGTCCACCGGCACGCTCGCTCCGGATACCGGCAGCGGCACGCTGTCTCTGGTGGGCGGGGCCATCGATCTCTTCACCAGCGGCTCGCCGCTGGATCCGGCCGGCTTTCCGCTGGACAGCTCATGGTCGGTGGGCGGCTTCCCGGCGCAGGGCACGGGTTCGGGCACGCGCGGCTTTGCGCTGGCGCTGCCGACCACCGGCTGGTCTGGCGTGACGCTGAGCTTCGATTACCGCAACCAGCCCAGTGCCAACAAGTGGTTCGCCATCCAGGCCAGTGCAGACGGCGGCACCACCTGGACCGACGTGCAAACCTTCGCCGTGGCGGCGGCCGATACCTGGTACAGCACCTCCCTCTCGCTGGCCGCCGCGCTGCCCGCGGTGGACAACAACCCGCTCTTTGCCGCCAGCGTGGTGGCCGTCTTCGAGCCGGGCACCACGGCCTACCAGGCCAGCGAGGCCGGCTACAACGGCGACTTCGGCTTGCAGATCGACCGGCTGCAGATCAGCGCGGTGCCCGAGCCGGCCGGCGTGGCGCTGATGCTGGCCGGCGTGGCCGCGGTGGGCGCCGCCGCCCGGCAGCGGACCCGGGCACGCTGAGCCGCCACGAGGGCGAAGCCGCCGCGCAGAGCCGCGGAGCGTTTGCGGCCCGCCCCACCGCAGCGGCACGGCGGCGCCTTCACCGCTTTGGCCGGCGTACGTCCGGCAGTGGATCAGAAGAGGAAATAGCGCTGCGCCATCGGCAGCGAGGTGGCCGGCTCACAGGTCAGCAGGCGGCCGTCAGCGCGTACCTCATAGGTCTGCGGGTCGATCTGCATGACGGGCGCATAGCTGTTGAGCCGCATGTCGGCCTTGCGCACGCTGCGGCAGCCCTTGACCGCGACGGTGCGCTTCCTCAGGCCCCATTTGTCCGGCAGCCCCGCAGCCAGCGCGGCCTGCGAGACGAAGGTCAGCGAGGTGCGGGCCAGCGCCCCGCCGTAGCTGCCGAACATCGAGCGGTAATGCACCGGCTGCGGCGTCGGGATGGACGCATTGGGGTCGCCCATCTGCGCCGCGGCAATGAAGCCGCCTTTCAGGATCAGCGCCGGCTTCACACCAAAGAAGGCCGGGCGCCACAGCACCAGGTCGGCCCACTTGCCGGGCTCGATGGAGCCCACCTCGTGCGCGACGCCGTGGGCCAGGGCCGGGTTGATCGTGTACTTGGCGATGTAGCGCTTGATGCGCGCGTTGTCGTTGCGGCTGTTGCCGTCCACCGCGTCGGGCCCGGCCGCCTCGGGCGCCAGCCAGCCGCGCTGCTGCTTCATCTTGTGCGCCGTCTGCCAGGTGCGGGTGATGACCTCGCCGACACGGCCCATCGCCTGGCTGTCGGAGCTGAACATGCTGATGGCGCCCAGGTCATGCAGGATGTCCTCGGCCGCGATGGTCTCCCGGCGGATGCGGCTCTCGGCGAAGGCCAGGTCCTCGGCGATGGAGGCATCCAGGTGGTGGCACACCATGAGCATGTCCAGATGCTCGTCGATGGTGTTGACGGTGAAGGGCCGCGTCGGGTTGGTGGACGACGGCAGCACGTTCGCCTCGCCCACCACCTTGAGGATGTCCGGCGCATGGCCGCCGCCGGCACCCTCGGTGTGGAAGCTGTGGATGGTGCGGCCCTTGAAGGCGGCGATGGTGTCCTCGACGAAGCCCGATTCGTTGAGCGTGTCGGTGTGGATGGCGACCTGCACGTCGGTCTCCTCGGCCACGCTCAGGCAGCAGTCGATGGCCGCGGGCGTGGTGCCCCAGTCTTCGTGCAGCTTCATGCCGATGGCACCGGCCTCGACCTGCTGGCGCAGCGCCTCGGGCCGGCTGGCATTGCCCTTGGCCAGGAAGCCCAGGTTCATCGGGAAGGCCTCGGCCGCCTGCAGCATCAGCTTGATGTGCTCCGGCCCCGGCGTGCAGGTGGTGGCGAACGTGCCGGTGGCCGGGCCGGTGCCGCCGCCGATCATCGTGGTGATGCCGCTCATCAGCGCCTCTTCGATCTGCTGCGGGCAGATGAAGTGGATGTGCGTGTCGATGCCGCCGGCGGTGACGATCATCCCCTCTGCGGCCAGCACCTCGGTGCCCGGGCCGATGATGATGTCCACGCCCGGCTGCACGTCCGGGTTGCCGGCCTTGCCGATGCGATCGATGCGGCCGGCCTTGATGCCGATGTCGGCCTTGACGATGCCGGTGTGGTCGAGGATGAGCGCATTGGTCAGCACCAGGTCGGCCGCATGGCCTTCGCCCGGGCCGTTGATGCGCTGGCTCTGGCCCATGCCGTCGCGGATGGTCTTGCCGCCGCCGAACTTGACCTCCTCGCCATAGCCGCCGGCCTTGAGCGTGTAGTCGTGCTCCACCTCGGCGATGAGGTCGGTGTCGGCCAGGCGGACGCGGTCACCGACGGTGGGGCCGAACATCTCGGCATAGGCGCGGCGGGAGATCGTGCTCATGGGGTCACTGGGGATGAAGTCGCCAAAGGGCGCGGGACGGCGCGGGGCGCCCCGGGGTCAAGCTGCCGGCCGAGCAGCGCACGGAGGGACCGGCGCACCGCATGCGGGGACGGCCGGCACCGCGACGGGCTCACAGCGTGCCCTGCACCTCGCCGCGGAAGCCGTAGACCAGCCGGTCACCGGCATAGTCGACGAGTTCGACGGTGCGCTGCTGGCCGGGCTCGAAGCGCACCGCGGTGCCCGAGGCGATGTTCAGCCGCATGCCGCGCGCGGCGGTGCGGTCGAAGCGCAGCGCCGGATTGGTCTCGGCGAAGTGGTAGTGGCTGCCGACCTGGATCGGCCGGTCGCCGGTGTTCTCGACCACCACGGTGATGACGCGGCGGCCCGGGTTGAGCACATGGTCCGCGCCGTCGGTGAAAAGCTCGCCTGGGATCATCGGCAGCCCTCCTTCACGCGGCCAGCGGCAGCAGCAGACCGATGCCGAAGAGCGCCACCGCGGCACCCGCCAGGCGCGGCAACCAGGCCTTGGGCCCGGCCAGCAGCGCACCGATGACCAGCCCGCCGGCATGCAGGACGACCGTGGCCAGCAGCATGCCGGCCAGGGCCGCGGCCGGCGAGGTGGCGGTGCCCAGCTCCGCCCCGTGGGCCAGGCCGTGGAAGACCGCGAAGCCGCCGGCCAGCAGCGACGCGGCCCATGCCGGCAAGGCCGGCCGGGTGGTCAGCAGCAGGCCCAGCGCCAGCAGCGACACGGCGATCATCGGCTCCACCCCGGGCAGCGACAGGCCCATCAGCCCCAGCACCGCGCCCACGAGCAGCATGGCCGCGAAGCTGGCCGGCGCCGCCCAGCGCCGCATGCCGCGCAGTGTCAGCGCGCTCCACACGCCGACGACCAGCATGGCCACCAGATGGTCCACCCCGGTGAAGGGATGCAGGAAGCCCGCGATGAACGCACTGCCGTGATGCGCGGCGAGGTCGGCCCCGGCATGGGCCTGGGCCAGCAGCGGCAGGCCGGCCACCAGACCGGCCACCCACGCGGCCCGCCCGCGCGGCAGACGCCGAGGTGAAGAAGCAAGCCGGGCAGCGGTGGAGCGGTTCATCAGGTTCATCAGCTTCATGAGGGCCATGAGGGTTATGAGGGTCATCCGGCTCATGCGATGGGCTGGTGCACGGTGACCAGCTTGGTGCCATCGGGGAAGGTCGCCTCGACCTGGATCTCCGGGATCATCTCGGGCACGCCGTCCATCACGTCATGGCGGCTCAGCACCGTCTTGCCCTCGCTCATCAGCGCGGCCACGGTCTTGCCGTCGCGTGCGCCTTCGAGGATGGCCGCGGTGATCAGCGCCACGGCCTCGGGATGGTTGAGCTTGAGGCCGCGGGCCTTGCGGCGCTCGGCCAGCAGCGCGGCGGTGAAGATCAGCAGCTTGTCTTTTTCTCGGGGCGTGAGGTCCATGGGCGGCGTGACGCGAAGGCGTGGCTGGGCCACGGTGCGCGGCCACGATAAGCCAGTGAACATGCAAAGCGCAAGCCAGGTGCACGCCGTGCGCCGGCTGCCCCGCATGCGGGACGTCGCGCCTTGAGTCGGTGCGCGCATCGACCCGATGCCCCAAGAGCGGCATCGCAAAGACGAGGCCGCACGGCCCTGCCAGCACGGTGCACGCCGGTGAGGGCTCTGCACCGCACGACCGACCGACACCAAGTGCCTGCGCACCTGCGGCGTGCCGATCGGTGTCCGGGGCCTGACCCAGTAAAGGAGCTGCGTCATTCAACGCATACGGCTGCGCCAGGCCGCGTATGGACAGCTGCCCTGGCACGGGTGTTGCGGTTGTGGCTGCGTCCACGGAAATGGTTCTGCGGACACCCCCAGCCCACACCTGGTCCCAACCGGAGGATTCATGAAACGTCGCTTCGCCCTGAAAGCCGCCAGCTTCGCGCTGGCCAGTGCCGGCCTGCTGAGCCTGTCGTCTGGCGCGCTGGCCGCCGACACCATCAAGGTGGGCATCCTGCATTCGCTGTCCGGCACGATGGCCATCTCGGAGACGGTGCTCAAGGACGTCGCGCTGATGACCATCGACGAGATCAACGCCAAGGGCGGCGTGATGGGCAAGAAGCTGGAGCCCGTGGTCGTGGACCCGGCATCCAACTGGCCGCTGTTCGCCGAGAAGGCACGCCAGCTGATCGCGCAGGACAAGGTGGCCGTGGTCTTCGGCTGCTGGACGTCCGTCAGCCGCAAGTCCGTGCTGCCGGTCTTCAAGGAGCTCAACAGCCTGCTCTTCTACCCCGTGCAGTACGAGGGCGAGGAGCTGGAGAAGAACGTCTTCTACACGGGTGCCGCGCCCAACCAGCAGGCCATCCCGGCCGTCGAGTACTTGATGAGCAAGGACGGTGGCAGCGCCAAGCGCTTCGTCCTGCTGGGCACCGACTACGTCTACCCGCGCACGACCAACAAGATCCTGCGCGCCTTCCTCAAGAGCAAGGGCGTGGCGGATGCGGACATCATGGAGGAGTACACGCCCTTCGGCCACTCCGACTACCAGACCATCATCGCCAACATCAAGAAGTTCGCCTCGGCGGGCAAGAAGACGGCGGTGATCTCCACCATCAACGGCGACTCCAACGTGCCCTTCTACAAGGAGCTGGGCAACCAGGGCCTGAAGGCGACCGACGTGCCGGTGGTGGCCTTCAGCGTGGGTGAGGAAGAGCTGCGCGGCGTGGACACCAAGCCGCTGGTCGGCCACCTGGCGGCATGGAACTACTTCATGAGCCTGAAGAACCCGACCAACGACGAGTTCATCAAGAAGTGGACGGCCTATGCCAAGGCCAAGAACCTGGCCGGCCACAAGGACAAGCCGCTGACCAATGACCCGATGGAGGCCACCTACATCGGCATCAACATGTGGAAGCAGGCGGTCGAGAAGGCCAAGAGCACCGACACCGACAAGGTGATCGCCGCGATGGCCGGCCAGAGCTTCAAGGCGCCGTCGGGCTTCACCGTGAAGATGGACGAGAAGAACCACCACCTGCACAAGCCGGTGTTCGTCGGCGAGGTCAAGGCCGACGGCCAGTTCCGCGTGGTCTGGAAGACGCCGGGCCCGGTGCGCGCCCAGCCGTGGAGCCCCTACATCCCGGGCAACGACAAGAAGAAGGACGTGCCCGAAGGCAAGTAAGGCGTGATGGGCGCAGGCCTGCATGGCATGCGCCCCGTCCCAACCCTGCACAAGAGAGAGCGGCTGGCCCCGTCGGCCTGGGCTGACGGGGCGTTTTTTTGCCCGCTGCCCGCCCAGCGCGCTGGCCGCCGCTCTCCGCGACGCCGACGTCCCACAACGATCCCCACCCGATGCTCCGGCACTCCGCACACACCCTCTCGATACCGGCTGCCAGGTCACGGCGCGGGCTGCTGGCCCTGGTCGCGCTGGCGGCCCTGCTGCTTGCCGCCGTGCTGCCGCGCCCGGCCTGGGCGCTGACCGCGCAGCAGGCGCATGCCATTGCCGCGGGCGACAACGATCCGCGCATCGCCGCGCTGCAGTCCGCCGTGGCCGCAGGCGATGCGCGGCTCGCCCCGCTGATCCAGGCCCTGCTGGACGATGCCGTCAAGGTGGACGATCAGCGCGCCTATGTGCTGCGCGAGGGCAGCTATGTCGAGGCCGCCAGCGGCCAGCCGGCCCAGCCGCCCGAGACCGCCGAGGACGTGGTCAACAACAACCGCATGCGGGGTGAGCTCGAAGCCGCGCTGGCGGCGCTGAACCTTTTTTCGACCGACCTGGGCGAGCGCCGCGCCGCCATCGCGGACCTGAAGGGCAAGGTCACGCCCGCCATGCTGCCGCTGCTGGAGCGCGCCGCCGCCCAGGAGACCGACGCGCGACTGAAGGCCGAACTGGGCCAGCTGCGCGCCATGGCCGGCATCGCGGCCGATGCCACGGACGAACGCATCGCCGCTGCGCGCCAGCTGGCCGGCAGCGACGACCCCGCCATCCGCAACCTGCTGACCGAGCGCCTGGTGCCCGCGGACCAAGGCGGCGAGGCCGACCCCGCCGTACGCAGCGCGCTGCAGCAGGCGCTGGATGCCGTGACCACGCGGCTGGCCTGGGGCGAGCGGGCCGGCGTGGCCTTCACCGGCATCAGCCTGGGCTCCATCCTGCTGCTGGCGGCACTCGGCCTGGCCATCACCTACGGGCTGATGGGCGTGATCAACATGGCCCATGGCGAGCTGATCATGATCGGCGCCTATGCCACCTTCGCGGTGCAGAACGCCTTTCGCGCCTGGTGGCCGCAGGGCTTCGACTGGTACATCGCCGCGGCCATCCCGGCATCCTTCCTGGCCGCCGGTCTGGTGGGCGCGGTGCTGGAGCGCACCGTCATCCGCTGGCTGTACGGCCGGCCGCTGGAGACGCTGCTGGCCACCTGGGGCATCAGCCTGGTGCTGATGCAGGGCGTGCGCTCGATCTTCGGCGCGCAGAACGTGCAGGTGGAGAACCCCGCCTGGCTGACCGGCGGCGTGCAGGTGATGAGCAACCTCACCCTGCCCTACAACCGCCTGGCCATCATCGCGTTCGCCGCGCTGGTGCTCATCGGCATGACGCTGCTGATCGCCCGCACGCGGCTGGGCCTCTTCGTGCGCGGCGTGACGCAGAACCGGCCGATGGCCGCCTGCATGGGCGTCAACACTGCGCGCATCGACACGCTGGCCTTTGCGCTGGGCGCGGGCATCGCCGGGCTGGCCGGCTGCGCGCTGTCCCAGGTGGGCAATGTGGGCCCGGACCTGGGCCAGGGCTACATCGTCGACTCCTTCATGGTGGTCGTCACCGGCGGGGTCGGCCAGATCGCCGGCACGGTCTACGCCGCGCTCGGCCTGGGCGTGATCAACAAGCTGCTGGAGGGCTGGGCCGGCGCGGTGCTGGCCAAGATCATGGTGCTGGTGCTGATCGTGGTCTTCATCCAGAAGCGCCCGCAAGGCCTCTTTGCCCTGAAAGGTCGTGAGGCGTGACCACCCCCCACACGCTTCGCGTGCCCCCTCAAGGGGGCGCCGCCTGCGGCCCGGCAAAGCCGGATCCGCGGCAGCCGCTTGATCCTCGTACCGGCACGGTCGCGCCATGAACGCTCGCAGCCTCAGCATGCCCTCTTCCACTTCCTCCATACCCCGCCGCGGCGGGCTGCTCGGCCCCACCGGCTGGGCCGCCGTGCTGGCCGCCCTGCTCATCGTCACCGTGCTCGTGCCGGTGCTGAACCTGGCGTTGCCGGCCGACCATCCGCTGCACCTGAGCGACTTCTGGGTCGGGCTGATCGCCAAGATCATGTGCTATGCCATCTGCGCACTGGCCATCGACCTGATCTGGGGCTTTGCCGGCATCCTTTCGCTGGGGCATGGCCTCTTCTTCGCGCTGGGCGGCTACGGCATGGGCATGTACCTGATGCGCCAGATCGGCCGCGACGGCAGCTACCAGTCGGACCTGCCGGACTTCATGGTCTTCCTCGACTGGCACGCCCTGCCCTGGCATTGGGCCAGCAGCGACTCCTTCGGGCGCGCGGTGCTGGTGGTGCTGCTGGTGCCCGGGCTGCTGGCCTTCGTCTTCGGCTACTTCGCCTTCCGCTCGCGCATCAAGGGCGTGTACTTCTCCATCATCACGCAGGCCATGACCTATGCGGCCATGCTGCTCTTCTTTCGCAACGAGACGGGATTCGGCGGCAACAACGGCTTCACCGACTTCAAGCGCATCCTGGGCTTCCCGATCACGCTGCCCGAGACGCGCATGGTGCTGTTCGCCGTCACCGGGGCCGTGCTGATCGGCTTCTTCCTGATGGCCCGCTGGCTGATGGGCACCAAGTTCGGCCGCGTGCTGCAGGCCATCCGCGATGCGGAGAGCCGGGTGATGTTCTGCGGCTACGACCCGCTGGCGTACAAGCTCGCCATCTGGACGATCTCGGCCGTGATGTGCGCGGTGGCCGGCGCGCTCTACGTGCCCCAGGTCGGCATCATCAACCCCAGCGAGATGACGCCCGCAGCCAGCATCGAGATGGCGATCTGGGCGGCGGTGGGCGGGCGCGGCACGCTGATCGGGCCCATCGTGGGCGCCTTCTTCGTCAACGGCGCCAAGAGCTGGTTCACCCAGGCCTTCCCGGAGTTCTGGCTCTACTTCCTGGGCCTGCTCTTCATCGCGGTCACGCTGTTCCTGCCGCAGGGCATCGTCGGCCTGGCGCGGCGCATCGATCCGCGGGCCCGCCTGCGCGGCAGCCGCCAGCGCGAGGCCGGCGTCGACCAGCCCGCCACCGAGGAGGCCCGCGCATGACCCCCGACCTGATGAAGGCAGGCACCCAGGCCCGGCTGGCCCATGAGCAGCGGGCGCAGCTTGCCGGCGGCAGCGGCGGACGCGAGGCGGCCTATGGCCGCGTGGTGCAGCCCGGCCGGGTCGACGTGGCCCACGGCGCCATCCTGTACCTGGACGACATCTCGGTGAGCTTCGACGGCTTCAAGGCGCTCAACCGCCTGTCGCTGTCCATCGATGCCGGCGAGCTGCGCTGCATCATCGGCCCCAACGGCGCGGGCAAGACCACGATGATGGACGTCATCACCGGCAAGACGCGGCCCGACAGCGGCAGCGCCTTCTTCGGCTCCACCATCGACCTGCTGCGCCTGCGCGAGAACGCCATCGCCCGCATCGGCATCGGCCGCAAGTTCCAGAAGCCCACGGTGTTCGAGCCGCTGACGGTGTTCGAGAACCTGGAGCTGGCGCTCAAGGCCGACCGCCGCGCGCGGGCTGCCGTGTGGAGCCACCTGAGCGGCGAACAGCTCGACCGCATCGGCGAGGTGCTCGCGCTCATCCACCTCAAGGACCAAGCCCGGCGCACCGCCGGCCTGCTGTCCCACGGCCAGAAGCAGTGGCTGGAGATCGGCATGCTGCTGATGCAGGACCCGCAGCTGCTGCTGCTGGACGAGCCGGTGGCCGGGATGACCGATGAAGAGACCGAGCGCACGGCCGAGCTCTTCCTGTCGCTGGAGGGCCGGCATTCGCTGGTGGTCGTCGAGCACGACATGGGCTTCATCGGCACGCTGAGCCGGGGCGGCCCCCACGCCGCGCGCAAGAAGGTCACCGTGCTGCACGAAGGCAGCGTGCTGGCCGAAGGCACGCTGGATGACGTGCAGTCGAACGACAAGGTGATCGAGGTCTACCTCGGCCGCTGATGCCCGCCCTACAGACGAACACCATGCTCCAAGTCGAAGGCATCCACCAGTACTACGGCGGCTCGCACATCCTGCGCAATGTGGGCTTCGAGGCCCGCGCCGGCGAGGTCACGGTCGTTCTCGGCCGCAACGGCGTGGGCAAGACCACGCTGCTCAAGAGCCTGATGGGCCTGGTGCCGATCAAGACCGGCCGCATCGCCCTGGACGGCCAGGACATCCACAAGCTCACACCGTATGAGCGGGTGCGCCTGGGCATCGGCTATGTGCCGCAGGGCCGCGAGATCTTCGGCCGGCTCACGGTGGAAGAGAACCTGCGCATGGGCCTGGCCAGCCGCCCCGGCGGCACGCCGATCCCGCCGCGGCTGTTCGAGCTCTTCCCGGTGCTCAAGCAGATGCTGGGGCGCCGCGGTGGGGACCTCTCCGGCGGGCAGCAGCAGCAGCTCGCCATCGCCCGCGCGCTGGCCGCCGGCCCCAAGCTGCTGATCCTGGACGAGCCGACCGAAGGCATCCAGCCCTCGGTCATCAAGGACATCGGCCGCGTCATCCGCCAGCTGGCCGACGAGGGCCTGGGCGGCCGGCGCCTGGCCATCGTGCTGGTCGAGCAGTACTACGACTTCGCCGCCGAGCTGGCCGACCAGTACCTGGTGATGGAGCGCGGCGTGGTGGTCAGAAGTGGCCGCGGCGACGCAATGGAGGCCGACGGCGTGCGGCACCTGATGTCGATCTGACCAGGCCTGATCGTCCACCGGTTGCGGACCGATCGCCCTTTGGGTCGCGCACGGATCGCGCACGGATCGCGCACGCACCCATCGTCCACCGCAGCAGTGCACAGCGCTTCTGTCGCAGCGCACCCCGGCCCACCGCTTGCCCTGGTTCAAGGCACGGCCACGCACCGCCGCCGACAATGGCCCGCACGACGCCCCCATGAGCACCCGCGCCTACACCGCCCTGCCCGGCTTTGCCGCGCCCGCCGCCGGCTATGACCAGCCCTTCGAGATGCTGGAGGCCTGCCACGAGCGGGTGGAGCGCAGCCTGGGCCTGCTGCAGCGGCTGCTGGCGCATTTGCAGGCGCGCGGCTTCGTCGCCGACGAGCAGGCCCGCGACGCCGCCCGCGACGTGATGCGCTACTTCGACCGCGCCGCGCCCGAGCACCATGCCGATGAGGAGCGCCACGTCTTCCCGCTGGCGCGCACGCTGCGCGAGGCCGCGGTGGACGCGGCCATCGCGCAGCTGATGCAGGACCACGTCACCTTCCACGACCGCTGGCTGCGCGTGCGCGAAGGCCTGACGCAGATCACGCAGGCCGCCGACCGCCCGGCCCTGGGCCCGCACGAGGCCGAGTCCTTCGCGGGGCAGGTCATGGCCTTCATCCAGGGCTACCCGGCACACATGGCCACCGAGCACGAGACCGTCTTCCCCGCCGCGCAGCGTGCGTTGGCTGCGCAGGATGCCGCCCCCCGCCGTCTGCGCGAGATGGGCGACGAGATGGCCGGCCGCCGCGGCGCCACACGGCCGGCGGACAACGCAGAGGGCGGCTGAGCGCACGCGCTGCGGCGTCGGTATCGGCCCAGGCGGCCCACGCGGCCCGGGCGCAGCGCCGCCCCGCCCCGGGTGTCAGGCCGCGGGGCTCACGCGGCCCGGCGCGGCGTCCTCCGGGCGCAGCGGCTCGACATGCGTGGGCAGCAACTCGATGGTGACCTGCAGGCCGCGCACCGCCTCGTGCAGCCGCCGCTCCACCTGGGCCCGCTGCTGCGCCGCATGCGCCAGTGTCCAGTCCTCGGGCACGTGCATGTGCAGCTGGCAAAAGCGCGCCTGCGCCGCTGAGCGCGTGCGCAGGTCGTCGAAGCGCACGCCCGGCTGGGCCAGCGATTGCAAGGCCGCCTCGATGGCCTGCTGCTCGGCCGGCTCCAGCGCGCGGTCCATCAGCCCGTCGACCGTGCGCCGCACCAGGCCGAAGGCCTCGCGCGAGATGTTGGCCGCCACCAGCAGGGCCAGCACCGGGTCCAGCCACAGCCAGCCGGTGACCGGCACGAGCAGGATGCCCACGCCCAGCACCACCGAGGTCCACACGTCGGTGTACAGATGCCGCGCATCGGCCTCCAGCGCAATGGAGCGGTGCTCGCGCGAGGCCCGCATCAGCATCCAGGCCACGCCGCCGTTGATGGCCGAGCTGACCAGCGACAGCGCCACACCGACGCCCGGCATGGTGATGGGCTGCGGGTGCAGCAGCCGGTCCACCGCCGCCCAGGCGATGCCGCCGGCCGCGCCCAGGATCAGCAGGCCCTCGAAGCCGCTGGAGAAGTACTCCGCCTTGCTGTGGCCATAGGGGTGGCCATCGTCGGCCGGCGCATGGGCGATGGTGACCATGGTCAGGCCGAACACCGCCGCAGCCAGGTTGACGAAGGACTCCAGCGCGTCGGACAGCAGGCCGACCGAGTCGGTCAGCCACCAGGCCAGGGTCTTGAGCGCAATGGTCGCCAGCGCGGCGGCGACGGACAGTTGCAGGTAGTGGCGCACGGTCATGACGGCATTGTCTCGCCCCGCACCGTGCAAGGCCGCGGCCCGCTGCGTCGACCTCAGCGGCCAGCCGGGCCAATGGCGGGGGCAGCGTGCGCGGCGTACGGGAGTGCTGCAGGCTCCAGCCGCACTCGCAGCCCGCCCCATGCCGGCGAGGCGTCCGCCATGACGTCCAGGCCGTGCACGCGGGCGATGCGGCGCACGATGGACCAGCCCAAGCCGCTGCCGGCGGCGTCATGCCCTTCGCCGCGCACGAAGCGCTCGCCCAGGCGCTGCGCCACTGCGGGCTGCAGGCCCGGGCCGCTGTCTTCGATGGCCCAGCCCTGGGGGCCCACCTGCAAGGCCACGGTGGCGCCAGGTGGGCAGTAGCGCAGCGCGTTGTCCACCAAGTTGCGCAGCAGCACGCGCAGCAGCGTGGGCTCGCCGTCGATCACGAAGGGCCCGCGGTCCTCCAGGGTCAGTTGCTGGTCGCGCTGCAGGGCCTGAGGCGCCAGGTCAGCCGCCACCGAGCGGGTCAGCACAGCCAGGTCTACCGGGTGGCGCAGCAGGTCGGCCTGGCCCTCCAGCCGAGCCAGGGTCAACAGCTGGTCTACCAGCCGCACAGCCCGGTCGCAGCCGTCCAGCACGCCGTCCAGCGCATGCTGGCGCTCGGCCTGGGCGACAGCAGCGCGGGCGACCTCGGCCTGCGCGCGGATGGCGGCGATCGGCGTGCGCAGCTCGTGGGCCGCGTCGGAGGTGAAGCGGCGCTCCGCCTCCAGCAGGCCGGCCACGCGGTCGAAGAGCTCGTTGAGGGCCGCCACCAGCGGCAGCAGCTCACGCGTGGCGGGGTCGGCCGACAGCGGCTCGCGGGCCTGCGGCTGGCCGATCAGGCCGCGACGGCGCGCCACCTCGTCGCCCAGTCGCAGCAGCGGCGCCAGCGCCAGCCGCACCCCGGCCCATAGCAACACCGCGAGTACCGGCAGCGCCAGGGCCAGCGGCCACAGCGCGCTGCGCAGCACGGCATAGGCGATCTCGTTGCGGGCCGACAAGCGGTCGCCGACCTGCACTGTGGTGCCGCGGCCGTCCGAGAGGGTGAAGACCCGCCACCGCGCGCGCGCCACCACGCGGTCTTCATAGCCATGACTGCGGGTGGACAAGGCCTCCACGGGGGCTTGGTCTGAGCGTGCGACCAGCCGGCCGTCGCGCCATACCTGGTAGGCCACGCGGCGCATCTCCCGACTGGCCGCTGGCACGACGGTGGTCCCCTCCCGCGCATCACCCGGGTCATCGGCGGCATGCACCAGTAGCCAGGCGGCGTCCTGCGCCAGATGGCCGTCGAGAAGCTCGTCCAACTCATGGCGCACGTCCACCCAGCCGGCCACTGCCGCGACCAGCCACACCACGGCCACCCCGCCCAGCACCGCCACCAGTACCCGCGCCTGAAGGCTGCGCGGCGCGCCAGCCGACGGCGCCACGGCGCTGCGCCGGGGCCCCTTGCTCATCTGCCGGCCCTCATGCCGCCCCCCCCGGGCGAGCGCGGCACCAGGTAACCCACGCCGCGCACGGTCTGGATCAGCCCGGCGCCCAGCTTGCGGCGCAGGTGGTGCACATGCACCTCGATGGCATTGCTCTCCACCTCATCGCCCCAGCGGTAGATCTGCTGCTCCAGCTGTTCACGCGTCTGCACGCGTCCAGCGTGGAGCATCAACGTATGCAGCAGGTCGAACTCGCGGGTGGACAGGCTCACCACCTGGCCATCGCGGCAGACTTGGCGCGACGCCGGGTCAAGCAGCACGTCACCACACTGCAGCCGCTCCTGCGCCACGCCGCTGGCTCGCCGTACCAGCGCCCGCAGCCGGGCCGACAGCTCGCTGAGGTCCACCGGCTTGACCACGTAGTCGTCGGCGCCGGCATCGAGCCCGGCCACGCGCTGCGGCAGCGCATCGCGGGCCGTGAGCACCAGCACTGGCGTGCGCACGCCGCGTTCACGGACGGCCCGCAGCACGGCCATGCCGTCCTGCCGCGGCAGGCCCAGATCGAGCACAGCGGCCGCGTAGCCGGTTACCGCCAGTTCGTGCTCGGCGGCCAGGCCATCGCGCACCCAGTCCACCTGGAAACCATGCTGCGTCAGCCCAGCGCGCAGGCCGTCTCCCAGCAGCGGATCATCCTCGGCCAGCAGGATGCGCATTGGCTTTCAATCTTCCTCGTCAGGTGCGGCGGCCGGATCGGCGCCGCGGTGGTGCTCATGCTGCTGCTCGTAGGCCAGGACCATCGGGTCCGGTGCCTGTACCCACCGCCAGCCCCCGAACGCGGCCACCCCTGCCAGCAGCACCAGCGCGATGCCGGCGTGGTTGCGCCGGACCAGGTCCGGCCCGCGGCCCGGCAGCCGACCGGTGAGCATGGCCAGCAGCCGATTGTGGCCGGCGCGCACGCTGTGGGCGATCAGCCCGGCCAGGTGCAGACCGACGAGCGCCAGCATGCCGTTGCCCAGCACCTCGTGCAGCTCCTCGGCCGCCTCGCCGCTGACGCCCTGCAAGTTCAGCCAGCCGCTGGCCACCGTCAGCAGCGTCGCGCCGAGCAGCGCGGCCACTGTTGCCGCATGCAGGGCACCGAGCAGCCGCAGCCCGGACGCGCCGGCTGCCCCCGCCGGGCCGGAGGCAGGCGACGCCCCACCGGCCGGCCGGGCCCGGCCGAGCGCGACGCGCGCCGCCTCAAGCAGCTGCACCGGCAGCCCCCATGCCGGCCGCAGCCGGGGCAGCAGCCGCGCGTGACGCGGACCCCACACGCCCCACAGCAGCCTGAGCAGCACGGCCGCTCCGGCGGTATAGCCCAAAGTGACATGCAGCGTGCGCCAGCCCTCGGCCTCGGCGCTCAACCACGCCCCAATGAAGCTGACCGCCAGCACTCCATGCAATACCCGCGTCGGCGCATCCACCACCCTGCGGCTGCCCGCCATCGGGACCGCCGCCTGTTCCATCGCAGCCATGCCGTTCTCCTTCATCTGGCCTTCATGACGACCGATGGTGCGCCCGGCGGATTAACGGGCACTTAGGGCATGGAGCGCGCAGAAGGTGCGGATGAACTCGTCTCAGCCCAGCGTCACCCGCGCGAACTTGCGCTTGCCGACCTGCACCACGAAGCTGCCCGCCTCCACCTTGAGGGCGCGGTCGCTGACCGTGGCGCCGTCGATCTTCACGCCGCCCTGCTCGATCAGGCGCAGGGCTTCGCTGGTGGACGGCACCAGGCCGGCCTGCTTGAGCAGCGCGCCGATGCCCAGCGGAGCACCGGTCAGCGTCACGGCCGGGATGTCGTCCGGCACGCCGCCTCGCGCGCGGTTGACGAAGTCCTGCTCGGCCTCGTCGGCAGCTTTGGGGCCATGGAAGCGCGTGACGATCTCCCGGCCCAGGGCCACCTTGGCATCACGCGGGTTGCGGCCCGCTGCGCATTCGGCACGCAGGGCCGCCACCTCGTCGATGGGCTTCAAGCTGAGCAGGTCGAAGTAGCGCCACATCAGCTCATCGGAGATGCTCATCAGCTTGGCGAACATCTGCGCCGCCGGCTCGGTGATACCGATGTAGTTGTGCTTGGACTTTGACATCTTCTCGACGCCATCCAGACCGACGAGCAGCGGCATGGTCAGGATGCACTGCGGCTCCTGGCCGTACTCGGCCTGCAGATGGCGGCCCATCAGCAGGTTGAACTTCTGGTCGGTGCCGCCGAGCTCCAGGTCGGCCTTCAGCGCGACCGAGTCATAGCCCTGCATCAGCGGGTAGAGGAACTCGTGCACGCTGATCGGCGTGCCGGCGTGGAAGCGGTCGTGGAAGTCATTGCGCTCCATCATCCGCGCCACCGTGTAGCGGCTGGCCAGCTGGATCATGCCGCGCGCGCCCAGGGCGTCGCTCCACTCGGAGTTGTAGCGGATCTCGGTCTTCTGCGGATCCAGCACCAGGCTGGCCTGCTGATAGTAAGTCTGGGCGTTGGCGGCGATCTGCTCGGGCGTGAGCGGCGGGCGCGTGGTGTTGCGCCCTGACGGGTCGCCGATCATCGAGGTGAAGTCGCCGATCAGGAAGATCACCGTGTGACCCAGATCCTGCAGCTGGCGCAGCTTGGTCAGCACCACCGTGTGACCCAGGTGGATGTCCGGCGCGGTCGGGTCCAGCCCCAGCTTGATGCGCAGCGGCACGCCGGTGGCTGCCGACCGAGCCAGTTTGCGCACCCAGTCCTCGCGCGGCAACAGCTCGTCACAACCTCGCTCGGTGACGGCCAGCGCGTGCAGAACGCCGTCCGTTACGGGGAATTCGCCGCCAGAAGCGGGCAAATCGGTGGAATTGTTGGCGCCGGATCGCGCCGAATCGACGGACATGAGGTGAATTCCGGGGGAAGTTGGGCCCAGTGGCCCTCTTTGTCGGACTGGACCGACCGATATACTGCGCGACGACCTACTTCGGCGGGATTGTAGGGATCGAGTCCCAGCGTCACCGCGCATGCCACATGGCAGCCGGCCGGCCCTCCCAGCAGCACCGTGCCCGCCGCCGCGCTCGACCCAGTCGTCGAGCCCGTCCATCCCGGCGCCCGCCATGCGGGCCCCGTGCTGGGCACCGGACCTGGAAAAGGACTGACGATTTTGAACCAGACGACCGATCGGCTGGCCGCTCCGGCGCACGCCTCCGCGTTCAGACGCACACTGGACCGCCTCGAAGACGCTCTCTTCCACCTGCCCCGGCGCCATCCGCGCCGCGTCGCCGCCGCCGTCGTGGCGCTGCTGGCGGGCACCGCGGTGACCGCCTTCGGCGTGGCGCCGCTGACCACCACAACCGCCGTTCCCGCCCAGCAGCTGGTCAGCGAGACCCTCCCGGCGCCGGCCCAGCTGGCCGAGCAGCTGGAAGCGCTGGACCTGCACGAGCTGGAGCTGCACCGCAACGACCTCACCCGCGTCAGCGACACCGCCGACAGCCTGCTGCGCCGTCTGGGCGTAGACGATGCGGAGGCCGCTGCCTTCCTGCGCCAAGACCCAATCGCCCGCCGCGTGCTGGAAGGGCGCCCGGGCAAGATGGTGCAGGCCACGACCGAGAACGGCCGCCTGGCCACCCTGGTCGTGCGCTCGCCGGCTGAGCTCAGCGAGCAGCGCGACACCCACTTCACCCGGCTGACCATCAGCCGCGACGCGGCCGGCTTCAAGGCCCGCGCCGAGCAGGCGCCTCTGGCCGCCGAGGTCAAGCTGGGCTCTGGCACCATCACCAGCTCGTTGTTCGCGGCAGCCGACGATGCCCACATCCCGGACGGCGTGACCACGCAGCTGGCCGAGCTGTTTTCCACCGACATCGACTTCCGGCGCGAGCTGCGCCGGGGCGACACCTTCACCGTGCTCTACGAGGCGCTCACGGCAGACGGCGAGCCCATCACCTGGGGCTCCGGCGCCGGCCGCGTGCTGGCCGCGCGCTTCGTCAACGCCGGCAAGGCGCACGAGGCGATCTGGTTCCAGGAGCCGGGCAGCAAGGGCACCTACTACGACCCGACGGGGCGCAGCAAGAACCGCGTCTTCCTGTCGTCGCCGCTGGCGTTCTCGCGCGTGACCTCCGGCTTTGCCATGCGCTTCCACCCCATCCACAAGACTTGGCGCGCCCACCTCGGCGTGGACTTCGGCGCGCCCACCGGCACGCCGGTGCGCGTGGTTGGCGACGGCGTGGTGGAGTTCGCTGGGGTGCAAAGCGGCTACGGCAACGTCATCCACGTGCGCCACGGCGGCGGGAACCGGGTCACGGTCTATGCCCACCTCAGCCGCGTCAACGTCAAGCGGGGCCAGCGCGTGGCCCAGGGCGACAACATCGGCGCCGTCGGCGCCACCGGCTGGGCCACCGGCCCGCACCTGCACTTCGAGTTCCGCGTCAACGGCCGCCAGATCGACCCGATGACCATCGCCCGCGCCAGCGAGGCGGTGGCCCTTTCGCCGGCTGCGCGGGGCCGCTTCAACACCGTCGCCCGCACGGCCCTGGCCCAGCTGCAAAGCGCCCCGGCCGTGGCCGCCAACGGCGTGCGCATGGAGTAATCGCCGCTCATTGGGCCCACGCAGCAGCCCGCCACCCGGCGGGCTGTTCGCTTTCCAGAGCCCGCCAGGCCCCCACCGGACCGCCGCATGGAAGACCTCTACATCGGGCTGATGTCCGGCACCTCGCTCGACGGCGCGGACGGCGTGCTGGCTGCCTTCCCGCGCGATGCCGGACCAGGCGGCGCCTCACCGGGCGGCCTGCGCATCCTTGCCCACGCCTGGCTGGGCTTCGAGCCGGCCTTCCGTGCCGAGCTGCTGGCCCTCAACCAGCCGGGCAGCGACGAGCTGCACCGCGCCGCCCTGGCGGCCAACACGCTGGCGGGGCTGTATGCCGATGTGGTCGGCCAGCTGCTCGTCCAGGCCGGCGTGACACCCGCCCAGGTGCGCGCGGTGGGCGCACACGGGCAGACCGTACGTCACCGCCCCGGCGAGTTCGACGGCGTCGGCTACACGCTGCAGCTCAATGCCCCGGCCCTGCTGGCCGAGCGCTGCGGCATCGCGGTGGCGGCCGACTTCCGCAGCCGCGACGTCGCCGCCGGCGGCCAGGGTGCGCCGCTGGTGCCGGCCTTCCACCAGGCCGTCTTCAGCCGCCCCGACGCCCCCGTGGCCGTGCTCAATATCGGCGGCATCAGCAACGTCACCATCCTGCCGCCGCTCACGCAGGGCGCATCAGCCGCCTGGGGCTTCGACTGCGGCCCGGGCAATGTGCTGATGGACCTGTGGTGCCAGCAGCACCGCAGCCAGCCGTACGACGCCGGCGGCGCCTGGGCCGACCAGGGCTACGTGATCCCGGCGCTGCTGCAGGCCTGCCTGGACGAGCCCTTCCTGCGCCAGCCGCCGCCCAAAAGCACCGGGCGCGACCTCTTCCATGCCGAGTGGCTGCAGGCCCGGCTCGACGGCCTGCCGCCGATGGCACCGCAGGACGTGCAGGCCACGCTGTGCGAGTTCACCGCCCAGGTCAATGCGCAGGCCCTCCAGGCCCATGCGCCGGCCACGCACGAGCTGCTGGTCTGCGGCGGCGGCGCGCACAACCCCAGCCTGATGCGCCGCCTGGCCGCCGCGCTGCCCGGCGTCAGCGTGAAGCCCAGCTCCGACCGCGGCCTCGCGCCCAACCAAGTGGAGGCCGCCGCATTCGCCTGGCTGGCGCGGGCCCTGGTGGGCGGCGAGCCGGGCAACCTGCCGTCGGCCACCGGTGCCCGCGGCCCGCGCGTGCTGGGCTGCCTCTATCCGGCCTGACACGCCTGGCCCAGCGTCGGCCCGAGTCCGCGCCCACGTCGCGCTCGCCGCAGCAGGCCTGCCGCATGGCGCTTGCCGCACCGGCGCAGCAGCCGACCGGCCCTGATCGCCGCCCAAATGAAAACCGCCCCGGAGGGCGGCTCGGCTCAGTGGGCACATCAGGCAGGCGGCGCCGGCCTGCGGCGCTTCAGCACCGCGGCAGCCGGCTCAGACCGAGAAGCTCGACCCGCAGCCGCAGGTGGTCTGCGCGTTGGGGTTCTTGATCACGAACTGCGCGCCCTGGAGATCGTCCTTGTAGTCGATCTCCGCACCCATCAGGTACTGCAGGCTCATGGCGTCGATCAGCAGCGTGACGCCGTTCTTCTGCATCTGCGTGTCGTCGTCGTTGGCGATCTCGTCGAACGTGAAGCCGTACTGGAAGCCCGAGCAGCCCCCGCCCTGCACGAAGACGCGCAGCTTGAGGTCCGGATTGCCTTCCTCGTCGACCAGCTCGCGCACCTTGGAGGCAGCGGCGTCGGTGAAGATGATCGGCGCCGGCATCTCGTCAACGGCGGTTTCGGGGGCGGCGGCTACGGCGCTCATGGCAATTGCTCCAGCAGGCTTCGGAATCGTGTATCGGGGACGACAGGCGGCGGGTCGTCGGCGCCGCAGCGGCGCGCGAGCCGCTTCATCAAGCTTGGTTCGAGGCAGCCAGTTTCAAGGCCGGCTTGTCTTCGCTGGCCAGCGAATGCAGCTCGCCGTCGAGCGTGGCGCCCTGGTGCATCTCCAGTGCGGCGTAGCGCACGTCGCCTTGGATGCGGGCCTTGGGCTGCAGCTCCAGCAGCGTCTGCGACACCACCGGGCCAACGACCGAGCCGTTGATGATGACATGACCGGCACTGACCTTGCCGGTCACCCTGGCTTTCTCGCTGATCACCAGCACGCTGCGCTCCATCGGCTCGGCGGTGATGTCGCCGATCACCTCGCCGTCGATGCGCAGCCCGTCACGAAAGCGCAGGCTGCCTTCGACGGTCGTGCCCTCGCCGACCAGGGTGCGGATGGCAGGCTGGCGTTTGATTCCGAGCATGGTGGGTCTCCTGTTGGACGGCACGAAGCGCGCCGTCGGCATGGCCTGCCGCGCGCCGCTCAAAGGCGCACGGTCTGCGTGGTACGTAAGGCCCCGGTGCTGTCCAGGACACGGACCTGGAGCTGGCGCACCTGCGCGCGAGGAGGGACCTCGATCAGCCCCTCGGCACGCTGGTATTGGCGGAACTGCAGCGGCCGGGAGCCGCCCGCAGCAGGCAGGCTCCACGGCCGGCCCTCCAGCGTACCCGACAGCAGCAGCTCGTAGCGGCCATGGAACTCCGCCGGCGCGCGGCCCGGCTGCATGATGAGCAATTGATAACGCAGCTGTCCCGGGCCCGCCACACTGGCCTGCAGCGCACGCACCGCCACGCCGTCGGTATTGCCGGTGGGCAGCAGGCGCTCGAAGAAGGCCAGATCGGCACGCAGGTCGGCATTCTCGGCCTCCAGCGCGCGTACCTGCTGGGCCAGGCGCTCCTGTGCCGTGCGTTCGGCCTGGATCAGGCTGTCGGCCGCGTGGGCCAGCCCCTGGCCGGCATCGCGCTCCCGGCTCAGCCGCTCCACCTCAGCACGCAGCCGCGCCAGCTCCTCGCGCTGTGCCGCGGCGTTCTGCGGCAGGCCGGCCAGGCCCTTGCCCACCTCGAAGGCCCATAGCGCGAGCGCGGCGGAGAAGCCCACCATCAGCGCCACCACCGCCCAGCGCAACGGCCATGGCAGGTGGCTGCGGACGATCATGCGGGGCGCGCTGACCGACAGACGACGGCGAATCAGTCTCCAGCGCATGCGCCCGACAGCGGAGTGGGACCGCAGCTCAGGGGGAGACCGGCACCTGGGTCAGGCCCAGTGCCTCGTCCAGGCCGCACATCAGGTTCATGTTCTGGATGGCCTGACCGGATGCGCCCTTGGTCAGGTTGTCCTCCACCACCAGCACCATCACAGTGTCCGGCTGCGGCTTGTGCACCGCGACGCGCACGAAGTTGCTGGCCCGCACACTGCGCGTCTCCGGCGCCGAGCCGGCGGGCAGCACGTCAACGAAGCGCTCGCCCGCGTACGCCTGCTCAAAGACCGCTTGCAGGTCAGCCGTGCGGCCGGCGTCGTTCAGCCGCGCGTAGAGCGTGGAATGGATGCCGCGGATGATGGGCAGCAGGTGCGGCACGAAAAGGCACTCGACGCTGCCGTCGCCGGCGATCAGGCGCAGCTGCTGGTTGATTTCCGGGCCATGGCGGTGGCCCTTGACGCCGTAGGCCTTGAAGTTGTCGCTGGCCTCCGGCAGCAGCGTGTGCACCTCGGCCTTGCGGCCGGCGCCCGACACGCCTGAGGCACAGTTGGCAATCAGGTGCGTGGGCTCGATCAGCTTATTGCGCAGCAGCGGCGCAAACCCGAGCTGCACCGACGTCGGATAGCAGCCTGGATTGCCCACGATGCGGGCGGTGCGGATGGCGTCGCGGTTGAGCTCGGGCAGGCCGTAGACGGCTTCGGCCAGCAGGTCCGGGCAGGTGTGCGGCATGCCGTACCACTGCTCGAACACGCCCACGTCCTTCAGGCGGAAGTCGGCCGCCAGGTCGATGACCTTGACACCCGCATCCACCAGCTCGCGCGCCTGGGCCATGGCCACGCCGTGCGGGGTGGCGAAGAACACCACGTCACAGTCCGTCAGCGCGGCATCGTCCGGCGTGACAAAGGCCAAGTCCACCTGTCCCCGCAGGCTGGGGTACATGTCGGCGACCGGCAGGCCGGCCTCCTTGCGCGAGGTGATGGCCCGCAGCTCGACTTGCGGGTGCTGGGCCAGCAGGCGCAGCAGTTCGACCCCGGTGTAGCCGGTGCCACCAACGATGCCGACCTTGATCATGCTTGTCTCTCCAGGAGCAATGGAGCGCGGCCCGGCGGCCGCAGGGGAGGCGAATTGTAGGCAGCAGCCTTCAAGGGGCGAGGCGGCCTACCCTGCCACGCAGGGGGACACGCCAACCCACGCGGCAGGAAGGAAGCAGCTGAAATGACAAGCGGCCACCGAAGTGGCCGCTTGCGTGTGGCGCGGAACCTGCGGTGCAGGCTCCACCACGGAGATCAGCGCTTGCTGAACTGCTTGCGACGGCGGGCGCCGTGCAGACCGACCTTCTTGCGCTCCACCTCGCGGGCGTCGCGGGTGACGAAGCCGGCGCGGCTCAGCTCGGGCTTGAGCGCGGCGTCGTAGTCGATCAGGGCGCGCGTGACGCCATGGCGCACGGCGCCGGCCTGGCCGGATTCACCGCCGCCGTTGACGTTGACCTGGATGTCGAAGGCGCCGTCGTTGTTCGTCAGCACCAGCGGCTGCTTGACGATCATGATCGAGGTCTGGCGGCCGAAGTATTCGTTCAGCGGCTTGCCGTTGACCGTGATCTGGCCGGTGCCCTTCTTGATGAAGACACGGGCGACCGAAGACTTGCGGCGGCCGGTGCCATAGTTCCAATTGCCGATCATCGCCGCTCCTTAGATTTCCAGCGCCTTGGGCTGCTGCGCGGTGTGCGGATGCGTCGGGCCCGCGTACACCTTCAGCTTCTTGATCATGGCGTAGCCCAGCGGGCCCTTGGGCAGCATGCCCTTGACCGCCTTTTGCAGGGCGCGGCCCGGATGCTTGGCCTGCAGGTCCTTGAACTTGGTGCCGTAGATGCCGCCCGGGTAGCCGGAGTGGCGGTAGTACACCTTGTCGTTGGCCTTGTTGCCGGTGACGCGGATCTTGTCGGCGTTGACGATGACGATGAAATCGCCGGTGTCGACGTGAGGCGTGTAGATGGCCTTGTGCTTGCCACGCAGGCGGAGAGCGACTTCGCTGGCCACTCGTCCGAGCACCTTGTCGGTGGCATCGATCACAAACCACTCGTGCGTCACCTCGGCCGGTTTGGCGCTGAAGGTCTTCATGTGCATGGAGTGTCGTTGGGTCAACGGCTGGCTGTCGCGGTCGGTGCCCCTTCTTGGATAGAGGGCCTCTTAGGCGCAGCAGGCGGCACGCTGTACCCGGGGTACTGCCGTGGCGCCTTGCGCCGCAAGGCCACATGCGGGTTCAGGGCCTGGACGATGTCTCAGGACCAAGAAGACCCGGCAGGCGGTCAAGGGCGCACTTCTCCCGCAGCCGAAAACGGGAAAGCCGGCGATTCTAGCGTGTCGCCGCACACGCGGCAAACAGAACTGGACGGCGGCTGTCGTGTGTTTGCTCACAGCGCCGATCGGCGATTGCGGTTACGCTTCAGGCCTAGGGTTAACCCCAGGCCTAGCCACATGATCATGCCCGCCTCCATCGACCGTTTCGGCATCGAGCCCCCCGCCGAGGGCCGCCCGGCGCCCGCTGGCGCGTCCGGCTGGAGCCAGTGGGTGCCCATCCGCACGCTGGCCGAGCGCCATCGTCCGCTGATTCAGGACCATCTATTGAAGATGGACGCCGAGGACCGCCACCTGCGCTTCGGCGTGACGACCTCCGACGAGCAGATACGCCGCTACGTCGCATCGATCGACTTTGAGCACGACGAGGTCTTCGGGATCTTCGACCGGCGGCTGCGCCTCATCGCCGTGGCCCACCTGGCTTATCCGCCGCCGCGGGATGCAGCCGACAAGCGGCCCATCGTGGTCGAGTTCGGCGTCACCGTGTTGCCGGAGGCCCGCGGCAAAGGCTATGGCAACCGGCTGTTCCAGCATTCGATCCTGCACGCACGCAACCGCGGTGTGCATGCGCTCTTCATCCATGCGCTCACGGAGAACGCGGCGATGCTGAAGATCGCCGCCAAGGCCGGTGCCACACTGGAATACGACGGGCCGGACGCCGAGGCTTGGCTGAAGCTGCCGTCCGATACGGTCCGCACGCACCTGGACGAGACGCTGCGCAGCGGCGCGGCAGAGCTCAACTACCGCGCCAAGGTGCAGGCCAGCCGGCTGCGCCGGGTGTTCTCGCGCTGGCTCGGCTGACGGCGCCGCGCGAGCTGCCGGGGATCTGGCCCCAGGGTCGCGGGGGAAGGCCCCGGGCCCGTGTCATCCTGCAGAAGGTGCGCCCACCCCAGCCGTTACGATGCCAAGCAGGTATTGGGGCAGTACGACAGGGCGGCAGATGGATGCAATGCAGTGGGCATGGGTGGCGGCGGCCGCAGTGGTAAGCCTCGGAGCCGGCACCGCGCTGGCCATGACGTTGCTGCGCATGAGCCAGCCCTCGCGCCGCCACGCCCCGCCTGAGGATTGGGCCATCAGTGCCCGCCCGGTGTTCACCGCAGAGGAGCGGGTGCTGCACCGGGCGCTTTCCACCGCGCTGCCGCAGCAGATCATCCTGGCCAAATTGCCGCTGGTGCGCTTCTGCCAGCCGCTTAATCCGGAGCGCAGTGCCTACTGGTATGAGCTGCTGCAGCCGCTGCACGTGGCGTTCGCCGTGTGCTCGCCCAATGGCCGGGTGCTGGCTGCCATCGACCTGCAGACACCGGGCAACCGTAAACAGCTGCAGCGCAAGGCCGGCGCGCTAGAGGCCTGCCGCATCCGCTATGTGATCTGCCAGCCGGCCGCGTTGCCCAGCGCACAAGAGATAGCCAGCTGGGGCTTGGTGGCTGATGCCGCGCCGCCGGCCAGCCTGCCGGCGCGCCCGGCGCCAGCCCAGCCCAGCGTGGCTCAGGCCGGCGAGCAGCTGGCGCGCACCGTGCGCCAGCGCCGCGCCGAGCGCCAGGCGCGCTGGCAGGACTCGGGCTTTGCCAGCGACTCGTTCTTCGCCCCGGACAGCCGGCTGGACGAGCTGATCAGCGACCTGGGCGAGCTCGACGGCGCCCGTACGCCCGGGCGCACGCCGCATCCGCGGCAGGCCTAAGCGACAGCGCCAACGCCGCTGCCGCGCCCGCAACGGCTCAGAAGGCGCCGGCAGGCCGGGCGGCCTCACCGGGCGCGGTCAGCCTCAGCCGGCCAGCAGCTTGTTGACCCGCTGCACGTAGGCTGCAGGATCCTCGAGCTGCCCGCCCTCGGCCAGCAGCGCCTGGTCGAAGAGGATGTGCGCCAGGTCGGCCGCACGTACCTCGTCCACTTCCTGGCTGAGCCGCATGACCAGCGGGTGCTGCGGGTTGATCTCGAGCACCGGCTTGCTCTGCGGTGCGCCCTGGCCGGCCTGTTTGAGCAGCCGCGCCAGGTGGCTGCTCATGTCCCCCTCCTCCACCACCAGGCAGGCGGGTGAATCAACCAACCGGGCGCTGGCGCGCACGTCGCGCGCCTGATCGGCCAGCAGGGCCTTGAGCTTGTCGATCAGCGGCTTGCAGGCAGCCGCGGCTTCTTGGGCCTGCTTCTTCTCGGCCTCGTCCTGCAGAGCACCGAGGTCGGCCGCACCCTTGGCCACGCTTTGGATGGGCTTGCCGTCGAACTCGTGCAGGTGCGAGAGCATCCACTCGTCCACGCGATCGGTCAGCAGCAGCACCTCGATGCCCTTCTTCTTGAAGATCTCGAGCTGCGGGCTGTTGCGCGCGGCGGCCAGCGTGTCGGCGGTGATGACGTAGACGGCCTCCTGGCTCTCCTTCATGCGGCCCACATAGTCGGCCAGCGACACGCCTTCATCGGCGTGGGTGGAGGCAAAGCGGTACAGCCTGGCCAGGCGCTCGCGGTTGGCGTAGTCCTCGCCGATGCCTTCCTTAAGCACCGGGCCGAACTCGCGCCAGAAGCGCAGGTAGTCGTCACGGCGGTTTTCAGCGAGGTCTTCGAGCATGGACAGCACGCGCTTGGTGCAGCCCTCGCGGATGGCCTTCACATCGCGGCTTTCCTGCAGGATCTCGCGCGAGACGTTCAGCGGCAGGTCGGCCGAGTCCACCACGCCCTTGACGAAGCGCAGGTAGACCGGCAGCAGCGCCTCGGCGTCGTCCATGATGAAGACGCGTTTGACGTACAGCTTGAGCCCGCCGCGCTTGTCGCGGTTCCAGAGGTCGTAGGGCGCCTTGGCCGGGATGTAGAGCAGCTGCGTGTACTCGGTGCGGCCTTCGACGCGGTTGTGCGTGTAGGCCAGCGGCGGCTCGCTGTCGAAGCTGATCTGCTTGTAGAACTCGCGGTACTGCTCTTCGGTGATGTCGGCCTTGGGGCGCGTCCACAGGGCGGCGGCCTGGTTGACCGTCTCCCATTCGTCGGTCGTGACGTATTCGCCCTTGTCCTTGTCCCACTCCTCCTTGCGCATGAGGATGGGCAAGGAGATGTGGTCGGAGTACTTGCCGATGATGTTGCGCAGCTTCCAGGCGGTGAGGAACTCGTCCTCGCCTTCGCGCAGGTGCAGGATCACATCGGTGCCGCGGGCGGGCTTGGTGAGGACCTCGACCTCGAAGTCGCCAGTGCCCTCGCTGCTCCAGCGCACGCCCTCCTCGGGCTTGAGGCCGGCGCGGCGCGATTCGACCGTGATGCGGTCGGCGACGATGTAGCCGCTGTAGAAGCCGACGCCGAACTGGCCGATGAGCTGCGCATCCTTGGCTTGGTCGCCGGACAAGCGGCCCATGAACTCGCGCGTGCCGCTCTTGGCGATGGTGCCCAGGTGGTCGATGGCCTCCTGCGCGCTCAGGCCGATGCCGTTGTCGCGGATGGTGATCGTGCGCGCAGCCTTGTCGATGAGGATGCGCACGTCGAGGTTGGGCTGGTCTTCATACAGCGAGGCGTCGTTCAGCGCCTCGAAGCGCAGCTTGTCGCAGGCGTCCGACGCGTTGGAGATCAGCTCGCGCAGGAAGATCTCCTTGTTGGAGTAAAGCGAGTGCGTGACGAGGTGGAGCAGCTGCTTGACCTCGGCCTGGAAGGAATGGGTTTGCTTGCTCATGCTTGTTCTCTGCTTGGGTGCATGACGGGAAAACTGCGCGGGACGTCGCCCGGCCAATGCAGGGGCGAGCCCGGGCCGCGCCGCCTGCGCGGCCCAGAACTTGGGGCAGGCGGCGGAGTTTCAAGCCCGGCTGGGCGCCGGGCAGCCATGGCACGGGCGGCTATTGGGGCGGCCGCGCACAGGGCTTGATCGGCGCGGAAAAGCTCGGCTAGAATCTGCGGCTTCGCTGGCGCTTTAGCTCAGTTGGTTAGAGCGACGGAATCATAATCCGCAGGTCCGGGGTTCGAGTCCCTGAAGCGCCACCACAAGCCACCCCGCCGGCTGCCCGATAAGGCGGCCGGTGTGCCAAGAAAGCCCGTTAGCTGCGCCCCGTTTGCCGGTGGCCCCAGTTGACGGGCTTTTTGCTTGGTGTTCCGCTTGGTGCATCGGTACCGCTTGGTGCATCGGTGCGACGGGCTGCGCCGCAGCCCGGGTCCGTCTTCTTAACAAGCAGCCTCTGGATCTACACCATGACACGCTGTCCTTCCTCCCCCCTCTGGTCCCGCCGCGCCTCGGCGGCCGCGCTTGGCCTGATGCTGGCCGCCGGCGGCCTGGCCGCGCTCGCGCCTGTACCGGCATCCGCGCAGATGCAGGTGCAGCGCTTCTTCCCCCGCAATGCACTGCGCGGGGAGGTGGTCTTCGGTCAGCCGCCGGAGCTCACGCTCAACGGCGCGGCCGCGCGCCTGGCGCCTGGCGCGCGCATCCGCGGCACGGACAACCTGCTGGTGATGTCGGGCGCACTGGCCGGCACCAAGGCCACGGTGCACTACACGACCGACATGTACGGTCAGCTGCTGGAGGTGTGGCTGCTGCGCGCCGACGAGCTGGCCAAGAAGGTCTGGCCCAAGACGGCCGAGGAAGCGGCGGCCTGGACCTTCGATCCGGCCGGCCAGTTCTGGACCAAGAACTGAGGGGAGCGCAGCATGGACACGACGCGAGACAGCGCCCCGGCGGCGCAGGCGCTGGCCGACCGTCAGGACGGCGCAGACCGCCCGCGCAAGGTCTACATCAAGACCTTCGGTTGCCAGATGAACGAGTACGACTCGGACAAGATGTCCGACGTGCTGGGCGCCGCACAAGGCTACGAGCCGACCGACGACCCGGAGCAGGCCGACCTGATCCTCTTCAACACCTGCTCGGTGCGCGAGAAGGCGCAGGAGAAGGTCTTCTCCGACCTGGGCCGCGTCAAGCACCTCAAGCAAAAGGGCGTGCTGATCGGCGTGGGGGGCTGCGTGGCCAGCCAGGAGGGCGCGGCCATCATCGAGCGTGCGCCCTATGTGGACGTGGTGTTCGGCCCGCAGACGCTGCACCGCCTGCCCGCCATGCTGGAGGCGCGCCAGCGGGCCAACCGGCCGCAGGTGGACATCAGCTTCCCGGAGATCGAGAAGTTCGACCACCTGCCGCCGCCGCGCAAGGAAGGCGCCTCGGCCTTCGTGTCCATCATGGAAGGCTGCTCGAAGTACTGCAGCTACTGCGTGGTGCCGTACACGCGCGGCGAGGAGGTGTCGCGCCCCTTCGAGGACGTGCTGACCGAGGTGGCCGACCTGGCGGACCAGGGCGTGAAGGAGGTGACGCTGCTGGGGCAGAACGTCAATGCCTACCGCGGCCGGATGGGCGACACGAGCGAGATCGCCGACTTCGCCCTGCTGATCGAGTATGTGGCGGAGATCCCGGGCATCGAGCGCATCCGCTACACGACGAGCCACCCCAACGAGTTCACGCAGCGGCTGATCGACGTCTATGGAAAGACGGACAAGCTGGTGAGCCACCTGCACCTGCCGGTGCAGCATGGCTCGGACCGCATCCTGATGGCGATGAAGCGCGGCTACACCGCGCTGGAATACAAGAGCACCATCCGCAAGCTGCGCGCCGTGCGGCCGGACATCAGCCTGTCCAGCGACTTCATCGTCGGCTTCCCGGGCGAGACGGACGAGGACCATGCGCGCACCATGAAGCTGATCGAGGACATCGGCTTCGATGCGTCGTTCAGCTTCGTCTTCAGCCCCCGCCCGGGCACGCCGGCCGCCGCGCTGGAGGACAGCGCGCCGCACGAGGTGAAGATCGCCCGGCTGCAGCAGCTGCAGGCCGCCATCGAGGCCAATGTGCAGCGCATCAGCGACAGCCGCGTCGGCACGGTGCAGCGCATCCTGGTGGAGGGGCCATCGCGCCGTGACCCGGCGGAGCTGATGGGCCGCACGGCTTGCAACCGTATCGTCAACTTCGCGGCCGGGCCGCTGCGCGAGCGACTGATCGGCCAGATGATCGAGGTGCGCATCACCCAGGCCTTCCCGCATTCGCTGCGGGGCGAGGTGGTCACGCGGGGCTGAGGCGCCGCGCTCTGTGCCGCGCGGCTGACCCGCCGCTCAGGGCACCGCGGGCGGAGGCCCCGCTCAACACGCTGCGCGGCCCAGGCGACGCTCGGGGCGCGGCGGTGCGGCTTGGTCGCGCCGCCTCACGCCCCAGCCCGCTCAGCGCAGGTGGCTCACCAGCTCTCGCTGCTGGTGCCGCATTCCGCATCGGCCGCGTTGAGGCTGCAGCGGATCTTCTTGAGCATCTTCAGGCCGCGCTTGTCGTAGAGGCCCTTGTCGGCCAGCTCGATGCGGGCCTCGCGCATCATCAGCGCGTAGCGGCGCGCATCCTCGGCGCTGAAGGCGATCCACTGGGCCGCGGGAATATCAGCCTCTGCGGCGGTGATCACGCGGCGGGCCTCGTCCTGATGCGCGAGCCAGTACTCGCGCGAGCGCTCGCCGAAGCCGGCGGGGAAGCGGTCGCGGCGCAGCACGAGCTGGTAGCTGACGATCATCATCGGGAAGCGCGACACACCGCCCTTGCTGCCGATGCCGCGGTAGAGCTCCAGCGGCTTGTAGGCGATGGCGGGCGCCACGACGATGTCGATGGAGCCGTTGTTGAATTTGGTGTGGAAGTTCGTCACGTCGGCCGACACCGGCTGCGCGCCCAGGCGCTGGATGATCTCGGCCTGCGCCTTGTCATGGTCGAAGGCGGCGATGCGCTTGCCGGAGGCTGCCTCGGGCGAGCTGATGCGGCGGTCGTTGACCATCGCGTAGGCCGCGCCGAGCGGGAAGACGCCGCCGATCTCGTAAGGGCCGCTGACCATCAGCTTGGCCGCGGCCGGCGAGGCGAAGGTCTCGATGGCACGCTGCACGACCTGGTAGCTGGCCGCCACGTCGACCTGGCCGTCACGCACGATGGTGGTCGAGCCGATGGAGTCGATGGCCGCGGTGAACGGGTTGTACGGCCGCGTGCGCAGCCCGGTGGCAGCCACGGCGTCGCACTGGCCGGTGCGGAAGTCCTCCACCGCCACGCGCTCGTCCACATAGCTCTTGAGCTGCAGGTCGGCGCCGTGGCGCTGCATGGCCACCACATAGTCGCGGGCCATTGCGTAGCCGGGGCCGCTGGTGCCGATGGGGTCGTAGAAGCAGAAGGTCTGGCGCGTGGGCGGGGCGGCGTGTGCAGCGCTGGCCAGCAGTACGGTTGCCACGCAAGTGAACGCGCGGCGGCCGCAGCGGGCCGGGAAGGTCAAGGGCATGGTGTCTCCTGGAGTGGCACGCCGACTCGTCGGGGAACGAGCGGCCGGCGCGGTGGGCGCACGCTAGGGGCGTGCGCAGGAGGCGTCAAGCGAGGGACGGTAAGTGCTGGTGTGGCGACGCCGCGGCGCGGTGATTGCACGCGGGACACGCCGTTGATGCGCCGTTGATGAGCCCTGGACGTGGCCTTGATGTGCCCTTGGATGCGTCGCTGAAGCACCCGCGCTGCGCCGGCCCAGTGGCGAGCTCAAGCCACCGAGATCAGCGCCTGCAGCAGCTGCGCCACATGGCCGTCCTCATGCGCCGCGGTCAGCGAGATGCGCAGCCGGGCCGTGCCTTCGGGCACCGTGGGCGGGCGGATGGCTGGCACCCAGATGCCCTGCGCATCCAGCCGCTGCATCAGCGCCACAGCATCCTCGTTGCGGCCAACCACCAAGGGCTGGATGGCGCTGTGGCTGTCCACTAGCCGCCAGTGCGCAGGCAGCCGGCCGGCGGCCTGCGCCTGCTGCACACCCTGGCGCAGTTGCGCAGCCAGGGCCTGCACCCGCTCGCGGCGCCAGGGCTCGTCACGCATGACGGCCAGCGCCGCGACCAGTGCTGCGGCCTGCCCCGGCGGCGGCGCGGTGGCGAACATGTAGGTCCGTGCCCGTTGCATCAGCCAGTCCACCATCTGCGGCGCACCGGCGATGAAGGCGCCGGCCCCGCCCGCGGCCTTGCCCAGCGTGGCCATGTAGACCACGCGCTCCAGCACGCCGGGCGCCGGCGCCCTCCCCTGCCCGGCCAGGCCGAAGTGCGCCAGCGCACCCTCGCCGCGCGCGCCCAGCACGCCCAGGCCGTGGGCATCGTCGATCAGCAGCCAGGCGCCGTGGCGCTCGCACAGCGCCAGCAGCGCCGGCACGTCGGCGAGGCTGCCGTCCATGCTGAAGACGGTGTCGGTGGTGACGAGCTTGCGCCGCGCCGGGCTGGCTGCCAGGGCGGCGTCCAGCGCAGCCAGGTCACGGTGCGCCACGATGTGGATGTCCGCCCGCGAAAGCCGCGCGCCGTCGATCAGGCAGGCGTGATTGAGCGCATCGGAGAACACCGCATCGCCCTTGCCCACCAGCGCCGGGATGGCGCCCGTGTTGGCCGCATAGCCGGAGTGGAAGAACAACGCCCGCGGCAGGCCGGTATGGGCGGCCAGCGCGTCTTCCAGCGCCTGGTGCGCCGGGCCGTGGCCGCAGACCAGGGCCGATGCGGTGGAGCCGGCGCCATGCTGCTGCGTGCCCTCGCAGGCGGCGGCAATGACGGCCGGGTGATGCGCCAGGCCCAGGTAGTCGTTGGAGCCGAAGGCCAGGCGCACCTGCCCATCCACCTCGACCCGCACGCCGCCCGATCCGGGCAGCCGGCGCACGACGCGGCGCTGGCGCCAGCGCTGCGCGGCGTGCACGGCGGCCAGTTCATCGGCGGCGGCCTCGGCCAGCGTGGGGGCCGGGGCAGACGGCCCACTGACCGGTCGCTCGTTCATCGGCCGCTCGGTCATCAGGGGCTCACTCACCGGGCGCTCACTCATCGGACGTTGCCTCGTCGCCATGAGCAGAGCGATGGCGGCGCCCCATGCAGCAGGTCGTGGCCATGTGGCGGGCGCCTTGCCTCAGCCCGGCAGGCTCAGCGTGCGGGCAAGCTGCGCCGGCTCGGCCTGCGGATCGAAGGCCCAATCCGCCAGCAGCGGCGCATCCAGCCGTGCGCGCAGCGTCAGCAGGTTGTCCTCCGCAGCCAGCATGTCGGGATCCAGCCGATTGGCGATCCAGCCGGCCAAGCGCAGGCCGCGGGCGGCAATCGCCTCGGCCGTGAGCAGCGCGTGGTTGAGGCAGCCCAGGCGCAGGCCGACCACCAGGATCACCGGCAGGTCCAGCGCCTGGGCCAGGTCGGCGCTGGTCTGCGTGGGGTTGAGCGGCACGAGGAAGCCGCCCGCGCCCTCCACCACCACCGCGTCGGCCTGCTCGCACAGCGCATCGAAGGCGTTGACGATGGCATCGACCTCGATGGTCTGCCCTGCCGCCTGCGCGGCAATGTGGGGCGACACCGGCCAGGGCAACAGATAGGGGTTGACCAGCTCGCGCGGGGCATCCAGCGTGCTGGCTGCGCGCAGCTGGGCGACGTCTTCGTTGACCCAGCCCTGCGGCGTCTCGTCCGCACCGGCGGCCACGGGCTTCATGCCCACGCACAGCGGATGCGTCTCACGCAGCTTGTGCAGCAGCGCGCAGCTGGCGCGGGTCTTGCCGACGCCGGTGTCGGTGCCAGTGACGAAGTAGGCGGTGGTCATGGTCGATCAGGGCAGCGGCAGGTCGCCGGCTGCAGGCATGGAGAAGTCCGTCAGCGCCGCATCCAGCGCAGCCAGCGTGCCGGCGGCCAGGTGGTCCAGCGCCGCATCGTCCAGCGCGTAGGGCGGCATCAGGTAGAGCGTGGCGCCGATGGGCCGCAGCAGCAGGCCACGGGCCAGCGCCTGGCGATGCAGCCGGGCAGAGAAGGCCGCCGCATCCGGCACGTCGATGTCGAAGGCCCAGATCATGCCGATGTGGCGCGCATGGCACACGGCCGGGTGGGCGCGCAGCGGGGCCAGCCGCTCGGCCAGTTGGCACGCCGTGGCGACATTGCATGCCAGCACGTCCTCGTCGCGGAAGATGTCCAGCACCTCCAGCGCCGCGCGGCAGGCCAGCGGGTTGCCGGTGTAGGAATGCGAATGCAGGAAGCCGCGCGCGGTCTGGTCGTCGTAGAAGGCCGCGTACACCGCGTCGGTCGTCAGCACGCACGACAGCGGCAGGTAGCCACCGGTCAGGCCCTTGGACAGGCACAGGAAGTCCGGCCGGATGCCGGCCTGCTGATGGGCGAAGAGGCTGCCGGTGCGGCCGAAGCCCACGGCGATCTCATCGAGGATGAGGTGCACCTGATGGCGGTCGCACAGCTCGCGCACGCGCTGCAGGTAGGCCGGGTCGTGCATCACGAAGCCGGCAGCGCATTGCACCAGCGGCTCCAGGATGAAGGCGGCGATGCTCTCGTGGTGCTCGGCCAGGTGGGCGGCCAGCGCATCGGCCGCGCGGTGGGCCACGTCGGCCGCCGTCTCTCCCGGTGCGGCGGTGCGGGCATCGGGCGAGGGCACGGTGGCGCTCAGGCGCAGCAGCGGCGCATAGGCCTCGCGGAAGAGCGGGATGTCGGTGACCGACAGCGCGCCCACCGTCTCGCCGTGGTAGCCGCCGGCCAGGCCGATGAAGCGGCTCTTGTCTGGGCGGCCGGCGTTGCGCCAGTAGTGCGCGCTCATCTTCAGCGCGATCTCGGTGGCGCTGGCGCCATCGCTGCCATAGCAGGCATGGCCCAGGCCGGTGAGCGCGCCCAGCCGCTCGGACAGCTCCACCACCGGCGCGTGCGTCAGGCCGGCCAGCATCACATGCTCGATGCGGCCGAGCTGGTCGGTGATGGCCGCCTTCATGCGCGGATGGTTGTGGCCGAAGAGGTTGACCCACCAGGAGCTGACTGCGTCGAGGTAGCGCCGGCCGTCGTAGTCGATCAGCCAGGGGCCGTCGCCGCGCGCGATCGGCAGCAGCGGCTCGCGCTCATGGCGCTTCATCTGCGTGCAGGGGTGCCAGACGGCCTGGCGGCTGCGCTGCAGCCAGTCGAGATTGGCGCTGTCGGCGCTCATGCGGCCTCCTTGCTCACTGCGGCCGGTACACGCAGCGGTCACCGCCGCGCTCGCGGCACACGCTCACGGCACTCACACCCGGCAGCTGCCGGCTGACCTGGGCGTGGATGAAGACGCACAGGTTCTCCAGCGTCGCGGGGCCCAGGCCGGGCACTTCATCCAGGAAGTGATGGTCGAGCTGGCGGCGCACGCCGTCGAGCACCTCGCGCAGTCGCGCCAGGTCCACCACCATGCCGGTGGCCGCATCGCGCTCGCCGCGCAGGGTGACCTCGGCCAGATAGGTGTGGCCGTGGATGCGCCGGCTGCCGGCGGCCTCCTCGGGCGAGACGGCGCGCTTCAAGGTGTGGGCGGCGTCGAAGTAGAAGGTCTGGCTGAGCTCGAACATCGGGGAGAAGAGCGGGTGGGGCGATGCGACCGGGGGCGCGGGAGCAGCGCAGGGGAAGAGAAGCGCCGGGGACGCGAAGTCGGTGAAGTGGGTGAGGTCGGTGACGCGGGAGTGGGGGACGGCGCCGTCCGCTCAACGGATGCCCAGCACCTTGTGCGTCTGCACGCTCAGGCGCCAGCGCGGGTGGTCCAGGCACCACTGCACCGCCCAGCGCGTGGCGGCCTCGCGGCCCGGGCCGTCCATCGGCTGCACGCGCAGGTGGGTGAAGTCCAGCCGCTCCAGCTCGGCCAGGTCCAGGCCGGGCTGGGGCACGACCACCTTGAGCTCCTGGCCGGATCGCTGCAGCAGCGGCGCGCCGGCCTTGGGGCTGACGCAGATCCAGTCCAGGCCGGGCGGCGCGGCGACGCTGCCGTTGGTCTCCACCGCGATCTCGAAGCCCTGCGCGTGCAGCGCGTCGATCAGCGCGGCATCGACCTGCAGCAGCGGCTCGCCGCCGGTGAGCACCACGAAACGCTCGCCCTGCGCCGCGGGCCAGTGCGCGGCGATCGCAGCGGCCAGCTCGTCGGCCGCGGTGAACTTGCCGCCGCCCGTGCCGTCGGTGCCCACGAAATCCGTATCGCAGAAGCGGCAGACGGCCGTGGCGCGGTCCTCCTCGCGGCCGGACCACAGGTTGCAGCCGGCAAAGCGGCAGAACACCGCGGCGCGGCCGGCATGGCTGCCCTCGCCCTGCAGGGTGTAGAAGATTTCCTTGACGCTGTAGGTCATGACGCGGCTCGATCGGGATGAGCCCGCTTCAGCGCGGCACGCGCCAGCCGGCCCACAGTAGGGCCAGCGCGGTCGTGCCCACCATCGCCGCATAGGTCAGCATCTTGCCGTCGCGGCCCAGCACCAGCAGACCGGCGACCAGCGCCAGCGAGCCGCCCGCCGCACCCCAGCGCGCCAGCCGCAGCCAGCCGCAGCCGCGCAGCTCGCGCCACCACAGCAGCTTGGCCAGCGCAGCCGCAAAGGCCGCCACGCCCAGCGCGGGCAGGAAGAAGTTCACCAGGTGGATGAGAGCGTCGAGCGGACCCATGTGGGGGCGAAGAAGAGGCCGGGCGCAGCCGCGGTGGCGCGGCAGGCACGGCGATTGATGGCAACGCGGCAGGCTGCAGTTGAGGCGCCGCAGGTGATGGCGCGCTGTCTTGTAGAGCGGAGGCCGGCAGACCCTGTGAGCCGTCAGGGCAGCCGGCCGTCCCGCACGCCGCAGGCAGGTCGTGATCCTTGTCACGCCAGCGGCGGCCGGGCCGCGCGCAATTGATGCAGGTTTGATGCAACCCGGCATGCCGGCATGGCAGCGGGCGTCTTCAGCAAAGCCGCAAATTTTATAATCGCGGGGTCATGAGCGTCTTCGCCCTGGGACTGAACCACACCACCGCCGGCGTCGATCTGCGCGGGCGCTTTGCCCTGGCCGTCGATCAGCTCACGCCGGTGCTGCAGGGCCTGAAGGACCGGCTGTGCGACCAGCTGCGCCGCCCGACGGCCGAGGCAGCCATCCTGTCCACCTGCAACCGCACCGAGCTCTACTGCACCGGCGACCGCGAGGCCCTGCGCCCGGCGCTGGACTGGCTGGCCGGGCTGGGCGGCGTCAGCGCCGAGGAGCTGTCGCACCACACCTACGTGCGCCACGGCGGCGAGGCCGCGCGCCATGCCTTCCGCGTGGCCAGCGGGCTCGATTCGATGGTGCTGGGCGAGCCGCAGATCCTGGGCCAGATGAAGCAGGCCGTGCGCGAGGCCGACTCCGCCGGCACCCTGGGCACCACGCTGCACCAACTCTTCCAGCGCTCCTTTGCCGTGGCCAAGGAGGTGCGCACGTCCACCGAGATCGGCAGCCACTCCATCAGCATGGCCGCCGCCGCGGTGCGCCTGGCCGCGCAGCTCTTCGAGAACTTGGGCGACATCCGCATCCTGTTTGTGGGCGCCGGCGAGATGATCGAGCTGGCCGCCACGCACTTCGCCGCGCGCAACCCGCGGCAAATGGTGGTGGCCAACCGCACGCTGGAGCGCGCCGAGAAGCTCGCCAGCAAGCTCAATGCGCAGGTGATGCGCCTCTCGGAGCTGCCCGCCCGGCTGCACGAGTTCGACGCCGTGGTGTCGTGCACCGCCAGCAGCCTGCCCATCATCGGCCTGGGCGCCGTGGAGCGTGCGCTCAAGGCCCGGCGCCACCGCCCGATCTTCATGGTGGATCTGGCCGTGCCGCGCGACATCGAGCCTGAGGTGTCGGCGCTGGAAGACGTCTACCTCTACACCGTGGACGATCTGTCGGCCGCCGTGCAGACCGCCGGCGAGAAGCGCCAGGCAGCCGTGGCCCAGGCCGAGGCCATCATCGAGAACGGCGTGCAGAGCTTCGTGCACTGGCTGGACCAGCGCGCCACCGTGCCGCTGATCCGCGCCCTCAATGCCCAGGCCGATGCCTGGCGCGAGCGCGAGATGCATCGCGCCCTGAAGCTGCTGGCCCGCGGCGAGGATGTCGAGCAGGTGCTCGATGCCCTCTCCCGCGCGCTGACGCAGAAGATGCTGCACGGCGCGATGGCCGAGCTGCACAACGCCGCGCCCGAGTCGCGCGCGGCCCTGGCCGACACGGTGTCGCGTCTCTTCCTGCGTGGTGAGCTGCGCCGCGACGGCCTCATCCTGCCGCCCGCCGGCCACGGCGACACCTCGCGGCATTAGCGGCGCCGCCGCCCCATCTCGGCCCGGCGTCCGGCCCGGCCCCCGCGCGCCCTGCGCGGCCGCCCTCCCCGCTTCTTGCGTTTTCGCTCACCACCCACTGCCTGCCCGGCAGTCCGACGTCCCGCGTCCACCCTGCCGCACGATGAAAGATCCGATCCGACAGCGCCTCGACCGCCTCGCCCTGCGCCTGGCCGAGCTGGACGCCGCGCTCGCCGACCCGGCAGTCGCAACGGACGCCCCGCGCTGGCGCAGCCTGTCGCGCGAGCAGGCGGAAGTGGCTGAGTTGGTCGACCTGTGGCGTCGCTATCAGCAGCGCGAGGCCGATCTGGTCGAAGCCCGCGCGCTGCAGGACAGCGGCGATGCCGACCTGGCCGCGATGGCGCGCGACGAGATCGAGCAGGCCCAGGCCGATCTGGCCGGGCTGGAGGAACGCCTGCAGCATGCCTTGCTGCCGCGTGACCCGGACGACGCGCGCCATGCCTTTCTGGAGGTGCGCGCCGGCACCGGGGGCGATGAATCGGCGCTCTTCGCCGGCGACCTCACCCGCATGTACATGCGCTTTGCCGAGCGCCAGGGCTGGCGCTGCGAAGTGCTGTCGGCCAATGAATCCGACCTGGGCGGCTACAAGGAGATCGTGCTGCGCATGGAGGGCGACGGCGTCTACGGCCGGCTGAAGTTCGAATCCGGCGGCCACCGCGTGCAGCGCGTGCCGGCCACCGAGTCGCAGGGCCGCATCCACACCAGCGCCTGCACGGTGGCCGTGCTGCCCGAGCCGGACGAGGCCGAGGAGGTGCAGATCAACCCAGCCGACCTGCGCATCGACACCTTCCGCGCCAGCGGCGCCGGCGGCCAGCACATCAACAAGACCGACTCGGCCGTGCGCGTGACGCACCTGCCCACCGGCATCGTCGCCGAATGCCAGGACGACCGCAGCCAGCACCGCAACAAGGCCAAGGCCCTGGCCGTGCTGGCCGCGCGCATCCGCGATGCCGAGCGCAGCGAGCGCGCCGCGGCCGAGGCCGCCACGCGCAAGAGCCTGGTGGGCAGCGGCGACCGCTCCGACCGCATCCGCACCTACAACTTCCCGCAGGGCCGGCTCACCGACCACCGCATCAACCTCACGCTCTACAAGCTGGGCGCCATCATGGACGGCGACCTGGACGACGTGCTGGCGGCGCTGCAGGCCGCGCAGGCGGCCGAGCAGCTGGCCGAGCTGGAAGCGGGCGGCACCACGTGACGGCGGATCTCCTCGAGGCGGGCGACGGGCCCCGCGCCACCGTGGCGGCCCTGCTGCTGCACGCGCGCTCGCAGGGCGTGGATCGCCTGGATGCCCAGCTGCTCATCGCTCGTGCCCTGCATCGCCCCCGCGCCTGGCTGATCGCCCACGACACCGACGCGCTGCCGCCCAATGACGCTGAGCGCGCACTGCGGCTGCTGTCGCGCCGGGCTGCCGGCGAGCCGGTCGCCTACCTGCTGGGCGAAAGGGAGTTCCACGGCCTGATGCTGCGTGTCACGCCGGACGTGCTCATCCCCCGGCCCGACACCGAGACGCTGGTCGATTGGGCGCTGGACTGCCTGCGCGGCCTGCCGCCCGGCGCCGCCGTGGCCGACATGGGCACCGGCAGTGGCGCCATCGCACTGGCGATCAAGCAGGCGAGACCCGACGCGGTGGTCTGCGCCGTCGATGCCAGCCCCGCCGCCCTGGCCGTAGCCCGCGACAACGGCAGCCGCCTGGGGCTGGACGTGGAGTGGATGGCCGGCTCCTGGTGGGCGCCGATGGCCGGCCGGCGCTTTGACGTGATCGCGTCCAACCCACCCTATATCGCCGAGGGCGATGCCCACCTGCCCGCCCTGGCCCACGAGCCCCTGCAGGCCCTGACGGCCGGCCCCGACGGCTTGGCCGACCTGCGCCAGCTCATCGCCGGCGCCCCCACCCACCTGCGCCCCGGCGGCTGGCTGCTGCTGGAACACGGCTGGGACCAGGCCGAGGCCGTGCGCGCGCTGCTGCAGGCGGGCGGCTGGGCCAATGTGGCCACGCGCCACGATCTGGCCGGCCAGCCGCGCTGCACCGGCGGGCGCTGGCCCGTCTGAGTCGGGCCAGCGAGCCCACCAGCAGCACGCGCCTGGCGCGCCTTGCCGTTGCACGCAAGACACAGCGTCGCGGGCGCCCCGGTCAGGCAAGCGGCCCATACCCTGTAAAGGCCACGTAACAAAACCGCTCGGTCCGACGCGGCTGGCGTAGCATGTTTTTCCAGGCCTGCGCCTGGGGGAGGACCGCCATGCCCGCCAGACCGACCCGTCCCACGCCTATCGACTGCCACGCCGCGCCATGCCGCAGCGCCCGGTGCACGCCGGCAGCCGCCCGCGCCCACTCCGCCGGCACAGCCCGCGCTCCGCGGGCCGCCGCGCCGGCGTCGTCATCGCCCACCCTGGCTCTCTCCCTTGCCCACCGCGGCCCGCCTGCCGGCCTGCGCGGCGCTGCCCTGCTGCTCGCGATGCTGGCCGCCCCTGCGCTGGCCCTGGCCGACGGCCTGCGCTGGCCCGCGCCCGTTTCGCGCTGGCAGCCCGAGGCGGCCGAACGCTGGTCGCCCTGGCAGGGCCGCATCGGCCTGACGTTGGGCGACACCGCGGCCACGCCGGTCACCGCGCCGGCCACGGGCTGGGACGGCAGCGGCCCCGGCCTGCGGCTGCATGGGGCGCGGTTGCTGGGCGACTACTACTTCTCACCGCGCAGCGGCTTCCACGCCACTGGCGGCGTCATCAGCGGCCCACTGGCCTCCGGCTGGGGCGCGCTGCCCGCGAGCGCCGGCAGCGGCCTGAGCCTGACGCTCAGCAGCCCGCGCTGGGCCACCGGTCTGGGGCTGGACACCGCCACGCCCACGCCGCGTCCCTACCTGGGCGCCGGCTACAGCCTGGGCAGTGCCGACGGCCGCTGGAGCTTCAGCGCCGATATCGGCGTGGTCGGCCGCCCGGGCGACGGCGGCCTGGGGCGCTGGAGCGTGGACACCGGCGGCTGGACCAGCCTGGGGGACCGCCTGGGCCGCTGGCAGGTCCAGCCGCTGGTGCAACTGGGCGTCAGCTACTCGTTCTGACGCCCGCGCCGCTGCCAATCCCGTGCGCCCGCCCGGCGTGCCCGCGCGGGTTTAAGCTCGCGCATCCGACGCGGCTCGCGCGCCGCCTCCTTTGCCCCGCACGAAAGAGTTTCCCATGAGCGACGATGTTCAACAGCGCATAGCCGACCTGGTCAAGAGCAACCGCGTGGTGCTCTTCATGAAAGGCACGGCCCAATTCCCGATGTGCGGCTTCTCCGGCCGAGCCATCCAGATCCTCAAGGCCTGCAACGCCCCGTCCGTCACCACGGTGAACGTGCTCGAGGACGAGGCCATCCGCCAGGGCATCAAGGAATACGCCAACTGGCCGACCATCCCGCAGCTCTACATCGATGGCGAGTTCGTCGGCGGCTCGGACATCATGATGGAGATGTACGAATCGGGCGAGCTTCAGCAGGCGCTGCAGGGCAGCCAGGCTTGAGCACCGCCGCACCGGCACCCGCGCGCCCACGCCGCCTGGTCGTCGGCCTGACCGGCGCCAGCGGGGCGGTCTATGCCGTGCGGCTGTTGTCTCGCGCCCGCGAGCTGGGCGTGCGCACGCATTTGATCGTCACCCCTGCGGGCGTGCTGAACGCCCACCACGAACTGGGACTCGACCGCAAGGCGCTGGAAGCGCTGGCTGATGAGGCCCATGCCCCTGGCGATGTCGGAGCCTGCGTCGCCAGCGGCAGCTTCGCCACCGACGCGATGGTGGTGGCGCCCTGCTCCATGAAGACGCTGGCCGCCATCGCGCACGGCCTGGGCGACAACCTGCTCACCCGCGCAGCCGATGTGACGCTCAAGGAGCGCCGCCGCCTGATCCTGATGGTGCGCGAGACGCCGCTGAACCTGGCCCACCTGCGCAACATGGTTGCGGTGACCGAGATGGGCGGCATCGTCTTCCCGCCGCTGCCGGCCTTCTACAACCGGCCGGCGAGCATCGACGAGCTGGTGGCCGACACCGTGGAGCGCGTGCTTGGCCTGTGCGGGCTGGAAGATGCGCGGCCGCAGGAGTGGTCGGGCCTGGGCGCCGGCGAGCGCCCCTGAAGTGCCCGCCGCTGGGCTCGGCTGTCTGCAGCCAGCCCACGCGCGGCGGCAATCGCCGGGCGTTCCAGCGCCGCAAGCCATGGTCCGTCGGCGTAGGGACTTGAGCCAGCGAGCACGGCGCGCCTGCCAAGGCAAAGGGGCCCCTCGGGGCCCCTATCGTGTCCGTCAAGCCAGCGGCTTCAGCTCAGCACATAGCGCTTGCGCGCGCTCAGTACCGCGTTCGGATACTCCGCCCGGCCGCGGCTGCCGTTGTAGCGGCCCAGCGCCAGGAAGAGATTGCCGCGCTCCAGCTCCAGGTAGTGGCGCAGGATCACGCAGCCGAAGCGCAGGTTGCTCTGCATGTGGAACAGGCGGGACGCCTCGCCGTCGCCGATGCTGCGCGTCCAGAACGGCATCACCTGCATGTAGCCGCGCGCACCGGCACTGCTGATCACGTACTTGCGGAAACCGCTTTCCACCTCGATCAGGCCCAGCACAAGCGACGGGTCCAGTCCGGCGCGCTTGCTCTCGTACCAGACGGTCTCCAGGAACTCGCGGCGTACCAAGTCCTCGGGCTTGCGGCGTTTCAGGCGCTGATCCATCGCGTCGAACCAGCGCTGGTACTCCAGCCGCTGCATCTCGTCGATGAAGACCGGCTTGGGCGGCGCACCGCTGGCCACCGCGGCCGACAGCGCCGTGCGGATGGAGTCGGACAGGGCCTCCTCCCGCTGGGCGCCAGCGTGCGCGCCGAAGGCGGACAAGGTCAGAACGGCGCTGACAAGTCCCGCCATGCAGGAGCGGGCCCACCGGCCGGTTGACGGGCACCCCGTTTGCTGAGAACCCAGCTTGGTCTGATCAATGTCTTGCACGGACAGGATTGTCCGCGAACCCAGCCGTCTGCATCTCCGGTGTTGCCGCAATTCGCACCGGCAATTCCGGGTTTTCCTGAGCGCTGCCGCAACTGCGGCTTCGCTCCCGCAGCGCAGGTGCGACCTCGAATGGCAAGTGCGCTCAGCTGACCCGCAGCGAGCCCCCGCCGCCCTGCCGCAGGCAGGGCTCACCGCGTGGCTGGGTAGCCCTCAGGCGGCAGGAAGCAGCAGCGCCTTCAACCGCTCGCCCGCCTCAGCAGCCGGCCAGCGTGCGGCCTCGGCATCGCGCCGGCCTTGGTACTCGACCTGGCCGTCTTTGAGACCGCGGTCGGACAGCACCACCCGGTGGGGCACGCCGATCAGCTCCCAGTCCGCAAACATGGCGCCGGGCCGCTCGCCGCGGTCGTCCAGGATGACGTCCAGGCCGGCGGCCAGCAGCTCGGCATGCAGGGCGTCGGCGGCCGCCTTGACTTCGGCCGAGCGCTCGTAGCCGATGGGGCAGATCACCGCCTGGAACGGCGCGATGGAGGCCGGCCAGATCATCCCGCGCTCGTCATGGTTCTGCTCGATCGCCGCCCCCAGGATGCGCGTGACGCCGATGCCGTAGCAGCCCATCTCGAAGGGCCGCGGCTTGCCGTCCTCGGCCAAGAAGGTGGCGTTCATCGCCGCGCTGTACTTGGTGCCCAGGTAGAACACATGGCCCACCTCGATGCCACGCTGGATGGCCAGCACACCCTTGCCGTCCGGGCTCGGGTCGCCTTCGACCACATTGCGCAGGTCGGCCACGGCATGCGGCTCGGGCAGATCACGGCCCCAGTTGACGCCGCGCAGGTGGTAGCCGGCCGCGTTGGCGCCGCAGACGAAGTCGCTCATGCGCGCTACGGTGCGATCAGCGATCACGCGGATCTCGTTCAAGCCCACCGGCCCCAGGAAGCCCGGCTTGCAGCCGAAGGCACTGCCGATCTCCACCTCGGTGGCGAAGCGAAAGCCCGCCTTCAGGCCGTCGACCTTGCCGGCCTTCACTTCATTGAGCTCATGGTCGCCGCGCAGCAGCAGCAGCCACAGCGTGGTCTTGACGACGGCGCCTTCGTCATCGGTCTCGTCGGTCGCCAGCACCAGCGACTTCACCGTGCGCTCGATCGGCAGGCCCAGCAGCGCGGCGACGTCCGCACAGGTGGTCTGCGTCGGCGTCTCCACCTTGACCAGCGGCTCGGCCGGCGCGGCGCGCTCGGGCCCCAGCGGCAGGGCCTCGGCCAGCTCGATGTTGGCCGCGTAGTCGGACGTGGGGCAGTAGACGATGGCGTCCTCGCCCGTCTCGGCGATGACCTGGAACTCGTGCGAGCGGTCGCCGCCGATGGCGCCGGTGTCGGCCGCCACGGCACGGTACTGCAGGCCCAGGCGGTCGAAGATGCGGCAGTAGGCGGCGTACATCGCCTCGTAGCTGCGGCCGGCGGCCTCCACGTCACGGTCGAAGGAGTAGGCGTCCTTCATCGTGAACTCGCGCCCGCGCATCACGCCGAAGCGTGGCCGGCGTTCGTCGCGGAACTTGGTCTGGATGTGGAAGAAGTTCTTCGGCAGCTGGCGGTAGCTGCGCAGCTCCTGGCGGGCGATGTCGGTGATCACCTCTTCCGAGGTCGGCTGGATGATGAAGTCGCGCTCGTGGCGGTCCTTCACGCGCAGCAGCTCCGGGCCCATCTTGTCGAAGCGGCCGGTCTCCTGCCACAGCTCGGCCGGCTGCACGACGGGCATGAGCAGCTCGATGGCGCCGGCGCGGGTCATCTCCTCGCGGATGATGGCCTCCACCTTGCGGATCACACGCAGCCCCATCGGCATGTAGTTGTAGATGCCGGCGCCGAGCTTCTTGATGAAGCCGGCGCGCATCATCAGCTTGTGGCTGACGATCTCCGCATCGGCAGGCGCTTCCTTGAGCGTGGAGACGAAGAACTGGGAGGCTTTCATTGCGACGGGCAAGGCAAAACGCCGCCGTCCTGAATACAGCAGGAGCGGGCGGCGCAGTCAGCAAAAGGGACAGAGGCAAGCGGCCGGCAGGGTTGACCGCATGGGCATGCCGCAGGGGCGATGCAATAATGATTTCAGTCACGAAATCGGAGTCTGATTATGCTCGACCGGGAAGGCTTTCGGCCCAACGTCGGCATCATCCTGCTCAACCACCGCAACCAGGTCTTCTGGGGTCGTCGCATCCGCACCCACTCCTGGCAGTTCCCGCAAGGCGGCATCAAGCACGGTGAGACGCCCGAGCAGGCGATGTACCGCGAGCTGCACGAGGAAGTCGGCCTGCTGCCCGAGCACGTCCGCATCGTGGCGCGCACGCGCGACTGGCTGCGCTACCACGTACCCGACCACTTCATCCGTCGTGACGCCCGCGGCCATTACAAGGGCCAGAAGCAGATCTGGTTCCTGCTGCAGCTCACCGGCCGCGACAGCGACATGAACCTGCGCGCGACCAACCACCCCGAGTTCGACGCCTGGCGCTGGAACGACTACTGGGTGCCGCTGGAGGTGGTGATCGAGTTCAAGCGCGAGGTCTACCAGCTCGCGCTCACCGAGCTGTCGCGCCATTTGCCCCGCCCCAGCGCACCCAACCGCTACCTGCGCAACGGCATGCGCCAGGGGCGGCGCGATGACGGTCACAGCCGTCCGGCCCCGCTGGGTGGCGAGCTTCCGCCTCATCCCACCAGTACGGGGGCGGACCTCTCAACACGGCTAGAAGGCCCCCTGGGCCCGCTCGGACCCGCCAGCCCGCTGCCCGCAAGCGGGGCCGGCGGCAGCGAACACTGACACGGTCAAGCCGCGCGGTCCGCATCACGCTGACCGGGCAGCGCTTTCTTCGCCCTCGCCCCGCCAGGCCCCCAACCAGCCGCCCGAACGACACGACGGCGGTGCGCATATCGGCCAGCCGCGCCCGTCTGGCACCCTCTGACAGCCGGTCAGCCGCGGCCGACACGCTGCCTGGGGCTGCGCTGATCGTGGTTGCCTTGCCCCCTGCCCACACTGAGCCTTGAGCCCATCGACGGCATGTGCGCCGCGATGGCCATGCCAACCGAGGAAAGGAGCGCACGATGAACTGGGATCAGGTGCAGGGCAACTGGAAGACGTTCAAGGGCAAGGTCAAAGAGCGCTGGGGCCAGCTCACCGATGACGAGCTGGACATCATCGAAGGCCGCCGGGATCAGCTCTCCGGCGCACTGCAGAAGCGCTACGGGTGGGCCAAGGACGAGGCGGACCGCCAGATCGATGAATGGGAGCGCATGCACTGATGCGCCTGAGGCCCGCCGCCGCCAAGCGCGGGCACCATCGGATCACGGCCACGAACACCACACATTCAGGCCGGCCGCCCTTGCGCGGCAGCTGCCACCGCTTCTACGCCGCCCAGGCCAGTGCCTGAGCAGAGCCCTCGCGAAGCCGGCAGACTCTTGCTTTGGCCCGCCCACGGGCATTTGCTCAGCGCACTGAGCGCTGAGCAAATGCCTGGGGTGGGTGTTTTGTTTCCGGGGCGCGTGTCGCGGATCGCTGCCGCAGCACCGCCTCAACACAGGACCAGGTTCGTCCGGTGGATCATCTCGGGCTCGGTGACGAAGCCCAGCAGCCGCTCGATCTCGCCGGAGGGGCGCCGGGCGATCAGCCGGGCCTCGCCGCTGGCGTAGTTCGCAAGGCCGCGGGCCACTTCGTTGCCCAGCGCATCCCGCACGGCAATCACGTCGCCGCGGTGGAAGTCGCCCACCACCTCCAGCACGCCGATGGGCAGCAGGCTTTTGCCCTCATCGCGCAGCTTGACGACGGCACCTTCGTCAATGATCACGGCGCCGCGCAGCTGGAGATGGTCGGCCATCCACTGCTTGCGCGCCGCCAGCTTGGCGGTGGCCGCGATAAACAGCGTGCCGATCGCCTCGCCGGCTGCCAGGCGCAGCAGCACGTCAGGCTCGCGGCCCCACGCGATGACGGTGGACGCCCCGCTGCCCGCGGCCCGCTTGGCCGCCAGCACCTTGGTCAGCATGCCGCCGGTGCCCACGCGTGAGCCGGCGCCGCCGGCCATCTGCTCGAGCTGTGGATCGCCCGCGGTGCACACGTCAATGAAGCGCGCCGCCGGGTCCTTGCGTGGGTCGGCGCTGTAGAGGCCCTTCTGGTCGGTGAGGATCACCAGCGCATCGGCCTCGACCAGGTTGGCCACCAGCGCGCCCAGGGTGTCGTTGTCGCCGAACTTGATCTCGTCGGTGACGACGGTGTCGTTCTCGTTGATCACCGGCACGACCCGGTGCGACAGCAGCGTCAGCAGCGTGGAGCGGGCATTGAGGTAGCGCTCACGGTCGGCCAGGTCGGCATGCGTGAGCAGCACCTGGGCGCTGCCCATGCCGTGCTGGCGCAGCTTGGTCTCGTACATCTGCGCCAAGCCCATCTGGCCGACGGCGGCGGCGGCCTGCAACGCGTGCAGCTCCTTGGGCCGGCTGCTCCATCCCAGGCGCTTCATGCCCTCGGCAATCGCACCGCTGGAGACCATGATGACCTCGCGCCCCTCGCTCGCCAGCTCAGCGAGCTGCCGGCACCAGTTGCCGATGGCCTCGGCATCCACCCCCCGGCCTTCGTTGGTGACCAGGCTGGAGCCGACCTTGACCACGATGCGGCGGGCCGTGCGGAGGACGTCGTTCATGGGGACGAAGCAGACGGTGGATTCAGCGGAAGCGTGGATCATCGCTGGCCGGGACGTAGGTCTCGGCTGCGCCCGTGACATCGGACGCGACATCGGACGCGACATCGGCCGCAGAAGCTGTCGCGGGCTTGCGGCGGCGCGAGGTCTTGCGCGCGGGCGCAGGGGCTTCGGCGGCCAGCGGCTCAGGCTGGTCGTCGAAGCGCACGTCGGGCTCGGCCACGTGCTCCTGCTGCGCCTCCACGTGCTTGTAGATAGCCTGCACCAGCGGCTCGCAGCCTTCGCGCGTGAGGGCGGAGATCTCGAAGACCGGGCCTTTCCAGCGCAGGCGCTTGATGAAATCCTTGACGCGCGCCTCGCGCTGCTCGGCGGGGATCATGTCGAGCTTGTTGAGCACCAGCCAGCGCGGCTTGTCGTGCAGCGAGGTCGCGGTGCCGCTGCGCACGGGCAGGGTGTCCACCTCGCCGGACTGCGCGGCCTTCTTCAGCCGCGTGTCGTACTTCTTGAGCTCGGCGATGATGGCCTTGGCCTGGGCGACCGGGTCCACGGCCTCGTCGAACGGCGCCAGGTCCACCACGTGCAGCAGCAGCCGCGTGCGCTGCAGGTGGCGCAGGAAATAGTGCCCCAGGCCAGCCCCTTCCGCTGCGCCTTCGATCAGGCCCGGGATGTCGGCCACGACGAAGCTCTGGCCCGGTGCCAGCCGCACCACGCCCAGGTTGGGATGCAGCGTGGTGAAGGGGTAGTCGGCGATCTTGGGCCGGGCGTTGGAGATGGCGGCGATCAGCGTGGACTTGCCGGCGTTCGGCATGCCCAGCAGGCCGACGTCGGCCAGCAGCTTGAGCTCCAGGTGCAGCGTGCGCCGCTCGCCCGGCCAGCCCGGCGTCTTCTGCCGCGGAGCGCGGTTGGTGCTGGACTTGAAATGCATGTTGCCGAAGCCGCCGTCCCCCCCCTTGGCCAGCAGCACGCGCTCGCCGGGCACGAGCAGCTCGGCCACGCGCGCGCCGGTCTCGGCGTCGGTGATGATGGTGCCTACCGGCATGCGCAGCTCGACGTCCTCGCCCGCCGCGCCGAATTGGTCCGAGCCGCGGCCGTGCTCACCGCGGCGCGCCTCGTGGCGCCGCGAGTAGCGGAAGTCGATCAGCGTGTTGAGGTTGCGGTCGGCCACGGCCCACACATGGCCGCCGCGCCCGCCGTCGCCGCCGTTGGGACCGCCGAAGGGGATGAACTTCTCGCGGCGAAAGCTCAGACAGCCGTTGCCGCCGTCGCCTGCGGCGACCTCGATCGTGACTTCATCGACGAATTTCATGGCGGAGTGGATGGCTGGCCGGCGGACGATGCGCCGGCGTGGGCTGGCCGGCAACTGCACCGGCCGGCGGGAGGGCCGCGCTGGGGCACGGCAGTAATACGGCGGAAACGATGGTACGCGCGGGCCCAACGAAAAAGCCCCGGCAGGCCGGGGCTTTTTCGCGCACGCGGCAAGAGGTGCCGCGCGTGTCGGGCTCGCAACCCAGACCGTTAGACGGCCTTGATCGAGACGGTGCGACGGTTCTGCGGGCCCTTGACGGCGAAGCTCACTTCACCATCGACCAGGGCGAACAGGGTGTGGTCACGGCCCATCGCGACGTTGGTGCCGGCGTGGAACTGGGTGCCACGCTGGCGCACGATGATCGAGCCGGCCGGGATGATCTGGCCACCGAAGGCCTTCACACCCAGCATCTTGGGTTGAGAGTCGCGGCCGTTCCGGGTGGAACCGCCGCCTTTTTTCTGTGCCATGTTGCTAGCTCCTTGAGCGCACTAGACGAAGTTCAGAACCGGATCAGGCGTTCACCGCGCTGATTTCCAGCTCGGTGTAAGTCTGGCGATGGCCCTGGTTCTTCTGGTAGTGCTTGCGACGGCGCATCTTGAAGATGCGGACCTTGTCGTGCTTGCCCTGGGCCACGACCGTGGCCTTGACCGATGCGCCGGCAACCAAGGGCGTGCCAACCTTGAGCTCTGCGCCGTTACCCACGGCGAGGACTTGGTCGATCACGATCTCTTGGCCAACGTCCGCAGCAATCTGTTCTACCTTGATCTTTTCGCCGGCAGCAACCTTGTATTGCTTGCCACCGGTTTTTATGACCGCGTACATATCAGCCCCTTCAAATGAACTGGAAGGGTGGACGCGATCGGCTGCAAGGCGGGCGCAAAGAGGCTCTTAACAAGCCCAGCCCGGATGGCGGCGATTGGACCGGCCCTTCCGACCGGATCTGCGCCAAGCCCCGCGCCACCAAGATGCACCAGTAAGGCGCAGACTCAAGACGCGCATCAAGGCGCAAAGCCGAACATTGTAGCGAGCCGCGCAGGCCTTGCCAAGTCACCCGGCGGCGAGGGACGGCTGAATCGCGGGCGGCGCAGCCGAGTCGGCACTTGCGTCCCAGCCGAAGAAGCGCCGGACATCGTCGCGACGGGCGTGGGTGTCGGCACGGCCCAGCGCCATCAGCTCGTGGATGTAGGGCGGCTCGAAGAGCAGGTAGCTGGCCAGGGCAGAGCCGCGGGCATGGCTGCCGCGGCCGTAGACGCCCAGGGCACGCAGCGCCGCGCGTACCGAGGCGGGCAGCGCACCGACGTGGCGGGCGGCGATGTCGTCCAGCCGTTGGCTGGGGGCGATCACCAGCACATCGATGGGCCGCAGCCCGCTGTGCTCGCGCGCCTGGGGTGGCAGCAGCGACAGCGTGTGGTTGATGCGCTGCAGCCGCTCGATGTCCACCGCCAGGCCGTCCAGGAAGATGCTGGACAGCGCATGGCCTGCGATCTGCGCGAGATTGGGATAGTCCTGGTGCAGCGGGCGCTGCTCGGGCGGCTCGTGCAGCCGGCCGGCGCCCACCACCAGCACCCGCTGCGCGCCGAGATGGATGGCCGGGGAGATGGGCGCGGTCTGACGCATGGAGCCGTCACCGCAGAACTCGGTGTGCGCGCCCAACGCAAGCGGCACGGCCGGAAAGACGAACGGAATGGCCGCCGAGGCGAGCAGGTGGCGCGGCGTGATCGGCCCGCGCACGGCCAAGCGCTGGCTGCGCGTCCAGGGGGCGATGTCGTGCAGGCTGTCGTAGAAGGTGACATGGCGGCCGCTGCTGTAGCTGGAGGCGGAGACCGCCAGCGCGCGCAGGTGCTCGCTGCGCATCATGCGCGGCAGGCGGCGCAGCGGCACGAATCGGCGCAGCGTCTGCTCCATCGGGCTGTTGTCCAGCAGCGAGCGCGGGCGCACGCGGCGCGAGCGGGCCAGCGCCCAGCCCAGCGAGAACAGCGCCAGCCAGCGCGCACCGGAGCCGAGCAGGCCCAGCGCGTCGGCGCGGTAGATGGCGTCGGCATGTAATGCAGACCAGACCTCGACCATCTCCTGCACAGCGCCAGCCATGTCGTCGGCGCGGCAGGCCAGGGCCGAGGCGTTGATGGCGCCGGCGGAGGTGCCGGCAATGATCGGGAAGGGGTTGCCGCGCCCGGCACCGGCCTGGGCGCCGATCTCCATGACGGCCTGCAGCACGCCTACCTGGTAGGCCGCGCGGGCGCCGCCGCCGCTGAGCACGAGGCCGGTGGGCGGCTCGCCTGCCGGGCGCCGCGGCCCGTGGCCGGCCGCCACCGGCGGGTGCGAGTCGAGCCAGGAGCGCGCGCCAGGCGGCCGGGACGGCGGGGATGGGGAGATCGGGAGGGGGTCCATGGCCGGTTTATCGGCGTGGCGGGACCAGGGCTGACGGCTGAGGCATCGGGATCTGCCCGTGGGTGATGGACGGCAATGGCCGTGACGGATCGCCCGGCGGCGGGCGCTTGTGCCGATCAGAACAAGCTGCCTTGAGCGTCGCCGGCGGCGGGGTGGCGCGGGTGGCGCAAGGACGGCCGGGATGGGCTCACGGCGCGGCCGCCCGTGGACTTGGTGATGAGGGTGTACGGGTGCTCACAGGCAGTCAGCAGCTCCAGCAGGCTGCGGGTGAGGCGCAGGTGGCGCTCGATGGGCTGATAGGCGTCGGTGATGGAGCCGATGTTGACCGGCGCGGCCCGGTAGCCGGGCTTGGACAGCTCACGGCGCAGCACCTCCACGGCGTTGACCTTGGCCACCAGCCGCGTCTCGAAATCCAGCCCCGGCGACAGGTTCAGGTAGCTGTGCGTGGGCCGGGCGTAGCAGTAGATGCAGCCGTGCTCGCAGCCGCGGTAGGGGTTGATCGAGCGATCGAAGGGGATGTCGGGCGAGTCGTTGAAGGACAGCAGGCTGCGAGCCTGCTCCTCGGTGACCTGGGTGGCGGGCGGCGGTGCGGTGTCCGCGCCGTCTTCATCGGCCGGCCAGCCGTCGTCGTGGGGCGCGCGCGCGTTGCGGCTGAAGCGGTGGGCGATGCGGATGGGCGTGCCGCGGCCCTTGATGGCGGGCGGGTCCGGACGCGGCAGGCCAGGCGGCTCGGCCGGGCCGTCGTGGGGTGAGGGGCGAGGATCACGGGTGGCCTGCATACTGTATGTTTATACAGCATCCTGGCGGCGGTGCCCCGGCCGGCACGGCGGGTGGGGCGGGCGCGGCTTATGGCCCGGGTGCGCCCGCCTCCATCCAGGCGCCGATCAGGCGGCGCTCGTCTTCGGTCATGCCAGTGGCGTTGTTCAGCGGCATGGCGCGCAACACCACCGCCTGCTGGCGGATCTGGGCGGCGTGCTGGCGGATGAGATCGGGCGTGTGCAGGGCCACGCCTTTGTTGGCCAGTGCGGCGTTGTGGCAGGCGGCGCAGCGCTGGGCGACGATCTGCTCCACCTGCGCGAAGGTGGGCGTCGCGGCGGCGAGTGCGGCGGGCGCAGAGGGCTGCGGCGCCAGCCACACGGCCAGCGCGATCAGCACCGCCACGCCGGCCGCCGCCCAGCCCCAGGGCGCCGGCCGGCCCGCCACCGCGGTCTTGTGCCGGGCAACGAAGAACTGGCGGATCAACGCGCCGGCCAGCATCAGGCCGACCAGCACCAGCCAGTTGTGCGCATGCTGCGTCGCAAACGGGTAGTGGTTGGACAGCATGGCCAGCAGCACCGGCAGCGTGAAATAGGTGTTGTGCACGCTGCGCTGCTTGCCGCGCTTGCCGTGCGCCGGGTCCACCGGCTGGCCGGCACGCAGGGCGGCGACCACCTTGCGCTGGCCCGGGATGATCCAGAAGAACACATTGGCGCTCATCGCCGTGGCCAGCATGGCGCCCACCAGCAAGAAGGCCGCGCGGCCGGCAAAGAGCTGGCAGGCCGCCCAGGCGGCGAAGGCCACCACCGCCGCCACGACCAGGCCCACGCGCCGGTCGCCCTGTGGCCCCTGACCAAGCGTGCGGCAGATCAGGTCATAGACCAGCCAGAAGCCGGCCAGGAAGCCGAGCGCCGCGGCGGCCGCGGCTGCGGGCGACCAGTCGAACACCGTCTTGTCGATGAGGAAGGTGCCGGCCTGGAAGAGATAGAGCACGGTGAAGAGGCCGAAGCCGGTCAGCCAGGTGCTGTAGCTCTCCCAGTAGAACCAGTGCAGGTGCTGCGGCAGCGCGGGCGGCGCGCCGAGGTACTTGGTGGGGTGATAGAAGCCGCCACCGTGCACGGCCCAGAGCTCGCCGCCCACGCCCTTGTCGCGCAGAGCGGGATCGGCCGGCGGGGTGAGGCTGTTGTCCAGCCAGACGAAGTAGAACGACGAGCCGATCCAGGCGATGGCGGTGATGACATGGGCCCAGCGCAGCAGCAGGTTGGCCCAGTCGAGCAGGTAGGTCTCCATCGCCTAGCTGCCCCTGTAGGTGGAATAGGCCCAGGGGCTGCAGAGCAGCGGCACGTGGTAGTGGGCGGATGGGTCGGCGATGCCGAAGTCCAGCGGCACCTGCTCCAGGAAGGCCGGGTCGGGCAAGGCCACGCCACCGGCACGGAAGTAGCCAACGACATCGAACACCAGGCGGTAGCGGCCGGGACGGAACGCATCGCCCTCCAGCAGCGGTGCGTCGGCACGGCCATCGGCATTGAGCGTGACAACCTTGAGCCGCTGCGGTGCATCGGCATCCAGGCGCCAGAGCGCCAGTTGCATGCCGGCGGCCGGGCAGCCATGCATGGTGTCGAGGACGTGGGTGGTGAGCTTGCCCATGGATGTGGCGCAGATTGCGGATGGCGCGAGAAGACGATGGGATCGGGGTGGGCTGCGGAACCCAGGCGCGCGTGGCGGAGGAGGTCTGGCCGGCTTGGCGCACTGCAGAAAAGTGTATACAGTTTTGCATACACGACCAAGTGCCGACTCTCTGGTGGCGCGCTTGGTCGATGGTTTGCCGGCGAGTGCGCTGCCCGGCATCAGTCGGGGTGACGCCGGCCTGCGCGCCCCGGGCCCGGGCGCCGCAGGCTTGCACTCTCGCGGCCGTGTGTCGCGCTTCTCGGAGTCCATCAGCTCGCCCCATCCGCTGCCCCATGCCCTCCACCCGCACCCGATCCCCCACTCGTGCAGCAGCCGATCCGTCGTCTGCTGCGACGGGCAGGCGCGCGCCGTGCGCGGCCGGCCAGGCGGGCGCCGCCCGGACTTGCGCAGGCATGCAGCCGGATGAGACCCACGGCGCGCCCACCGCCACCGCGCGCATCGTGCAGGCCATCACCACGGCCATCGTCGAGCGCCGTCTGATGCCCGGCACCAAGCTGGTTGAGCAGGAGCTGGCCGGCATCTTCGCCGTCTCGCGCACCGTCGTGCGCCAGGCGCTCAACCAGCTCAGCCGCGACAAGCTGGTCACGCTCACACCCGCGCGCGGCGCCTGCGTCGCGCAGCCCAGCGTGGAGGAGGCCAGGCAGATCTTCGAGCTGCGCGACATGATCGAGTCGAGCATGCTGAAGACGCTGGCCGCACGCATCACGCCGCAGCAGGTGGCCGAGCTGCGCGCGCACCTGCAGGCCGAGGCGCAGGCCGTGCAGCGCACCGACGTGAGCGGCCGCACGCGCCTGCTGGCCGACTTCCACACCCTGCTGGCCCGCATGCTGGGCAACGAGGTGCTGGCCGAGGTGCTGCACGACCTGCTGCTGCGGGGCTCGCTGATCGCGCTGATGGTGCAGTCGGCCCATTCGGCCGAGGCCTCGCATGCCGAACATGTGGCCATCGTTGATGCGCTGGAGCGTGGCGATGGCAAGGCCGCGGCGCGACTGAACAGCCGGCACCTGGCGCATGTGGAGGACAACCTGCGCCGGCATCCGCGCGGGCGGGATCTGCAGCAGGTGCTGGTGCGGCCCGACTCCGTACGAGCTCCACAAACCGCACGAACCTCACAAGGCGCACAAGCCGCGCGCCCTGCATCGCCTGAGCGACCCACCACGAGGCGGCCGGCACGCAAAGCCGCGCAGCTGCGCCCTGCGACGCCTGAGAAGCCGACGCCTGAGAAGCCGACGCTGCAGGAGCCGACGCGCAAGACCGCCACGATTCAACGCGCGACGAAGACGCCCGCCCCGCGCTCCAAGCGCGCCGCCTGACGTCATCGAACACCGCCTGCCTTCCCCGCATCACGCCCCACGCCGCACATGCCCACGCCCTACCCCCGCGACCTCATCGGCTACGGCCGCAATCCGCCGCAGGCACAGTGGCCCGGCCAGGCCCGCGTGGCGGTGCAGTTCGTCCTCAACTATGAGGAGGGCGGCGAGATGAGCGTGCTGCACGGCGATGCGGGCAGCGAGCAGTTCCTCTCCGAGATGTTCAGCCCGGCCAGCTTCGCGGCGCGGCACCTGAGCATGGAGTCCATCTATGAATACGGCTCGCGCGTGGGCGTGTGGCGCATCCTGGACGAGTTCGAGCGCCGCGGCCTGCCCCTGACCGTCTTCGGCGTGGCGATGGCCCTGCAGCGCCACCCCGACGTGGTGCGGGCGTTCATCCAAGGCGGCCACGAGATCGCCTGCCACGGCCTGCGCTGGATCCACTACCAGAACATCGACGAGGCCACCGAGCGTGCGCACATGGCTGAGGCGATGCGCATCTTCGAGCAGCTCTGCGGGCCACGCAGCCCGGGCAGCGACCATGGCGTGGGCTGGTACACCGGGCGCGACAGCCCCAACACCCGCCGCCTGGTGGTGGACCACGGCGGCTTCGAATACGACAGCGACTACTACGGCGACGACCTGCCGTTCTGGATGCCCGTCACCCGCAGCGACGGCGCCACCGTGCCCCACCTGGTGGTGCCCTACACGCTGGATGCCAACGACATGCGCTGCGCCCCGCCCATGGGCCTGGCCACGGGCGAGGACTTCTACACCTACCTGCGCGACACCTTCGACGTGCTGTGGGCCGAAGGCGCGCACACGCCGCGCATGATGAGCATCGGCCTGCACTGCCGCCTGATCGGCCGGCCGGGGCGCTTCAAGGCGCTGCAGCGGCTGCTGGACCACATCCAGCAGCACGACCGCGTGTGGATCTGCCGGCGCATCGACATCGCGCGGCATTGGAAGGCCGTGCATCCCTTTGCTGACGGAGCCGCCGCATGAGCATGGCTTTCCTGACCCTCACCGAGCTGAACGCAGCCGACACCACCGGCTTCGTGCAGCTGCTGCACGGCATCTATGAGCACTCGCCGTGGATCGCCGAGCGCGCGGCCCCGCACCGGCCCTTCCACACCCTGGCCCAGCTCAAGCAGGCGCTGGTGCACGTGGTGCAGACGGCCACGCGCGAGGAGCAATTGGGCCTCATCCGCGCCCACCCCGAGCTGGCCGGCAAGGCCGCCATCGCCGGCAACCTGACGGCCGAGTCCACCGATGAGCAAAGCCGCGCCGGCCTGGCCCACTGCAGCCCGCAGGAGTTCGCCACGCTGCAGCGGCTCAATGCCGACTACAACGCCCGCTTCGGCTGGCCGTTCATCCTGGCCGTGCGCGGGCCGCGTTCGCAGGGCCTGAGCCGCGCGGAGATCATCGCCACCTTCGAGCGGCGGCTGCATGCGCATCCGGATGCCGAGCTGCAGGAGTGCCTGCGCAACATCCACCGCATCGCCGAGATCCGCCTGGCCGATCGCTTCGACCAGCAGCCGCTGCTCGGCCGCCAGGTGCTGCAGTGGGCCGATGAGCTGGCCGTGCACAGCGAGCCGCCGTGGGCCGAGCGCGGTGAGCTGACCGTCACCTACCTCACCGACGCCCACCGCGCCTGCGCGGCGCAGCTGGCCGGCTGGATGCGCGACTGCGGCTTCGACGAGGTGCAGATCGACGCGGTCGGCAACGTGGTGGCGCGCTACCGCGGCACGCAGCCCGATGCGCCGGCGCTGCTCACCGGCTCGCACTACGACACCGTGCGCAACGCCGGCCGGCATGACGGACGGCTGGGGATCTTCACCGTGATGGCCGCGGTGCGCGAGCTGAGCAGCAGCGGCGTGCGCCCCAGCCGCAGCATCGAGCTGGTGGCCTTTGCCGAAGAAGAGGGTCAGCGCTTCCCCGCGACCTTCCTGGGCTCCAGCGCGCTGGTGGGCGGCTTCGATCCGGCCTGGCTGGAGCAGCGCGACGCCAATGGCATCACCCTGCGCCAGGCCATGCAGCATGCCGGCCTGCCGGCCACGATGGAGGCCATCGCCGCGCTGCGCCGGGATCCGGCGCGCTACCTGGGCTTCATCGAGGTCCACATCGAGCAGGGGCCGGTGCTGGCCGCCGCCGGCCTGCCGCTGGGCGTGGTCACGTCCATCAACGGCAGCCGGCGCTTCATCGGCCAGGTGCAGGGCGTGACCTCGCATGCCGGCACCACGCCCATGGGCCGGCGACGCGATGCGGCCTGCGCGGTGGCTGAATGGATGTTGCAGGTGGAGCGCCGCGCCGCGCAGGATGGCGACTCGGTGGCCACCGTCGGGCAGCTCGGTGTGCCCGGCGGCTCGATCAACGTGGTGCCCGGCCGCTGCGACTTCACGCTCGACGTGCGCGCACCCAGCGATGCGCAGCGCGACCGCCTGGCCGATGACCTGCTGCAGGCGCTGGCCGACATCTGCCAGCGCCGCGGCCTGCAGCACCACCTCACCGAGACCATGCGCGCCGCCGCGGCGCCCAGCGCGCACACGCTGCAGCAGCGCTGGGAGCAGGCCGTGGCCGACCTGGGCCTGCCGGTGCTGCGCCTGCCCAGCGGCGCCGGCCATGACGCGATGAAGCTGCACGAGGCGCTGCCGCAGGCCATGCTGTTCGTGCGCGGCGGCAACGACGGCATCAGCCACAACCCGCTGGAGACCGTGACCGACGACGACGCCCAGCTCGCGGTCGAGGCCTTCCTGCGCTGGCTGGACCTGATCGACGAGGACATCCGATGAACACCGCTGAGCGCTACGCCGCACTCGACGCCTGGATCGACGCCCATTTCGACGAGGAGGTGCGCTTCCTGCAGGAGCTGGTGCGCGTGCCCACCGACACGCCCCCCGGCAACAACGCCCCGCATGCCGAGCGCACGGCCGAGCTGCTCGCGGCCTTTGGCTACGCCGCCGAGCGCCATGCAGTGCCCGCCGATCAGGTGCAGGCCCAGGGCATGCAGAGCATCACCAACCTGATCGTGCGCCGCGCACTCGGCGCTGCCGGGGCCCGGGGCAAGACCATCGCGCTCAACAGCCACGGCGACGTGGTGCCACCCGGCGAAGGCTGGACGCACGACCCCTACGGCGGCGAGGTGGACGGCGGCTGCCTCTACGGCCGCGCCGCTGCGGTGAGCAAGAGCGACTTCGCCACCTTCACCTTCGCCACGCGCGCGCTGGAATCCGTGGCCCAACACGGCATGGCCCTGCAGGGTACGGTGGAGCTGCACTTCACCTACGACGAGGAGTTCGGCGGCGAGCTGGGTCCCGGCTGGCTGCTGCAGCAGGGCCTGACGAAGCCCGACCTGGTCATCGGCCCGGGCTTCAGCTACCAGGTGGTCACCGCACACAACGGCTGCCTGCAGATGGAGGTGACCGTGCACGGCCGCATGGCGCATGCGGCCATCCCGCACACCGGCGTCGACGCGCTGCAGGCCGCCGTGGCGCTGATGCAGGCGCTCTACGCGCAGAACATCAAGTACCAGAGCCTGCGCTCGTCCGTGCCCGGCATCACGCATCCCTACCTCAACATCGGCCGCATCGAGGGCGGCACCAACACCAACGTGGTGCCCGGCAAGGTGGTGCTGAAGCTCGACCGCCGCATGATCCCCGAGGAAGACCCGGCCCAGGTCGAGGCCGATCTGCTGCGCGTGATCCGCGAGGTGGGCGAGCGCCTGCCCGAGGTGCGCATCGAGACCCGGCGCCTGCTGCTGGCCCGCTCGCTCAAGCCGCTGCCCGGCAATGCGCCGCTGGTGGCCGCGCTGCAGCGACACGGCCGCACAGTGCTGGGTGAGGACCTCCCGGTCACCGGCACGCCGCTCTACACCGATGCCCGGCTCTATGGCGAGCGCGGCATCCCCGTGGTGCTCTATGGCGCCGGGCCACGCACCGTGCTGGAGTCGCATGCCAAGCGCGCGGAGGAGCGGCTGGTGCTGGAGGACCTGCGCCGCGCGACGAAGGTCGTGGCGCGTACGCTCTTCGACCTGCTGAGCGCAGACGCTTGAGCCGGGCGGCGGCCACCCAGCCCGGCGCCGGCCAGGCCCAGCGGGCCGAGGACGCATCAAGACACCGAGCGCTGCAGGCCGTGATCGCCATCACGCCACCCGCCTATCGATGGGTGCATCTGCGCCGGGCATCACGCAGCTTGCATGGATCTTGCTGACCCTGCTTCGTCACCTCCTGCACCTGCGTCATGACTTCGACCGCCTCGCTCTCGACCGCCTTCTCCGCCACGGTGCTCGCCTCCTGGGCCCGCCGCCGCGCGCTCCTGTTCTGCACCGCCACCGCGTTCATCGCCGCGACCACCGGCGCCGCGCCGCGAGCCGCGCAAGCCCAGGCCGTCACGCCGATCAAGTTCCAGCTCGACTGGCGCTTCGAAGGCCCGTCGGCGTTCTTCCTGCTGCCGCAGGCCAAGGGCTACTTCAAGCAGGCCGGCGTCGATGTGGCCGTGGACGCCGGCAACGGCTCGGGCAATGCGGTGAACCGCGTGGCCTCCGGCGCCTACGACATGGGGTTTGCCGACCTGGCCGCGCTGATGGAGTTCCGCGCCAACAATCCGGATGCGCCGAACAAGCCGGTCGCCGTGATGATGGTCTACAACAACACGCCGGCGGCCGTGTTCGCGCTCAAGAAGAGCGGCATCACCAAGCCCGCCGACCTGGCGGGCAAGAAGCTCGGCGCCCCGGTGTTCGACGCCGGCCGCCGCGGCTGGCCCATCTTTGCCAAGGCCAACAAGGTCGGCAACGTCACCTGGGTCAGCATGGACCCGCCGCTGCGCGAGACCATGCTGGCCCGCGGCGACGTGGACGCCATCACCGGCTTTTACTTCACCTCGCTGCTGAACCTGGAAGCACGCGGCATCAAGGCCCAGGACGTGGTCGTGATGTCCTACCCGCAGTACGGCGTCAAGCTCTATGGCAACGCCATCATCACCTCCGAGTCCTTCCTCAAGAAGAACCCGCAGGCCGTGCGCGCCTTCCTCAAGGCCTTCGCCCGCGGCGCCAAGGATGTGATCGCCGATCCCAAGGCCGCCATCGCCTTCGTCAAGGAGCGCGACGGCATCATCAACACCGAGCTGGAGGAGCGCCGCCTGCGCCTGGCCATCCAGTCGTCGGTGGCCACGGCCGATGCGCGCACCGAAGGCTTCGGCCAGGTCCGCGCCCCGCGCCTGGCGCTGATGGCGTCACAGGTGGCCGATGCCTATGCGACCAAGGGCCGCATCGACCCGGCCACGGTGTTCGACGCCAGCTTCCTGCCGCCCGCGGCCGAGCGCGACATCTTCGCCAAGTGATGCGCTGAGGCCTTCCATGACCGCCTTCGTCGATTTCAGCCAGGTCTGGCTGGCCTACAACGACGCGCTGCTCCAGCAGGGGCAGTTCGCCGTGGAGGACATCACCCTGCAGGCCCGCGAGGGCGAGTTCATCGCCATCGTCGGCCCTTCGGGCTGCGGCAAGTCCACCTTCATGAAGCTCACCACCGGGCTGAAGCAGCCGTCCCGCGGCCGTATCACGGTGGCCGGCCGCCCGGTGGACGGGCCGCTGAAGATCTCCGGCATGGCCTTCCAGGCGCCCAGCCTGCTGCCGTGGCGGACCACGCTGGACAACGTGCTGCTGCCGCTGGAGATCGTCGAGCCCTATCGCTCCCAGTTCCGCAAGAAGCGCGCGGAATACGAGGCGCGCGCGCGCGATCTGCTGAGGAGCGTCGGCCTGGGCGGCTATGAGGACCAATACCCCTGGCAGCTCTCCGGCGGCATGCAGCAGCGCGCCAGCATCTGCCGCGCGCTGATCCACGAGCCGCGCCTGCTGCTGCTCGATGAGCCCTTCGGCGCGCTCGATGCCTTCACCCGCGAGGAGCTGTGGAACACGCTGCGCGACCTCTGGGCGCGCCAGCGCTTCAACGTCATCCTGGTCACGCATGACCTGCGCGAAGCGGTCTACCTGGCCGACACCGTCTACGTCATGAGCAAGCGCCCCGGCCGCATCCTGGCGCGACGCGAGATCGACCTGCCGCGCCCGCGCGACCTGGACATCACCTACACGCCGGCCTTCACCGCGGTCGTCCACGAGCTGCGCGAGCACATCGGCGCCATCCGTTCCGGCAGCGTGCCGGCCGAGCTGGTGAGGGCTGCGGCATGAACGATCGTGAGCTTCAACGCTGGGCGCCGTGGGTGCTGCTGGTCGGCCTGGTGCTGCTGTGGCAGGCCGTGTGCTCGCTGGGCAATGTGTCGGAGTTCATCTTCCCCAGCCCGGCGCGCATCGGCGAGCAGTTGGTCGAGTTCCGCGGCGAGATCGCCCGCCATGCCTGGCGCACCTTCTGGGTCACGATGGTTGGCTTCGGCCTGTCCATCGCGGTCGGCGTGATCCTGGGCTTCATCATCGGCTCCTCGCGCCTGGCCTACGCCGCGCTCTACCCGGTCATGACCGCCTTCAACGCCCTGCCCAAGGCGGCCTTCGTGCCCATCCTGGTGGTGTGGCTTGGCATCGGCGCGGGGCCGGCCATCCTCACGGCCTTCCTCATCTCCTTCTTCCCCATCATGGTCAACATCGCCACGGGCCTCGCCACGCTGGAGCCGGAGCTCGAGGACGTGCTGCGCGTGCTCGGCGCGCGCCGGCTGGACGTGCTGGTCAAGGTCGGCCTGCCGCGCAGCCTGCCCTACTTCTTCGCCTCGCTCAAAGTGGCCGTCACGCTGGCCTTCGTCGGCACCACGGTGTCGGAGATGACCGCCGCCAACGAAGGCATCGGCTACCTGCTGGTCTCCGCCGGCTCGGCCATGCAGATGGGCCTGGCCTTCGGCGGGCTGGTGGTCATCGGCGCGATGGCCATGGCGATGTACGAGCTGTTCTCGCTGATCGAGAAGCGCACCACCGGCTGGGCGCATCGCGGCGCGCATGCGTGATCCGGACCCTGCGCTGGCCAGCGGAGCCTCGCCCCGCGCGGCGCAGCGGCGGCGATCTCGCCCCGTGCATCATCTGAATGAGCGGCAGCACCCGCATGCGTAGCGCCGGCCCGGCTGACCTCTACGTCGATACTGTCGCCCCACCGTCTCTCACCGTGCCGGCCCGCCGGCAGCCGCCTGCCGATGTCCTGGCTTGGCCACCTTGACCTGCAATACCGCTGCGCCCAGAGCGCCTCAGGCCCGCGCACCGTCGCGCATGACCGCCATGACGGCCCGCTGCGCGTACTGCAGACGCTCTACCCAGAGGCACCGGCCGTCTGCCACCACGTGCTTGTCCACCCTCCCGGCGGCATCGTCGGCGGCGATGAGCTGCACATCGCCGTGAACGCGCAGGCCGGCGCGCACGCGGTCATCACCACGCCGGGGGCCACGCGCTTCTACCGCAGTGCCGGCCCGCTGGCCAGCCAGTCCGCACGGCTGCACGTCGGCCCGGACGCACGGCTCGAATGGCTGCCGCTCGAAACGCTGGTGCACGATGGCTGCCGCGCGCGCAACACCTTGCAGCTGGACCTGGCCGATGGGGCGTCGATGATCGGCTGGGACATCCTGGCCCTGGGCCTGCCCGCATCCGGCCGCCCCCTGGCCAGCGGCTGCTTCGAGCAGCGGATCGACTGGCCCGCGCGCTGGCTGGAGCAGACGCGGCTGGACTTCGAAGATCCGATACAGGCCGGCCTGACGCGCCGCCTGCTCGCCAGCCCCCTCGGCTGGGACGGGCACAGCGTCCTGGCCACCGCATGGTGCGCCGCCAAGCCGGCCTGGGCCCACAGCCTGACCGAGGTCTTGAGCGAAGACGCACGCACCGCGCTGGCTGCGCACCTGCCGCCGCCTTCCACTGGCCAGGCCGCACCGGGCCACGCCGCCCCGCGCCACGCCCCTCCGGGGCAGCCAACCCTGCCCCACGGCGACTTGCCACCCCGCGCCCATGCCAGCGCCTGGGGCGTCACCTCACCGCAGCCCGGCCTCATCGTCGCCCGGCTGCTCGCCCCGCGCACCGAGACGGTCTGGCCCGCACTGCAAGCCCTCCGCGCTGCCTGGCGCCAGCGCCTCTGGGGCCTGCCCGACGTGCGGCCCCGCGTCTGGCGTACCTGAAAAGCACCCAGCACCGCGGTGACCGGGCGGACGGCTGCCACCCGCACCGGCAAAAGCGCGGTGCCGCTCCCCGGCCGGGCTTGCACGCCGGCCCCACCAAACCGGACTTCGCTCAAGGCGCAGAGCGCCTCATGGGTCGGCACAGCGCTGCCTGGATCGCGCAGCCCTCTCTTGCCCAGTGGGGCACATCGGCGCGCAGCGTGGTCAGCCGTCCTCGCGCGGCGGTTCGCTGGGCCCGCCCGGCGTGACATCCCGCTCAGGCGCGTGCGGCAATCGCGGCGCCACCACCCCAGCGAGCTCCAACTGCATCAACACCATGTTGACGAGGCTCGCCACCGAGGGGCGGCCCGTCTCGACGACGAAGTGCGCCGTCTCACGATAGAGCGGGTCGCGCTGGCGGTAGAGCTCCTTCAGCTTGGCCAGCGGATCGGCGACCTGCAGCAGCGGCCTCTGCGTATCGTGGCGCAGGCGGCGGTAGAGCTCATCCGGCGAGGAGCGCAGGTAGACCACCGTGGCATGGCGGTGCAGCGCCTCGCGGTTGGCGGGCCTCAGCACCGCGCCACCACCGGTGGCCAGCACGCAGTCCGGCTGAAGCACCAGCTCAGCGATCACGCCCTCTTCAATGTCGCGGAAAGCCGCCTCACCCTCACGCTCGAAATAGCTGCGGATGCTGCAGCCCAGGCGCTGCTCGATCACCGCATCGCTGTCGACGAAATCCAGCCGCAGCCGGCGCGCCAGCTGCCGGCCGACCGTCGACTTGCCGCCTCCCGGCAGCCCTACCAAGGCAATGCGCACGCTCATGATGTGAAAAGCCGGCGGCCTTGCGGCACGCCGGCTGGGAATCCATCCGACGCGGCCGTCAAGCCGCGCCTGATTGTCGAAAATCAGCGCAGCGCCGCCCGCTCCGTCACCACCTTGGGCGTCAGGAACACCAGCAGCTCCGACTTGCCGCTTTGGCGTGTGCGCGTCTTGAACAGGTTGCCGAGTACGGGGATGTCGCCCAGCAGCGGCACCTTCGTCTCATCGTTGGTCTCGCTCTGCTGGAAGATGCCCCCGATCACGACCGTGCCGCCGTTCTCAACCAGCACCTGGGTCTTCACATGCTTGGTGTTGATCGCAAAGCCTGCCGTCGTCTGCTGGCCCACGGTGTCCTTGTTGACGTCCACGTCGAGGATGATGCTCCCCTCCGGGGTGATTTGCGGCACCACCTCCAGCTTGAGGTTGGCCTTGCGGAAGGCGATGGCCGTCGCACCACTGGAGGTGGCCGTCTGATAGGGCAGCTCCGTACCCTGCTCGATCACCGCCTTGATCTGGTCGGCCGTGATCACGCGCGGGCTGGAGATGACGCGGCCGCGGCCATCGGCTTCCAGGGCGGAGAGCTCCAGGTTGAGAAAGCGGTTGCCCGAAGCATTGATCAGCGTCAGGGCCAGGGAGCCGGCATTGACCCCTGTGCCAAGACTGCTCGCAGGCATGTTGATGAAGTTCGAATACGGGATGTAGTCGACGTCATCCTCCACCTGACCCGTCGTTTTGCCGGTCCCCAGATAGGTACCGCCAAAAGCCACCCTGCGGCCGCCCCCGACACCCGTGCCCGTCGTGTCGGTGGCCCCCAGGCGCACACCCAGCGAGCGCCCGAACGCTTCATCCGCCTCGACGATCCGTGCCTCGATCAGCACCTGGCGCACCGGGATGTCAATGCGCGAGATGAGCTCCTGGATCTCTTCCAGCTTGGAGGGCACATCGCTCACGAAGAGCTGGTTGGTGCGGGTCTCCCAGATCACGCTACCGCGCGGGGTCAGGATGCGGGTGTTCTGGCCGCTGCCGCCCTGGTTGTTCTGCCCGGTCAGGCCCTTGGCAATCTCTTCAGCCTTGGTGTAGTTGAGCTGGAAGGAGCGCGTGCGCAGCGGCTCCAGCGCAGCGATCGCCGCCTTGGCTTCCAGGTCGAGCTTCTCCTTGGCGTTGATCTCATCCTTGGGGGCAATCCACAGCACGTTGCCCGACTTGCGCACGCCCAGGCCCTTGGCCTGCAGGATGATGTCCAGCGCCTGATCCCACGGCACGTCTTTCAGCCGCAGCGTCACATTGCCAGTGACGGTGTCGCTGGTCACCACGTTGAAGTTGGTGAAGTCGGCGATCACTTGCAGCAGCGATCGGACCTCGATGTTCTGGAAGTTCAGCGACAGTTTCTCACCCGAATAGCCGGGGCCTTGCGTGAGCTTGTTGGGGTCGACCTTCTGCTGGCGTACCTCCAGGACGAACTGGTTGTCGCTCTGGTAGGCGCTGTGCTCCCAGTTGCCGCGCGGGTCCACCACCAGACGCACCTTGTCGCCCACTTGGCTGGCCGTCATCGACTGCACCGGCGTGCCGAAGTCGGTCACGTCGAAGCGGCGGCGCAGGTTCTCCGGCAGCACGGAGCGCTGGAACTCGACCACCAGCTGCTGGCCCTGCTGGCGGATGTCCACACCGATCTGGTTATTGGGCAGCTCCACCACGACGCGGCCAGCGCCATCCTGTCCGCGGCGGAAGTCGATGTCGCGCAGCGCCAGCGGGCTGCGGTTCAGCGCGTCGGAGAAGTGCGTCTCGCCCTTTGCCGGTGCAGCAGCCGCGGCAGCCCCGTTGGCCGGTGCAGCCCCGCCTGCGCGCGACGGCGCACTGGCCGATTCCAGCACCAGCATGAGCGACTTGCCGTCCACGCTGGCCGTGTAGGTAGCCGGCTGGCGTAGGTTGAGGACCAGGCGGGTGCGCTCACCGGCCTGGGCCAGGTTCACCGAGCGCAGATTGCCCTGGTTGATCTCTACCGTGTTGCGGCCGATGGCATTGGTCACGCCCGGCAGGTCGATGGCAATGCGAGGCGGCGTCTGCACAACGAAGCCAGCCGGCACGGCGGACAGCGGCTCGCTAAGCTCGATGCGGACCACCTCGGCCCCCGCCTGCTGGCTGCTGTTGATCGACTGAATGGCGTTCTCGGCCCAGGCGGGCGCGGCAGCCAGCGCTCCCAGGCCGATCGCCAGGCTGGCCACAACCGTGCGCATGGACTTCATCATTCCTCTCTCCTGAACGTCAATCACCTTGCATCCTCCTGGAGCTGCAGGTTGCTCTGGCGCTCAATCCATTCGCCAGCCGCGTCCTGAACGATCTCGCGCAAGGCGATCTCCGTCTCGGTGATGCTCGTCACTTTTCCGTAGTTCTGGCCCAGGTAGTCACCCGGCTTCACCTGATAAAGCAGGTTGTCAACCTTGACCAGGGCGTAGAGCGTGCCCTTGCGGTTGACACTGCCCACCATGGTCATGCTGTCCAGCGGGTACGCCTCCAGCGGCTCCTTGCGGCGGTTCAGCTCAGCCGCCAGAGCGGAATTCGGCTGCTTCGCCTCCTGCTTGAGGGCAACGGTCAGCTTTTGCAGGGCAAAAGGCTCCACCCCGTCGGCCGACAGGTAAGCCTGCGGGCTGAACTGCTTGGGTGGCACCAGCGGCTGCACGCTCGGGCGGACCTCCCGCTTCTGCTGGTCCATCCAGGCCTGGAGCTCATCGTTCTCGCCCGCGCATCCCGCAAGCAGCGTCACCGCCGCCAGGGCGAGACCGGCCCCTTGTACTGCGCGCATCACTTGTTCCCTCCCTTGGCCTTGTCGCGGGCCTTGCGTTGCTCCTCGACCTCGTTGGGATCCAGGTAACGGTAAGTGCGCGCGGTGGCCTCCATTGCCAGACCGCCACTGGCGTCCTTGGCATTGGCCGAGGCTGGCAGGATGTTGAGGTTGTGCAGCGTCACGATGCGCGACAGATTGGCGATGTCGGCGGCAAAGGCCCCGATGTCGTGATAGCGGCCGGTCACGCGGATGGCGATGGGCAGCTCCGCGTAGTAATCCTTCACCGACACCTGCCCAGGACGGAAGAGCTCGAACTGCAGGCCTCGCCCCAGGCCCGCCTGGTTGATATCCGACAGCAGCGCATCCATCTCGGCCTTGCCGGGGAGCTGCTTCTCGAGCTGGGTGACGTACTCCTGGACCTGGATCTTCTGCTTGCGCAGCTCACCCAGGTTGACCGCCTGGGCCAGCTTGCCGCTGTACTGCTGCTTGAGTTCGGGCTCCTTGTCGCGCGCCATCTGCAGCTCGTCACTGGTGGACGACAACATCACGAACCACAGGAAGGCGATGGTCGCCAGGGCCACGGCCAGGAAGACCGCCACCTTGGGCAGGACGGGCCATTGCCCGGGCTCGTTCGGATTGAGGCCCTTGAACTGGGCCTGCGCCTCCAGAAAGATGCTGTTGAGGTCGAGATTGGTTTTGGACTCGGTGGCCATGTGTGTGCAATCGGCTCGGTCGCGGACTCAAGAGCGCGGGGTGCCGGCAGCCGGCGCGCTGCCCGCGGGCACGGCACCGGGTGCGGCGCCGGACGCCGCACCGGCCTGCTGCTGCACGTCCTGCGGACGCTTGAGGCTCAGGCGCACGGAAAACTCGAACAGGCGCTTCTGATCCCGCACCGGTTGGCTGGCCGAGACCTTGATCTCCTGCAGCTCCGGCCGCTCCAGCCACGGCGAGTTGTTGGCCGTGTTGCGCAGGAACTCCGAGACGCGCTCGTTGGTCAGCGCCATGCCGGAGACATTGACGCTCTGGCCGTCCTGGCGGATGGCGGTCAGGTAGATGCCCTCGGGCGTCTGCCGCACCAGCTCGTTGAGCAGGTGCACCGGCATGTTGCGATCGGTCTGCAGATCCTCGACCGCGCGCTGGCGTGCCTTGAGCGACTCGATGTCGCTGCGCAGAGAGGCGATGTCCTTGATCTCGTTGTCGAGCTTGGCGATCTCGGCGGTCAGGAACTCGTTGCGGTCGTTCTGTGCCGCAATCATCTGCTGGAGCACCAGGTACCACAGCCCCGCGATCACCAGACCGGCGACGGCCGACAGGCCAAGGCCGGCATAGAACGCCTGCTTGCGACGCTGACGCCGCTCCTCGCGGTGGGGCAGGAGGTTGATGAGGATCATTGCAGAAACCTCCGCATCGCCAGCCCGCAGGCCGTGAGATAGGAGGGAGCCTCCTTGCGCAGCTTGCTTTCACGCACGGCCGAGCCGAGCTTCATGCCTTCGAAGGGGTTGACCACCATCGAAGCAAAGCCGGTCAGCTCGGTGACGCGGTCCTTGAGGCCAGGCAACGCCGCGGTGCCGCCAGCCAGCATGATGTAGTGCACCTTGTGATGCGGTGTGCTGGTGAAGAAGTACTGCAGGGAGCGCCCGATCTCCTGCGACAGGCTGTCCACAAACGGCGCCAGGATGGAGGACGCATAGTCTTCCGGCAGGTCACCCGACAGCTTCTTGTGCTCGGCCTCTTCAAAGGAGAAGCCGTATTGCCGCGAGATGAGCTGCGTGAGTTGCGAGCCGCCGAAGGCCTGGTCGCGGTCGTAGAGCAGTTCGGTGTCGCGCAGGACCTTCAGGCTGGTCGTCTCGGCCCCGATCTCGAACAGGGCGATCAGCGCGTCGCGGCCTTCGTTGGGCAGGCTGTCGACAACACGACCCACTGCCAGACGCGAGGCATGGGACTCGATGTCAAGCACCACCGGCTTCAAGCCCGCGGCCTCCGCCAGGCCCTGACGGTCTTGGACGCGGTCCTTGCGCGAGGCCGCGATCAGGACCTCCACATCGCCGACCGACGTGGGGCTGGGGCCAATGACGCAGAAGTCAAGGCTCACCTCATCCAGTGAGAACGGGATGTACTGGTTGGCCTCTGCCTCGACTTGAACCTCCAGATCCTCCTCGCGCAAACCGGCGGGCAGCATGATCTTTTTGGTGATCACCGCCGACTGCGGCATCGCCATGGCCACGTGCTTCGTTTTGGTACCGCTCTTGGTGACGACCTTGCGTACCGCCTCGGCAACCTCGTCGAATTTCTCGATCTGGCCGTCGGCGATCCAGCCTTTCTCAAAAGGCTCGGACGCAAATCGCTCCAGGATGTATTGACCGTCGTTCGATTGGCTGAGCTCGACGAGCTTGACACTCGAGGAACTGATATCCAGACCAATCATGGGCGGGTGTTTGCGCCCCAGCAGAACGTCGAGAAAGCTCACACCGCTCCCCCAAGCGCCGCGGTGTGTGCCACGGACGCTGGTAATGTTAATAACCTACTTTCAATGCTAGCAGCAAAGCTTTTGCGCAAAGGCTCAATTGCGCCTCGTGAAAACGCTTGTGCGTTGCATCCGGCACACGGCTTACAAGGCGTCACAAGATGCGCTGCAGGGCAACCCCGAGGGCGGCCGGCCCCGCCCCCCGAGACCGCCGCAACCCCCTTCCTATAATCCGGCGCACCTCCCGCAGACCCGGCTCATGAGCGATTCATCGCGCGGCACCCCGCGCAACCCCGACCCCCAGCCCGCCCCCGAATCGGCCTCCACCTGGGTCAGGTGGCTCGTCAAACCGCTCGCCTGGGCCCTGGGGCTGGGCGTGGCCGCCGGCCTGGCCGGTGTGATGCTGCTGGCCATCGCCCTGTGCATGGCGTACCCCAACCTCCCCGAGCTCAGCAGCTTGGTCGAGTACCGACCCAAGCTGCCGATGCGGGTGTACTCGGCCGACAACGTCCTGATCGGCGAGTACGGTGAGGAGCGCCGCCAGTTCACGCCCATCCAGGACATCCCCAAGGTGATGCAGGATGCAGTGCTGGCCATCGAGGACGCCCGCTTCTACCAGCACGGCGGCGTGGACTACCTTGGCATCATCCGCGCGGGCGTGGCGAACTTCGCCGAGGCCCGCAGCCAGGGCGCGTCCACCATCACCATGCAGGTGGCGCGCAACTTCTACCTGCCGACCGAGAAAACGCTGACGCGCAAGATCTACGAGATCCTGCTGGCCCTCAAGATCGAGAGTCTGATGTCCAAGCAGCAGATCCTGGAGGTCTACATGAACCAGATCTACTTGGGCCAGCGTGCCTACGGCTTTGCCGCCGCCTGCGAGATCTACTTTGGCAAGCCGCTCAAGGACATCACCGTGGCCGAGGCGGCCATGCTGGCGGGGCTGCCCAAGGCGCCATCGGCCTACAACCCCATCAACAACCCCAAGCGGGCGACCACGCGGCAGCAATACATCATCGACCGCATGCTGGATAACGGCTTCATCACGCCACAGCAGCATGATGAGGCCAAGGCCCAGGAGCTACGCTACCGGGCCAACACCCCGCTTCCCTCGCATGCCGAGTTCGTTGCCGAGGCTGCGCGCCAGCTGATCTTCAACCAGTACGGCGACTCGGCCTACACGCGCGGGCTGAACGTCTACACCACCATCCGCTCCACCGACCAGGTGGTGGCCTACCGCGCGCTGCGCCGCGGCATCCTCGACTACGAGCGCCGCCAGGCCTACCGGGGGCCCGAGGCCCACATCGACCTGCCGGCCGACCCGCAGGCACTGGACGCCCGCGTGGCCGAAGCCCTGGACGACCACCCGGACAACGACGAGATCAAGGCCGCCGTGGTGCTGGAGGCCGAGCCCAAGCGCATCGTGGCGATGTTCCAGAGCGGCGACACGGTAGAAGTCAAGGGCGACGGGCTGCGGCAGGCCAGCTTTGCGCTTTCGCCCAAGGCCAGCCCCAAGATCCAGATCCGCCGCGGCGCGGTGATCCGCCTGGTGCAGGGGCCGAAGGAGCAATGGGTGGTGACGCAGCTGCCGCAGGTGGAAGGCGCCTTCGTCGCGATGGAGCCGGATACCGGCCGCATCCGCGCACTGGTGGGCGGCTTCGACTACGCCAAAAACAAGTTCAACCACGTCACCCAGGCTTGGCGACAACCGGGATCGAGCTTCAAGCCATTCATCTACTCCGCCGCGCTGGAGAAAGGCTTCACGCCGGCGACGATGGTCAACGACGCGCCGCTGTTCTTCGATGCCGGTACCACCGGCAGCCAGCCCTGGGAGCCGAAGAACTACGACGGCAAGTTCGAAGGGCCGATGACGCTGCGGCGTGCGCTGGCCAAGTCCAAGAACATGGTGTCCATCCGCGTGCTGCGCTCCATTGGCGCGGGCTATGCCCAGGACTGGATCACGCGCTTCGGCTTCGAGGCAGACAAGCACCCCGCCTATCTGACGATGGCGCTGGGCGCCGGCTCGGTCACGCCGCTGCAGATGGTCGATGCCTATGCCACGTTTGCCAACGGCGGCTACCGTGTCAATCCGATGCTGGTCACGCGCGTGACCGACTCCCGCGGCAAGCTGCTGGCCCAGGTGCAGCCGCAGCCGCTGGACGAAAGCATGCGCACCATCGATGCACGCAACGCCTTTGTCATGAGCAGCCTGCTGCAGGAGGTGACCCGCTCCGGCACGGCGGCCCGCGCCCAAGCCACGCTCAAACGGCCGGACCTCTATGGCAAGACCGGCACGACCAACGACTCGATGGACGCTTGGTTCGCCGGCTACACGCGGCGGCTGGCGGCGGTGGTGTGGATCGGCTATGACACGCCGCAGAAGCTGGGCGACCGCGAGACCGGCGGCGGCCTGTCGCTGCCGGTGTGGATTGACTACATGGGCTACGCGCTGCGCGGCGTGCCGGTGGAGGAGCCGGGCGTGCCGCCGGGGCTGGTCAACATCAATGGCGAGTGGTTCTACGAGGAGTACACCCACTCCACCGGCGTGGGCAGCCTGGGCATGGACGATGCGCCGGCTGCCCCTGCCGAAGACGCCGAGAAGAAGAGCATCCTGGACCTGTTCAAGAACTAGGAGCAGGCGCTGGTGGACAAGCGCCGCGCAGGACGCGAGCGGGCAAGCTGCCAGGCCGCCGGGCAGCCGACCCGGCGTCCTGACCTCGCTGCTCAGCCGGTCAGGCTGGCGTGAAGGTCAGCGGCCGGCCGGCCTGCTCGCTGGCGCAGGCCGACAGCAGGGCAAAGAACTCCTGGCCTTCCCGTGTATCGAGCCAGCGCCCGCCGACGCACTTGAAGTGATAGCCACCGCGGCGCGCGGCCAGCCACAGTTCGTGCAGAGGCGGCTGCGTGTTGACGATAAGCTTGCTGCGATCGGGCAGCGTCAGCTCCAACAGGCCGCCAGTGCGTGCGGCGTCGATGTCTACCACGTCGTCTTGCAGCCAGCGGTCCACCTGGGCCTCAATGCCGGCAAGCACGGCCTGTGTCAGGTGGTGGTATTGCGCATCGGTCAGCGCGTCCGGCTGCAAGCCGGCCGCAGCGGTGGGGGCGGCGCTGGTCATGATCTTTAGAATCCCGGGATGCCTGACGCAATCATTCTAGGAGCCGCCCTGGGATTCTGCCGGCGCAGCGGCCACCATCCGCAGCCACCATGGTGGCGAGCCGCATGGGGCAACGCGTCGGAGGCGGCAAACGCCCCCACCGTCGGGCAGGCGGCGATGCGCGGTGCGCTGCGCGCCACCCTGCTGCTTGTCGCGCTGGGGACCTTGGCCGGCTGCGGACAGAAGGGGCCTCTTTATCTGCCGCAGGGCTCGCCTGCAGCTGCACGGACCGCCGCTTCGGCACCGCAAGCCTCCACCATGCAGCGTACGTCGGCCGCCTACGCCGTTGCTTCCGGCCCCGCCGCCGCTGCAGAGCCGTCTCCAGCCCGTCGCTGAGCAGCGGCCCACCGTCATGCCGGGCGGGCTCAGGCCGCGCCCTTCCGTCCCCGTCTTTATCGCGCCCAGCGCCTGCCCGCACCATGAGCCTGCCCGGCCATCCCCACATCGCCTACCGCAACGGCGCGCTGCACATCGAGGACTGCGCCGGCGCCGAGCTGGCCCAGCGTTTCGGCACGCCGCTCTACGTCTACTCCCGCGGCTCCATGCTGGCCGCCCTGGCGCCCTATCAGCGCGCGCTGGCCGGCCGGCGCCACCTGGTGTGCTATGCCGTCAAGGCCAATCCCAACCTGAGCGTGCTGCAGACCTTTGCCCGCGCGGGCTGTGGCTTCGATATCGTCTCCGGCGGCGAGCTGGAACGCGTGCTGGCTGCCGGCGGTGACGCGAGCAAGGTCGTCTTCTCCGGCGTGGGCAAGACGCGACGGGAGATGGCGCGTGCGCTGGAGGTCGGCGTGCGCTGCTTCAACGTCGAAAGCGCGGCTGAGCTGGAGGTGCTCTCCGAGGTGGCCCAGGCGCACGGCCAGCGCGCGCCGGTGAGCCTGCGCGTCAATCCCAACGTGGACGCCAAGACCCACCCCTACATCTCCACCGGCCTGACGCATAACAAGTTTGGCATCGCGCACGAGGAGGCATTGGCTGCCTACCGGCGCGCAGCCGAGCTGCCGGGCATTGCCGTGCACGGCATCGACTGCCACATCGGCTCGCAGATCACCGAGCCAGGCCCCTACCTGGATGCGCTGGACAAGGTGCTGGACCTGGTGGAGACGGTGGAGGCCGAGGGCATCCGCCTGACCCACATCGACTTCGGCGGCGGGCTGGGCATCACCTACACCGACGAGGCGCCGCCAGCGGCCGATGCGCTGATCACCGCGCTGCTCAAGCGGCTGGACGAGCGCGGCCACGGCCAGCGCGAGCTGATCCTGGAGCCGGGCCGCTCGCTGGTGGGCAATGCCGGCGTGCTGCTGACCGAGGTGCTCTACCTCAAGCCGTCGGCGCACAAGAACTTCTGCATCGTCGATGCGGCGATGAACGATCTGCTGCGGCCCACGCTGTATGAAGCGGTGATGGGCATCGTGCCGTGCGCGCCGCGCGCGGGCGCGGCTGAACGCACCTGGGACGTCGTCGGCCCGGTGTGCGAGTCGGGCGACTGGCTGGGCCGTGACCGCCGGCTGGCGGTGCAGGCGGGCGACGTGCTGGCCATCCTGTCGGCCGGCGCATACGGCATGAGCATGGCCAGCCACTACAACACCCGGCCCAAGCCGGCCGAGGTGATGGTGGACGGCGCAGAGGCCTGGATCGTCCGTGAGCGCGAGACGGTGGCCGACCTCTTCGCGCGCGAGCAGCTCGCGCGCTGAAGGCAGCGTTCAGCGGTTTTGCGCCCCGCTGCGGGCGAACGCGCAAACGGGCCACAAAACGGCCCGACGCGGCGTAGCAGCGGCTCTGCGCTTCAGTGCCGCCACGCCCCCTGGCCGGTCGCTCGCGATGAGCACGCCATATCGCGATCGCCCCGGCAGTAACCGGCTGCAGGCAGCACGCGAAAACGGACATAAAAAAACCGCCTCCGAGGAGGCGGTTTTCGCTGATGCGTGGAGCGCGATCAGAACTGGTGGCGGATACCGACAGCCACGACCGTGGTCTTGGCATCGACGTGGGCGCCACCGCCGCTGAAGAACGGCGTCTCCAGGTTGCCCAGGCCGGTCAGCAGCGGGAAGGGACCGCCAGCGAGCGTCAGGGCGCCGCCCGGGCCCGTGGCCGTCACGTTGCCGCGGTCGTCCTTCATCTGGCCAGCGCGGATGTACAGGCGGGTGCGCTTGGAGAAGTTGTAGTCGCCGATCAGCATGAACGCGGTGTCCTTGCCTTCGGTGAAGTTGGTGAACTCGGTGCGCGAGAGCTGCAGGCCGATGGAGAAGTTGCCGATCGGGTGCTTCACGCCCAGGCTGTAGGTGCGCGTCTTGATGTCGCCCAGATCCACACCTGCGCCGGCAGCCGGACCGGTCTCGAGCTCGCCCTCATGCCATTGGCCGCTGATCACGGTACCCACGTTCGGGACCGTGTACTTGGCCGCCAGCACATAAGACGTGTAGGTGCCGGCGACGAAGTAGTTGGCCGCGCTGGTCGCGGGGCCGACGCCGGCGCCGTCGAACTCGTTCTGGTTGTATGCGCCCGACAGCATGAGGCCGAACGGGAAGGCGTAGTTCAGGAACAGGCCATAGCTGCGGCCACGCTCGGTGTCGTCCTCGGTGCCGGCCGACACGCCGCCGACGATCTGGCCGGAGGTGGACGTGATGCTGCCGTTGACCGTACGAGCCGAGCTGATGCGGGTGGCCGCGCCGGCGTTGGGCGAATAGGACACGGCGCCGGTGAAGCCGCCGGCCTTGAGCCAGTAGCTCACCTGGTTGTCCTGACGGACTTGCAGGTTGTTCAGCACGAGGCCTACGCCTTGCAGGTCGGCGCCGCCCAGGGCTTCGACCGTGGTGCCGGCGAAGGTGTAGAACATCGGGGCGTACTGACGGCCCAGGCGCACTTCACCGTAGGGCGTGGTCAGGCCCAGGAAGGCCTGACGGCCCCACATGCGGCCGTCCTGGCCGCTCTGGGCGCCGGTGTCGAGCTGCATCTGGCCTTCCAGGACGAAATTGCCCTTGTAGCCGCCGCCCAGATCTTCCGTGCCGCGGAAGCCGAGCGCGTTGACGGACGAGACGCTGGAAGTGATGCCGCTGACGGTGGATTTGGCAGCGAAGCTGGCGGCCGGCAGCACGGTGCCCGAGACGTCACCCTGCTTCTTGTTGACGTTGGTGTACGCAACGTCCAGGTTGCCGTAGATGGTCAGGCTGGATTGCGCCGAAGCGGCGCCAGCGCCCAGGGCGGCGACGGCCAGGGCGACTGCTTTGATCAGGGTCGGTTTTTGCACGGGTGCTCCTTGTGAACGCCCCCTCTACAGGGGGGAGTGCGGCGATTGTTTAAGCCCCCTGCAAGCCGGCCTATCGGGGTTGCCCCGCACGCTGTCGTCCGCGGGAGACAAACAGCCGTTTCAATTGCTCACACGTCCTGCTGTGCAAAAGAAAACGGCCGCTTGCGCGGCCGTTTCAAGCGCCGGTAGCCCGGCCTTAGAAGGAGTGACGCACGCCGATGGCGATGCCGTGGGCGCTGTCGCCGGCCGTGGTGGCCGCGCCGACGTTCAGTGCCGAGCCGTCGTCGTTGTCCACGTAGGTGGCCAGGGCGTAGAGCGCCGTGCGCTTGGACAGCGCATAGACGCCCTTGAGCGCGTAGATCGTCGCTTCCGCGTCCTTGGCGAAGTTGACGTTGTCCACCTTGGAGACGCCGGCCTGCAGCGTGAAGGCGCCCAGCGGCACGCCGACCGTGATGCCGTAGAGCTTGCGCTTGTCGTCGTCGGTGGAGCGCTCGTCTTCGTTGTAGTAGGCCGTGAGCTTGGCGGCGCCGAAGTCATAGGAGCCGTAGGCGAGCAGGCCTTCTTCCTTGTCGTCCACCGTGGCGCTGGTGGAGGTGGGGCTGTTGGCAGCGTCCACCTTGACGTGGATGTAGCCCAGGCCCAGGCCGATCGGGCCGTTGGCGTAGGCGACGTTCAGGCCCCAGGTGCGGCCGGCGTCGTTGGTCGACTCGTTGCCCGCGGTGGCGGACAGACCGATGGCGGTGCTGTACTGCACCTCGGCCGACAGGCCATCGACGAACTTGGGCAGCAGGTAGGTGATGGCGTTGTCAGCGCGGCGGTAGACGCGGCCGGCGAAGGTGTTGGCGATGTAGAAGTCATCGTAGGCCTGTGCGCCCAGGATGTTGGTGTTGCCAGCCAGCAGGCCGATGGAGGAATCCTGACGGCCCAGTCGCAGTTCACCGAAGGCGCCCTCCAGGCCCAGCCAGGCGGCGCGGTCCCACATGCGGGTGTTGTTGTTGGCGCCGGTGTCCACGGCGATGCCATGCTCCAGCACGAACTTGCCCTTCAGGCCGCTGCCGAGGTCCTCGACGCCCTTGAAGCCCAGGCGGGAGGAGGCGAGGTTGCTGGACGACACGCGGGTGAGGCTGTCCTCGCCCTTGACGTTCTCCAGGGACACGTCGACCACGCCATAGATGGTGACGGACGACTGGGCAAAGGCGGCGCCGGACAGCGTGCCGAGGGTGGCCAGCGCGATGAGGGTCTTCTTCATGGGATATCTCCAGAGTTGAACGGACAGCGGGGCCGGCCGCCAAGCTTCTGCTAGGACCCCTCGGCGCCGACGCACTGCCACCTCCGTTGCGGAAGTGGCGCCATTGGAGCAAGGGAAGGCGAAGCAAATGTGACCGTTGCGTGATCCGTTGCCGTGGGCCAACAGGATCATGCGGCTTGCGCACGAGCATGTGCGGACGCGTCATCGAAACGTCATCGCCACCAGGCGGCACGGGCGCCGCCGCCCGCGCCGGGTCGGCTTGGATAATCCGGCCATGAGCATCCAGACCGATGATTTGGCGCCCCGCCCGGGCGCGGCTCGCGTGGTGTCCAACGCGACGGCCACGCCCCAGGAAGAGGCGCTGGAGCGCGCGCTGCGGCCCAAGGATCTGGATGAGTACGTGGGCCAGGAGAAGGCGCGCGAGCAGCTGGAGATCTTCATCGGCGCGGCGCGCAAGCGGGCCGAGGCGCTGGACCACGTGCTGCTCTTCGGCCCGCCGGGGCTGGGCAAGACCACGCTGTCGCACATCATCGCCCGCGAGCTGGGCGTGAACCTGCGCCAGACGAGCGGGCCGGTGCTGGAGAAGCCCAAGGACCTGGCCGCGCTGCTGACCAACCTGGAGCGCAACGATGTGCTCTTCATCGACGAGATCCACCGCCTGTCACCGGTGGTGGAGGAGATCCTCTACCCGGCGCTGGAGGACTACCAGATCGACATCATGATCGGCGAGGGGCCGGCGGCGCGCTCGATCAAGCTGGACCTGCAGCCGTTCACGCTGGTGGGCGCCACCACGCGGGCGGGCATGCTAACCAACCCGCTGCGCGACCGCTTCGGCATCGTCGCGCGGCTGGAGTTCTACACGGCGGCGGAGCTCTCGCGCATCGTGCGCCGCTCGGCCGGCCTGCTGGACGCGCCGATCGACGAGGACGGTGCACTGGAGATCGCCCGGCGCTCGCGCGGCACGCCGCGCATCGCCAACCGGCTGCTGCGCCGGGTGCGGGACTATGCGCAGGTCAAGGGCAGCGGCCACATCACGCGCCAGATGGCCGACCGGGCGCTGGCCATGCTGGACGTGGACCCGCTGGGCTTCGACGTCATGGACCGCACGCTGCTGGAGGCGGTGATCCTCAAGTTCGACGGCGGCCCGGTGGGGCTGGACAACTTGGCCGCAGCCATCGGCGAGGAGGCCGGCACGATCGAGGACGTGATCGAGCCCTATCTGATCCAGCAGGGCTATCTGCAGCGCACGCCGCGCGGCCGGGTGGCGACACTGGCGGCTTTCCGCCACCTCGGCGTCGCGCCGCCTGCGGCAAGCGGCGGGCTGTTCAGCGAGGGCTGAGCCGCCCGCCTGGCGCGATCGGCCGGCGTGCGGATCGCTCTTCATGCACGCCCTGCTTGCATGCCCTTCACGCACGCCCGACCTGCGCCGCCCCGCGTGGCCCTCGCCTCATCCGGCGGGGGTTGCGCCCGACGGGCACGGTGCAGGGGCCGGCCGCTCTTCGCCGGTCAGCACGGCGGCGATCTGCTCGCGCAGGTGGGCGGCCAGCGCCCGGCGGTCGGCATGGCTGGCGCCTTGCGGAGGCTGCACGGTGAGGTGCACGGTCAGGCCACGGGCGCGGGCGATCATCCACAGCGACTGCATCAGCGTGGTGTCGCCGATGTAGGCCGCTGCCGGGCTGTGGCGGTGGGCCGGGTCGCCGTAGCGCAGCGTCATTGGCTGCACGGGTGCGTCCACGGCGATGGCAGCCTGCAGCAGGTTGGCGTGGAACGGCAGTACGTTGTCGCCTGGGCCGGTGGTGCCTTCCGGGAAGACGGCGACCACGTCACCGTCACGCAGGGCCTGGGCCATGTCATGCACCACGCGCACGGCGTCGCGGGCACGCTGGCGCTCGATGTAGAGCGTGCCGGCCGCCGTGACCAGGCCGCCAATGACCGGCCAGGCGCGGATCTCGGACTTGGCCACGAAGCGCGCCGGCTGCACCGCGTTGATGGCGATGATGTCCAGCCACGACACATGGTTGGCGACGAACAGGCAGGCGTGCGGCCGCGGATGGCCGTTCACATGCAGCGTGATGCCGAGCAGGCGCAGCAGCTTGCGCGACCACCAGACGATGCGCTGCTCGCGGCCGGCGCGGTCCAGGCGCGGGAAGCGGCTGGCCACGGCGACGCCATGCAGCACGTGCACCACCACGCGGGCGAGGCGCCAGGCGGCGACCCGTGCGGGAACACGGGGCGCCGTCATGGGCCGGTGCGGGTGCCGCGGTCGGGCATGTGAGGTGTCTGAGGCTGGGGGGACCGACCGTGCCAGCGCAGGCTCAGCCCGCTGCCCGCATCTCGTGCGCCACCGTGCCGGCGACGATGGTCCAGCGCACGCGGCCGGGCAGCTCGGTGCCCAGGTGCTCGAAGGCAAACGGCGTGGACTTGCCCTGGCTGGCCAGCGCATCCGGGCGCACCAGCCAGCGCTCGGCCGCATCGAACACGCAGACATCGGCCACGCCGCCAGCCACCAGGCGGCCGGCGCTGGAGGCCAGCGAGCCCAGCGATTCACCGAGCACGCGCACCGGCTGGCAGGTGATGGTGGCCAGCGCACGCGACAGGCCGACGCCGGCATCCTCGCCCCACTTCAGCGCCAGGCTCAGCAGCAGTTCCAGGCCGGTGGCGCCGGGCTCCGCCTCGCCGAAGGGCAAGGCCTTGGCATCCGGGTCGACCGGCGTGTGGTCGGAGACGAGCGCATCCAGCGTGCCGTCGGCCAGGCCCGCGCGCAGGGCGTCGCGGTCGCGCTGCTGGCGCAGCGGCGGGATCAGGCGCATGGCCGGGTTGAAGTAGCCGATGTCCACGTCGGTGAGGTGCAGCGAGTTGATGCTGACGTCCGCCGTCACGGGCAGCCCGCGCGTCTTGGCCTGGCGCACCAGCTCCACGCCGGCCGCACTCGACAGGCGGCACAGGTGCACGCGCGCGCCGGTGGCCTGCATCAGCTCGAAGATGGTGTGCAGGGCCACCGTCTCGGCACTGACCGGCACGCCGGCCAGGCCCAGGCGGGTGGCGACCGCGCCGCTAGCGGCCACGCCCTTGCCCAGCCAGGGATCGAGCGGGCGCAGCCACACGGTGTAGCCGAAGGTGGCCGCATAGAGCAGCGCGCGCTGCAGCATCTGCGTGTCGGCGATCGGCGCATCCGCCTGCGAGAAGCCGACGCAGCCCGACTCCGTCAGCTCGGCCATCTCGGTCAGCACCTCGCCCTTGAGGCCGCGGGTGAGCGCGCCCAAGGGGAAGAGGCGGCACAGGCTCAGCTTGCGGGCGCGGAACTTGAGCATGTCCACGAGCCCCGGCTCGTCCAGCGGCGGGTCGGTGTCCGGCGGGCAGACCAGGCTGGTGACGCCGCCAGCGGCCGCGGCATTCAGCTCGGACTCCAGCATGCCTTCGTGCTCATGGCCGGGCTCGCGCAGCCGGGCGGCCAGGTCCACCAGACCCGGCGCGACGACGCAGCCGGCGGCGTCGATGCGCCGGTCGGGCGTGAAGTCGGCCGGCACCTCGCCGAGGTGGACGATGCGGCCCGAGGCGATGGCCAGATCGCCGCTGCGGTCCAGGCTGCTCGCCGGGTCGACCAGGCGGCCGTTGGTGATGAGGATCTTCATGGACGCCTTCTTCTCTAGCGCTCGCTGGCGTTGCCGAAATGCACGAAGGGCACGGCGCCGCCGGTCATCTGCGGCAGCTTGCCGTCCCACTTGCGGATGGCTTCGCGCTCGTTCTCGATCTTGCGCAGCTGCAGCAGCTCGGCCGTCACCTGCTGGCGCTGCAGGGCCAGGGACTCGGCCTCGGCCTTGGCGCTGGCGACCTTCTGGCGGGCTTCCACCTCGATGCGCTGCAGGTCGCGCTCGGCCTTGAGCTTCTCCTGCTCGGCCTTGACCTTGGCCTCGATGGCCTCGGTGAAGGTGCGTGAGAAGCTGAAGTTGACGATGGCGAACTCGTCGAGCTCCAGGCCGTGGCGCTGCATCTTCTGCCTGAGCATGGCGACGATGCCGTCGCGCACCTCGGTGCGGCGGGAGATCAGCTCCTCGGCCGTGAAGCGCGCGGTGACCGCCTTCACCGCCTCTTGTGCGGCCGGCAGGATGATGCGTTCGGCCGCCACGTCGGTGGACGGGCCGATGTCGCGGAAGGCCGCCACCGCGGCAGACGGCCGCAGGTGGTAGTTGATGGCGATCTTGGTGTGCACCGACTGCAGGTCGCGCGAGGCGGCGTCGCCATCGCCCTCGCCTTTCTGGATGCGCACATCCATCAGGTGCAGCGTCTGGGCCAGCGGCCACACCAGGTGGATGCCGGGCTCGTAGACCGTGTCGCTGGACTTGCCGAAGGTGGTGAGCACGCCGCGGTAGCCGGTGGGCACGATGGCAATCGGCGCCAGCAGCCACAGCAGGGCCAGGCCGATGACGATGGGCAGGGCGCGTTGCAGCAGGATTCTCATGCGCTGTCGCCTCTCAAGCCTCGTTGCCCGCGATGATGCTCATCACCGCCATGCGCACCGCGATGCCGAAGGTCACCTGCGGCAGGATGACGCTGTGGCTGCCGTCTGCGACCGACGAGTCGATCTCCACGCCGCGATTGATGGGCCCGGGGTGCATGACGATGGCATCGGGCTTGGCCAGGGCGAGCTTCTCGGGCGTCAGGCCGTAGGCCTTGAAGAACTCGCCAGAGGACGGCAGCAGGCCGCCGCTCATGCGCTCGTTCTGCAGGCGCAGCATGATGATGACGTCGGCATCGCGCAGGCCCTCGGCCATGTCATGGCACACGCGCACGCCCATCTGGCGCAGGTCGCCCGGCACCAGCGTCTTGGGGCCGACGACGCGCACCTCGGGCACGCCCAGCGTGGTCAGCGCATGGATGTCCGAGCGGGCGACGCGCGAATGCACGATGTCGCCGACGATGGCCACGGTGAGCTGCGTGAAGTCGCCCTTGAAGTGCCGGATGGTGTACATGTCCAGCAGGCCCTGCGTGGGGTGCGCGTGGCGGCCGTCGCCGGCGTTGACCACGTGCACGTGGGGCGCCACATGCTGGGCGATGAGGTAGGGCGCGCCGGACTCCGAGTGCCGCACGACGAACATGTCGGCATGCATGGCGCTGAGGTTGGCGATGGTGTCCAGCAGGCTCTCGCCCTTGGCGGTGGACGAGCGCGCGATGTCCAGGTTGAGCACGTCGGCCGACAGGCGCTTGGCCGCGATCTCGAAGGTGGTGCGCGTGCGCGTGCTGTTCTCGAAGAACAGGTTGAACACGCTCTTGCCGCGCAGCAGCGGCACCTTCTTGACCTCGCGGTCATTGACGCTGAGGAAGGTGCCGGCGGTGTCCAGGATCTGGTGGATGACGTCGCGCGGCAGGCCTTCGGTGGACAGCAGGTGGATCAGCTCGCCGTGCGAGTTGAGCTGCGGGTTGCGCTTGGAGAGCATCAGTCGGCCACCTTCTCGATGTGGAAGCTGAAGCGGCCGGCATCGTCGCGGGCCAGGGACAGGCGCTCGTGCGCCGGCAGCGCGATGCGCGCGGCGGAGAAGGCCGCCTCGATCGGCAGCTCGCGCCCGCCGCGGTCGACCAGCACCGCCAGCCGCACGCTGGCGGGGCGGCCGAAGTCGTAGAGCTCGTTGATGACCGCGCGGATGGTGCGGCCGGTGTAGAGCACGTCGTCGATCAGCAGGATGGGCCGGCCCTCGACCTCGAAAGGCAGGCTGGTGGCATCGGTGGTGGCCGCCATGCCGCGTGAGCCGAAATCGTCGCGGTGCAGCGCGCTGGAGATCACGCCGGGCTGACCCGGCAGGCCCAGGTCGCGCTGCAGCCGCTCGGCCAGCCAGGCGCCGCCGGACCAGATGCCGACCAGCGCCGTGTCGGCCTGGATCAGCGGGCGCACGCCGGCCAGCAGGCTGGCGTACAGGGCCTCGGCGTCGAGGTGGAGGGTCATGGTGCGGTCCCGGTGGAGGTGTGCTCGAAATGCTGGGCGAGGATGATGGCGGCGGATGCCGCGTCCAGCGCGTCGCCGCGGGCGCCCTGGCTGTGCGCCTCGGTGGTGGTGTAGCGCTCGTCCACCTCGCGCACCGGCAGGTTGAAGCGCCCGGCCAGCTGGCGTGCAAAGCGCCGGGCGCGGCGGGTGTTGTCGTGCTCGGCGCCGTCTGGATGAAAGGGCACGCCGACCACCAGCTCGGCCGGCTGCCATTCGCGGATCAACGCGGCGATGGCGGCAAAGCGCGCCTCGCCCTGCATGGCCAGCGTCTTCAGCGGCTGGGCCTGGCGCAGCAGCGTGTTGCCGCAGGCCACGCCGACGCGCTTGTCGCCGAAGTCGAAGGCCAGCACGGTGTGATGCGCGGAGGTCATGCCGGCGGGGCGGAGATGGGATGCGGTGGATGCCAAGGGACGGCAGGGGCACAGCGCGCGGCGGTCGGGCGGCTGCGCGCCGACGCTCATGCGTGCCCAGCGTCCTGCATCAGCATGCCGACGTCGATGCCCAGCAGCGACAGCGCGCGGCCATAGCGGCTCTCGGCCGGCGTGTCGAAAATGATCGACGGCTCGGCATCGACCGTGATCCAGCCGTTGCGGGCGATCTCGTCTTCGAGCTGGCCGGCGCCCCAGCCGGCATAGCCCAGCGTGATCAGCACGCGGCGCGGGCCGGCGCCGGCGGACAGGGCCTCCAGCACGTCCTTCGAGGTGGTCATCTCCAGTTCGCCGCCGGGGATGGCGAGCGTGGAGCTGTAGGGGCTCTCATCGCCGTCGATGCGGTCGTGCAGCACGAAGCCGCGCTCGGTCTGCACCGGGCCGCCGAAGAAGACCGGCGCCTCGGCCAGGTCGGGGCGGTCCAGCGGCAGGTCGACCTTCTCGAACAGGTTCTTGAGCTTGATGTCGATGGGCTTGTTGATGACCAGGCCCAGGGCGCCGCGCTCGGTGTGCTCACACAGGTAGACGACCGCACCGGCGAAGTTCTCGTCGGCCATGCCGGGCATGGCGATGAGGAACTGGTTGGTGAGGTTGCTGGCGTCGGCGGGCATGCCGGGATTTTATGCGTCTGTCACCATAGCTCCATGCCGCAGACACCCCCTGGACACGACCTGCTCCACGCCTCGCTCCACGCGCCGACGCGCGACCCGCGCCGCCCGGCTGCCGCCCCTGGCGGGCCCGCGTCCGGCCCCGACACCCCCAGCCTGGACCGTGCCCTGGTGTGGATGCGCCGCGACCTGCGCGCGCATGACCATGCGGCGCTCTACCACGCGCTGAAGAACGCCCGCCAGGTGTGGTGCGCCTTCGTCTTCGACCGCGACATCCTGGACCCGCTGCCGCGCGACGACCGCCGCGTGGCCTTCATCCGCGAATGCCTGCTCGACCTGGACGCCGCGCTGCGCGCGCTGGGCGAGCGCCACGGCACAGCCGGCGTGCGCCTGATCGTGCGCCACGGCCGAGCGGTGGACGAGGTGGCGCGGCTGGCCCACCAGCTGGACGTGGCCGCCGTCTTCACCAACCGCGACTACGAGCCGCAGGCGGTGGAGCGCGATGCCCGCGCGCGCGGCGCGCTGGCCGACATCGGCGTGGCGCTGTATCTGTCCAAGGACCAGGTGGTGTTCGAGACCGATGAGGTGATGACCGCGACTGGCACGCCGTACAACGTCTTCACGCCGTACAAGAACGCCTGGCTGAGAAAGCTGGACGACTTCTACCTGCGCGCCTATCCCGTGGCTCGTCATGCCCGTCATCTGGCGCCGCTGCCCGCCAGCGTGCAGGGCGGCGTGCCCGATCTGCATGCCATCGGGTTTGAAGACACGCAGGTGGCCGAGCTCAAGCTGCATGGCGGCACCACCCAGGGCCGCGCGCTGCTCGCGGACTTCGTGGAGCGCATCGACCGCTACGACGAGGCGCGCGACTTCCCCGGCATCAAGGGGCCGAGCTACCTGTCGCCGCACTTGCGCTTCGGCACGCTGTCGGTGCGCGAGCTGGCCCGGCTGGCCTGGGACCGCATGCGCGCCGGATCGCGCGGCGCCGAGACCTGGCTGGCCGAGCTGATCTGGCGCGACTTCTATCACCAGATCCTCCACCACCACCCGCACGTGGTGGAGCACGCCTTCAAGCGCGAGTACGACCGCATCAAGTGGGAGCACGGCAAGGTGGCCGATGCGCTGTTTGCGGCCTGGTGCGGCGGACGCACCGGCTACCCCCTGGTGGACGCGGCGATGCTGCAGCTCAACCAGACAGGCTGGATGCACAACCGGCTGCGCATGGTGACCGCCAGCTTCCTCGTCAAGGATCTGGGTATCGACTGGCGACGCGGGGAGCGCTACTTTGCCGAGAAGCTGCTTGACTATGACCTGGCGGCCAACAACGGCGGCTGGCAATGGGCCGCGTCCACGGGCTGTGATGCCCAGCCCTACTTCCGCATCTTCAACCCCGTCAACCAGAGCCAGAAGTTCGACCCGCAGGGCAAGTTCATCCGCCGCTACCTGCCGGCTTTCGCCAAGCTGCCCGACCGGGCCGTGCATGCGCCCTGGGCGGCCAGGCCGGGCGATCTGGAGGTCGCCTGCTTCGTTCCCGGCCGGGACCATCCGCCGCCCATCGTCGATCACAACGAGGCGCGGCGCCGCACGCTGGAGCGCTATGCGGTCGTCAAGGACAAGGTGCAGGCTGCGCTCAAGCCGATGCAGGTCAAGGTATTCGACTGAGCGTCGACACGCGCCCCGCCTGCTGGGGCGATCAGGGGTGAGCCGCCAACCCGCTCAGAACAACTCGACGTCGCCTACCTTCGTCGCCGCCTCCAGCTCACCCGCCCGCACCAGCTCCGCGTGGCTGACCACGCGGTTGCGGCCGTTCTGCTTGGCGTGATAGACCGCGCGGTCGGCGCGGTCGAAAGCAGCGCCCGGGCTGTCCTCGGGCATCACCTGCGTGAAGCCCACGCTGGCCGTCACGTGGCCGATTTGCGGGAACGGGTAGGCCGCCATGTTCTGGCGGAAGCGCTCGAAGGCCAGCATCGCGTCGGCCTCGTTATGACAGCGCAGCATGACCACGAACTCCTCGCCGCCGAAGCGGTAGAGCTGGTCCTGGAAGCGGAAGGTGCTGCGCAGGATGCGGGCCACCAGCAGCAGCACCTCGTCGCCGATCAGGTGGCCATAGGTGTCGTTGACGCGCTTGAAGTGGTCAATGTCGATCACGCCCAGCCACGCCTGCTGCGCCGGTGCGGGCTTGCGCGCCTCGCCGTCCGCCTCAGCCCCGCCCGCGCCCGGCACCGGCTCACCGGCCGGCAGCGCAGCCGGGTTGGCTTGCAGCAGCATGCCGCCCGGCAGCGCGGTGCGCATGAAGGTCTCGTCGAATGTCTTGCGGTTGAGCAGGCCGGTCAGCGTGTCGCGCTGGCTGTAGTCGAGCAGGCTCTGGATGTTGCCGTAGACGCGCATCAGCGCCTGCACGGTCTGCAGCTTGGCCGGCGTGAGGGGACGATCCGTGGCGATCTCGACCACCGTCTGCGCCACTGCCTCGCCGGGCAGTGGGAAGACGTTGACCACCGGCTGATCCGCGCCGCGGCGTGGAGCCAGGATCTGCGCCTGAGCGCGCAGGCACTCGCCGCGCCAGGGCACGGCATCGGGGACGACCAAGTCGGCGAACGGCGTCCAGGGTGCGTCAGATGCGGGCGTGACCTCGCCCGCGCGCAGCCGTGCGCACAGGAACCAGCGCCACTCGTGGCCCTCGCCCACCAAGCGCCAGACGGCGACCTCCTGTGCGCGCAGCAGCGCCACCAGGGCCTGCACGAAGACCACGTCCACCCGCTCGCGGTCGCGGTTGCCCGTCAGGTCGGCCACGTGGTCGATGACGTCGGCCATCGGCCGCGGGGCGCGCGGCTCGGACAGGACAGGCGGTGCAGGCACGGCGGACATGAGATGCAGGCGTGCGCCGTCAGTGCGTGGCCACAGGGGCCGGCGTGCCGGTGTAGCGGCCGATCAGCGCCAGCAGCTCTTCCTCGCTGTACGGCTTGCCCAGGTAGTGGTTGACGCCCAGCTCGCTGGCGTAGTCGCGGTGCTTCTGCGCGATGCGCGAGGTGATCATGATCACCGGCAAGTCGGCCAGACGCTGGTCGCCACGGATGTTGCGCACCAGGTCGAAGCCGTCCATGCGCGGCATCTCGATGTCGCTGAGCACCACGGCCGGGCGCTCCTCGGCCAGGCGCTCGAGCGCATCCAGGCCGTCCTTGGCCAGCGCCACGCGGTAGCCCTCGCGGGCCAGCAGGCGCTGGGTGACGCGGCGCACCGTGAGCGAGTCGTCCACCACCAGCACGAGCGGCACGGCGGGCGCCTGGGCCTCCTGCGGCTGGACCGGTGCAGCCGGCGCACCGCCATCGACCCGGGCCTCCTCGCCCAGCGCCGGCGCCACATCGGCATGCAGGGCCCGCGCGGTGTAGGCCCGGGCAGCCTCGCCATAGACGGTGGCCAGGGCGACGGGGTTGTAGATCAGCGCCACGGCGCCAGAGGCCAGCAGCGTCATGCCGGCCAGGCCAGGCAGGCGCGAGAGCTGCGGCCCCAGGTTCTTGACCACGACTTCCTGGTTGCCCAGCACCTCGTCCACATGCAGCGCGATGCGCTGCTGCGCCGAGCGGATGATGACCACCGGCAGCGTGCGCCCGCCCTCCAGCCCGCGCGGGCTGGACTGCAGCAGCGCGCCCAGCCAGAAGAAGGGCAGCACCTGCTCGCCGAAGGCATAGGCGCCCTGCTCGTAGGCCCGCTGCACTTCTTCAGGCCGCGCACGGCGGACCATCTCGATCAGGTGGGTGGGCACGGCCACCGTGGCCGTGCCGCAGCGCAGCATCACGACCTGCGTCACCGCGGTGGTCAGTGGCAGCACCAAGCGGAAGCTGGTGCCCTGGCCAGGCGCCGTGGCGGTCTCGATGCGGCCGCCCATGGCGTTGACTTCGGAGCGCACCACGTCCATGCCGATGCCGCGACCGGCCAGCTCGGTGACCTGCTCGGCGGTGGTGAAGCCGGGCGTGAAGATCAGGTTGGCCAGCTCCGCATCCGTGGGCTGGGCGTCGGGCGCGAGCAGGCCCATGCGCAGCGCCTTGTCGCGGATGCGCGCCAGGTCCAGGCCGGCGCCATCGTCGCGGAACTCCACACCGACTTCATTGCCCTCCTGGTGCAGCGACACGGTGATCAGGCCGGCCGCGTCCTTGCCGGCGGCCAGGCGGGCTTCAGCCGGCTCGATGCCGTGGGTGACACAGTTGCGCAGCAGGTGCTCGAAGGCCGGCGTCATGCGGTCGAGCACACCGCGGTCGACTTCGATGTTGCCGCCCACCAGATCCAGGCGGACCTGCTTGCCGGTTTCCTTGGCGGCCTGGCGCACGACGCGGTAGAGGCGGTCGGACAGGCCCTCGAACTCCACCATGCGCGTGCGCAGCAGGTCGTCCTGCAGGTCGCGCGTGAGGCGCGCCTGCACGGCAAGCTGATCTTCGGCCGTATCCAGCGTGCGCTGCAGGCTGCGCTGCACGGTGGCCACGTCGTTGACCGACTCGGCCATCATGCGCGTGAGCTCCTGGAAGCGCGTGTAGCGGTCGAACTCGAGCGGGTCGAAGTTCTGCGCCGCCGCACGGGCCGCTTCCATGCGCGTGCTCATCTGCGTCTCGGCCTGCAGCTCGATGTCGCGCAGCTGCTGGCGCAAGCGGTCCAGGTTGTCGGCCAGGTCGCCCAGCGAACCCTTGATCTGCCCGACTTCTGTGGCCAGGCGCGAGCGGGTGATGGAGACCTCGCCCGCATGGTTGACCAGGCGGTCGAGCAGCTGCGCGCGCACGCGCACAGCACCCTGGGAGGTGCCTGCAGGCGAGCGCACGGCAACGTCGCGTGCCTGGGCCGGCGTGGCCGTGGCAAAGCGCGACCAGTCGATCTCGGCCTCAGCGGCCGGCGCGGCGCCAGCAGCTGATGCTGGGGCCGGCACATCATCGGGAGAGACAGCCGCCGGCTCGGCGGGCGGCTCGAATCGATCGGACAGATCCGACAGGTCGGGATTGTTGAGGCTCGCCACCTCGGGCGGCGCGGCTTCCTCGGCCAGCTGCACAGCCGGCGGCGACACGGGCTGCGCCGGCTGGTCTGCCGGCGCGTCCGCCTGCACTTGCGCTGAGGCCTGGGCGTAGGCCTGGGCATCGCGGCTGCGCAAGGCCTCGAACAGCTCGGTCAGGCCGTCGGCGCGGGACTGCAAGGCCTCCACGTCGGCAGCCTGGATGTCGCCACGGGCCAGCAGGCCTTCGATGGCGGACTCCATGCGATGGGCCAGCTCGCCCAGGCGCATGGCGCCGGCCAGGCGGGCCCCACCCTTGAGCGTGTGCAGCGTGCGCATGCAGGCCGTGGCGCCGGCGGGGTCGGCCGGGCGGCGCAGCCAGTCACGCATCTGGCCGGACAGCGCGGGCAGCAGCTCCTCGGCTTCTTCCTCGAAGATGGGGAAGAGGTCGGCGTCCACCGCATCGACGGCATCGATGTCGTCGTCGCCGGCCCATTGCGGCACGGCCGCCTGCGCGCTGATCGAGACGGCAGGGCCGGCATCGGCGCGCGGGGCCAGGGGCTTGAACCCGGCCTGGCCCAGGCCGCCGAGCGCTGGGGCACCCTGCAGGGGCGCGGGCGCAAGCCCGGTATCGGCCGGCTGGCCTGCCCCCACGTCGTGCGCCTGCCCGACAGTGGGTGACTCAGCCGCAAAGGCCTCGGCATCCTGCTCGGTAACGGGCCCTTGCTGCGGCTCAACAAGCTCGGCCGCCTCGACAGCCTGCGGCAGGGCCGGCAGATCGTCAGCCCCCGCGTGTTCAGCGATCTGATCGGCATCTTGTTCAGCAGCCGGGGCCTCGGCCGCTGACAGCTCGGCGATCGGCAGCAGCTCATCGGCCATGTCGAGCTCGCCCGGCCGCGAGGAGGCCAGGCCTTCGCTCTGCTGGTCCAGCCGCGTGGCCAGGTCGCGCTCCAGCGCGGACAGCCGCTCCAGCAGCGCATGCGACGGCGACTTGAGGAAGCCGGCGGCGAACTGATGCAGCAGGCGGCGGATCTCCTCAGCGGTGTCGGAGAACACCTGGGCGTCGTCCGGCGTGCCACTGCCCAGGGCGTGGCTGCGGGCCAGCACGTGCTCGAGCTGGCGCGCCAGCTGTGACAGGTCCTGGAAGCCAACCGTGGCCGAGCTGCCGCCTAGCGAATGGGCCAGCGCCACGGCGGTGTCGCCCACCGGCCGATCGAGCTCCAGCGACCACTCGGCCAGCTCGGTGGCCAGGCGGCGCGAGAGCTCGTCGGCCTCATTGAGGTAGATGTTGAACAGTGGGATGCCGATGCGCAGCGGTCCGATCACCTTGACCTGCTCGCCCGCCGGACCGGCGGCGTCGTTGGCCGCCTCGGGTGCGGCGACGTGGTGCACCAGCTCGTCATCGGGCTCGCGCGACTGCCCCACAGGCGCACCGCCTTCGATGACGCGAAGCTGCGGCGGGGTGTCCTCGACCGGCGGGGGCTCGACCGACTCGGCGACCGGCAGCTCGCCGGCGGCATGCTGCAGCCCACCCTCCAGTTCATCCGCACCCCCGGTCATGCCAGTAGACGCCGGGGCGGGCTCGCCCTCGTGCGTGGCCTCGCCGGCGGACTGGCCAAGGTCGAAGTCAAGCGTGAAATCCTCGCCAGCCGAGGCGGCCCCGGCCGCGGTGTGCAGCCCGGCCGCAGCGGGCGGCTGCGCCTCGGTCGACGCCAAGGCAGCGGGCGTCGAGGCGTCCAGCAGCTCGTCGGCCAGCAGCAGCCCCTCCCCGGCCTCCCCGGCGGCGTCCTCTGCGCCGTCGCCGTCCAGGCGCAGCTCGCCGACCAGGGGCGAGGCCTCGCCGGCCGGCAGCGGCTCGGGGGAGGCCGGGGCGGCTGCGCCGGTGTCGTCCAGCGTGGCGAGGTCCAGCGTGAAGGACAGCTCCGGCGTGGCCAGGGCAGGCTCTGCCGGCGACGCAACGGCCGGGGCTTCGTCGATCACCGTATCGGTGAACACCGCGGGCCGCTCGGCGGCGGCAGCAGGCGCGGGTGCATCAAGGTCGAGCGACACATCGGCCAGCAGCGCCTCGACGCGCTGGACCGTGTCTTCGGCGGCGGCGTGCCCGGCCGGCTCGGCGCCGGCTTCCTCCACCACCGGCAGAGCTGCGGCGGCGGCCTCGGGCGGCAAGGCCTGCGCGGTGAGCTCGGCGGGCGGCAGCGCAGCCACCTCGGATGTCGCGCCAGCAGGCGCGGCAGCCGCCACATCGTCCAGCGCCAGCAGCCGGCCCTCGTTGCGCAGCGCGTCGGCTGCGCGGCACAGCGGCTCGCGCTGACGGTGGTCGGCCGTGTGGGACTCGATCTCGTCGATCCAGCCGGCCAGCAGGTCCAGTGCCTGGCCGGTGAAGGCACGCAGGTCGTCGCTGGCAGGCTGCTGTGAGGCGAGCCAGGCGTTGTAGAGCTGCTCGCAGGCCCACCCCGCCTCGCCGTACTCGGTGAGGCCCACCATGCGCGAGCTGCCTTTGAGCGTGTGGAAGGCGCGGCGCACGGTGGTGAGCTGCTCCACGCTGCCCGGCTCGGCAGCCAGTGCAGCGAGCGCCTCGCGGGCATTGCCGATGACCTCGCGTGCCTCCTCGATGAAGATGGCGCGCATCTCGTCGTCTTCTTCGAGGCCGGTGTCCACGACGGTGGCCGCGGGCACGGGCATCAGCGGCGCAGACTGCGTGGTGGGACCGGCTGCCGGCGCATCCAGCGCACCCGAGTGGGTCGCGGGCGCATCCAGTGCGCCCGGCCGCGTGGTCGGCGCGTCCAGCAGGTCCAGGCCCATCGGCTCCGATACCGTGTTGACGAAGTCGACCATGGCCTGTGCAACCTGCTCGCGAGCCAGCGATTCGGTTTGCGGGCCGGCGCCGGCCTGGCCGGCCTGCTCGACCGCGGCCTGGGCCTGCTCGATGCTGGCGGCCAGCGCCGGCTCGGCAGCCACGCGCACGTCTTGCGACAGCGCATCCAGGCTGAGCTGAAGATCGGCCAGCGGCTGCTCGTCGAGCGCGGCCTGCGCGACCGACTGCGCCTGCTCGATGAGCCCTGCGGCGGGAGCCGGCGTCACAACGGGCGCAGCGCGCCGGCCGAGCACTGAGGACTGCAGCGTGCCGCTGGCGACGTCGAAGCTGAACAGCGTCTTGGCCAGCTGCGGCTGCACACCCAGCATATCGGTCAGGAAGCCCAGTGCACCCAGGTTGGTGGCCAGCCGGTCGAAGACGCCGGCGGTGGCGGCCTGGTGCGGATCGACACCGGCAGTCAGGTGGTCGATGTCCTCGCACATGCGCAGCACGGTCTGCGAAGCTTGGCCCAGGCCGAGCACCGAGAAGACGCCGCGCATGGCCTTCAGTGGCCCGGGCACCGGCACCAGCAGCTCGGCCTGAGTCGGGTCGCGGAAGTACTGGTCGATCTGCTTTTCGGCCGTAGACAGGTTGGCGCGCAGCTCGTGCACCACGCTGCCCATGGTCTGGCGGTCGGAGACGCGGCGGTAGAGCTCCTCCATCCACGCATCCAGCGGCTCGGGCTCGCCGCCGGCACCGACGCGATCGATGCGCTCGGCCAAGCGCAGCACGCGCAGGGCCTGCTCGGGGTGATCGAGCTCGCCGTCGTCGAGGGTGGCTTCCAGGTAGAGCACGGCCGTGGCCACCTCCATGGCCGGCGCGGGCTGCGGCGCGGCCTGGGTCTGCACTGCGCGGGCACCGGCGGCCTGTAGGGCATCGGCCAGGCGCTCCCCATTGGGCAGCAGGCGCTTGACCGAATCGCCGACGAGGCTGAACTGCTCGTTCAGGCCGGGCAGGCGCACCATCTCGCCGCCGGCGACGGCCGACCAGGCGTCCTTGAGCGCGGCCACGCGCTTCTTGGCCTGGGCAATCCAGGCCGGGTCGAAGCGGCCCAGGCGCGTGGCGGCGTAGTCCACCGGCACATGATCGGCCAGGCCGTGGGCCTCGCGCACGGCACGCAGGCGCGGCAAAGCCTGCGCGGCCTCACCAGCCTGGGCGCAATGGAACAGCAGCTCCTGCGCCAGGCGCTGGGCCGGCTCGGGCTGGCCGCGGCTGTGCGCGCGCAGCTGGCCCAGCAGCTGGGAGCCCATGCGCTTGGCATGCACGTCCGCCGGCAGCACGCCGCGGGCGACGCCGTCGAAGAAGGCCGCCGCCAGCCGCCACAGCGTGCGCTGCTGCAGCGCAGTGGCGCCGCGGGCCAGGCCGTCGCACAGCAGCGCCAGCGCCTGCGCATGTGCCGGCGTGCCGCGACGCATCCAGGCCAGCAGCTCGGACTCGAAGCGATTCAGGGCATCGGCATCAGCGCTCAGCGCATCGCCCGCACCGTCCAGCCCCTCGGGCTCGGGCCAGTCGCGCCACTGCCAGTCGTGCTCCCACAGGTCGGCGGGGTGAGCACGCTCGCCGCCAGCCAAGGCCTGCACGGCTGCGTACTGAGGGAACAGCGCCACCGGCGGCACCGGCTTGCCGGCCAGCAGGCGGGCGATGTAGTCCTGCAGCGCAAAGGACGCATGCTCGATCGCGTCGACCGCCACCGCATCCAGCTTGCGCGGCTTGGCCACGAAGCGCTGCACCGCGGATTCGATGGCGCGCAGCACGGTGGCGCCGGCCGACAGCCCGACCAGCTCCAGCGCGCCCACGCCCTGGTGCACCTGCAGCCGTGCGGTGCGCAGAACAGCCGGGTCGACGTCATCGACGTCCGAGGTCTGCGCCGCCTCCGCTTCCTTGAGGAAGCGCCGCAGCGCCTTGTGCGCCGTGTCGAGCGACTTGCGCAGCTCCTCCTGCACCCAGGCCAGGGCATTGAGGTCAAAGGAGGCGTCGTGCGTCGGGCGGGAGGCGGTAGGCGTGTCCATCCGGATGGGTTCTCGACGGGTTGCGAAGGCGACGCAGCTCGACAGGTACGGCTCAGCCGCTGCGCAGGCCCATGCCCGGCCGACGCAGCTGCAAGCAGCCCGGGCGCATGGGCAAGGTAGAGGGCGGAAGAAGGACGAGGGCACCGCGGACGCCCGCGCGCCCTGCCTGTCGGGCGGATGCGCGCAGCGTCATGCGGAGCCCGTCCTTCACGCGATCTTGAATCGGGCGACCGACTGCTTGAGTTCTTCTGCGGTCTTGGAGAGCTCGCGCACCAGTTGCGTGGTGGAGCGGGTGCCCTCACCGGTCTGCTCGGTCACGGCAAAGATGTGCTGGATGTTGGAGACCACCACGTTGGCGGACTCCGCCTCGTGCAGGGCCTGGCGTGAGATCTCTTGAATCAGCTCGGCCAAGCGGCGCGACACGCGGTCGATGTCGCCCAGCGCGGTACCGGCGGCATCCGAAAGGCGGGCCCCCTCCACCACGCCCTGGGTGGAGCGCTCCATAGCGGCCACGGCATCCTGCGTGTCGGTCTGAATGGTCTTCACCAGCGCGGCGATCTGCTTGGTGGCGTCGGCCGAGCGTTCGGCCAGACGCTGCACTTCCTCGGCCACCACCGAGAAGCCGCGACCGGCTTCACCGGCCGACGCAGCCTGGATGGCGGCGTTCAGGGCCAGCACGTTCGTCTGCTCGGTAATGTCGGAAATCAGCTCGGTGATCTCGCCGATCTCCTGCGAGGACTCGCCAAGCCGCTTGATGCGCTTGGAGGTGTCCTGGATCTGGTCGCGGATGGCGTTCATGCCGCCGATGGCGTCGTGCACAGCCTTCAGGCCGGACTCCGCTGCGGTCAGCGACTGGCGGGCCACCTCGGCGGAGTGCAAGGCCTGCGCGGACACCTCATTAATGCGGCCGGCCATCTGCAGCACCGATTCGCCGGTCTCGCGGATCTCTCGCAGCTGCTCGTCGGAGGCGGCCAGCAGCTCGGTCGACGTGGCGTCCACCTGCTGCGTGGTCTCGGTCACCCGGGCCACCGTGCCTTGCACCTGGGCCACCAGGGTGCGCAGCTCTTCCACCGTGTAGTTCACCGAGTCGGCGATGGCGCCGGTGATGTCCTCGGTCACGGTGGCCTGCTGCGTCAGGTCGCCTTCGGCCACCGTCTGCAGCTCGTTCATCAGCCGCAGAATGGCCGCCTGGTTGGCGTCGTTGACCCGCTTGGCCTCACGCTGCTGGCGCTCGGCTTCCTGGCGCTGCAGCTCGGCCACCGCGGCGCGGTGCCGCTGGTCGGCCAGCGACAGGCGGATCAGGCCGAAGCCGGCCAGAGAAGACAGGGCCAGGAAGACCACGATCAGGCCGATGGACGCCGGGCCGACGCCGCTGCCCACGGTCAGGCGGGTCTGCACCTCTTCCAGGCCTTTGCGCAGCTTCTCGCTGTCGGCCACGATGGCGGCCTGCGCGTCGCGCGAGGCCACCAGGCCCTGCAGGCTGCCCAGGATGAAGGCGGCCTCGGTGCGCGTGGTCTCGAACTGCTTGAGCAGGGCCTCGACCAGTTCGCGGGTCTGCGGATCCTTGGTGCCGGGCAGGCGCAGCTCGGGGTTGCCGTCGGACAGGCCCTGGGCGATCTCGCGAAAGGCGTTCAGGTCCTTGCCCAGCAGGAAGACCGCCTCGGTGGACACCCCTTCCACGGTCAGGAACTCGTTGGCCGACTTGCCGATGCGCTGCGTCAGCATGATCAGCTGGCCGGCAGCGGCCACCTCGGCCGGGCTGGCGTTCTGCTGCACCTTGAGCGCGGAGATGGCGTCGGCCAGCTCCATCAGCTCGCTGGACTGCTGGTTGACCTCGCGCAGCGACTTGCCCACGCGGGTCAGCACGTTCTGCTGCGACAGCAGCGACTTGGCATTGCGCTCGGCCGCATCCACCAGGCCAGCCACGGGGGTGAGCGCCTCCTGCACGGTCGGCGGAGCAGCCACCAGGTTGAGCTCAGGCGAGCCGTTCTGCAGGCCGCGCGTGCTGCTGGCCAGCACCTCGATGGCGCTCTTGACCTCGGGGAAGGCCTGCGGGCTGCCGATCAGCGCCTGCGACACGGACTTGGCCAGGCGCTGCGATTCGGTCAGCGCGCGGCCGGTGGCGCCGATCTGCTCGGCGCGCTGGTTGGCGGCGCGGATGGTGAGAAAGCCGGTGACCAGCAGGCCCACGGCGCCCAGCAGCAGCATCATGAAGAGCAGCCGCTGCTGGCGGCCGGCACTCCAGCGGCCGATGACCGGCAAGCCGGTGTCGAACTCGGCGCTGTCGGGGTCGGCGGCATCCGGACGGGGACGGTCGAGGTAGTCGCCTGGCAGCTCAGACGGGGCGGCTTCCGAAATGATGGAGGAGTCCGCCTCGGCGTTCTGCTGCGTCGTGGGATGGGCGGTGTCGCGCGCCACGGTCGCCAGGTCGGCTTCGGTCGTCGCGGCGGTGTCCGCGGCAGAGGCGTCCGCCTCCTTGAACTTGTCCAGAAAACTCATAGACCCCTCTTGCTCAACCTGTGTTGACCTGCTTGCAAGGCTGCCGGTGTGCGGCCGCCCTTGTCCTTGATACGCCTCATGCGGCCACGCCGAGGAAAGCCTCGTGGCGTGACAAAGCCCCGAGCGCCAGCTCGTGCCACACGCGCCCTTGCTGGTCTGTCCAACTGCCCGCAACGAATGCCGGGCGCGGTGCGTCATCCGATGCGCGCGGCTGCAGCTGCTCGCGCCCGCGCAGGCCGGCCAAGCGGTCCACCAGCAGCGCGCAGTTGGTCTCCAGCTGCGGACTGAAGGCGACCAGGCAGTTGGCCTCGCGCGCCGGCGCGCCGGTCTTGATGCCGAGAAAAGCCGCCAAGTCGACCACCGAATGAAGGTGTCCGCGCAAGTTGGCCACCCCCAGCATCCACGGCGCGGTGTGCGGCACGGGCAGGCAGCTCACGCGGCCGGTGAAGATCTCGCCCGCCTCGGCCAGCGGCAGCAGGAAGCCCCGCCCGCCGGCCTCCACGGCCAGCCAGCTGGCGGCGCCGGACTGGTCGCGCGCGGCTTGCAGCCGGTCGGCCAGGCGGCTCTGCAACTCCCTCAGGGCTTCTTTCTTGGACATGCGCTTGGGTCGCTGGCTCGCTGCAGGCGAAGGCGGCGATGGCGTCTGGAGTGGCCGCCCGGCTGACAGGCGGGTGTGTGTGTCGAATCGCTGGAGGCAGCCGCCTTCAACCGAACGCGCGAATCTTGGCGATCAGCTCGTCGGGGTTGACCGGCTTGACGACGTAGTCCTTGGCGCCCTGGCGGATGCCCCAGACCTTGTCGGTCTCCTGGTTCTTGCTCGTGCAGATGATGACCGGCACGTCGGCAAACTGTGGATCGCGCGTGATGGCGCGAGTCAGCTGAAAGCCGTTCTGCCCAGGCATCACCACGTCCATCAGGATGAGATCGGGCTTCTGCTCGGCCAGGCGGCGCATGGCCTCCTCGCCGTTTTCAGCCGTGCGGACCTGGTAGCCCTTGCGCGTCAGGATGTCGCTGAGGTGGTGCAGCTCGGTCTTGGAATCGTCCACCAGCAGGATGTTCTGGATAGCCATGTGTGTCCTCGATCAGTCTCGGCCGGGCGCTCCGGCTCCACATCGCGATATCGGCAGCCGCACGCGGAAGTGGAGGCGGGAAAGCACTGCCCCGCAGCCCCGCCGCGCGCTCAGGCGGCCGGGTGGGGTGTCTCCCGGTGCTGCTGCACCGCCTGCAGAAGCTGCTCCTTGGTGAAGGGCTTGGTGAGGTAGTCCTCGGAGCCGACCATGCGCCCGCGCGCCTTGTCGAACAGGCCGTCCTTGGACGACAGCATGATCACCGGCACGCTGGCAAAACGCGGGTTGCGCTTGATGATGGCGCAGGTCTGGTAGCCGTCCAGACGCGGCATCAGGATGTCGCAGAAAATGAGGTCCGGCTCGTGGTCGCTGATCTTGGACAGGGCATCGAAGCCGTCCTCCGCCAGCACGACCTGGTAGCCGCCCTGCTTGAGGAAGATCTCGGCGCTGCGCCGGATGGTGTTGCTGTCGTCGATCACCAGGACCTTGACGGCACCGGTGTCGGCGGAAGGGGCATCGCTCACGGGCTGGGGCTCCTCGGCAACGGCGACCGGTGAGCACCAGTGCTGCACCCCGCCGCCAAAGTCAAACGAATGGGCAGGAAGGAGAGGCAGGCCCGGGATGCTCCGAACTGAGCCGCACGGCTCAGATCTGGACCATCTCGAAATCTTCCTTGCGGGCGCCGCATTCAGGACAGACCCAGTTCATCGGGACGTCGGCCCAGCGGGTGCCAGGGGGGATGCCATCTTCAGGCGAGCCGGCGGCTTCGTCGTAGATCCATCCGCAGATGAGGCACATGTACGTCTTGGCGTCAGTCACGTTCTTCCAGGGGGGCGCTTGACTACAATGGTCCGGGATTGTAGCGAGCGCTCACCGGGGAAAAACGAGGGTTTGTGGGAACAAAAGCACAGACCGAAACCCGCCCGGCCGTGCTTGTCTCGACCCCTTGCCGACACTGAAAGCGCCGTGCGCAACCCGTGCTCGCAGCCCGTCCCCGCCCACAGTCTCCCGCCGTCCGTCCTGCCCGCCTGTACCAGCAAGCCCTTGTGGCGGCCGGCACGCCCCTCTCCCCAGACGCCGGCCGCGTGCCGGCGTCGCCGCCTCTGACGCGATGACCGCAGCCCACTCCTCCCCCCCGCCCGGCGCGCAGCCTGACGTTCCCCACGACGCCCTGGGCGAGGAGCCGCCCGCTCCGCCGTGCGTGATGAGCTTCAATGCCAGCGAGCCCACCGGCGCCGCCGGCCTGGCCGCCGACGTGGCCACGATCGCGGCGATGGGCTCGCACCCGCTGCCGGTGGTGACCTCCATCGTGATGCGCGACACGGCCGAGGTCTTCGACATGCATGAGATCGACCCTGACGCGGTCATCGAGCAGGCGCGCAGCATCCTGGAGGACGTGACCATCTCCGCCTGGAAGGTCGGCTTCCTGGGCAGCGCCGAGGGCATCAGCGCCGTGGCCGAGATCCTCTCGGACTACACCGAGGTGCCGCTGGTGGCCTATCTGCCCAACCTGTCGTGGATGGAGGAGGACGCGCAGGCCGCCTACCTGGACGCCTTCCGCGAGCTGGTGCTGCCGGCCACCGAGGTGCTGGTGGGCAACCACAAGACGCTGACCGACTTCCTGCTGCCCGAGTGGGAATCCGAGCGCCCGCCGTCCGCACGCGAGCTGGCCGTGGCCGCCGGCGAGGCGGGTGCGCGCTGCGTGCTGGTGACCGGCATCCAGCTGCCCGACCAGCACATCGACAACGTGCTGGCCTCGCCGCAGGGCGCGATCACCGGCGAGAAGTTCGAGCGCTTCGAGACCGCCTTCGTCGGCGCAGGCGACACGCTGTCGGCCGCGCTGGCCGCGCTGCTGGCCGCCGGCAATGAGCTGCATGCCGCCGTCGGCGAGGCGCTGAGCTTCCTGGACCAGTCGCTGGACGCCGGCTACCGCCCGGGCATGGGCAACGTCATCCCGGACCGCTTCTTCTGGGCCCTGCCCCCGGCCGATGAGGAAGGCCAAGACAGCCCCGACGACGGCACCGACCTGCCCCCCGAAGACCACCCGCCTGCCGCCAAGCGCCATGTCCACTGAGAACCCAGACCGCAACCTCGCCCTCTTCCAGCGCGCCCAGCAGGTGATTCCCGGCGGCGTCAACTCGCCGGTGCGCGCCTTCCGCGCAGTGGGCGGCACGCCGCGCTTCATCACGCGGGCGCAGGGCGCCTACATGTGGGACGCGCAGGGGCAGCGCTACATCGACTACATCGGCTCCTGGGGGCCGATGATCCTGGGCCATGGCCACCCGGCGGTGATCGAGGCGGTGCAGCGCGCGGTGACCGAAGGCCTGTCCTTCGGTGCGCCGACCGAGCGCGAGATCGAGCTTGCCGAGGCCATCCTGGAGCTGGTGCCCAGCGCCGAGCAGGTGCGGCTGGTGAGCTCCGGAACCGAGGCCGGCATGAGCGCGCTGCGCCTGGCGCGCGGCTACACCGGGCGGGCCAAGATCATCAAGTTCGAGGGCTGCTACCACGGCCATGCGGACGCGCTGCTGGTGAAGGCCGGCTCCGGGCTGGCCACCTTCGGTCACCCCACCAGCGCCGGCGTGCCGCCGGAGGTGGTGCAGCACACGCTGGTGCTGGAGTACAACAACGTCGCCCAGCTCGAGGAGGCCTTCGCCCAGCACGGGCGCGACATCGCCTGCGTGATGGTCGAGCCGATCGCCGGCAACATGAATTTCGTGCGCGCCAGCATCCCGTTCATGACCGCGCTGCGCGAGCTGTGCACCCGCTACGGCGCGCTGCTGGTGCTCGACGAGGTGATGACGGGCTTCCGCGTGGCGCTGGGCGGCGCGCAGAGCCTGTATGCCCAAGCCATCCCGGGCTTCAAGCCGGACCTGTCGGTCTTCGGCAAGGTGATCGGCGGCGGCATGCCGCTGGCGGCCTTTGCCGGCCCGCGCGACGTGATGGCCAAGCTCGCGCCGCTGGGCCCGGTCTACCAGGCCGGCACGCTGTCGGGTAACCCGGTGGCCACGGCCTGCGGGCTGGCCACGCTGGCGGAGATCCGCAAGCCCGGCTTCTACGAGCAGCTGGCTGCGCGCACGCACTCGCTGGTCGAGGGCCTGACGGGCGCGGCGCGTGCCGCGGGGCTGGACTTCTGCGCCGACTGCGAAGGCGGCATGTTCGGCTTCTTCTTCACCGACCGACTGCCGCAGAACTACGGCGTGGTGATGGCCACCGATGCGGCGCGCTTCAACCGCTTCTTCCACGGCATGCTGGAGCGCGGGGTCTACCTGGCCCCGGCGCTTTACGAGGCCGGCTTCGTCAGCGCAGCGCACACGGCCGAGGACATCGAGCAGACGCTGGACGCCGCGCGCGAGGCGCTGGCCGAGCTCTGACCGCAGCGGAGCAGGCACACGCTGCGCGCCCCGCCCGAGCGGCAAGCGGGCATCTTCACGCAAGGCCCCAGCGATACACGGCGTATCGGGGCTTTGCAGCCGTGATGCGGCACACGGCAAGGGGTCACGGATCGCCCGGACCCCGGCGAGTGCCGGTCAAGTTGACCGACGGGCGCGGGCAGCGCTGCAACGCTGGGTAAAGCTGCTTCAACTGCGGCGGCGATGGGCCGATCCTGCGGGCCAGCGCACCACGCCCGGCACATGCCCCGCACACGAGAGCAGGGATGGGCCCTGGGTCGAATGGGGTGCGCACCACGAGTCCGCACCTGCCCATGTCCCGCATCGTCTCCACGGCCCCGCAAGGCGAGGTCGACCGCGCCCGTTCCTGCGCCGCCCCATCCGCGGCCCACATCCTTCGATACCCGCGCGACACGCAGCCCTGGCAGCGGCTGCGCCGTGCCGCGCTGATAGGTGCGGTGGCGGTGGCCACGGCAATTGCCGGCTGCGGTGGCGGAGGCAGCGGCAGCGCGACCAGCCCCACGGCCGAGGGCAGCGCGCCTCCCACGGCCAACGAGGCCGCGCGCTTCCTGGTCCAGGCCACCTACGGGCCGACGCAGCTCGACGTGGCCGCGGTGCAGGCCGGGGGCTACCGCGCCTGGATCGACAGTCAGTTCAACACCGCGCCGCTGGGCACGCACCTGGCCTACTACAACGCGCAGAACGTTTGCAGCAGTTGCGTGGAGGCTGGCCACAACGCGGTGGCCGAGAGCTTCTGGCGCCAGGCGGTCAACGGGCCGGACCAGTTGCGCCAGCGCGTCACCTTCGCGCTATCCCAGATCTTCGTCATCAGCCTGGTCAACAGCTCGCTGGACGCCGCGCCGATGGCTGCGGCGTCCTACCTCGACACGCTGAGCCAGCACGCCTTCGGCAACTTCCGCGACCTGCTGGAGGCGGTGACCCTGCATCCGGCGATGGGCCGCTACCTGTCCCACCTGGGCAACGACAAGGAGAACACCGCCACCGGCCGCATGCCCGATGAGAACTATGCGCGCGAGGTGATGCAGCTCTTCACCATCGGCCTGTGGGAGCTCAACGAGGACGGCACGCGGCGCAAGAGCAACGGCCAGGACATCCCCACCTACGGCCAGGCCGAGGTGATGGGCATGGCCAAGGTCTTCACCGGCTGGAGCTGGGCCGGGCCGGACACGGGCGAAGGCCGCTGGCTGGGCTGGGTCAACAGCGTGCTCACCGAGCCCTGGGACCAGCCGATGCAACCCTACCCGCAGCACCACTCCACCAGCGAGAAGCGCATCGTCCGCGGCGTGGTGATCCCGGCCGGCACGGGTGCACGCGAGTCGCTGAAGATCGCGCTGGACACGCTGTTCAACCACCCCAACGTGGGCCCCTTCATCGGCCGCCAGCTGATCCAGCGGCTGGTGACCAGCAACCCCTCGCCGAGCTACGTCGCCCGAGTGGCCCGGGCGTTCAACAACAACGGCGCCGGCGTGCGCGGCGACATGAAGGCCGTGATCCGCGCCGTGCTGCTGGACCCGGAAGCGCGCGACGCCGCCAAGCTGGCCGACGCCAACTGGGGCAAGCTGCGCGAGCCCGTGGTGCGCGTGGCCAACTGGGCGCGGCTCTTCGGTGCCGGCTCGCCGTCGGGCCGGCTGCGCATCAACAGCCTGCACGACCCGATCGAGGGCGTGGGCCAGGGCCCGCTGCGCTCGCCCTCGGTCTTCAATTTCTTCCGGCCCGACTACTCGCCCGCCGGCGACGTGCGCGCCGCCGGCCTGGTGGCGCCCGAGTTCCAGATCACGCACGAGACCACCGCCAGCGCCTACATCAACTTCATGGTGCAGACCATCGAGCAGGGCTACGGTTGGGGCGACAACCTCATCACCGCGTCCTATGTCAACGAGCTGGCGCTGGCCAGCCAGCCCGAGCAGCTCGTTGCGCGGCTCGACCAGCTGCTGCTGGCCGGTCAGATGAGCACCAGCACGCGGGACACCATCCTCGGCGCAGTGAACGCCGTGCCGATGACCGAGGCGGATGCCGCCAAACGCCGCGTGTGGATCGCCGTCACGCTGGCCATGGCCTGCCCCGAGTACCTGATCCAGAAGTAATGCCCTGAGCCATGGCCGCCAAGAAAACCGCCTTCGTCTCGCCCGCCTCCCGCCGCCAGTTCCTCAGGCAGGCAGGCTTCCTCACCGCGCTGTCGGGTACGCCCTTCCTCGCCAACCTGGCCAGCATCGGCAGCGCCGCAGCTTCCACCGCCAGCGACCACAAGGCGCTGGTGTGCGTCTTCCTCAACGGCGGCAACGACCAGTCCAACACCGTGGTGCCGATCAGCAGCACCGAGTACGCGGCCTACCGCTCCGCCCGGCCCGAGCTGGCGCTGGCGCAGTCGGCCGTGCTGCCGCTGTCCCTGCAGGGCTTCAGCGGCCCGCAGCTGGGCCTGCATCCTCAGCTCGCCGGCATCAAGGGGCTGTTTGACGCCGGCGCCTGCGCGCTGCTGGCCAACGTCGGCACGCTGACCCAGCCGCTGACCAAGGCGCAGTGGAACAACTGCAACCCGTTGGTGCCGGTGCCCTTCCAGCTGTTCTCGCATTCGGACCAGCAGAACCAGTGGCAGACGGGCCTGCCCGACCGGCCCTCACAGACTGGCTGGCTGGGTCGCGCGGGTGATCTGCTCGCTTCCAACTTCAACGGGGGCAGCCCGGTTTCCATCTGCATGTCCGTGGCCGGCAACAACATGATCCAGGCCGGCGAGCAGACCATCCAGTACCAACTCACGCCCGGCGGCGCAGTGCGGGTGAATGCCCTCAACGGCTTCTCGTGGTCGCCTCAGGCCGGCGTCGCGCTGCGCCGGCTGGTCACGGAGAACCGCAGCAACCGGCTGGAGGCCGAGCTCGGCCGCATCACCTCGCGCGCCGTGGCCAGCGAGGGCCGCGTCACCGATGCGCTGGCCGCGGTACCGGCGAGCCTGCCCGCCTTCTCTGGCTTGAGCTCGCTCACCAGCAACCCGCTGGCGCAGCAGCTGCGCATGGTCGCCCGCATGATGGCGGCCAGCTCGGCCCTGGGCCAGCGGCGGCAGATCTTCTTCGTCAGCCTGGGCGGCTTCGACTTCCACGACAACCTGGCCGACGAGCAGCCGCTGCGCCTGCGCCAGGTGGGCGATGCGATCAAGGCCTTCTATGACGCCACGGTGGCGCTGGGCGTGGCCAACCAGGTGACGACCTTCACCGCGTCGGACTTCGGCCGTGCGCTGCAGTCCAACGGGCGCGGCACCGACCACGGCTGGGGCAGCCATCACTTCATCGTCGGTGGCGCGGTGCGCGGCAACCGGGTCTACGGCCAGTGGCCGACGGTGGCCATCGGCGGGCCGGAGGACGCCATCCTGGGCCGGCTGATCCCCACCACGTCCGTGGACCAGTACGCGGCCACGCTGGCCAGCTGGTTCGGCGCGACGGACCTGGAGACGGTGGTGCCCAACATCGGCCGCTTCGCCAGCCGCAACCTGGGCTTCATGGGCTGACAACGTGTGACGCCGCAGCGGCGGGAGGGGCGCAAGCCGCTTCCTACAATCCCCGCCATGCACATCCACATCCTGGGCATCTGCGGCACCTTCATGGGTGGCCTGGCGGCCCTGGCCCGCGAGGCGGGCCATCGCGTGACCGGCTGCGATGCCGGCGTCTACCCGCCGATGAGCGACCAGCTGCGTGCCCTGGGCATCGAGCTGATCGAAGGCTATGGTGCCGACCAGCTGGCGCTCAAGCCGGATCTCTTTGTCGTCGGCAACGTGGTCTCGCGCGGCAACGCGCTGATGGAGGCCATCCTGGATGCCGGCGCGCGCTACACCAGCGGCCCGCAATGGCTGGCCGAGCATGTGCTGCAAGGCCGGCATGTGCTGGCCGTGGCCGGCACGCATGGCAAGACCACCACCACGTCGATGCTGGCCTGGATCCTGGAGGACGCGGGGCTGAAGCCCGGCTTCCTGGTCGGCGGCGTGCCGCAGAACTTCGGCGTCTCGGCGCGGCTGGGGACAAGCGCCCCCGCGGGGGGCAGCGCCGTGCCCGAAGGGCCAAACGTGGGGGCTCCGTTCGTCATTGAAGCGGACGAATACGACACCGCCTTCTTCGACAAGCGCAGCAAGTTCGTCCACTACCGCCCGCGCACGGCCATCCTCAACAACCTGGAGTACGACCACGCGGACATCTTCGCGGACCTCGCGGCCATCGAGACGCAGTTCCACCACCTGGTGCGCACCGTGCCGGCCAGCGGGCGTCTGGTGGTCAATGCACGCGAGGAGGCGCTGGGCCGGGTGCTGGAGCGCGGCTGCTGGAGCGACGTGGTGCGCTTTGGCGTGCGCGGCGATGCCCCGGGCCTGCGCGCGCGCGGCGAGCCGCATGCCTTCGACGTGCTGAAGTCCGGCATGCAGGTGGCCCGCGTGGAGTGGGGCCTGCTCGGCGAGCACAACCAGATGAACGCGCTGGCCGCCATTGCCGCGGCCGAGCATGTGGGCGTGACGCCTGAGCAATCGGCCGCGGCCCTGGCGCGCTTTGAGAACGTCAAGCGCCGGCTGGAGCTGCGCGGGCAGGCCGCCGGGGTCACCGTCTATGACGACTTCGCCCACCATCCCACGGCCATCCGCACCACGCTGGACGGCCTGCGCCGCAAGGTGGGCCCGGACGTGCGCATCCTGGCCGTGTTCGAGCCGCGCTCCAACACCATGAAACTGGGCACGATGAAGGCCCTGCTGCCCTGGTCGCTGGAGGAGGCGGACCTGGCCTTCTGCCACAGCGGCGGCCTGGGCTGGGACGCCGCCGAGGCGCTGGCCGAGATGGGCGAGCGCGCCGTGGTGGCCGACAGCATCGACACGCTGGTGCAGAAGATCCTGCGCACCGCCCAGCCGGGCGACCAGGTGCTGTGCATGAGCAACGGCAGCTTCGGCGGCATCCATGCCAAGCTGCTCGATGCGCTGGCGGCTCGCGGCTGAGGCAGTGATGCGGCCGGCTGCGCACCGCCACATGGGCCGGCTGCCGCACCGGCGTGCATCCGCGGGCCGGGCGGCCAGCTTGGCGTTCAGGCTGGATGCCTTCGCCGCGGCGGCTGCGGCGCACCGCATCCGATGAAGCGCCCGGCCTTCCTCGCGCTGGGTGCGCTGTCCGTCGGCCTGGGCGTGATCGGTATCTTCGTGCCGGTGCTGCCCACCGTGCCCTTCATGCTGCTGGCCGCGTGGTGCTTCGGCAAGGCCCACCCGGCCTGGGAGGCACGGCTGCTGGCCCATCCGCACTACGGCCCGCACATCCGCGCCTGGCGCGAGCGCGGCGCCATCCCGCTCAAGGCCAAGTGGGCCTCGGTGAGCCTGATGACGGTCAGCGCGGCAGCCGGCCTGGTGCTGCTGCCCGGCTGGTGGCGGGTGCTGCCGGCGGCCATCGTCACGGTTGTGGCCATCTGGATCGTCACGCGGCCCAGCGCATGACCTCCGCCAGAGTGCTCGCCTCGCCATCCGCCTCACCATCTGCCTCGTCATTCGCCTCGTCATCCGCCAGACCGCACGCCTGACCCGCCGCAAGCCACGCCATGCTGACCCACCTGCTCTACCTGCACGGCTTCCGCTCGTCGCCGCGCTCGGCCAAGGCGCAGCGCATGGCGGCCGAGGTGGCGCGTCTCAACACCCAGGGCGCCGGCATTCACTGGTGGTGCCCGCAGCTGCCGCCCTCGCCGCGCGAGGCCTGGGCGCTGATCGAAGCCGGCACGCATGCCTGGCCGCGCAGCACGATGGCCGTGGTCGGCAGCTCGCTGGGCGGCTTCTATGCCACGGTGCTGGCCGAGCACACCGGCTGCCGCGCGGTGGTCATCAACCCGGCCGTGCATCCGGCCCGTGACCTGGCCCGCTACATCGGCGAGCAGTCCGGCTGGCACGATCCTGAGGATCGCTTTTTCTTCCGCCCGGAGTTCATCGATGAGCTGCGCGCCCTGCACCCGGCGGCGCTCACGCGCCCGCAGCGCTACTTCGCCCTGATCGCCACCGGCGACGAGGTGCTGGACTGGCGCGAGATGCGCGAGCGCTATGCCGCCTGCCCGATGCAGCTCGTGGACGGCAGCGACCATGCGCTGAGCGACTTCGAGACCTGGCTGCCGCAGGTGCTGCGCGCAGTCGGCGCGCCGGGCGTCGAGATGCCGTGACCACGGCGCCGCGGACGCTGCCCTCCCCCTAACTGTCAGGACAGACCGGCCCAACCCGCCGGGCTAGATTCGGCCGCGCACAGTTGTGCGCGGTCGTCGCGGTGGTAACAGTCAGGAGGGATTGCATGAACCGTCATACCTACCGTCTGGCCGCTACAGCCGCGCTGGCCGCCACCTCCTTGCCCGCCTCCTTGCCCGCCTGTGCCGCGGCCACCAGCTACACCAACGAAGCGGCCTTCCAGGCCGCGCTAGGCGGGGCTGCGGTCACCGTCGAGAGCTTCGAATCCACCCCCGGCGGCACCTCGACCTCGATGGTGTTCCCGACCACCACGGTGAGCTGCTCGGGCTCGCGCTACTGCCCGGGCTTCTTCGGCGTCAGCAGCCTGCTGCCCACGCTCGGGGCCAAGGGCGTGTACTTCGCCACCCCGGACACCATCACCTTCACCTTCGACCATGCCATCACGGCGTTTGGCATCGACATGCGCGGGCTGGGCACGGTGGGCGCCACTCACTTCAGCGGCCAGCTGTCCAGCGGCGCGTCGGCCACCTTCTTCAGCGGCTACACCGGCAACGACACCACGGTGCAGTTCGTCGGCTTCGTCGACACCGCCGGCTTCACCTCGGTGACCTTCAGCGGCACGGCGCCCGACGACGGCATCTATTTCGACCGCATGCAGATCGCCCCGGTGCCGGAGCCCGGTGCCGTCGCCCTGCTGCTGGCCGGCCTGGGCGCCACGGCGATCGCCGCACGCCGCGGCAACCGCTGAGCTCAGCCGCGCGAGATGACGCCCGCCTCGTGCGGGCGTCGTCCCCGTTGTCGCCCCTGCCGCATGCGGCCGGCCTGGCGGCGGCCCGTCCCCCACCGGCGGCAGCCGTCCGGGCCGATGGGACAATCCGCCGCTTATGTCTTCCTATGCTCTCTTCGATGAGGCCGGCAAGTTCCTGGCCGGCCGCGTGATGTCCGAGGCGGACAGCTCCCTGCAGGTGGAGCTGGACTCGGGCAAGCGCGTCAAGGTCAAGTCCGCCAACGTGCTGCTGCGCTTTGCCAAGCCGGCGCCGGCGGAGCTGCTGGCCCAGGCCGCCGCCCAGGCCGGCGAGATCGACCTGGACCTCACCTGGGAGGTGGCGCCGCAGGACGACTTCGGCTTCGAGGACATCGCCACCGAGTACTACGGCGCGCAGGCCGATGCGGTGCAGAAGGCTGCCGTGCTGATGCGGCTCTTCGATGCGCCGCATTACTTCCACCGCCGCGGCAAGGGCCGCTTCAAGAAGGCGCCGCAGGAGATCCTGCAGCAGGCGCTGCTGGCCATCGAGCGCAAGAAGCAGCAGCAGGCGCAGATCGAGTCCTGGGCGCAGGAGCTGGCCGAGGGCCGCTGCCCGCCGCCGATCCGCGAGCAGCTCTACCGCATCCTCTTCAAGCCGGACAAGAACGGCCCGGAGTACAAGGCCGTGGTCGAGGCGGCCAAGCGCAGCCAGCGCGCGCCGCTGGACCTGCTCAAGGACGCCGGCGCCATCGACAGCCCCTACCAGTTCCACTGGCGGCGCTTCCTGTTCGAGTTCTTCCCCAAGGGCACGGGCTTTCCGCCGCTGGACGCACCGGCCATCCGCGACGAGCTGCCGCTGGCACCGGTGCAGGCGTTTTCCATCGACGATTCCTCGACCACCGAGATCGACGATGCGCTGTCGCTGCAGGGGCTGGACGGAAGTGGATCCCTGGTCTTCGGCGTGCACATCGCCGCACCGGCGCTTGCGCTGCAGCCGGGTGCCGCGGTGGACCAGGTGGCGCGCACGCGGCTGTCCACCGTCTACATGCCGGGGCACAAGCTGACCATGCTGCCCGACGACGTGGTGCAGCGCTACACGCTGCAGGCCGGCCGCGACTGCCCGGCGGTGTCGATCTACTTCACCCTGGACCGCAACACGCTGAACGTGCTGGGCAGCGAGACCCGGCTGGAGCGCGTGCCGATCACGGCCAACCTGCGCCACGACCAGCTTGACGGCGTGATCACCGAAGCCAGCCTGAACGGCGAGACCCCGGCCGACTATGCCTTCGCCGCCGAGTTGAAGCTGCTGTGGCGCCTGGCCCGCAAGCTCAAGGCCGAGCGCGAAGTGGTGCGCGGCAAGCCCGAGACCTTCAACCGCCCTGACTACACCTTCAAGCTCGACGGCGTGCAGGGCGAGGAGCCCGACGGCAGCGAGCGCGTGATCATCGGCCAGCGCCAGCGCGGCGCCCCGCTGGACCTGATCGTGGCCGAAGCCATGATCCTGGCCAACAGCACCTGGGGCGGCTGGCTGGCCGAACTCGGCGTGCCGGGCATCTACCGCAGCCAGGCGAGCCTGGCGCCCGGCATCAAGGTGCGCATGAGCACCAAGCCGGCGCCGCATGCCGGCATGGGCGTCAAGCAGTACACCTGGGCCACCTCGCCGCTGCGCCGCTATGTGGACCTGGTCAACCAGTGGCAGATCGTCGCCTGCGCCCGCCATGGCCGCACCGCCGCGCTGGCCGCGCCGTTCAAGCCCAAGGACGCGGAGCTGTTCGCCATCATCTCCAACTTCGATGCGGCCTACAGCGCCTACAACGCCTTCCAGACCAGCCTGGAGCGCTACTGGACGCTGCGCTACCTCAAGCAGGAGGGCTTGGCCGAGATCGACGCCGCGGTGATGAAGGACGGCCTGGTGCGGGCGGACACGCTGCCGCTGGTCTTCCGCGCGCTGGGGGCCGAGTCGCTGCCGCGCGGCGCCCGTGTGCGGGTGCGCATCAGCGCCACCGATGAGCTGACGCTGGACGTGCATGCCAGCGTGGTCGCCCGGATCGACGACCCGACCACGACCGACGACGATGCGGTGATCGACGAAGCCGACGAGGAGGCAGCCGAGTCCGCCGCGCCGCTGGCCCTGGCCATCGACGTGCAGGATGCCGACGCCGCCTCGCCCCCCGCACCCAGCGAGACCCCGCCCGCCGCAACATGAAAGCCTGGCTCAGCCGGTTGACCACCCTGCAGATCGCCCTGGGGTTTTCCGTGGCGGTCCATGCGGCGCTGCTGGGCTGGCGCTGGTTCGACCCCATCGGCTTCGACAAGGCGATGAGCCAGATCCCGCTGGAGGTGATTCTGGTCAATGCCAAGTCCAGCGAGGCGCCGGACCAGGCCCAGGCCTATGCCCAGCACAACCTGCAGGGTGGCGGCGAGTCGGCCGATGCCCGCCAGCGCGTGACCACGCCGCTGCCGCCGTCGCCCAACGCGGCCGGCGGCGAGGACGTGGCCGACGCCCACCGCCAGGTCGCGCAGCTGCAGGAGGTGCAGAACCAGCTGCTCGCCCAGGTGCGCCGCGAGCTGGCCGCCCTGCCCCCGCCCGACCCGCGCCGCGCCACCACGCTGGAGCAGGACCAGGCCGACCAGGCCCGTCGCCGCCAGCTGCTGGACCTGCTCGGCGAGATCGAAAAGCGCATCAACGAGGAGAACTCCCGCCCCAAGAAGCGCTACTTGAGCCCGGCCACGCGCGAGGCCTCCGAGGCGCTCTACTACGACCGCTTCCGTCGCAAGGTCGAGCGCGTGGGCACGGAGAACTTCCCCACGGCCAACGGCAAGCGGCTGTACGGCGAGCTGGTGATGCTGGTGTGGGTCAACAAGAAGGGCGAGGTGGTGGAGACCGAGATCGCCTCGTCCTCCGGGAAGCCGGCCCTGGACCGCCGCGCCGAAGCCATCGTGCGCAAGGCCGGCCCCTTCGGCGAGTTCCCCGAGCAGATGCGCCAGCGCGCCGACCTGTGGGCGATCGCCTCGCGCTTCAAGTTCACGCGGGATGCGGGGGTGGAGGCCAGGCTGAGCACGGTGCAGTCGGAGGCGCCGTAAGAGGCGGCTTGGCCTTTGCCGATCGCGTCGGGGCGGCGTCTGGTTGGCTTGCCACGGTGGGTGATGCGGAGCTTGGTGCGAGATCGGGCTGCCAGGGGGCTTCCCTCCGCTCATGCCAGGGCGCAGAGGCCCTGGCGCTCGCCAGGCACGGACCGTCCACTGGGACGGTCCGTGTCCGGGCTCTCCCCCCGCCCGTCGCCCTGACGGGCGCCGCGTTCCTCCTTGACTACGCTGCGAGAAGCCCCCTGACAGCCCGATCCGGCGATGTTGTTGGCGTGTCGGCGTTCGAGATGGGAATTTTTTTCTTCGCATGCCACCCTCGATGGACAGCGGGTGGCTGGGGTGAGCGTCGCAGTGAAGTAAAGGGGGAGCCAAGTGCCCGCAGGGGACTTGGCGGAGGACATGAACGGAGACGCTCACCCCAGTCGCCCGCCCGCGCTGCCCGCCCGCGCTGCCCGCTGCCCGCTGCCCGCTGATCGCTGATCGCTGATCGCTGATCTCTGATCGCTGATTGCTGATCGCTGATCGCTGATTGCTGCCCCGCCCACCGCCCCCTGCAACCAAGCCCGCGAAGCACAATGTGGCGGCTCACCGCTCCGCATCATCTGGAGCGTCACCCTGCCCAGAACCTCCCCGTCGAGCCCCATGCCGACTGCCTCCCCCGATCTCTACGTCGTCGCCGGCAACCCCGTGGCACACAGCCGCTCACCGGCCATCCATGCGGCCTTCGCGGCGCAGACCGGCCAGCATCTGGTCTACGACCGGCTGCTGTGCCCGCTGGACGGCTTTGCCGCGACGATCCAGGGCTTCGCCCAGCAGCCCGGCGCACGCGGCTGCAATGTCACCGTGCCGTTCAAGTTCGAGGCTTGGCAGCTGGCCGCGCGCCGCACGCCGCGGGCGCAGCTGGCCCAGGCGGCCAACACGCTGCGCTTCGATGCGGAGGGCGATGGTGGCTGGCTGGCGGACAACACCGATGGCGCCGGCCTGGTGCGCGACCTCACCGTCAATGCCGGCTGCACGCTGGCCGGCCGCAGCCTGCTGCTCATCGGCGCTGGCGGCGCCGCCGCCGGTGTGCTGGGCCCGCTGATCGAACAGCAGCCGGCGCGCATCGTGGTGGCCAACCGGACCCTGCCGCGGGCCGATGAGCTGGTGACGCGCCATGCCGAGCTGGCCAGCCGCCACGGCGTCGTGCTGCAGACCTCCCGGCTTGCCGATTGCGGTGTGCTGCCCGGGCTGTGTGCGTTCGACGTGGTGATCAACGCCACCGCCGCCAGCCTGGAAGGCGCCGGCGTGCCGGTGGCGGACCCGGTGCTGCAGAGCGGCGCACTGGCACTGGACATGATGTACGGCGAGAAGGCCCGGCCCTTCCTCGACTGGGCGGCACGGCAGGGCGCCATCGGCCGCGACGGCCTGGGCATGCTGGTGGAGCAGGCGGCAGAGAGCTTCGCCCTGTGGCGCGGTGTGCGCCCGGACACCGCACCGGTGCTGGCCGCGCTGCGCGCCGAAGTGGACGGGGGTGCGGCATGAGCCGCGGTGCATCAAAGGGCAAGGCCGCCGGCAAGACGACGCTGGTCCATGCCAGCCGCCCGGGTGGGCTCGGTCTGGTGTCGCGCGCCCTGGCTCTCGTCATCGTCTGCGGTCTGTCGTTGCAGCTTTTCTTTGCCGCGCGCATCGCGCTGATGCGCGTCGTCGATCCGCAGTCCACGGCCTTCCAGCGCTCGGAGATCGCGCGCCAGCTGAGCGACACCCACGGCGTGAGCTGGGCGCAGGCGTGGCGGCCGTATGACCGCATCGCCGACACGCTCAAGCGCGCGGTGATCGCCTCCGAGGACGCGCGCTTCAACGAACACAGCGGCGTGGAGTGGGACGCGATCGAGAAGGCCTGGGAGAAGAACCAGCGCGCGCAGGACCGGCTGCAGCGCGAGCGGGCCCGGGCCGAGGCGCGCTACCAGAAGCAACTGGAGCGCGCCGAGCGCCGCGGCCGGCCCGCGCCGCCGCCCCCGCCGGTGATGACCTCATCGCAGCCCAGGATCGTCGGCGGCTCCACCATCACGCAGCAGCTGGCCAAGAACCTGTTCCTGAGCGGCGAGCGCCACTTCCTGCGCAAGGGCCAGGAGTTCGCCATCACCTTCATGCTGGAGGCCCTGCTGCCCAAGCAGCGCATCCTGGAGATCTACCTCAACAACGTCGAATGGGGTGACGGCCTGTTCGGCGCGCAGGCGGCGGCGCGGCACTACTACCGCATCGATGCCGACCGGCTCAGCGCCATGCAGGCCGCGCGGCTGGCGGTGATGCTGCCGGCGCCCAAGCGCTTCGAGCAGCGCCCGGGCTCGGCCTACGTCAGCGGTCGCGCGGCCACCATCGTGGCGCGCATGGGCGCGGTCGAGCTGCCTTGAGCCCACAGGCGCCCGCCTTCACGGGCACACGCTCTGCGCGGGCCTGATGCAGCCGGCGACGGCCCTCATCCTTCGTAGACGATCTCCGCCCGGCCGGCCTCGGCCGCCTGCTTCCAGCGCTGCAGCGCCGGGTCGCTGGGGAAGAAGCGCGAGTCCTCGCCCAGGTCGATCTCGGCCTGCGCGGCGATGCCGTCGCCACGGCGCTCCAGCTGCACGCGCACGGGCAGGCCCTGCACCAGCTCCCCGGCCTCGCTGTCGATGCGCCGCGGCGGGAACTCGCGCAGCAGCGCGGCCACCGGCGGCGCCGAGCCGTTGATGGCCACGCGCAGGTAGCGGCCGAAGCGGCAGCGTGCCACCGCCAGGCTCCAGATCTGCGTCACGTTGAAGCGCAGGCCGCCGGAGAAGCGATCCGGCTGGCACTTGCCCTGCACGATGACCAGCTCGTCGTCCTTGAAGAGCTCGCGGTTGGCATCCAGCAGCTCCTCGTTGGCGACGGCCTCGATCACGTCGGACTTGTCGTCGAGCGTGAAGATGGCCACGCGGCCGCGCTGGCCGTTGACGATGCGCAGGCCGCTGACGATGCCGGCCACCATCTGCGCATCGCGGCTGTCCTTCAGATCGGCGATGCGCTGGCGCACGAAGCGCCGCACCTCGTCGGCCGACTCGTCGAACAGGTGGCCCGACAGGTAGAAGCCGATGGCCACCTTCTCCTGGCTCAGCCGCTCCTTGATGCCCCAGGGCTCGGCGGCGATCAGCTCGGGCTCCTGCGTGGACGCCGCATGGCTGTCGCCGAAGTCGAACAGCCCGCCCTGGTCGGCATGCGCGGCCTGGGCCTCGGCATAGTCGAAGGCCAGCGTGATGCTGGCCATCAGCGCGGCGCGGTTGGCCTCCAGCGCATCGAAGGCGCCGCCCTTGATCAGCGCCTCGACCACGCGCTTGTTCACGCGGCCCTTGTCGATGCGGGCGCAGAAGTCGAAGAAGCTCTTGAACGGCCCGCCCTCCTCGCGCACCGCGACGATGTGCTCGATGGCGCCCTGGCCGGTGCCCTTGATGGCGCCCAGGCCGTAGCGGATGCGGCCGCGCTCGCTCTTTGGGGCCCCGGCCGGCTTGTCCACCGGCATGAAGCGGTAGACGCCGGTGTTGACGTTCGGCGGCTCGAAGTGGATGTTGAAGTTCTGCGTCGCGTCGTCGTAGAAGATCTTGAGCTTGTCCGTGTCGTCGATGGACACGCTCATGTTGGCCGCGAAGAACTCGGCCGGGTAGTGCACCTTCAGCCAGGCCGTGTGATAGGCCAGCAGGGCATAGGCCGCGGCATGCGACTTGTTGAAGCCGTAGCCGGCGAACTTCTCCATCAGGTCGAAGATCTCGTTGGCCTTGGCCGCATCGATGCCGTTCTTGGCCGCGCCCTCGGCGAACAGCACGCGGTGCTGCGCCATCTCCTCGGGCTTCTTCTTGCCCATGGCGCGGCGCAGCAGGTCGGCGCCGCCGAGCGAATAGCCGCCCAGGCGCTGCGCCACCTGCATTACCTGCTCCTGGTAGACCATGATCCCGTAGGTCTCGGCCAGCACCGCCTCCATCAGCGGATGCGGATAGGTCACCTCCTCGCGGCCGTGCTTGCGTGCGCAGAACGACGGGATCAGGTCCATCGGGCCCGGGCGGTACAGCGCCACCAGGGCGATGATGTCCTCGAACACGCTGGGCTTGGCATCGCGCAGCATGCCCTGCATGCCGCGGGATTCCAGCTGGAACACGGCCACCGTCTTGCCCTCAGACAGCAGCTCGAAGGTGCCGCGGTCATCCAGCGGCAGCCGGGCGAAGTCGAAGCCCGCCTGATCCGGATGCCGCGCGACGATGAAGTCCTTGGCCTGCTCCAGGATGGTCAGCGTGGCCAGGCCCAGGAAGTCGAACTTGACCAGGCCGATGGCCTCGACATCGTCCTTGTCGTACTGGCTGACCGCGCTGTCGCTGCCGGGCTGCATGTAGAGCGGGCAGAAGTCGGTGATCTTGCCCGGCGCGATCAGCACGCCGCCGGCATGCATGCCGATGTTGCGCACCATGCCTTCGACGCGCTCGGCCAGCGACAGCAGCTCGGCCACCTCCTCTTCGTTGCGCTCGCGCTCCTCGATCTCCGGCGCCTCCTTGCGCGCATAGATGACGCTGGGGTCGGGCTTCTCGGGCACCTTGGCCAGGGTCACCGTCTTGCCAGGGGGCGCGGGGATCAGCTTGGCGATGCCGTCCACATGGCCATAGCCCATGCCCAGCACGCGGCCCACGTCGCGCAGCGCGGCCTTGGCGGCCATGGTGCCGAAGGTGGCGATCTGGCTGACCGCATCGCGGCCGTAGCGGTCCTTGACGTAGTCGATGACGCGGTCGCGGTTGGCCTGGCAGAAGTCGATGTCGAAGTCGGGCATGGACACCCGCTCCGGGTTGAGGAAGCGCTCGAACAGCAGGTTGTAGCGCAGCGGGTCCAGGTCGGTGATCTTCAGCGCATAGGCCACCAGCGAGCCCGCGCCCGAGCCGCGGCCCGGGCCGACCGGGCAGCCGTTGTTCTTGGCCCAGTTGATGAAGTCCGCCACGATCAGGAAGTAGCCCGGGAAGCCCATCTTCAGGATCGTGTTGATCTCGAACTCCAGCCGCTCCACGTAGGACGGCCGCTGGCGGTCGCGCTCGGCCGCGTCGGGGTAGAGATGCAGCAGGCGCTCCTCCAGGCCCTGGGCCGACAGCTGGCGGAAGTAGTCCTCCATCGGCATGCGGCTGCCGTCGGCCAGCTCGGGCGTGGGGAAGTTGGGCAGCTGCGGCTTGCCCAGCACCAGCGTGAGCGCACAGCGGCGCGCGATGGCCAGCGTGTTGTCCACGGCCGCGGGCAGGTCGTGGAACAGCTCGCGCATCTGCGCTTCGGTCTTGAAGTACTGCTCGCGGGTGAAGCGCTTGATGCGCCGCGGGTTGGTCAGCGTCTCGCCCTCGGCGATGCACACCCGCGCCTCGTGCGCCTCGAAGTCGTCGGGCGTGAGGAACTGGATCGGATGCGTGGCCGCCACCGGCAGGCCCAGCTCCGCGGCCAGCGGCACGGCGGCGCGCACGTGCGGCTCGTTGGTGGGCTGGCCGGCGCGCTGCAGCTCGATGAAGAAGCGGCCGGGGAAGATGCCCGCCAGCTTGCGCGCCAGCTCGGCCGCACGGCCGGTGTCGCCCATCAGCAGGGCCTGGCCGATGGCGCCGGCATCGGCACCGGACAAGGCGATCAGCCCGTCGGCATGCGCGGCCAGCCAGTCCCAGCGCAGGTGGGCCTGGGCGCGCTGGGCATTGGTCGTCCAGCCGCGCGCCAGCAGCTCGCACAGGTTGAGGTAGCCGGCCTTGTTCTGCACCAGCAGCAGCAGCCGGCTGGGCGGCCGGGCTGAAGGTGCGCCGGCGGCCTCGTCCTCCAGCCAGACGTCGGCGCCCAGGATGGGCTGTAGCCCCTTCTTGCGCGCGCCGGAGTAGAACTTGACCGCGCCGAAGAGGTTGTTGAGATCGGTGATGGCCAGTGCCGGCTGGCCGTCGGCCACGGCCGCGTCGATCATGTCGCCGATGCGCAGCGTGCCGTCGACGACGGAGTATTCGGTGTGGGCGCGGAGGTGGACGAAGGGCATGGGGGGATTTTCGCGCAGGGGCTCCGCCAAGCGCCGCTATAGGTGTGCAGGCCGGCACGCCCGGGCGCCCCCGGCGAGAGGGTGCTCCCTACAATGCCCCGCGATGACCGCCGTGCTCAACATCGCCGCCTACCGCTTCGTCGACCTGCCCGATCGCGAGGCCTTGGCCCAGCGGCTGAAGGCGATGGCCGGCGAGGCGCTCAAGGGCACCATCCTGCTGGCCGAAGAAGGCCTCAACTGCTTCCTGGCCGGCGCGCCGGCGGACGTGCGGCGCTTCCTGGATGAGCTGCGCGCCGACCCGCGCTTTGCCGGCCTGCAGGCCAAGGAAAGCTGGTCGGCCGCCCAGCCGTTTCGCAAGCTGCGCATCCGGCTCAAGCGCGAAATCATCCGCATGGATCATCCCGCCATCCGCCCCGCCGCCGGCCGCGCGCCCAGCGTGGATGCGGCCACGCTCAAGCGCTGGCTGGACGCCGGCTGCGACGACGCCGGCCGGCCGGTGGTGATGCTGGATACGCGCAATGCCTTCGAGGTGGCGGCCGGCCGCTTCGCCGGCGCCATCGACTGGCACCTGGGCAAGTTCACCGAGTTCCCGCAGGCCGTGGCTGCGCACCGCGAGGAGCTGGCCGGCAAGACCGTGGTGAGCTACTGCACCGGCGGCATCCGCTGCGAGAAGGCAGCCATCCTGATGCAGGCGATGGGCGTGGAGCACGTCTGGCAGCTCGAGGGCGGCATCCTGCAGTACTTCGAGGATGTGGGCGGGCCGGCCGGCGCCCCGCATTACGAGGGCGCCTGCGTGGTGTTCGACGATCGGCAGGCCTTGGACCCTGCCCTGCGGCCCGTGGCGATGCAGCCCTCGCAAGCGGGTGACGGCGCGCCGCCGGGCATTCCCGCGGCCGACCACCGGATCACCGCATGAAGCCTTACGCCCGCCCCAGCCGCAGCCAGCCGCGCAAGCCCTCTCGCTGGCGCAAGCCGCTGCTTTGGGGCCTGGCGGCGCTGGCGGTCGCTGCGGTGCTGGCGTTCATCGTCTTCATCGCGGCCTACTTCCGCGCCGACCAGCCGGTGGAGGCGCTGGCTGCGCGCTGGGGGCAGCCGCCGTCGACTTTCGTGCAGGTGGGCGGCGAGGACGGCGCGCGCGTGCACCTGCGCGACACGGGCCCGCGCGACGATCCCACACCGCTGCTGCTGATCCATGGCTCGGCGTCCGGCCTGCACACCTGGGATGCCTGGGCCGATGCGCTGGCGCAGCAGCGCCGCGTGGTGATGCTGGACCTTCCGGGCTTCGGCCTGACCGGCCCCGTCGGCGACGACAACTATGGCGTCGCCCGGCAAGTGCGCTTGCTGACCGAGCTGATGGACGTGCTGGGCCTGCGGCGTGTCATCGTGGTCGGCCACGGCTTCGGCGGCGCGCTGGCCTGGCAGCTGGCCTATGCGCACCCGGAGCGGGTGTCGCGCATGGTCTTGATCGCGGCCGAGGGCTACCCCACCCAGCCCTGGCAGGTGCCGCTGGAGCAGCGCGTGATGGACACACCGCCGCTGAACTGGCTGGGCCTGATCACGCGGCCGCGCTGGCTGGTGCAGCGCAGCGTCGCCCAGCAGTTCGCCAACCCGCAGCGCGTGACCGATGAGCTGGTCGACCGCTATGTCGAGCTGCCGCTGCGTGACGGCAACCGCCGCGCCCAGCTGCTGCGCTTGGAGCAGAACCGCTACCTGGCCCAGAGCGAACGCATCCGCGCCCTCACCCTGCCCACGCTGATCCTCTGGGGCGAGCAGGACCGGCAGGCGCCGTCCGAACAGGCCCGCTGGTTCGAGCGCGACATCCGCGGCGCGCGGGCGGTGATCCTGCCCGGCGTGGGGCATCTGCCGCAAGAAGAAGCGCCGGAGGCGGCGCTGGCCGAGCTGACGATGTTCCTGGCCGGCGATCCGCCGGATGTGCCGTGATCGCTGATCGCGGTCGTTGATGGGTCGCCGGCACACCGGCTGCGCTGCCGGTCGGCGGCACGCACTGTGCTCGCCGGCCGTCGATCGCCGGGCCTATCCCTGGCCGCTCAGGCCCGATTGACCGTCACTTGACCTGTTGACCCGCCTTACCCGACCGGCTGCCGGCGCCGCGATGCGAATGCCGCGCCCAGCGCCCGGTAGGCAGCCATGTTGGTGGCGATGACACGCTCCATCGGCGTGGCAAAGCCTCCGCGCACCCATTCGGTGGCGATGTGGATGTTCATGCCGATCAGGCCGGCGGCCAGCAGATCCAGGTCCAGGTCGTCGAAGCCCTCCTCCACGTACAGCAACGCCAGGAAGTGGCGCATCAGGGCGGCGTACTGCCGGGCGGACTCGTTGCCCAGCTCGCCACCCAGCGGGCCGACGCTCACCGCCTCGATCAGGCAGATGCGGGCGCGGCAGGCGTCGGCGCGGATGGTTTCGTAGAAGACCCGCAGCGCGGCCTCGGCCATGCCGTCGGCGTCCGGCGGCTGGGTGCTCAGCGCGGCCAGGGTGTTGGCGCGCAGCTCCTCCGTGATGCGGGTGTAGACCGCTTCGAAGAGGGCGGGCAGGCCGGTGAAGGACTCGTAGAAATAGCGCTCTGTGAGCTGGGCACGGGCACAGACCTCGCGCACCGTGGCGCCGTGGAAGCCGCGGGTGCCGAAGACATGCAGGCCAGCCTCGATGAGCTTGTCGCGGCGCTGGCGCTGGCGCACCTCCGGCGCCACGCCGCCGTAGCGGCGGCGTGAGCCGGCGCGGGTGGCCGGCGCATCGCCGGCATCCGGTGCCCGGGCGCCTTGAGCAGCAAGGCCAGCCGGGATCGCAGCGGGCGGGTTGATTGGATCGGGAGCAAGCGTTTGACGCTCTTCAGAGGCGGCCGGGCGGCGAGCGCGGGCCGCACGTTGCGGGGCGGTCATGGGCCCGATCTTGACATGCCCGTCAGCCCAATATGCCCTTGTCCGACGGCTGCACACCGGCCAGCTGCAAGCCCCCGAACCCAGCGTCGGGATGGCCACTCAGCCCCGTCACAACCTGTATTGACATTGACCGTTGTCAAATCTAAATTGCCCTGACACGGGTAGCGCCAGCCCCAGGCGGCGCTCCCCGGCCCGGCGGGTGGTTTGCCGGGCCGCACCACAAGAGGAGACCTCATGTCCGCCATGCCCGGCGTTGCCCCGCCCGTTGCCACGCCCCCGGTCGAGAAGACCTCCATCGTCATCGTCGGCACCGGCTTCGCCGGGCTGTGCATGGCCATCAAGCTCAAACAGGCCGGCATCCACGACTTCGTGATGCTGGAGCGCGGCGATGATGTCGGCGGCACCTGGCGCGACAACCACTACCCCGGCGCGGCCTGCGACGTGCCGAGCAACGTCTACAGCTTCTCCTTCGAGCCCAACCCCAACTGGACGCGCAGCTTCCCGACACAGCCCGAGTTGTTCGAGTACCAGCGCCACTGCGCGCGCAAGTACGGCCTGCTGCCGCATGTGCGGCTGAACGCCGAGATGGTCAACAGCCGCTATGACGAGGCCACGTCCACCTGGACGGTCACCACGCGCGACGGCCGGCAGTTCGTCGGCCAGGTGCTCGTCTCGGGCATCGGCGGCCTGAGCAACCCGGCCTATCCCGACATCCCGGGCCTGGACACCTTCCAGGGCCAGGCCTTCCACTCGGCCACCTGGGACCACACGGTGGACTTGCGCGGCAAGCGCGTGGCGGTGATCGGCAGCGGCGCCAGCGCCATCCAGTTCGTGCCGCAGATCGCGCCCAAGGTGGCGCACTTGGACTACTACCAGCGCACGCCGCCCTGGGTGCTGCCCAAGCCCGACCGGCCGATGAAGAACTGGGAGCGCACGATGTTCCGCACGCTGCCGATCACGCAAAAGCTCTACCGCTGGTTCACCTACTGGCTGCTTGAGCTGCGCGTGCTCGGCTTCACCCGCTATCCCGCCGCGATGAAGTTGGTGGAGAACTGGGGCAAGCGCCACATCGCCAAGCACGTCAAGGACCCGGAGCTGCGCCGCAAGCTCACGCCCACCTACCGCGCGGGCTGCAAGCGCATCCTGATGGCCAACGACTACTACCAGGCCGTGGCGCGGCCGAACGTGGAGGTCATCACCGACCGCGTGCAGGCCGTGCGCCCGCACGGCATCGTGGCCGCCGATGGCCGCGAGCGTCCGGTGGACGTGATCATCTTCGGCACCGGCTTCAAGGTGCAGGAGCCGGCGCCGGTGGGCGCCTTCATCGGCAAGGGCGGCGTGGACCTGGGCACGCTGTGGATGCAGACCGGCGGCGAGGCCTTCCGCGGCACGACTGTGGCCGGCTTTCCCAACCTCTTCATGATCGTGGGCCCCAACACCGGGCTGGGCCACAACTCGATGATCTTCATGATCGAGTCCCAGGTGCGCTACATCATGGCCGCCATCCAGACCATGCGCCGGCGCAAGCTGGCCAGTGTGGACGTCAAGCCCCAGGCCCAGGCCGACTACAACGCGCGCATCCAGCAGATGCTGGGCGGCACGGTGTGGAACACCGGCGGCTGCAAGAGCTGGTACTTGAACGCCCAGGGCAAGAACACCACGCTGTGGCCCACCTTCACCTTCCGCTTTCGCGGCGAGCTCAGCCGCTTCGATGCCGGCAGCTACCTGCTGCAAGGCCAGCGCTGAAAGGCCCCGCGATGAACGCCATTCCGTCGTCCCTGCAAGCCGCTCCGGGCTCCGCCGCACATGCGCCCGGCCGCCCGGTGATCCGCAGCATCGCCCCGCCACCCGGCGTCGGCGAGCGTGTCCTGGCCGCCGCGCTGCGCCTGAGCCTGCGGCTGAACCTCAAGCCCTTTCTGGGCCCGCCATGGCCGGTGGGCCTGCAGCGCGCGGTCATGCACGCGCTCTCCTGCCTGATGCCACCCGGCGGCGGCGTGTCGGTCGAGCCGGTCACGCTGCGCGGCCCGGCCGGCCCGTTGGCGGCCGAGCGCATCCGCCCGAAAGGCCGCCAGCCGCGCCATGCCATCGCCTATTTCCACGGCGGCGCCTTTTGCACCGGCAGCCCGCGCACCCACCGCAGCATCACCACGCGGCTGGCGCGCATGGCCGATGCCGAGGTGCTGGTGGTGCACTACCGGCGCACGCCGGAGGCCCGCTTCCCGGCGCAGATCGACGACTGCGTGGCGGCCTACGAGCACCTGCTGGCCCAGGGCTTTGCGCCCGAGCACATCGCGCTGGACGGCGACTCCGCCGGCGGCGCGCTGGTGCTGCTGGTGACGGCCGCCTTGCGCCTGAAGGGCCGGCCGCTGCCGGCGGTCAACGTGATGATGTCGCCGCTGGTGGACCCGACCATGACCGCGCGCAGCATCACCGAGCGCGCACACCGTGACCCAATGATCCGTGTCTCTTGGGGCAAGAAGGCCTCCGAGATGTATGCCGCGCCGCATGAGCACCCGCTGGCCAGCCCCATCGGCGTGGACCTGCGCGAGCTGCCGCCCACGCTGGTGCAGGTGGGCGAGGACGAGGTGCTCTACGACGACTCCACGGTCTTTGCCGAGCGCGCGGCCCAGGCGGGTACGCATGTGGAGCTGGAGCGCCATCCCGAGCGCTGGCATGTGTTCCAGGTGCATGCGGGGCTGCTCAAGAGCTCGACCCAGGCGCTGCAGCGGCAGGCTGATTTCATGCGTCGACACTGGGCCGCCTGAGACGGGCGGCATGAGCCTCGCCGCTTGAGGCTGGCCGAGCGGGGTGGGCGCCGCCTGATCCGGCACAGGCACCGACGCGGCGACGCGGTCGGTGCGCTCAGCGGCCCGCTCGATCGGCCTCTCCCGTCCCTCACGCAGCCCGCCGGCACGCGCAGCCGGTGTGCCCGTCGCTGCGGCTGCCTCGCATGCGGCGCCCCACCGCGCTCAACCTGGCCCAGGCATCATGGGCGCGGGCCAGTGGCGCTGCGGCCACCGGCTGCGGCGCGCAAGCGCCGTACCGCCTCAACTGTCCAACCCTCCGGCCCGCCTCATGAGCCTGCAGTCCTTCTTCGCCAATCTCTATCTGCGCCGCCAGTTCAAGGGCCGCTACCAGCCGACGCTGAACGTGGCCCATGCGCGCGCCAGCGTGCAGGCCATGGCGCGGCGCTATCCGCCGCCGCCCAAAGAGATCCGCCACACCCGCGTGCCGGCCGACCCTGCGCGCGGGCTGTGCCCGGCCGAATGGCTGGCGGTGGCGCAGCCGCAGCGCACGGTGCTCTACCTGCACGGCGGCGGCTACTTCTTCTGCAACCTGGACACCCACCGCCCGATCTGCAGCTACCTGGCCCGCGTGGCCCAGGCACAGGTGCTGTCGGTGGACTACCGCCTGGCGCCGGAGCATCCCTTCCCGGCCGCGGTGGACGACGCGCTGGCCTGGTACCGCAAGCTGCTGGACGACGGCATGAGGCCCGATAACCTCGTCATCGCCGGCGACTCCGCCGGCGGCGGGCTGGCCCTGGCCACGCTGCTGGCCGCGCGTGATGTCGGGCTGCCGCTGCCCGCGTGTGCCCTGCTCTTCTCGCCCTGGGTGGATCTGGCCTGCGCCGGCGAGACGATGCAGACGCTGGCCAAGGCCGACGTGATGTTCCAGCCGCACCTGCTGCCGCAAGCAGCGGCGCTGTACCTGAACGGCCGCCCGGCCGACGAGCCGCTGGCCTCGCCGCTCTATGCCGATCTGCGCAGCCTGCCGCCGATGCTGATCCATGCCAGCAATCACGAGGTGCTGCTGGCCGACTCGCTGCGCCTGCACGGCCGCGCGCAGGCTGCGGGCGTCAGCAGCGAGCTGATCCGCCGCGACAAGCTGCCGCACGTGTGGCCCACCATGGTCATGCTGCCCGAGGCTCGCGCCAGCCTGAAGCAGTCGGCCGACTTCATCGCCCGCCACACGGGCTGAGTTCGCCGGCCCATCGCCCCACAATCCCTCCCAAGAAAGAAAGCCCCTCATGAAAGACTTCAAAGGCAAGGTTGCCGCGATCACCGGCGCCGCGTCCGGCATGGGCCGCACGCTGGCCGTGGAACTGGCCCGCCGCGGCTGCCACCTGGCGCTGTCCGACGTCAACGAAGCCGGCCTGAAGGAGACGGCCGACCTGGCCGCCCGCCACGGCGTGAAGGTGACGACCCAGCGCGTCAACACCGCCGACCGCGCGGCCGTCTTCGCCTGGGCCGACCAGGTGGCGGCCGAGCACGGCAAGGTGAACCTGATCTTCAACAACGCCGGCGTGGCGCTCAGCGCCCCGGCCGAGACGGTGAAGCAGGAAGACTTCGACTGGATCATGAACATCAACTTCTGGGGCGTGGTCTGGGGCACGCAGGCCTTCCTGCCGCACCTGCGCCGCTCGGGCGAAGGCCATGTGATCAACACGTCCAGCCTCTTCGGCCTGCTGTCGGTGCCGCTCAACGGCACCTACAACGCCACCAAGTTCGCCGTGCGCGGCTACACCGAAGCGCTGCGCATGGAGCTGGACCTGGAGAAGGCGCCGGTCAGCGCGACCTGCGTGCACCCCGGCGGCATCCGCACCAACATTGCCCGCGCCGCCCGCATGGACGCCAGCTCGCAGAAGTTCACCGGCGTGGACCCGGAGACGGCCCGCAAGCGCTTCGACAAGCTGCTCAACACCACCACGGCCGAGAGCGCCGCGCTGCAGATCCTCAAGGCGGTGGAGAGGAACAAGCGCCGCGTGCTCGTCGGCCCCGATGCCTGGTTCCTGGACAAGCTGGTGCGGCTGCTGGGCTCGTGGTACCAGCCGCTGATCATCAAGCACTCGGCCGGCATGATGAAGAAGTGAGCCCTGCGCTCTGATGACCTGTTGACGATGCCCGGACTGCGCTGGATCAAGCGTCTTTTCGTGCTCGGCCTGCTGCTGGCGGCAGCCGTCGGCCTGGGCGTGTGGCAGACCTGGGAGCCCGACCGCCAGATCGGCGCGCTGGCCGCACGCTGGGCGCCGCCGCCATCCACCTTCATCGAGGTGGCCGGCATGCAGGTGCACGTGCGCGACGTGGGCCCGCGCGATGACGACCAGCCCGTCGTGCTGCTGCACGGCCTCTCGGCCAGCCTGCACACCTGGGCCGGCTGGGCCGCCGGGCTGCAGCACGAGCGCCGCGTCATCACCGTGGACCTGCCGGGCTTCGGCCTGACCGGGCCGTCGCCCCAAGGCGACTACCGCATCGAGGCCTACAGCCGCTTCGTGCTGCAACTGCTCGATGCGCTGCAGGTGCCGCGCGCGGTGCTGGGCGGCAATGCGCTGGGGGGCGAGATCGCGTGGCAGACGGCGCTCGTTGCGCCACGACGCATCACCGCGCTGATCCTGGTCAATCCCAACGGCTATCCGGTGTCACCGCTGTCGGTGCCCCTGGCCTTCAGGCTGGCGGGCGTGCCAGCCACGCAATGGTTCACCGACCGCGTGCTGCCGCGCACGCTGATCGAGTCCAGCGTGCGCAACGTGATGGGGGACCCGGCGCGCGTGACGCCGGAGATGATCGACCGCTACTTCGAGCTCAACCTGCGCGTGGGCAACCGCCGGGCGCTGCGCCAGCGCTTCGAGCAGGCGGAGACCGGTGCCGACGCCGCACGCATCCCCCAGGTGCGGGCGCCTACGTTGATCCTGTGGGGCGGGCGGGACCGGCTCACGCCGGTGGAGCATGCCCAGCGCTTCCACCGCGACATCGCCGGCAGCCGGCTGGTGGTCTTCGACGACCTCGGGCACATCCCGCAGGAAGAAGACCCGCAGCGCACGCTGGTGCCCGTGCGCGACTTCCTCGGGCTGGGGCCTGCTGGGCCGCGCGCCCACGGTCTGCGCTAGCCGGGCGGGGGGTCGGCGCCGCCAGGCCCGGGCTCCTGGCCGCGTCTTTCCGCTGGCATTCGACTTGCTGGATGCGGTGGGCCAGCCGGCCCAGGGTGCCGGCGCAGCCCGAGGAGCCCTCATGCCGCCCAGCCTGGCCCCGTCCGGCCCCGCCACCGGCTTCGTTGCTGCGGGTGCGCCACACGCGCCGGGGGTGCCAGGCGAGCCAGCCCCGGCACACCGCGCGCAGCCGCTGCTGGCCGTGTCGGCCGTGCAGCGCCATGCGGCGCCACTGCTGGCGCGCATCCGGGCCGGGCAGTCGCCCTACTTCAGCTGGGATGGCGACGCCTTCCAGGCCCTGCTGGCGCGGGCTGCCACCGCGCTGATCCAGCCTGGTGACGGGCCGCCGCGCCTGGCCCCGTGGCCGCGCTATGCCTGCGGTCAGGTGGACCGCTGGGGCGAGCTGGCCTGGGCCGAAGGCCTGGCCCCCGGCGCCCTGGCCGACCACCATCGCGAGGAACGCGCCCGCACGCGTATCGATCTGCTGCTGGTCACCGCGCTGATCACCTGCGACCCCGCACCCGGCTGGGGCTACCGCGACCGCGCCAGCGGCCAGGAGCTGGACGGCGCCGATGCGCTGGCGGTGGCCGCGCTGCGTTTCTTCGCCAGCGGCGCGTGCTCTGCCCAGGCGCACCACCCGCTGCGTGCCGATGCCCGCGCGCTGGCTGCGATCACCCCCCAGACGCTGGCCGCCGCCCTGCCACCGCATGACGGCCGCCCCCTGCCGGGGCTGGAGCGCCGCGCCGCCCGGCTGCGCCGGCTGGGAGCGGTGATGCAGGCACACCCGGCGCTCTTTGCCGCACCGGAGGACCCTGGAAACCTGCGCCTGGGCCATCTGCTGGACGCCTGCGTGGAGCGTGCCCCGGGCAGCGTGCTGGATGCCGACGACCTGCTTGCGGTGCTGCTGGCTCCGCTCAACGACTTGGCACCGGGCCGGCTGTCGCTCAGTGGCCAGCCCCTGGGCGACTGCTGGCCCCACCCGCATGCGCCCGATGGTCTGGTGCCGCTGCACAGCCTGGCGCAGTGGCTGGCCCTGGGCCTGGTGGAGCCGCTGCGCGACGCCGGCCTTGCGCTGCGCGGCATGGGTGCGCTGCCCGCGGCCGCCAGCTGGCGCCTGGGGGGCTGGCTGCTCGATGCCGGCGTGCTGTGCGCACGCCAGCCGCGCCTGCTGGCCGAGCCCGCCGGGCTCGATGCGCTGCCGGTGGTCGAATGGCGGGCCGCCACCTGTGCCGCCCTGGAGCAATTGGCGCAGGCCCTGCTCGCCCGGCCCGACATGCCCGCCTGCGCCGCCGCACCCGGCGCCCTGCATGCCTGGCTGCGCAGCCTGGCCCGCCAGGATGCCGCCTGCCAGCGCCCCGGCGCTGCCCCGGCCTGGCTGCCCGAGACGACGGGCCTGCTGGAGTGACCCATTGCCGCGCAGCGGGCCGGCGTGGCTCACTGCTCCGCCTGGACCGCCCGCCTAGACCGCCCGCCTGGACCGCCCGCCTGGACCGCCCGCCTAGATCACCCGCACTGAGCGCCGGTACCGATCGCCGCACGCATCCCCGGCTGCATCGCCGGCCAGCCTCATCATCCCGCCATGGACACCTGCCACGACCTCCTCCTGCGCGACGCCGTGCTGCCCGACGGCCGCCGCGGCGACATCGCCATCAGCGACGGCCGCATCGAGGTCATCGAGCCCCGCATCCCCGGCCGCGGCGCACAGGAGATCGCCTGCGCCGGCCAGCTGGTCAGCCCACCTTTCGTCGATGCGCACTTCCACCTGGATTCGTCGCTGACCTGGGGCCAGCCGCGGGTGAATGCCAGCGGCACGCTGCTGGAGGGCATCGCACTGTGGGGCGAGCTCAAGCCGCAGCTGACGCAGGACGCGCTGGTGGAGCGCGCGTTGCGCTACTGCGACTGGGCCGTGGCCCGCGGCCTGCTGGCCGTGCGCAGCCATGTGGACGTCTGCGACCCGCGCCTGCTGGCCGTGGAGGCGCTGCTGCACGTCAAGCAGCGCGTGCGGCCGTATCTGGACCTGCAGCTCGTCGCCTTCCCGCAGGACGGCGTGCTGCGCTCACCCGGTGCGCTGGCCAACCTGCGGCGCGCGCTGGACATGGGCGTGGACGTGGTCGGCGGCATCCCGCACTTCGAGCGCACGATGGAGCAGGGTGCGGAGTCGGTGCGCCTCCTCTGCGAGCTGGCTGCCGAGCGTGGCCTGCGCGTTGACCTGCACTGCGACGAGACCGACGACCCACTGTCGCGCCACATCGAGACCCTGGCCTTCCACACCCAGCGCCTGGGCCTGGGCGGGCGCGTGGCCGGCTCGCACCTGACCTCCATGCACAGCATGGACAACTACTACGTCAGCAAGCTCATCCCGCTGATCAAAGAGGCCGGTGTGGCCGCCATCGCCAACCCGCTGATCAACATCACCCTGCAGGGCCGCCACGACAGCTATCCCAAGCGCCGCGGCATGACGCGGGTGCCCGAGCTGCTGGCCGCCGGCGTGGACGTGGCCTTCGGCCACGACTGCGTGATGGACCCGTGGTACCCGCTGGGCTCGGCCGACATGCTGGAGGTGGCCCACATGGGCCTGCACGTCGCGCAGATGACCGGCCAGGCGGCCATGCGGCAGTGCTTCGATGCGGTGACGATCACGCCGGCCCGCATCCTGGGCCTGGAGGGCTACGGCCTGGCGCCGGGCTGCCAGGCCGATCTGGTGCTGCTGCAGGCGCGCGACCCGGTGGAGGCGATCCGCCTGCGGGCCACGCGGCTGGCCGTCATCCGCCGTGGCCGGGTCGTCGCCCGCACGCCGGCGGCGGTGGCCACGCTCGATCTGCCCGGGCGCAGCGGGCCGGTGGACTGGCTGGCCTCGCGGCCCGAGGACTGGCCGGCGCCTTGAAGCCGGCGCTTTGCAGCCGCCCCCTGAAAGCCGGCGCTTTCCAGCCGGCGCGCTATCTAGCCTGCGCTTCAGGCCTGCGCTTCAGGCCCGCGCTTCAGGCCCGCGCTTTCAGGCCTGCGACCCGGGCACCGCGGGCCGCGCCCGGCTCACACCGTCTCAGCCGCCGTGTTGAAGGCCCGCGCCGTGCGCACCACCGAGGCGGCCACGCGCTCGAGCATCTGCTGCATCGGCTCGGCCTTGAGCCGGGTGTCGCTCTCGTACGCATCGGCGGCAAAGCCCAGCGACAGCGTCTCGGGCACCACGTGCATCGCGAAGTTGGTGGCCAGGAAGAAACGCAGCACCGGCATCATGCGGATGCCGCCGTAGCCGCCGGGCGAGGCACCCATCAGCCCCACCGGCTTGCCGCCTACGCTGCCCATGCCCGAGGGCAGGCTGTCGCCGGCCGGCACGCGCGACAGCCAGTCCAGCGCGTTGATCAGCAGCGGCGGTGGCAAGGCGTTGTACTCGGGGCTGGCCAGCAGCACGCCGTCCACGCCGGCGAGCACGCGGCGCAGCTCGAAGGCGCCGGCCGGCACGCCCTGCTCGCGCTCCAGGTCCTCGTCGACCAGCGGCAGGTTCAGCGCGCGCAGGTCCAGATCGACGATCTCGGCGCCCAGCGCCTGCGCATGCGCTGCGGCGGCGCGCACCAGGCGCAGGTTGTGCGAACCGGTGCGCGAGCTGCCGGACAGGGCGAGGATGCGGATAGGGGTGGTCATGTCGGGTCCAGTGGATCAGTCAGGTCAGGGACGGGAAGCGCGCCCGGCCAGCGGGCCGGGCGGGTGGATTCAGCAGGAGGATGGCGGGCCGGCTCAATGCGCCGGATAGGCCTGCACGAAGCTCGGCGCCAGGCCGCGGCCGGCCAGGTCAAAGACCAGCACCTCGGCCTGCTCGCCCTTGGCCAGGCGCAGCACCGGCTCGTCCTCCACCTTCAGCGCATCACCGGCATTCAGGCGCGCACCGTTGACCTCGACGCTGCCGGTGGCCACGTGTACATAGGCGCGCCGGCGCGGGTGCAGGGCGTATTCGGCCTGCTGGGCTGCGTCGAAGCGGCCCAGGTAGAGCGCCGCATCGGCATGGATCTTGAGCGCGCCGTTGCGGGCGTCCGGGGCCACCACCAGCTGCAGGCGGCCCTCGCGCTGGGCGGTGTCGAAGGGCCGCTGCTCATAGCCCGGCGTCACGCTGCGCTCGCTGGGCTCTATCCAGATCTGCAACAGGTGGGTCGATTCACGCAGCGCGTGGTTGAACTCGCTGTGCAGGATGCCCCGGCCGGCGCTCATGCGCTGCACCTCGCCGGGGCGCAGCACCTCGCGGTGGCCCAGGTTGTCCTCATGGGTCAGCTCGCCGGCCAGCACCACGGTGACGATCTCCATGTCGCGGTGCCCGTGCGTGCCGAAGCCCCGCCCCGGGGCGATCACGTCCTCATTGATCACGCGCAGGTTGGCGAATCCCATGTGCGCGGGGTCGTGGTAGTCGGCAAAGGAAAAGCTGTGATGCGACTGCAGCCAGCCGTGGTCGGCATAACCGCGTTCAACGCTGCGACGGGGCGTGAGCATGGCGGAACTCCTGGTTGGGGCCGCGGCGGAAGGCCGCGCTGCCATGACAGGCACTCTAGGTACCCGGGCCGGTCCATGGGCACGCGTGGCCTGATGGCATCATTCAATCGGTTTGAAGCGTACCGCCCGCCGCGCACCGATACCTGCCTCCATGTCCGATCGCCGCAATGTCCTGACCCCCGACGCCCTGGCCATGATGGACACCATCGCCCGCACCGGCAGCTTTGCCGCCGCCGCCCGCGAGCTGGGCAAGGTGCCTTCTGCCCTCACCTACAACGTGCGCCAGCTGGAGGACGCGTTGGATGTGCTGCTCTTCGACCGCCGCTCGCGCCAGGCCCAGCTCACCGCCGCCGGCGAGGAGCTGCTGCGCGAGGGCCGCCGCCTGCTGTGCCAGATGGATGCGGTGGCCAACCGGGTGCGCCGGGTCGCCCTCGGCTGGGAGACGCAGCTGACCGTGGCGGTGGACAACGCCATCGCCCCGCGCGCGCTGTTTGACCTGATCGGCGCTTTCTACGAGCTCTCGCCTTCACCCGAGGAGCGCGCGGGTGCCGAGCGCCCGGCGCGCCCCGCACGCGGCGGGCGCAGTGGCCACGGCGCCGGTGGGCTGGTTGCCGAACCCGACGCAGAGGCCGCCGAGTCCGGCCCGCCCACGCGGCTGAAGCTGCTCAACGAAGTGCTGGCCGGCACCTGGGAAGCGGTTGTCTCCGGCCAGGCTGATCTGGCCATCGGCGTACCCGGCGACCGGCTGGGCAGCAGCCCGTCGGCCGACCTGCAGTCGGCGTCGCTGGGCGAGCTCAGCTTCGTGCTCGTCGTGGCGCCACACCACCCGCTGGCCCACGCGCCGCAGCCGCTGTCGGCGGCCACGCTGGCGCTCCATCGCGTCGTCGCCGTGGCGGACACCGCGCGCTCCGTGCAGCCGGTGACGGTGGGCGTGCTGCCGGGGCAGGACGTGCTGACGCTGCCGTCCATGGCCGCCAAGCTCGAGGCCCTGATGCGCGGCCTGGGCTGTGGCTTCCTGCCCGAGCCGCTGGTGCGCCGCCACGTGCAGGCCGGCCGGCTGCTGCAGCTGCCGGTGGACCAGCCGCCAAGGCTGGTCAGCCTGAGCTACGTCTGGCGCCAGGCCGGCCCGCAGCGCGGCCGGGCCCTGGACTGGTGGCTGCAGCAACTGGAGCGCCCGGCCACCCGCCGCGCGCTGCTGGAGCAGCACGAGGGGCTGGTGCTCTAGCGCCCCGCTGCGATGTACACCGGCCGCTTCGCCCCTTCCCCCACGGGCCTGCTGCATGCCGGCTCGCTGGTCGCCGCCCTGGCCAGCTGGCTGGACGCCCGCGCCCACGGCGGCCGCTGGCTGGTGCGCATCGAGGACGTCGACGGCCCGCGCTGCGTGCCCGGCGCGGATCGGCTCATCCTGGACCAGCTCGCCCGCTGCGGCCTCGTGCCGGACGAGGAGCCGGTGTGGCAGAGCCGCCGCGGCGCGCTCTACCAGGCCGCGCTGGACCACCTGGTGGCCGCCGGCGTGGCCTACCCCTGTGCCTGTACACGCGCGGACATCGAGCGCGCGCTGGCCGAGCAGGGCCGCCCGCTGCTGCGCCATGCCGATCGGGTCTACCCCGGCACCTGCCGGCCCGAGCGCGGCGGCCTGCGCGGCCGGCCCGCGCGCGCCTGGCGACTGCGCGTGCCCGACGACGATGCCGGCTGGATCGATTGGCAGGACCGCCGGCTGGGTGCGCAGCGTCAGCACCTGGGCCGCGAGGTCGGCGACTTCATCCTCAAGCGCGCCGACGGGCTGTGGGCCTACCAACTGGCCGTCGTGGTGGACGACGCAGCACAGGGCATCACCCACGTGGTGCGCGGCGAAGACCTGGCCGACAACACGCCGCGCCAGATCTGGCTGCAGCGCCAGCTCGGCCTGCCCACGCCCGCCTACCTGCACACGCCGCTGGTGTGGGGTGCCAATGGCGAGAAGCTCTCCAAGCAGAACGGCGCCCAGCCACTCGACCTGCCCGACCCGGTCCGCGCCGTGGCCCGCGCCGCCTATGCCCTGGATCTGGCGCCCCCGACGGGCACGCTGACAGCAGTGCTGGCCGGGCTGCGGCAGCAGTGGGCCGCGGCCTACCCGGGCTGACGGGGAGTGATCGCCGGCCCGGCGCCGTCAAGGCCGTCGAAGCGGTTGGGGGCACCCGACGCCTCTGCCGCCGGCGATGACGCTGCGGAGACTGGGCCGACACCCTCTGCGGGCCGCATCAAGCCGCCTGCGCCTTCAGGAAGTGCTCGCGCCAGTAGATCAGCTCGTCGATCGACTCGTGGATGTCGGCCAGCGCGGTGTGCGCCTGCTGCTTCTTGAAGCCGTCCATCAACTCCGGCCGCCAGCGGCGGGCCAACTCCTTGAGCGTGCTCACATCCAGGTTGCGGTAGTGGAAGAAGGCCTCCAGCTTCGGCATGTAGTTGGCCAGGAAGCGGCGGTCCTGGCAGATGCTGTTGCCGCACATCGGCGACTTGCCGGCCGGCACGTGCCTCTTCAGGAAGGCGATCACCTGCTCCTCGCACGCGGCCTCGTCCATCGTGGAGGCGCGCACGCGCTCAGTCAGGCCCGACTTGCCGTGCGTGCCCTTGTTCCAGGCGTCCATGCCGTCGAGCACGGCGTCGCTCTGGTGCACGGCGAACACCGGGCCCTCCACGCGCACGGTGAGCTGCGGGTCGGTGACGACCACGGCGATCTCGATGATGCGGTCGCTCTCGGGCTTCAGGCCCGTCATCTCCAGGTCGATCCAGATCAGGTTCTGGTCGCTGGGCGCAAGAGTGGGGGCGTCGGTCATGGCAGGCGCGGTCTGGAAGGGGGTCGATGAAGGCGGATGAACGCGGATGAAGGCGGACGGGCATTGCGGACTTGGCGCCCGGCCGGGCCGTGCATTGTCGGCCACGGCCTACACTGCCTGCCTCATGCAATCCAGCCTCCCGACCCTGTTGCTCACGCTGGTCTTCGCGGCGGTGCTCGTCGCCTCGCTGCTCACCCGGCTGTGGCTGTCCACCCGCCAGGCGCGGCATGTGGCCCGCCACCGCCATGCGGTGCCGCCGGCCTTCGCGCAGACGGTCAGCCTGGCCGCCCACCAGCGCGCCGCCGGCTACACCCTGGCCAAGCTGCGCTTCGGCCTGGTCATGCTGGCCGTCGAAGCCGCCGTGCTGCTGGGCTGGACGCTGCTGGGCGGGCTGGACGCGCTCAACGCCGCGTTGCGCGACGCCACGCTGCCGGCGCTCGGCCCGCTGGGCTACCAGTTGTGCCTGATCGCCGCCTTTGCGCTCATCGGCGGCCTGATCGACCTGCCATTCTCGGCCTGGCACACCTTCGGCCTGGAGCAGCGCCACGGCTTCAACCGCATGACGCCCGGCCTGTTCGCGGCCGACCTGCTCAAGGGCGTGGTGCTGGCCGCCGTGCTGGGCCTGCCCATCGCCGCCCTGGTGCTGTGGCTGATGGGCGCGGCCGGCAGCCTGTGGTGGCTGTGGGCCTGGGGCGCCTGGGTGGGCTTCATGCTGCTGATCCAATGGCTTTTCCCCACGGTCATCGCGCCCCTGTTCAACCGCTTCGAGCCGCTGCAGGATCCACAGCTCAAGCAGCGCGTGGAGTCGCTGATGCAGCGCTGCGGCTTCCAGGCCAAGGGGCTGTTCGTGATGGACGGCTCGCGCCGCTCGGCCCATGCCAACGCCTACTTCACCGGCTTCGGCTCGGCCAAGCGCGTGGTCTTCTTCGACACCCTGCTCAAGACCCTGTCGCCCGGCGAGGTCGAGGCCGTTCTCGCGCACGAGCTGGGCCACTTCCGCCACCGCCACGTGATGAAGCGCATGCTCGCGCTGTTCGCGCTCAGCCTGGCCGCCTTCGCGCTGCTCGGCTGGCTGTCTGGCCAGGCCTGGTTCTACGCCGGCCTGGGCGTGCAGCCCAACCTGGCCGCACCCAACGATGCGCTGGCCCTGCTGCTGTTCGTCATGGCGGGCCCGGTGTTCGCGTTCTTCGTCTCGCCGGTCTTTGCCAGCCTGTCGCGCCGGCATGAATACCAGGCCGATGCCTACGCCTGTGCCCAGGCCAGCGGCCGCGACCTGGCCGGCGCGCTGCTCAAGCTCTACGAGGACAACGCCTCCACGCTGACCCCCGACCCGGTCTACGTGCGCTTCTACTACTCGCACCCGCCGGCCACCGAGCGGCTGGCGGCCATGCAGCCGGCCTGATCGGACCGCCATGACCGACCTGCTGCAGCAGCACTGCCGCCCGATCACCGGCGCCCCGCTAGGCGGCGCCGAGCTGACCGCGCTGCTGACCCGCGTGCCGCAGTGGCATGTGGTCGACGGCGCCTTGCAGCGCACGCTGCACTTTGCCGACTTCCACCACACGATGGCCTTCGTGAACGCGGTGGCCAGCATCGCCCACCATGAGGACCACCATCCCGAGCTGCACGTGCGCTATGGCCAGTGCACCGTGCGGCTGAGCACCCATTCCGTCGGCGGTCTCACGCTCAACGACTTCATCTGCGCCGCACGCATCGATGCGCTGCCGATGACCGACGGCGCCGCACCTTGAGCAGCCGCGCACGCCGCTTCGACCGCGCCGAGCCGCGGCTGGACCACGACGCCAGCCTGCAGGCCGGCCTGGTCGTCGCCACTCACGGCCGCCACTGCATCGTCGAGACACCGGAGCGCACGCGCCTGATCTGCCATCCGCGCGGCAAGAAGAGCGACGTGGTGGTGGGCGACCGCGTGCGCTGGCGCACCACTGGCGACGAAGGCGTCATCGAGCAAATCGAGCCGCGGCGTAACCTGTTCTTCCGCCAGGACGAGTGGCGCAGCAAGTCCTTTGCCGCCAACCTGGATCAGCTGCTGGTATGGATCGCCGTGGAGCCGGTCTTCAGCGAGATGCAGCTCACCCGGGCGCTGATCGCAGCCGATGCTGCCGGCATCCCGGCCACCATCGTGCTCAACAAGGTGGACCTGCCCGGCGCCGACACCGCCCGCCAGCGCCTGGCGCCCTACCGCGCCATGGGCCTGGCGGTGCTGGAGTGCTCGCTGCGCGGCACGCCGGACGACACGCAGGCCCTGCTGCTGCCCCGGCTGCACGGCCGCGCCAGCTTGGTGCTGGGCCCGTCGGGGGCCGGCAAGAGCACGCTCATCAACACCCTGGCCCCGCATGCCCGGGCCGAGGTCGGCGCCATCTCCGAGGCGCTCAACTCCGGCCGCCACACCACCACCACCACGCAGTGGTATTGGCTGGACGGTGCGGAAGGCGATGCCGGCACCGCGCTCATCGACTCCCCAGGCTTCCAGGAATTCGGCCTGCATCACATCCCGGTGGCCGACCTGGCCCGCCACATGCCGGACCTGGCCCACTACATCGGCCAGTGCCGCTTCCACAATTGCACCCATCTGCACGAGCCCGGCTGCGCCGTGCGCTCAGCCGCCGACGCCGGCGCCATCAGTGCCCACCGCCTCAAGCTCTACGCCGACCTGCATGCCGAACTCAGCCAACCCCGCTGGTGAGCCCGCCGCGCCCGGCGCCGCATCGTCGCTCGCGGCCCTGGACACCGTGCTCGCCGACGCCCGCGCCGGCCGCATCGACATCCCGGCTCTGGCCGCGCGTTTTCGCTCGGCAACCGCAGCGAGCGCCCTGCCGCCGCGCTACGGCGAGGTGCTGGAGCGCATCCTCAGCCAGCTCGAATCCAGCGCCCTTTTCAGCGAAGAAAGCTGCTCTTTCAGCCAGACGGATCTCTACGACGCCCTGGCCGACTGGCTCACCAAAGCCCAGGCCTACACCGCCAAGGACTGAGTGCACACAGCAGCCCTTTCCGCCCGCAGCCAGCCACCGCCGACAGCGCGCTGCGCCAGCGGGGCCGGATCACCCCACCAGATTCGCCAGCGACAGCAGCGCCAGCAGCAGCATCCACAGCACCACCGAGCGCCAGATCAGCCCGACCACGCTGCGCAGGTGGCCCGGCTGCGGCACCGCGCCGGGCGTGCTGCCTTCTGAGGCGGTCGTATCGGTCTGGCCCTCACCGCTGAAGGTCTTGCTGCGGTCCACCGCCAGCGCGGGGGCCGGGTTGCCACCCAGCTGCACACCCACCGCCCCGGCGGCCGAGGCCAGCACGATGCCCTCGTTGACACCGCTCCACAGCCCGGCGCAGCGCCGCCAGGAGTCAATCGCGTCCTCGAAATTGCCCACCACCGCGAAGCCAAAGGCCGTCAGCCGCGCCGGCGCGTGGTCCAGCGCGGCGAACAGCTGCTGCGACAGCCGCATCAGCCCTTCGTTGGTCGGCTCCCCCGTCACCCGGCTCTTGTAGGCCCAGTAGCGCGACGAGAACTCCGCCATGCGGTAGAGCACCGCACCCAGTGGCCCCAGGCCCACGGCCGAGCCGATCACGAACCAGAAGAACGCGCCGAACACATAGCGGTGCGCCGCGATCAGCGAATGCTCGATCACCTGGCGCAGCAGCTCGTTGCGCGGCAGATCGCTCGCATCCACGTGCCGCCACTGCGCCAGCAGGCGCCGGGCCTCGTTCTCCTGCCCCGCCTCCAGCGCATCGCGGATCTGCGTGAAGTGGTGGCTGAACTGGCGGAAGCCCAGCGTCGCATACAACACGGCCACGTCCCACACCAGGGCGAGCAGCAGGCTGTAGCTGGCGATACCGCGGTAGACCAGCGCTGCCACGATGGCCGGCACGATGACCGTCATGCCCCACACCACCCAGGCGTGATGGGGCTGGCCGGCGTCGAAGTTGCGCCCGGCCCAGCGCAGCCAGCTGGTCAGCGAGCGGTGCACGGCGTTGTTCTGCGGCAGCGGCTTGAGCTGCTCGATCATCAGCGCGAACAGCACGGCAAAGAAACTCATCGGCGCATCCCTGCGCCCTGCGCGCCCGCCGCGCCGGATGCGCGCATCGACTGGGGGCCGCCCGGCAAGACCATCATGCGGCAAATCATAGCGGCGGCGTCGCCTCAGGCGGCCAGGAAGCGATACAGGTTGCGCAGCATCGCCGCCGTAGCGCCCCAGATGAAGTACTCGCGCGCCACAGTAGGCCCCGGCCGCCACGGCATGGCGAAGAACTCCAGCTGCCGCCCACCCACGGCAATGCCCCGGCGCTGGTGGTGAGCGGGCGTCATCAGGAAGGACAGCGGCACTTCGAAGATCTCCTCAACCTCGGCCGGGTCGGGCCGCAGGCTGAGGTCCGGCTCCACCAGCCCCACCACCGGCGTGACGACGAAGCCGGTGCCCGTGGTGTAGGTCGGCAGCGCGCCGATTACCTCCACCTGCTCACCGGGCAGCCCGACCTCTTCGTGCGCCTCGCGCAGCGCGGTGTGCACCGGGTCCGGGTCCGCCGCCTCCACCCGCCCCCCTGGGAAGCTGATCTGCCCTGCGTGCGCTCGCAGATGCGGCATGCGGCGGGTCAGCAGCACGGTGGGCGCGTCGCGCATCACCAGCGGCACCAGCACCGATGCGGGTAGCGGGTCGCCCTGCTGCAGGAAACGCTCGACCGCGATCTCCGGCTCCCAGGTCGGCAGCGAGCGGAAGCGCTGGCGCAGGGAGGCGGGCGTGAGCCGGTCCGAGGCGACGGCAGGCAGATGGCCATCGGCCCCGAGCAGAGGCGCCAACTGCGGATCGAACGGCACGGCCATGGATGCAGAGGAGCATTGGAAAAAAGAAAAACCGCCGGGGCGCAGCGCGCAACGGCGGTCGGGAGGCAGTCGGGACCCAGCTTCTGGCCGCGCCGGCTGCTCTGCGGCTTGCTCGGCAAACCACCACGGCATGCGCCGTGGCTTCGCTGCGCTCAGGCGAGCTTTTGGCCCGATGCCGGCAGCTCTCTGGGTTTGCTGCGCAAACCACCACGGCATGCGCCGTGGCTTCGCTGCGCTCAGGCGAGCTTTTCCTTGATGCGGGCCGACTTGCCGCTGCGCTGGCGCAGGTAGTAGAGCTTGGCACGGCGCACATCGCCGCGGCGCTTGACCTCGATGGAGGCAATCAGCGGGCTGTAGAGCTGGAACGTGCGCTCCACGCCTTCGCCGCTGGAGATCTTGCGCACGATGAAGCTGCTGTTGAGGCCACGGTTGCGCCGGGCGATGACCACGCCTTCGTAGGCCTGCACGCGCTTGCGGTTGCCTTCCACCACGTTGACGTTGACGATCACCGTGTCACCGGGGGCGAACTCGGGGATGGTCTTGCCCAGGCGGGCGATCTCTTCTTGTTCCAGCTGCTGGATGAGGTTGCTCATCATGAGGCTCCTTGTGATCGTGCCGTGGCGCTCGATATGGATGTTGTCCGGCCAGGCAGAGGATCGGGTGACGAAAGAAAACCGGCCATTATAGCTGCAGCCCGGCCAGGAAACGCTCATCGGCGGGTGTGAGTTCCCCACGATCGCGGGCAGCGCGGATCAGCTCCGGCCGGCGGCGCCATGTGGCCTCCAGCTGCCGCTCGCGCCGCCAGCGGGCGATCGCCGCATGGTGGCCCGACATCAGCACTGGCGGTACCGCCTCTCCCTCGTGCACCTCGGGCCGGCTGTAGTGCGGGCAGTCCAGCAGCCCTTCGGAGAAGCTGTCCTGCTCGTGCGACTGTGCGTCGTTGAGCACGCCCGGCTGCAGCCGGGCCACCGCGTCGATCAGCGCCAGCGCCGGCAGCTCGCCACCGGAGAGCACGAAGTCGCCAAGGCTGATTTCTTCGTCCACGTGGCGGTCGATGAAGCGCTGGTCCAGGCCCTCGTAGCGGCCACAGACCAGTACCGCGCCGGGGCCCGCCGCCAGCTGCCGCACGCGCGCCTGGGTCAGCGGCGCGCCGGCCGGGCTGAAGAGGACGACCGGCGTGCGCGGCAACCCGCCCTGCTCCTGCTCGGCGCGCACCGCCTGCAGCGCGCGGCTCAACGGCTCCACAAGCATGACCATGCCAGGGCCGCCGCCATAGGGGCGGTCATCGACGCGGCGGTAAGCGTCGTCCGCATGCTCGCGCAGCGGCCACAGGCGCAGCTTCATGCAGGCCGCCGGCCCTTCGAACGCCCGACGGGTGACGCCGGTCGTCAGGAAGGGGCCGAACAGCTCCGGAAAGAGCGTGATGACGTCAAAGCGCATGGCCAGCAGTATGGGCGCCGGGCTCCCAGCCCCGGACGAGGCTCGGGGCTCAATCCCAGTCGGCCGACCAGTCCACCGTGATGCGGCGGCCGGGCAGGTCAACCTGGTCGATGTAGGCAGCAACGAAGGGCACCATGCGCTCGACCGGCTCGCCGCCCGACACGTCCTCGATGCGCAGCACGGCATGCGCTCCGGTGTCCAGCAGATCGGCCACCCGCCCCAGGGCGACACCGTCGCGGTTGACCACATCCAGGCCGATCAGGTCAACCCAGTAGTACTCGTCGGCCTCGGCCGTGGGAAAACTGGCGCGCGAGACGAACACCCGCGCGCCCTTGAGCGCCTCGGCGGCGCTGCGGTCGGCCACCTCCTGCACCGCGGCGACGATACCTTCGCCGTGTTCGCGGGCCTGGATGACCTTGAGCAGCTGCGGTAGCGGCACGGCGCCCGGCGCACGCGGCTGCTCCGGCGCCTTGATGAACCAGCGCTTGGTGGAGAACAACGCCTGCGGGTCGGCGGAAAATGGCTGGACCTTGATCCAGCCCTTGACGCCCCAGGCGTCGATGACGCGGCCGACCTCGATCGCGTCATCCGGCCACGCGGCTGCGGAATCATCCATATTGATGTTGCTGATGTTGCGCACGGCAGCAGCAGGCGACCACCCGCAATGCATCGCGCCGCAGGCACCCGGTGGGGCGGCTGCGGCGCAGTCTGGGCGCGGCCGGCGCGGCCATCAGATGACGACCGGCACGGCAGGCGGCAGGGCGGCCTGTGGGATCAGGCGGCGGCCGGCGTGGCGGCAGCCTGGGCCTGCTTGACCAGGCGGGCAACGGTGGGCGACATCTGCGCGCCGTTGCTCGTCCAGTGCTGCAGGCGGTCGAAGGCCACGCGCAGGCCTTCGGCTTGGCCGGAGGCCACCGGGTTGTAGAAGCCGATGCGCTCCAGGAAGCGGCCGTCGCGGCGGGCGCGGGAGTCGGCAGCGACGATGTTGAAGAACGGGCGCTTCTTGGAGCCGCCGCGGGAGAGTCGGATCACGACCATGTTGTGTTTCCTTTGCAGGGCAGCGGGATGAACCGCTGCGGGCTGACCGGCGACCAGATGAAAGCACCGGCTCGGCCGACGAGACCGGCAGCGGCCCGGGAGACACGCGGGGCTTGCCGGTCGGAACAATCGGCGCAGCCGCAACATCAATCGCAGCCACGCACGCTCGCCACTCCCGAGGACCGTCAGATACGCGCCCGCCCCGCCGCCGCGCAACCGGCCCGCCGGCATCGAGGGCGGCATGCTGATCCAGCCTGCCGGCGCCCCTGGGCCTGCGTGCCCGCGCGGCCTGATCGAAGAGCCAGGCCAGTCTCGGGAACCGGGCATTATAGTGCCCCGGCCTACGCTGTGCGCACTTGCTGCAAAGCCACGCGCGCCAGCCGGCCGCCCCGGGCCACATTCGCCTGCCGCGTGCCGCCGCCTTTTTGCCCGCACCGCCCTGCCATGCCGCATCCCAGCCCCGGCTACAAATCCAAGACCCTGGCCACCTGGGTGGCGCTGATCGGCGGCAGCCTGGGGCTGCACCGCTTCTATCTGTATGGCCTGGGCGACCGGCTGGGCTGGCTGCACCCGTGGCCCACGCTGCTGGGCCTGGTGGGCCTGCAGCGCATGCGTGAGCTGGGCCAGGACGACCGCGTGGCCTGGGTGCTGCTGCCGTTGCTGGGCCTGATGCTGGCCGGCACCATGCTGCAGGCCATCATCTGGGGCCTGACGCCCGACGAGAAGTGGAATGCCCGCTTCAACCCCACAGGGCCGCAGCACCGCAGCGGCTGGGCGGTGGTGATCGGCGTGGCGGCCGCGTTGATGGTGGGCGCAGGCATCCTGATGGCCACCATTGCCTTTGCCAGCCAGCGCTATTTCGAGTCGCAGGCCGAGCAGCCCGCCGAGGCACTGCCCTGATCAGCCCCGGAACATGAAGTAGGCGGCGCCGACCAGGCACAGCGCCGCCCAGAGGTAGTCCCACTTCAGCGGCTGGCCCATATAGAAGACGGCAAAGGGCACGAAGACGCTCATCGTGATGACCTCCTGCATCACCTTGAGCTGGCCCAGGTTGAGCTGCTGCGCGCCGATGCGGTTGGCCGGCACCTGCAGCAGGTACTCGAACAGCGCGATGCCCCAGCTCACCAGCGCGGCGACGATCCACGGCTTGCCCGACAGGTTCTTCAGGTGGCCGTACCAGGCGAACGTCATGAACACGTTGGAGGCGACGAGCAGGCCGATGGTCTGCAGCGGGATGGGCAGGCTGGACAGCAGGTTCATCATGCAAGGAAGCGGGCGGTGAGGACGCGGGGCGCCAGGCGGGCGGGCAAGCCGGCTGCCGGATAATCCCGCCCCTGCATTGTCCGACCCGGCGGCACGCCCGCTGCGCCCTGCCATGACGTCCCGCCGCCCCACCGACGCCCTGCCCGCCGACGCCCTCACCTATGAGCAGGCCGGCGTCAACTACGACCTGATCGACCCGCTGAAGGTGGCCGCCCAGCGCGCGGCTGCGGCGACGGCCACCAACCTGGCACCGCATGGTTTCACCGAGCTGACCGCCTCGCGCGGCGAGTCGGCCTATGTGGTGGACGTGGGGCCCTTCTACCTGGCGTCCATCGTCGAGTGCCTGGGCTCCAAGGCCCTGGTGGCCGACGAGATGAAGGCGCTCACGGGCAGGAGCCATTACGCCGGCATCGCCCAGGACACCATCGCGATGGCGGTCAACGACCTGATCACCGTGGGCGCAACGCCGCTGGTGGTGCAGGCCTACTGGGCCGCGGGTGGCTCGGACTGGTTCGGCGACGCGCAGCGTGCGCAAGCCCTGGTGGCCGGCTGGAAGGCCGCTTGCGACACCTGCGGCGTGGCCTGGGGCGGCGGCGAGACGCCCGCGCTGGCCGGCATCGTCGAGGCCGGCCGCATCGACCTGGCGGCATCGTGCACCGGCATCGTCAACCCCAAGACGCGGCTGTCCACCGGTGACCAGCTGGCCGCGGGCGATGCCATCGTGCTGCTGGCCTCCAGCGGCATCCACGCCAACGGCCTGAGCCTGGCGCGCAAGCTGGTGGAGCGTCTGCCGCAGGGCTACCTGACCGAGATCGCGCCCGGCCTGAGCTATGGCGAGGCGCTGCTGGCGCCTACGGTGCTCTACTCGCCCGTGACCGAGGCGCTGTTCAAGGCCGGCATCACGCCGCACTACTGTGCCAACGTCACCGGCCACGGCTGGCGCAAGCTGATGCGCCACCCGGCGGAGCTGACCTATCGCTTCGACCGCGTGCCGGCGGTGCCGGCTGTGCTGGCCTTCATCCAGCAGCAGGCCAGGCTGGACGACCACGAGGCCTACGGCACGCTCAACATGGGCGCGGGCTTTGCGCTCTATGTGGCCGCGGCCGACGCCGAGCGCACGGTGGAGGTGGCGCGCAGCCTGGGCATCGAGGCGATGGTGGCCGGGCGCGTGGAGGCGGGCCCCAAGCGGGTGGTGATCGAGCCGCTCAATGTGAGCTTCGGCGCGGACGAGCTGCAGCTGCGCTGAAGGCCCGCCGCGGCGTGCGGCGATGGCCATCCGGCGGGGCGCAGCCCGGCTCGTCACCTACAATGCGCGGTGACGGGCCTCCCCGCATGGGAAAGCGGCCAACCGGGTCAGGTCGGGAACGAAGCAGCCCTAACCGGGGACTCAGTGCCGGGGTCAGGCTCGTCACCCCGCATGACCGATCTGCCTGCTGTGCGGGCGGATCTTGTGCCTGCGGTGCTGGCCGTACTGGAGTACGGCTGCGCTCCTCGGCGCAACCTCCGCCCGCTCGCGACGGCATCTCGGCCATGCGGGCGTCGCGTTGCCCGCCCTGGGCGGGCACCCGGGCCTTTTGTTGACGACCGGGCCCGATGAGCAGCAATCCCTCCTCCACCGTCCACATCGACCTGGGCGATCGCAGCTACGACATCCTGATCGGGGGCGGGCTGTTCGACAGCCTGGAGAGCTACGCGGCGGTGCCGAAGTCGGCCACGGCGCTGATCGTCACCAACACCACCGTCGGGCCGCTGTATGCGGCGCAGCTGCATGCAGCGCTGTCGCAGCGTCACCGCGAGGTGCTGGAGGTGCATCTGCCGGACGGTGAGGAATACAAGGACTGGCAGACGCTCAACCGCATCTTCGATGCGCTGCTGGGCCACGGCTGTGACCGCAAGACAGTGCTGTATGCGCTGGGTGGCGGCGTGATCGGCGACATGACCGGCTTTGCCGCGGCCTGCTATATGCGCGGCGTGCCCTTCGTGCAGGTGCCGACCACGCTGCTGGCCCAAGTGGATTCGTCGGTGGGCGGCAAGACCGCCGTCAACCACCCGCTGGGCAAGAACATGATCGGCGCGTTCTACCAGCCGCAAGTCGTCGTCTGCGACCTCGACACGCTGCAGACGCTGCCCGAGCGCGAGCTGAGCGCCGGCCTGGCCGAGGTGATCAAGTACGCGCCGATCGCCGATGCCGCGCTGCTGGACTGGCTGGAGGCGCACATGGACGCGCTGCTGGCCCGCGACCGCGCAGCACTCACGCATGCCATCCGCCGCTCGTGCGAGATCAAGGCCCAGGTGGTCGGCGCCGATGAGCGCGAATCCGGGCTGCGCGCCATCCTCAACTTCGGCCACACCTTCGGCCATGCCATCGAGGCCGGCCTGGGCTATGGCGAGTGGCTGCACGGCGAGGCCGTGGGCTGCGGCATGGTGATGGCTGCTGATCTGTCGGCCCGCCTGGGCCTGATCGATGCGGCCACGGCGCAGCGGCTCACGCGGCTGATCGAGCGCGCCAGGCTGCCGGTGGTGGGCCCGGCCCTGGGCGCGGACCGCTACATCGAGCTGATGCGGCTGGACAAGAAGAGCGAGGCGGGCGAGATCCGCTTCGTCGTCATCGAGCAGCTCGGCCGCGCGGGCGTGCGCCCGGCGCCGGATGCGCTGGTGCGCGAGGTGATCGCGGCGCACACGGGCTGAGCCGCCGTGCACGCTGCCACGATGCACCGCGCCGCCATCGCCTCGATGGGCCGCGTCTGGCGCCAGCTGTCATGACCAGCGCCACCCCGCTTCTGGCGCCCTATGCCAGCGACCCGGCCAGGAGCCGTGGCCGGCGCCACCCCGAGCCGCCCGCGCCCACGCGCAATGCCTTCCAGCGCGACCGCGACCGCATCGTGCACAGCACGGCCTTCCGGCGGCTGGTCTACAAGACGCAGGTCTTCCTCAACCATGAGGGCGACCTCTTCCGCACGCGGCTGACCCATTCGCTGGAGGTGGCGCAGCTCGGGCGCTCCATCGCGCGCTCGCTGGGGCTGAACGAGGATCTGGTGGAGGCCATCGCCTTGGCCCACGACCTGGGCCACACGCCCTTCGGCCACGCCGGGCAGGACGCGCTGCACGAGTGCATGGCCGAGCACGGCGGCTTCGAGCACAACCTGCAGTCGCTGGCGGTGGTGGATGAGCTGGAAGAGCGCTACCCCGAGTGGAACGGGCTGAACCTGTGCTTCGAGACGCGCGAGGGCATCCTCAAGCACTGCTCGCGGCGCCATGCCGAGCTGATCGAGGCGCGCGAGCCCGGCGGCGTGGCCCGGCGCTTCCTGGACGGCACGCAGCCCTCGCTGGAGGCGCAGCTGGCCAACCTGGCCGATGCCATCGCCTACAACGCGCACGACATCGACGACGGCGTGCGCAGCGGGCTGCTGACGCTGGCGCAGATGCGCGAGGTGCCGCTGTTCGCCCGCTACCACGACGAGGCCCTGGCCGAGCACCCGCAGCTGGCCGGCCGGCGGCTGCTCTTCGAGGCCATCCGCCGCATGCTGTCGCAGCAGGTCTACGACGTGATCGACGCCACGCAGGCCATGCTGCGCCAGTACCAGCCGGCCGATGCCGACGCGGCGCGGCGTTGCCCGCCGCTGCTGCGCTTCTCCGACGCCATGCGCGACGCCAGCCGGGACCTGAAGCGCTTCCTCTTTGCCAACCTCTACCGGCACCCGCAGGTGGTGGACACCACCAGCCGCGGCAAGCGCGTGGTGCGCGAGCTGTTCGAGGCCTACCGTGCCTCACCCGGCGAGATGCCCGCGGCCTACGGCCAGGCGCCGCAGCGCGAGCGGGCGATCGCGGACTACATCGCGGGCATGACGGACCGGTTTGCGATCCGCGAGCATGAGCGGCTGACGGGGCAGACGCTGTTCTGACGCGGCCGGCGCCGCCATGCCGGCGCTCAGATGTGCAGGGCCTGCGGGAAGGCCACCGCCGCCTTCTTCACGGCGACGCAGCCGCGGTAGAAGGACACGCGCTGCAGCAGCGTGCTGATGCGCTCCACGCTGGCCTGGCGCAGGTGGCCCGGCACGTGCAGCGCGAAGTCTTCGTAACGGCGATCGCGGAAGACCTGGTGCTGCATGTCCACCAGCATCTTGAAGAAGTCCATCGAGGACACCGGCTGATCGAGCTGGCCCGTGCGATGGCCCCAGTAGACGCATTCCAGGTCCTCGACGAAGTACAGGCCGCCCTGCTTGAGCCCGCCGCCGAAGAGCGCGTTGAACGATGCGATCTGATGCGAGGAGCAATGGCTGCCGTCGTCGATGACCAGGTCGAAGGGACCGAACTCCTCCACGACCGACTGCAGGAAGGCCGTGTCGGCCTGCGAGCCGATGCGCACGTGGATGCCCTGCGCCTCGTCGGCATGCGCGGCGCAGCCGGCATCGACGTCCACGCCGACGATGGTGCTGGCCGCGCCGAAGTAGCGCTTCTACAGCTGCAGCGAGGCGCCCTTGTAGACGCCGATCTCGAGCACGCGGCAATCGGTGCCGCGCAGGTGCGCGAACTCGCCGTCATAGACCGAGAAGTAGTGCAGCCACTTGTGGCCGCCTGGCAGCTCGGCCCAGACGTGGCCGGACGGGAAGCCGTAGACCTCGGTCCTGGGATCGACGGCCCGCCAGGCGACGGGCTCCTTCAGCGGGGCCGACAGCTCGGCGTAGGCAGCCTCGTCGAAGGCGGCGTGCGGGTGGCGCAAGGAATCGTCGGACATGGCGGCAGGGAGGGCGGGCGGCGTCCGGGCGGTCAGCCGTCCAGGCCCACCGCGCGGTCCAGGTAGATGATGTTGAAGTCGGTGCGCGCCACCTCGACGTAACGCTGCTGGGTGAGCACGCGGGCGAAGCTCTGCTCCGCGTCGTCGAAGTAGTGGCGCGACGGCTCGGCGACGATGAACACCGGGCGCCGCCTGAAGGCCGCGCCTTCCAGCACCGGCAGGTCCAGCCCCTCGATGTCGATCGACATCAGGTGCAGCCCCTCGGGGAAGCAGTTGTCCAGCAGCTCGTCCAGGGTCAGCGCCTCGACCTCGCGGGTGCCGGCCACGCCGCCGATCTCGCCGAAGGATTCGACGTGCGCCTTGTCCAGCGAGCTCAGCTCGGGGTTCTCGGCCACGTTGAGCGTGACCATGCCCTCTTGGCCCGCCGGCACGACGGCGTAGTTGAGCACCACGTCACGGGTGCGCACGCGCTTGAGCGCCGGCACCAGGGCCGCATTGGCCTCGACCAGGATGCCCTTGCCGCCCCACTTGTTGTGGAAGAGGTAGGTGTTGCTGGTCTGCACCGGATGGTTGGCGCCGATCTCCAGGTAGCGGATGCGGTCCGGCTCCAGGCCATGTCGATGGAAGTAGGACTTGAGCAGGGCATCGAGCACCAGGTCCTCGCCGAGCTGCCCGTACTGCTCCTGCAGATGGGTGTCCAGCCGGTTGGGCGGCACGTCATGCTGCTCGCACGCCTGCGTGATCCACGGGTTGTCCATCGTCATCTCTGCATTGCTCCGCTGCGGGGTCCGGCCTTGGGCATCAGCGGAACAGGTCGTTCTGCGTGAAGGCCTCGTTGCTCATGTCGTCCACGCCCAGGGTGCGGCGCAGCATCTCCAGCTCGCCCTTGAGGTTGTAGGCATGCAGCAGCATCCATTCGTGGATGGCCGGCACGGCGGCGATCAGCTCGCCCAGCGCCTCGGGCGTGAGCTCGGCAGACAGCACGTTGAAGTAGCGCGTCAGCAGCTCGTTTTGCTGCATGACCAGCCTGAGCGCCTCGCCTTCGAAGTCCACCGCATCGCGCACCGGCAGCACGCCGGAGGGCGTGAGCATGACGTCGCGCACCATGCCTTCGGGCACGTAGTTGAGCTCCTCGATCAGCGCGTTGTTGATGTAGCTGGCGGTGTCAAACGCGCTGCGCACGGGGATCAGGTCGTCGGCCGTGCCCAGGCCGTAGCCCTGGGCCATGCGGTTGCTGTAGTCGCGGTCGCTGACCTGCTGTGCCAGGTAGACGAGGAACTGCTGGTGGTCCAGGCCGAGGTCGCGCAGCAGCTTGGTGATGGAGGCCCCGGTGCCGCACAGGTCGACGATGGCCGTGCGGCCCTCGAACATCTGCTCGCAGTAGCGCACGTAGTCATGCGAGCCGCGGGTGCGGGCCACGCGCGAGGTGAACCAGTAGCGCGCCTCCACGCCCAGCAGGTCGTCGAACTTGTCGCGCAGTGCGAGGAAGGCGGCCTGCAGGTGGCGGCCGTCGCGCGAGGCGAAGAGCACGCGCTCGATGCCGTGCTCGCGCACCTCGCTGAGCAGGTCCAGCACGCTGACCAGCAGGAAGGGCAGGTTCAGGTTGAGCTGCAGGCGCAGCAGCCACTCGGGCAGGCCGTCCGGATCCACCTGCAGCCGCGCGGCGCGCAGGGCGCGGGCAGCGTGCACCGCGCCGCGCTGGATCAGCAGCGCCTCGAAGTCGGTGGGCCGGGTGGCCGGTGTGAAGCGCGCGCGCATGCCGGCCTGGCGGGCGTTGAGCACGTCGCTGTGCTCGTTGTCGCCGTGGTGGATGCACTGGATGCCCTGCTCGGCGAAGTAGCGCCAGGTGGCGCCGCTGGACTTGCCGTGGGAGCTGATGAGGATGGGCAGCTCGCGCTGGATGCCCGCACGGGCCAGCAGCTCACGGATCACGGGCACCGGTAGGTACATGTCGGTGATCAGCACTGACTCCTGCGTCAGCTTGCGCTGCATGCCTGCCACCGGGATGACGTTCTCCAGCTCCACCATCACCTCGGTGTGCAGCAGCTGCTCGGTCTGCTCTTCGCTCAGCTTGAGCAGCTCGCGCACGCCGCTGTAGATGTCGGCGATGGTGTATTCACGGTGGTAGACGCGACGCTCGGCCTCCTTGCGCGCGGCGGCAAAGCCGGCCACGCCGCAGCGGGACTCCACTTCGTCGAAGACGGCGTGGGCCTCGATGCAGCGGCGCGCGATCAACGTGTCGAAGATGTCGAAGGTGTGGATCACGCGGCGCGTGGCCGAGGTCACCGACCGGCCAAGCTCGAAGGTCGTCATGCCGTTCATCTCGGGTTCTTTCATGAGGTCATCACTCGGCTGCGCCGATGAGGCGCTCGGCCTGCTCGGTCTCGGCGCCCATGCGGGCGATGGGATAGGGCTTGAGCGGGATGCCGGCCTCGGCCAGCAGCTCGCCGATGGCGCGGTCCTCGTAGAAGCGGCCCTCGACCTCGCCGGGGAAGTGCGTCCAGATGCGCACCAGGTGGTCCACCGCTCGGGCGCCAAGCAGGTACATGGGGCCGTAGGCGAACATGCAGCGCTGGCGGCGGGCGTAGATGGGCGTGGGGCGGGCGGTCTTGCCCAGATGCCACGCCCGGTCGCACACGCCGCCCCAGCGCTGGCCGGCGTACTGCAGGCTGTGGGCCACCTCGGCCAGGCGGATGGGGTCGAAGGCGTCGTTGAAGGTCATGTCGTCATCGACCTTGCACACGTTGACCGGGCCATAGGTCTGGCGCACCCAGGTCAGGCCCTCCAGCACCTTGAGCGTGAGCGCCTCGTAGCTGTCGGGCACCGGCAGGCGGGTGACGTCGCCGTCCTCCACCGCGGCCGGCAGCGACGGGTCGCCGATGACGATGCGGGCATGCGCGCCCAGCGCCTGCAAGGTGGCCTGCACCTTGCGCGCCTTGTCCAGGTAGCGCAGGCAGCTGGTGATCATGAAGACGATGGGCGGCGCCGGCTCGGTGCGGCGGCGGGCGGTCAGCAGCTCCTGGAAGCACTGGTCGGCCACCTTCATCTCCGGGGCCAGCATGATGAGCTGGCGCTTGACCTGCTCGGCCACGCCGGGGCTCATGCGGTCGGCACAGCGGGTCATCAGCTTGTGCCACAGCGCCACGGCCTGGTCGCTGGAGATCTTGCGGCCCACCATGCCGAAGAGGGCCATGAGCCGCTCCTCCAGTGAGGGGCCGTCGATCCAGCGCTGCAGCAGGACGTCGACCTGCCCGGCGTCGGGCGTGGCCCAGGTGGTGCTGGGCGCGGGGATCGGGGTTGCGATCATGTCGGTGCTCTCTCGTGTCGGAATCGCGAGCGGCGTCACGCCACCTGCACGGCCGCCAGCCGCGAGGCCACTTGTTGCTCGCGCGGCGACAGGCCCTTGACCCAGCGCTGCATCCCTTCAGGGCTGAGCGACGGCTTGGCATAGGGCGGCGGCGTCTCGCCGGCGGCGTGGAAGAAGCTCTGCCAGGTGCAGAGGTAGTTGACCGTCTTGCGGCCGGTATGCATGCCCTTGAGGCCTTCGCGGTTCAGGCCGGCGAGGAAGATGCGGTCGCCGTACAGCGCCATCGGCTTGGGCATCGTGGCCCAGCGGGCCACGGCGTGATAGGCCCCGGGCAACAGTACGAAGCAGTTGGTGTCGATGTGCTTGCCGCCGATGTCCTCGGTGGACTCCACCGGCAGCCGGCTGCCGTCGGCGCGCACCAGGTGGCGGTAGCTGCCCACGAAGTCGGTGGCCTCGTGCTGGGCAGCGGCCTCCAGGCAGGCCTGGATGTGGTCCGGCTCGAACCAGTTGTCCCCATCCAGGAAGGCGATGGCGGTGGCGCCCTCGCTGACCGCCAGCAGGGCGCCGATGGCGCGGGGCGTGTTGCCGTAGTCGCCGTGGCTGCGGTCCAGCCGGATGTGGCGCACGCCGGCGCGGTCCACCCAGTCCTGCGCATGGCCGTCAGCGACCACGATGTGCTCGCAGGGCACGGTCTGACCGCGCACGCTGTCGATGCAGCGCTGCAGCCAATCGGGAGGCTCCTGGTAGTAGGGCGTCACGACGACGACGCGCGAGGCCAGGCGCTGCACACGGCTCATGTCGAAGGCTCCCGGTGGGATCGGTCGGCTGGTTCGGCTCAGTGGGCTTGCGCCGGCAGGTGATCGGCCGGCAGGCCCTGCTGCTGGCGATCCAGCATGCGCAGCAGCAGCGCCTCGAAGTCGCGGGCGTAGCGCTCGCCGTCAAACAGCGGCGCGGTCTGGCGGTTGGCGATCAGGCGCTCGCTGAGCGCGCGCCGGCGCGCCGGATCTGCAGCGAGCTCCATCACCCGCTGGCGATAGCCCTCCAGGTCGGCGCAGGCCAGCTCCGGCACGCCGGCGGCGGCCACCAGGCTTGAGGCCACGCGCGAGGCGAAGCTCTTGCCGGCGAAGGTGACCACCGGCACACCGGCCCACAGTGCATCGCTGGCGGTGGTATGGGCGTTGTAGGGCCAGGCGTCCAGGAAAATGTCGGCCCGCGCCAGGCGGGTGATGTGATCGGCCAGGGTCATCTTGGGCGCCCAGATCACGCGGTCGTCGCCGATGCCGCGCGCCTGCAGCTCGCGCGTCAGGTTGGGCCGGGCCTGGGGATGCCAGTCCAGCAGCCACAGCACGGCCTGCGGCAGATCGCGCAGCAGGCCGCACCAGACGTCCAGCACTTCGGGCGAGATCTTGTAGGCCTGGTTGAAGCCGCACAGCACCAGCGCGTCACGCGGCAGGTCGCACAGCTCGCGCGGCGTGGGCAGCGGCAGCGGGCGCTGGCGGTCATTGGGCTGGTAGCACACAGGCATCTGCGCGATCTTCTCGGTGTAGTGCGCGGCATGCGCCAGCGGCGTCACCGTGGGGTCGCCGACCACGTAGTCGAGGAAGCTCGCGCCCGTGGTGCCTGGGAAGCCCAGGAAGGACACCTGCAGCGGCGCCGGGCGGCGGGCGAAGATGCCGATGCGGTTGCCGGCTGTGTAGCCCTTCAGGTCCACGAGGATGTCGATGCCGTCGTCGCGGATGCGCTGCGCGGCGCGCGTGTCGTCCAGCCCGGCCACCTCGATGAAGTGATCGGCGGCATTGATGATGCGCTGGCGCATCGGTGAGCGGTCATCCTTGCCGTGCGAGTAGAGGAAGACCTCGAAGCGGCTGGCGTCGCGCCGCTCCAGCATCTCGGCCATCAGCACGGCGGTGGCGTGCTGGTAGAAGTCGCCCGACACATAGCCAATGCGGATGCGGCGGCCGGTCAGCGGCTCCTGCCGCCACTTGAGCTGCGGCACGCCGGCAAAGGTGTGCGCGAAGGCCCGGCCCACCTTGAGCTGGGCCTGCGGATCGTCGGCCAGCGACAGGTGGGCGAACGGCGTGGTCATCACCGCGGCGTCGTCGGGCAGGCGGGACAGGATCTCGTCGATACGGGCCTGCTCCTCGCGCACGTGATCCCAGCGGCAGTTCTCCCGCTCGGCAAAGGCCAGCATGCCGCGCAGGTGCAGCTCCTGCGTGCCGACACCCAGCAGCAGTGCGGTGCGGAAGCATTCGGCCGCTTCCTCCTTGAGGTGCAGCTCATAGAACGACAGGCCCAGGCGGAAGTGGGTGGGACCGTCGTCCAGCTTGTGCGACAGCGCCTGCATGAAGGCGTCGATGGCGTCCTGGTGCTGGCCGGCGTGCTGGCGCGCCAGGCCGAGCTGCTCCCAGTAGTCGCGCCCGCGCGGCGTGGACGCCGGCAGCCCGGTCAGGCAGTCAATAGCCTCGAGGAATTCATGGCGACGCAGGTGGGTGCGGGCGACCAGCAGGCGGGCCAGCTCGCTGGCCGGCTCCAGCTCGACCGCGCGGCGCGCGCAGGCCAGCGAGGCCTCGTCGCGACCGGCCGAGGCCAGGGCCTGCGCCTCGTTGAGCACATACAGCGCGTCGTGCGGCGCCAGCGCCGCGGCAGCGTGGAAGGCCTTGGCCGCCTGGTCCCACTTGCCCTTGCGGGCCAGGTCGCGGCCCTCCTGCCAGCTCTGGCGGGCACGTAATTGCTTGCGGTCTTGCGGAATGGCGGGCGCAGTCGACATGAGGCTCTCTGGCTGGATGCAGGCCCGCCGCGCGAGACGTCGCGCCGGTTCGGACCTTGCAGGCAGTCTAGGAGTCGGCTCTCCTCAAGTAAGGAAGCAAGTGCGCCGAAAAGGCAGCTCTTCTTTTCTTCCGTGCAAGCCCCTTCGTGTGGCTGACAGGCAATAAATCACTCAAGTCCCCCGCGCGTTGCACCGATAAGCCCAGCAACGGGTCTTGCACAAAGGTTCGTGGTCCGGTTAGACGGCCAAGCGGTTCGAGATGGAGCAATCGATCGGAACTCGCGGTAGCTAGCGTCGGGCAAGAGAGCGCCGCGGCGGCCGAGCCGCTGCAGTGATTGTTTTGCCGGCACGTTCGCCGGGTTAGTTCAAGGGCCAACAGGAGTAAGCCATGTCTCAGACGGTCAACACCAACATCATTTCGCTGAACTCTCAGCGCAACCTCAACGCCTCGCAGACCTCGCTGGCCACGTCCATGCAGCGCCTGTCTTCCGGCCTGCGTGTGAACTCGGCCAAGGACGATGCCGCCGGCCTGGCGATCGCCGAGCGCATGAGTTCGCAAGTCCGCGGCATGAATGTCGCCGTGCGCAACGCCAACGACGCCATCTCGCTGGCGCAGACGGCTGAAGGCGCGCTGGGCAAGATCGGCGACAACCTTCAGCGCATGCGTGAGCTGGCCGTGCAGTCGCGCAACGCCACCAACAGCGACGGCGACCGAGCCAACCTGCAGAAGGAATTCAAGCAGCTGCAGCAGGAAATCCAGCGCACCATCGAGGGCACCAAGTTCAACGGCCAGAACCTCTTCGCCGCTGATGCAGCCAGCAGCCTGTCCTTCCAGATCGGCGCCGGCACGACCTCGCAGGATCGCATCGACGTCAACGGCGCCGTGCTGGGCGGCGGCAGCGCCATGGGTGCGGCCGCGGCGGTCAGCGCCTACGACTCCGCCGGCGCGACCGCCGAGGTGGACCTGATGGCTACCGTCTTCGGCGCCTGGGACGGCACCAACGGCATCGCCATCGGCGGCGCGGCCTCGGGCGGCACCGCCGTGGCCGGCACCAGCCAGATCGACGACGCGATCAACGCCCTGGACAAGGCGCTCGACCTGGTCAACAACAAGCGCGCGGAATTCGGTGCCTCGCAGAACCGCTTCGACGCCGTGATCGCCAACCTGCAGACCAACATCGAGAACCAGTCCGCCGCCCGCGGCCGGATCATGGATGCGGACTTCGCCTCGGAGACGGCCAACCTGTCCCGTGCGCAGATCCTGCAGCAGGCCGGCACGGCGATGGTGGCCCAGGCCAACTCGCTGCCGCAGCAGGTGCTGTCGCTGCTGCGCTGATCGCAGCCGCCGCCGGGGCCACGCCGCCCCGGCTGGCCGCCAGCCCATCGAGGCCGCCCACCCGGGCGGCCTTTTTCATGGACGCATGGTCGTCAATTGAGGGGCTTTTCGCCCGCACATCCTCGTTTGCCCCCGACCCGGCACTGCCCAGAATGCAGCCTACAGGTCGAGCTTCCTTTCATGGCGCGCCAGGCCTGCGCCGGCTCATCCGGCGGCGCCAACAGGCGTCATGAAAACCGTTAGGAGTGCACCATGCCCCAGACCATCAACACCAACATCGTCTCGCTGAACTCTCAGCGCAACCTCAACGCCTCGCAGACGTCGCTGGCCACGTCGATGCAGCGCCTGTCGTCGGGACTGCGCGTGAACTCCGCCAAGGACGATGCGGCCGGTCTGGCCATCGCCGAGCGCATGAACACCCAGGTGCGCGGCATGACGGTGGCCATCCGCAATGCCAACGATGCGATCTCGTACTCGCAGACGGCCGAAGGCGCGCTGGGCAAGATCGGCGACAACCTGCAGCGCATGCGCGAGCTGGCGGTGCAGTCGCGCAACGCCACCAACAGCGCCGGTGACCGCGAGAACCTGCAGAAGGAATTCAAGCAGCTGCAGGAAGAGATCTCCCGTACGGTCGAGGGCACGAAGTTCAACGGCCAGACCATCTTCGCCAGCGACGCGGCGACGACGCTGTCCTTCCAGGTGGGCGCAAACACCAGCGCCGAGGACCGCATCGACATCAACGGCGCGGTCCTGGGCGGCGGCAGTTCCATGGGTGCAGCAGCGGCCATCAGCGCCATCGACTCCAATGGCGCGACAGCCGAAGTCGACCTGCTGGCCACCGTGACCGGATCCTGGGACGGCACCAACGGCGTGGCCATCGGCGGCCTGCAGACCGGCGGCACAGTGGCCGCGGGCACCAGCCAGATCGACGATGCCATCAACGCCATCGACAAGGCGCTGGACATCATCAACGACAAGCGGGCCAACTTCGGTGCGGCGCAGAACCGCTTCGAGGCGGTGATCTCCAACCTGCAGGTCAACGTGGAGAACCAGTCCGCCGCACGCGGCCGGATCATGGATGCCGATTTCGCGGCGGAAACCGCCAACTTGTCACGCGCGCAGATCCTGCAGCAGGCCGGCACGGCGATGGTGGCCCAGGCCAACCAGCTGCCGCAGCAGGTGCTGCAGCTGCTGCAGGGCTGATCGCAGGGCCGCTTGCCTCAGGCCCAGCCCTAAAGTCAGCCGTCAGGCTGCCGATAGACGGAACGTCCAGGCGGGTTTTCGGGCCCACCTGGACGTTGGCGTATTCGCGAAAGGCACATCATGGCCACCATCAGTTCCCTCGGCGTGGGCAGCGGCCTGGACGCCGAGAGCCTCGTCACCAGCCTGCTCGAGGTCGAGAAGCAGCCCATCACCACGCTGCAGTCCACCAACAGCACGCTACAGACCAAGGTGTCGGCCTGGGGCACGCTGCAGAGCCTGTTCTCACAGCTGCAGACCGCTGCAACCAACCTGACCAGCAGCACCGCGTTTACCGCTGCGACTGCCACGTCGACCGACAGCTCGGCGGTGAGCGTGACAACTGGCACCGGCAGCAAGCCCGGCAGCTACGCGGTGGAGGTGAGCTCGCTGGCCAGCGCGCAGTTCCTGGCCTCCACCGGCACGGTCAGCGGCACCGGCACGCTCAATTTCACGATCGGCGCAGCGGGCGCCACGTCGCCCAAGACCCTGCAGGTGGACATCACCAGCAGCGAGGACAGCATGGCCAAGATCGCGGCCAAGATCACCTCCGCCGGCAAGGATCTGGGCATCAGCGCCTCGGTGGTCAGCGACGCCAGCGGCGAGCGGCTGGTGATCCGCGGCGCCAGTGGTGCCGACAACGCCTTCACCGTCAGCGTGAGCAACGACGGCGACGGCGACAGCAGCGACACCAGCGGCCTGTCGGCCCTGGCCTGGAGCGGCGCCGACAGCGCCACCATGGCGCGCAAGCAGACGGCCGCCAGCGCCCAGGCCAAGATCAACGGCATCAGCGTGACGTCCAACTCCAACACGCTGAGCAACGTGATCGACGGCCTGACGCTGACGCTGGGCAAGGTCACCACCAGCGCGGCCAGCGTAACGGTGTCGCAGGACAACACCACCATCGCTCAGGGCATCAACAGCTTCGTGTCGGCTTACAACGCCCTGATCAACCAGATCCGCACGCAGACCGCCTACGACGCCGAATCCCAGAGCGCTGGCACGCTGCAGGGGGACAGCACCGCCACGGGCCTGCTGCGCCAGCTGCGCAATCTGGCTGCCGGAACCAGCGGGGCCTCCAGCGTCTACACGCGGCTGTCCAGCGTGGGCATCGACATCAAGGCCGACGGCACCATGTCGGTCAACAGCAGCAAGCTCACCGAGGCGCTCAACACCGACGTGGACGCGGTGGCCAAGCTCTTCGGCAACGTGGACGACAGCGACACCGCCAACAACGGCATCGCCGAGCGCTTCCGCCAGCTGGCCAGCCAAGTCACGGGCACCGACGGCGCCATCGCCACGCGCACCGACGGGCTCAAGAGCACCATCGAGCGCAACACCGACAAGATCGAGTCGATGGAAGCCCGCGTGGCCCTCTACGAGAAGCGGCTGCGCGCGCAGTACACCGCGCTGGACACCAGCATGGCGCAGCTCAACACGCTGTCGAGCTACGTCACCAACATGGTGGCCCAGCTCAACAAGGGCAACAGCTGAACCTGAACCGGAAGAAGGGGCCCACGGGCGTGCATCTCCCGTCTCAAGTCGGCCGGCAGGCCGGTCGATAACCCTGGCAACACAACGCACACCGAGACACTGCGATGTACGCCTCCCCCTTCCAACCCCGCCGCGCCGCCGCCACCGCGGGCCTGTACCGCCAGGTCGGCGTGCAGACCGGCGTCGAGTCGGCCACGCCGCACCGGCTGGTGGCCATGCTCTACGACGGCCTGATCGAGGCCCTGGCCCGCGCGCGCGGCGCGCTGCAGACCGGCCAGATCGAGATCAAGTGCCGCGCCATGAACCAGGCCATCCGCATCGTCGAGGAGGGCCTGCTGCCCAGCCTGGACGCCAAGGCCGGCGGCGAGGTGGCGACCAACCTGCGCGACCTGTACCGCTACATCTCGCTGCGCCTGACCCAGGCCAACCTGAAGAACGACGAATCCATCATCGTGGAGTGCGTCAACCTCATCGAGCCGGTGCGCCAGGCCTGGGCCGCCATCGGTGCCCAGGCCGCCGCCCACCAAGCCGAAAAGGTGCCCGCATGAGCGCCGTGCCGAACAAGGTCGAAGCGCCCATCGACGAGGAACTGGGCCGCACCCTGCTGGGCTACTACCAGGCCATCGAGCAGGCCAGCCACGACATGCTGGAGGCCGCCCGCACCGGCGACTGGGACAAGGTGGTCAAGCTCGAAGGCGCCTGCGCGGTGCTGATCGCGCAGCTCAAGCATGCGGCGCAGCAGCAGCAGCTGGGCCCGCAGGAGCTGCAGCTCAAGACCCGCATCATGCAGCGCATCCTGGTCAACGATGCCGAGATCCGCAACCTGGCCGAGCCCTGGATGGCCGAGCTCAGCCGCATGGTGGCCGGCCAGGAACGCAGCCTGCTCCACTGAGCTATCCCCCACGCGCCCGAGCCGGGCGCGCCCTGACCGCCCGACCGCCGTGCCCGACCCGATGGAAACCCTGCCGATGCCGCTGGGCGATGCCGCCCCCGGTGCGCTGGACGAGTTCCGCATCTCCTCCGGCGTGGAGATCCAGGCGGTGCTCAAGCAGCTGTGCGACAGCGGGGCCTTCGTCACCCTGTCGGCCCCGGGCGGCGTGAGCTACACCACGCTGCTGTGGGCGGTGGACCCGCACCGCGGCGTCCTGTGCTTCTCGGCCGACCCGAGCGACCCGCAGGTGCCGGCGCTGCTGGAATCGAGCGAGGCCGTGGCCGTGGGCTATCTGGACAGCATCAAGGTCCAGTTCGACCTCAACGGCCTGGTGATGGTGCGCGGCGGGCACAACACCGCACTCAACGCCCAGTACCCGCGCGAGCTCTACCGCTTCCAGCGCCGCTCCAGCTACCGCGTCAAGCCGCTGCAGGCCTCGCCCGCGGCGCGGCTGCGCCACCCGGCCATCCCGGACATGCAGCTGGAGCTGCGCATCCTCGACATCAGCCTGGGCGGCGTGGCGCTGTTCCTGCCTGGCGACGTGCCCGCGCTGGCCGCGGGTGTACGCATCGCCCGCTGCCAGATCGAGCTGGATGTGGACACGCAGCTCGACGTGGGCCTGCAGGTGCACCATGTCACCGTGCTCAACCCCGGCTCGCACGGCGTGCGCCTGGGCTGCGAGATGACCGGCCTGAGCGGCGCCGACGAGCGCGCGCTGCAGCGCTACATCGACTACACGCAAAAGCGCCGCATGCTGCTGGGCTCGCGCTGAAGAGCGCAGCTCACGCAACGGCGCCGACTGCGTCACGCCGTGGCTTGACCGCCGGCAAGCGCGGGCCGAGGACCGGCGTGTAGCATGCCGCGCATGTCCTTGCGCCCCGCTTCCGCCCCCTCGTCGTCCGCCCTGCGTCCCTGGGTGATCGCCACCCGCGAAAGCCGCCTGGCGTTGTGGCAGGCCGAGCATGTGCAAGCCCTTCTGCAATCTCTGCATGGCCGCCCGGTACAGCTGCTGGGCATGACGACCCGCGGCGACCAGATCCTCGACCGCGCGCTGTCCAAGGTGGGCGGCAAGGGCCTGTTCGTCAAGGAGCTGGAGCTGGCGCTGGAAGACGGCCGGGCCGACCTGGCGGTGCACTCGCTCAAGGACGTGCCGATGGACCTGCCCGAAGGCTTCGTACTGGCCGCCGTGATGGAGCGCGAGGACCCGCGTGACGCCTTCGTGTCGCCGCGCTACGAGCACCTGGATGCGCTGCCGCAGGGTGCGGTGGTGGGCACCTCCAGCCTGCGCCGCATCGTGCAGCTGCGCGCTGCACGGCCCGACCTGCGCATCGAGCCGCTGCGCGGCAACCTGGACACCCGGCTGGGCAAGCTCGACGCCGGCCAGTTCGACGCCATCGTGCTGGCCGCAGCCGGCTTGAAGCGCCTGGGGCTGGGCGCGCGCATCCGCTCGCTCTTCGAGCCCGAGCAGATGCTGCCTGCCGCCGGCCAGGGCGCACTGGGCATCGAGATCCGCGCCGGCCGCGCCGACCTCGCAGACGCGCTGACGCCGCTGAAGCACCGCGCCACCTGGCTGGTCGCGCATGCCGAGCGGGCTGTCTCGCGCGCACTGGGCGGCAGCTGCAGCATGCCGCTGGCCGCCTACGCCACCTGGCAGGACGGCCGCATGAGCCTGCGCGCTGCCCTGGGCCATGCGCAGGCAGACGGCCGGCTGCTGCGCGCCCAGGCCGACGCCGATGTGGCCGACACCGCCGCTGCCGAGGCCCTGGGCCTGCGCGTGGCCCGCCAGCTGCAGGACGCCGGCGGCGAGGCCTGGCTGTCGGCACCCGGCGCCTGACCACCTGACCGCCGTGCGGCTACGCATCCTCGTCACCCGGCCGCAGCCGCAGGCCGATGCCTGGGCGCGCGCGCTGGTCGACGCGGGCTTCGATGCCCAGGCCTTGCCACTCATCGCCATCGGCCCACCAGCCGATGAAGGCCGCGTGGCCGACGCGTGGCGGCACCTGGCGCGACACACCGCCGTGATGTTCGTCAGCCCCGCGGCAGCCGAGGGCTTCTTCCGGCTGCGGCCGCAGGACGCCGGCACCGTGTACACCGTGCCCTGGCCCGCCAGCTGCCACGCCGCCGCCCCTGGCCCGGGCACCGGTCGTGTGCTGCTCGGCCTGGGCGTGCCTTCGTCGCAGCTGGTCATGCCGGCGGCCGATGCCGAGCAGTTCGACTCCGAGTCGCTGTGGCCGCAGCTGGCGCCACTGTTCCCGACGGACGGGAGGGCCAGGTCCCTGCTGATCGTCGGCGGCGGCGATGCCGACCAGCCCGTGCGCGGGCGCACCTGGCTGGCCGAGCGACTGCGCGAACGCGGCGCCACGGTGGAGCTGCTGGCCGCTTACCGCCGTGGCCCGGCCGACCTCAGTGCGGTCCAGGCCGCAGTGCTGACCCGGGCGGCGGCCGAGCCGGCCTCCCACGCCTGGCTGCTGAGCAGCTCAGAGAGCATCGACCACCTGCAGACCGCATTGCAGCAGCGCGGCCTGCCCCCGCCCGACGCCGCCTGGCAGGCCTGGTGCACCCATCCGCGCATCGCCGATCGCGCACGGCAGGCCGGCTTCGGCCGCATCGGCATGAGCCGGCCGGACCTGGCTGACGTCACCGCCGCGCTGCGCGCCGGGCAACCGCCGGCCACGGGCCAGGGCGGCCTACCCCCCGCCCTACAATCGCCGGCACCGTGAGCGAGACCCCGTCCAGCCCCTCGGGCCCGTCCTCCGGCGCCCAGCCCGTTCCGCCGCCTGCCGTGCCCGATCTTGCGGCGCATCCCGGCGCGCATGCCCTGCCGCCTGCCGCGCCGCAAGCCGGGGCTGTGCCTCATGCGCCGCTTCACACGGCGGCCCAGGCCGGCGCGCACACCGCCGCGCCGGCCCGCAGCTCCCAGCCGTCCCGCTCGCCATGGATGATCACCGCCGCCGGCGTGCTACTGGCGGCCTGCGCGGCCAGCGGCTGGATTGCCTGGCAGGCCAGCCAGCGGGTGCAGGCCTTGGAGCAGGAGCTGGTGCGCCGTCAGCAGTCCAGCCAGGACACGTCGCTGGAGGCGCGCATGATGGCCAAGCAGGCGCAGGACTTGGCCCGCGAGACGGCCGCCCGGGCCGCGTTGATCGAGGCCCGTGTGGCCGAGGTCGCCGTGCAGCGCGGACAGCTGGAGGAGCTGATCCAGTCGCTGTCGCGCTCGCGTGACGAGAACCTGGTGGTGGACATCGACGCCGCACTGCGCGTGGCCCAGCAGCAGGCCGCGCTCACCGCCAGCGCCGAGCCGCTGGTCGCCGCACTGCGCACGGCCGACGAGCGCATCGCTCGCGTGCACCAGCCGCGCCTGGATGGCGTGCGCCGCGCACTGGCCCGCGACCTGGACCGCGTGCGGGCCGTGTCCCTTGCGGATACCGCCAGCCTGGTCATCAAGCTGGATGAGGCCATGCGGCTCATCGACGAGGTGCCGTTGCAGGGCGACCGCCCGGCGCCGGCCACCGCGCCCGCCCGCACGGCGGCTCGCCTTGCCCCCGCGTCGGCCACCGCCAGATCAGGTCGTGCGCAACCCGCGCAGGCCGCTGCCTCCGCCGAGGCCGCCGGCACACCCTGGCTGCAGGTGGCCCAGGCGGCCTGGGACCGCGCCTGGGACACTGTCGCCACGGAGACGCGCAACCTCGTGCGCGTGCGCCGTGTCGAGCACCCGGAAGCCCTGCTGCTGACACCCGAGCAGGCCTATTTCCTGCGCGAAAACCTCAAGCTGCGCATCCTCAACGCCCGCATGGCGCTGCTGTCGCGTCAGTACGCCACCGCCCAGGCCGACTTGCGCGTGGTGCTGGATGCCCTGCCGCGTCATGTGGACATGCGCCAGCGCAAGGCCGTGGTGCTGCGCGAGCTGGTGGCCGACGTGGCTGCGCGCAGCGTGCGCGCCGAGGTGCCGCGCCCCGACGAGACCCTGGCCGCGCTGGCCGCCGTGGCCGCGGGCCGCTGACGACGCCCGCACATCGACATCCGCCGCCGCATGCGCTTCGTCGTCTGGCTCCTGCTGATCGCCATCGTCGCCGTGGTGGCCGCCGCCACGCTGGGCACCAACGACGGGCTGGTCACGCTCTACTGGCGCGGCTGGCGCGCCGATCTGTCGCTCAATTTCTTCCTGCTGGTGATGGCCGGCGCGGTGTTCGCCGTCTACTCCGTCGTGCGCACGCTGGACTCGCTGCTGGGCCTGCCCCAACGCGCGCAGCAGTGGCGCATGAGCCGGCGCGACCGCATCGCCCAGGCCGCCCTGCGCGAGTCGCTGACCCAGCTGCTGGCCGGCCGCTACAGCCGCGCCCACAAGCAGGCTCAGCGCGCGGTCGACATCCAGGCACAGACGCCGGGCCTGGACAGCGACCCGGAGTTCACCGCCATCGGCCACCTGCTCAGCGCGGCCGCGCTGCACCGCCTGCAGGACCGCCCGGGGCGCGACGGCCAGCTGGGGCAGGCCCTGGTGCACGCCCGCCGCACCCGCCCGCCGCGCGCCACCGAAGAAGCCGCCCAGCTGCTGGCCGCCGAGTGGGCGCTGGACGACCACAACGCCGCCCGCGCGCTGGATCTGCTGGCCGCCCTGCCCGCCGGGCTGGCGCGGCGCACCCAGGCCCTGCGCCTGCGCCTGCAGGCCGCGCGGCTGGCCGGCCAGCCGCTTGACGCCTTGCGCACCGCGCGGCTGCTGGCCAAGCACCAGGGCATCTCGCCGGCTGCGGCCGACAGCCTGCTGCGCGCCCTGGCCATGTCGGCCCTGGACAGCGCACGCGACGCCGACCAGCTGCGTCAGCAGTGGCAGCAGCTCGATGCCGCCGACCGCCGCGATCCGCTGGTCTGTGCGCGCGCCGTCACCCGCATCAGCCGCCTGGGCGCGCCGGAAGACGGCCGCGCCTGGCTGCTGCCCTTCTGGGACCGGCTGCGCCAGCTCAACGCGGAGGAGCGCGCCGCCCTGGCCCTGGCCCTGGTGCAAGCCCTGCCCGGGCTACCCGCCGACTGGCTGCCCAGGCTGGAGGACGCGCTGCGCGCCTTCCCGCGCGAGCCGGTCTTTGGCTATGCCGTGGGCCTGGCCCTGGTCGAGCGCCAGCTCTGGGGCAAGGCCCGCCGCCTGCTGGAGGCCGCCACGCAGGACGCCAGCCTGGCCGCAGACTGCCGCCGCCAGGCCTGGGTGGCGCTGGCCCGTCTGGCCGAGCAGGAGCAGCGCCCCGAGGCCGCGGCCGAGTGCTACCGCCAGGCGGCGCTGGCACGCTGACGCCGCACCGCGCCGGCCTTCAAGCACTGCTTGCCCCTGGTCGATAAGCCCCCATGCCCTACGTTTTGCGCAACGCCGACGGCCTGATCGCCAGCCTGCACCGCGACCTGCCCCCGGACATCGCCCCCGGGCAGGCCGAACAGCTACCCGCAGACCACCCCGAGGTGCTGGCCTTTCTCGGCACCCGTGCCGAGCAGCAGCGCTTCGCCAGCCTGGATGCCGAGCTGGTGCGCGTGCTGGAAGACCTGATCGACGTGCTGATCGTGCGCAACGTCATCCGCATCACCGACCTGCCGCCCGAGGCCCAGCAGAAACTCTGCGACCGCAAGGAGTTCCGCGACCGGCTGCAGCAGCACGCGCTCAAGCTCTTCGGCGAAGGCAGCGACCGCGTCATCTGAGCGCGCCGCGCGCGCTTGCCCAAGCGCCCTGCGGGGCTATGCGGCCCGGCCGCCCGGACGAGCGCCGGCCGGCTTAGGCTCGCGGGTGCCGCCCTGCGGCCCGTGTCCCCCCAGGAGCTATGCATGCGCACGCGCTTTCCCCAGCCCGCCGCCGCCGAGATCACCCCGCGTGCCGTCTACGAGGACCGCCGCCGCCTGATCGCCCGAATGGCCGCTGGCGCCGCCGGTGCCGCGCTCGCCTCCTGGGCGCAGCGTCAGGCCCTGGCGCAGACCGCAGCCGCAACGCCGCGCCCGGGCAAGAACCCTGCCCTGCCCGCAGCCCGCGCCACCCTGCCGGGCGGCGTGGTGATGGACAAGCTCACGCCCTATGAGGACGTGACCACCTACAACAACTTCTACGAGTTCGGCACGGACAAGGGCGATCCGGCCGAGCAGGCGCACCGGCTGCAGGTGCGCCCGTGGACGGTGCTGGTGGACGGCGAGGTGGCCAAGCCGCGCCGCTTTGCCATCGAGGACCTGCTCAAGCTCGCGCCGATGGAAGAGCGCATCTACCGCCTGCGCTGCGTGGAAGGCTGGTCCATGGTGATCCCGTGGATTGGGTATCCGCTGGCCTCGCTGCTCAAGGCGGTCGAGCCCACCAGCCGCGGCAAGTACGTCGAGTTCACCACGCTGGCCGATCCCAAGCAGATGCCCGGCGTGGCCTCGCGCGTGCTGGACTGGCCGTATGTGGAGGGCCTGCGCATCGACGAAGCCATGCATCCGCTCGCGCTACTGGCCTTCGGCCTCTATGGCGAGGTGCTGCCCAAGCAGAACGGCGCGCCGGTGCGGCTGGTGGTGCCGTGGAAGTACGGCTTCAAGAGCGCCAAGTCCATCGTGCGCATCCGCCTGGTCGAGCAGCAGCCGCGCACGGCATGGGGCCGTGCCGCGCCGCAGGAGTACGGCTTCTATTCCAATGTCAACCCGCAGGTCGACCACCCGCGCTGGAGCCAGGCCAGCGAGCGCCGCATCGGCGAGGACGGCCTCTTCACCCGCAAGCGGCCGACGCTGATGTTCAACGGCTACGGAGAGCAGGTGGCCGGGCTCTACGCCGGCATGGACCTCAAGCGCTTCTTCTGATGGCCGGGCCCGCCACCCCGCCTGCTGCGGCCCCCGTGCCCGACGCGCCGCGCCGCCTGCCCGCCCGCCGCCCGCTGCTGCTGCACCCGGCCGTCAAGCCGCTGCTCTTCGTCGCCGGGCTGGCGCCGCTGGCGGTGCTCATCGCCGGCGCGGCCACCGACCGCCTGGGCGCCAACCCGGCCGAGGCGCTGATCCACGGCACCGGCCAGTGGGCGCTGCGCTTTCTTTGCCTGACGCTGGCCGTCTCGCCGCTGCGCCGCGCCCTGCGCCAGCCGGCGCTGCTGCGGCTGCGGCGCATGCTGGGCTTGTTCACCTTCTTCTATGCCGCGCTGCACCTGCTGGCCTACGGCTGGCTCGACATGGGGCTGGTCGCCGCCGACATCGCGCGCGACATCGCCAAGCGGCCGTTCATCCTGGTGGGCTTTGCGGCCTTCGTGCTGATGCTGCCGCTGGCCGCCACCTCGTTCAACCGCGCCATCCGCGCCCTGGGCGGACGGCGCTGGCAGGCGCTGCACCGGCTGGTCTATGCGGTGGCGGCGCTGGCGCTACTGCACTTCTTCTGGAAGAGCGCGGGCAAGAACCACTATGGCGAGGTGTCGGTCTACGCCGCGGTCGTCGGCCTTCTGATGGCCGAGCGGCTGTGGCGCTGGGCGCAGAGCCGGCACGGTGGCCGGGCGGGGGCGTTGGCGCCACGGCGGCCGCCGCATCGTGCAAGCCGCGCAGAACCTTAGACGTAAATCTTCTTTTTCCGCATGAGAGGCGGTACAAGAATGCGGAAAACGATGAAGCCCATTGCGGGCCTCTGGTACGTCTGAGGACGGGTATCGCCGATGAACTTCCAGCAACTGCGCTCCGTGCGCGAAGCCGCCCGCCGCGGCTACAACCTGACCGAAGTGGCCGCCGCGCTGCATACCAGCCAGCCCGGCGTGAGCCGCCAGATCCGCGAGCTGGAGGACGAGCTGGGCATCGAGCTCTTCGTGCGCGCCGGCAAGCGCCTGACCGGTCTGACCGCGCCCGGCACCCAGGTGCTGCCCATCATCGAGCGCATGCTGCGCGATGCCGAGAACCTGCGCCATGCCGCGCGCGACTTCGCGCAGCACGACATCGGCCCGCTGTCGATCGCCGCCACCCACTCCCAGGCGCGCTATGCCCTGCCGGCGGCGGTGCGCGACTTCCGCGCGCTGTATCCGCAGGTCACCCTCAACCTGCACCAGGGCTCGCCCAAGCACGTCGCCCAGATGCTGCTGGACGGTGAGGCCGACATCGGCATTGCCACCGAGGCCCTGGCCGAATACGAGCAGCTCATCACCCTGCCCTGCTACCGCTGGACGCACAGCGTGGTGGTGCCGCCCGACCACCCGCTGCTCGACGGCAGCCCGGTCACGCTGCAGCGCCTGGCGCGCTATCCGCTGATCACCTACGACACCGGCTACACCGGCCGCACGCACATCGACGACGCTTTCCAGCGCGAGGGCATCGAGCCGCGCATCGTGCTGACCGCGATGGACGCCGACGTGATCAAAACCTATGTGGAGCTCGGCATGGGCGTGGGCATCGTCGCCAGCATGGCCTACGACGAAGACCGCGACCGCAACCTGCGCGCCATCGACGCCGGCCATCTCTTTGCGGTGAACATGACGCGGCTGGGCTTTCGCCGGGGCAGCTTCCTGCGCGCCTACGTGTTCGCCTTCATCGAGACCTTCGCGCCGCCGCTCAACCGCAAGGTGGTGGAGCAGGCCATGAACGCCGAACCAGGCGAGGTGTTCGACATCTGAGGAGGGTGAACGCGCCCACTGCGGGGGCGCCAAAGACATCGGGCGGCCTGCGGGCCGCCCGATTCGCCTTCAGTGGGGTCAGCGCGCCAATGGCGGCGCGTCGCCCCGTGTCTTCCACAGCGACCACAGCACGCCCGCAACCAGCAGGCCGAAGGTCACGGCCAAGCTCAGCGGCGACGGGATCTTGATGTGGAAGCCCACCAGGAAGATCTTGATGCCGATGAACACCAGCACCAGCGCCAGCGCGTACTTCAGGTACTCGAAGCGGTGGATCATGGCCGCCAGCGCAAAGTACAGCGCCCGCAGGCCCAGGATGGCGAAGATGTTGCTGGTGTAGACGATGAACGGGTCCTGCGTCACGGCGAACACCGCCGGCACGCTGTCCACCGCAAAGATCAGGTCGCTGATCTCGATGAGGAACAGGCACATGAACAGCGGCGTGGCCCACCACACGAGCTTGCTGGCGTCCTGCGGCGAGGGGCGCTTGACCCAGAAGTGGTGGCCCTCGAAGTCCGGCGTCACGTTGATGTGCCGCCGCAGCCATCCCAGCATGCGGTTGTTCTGCACGTCCGGCTCGCTGTCGCTGGCAAAGAGCATCTTGGCGCCCGTCAGCACCAGGAAGGCGCCGAACAGGTAGAGCACCCAGTCGAACTCCTTGACGATGGCCGCACCCAGCCCGATGAGCACCGCCCGCATGAAGATCGCGCCCAGGATCCCCCAGAAGAGCACCCGGTGCTGGTACTGCCGCGGCACGGCGAAGTACGTGAAGATGAGCGAGATGACGAACACGTTGTCCATCGATAGGCTCTTCTCCACCAGGAAAGCGGTGTAGTAGTCCGTCCCAGCGACGTGGCCCTCCTTCCACCAGACGAAGGCGCCGAAGAGCAGGCCCACGCTGATGTAGCCGGCCGACAGCCAAAGGCTCTCGCGCACGCCGATCTCGTGATCGTCCTTGTGCAGCACGCCAAGATCGAAGACCAGCAGCGAAATGACCACCGCCACGAAGACGAGCCACAGCCAGACGGCGTGGCCAAGAAACGGCGTGTAGAGGAATTCCATGGGGACCAATGAACCGTGCGGGCAGGAGCAGGCCGCACTCTAACGTGACGGACAGCCTGCCGTCAGACTGCGGGGCAAATCGCCGGGCGGCCGCCCGGCTGCGTCCATCCCATCAGATCAGCGCCGCCGGATCGATGTGCTCGGCCTCATGTGCGGCAAATCGCGTCACCCGCCGGGGCAGCAGATGCACCGTGGCACCGGGCCTGAGCACCCCGGCGTCGCGCAGCGCGTTGTATTCGGCCCGCGGCAGCTCGACGTCCACATAGCCCTCGCCGTCCACGCGCTTGAACTCCAGCCGCGTGTTGGGGCCCACGGTGAGCGCCTGCGCCAGCGTGGCAGCCAGCGTGCCGGGCTGCGGTTCGGTGACGATCTTGAGCTCGTGCGGGCGCACGTAGGTCACCTCGTCGGCCGCCGTCTGCCCGCCCGGGGCATGGCCCAGCCGGCCGTGGAAGAGATTCACGTCGCCCAGGAACTGCAGCACGAACGGCGTGGCCGGTTTGTCGTAGACCTCGTCGGGCGCGCCATCCTGCTCGATGCGGCCGTGGTTCATCACCACGATGCGGTCGGCCACTTCCATCGCCTCTTCCTGGTCATGGGTGACGAAGACGCTGGTGACGTGCATCTCGTCATGCAGCCGGCGCAGCCAGCGGCGCAGGTCCTTGCGCACCTTCGCGTCCAGCGCACCGAAGGGCTCGTCCAGCAGCAGCACCTTGGGCTCCACCGCCAGCGCACGGGCCAGGGCGATGCGCTGGCGCTGGCCGCCGGAGAGCTGGTGCGGATAGCGGTCGGCGATCCAGTCGAGCTGCACCAGCTTGAGCAGGTCGGCCACCTTGGCGCGGATCTCGCGGTCGCTGGGCCGCGTGGCGCGCGGCCGCACGCGCAAGCCGAAGGCGACGTTCTCGAAGATCGTCATGTGGCTGAACAGCGCGTAGTGCTGGAAGACGAAGCCCACGTGCCGCTCGCGGGTGGACACATGCGTGGCGTCCTCACCGTGGAAGAGCACCGAGCCTTCATCGGGCTGCTCCAGCCCCGCGATGATGCGCAGCAGCGAAGTCTTGCCCGAGCCCGACGGGCCCAGCAGCGCCACCAGCTCGCCCGACCGGATGTCCAGGTTGAGCCGGTCGCAGACGGTGACGTTGCCGAAGCGCTTGGTGAGGTTGCGGATCTCGATGCTCATTGCGGGGCCCCGGTGTCCTGGGCTTGGGAATACGCGGCCTTCACGCGCCGCTCGACGATGAACTTGAGCACCAGCGTGACCAGCGCCAGGCCGGCCAGCAGCGAAGCCACGGCAAACGCGGCGGCGAACTGGTACTCGTTGTAGAGGATCTCGATGTGCAGCGGCATGGTGTTGGTCATGCCGCGGATGTGGCCGGAGACCACGCTGACCGCGCCGAACTCGCCCATCGCCCGCGCGTTGCACAGGATCACGCCGTAGAGCAGCGCCCACTTGATGTTGGGCAGCGTCACGCGCCAGAAGGTCTGCCAGCCCGAGGCGCCCAGCACGGTGGCCGCCTCCTCCTGCTCGGTGCCCTGGGCCTGCATCAGCGGGATCAGCTCGCGGGCGACGAAGGGGAAGGTGATGAACACCGTGGCCAGCACGATGCCCGGCACGGCGAAGATGATCTTGATGTCGTGGTCGCGCAGCCACTCGCCGAACCAGCCCTGCAGGCCGAAGACCAGCGCGTAGATCAGGCCGGCGATCACCGGCGACACCGAGAACGGCAGGTCGATCAGCGTGAGCAGCAGGTTCTTGCCGCGGAAGTCGAACTTGGCGATGCACCAGGCCGCCGCCACGCCGAAGACCACGTTCAGCGGCACAGAGATGGCTGCGGCCAGCAGCGTGAGCTTGATGGCCGACAGCGCATCAGGCTCGACGATGGCGGCCGCATACACCTCCCAGCCCTTCTTGAAGGCTTCAACGAACACCGCCACGAGCGGCACGAAGAGGAAGAAGCTCAGGAAAGCCAACGCCGTGCCGATGAGCAGCCAGCGCACCCAGGCCGGCTCGGTGGTGGCCCCCTGCAGGCCGCGAGGCGCGATGCCCGCCGTGGCAGGCGCGGTAATGGCGGCAGTCATGCCCAGCCCTCCTTGTCAACGGCCCACGCGCTTGCGCGCCCAGCCCTGCAGCAGGTTGATCAGCAGCAGCAGCAGGAAGCTGGCCACCAGCATCACCACCGCGATCGCCGTGGCGCCGGCGTAGTCGTACTGCTCCAGCTTGGTGATGATGAGCAGCGGCGTGATCTCCGAGATCATCGGCATGTTGCCGGCGATGAAGATGATGGAGCCGTACTCGCCCAGCGCGCGGGCGAACGCCAGCGCAAAGCCGGTCAACAGCGCCGGCGTGAGCACCGGGAAGATCACATGGCGGAAGGTCTGCCAGCGCGACGCGCCCAGCGTGGCCGAGGCCTCCTCCAGCTCCTGGGAGAAGTCCTCCAGTACCGGCTGCACCGTGCGCACGACGAAAGGCAGGCCGATGAAGGTCATGGCCACGAAGATGCCCAGCGGCGTGAAGGCCACCTTGATGCCCAGCGGCTCCAGCCACTGCCCGATCCAGCCGTTGGCGGCATAGAGCGCCGTCAGCGCGATACCGGCCACCGCCGTGGGCAGCGCGAAGGGCAGGTCCACCAGCGCATCGACGAAGCGCCGGCCGAAGAAGTCATAGCGCACCAGCACCCACGCCACCACCAGACCGAACACCGTGTTGACACAGGCCGCGGCCAGGGAGCTGCCAAAGGTCACGCGGTAGGAGGCCACCACGCGCGGGTCCGTGACCGTCGTCCAGAACTCGCCCCAGCTCAGCGTGGCCGTCTTCAGGAAGGTGGCCGATAGCGGGATGAGGACGATCAGGCTCAGGTAGAGCAGCGTGAAGCCCAGCGCCAGGTCGAAGCCGGGCAGCACGCTGTGGCGCTTGAGCAGGGTGCGGGAGAAAAGCATGGTGCAAAGCGCCGGCGGGGGGCCGGCGCGTCAAGGAAGCAGGCTTGCGGCCATGCCGCGGCGGGCACGACCGGCGCCGCGTGGCGGCGAAGGCCGCGATCAACGCCGACGACCGGCCGCCAGGATCTGGTCGTAGACGCCGCCGTCGTCGAAATGCTCCTTCTGCGCCTTGGTCCAGCCGCCGAAGAGCTGATCCACGGTGAAGAGGTTGAGCTTCGGGAAGCGCGCCGCGTTCGCCGCCAGCACCTTGGCCGAGCGCGGACGCATGCCATGCTTGGCCGCGATGGTTTGCGCCTCATCCGTCCACAGGAACTTGAGGTAGGCCTCGGCCTGCTTGCGCGTGCCCTTCTTGTCGACCACCTTGTCCACCACCGTCACCGGGTTCTCGGCCAGGATGGAGTTGCGCGGGTAGACGACGTCGAAGTGGTCGCCGAACTCCTGGCGGATCAGGCCGACCTCGCTCTCGAAGGTGACCAGCGCATCGCCGATGTTGCGCTGCGCAAACGTGGTGGTGGCCGCGCGGCCGCCACCGTCGAAGACCGGCACGTTGGCGAAGATCCGCTGCACCAGCGCGCGGGCCACATCGGGCGTGGCGCCGTTCTTCACGGCCGAACCCCAGGCCGCCAGATAGGTGTAGCGGCCGTTGCCCGAGGTCTTGGGGTTGGGGATGACCACCGAGATGCCGGCGCGGCCCAGGTCGGTCCAGTCGCGGATGTTCTTGGGGTTGCCCTTGCGCACCAGGATGACCGACACCGAGGTCGTGGGCGCGCTGTTGTCGGGCAGCCGTTTGGCCCAGTCGGCAGGGATGAGCTTGCCCCGCTCGGCCAGGATGTCCACGTCGTTCGCCTGGTTCATCGTGACCACGTCGGCGGCCAGGCCGTCGACCACCGCACGCGCTTGCTTGCTGGAGCCGCCATGCGACTGCTGGATGGTGACCGTCTCGCCGGTCTGCGCCTTCCAGCGCTTGGCGAACGCCGGGTTGATCTCTTTGTAGAACTCGCGCGTCACGTCGTAGCTAACGTTGAGCAGGGTGACGTCGGCCCAGGCTGCGCATGTACCCAGGGCCATCACGGTGGCAGCGAAGGCGCGGCGCAGGGCAGAAGCTTGTTTGATGAATGCTGCAGGCATGACGAGACCCTTCCGAGATGCGGAAAACGCATGGTAGGGAGCCGCCCAAGCCCCGCCTACGAAGCGCTGCACCCGTAGGTATGCGGATTTCGCATAAGAGCGGCTCACGGCCCTGAATACCCCTGTCGGCACCGAGGCGCCCCGCTTGCTGAGCGATCGTCGTTGCCTTCCACATAGAAACAGAAAGGACGCCCGATGCTCGCCATGGAATACCGCGGCCCCTACCGCGTGCGCGCCACGCACAAGCCCGAGCCGCAGATCGAACACCCGCAGGACGCCATCGTGCAGGTCACGCGCTCGTGCATCTGCGGCTCGGACCTGCACCTCTACCACGGCCTGGTGCCTGACACGCGGGTGGGCACGACCTTCGGCCACGAGTTCGTCGGCCGCGTCGTCGAGGTGGGCTCGGGCGTGAGTCGGCTGAAGGTCGGCGACAACGTTCTGGTGCCGTTCAACATCTTCTGCGGCAGCTGCTTCTTTTGTGAGCGCGAGCTCTACAGCAACTGCCACAACACCAACCCGGAGGCCACGGCCGTCGGCGGCATCTTCGGCTACAGCCACACCACCGGGGGCTACGACGGCGGCCAGGCGCAGTACGTGCGCGTGCCGATGGCCGATGTGGGGCCCACAGTGATCCCCGACGACATCTCGCTGGACGACGCGGTGCTGCTGACCGACGCCCTGCCCACCGGCTACCAGGCCGCGGAGATGGGCGACATCCGCGAGGGCGACACCGTGGTCATCTTCGGCGCCGGTCCCATCGGCATCTTCGCGGCCAAGTCGGCCTGGCTGATGGGCGCCGGCCGCGTCATCGTGGTCGATTGCGTGGACTACCGGCTCGACTTCGTGCGCCAGTACGCCCAGTGCGAGACGGTGGACTTCCGCGAGGTCGAGGACATGGCCATCCACATCAAGAAGATGACCGACTGGCTGGGCGCCGACGTGTGCATCGACTGCGTCGGCTGCGAGGCATCCGGCAACTTCATGCAGAGCCTGACCGGCGTGAAGATGAAGCTGCAGGGCGGCGCCGCCACCGTGCTGCACTGGGCCATCAACTCGGTGCGCAAGGGCGGCACGGTGTCCATCGTGGGCGTCTACGGCCCCACCTTCAACGCCGTGCCCATCGGCAATGCCATCAACAAGGGCCTGACGCTGCGCATGAACCAGGCGAGTGTCAAGCGCCACCTGCCGCGCCTGATCGAGCACATCCGCGCCGGCCGCATCGAGCCCAGCCGCGTCATCACGCACAAGGTGCCGCTGGAGGAGGTGGCCGATGCGTATCACATCTTCTCGAGCAAGCTGGACAACTGCATCAAGACCATCCTGGTGCCGCCCGGCGTGGCGCATTGAGACAACGCGAGGAGCACGACCATGTCCGACACCCGCCTTGACCTGCAGGCCGGCGCCCGCACCGACCCGGCCCCCTATCACGGCCACCACGGCCACACCCATGCCCATCCCGAAGACCACATCCCCGCGCCGGTGATCGACCGCAGCGCGATCCAGGGCTGGGGCGCCGACCTCGATCCCAAGGACCGCCCCGCCGTGCCGATGGAGCGCACGCCGCCCCGGCTGGATTTCATCCCTGGCGAGCCTGAGCAGCAGGCACAGACGGTGGAGATCCTGCAATCCACCGAGCGGCCGCGCATCACACCCGTGTTCGGCACCACCGTGCCGCCGTCAGGCGTCAGCGGCAGCATGCGCCGCCTGGCCTTCCGCTTCAGCGAGAACGACCTGCGCCGCTGGATGCTGCTGCTGGCTGCCGACCGGGTGAACGTGGTCGAAGGCGTGGTCGACGACCTGCGCCGCGGCCATGTGCCCAACATCTATGCCGAGATGGGTGGCCGCGCAGAGCTGCGCCACAACCCGGCCGGCGCCGCAAAGAAGGCCGCGGTGCTGGCCGGCGTGCTGGCGGTGGGCTATCTCCTGTGGACGCGCAAGAAGCGCTGAGGCGCTGCTTTTGAACACCGCGTAATGCGGCCCTTGGCGATGTCGCGCTCACCAGGGGCCGCCTCCGCGGCCGTCGCGCCGATATTCCTGTCAGACCCCGGCAGCAGCAGATAACCGAATAATCAAATCACCCAGCATCCGCAACAGGACAAGCCCCAGACGGCGGACCATAAACCTACAATAATCTTGCTGCGCACTGACGGGAAATATTGGCAAGAGAAACCATTCCCACTCAGGGCTGACAGCGTACTGTCTGCAAACAAAATAGCCCTGGCGAGCGGTTGCCAATCTGAAGCCTCCCCCTAGACTGCCGCCATGATTCCGAGCGGCCGTCCTCCGTCGGCGGGCAACTGGCCCGCCGCCTTGATTGCGATCCACTGGCTCACCGTCGCGGCGGTGATCGTCGGTTTTTCCGCCATCGCCGCCCGGGGATGGCTAGATGGCGACAAGGCGATGCGCTCGGCACTCCTGCAAATACATTGGAGCGCCGGCCTGGCCACCTGGCTGCTGGTCGCCCTGCGTATCCCTGTGCGGTTGCGCAGCCGCGCGCCCTCCCACATCTCACCGCCCGCACTGACCTGGGCCGCAAAAATCGGGCACACGCTGCTCTATATCGCGCTGGCGGGCATCCCCACCGTCGGCTATGCGCTGGCCAGTGCACGTTATGGGGCGGTGGCGATCGGGCCGCTGCATCTGCCGGCCTTGCTTCCCAAGGACCGGGACCTTGCCGAATCGCTCCAATCCCTGCACGGATATGCGGGCTGGATATTCCTGGGCCTCGTGGTCGTTCACGCAGCCGCGGCGCTTTTCCATCATTTCGTCTTGAAGGACGAAGTCCTGCGGTCCATGCGACCGTCAAAAATGTTCGGACCCACGTAACAAGTTAAGAGGGACAACCTTGAAAGCATTTCATACCCTGGGCTTGCTGCCGCAGCGGGCCGCCTCGGTCTTTTTTGTGCTCGCTGCGGTATGGGCGCCCACCGCGCATGCCGTGCCCAGTTATGCGCGCCAGACCGGCCAGGACTGCGCCGCCTGCCACGTCGGCGCCTATGGCCCGCAGCTCACGCCTTTTGGCATGCGCTTCAAAATCGGCGGCTATACCGACTCGGATGGGAAAGGCGGCAAGGTTCCGCTGTCCGGCATGCTCACCGCTGATTACATCCGCTACAAGGACGACGAGGGCAAGACGACCTCCAAATCCACGCTCTCGGAAGCGTCCATCTTTCTGGCCGGCCGGCTGATGGACAAGGTTGGCTCCTTCACCCAGGTGACCTATAACAACGTGGATCACGCCACCGCACTGGATCAGCTGGACTTGCGGTATGCGGACACCGTAAGCCTTTATGGACAGGAGGCCGTCGTTGGCCTGTCGCTGAACAACAACCCGACCGTCCAGGACCCGCTCAATACTGTTGGCAGCTGGGGCTTCCCGTTCTATAGCTCCGAGCGGTCCAATGCCATCGGGGCGGATTTCAGCGGCTTGGGCAGCAGCGAACAGAAGGGATTGGGGCTGTCGGCCTACGGCTTCCTGGACAACCGCTGGTATGGCGAGCTGGGCCTCTACAACACGCTGTCGCCCGCCGTTCAATCCCGCCTGGGCTGGCCGCGTGCGGATGCGCGGGCCTTCGGCAGGATGCGCAATGCCGCTTATTACCGCCTGGCCTATATCCGCGACCTGAAGACGCAAGCCTGGTCGGTGGGGTTGCTCGGCTTTGACGGGAAGCGGACCGACGGCCGGGAAGCCGACGACAGCGGCGTGCTTGCGCCCACATTCAACAGCCAGCGCTTCCATGACGCGGGCATCGACGCAAGCTATCAGTTCCTCGGCACCCGCAAACATGTCTTCACGCTCAGCGGCAGCTACATGCAGGAACGCCTGCGAACCGAGCCAGCTGACGGCAGCGACAGGCAGCGCAGCACCATCAAGGACTATCGGCTCACCGGTTCGTATTTCTTCCGCAGCACGTACGGCGCGACGGTGGGGCTGTTCCGCTCGACCACCACGGACGAGGCGGCCGGCAGCGCCAACAGCGGCGTGATCTACCAGTTGGATTGGACGCCCTTCGGCAAGGAGGACTCGTGGATGGCGCCCTGGGCCAACCTGCGCGTCGGTTTGCAGTACGTGGATTACCGGCGCTATATCGACGCCGGCACGGTGAGCGACCACGCGCACGACCGCAACACGCTGACCCTCTTCGCCTGGGGTTCGTTCTGATGAACCGGACTGCCAGGCCCGCCGCACGACGGGCAGCCGCGTTGTTGCTGCTCGGCTGGACGCTGCTGCCGGCATTTGGCGCCGGCAGCGTGGATCGGGGTGCCGACGTGTTCGACGCGCAGTGCGCTGAATGCCACAGCGTCAAACCCGGCAAGAACAAGAAGGGCCCTTCGCTGTTCGCCGTGCTGGGGCGCCACGCGGGCACGGTGCCGGATTTCGTCTATTCGGACGCGATGAAGAACAGCAACATCACCTGGACGCCGGACAAGGTGGGAGCCTATGTGAACGCGCCCAAGACCATCGTGCCGGGCGGCAAGATGAAGTTCGACTCCAAGTTGTCGGCCGATGAGATCGCCGATCTCTTGGCTTTCCTGGGCTCGTTCCACTGACCCGCGCTCTGCCCCACGTCTTCAGCGCTGCGCCCAACCGCCGGCGCGTCGGTGCCGCAGCAGCGCCATCAGACCGCTCGTTTCCGGCACCGGCTCACTGATCCGAGCGCACGTCCCGGCGGATCGCAGCACGCCCTCTGCGGCCACGAACCCCGATCGCGTGGCGCTCTCCATCGAGCAGGGCAAGCCTGTGCGTGTCCAGTCGCCAGCCAGCCACAGGCCCGGCACGGTGGTGGGCGCTGGCGGGCGGCGCTGCTCCGTACCCGGGGCGGGGGCGGCAACGGCCATCGGCACGCGGTGGACGCGCACATGGCGCAGCCGCGCGGCCGACACCGCCGGAGCGAAGTCGGCGATCTCCTGCAGCGTGCGCGTCACGATGCGCTCATCTGACCACTGCAGGGCCTCATGGGCGTCGATGGCATTGACGGCCAGCCATGACGGGGCCGCCTCGTCCGGTACAGATGGCCGGATGCGCGACAGATCATAGAAGTCGGTGTTGAGATCGCCCGGCGCCCACACCCGCGCCCAGAAGCGCTCGTGCGTGATGGGCCGGTCGAACCACAGCAGGGTGCACACATAGGGCACCGGTCGCAGGTGCTGGGCCAAGTCGCCCCAGTGCAGGTGTTCACCGACCGTCCGCAGGGCCGCGCCGTCTTCCTCCAGCACCAGGCCGGCGGCCTGCGCCGGCGGCAGGGCGAGCACCATGGCCGTGGTGGACAGCTTGCGCCCGTCCGCCAGCGTCATGCCGGCGACTCGGCCATCGCGCAGGCGCACGCGCTGCACGTGCGCACCGGCCCACGCCACCCCACCCGCCCGCTCGATGGCCCCGACGCACCCGGGCACATAGAGCTCACCCAGCCCGATACGTGGAAAGCCGAAATGCGCGCCGCTGCGGCCCATCAGCAGCCGGGTGACGCGCATCATCGCGGCGGCCGAGCATTGCTCCAGCGGCACATTGAGCAAGGTCAGCATGGCCGACCGCCAGAACCAGTCGATCATGCCGCTGCTTACGCCCATAGCCTGCAGGTGGCTCAGTGCGTCCTGCCCGTCCAGTGCCAGCGTAGCCGGCTCGTCCAGCCGCGCCGCCTGCCAGCCCAGGCGCAGGTTGGACAGCAGATCCGCCCAGCCCACAGCCCTCAGTGCTTGCGGCAGATTGGGCAAGGCATGCAGCGGCGCCGGCAGCTCCGACCGGCGCATGCGCAGCACCCGCCGCCGAGCGTGCTGCGCGCCGAGCAAGGTGATGAGCGGCTGGCGCTGCCAATTGATCTGCGCCTCGGTGCCGAGCTCCCGCAGCAGCGCGAGGAAGTTCACGTGCTCGGTGGTCACCACATGCGGGCCGATGTCCACCGCATCGCCGGTGGTCGCGTCGATCTGGCTGGATGCGCGCCCACCGAACAGGTCGCTCGCCTCACACAGGGCCACGCGCAGGCCGTGCTTGGCCAGCGCCACTCCGCAGGCCAGGCCAGCCAGCCCGCCGCCAGCAATGGCGACGTCAAAGGTCAAAGAGGGGTGAGGCGGCGCGGACATGGCGCCCGCCCTGCAATCGCCGATCCTGGCGCTGTGTGATGCGCGCGCCGCACGAACGTGGCGGTGCTGCCCATGTCCGGGGATGGCCGCGCCGGAGCGACGCCTCGCGTCCCGCCCCGACCGGCGGCGGCCGCAGCGTTCTGTTTGGGACCTGCTCAAGGGGCCGGCCCCGGGGAGGGCTCGCCCGGCATCGGGCCGCGCTCGGCCCGGTGCTGCAGCAGCGTGACGTCTCCCAGTGGCAATGCCACGCAGGGCAGGATCCAACCGTCGTCGCGCTCGTCCACGCTGAGCCCTGGCCACTCAATCCGGTAGCGCACCTCGCCCGACACGAGCTTGCAGCGGCATTCCCTGCAGGTGCCGTTGCGGCACGAGCGCGGCAGCCGTACGCCCGCGGCGTCTGCCGCCTCCAGCAGGGTCTGCCCCGGCTGCACGGGCAGCCGCCAGGCGGACGGCAGAAGAGTGAGCAGCTTGGGCATGAAGGGCCGCCACGCCACGGCGGAGCGTTTGCAGCGCCGGCGATCCTACAGCGCACGCACACTCGAATGGGCGTGCGCGCGGCGGGCCGCACGCGGCATCCGAGCCGGGCTGATATACCCTTCCCGGCAAATGCGCCATGGTGAAGTCGCCACCTGGCGCGTTCGACCTGCCCTGCGACGCCTGAACAGCCATCCTCACCCGCATCCCGACCGCAGCACGGCCGCTCCAGGGCGCCGCCCACGCCGCAGCCGGGACCCGCCGCCCCGCCTGAACCCGCCCCATGACCAAGATCGCAGTTGCCGGCACCGGCTATGTCGGCCTCTCCAATGCCGTTCTGCTCTCCCAACACCACGAGGTGGTGGCCCTGGACATCGACCCGCGCAAGGTCGAGCTCATCAATGCGCGCAAGTCGCCAATCGAGGACGATGAGATCGAACACTACCTGGCCCATAAGCCGCTCAAGCTGAGCGCCACGCTGGACAAGCAGGCGGCCTACCAGGGCGCGGACTTCATCGTCATCGCCACGCCCACCGACTACGACCCTGAAACCAACTACTTCAACACCCGCTCGGTGGAGGCTGTCGTGCGCGACGTGATGGCCATCAATCCGCAGGCGGTGATGGTGATCAAGTCCACCGTGCCGGTGGGCTACACCGAGCGGCTCAAGCGGGAGCTGGGCTGCACCAACCTGATCTTCTCGCCGGAGTTCTTGCGCGAGGGCAAGGCACTGCACGACAACCTGCATCCCTCTCGCATCGTGATCGGCGAGCGGTCCGAGCGCGGACAGCGCTTTGCCGACCTGCTGCGCGAAGGCGCCATCCGCAAGGAGGCGCCGGTGCTGCTGACCGACAACACCGAGGCCGAGGCGATCAAGCTCTTTGCCAACACGTATCTCGCCATGCGCGTGGCCTACTTCAACGAGCTGGACACCTATGCCGCGGTGCACGGCCTGGACACGCGGCAGATCATCGAGGGCGTATGCCTGGATCCACGCATCGGCAGCCACTACAACAACCCGTCCTTCGGCTATGGCGGGTATTGCCTGCCCAAGGACACCAAGCAGATGCTGGCCAACTACCAGGACGTGCCGCAGAACCTGATCCGCGCCATCGTGGAGTCCAACACCACACGCAAGGACTTCGTGGCCACGGACATCCTGCGCCGGCAGCCCAAGGTCGTGGGCATCTACCGGCTCATCATGAAGGCCGGCAGCGACAACTTCCGCGCCAGCAGCGTGCAAGGCATCATGAAGCGGCTCAAGGCCAAGGGCGTGGAGGTGGTGGTCTACGAGCCGGTCTTGAAGGACGACAGCTTCTTCAACTCACCCGTGGTGCGCGACTTGGCGGAGTTCAAGCAGCGGGCCGACGTGATCATCGCCAACCGCCGCACCGCCGACCTGGACGACGTGGCGGACAAGGTCTACACGCGGGATCTGTTCGGCGGAGACGCCTGACGGCGAGCTGGGCGGCTCATGGTCTGAGCCAAGTGAGTCAGGCACTGGCCTGGCTCACGCGCTCATTGCGCTGCCAGCACCACTTGAGCCCGAGCAAGCTCGCGCGCCAACTGCGCAGGACTTCAAACTGCGCAGGACTCCCGCACGCCCCTCCCCCGCCCGGCGCCGCTGCCGCAAAGAAAAACGGGCCAGCCCGTGAAGGCTGACCCGTTGTTCTAGAACGCTTGTTCTGGCGCGGCTGGCAGGATTCGAACCCACGACCCCTTGGTTCGTAGCCAAGTACTCTATCCAACTGAGCTACAGCCGCGAAGCTCGCTAGTATAGCAGCGGCTTGCGTGTTCGCCAAGTGCCGGCTTGAAAATGTGAAGCGGCACGGGCGAAAGGCGGCCGCGACGGCCGGCAGGCCGGGCTCAGCGCGAGCCGCGGTTGTGCGTGGGCGGCGGGCCGCGGCGCTCCAGGTGGCGGAAGGTAATGCGGCCCTTGGTGAGGTCGTAGGGGGACAGCTCCAGCGAGACGTTGTCGCCCGCCAGGATGCGGATGTGGTTCTTGCGCATCTTGCCGGAGGTGTAGGCGATCAGCGTGTGGCCGTTGTCCAGCGTGACGCGGTAGCGCGAGTCCGGCAGGATCTCGTCGACCTTGCCGTGCATCTCGATGAGTTCTTCCTTGGCCATGAGGCTCTCCTTGTAGTCGTGACAGGTCGGCCGGCGTGCGAGGGCGCAACGCGGCCGCGGCCACCTCGGGCAGCCCCGAGGCGGGCAGGCGTCTGGGACGGGCGGCGCGGGCGGGCGGACGGGCCGCGCGGTGCGCGGCTCCAGCGCCGACGAAAGCGGCAGGATCAGCCTGCAGATGGGGCCAATCCGCGAGGAGGCAAGGTGGGCAGCCGTGGGCTGCAGCCCTTGCCGGGCGCACGGGGAGCCGGTCAGCTCCGCGCCCGGACGTCGTGGGCCGCCGCACGTGGTGCGGCAGGCCCTCGGCGACGCGAGACCCGTAATGGTACGCCCTGGCGCTCTCCGGCGCAGCCTGCCGGTGCCGGGGCGCGTGCATCCGCACGGGTGGCACGCGTGGTGGTGTGGCTTGCACGCCTCAAAACCCGGCTGGCCGCTACCCGGCGGGAGCCGGGCGCGGCTTCAACGCCACTTTGACGGCGGCAACGCACCGGCCTGCCGGGCCGAGCGGCATCGCACGCCGGGCGCCTGATCAGTGATCCGCCGACGGGCTGTGCAGCAGGCGATCGGTCAGGGCAATGGCCAGGGCCGAGAACAGGAAGGCGATGTGGATGAGGGTCTGCCACATCAAGACCTTGGTGTCGTAGTTGGCGGCGTTGATGAAGGTCTTGAGCAGGTGGATGGAGCTGATGCCGATGATGGCCGTGGCCAGCTTGACCTTGAGCACCGAGGCGTTCACGTGGCTGAGCCATTCGGGCTGGTCAGGGTGGCCTTCGAGCTGAAGGCGGGAGACGAAGGTCTCGTAGCCCCCAACGATGACCATGATGAGCAGGTTGCTGATCATCACCACGTCGATCAACGCGAGGACGACCAGCATGATGATCGTCTCGTTGAGGGCGATGGGCGCGATGTCGGCCTTGTAGCCGATGCTGGTGGTGAGCTTGGCCAGGGCATCGCTGCTGCCCAGGGCCGCCTCGATGAGGTGGACGAGCTCGACCCAGAAGTGGAAGACGTAGACGCCCTGGGCCAGGATGAGGCCCAGGTAGAGGGGCAGCTGCAGCCAGCGGCTGGCGAAGATGAGGTTGGGCAGGGGGCGCAGGCGGGTGTTGCGCGGGTCGGGGATGTTGGCCACGGTGCGGATCGGTCGTGCGAGGTCGTCGGGTGGTGTCCGGAGGCGCTGGGCGGCGGATGGGCGGCCGCGTCGGCGCTGGAGGCGCGAGCTTAGCGGGCGTTGCGGGGGCTTGCTGGAGGCTGACGCAGGCGGCTGCGGTCTGCGGTGGCTTCGGGTCGGCGGCTGAACGCCGCCGCTCATAGACCGATAGATCGCGTCCTCGCCGGTCCGCCGTTCTGCGCGGCCCGGCACTGCCGCTTCTCTCCTCGTTGGTGCCCATTGCCCGGAGGCAACCGGCCGCTCGCGCGGTCAGAACGTGCCGTGGTAGAGCGCGCAGGAGCGGCACACGGCCGGGGGCTGGTCGGTGCCGAGCGCTTGACGGAAGGCCTGGGCGGTGGCGCCGTGCCAACGGTCGAGCAGGCCGGTGGAGACAGGGGCGGCAGCCGCCGGAGCGGCTGGCGGCAAAGCCCCCTGCCCCGCCTCTTGTCCGAAAACCTTGCCGAAGCTGGCCCGGTCTGCGGTGGCGACCATGCAGCAGGGCAACAGCTCGCCGGCTGCCGTGAGGTAGAGCTGATCCCAGGGCCAGGTGCAGCGCGGTCTGGCAGGGCCGGCTGCTGCGGTCCCGGCCGGTGGGGGGCTGGTCCGCGCGTCGGGCGTGAGCTTGGGCAGGCACAGCTTCAGGCCCAGGCGCCGGGCCAGGGCGCGGGCCTGCTCAAACACCTGCGCGGCTTGCGGCAGATCGCGCTCGCGCAGTTCGGCCTCATTGACGTACTGGTGGATGGGGATGTAGCGGCGTGGCAGGTCGGGCTGGGTCAGGTCGCTGGACAGGCGTTGCACCAGCAGCTCGGGCACGCCATGGCGGTGCAGCAGCTCGATGAGGGCGGGCAGCTCGGCCAGGTTGTGGCGCATGAGGACCATGACGCCGCGGATGTGCAGGGCGCTGCCGGCCTGGCGGCGGGCGGCCACCAGACGGTCGAGGTTGCGCAGGACCTTGGCAAAGGAGGCCTTCAGGCGGATCGACTCGTAGACCCCGGCGCTGGCGCCGTCCAGCGACACGGACAGCGCGGACAGGCCGCTGGTGACGCAGCGGCGGGCGCGGGCCTCGGTGAGCAGGGTGAGGTTGGTGTTGGCCGAGACGCGGATGCCTCGAGCCGCGGCCAGCTCGACCATGTCGAAGAAGCGCGGATGCAGCATGGGCTCGCCCAGGCCTTGCAGGTGCAGCTCCTGCAGCGCCGGCATCTGGTCGAGCAGCTCGACGAAGCGGGCGAACGGCAGCTCGGCCACCTCGTCGCCGCGGTCGTTGACGGTGCACATGCGGCAAGCCAGGTTGCAGCGGCCGATGGGCTCGATCTGGGCAAAGCGCGGCAGTGGCGGGGTCAGCGTGTCCGTGACGCTCGCGCGCCCCGCGGCGGCGGCCGGCGTGGTCGCCGAGTCGGTCGGCTGCGGGCCGGGGATGGGATGGAGGGCAGGGATGACGGCAGGATCGCCTGCCGCGGCGCGCGGCGACGTCAGCGTCGATCCGGAGGGCAGCACGGCGCTCATGAGGATCGTTCCGGGGGCAGCAGCAGGTTGGCGCGGCGGCGGGCGCCCAGCCGGCCGAACCTGGGCTTGGGGTCGGGGTGGACGAGCAGGTAATGGGCGTGCACATGGGGCGGCACCGGCTCGCGCCGGGCCAGGGCCCACGGCAGGCCGCTCAGGGCGGCACGCAGCGCGGGCCAGAAGACGCCGGCCTGACGGGCGCGGCGCAGCGGCGCCACCGTCTGGTGCCAGGCGGTGGGCCAAGGCAGGCGCATCCAGGCCAGCCAGGCGCCGTTGCGCGCGGCCAGGATGTGGCGCTTGCGGCGGTCGCGTGAGGGCGAAGGATGGTGGTGGGTGACCACATCCTCTGCATAGACGATGGCCCAGCCGCGGGCCTGCAGGTCCAGTGCCAGCAGGGCCTCTTCGGCGCCGAGGAAGAAGCGCGGCTCGTAGCCGCCGGCTTCGAGGAAGGCGCGGGTGCGCATGACCGCCGCGCCGGCCATGAAGCCGATGAGCGCCGGGCCCGGCAGGCCGGCGGACGGCACGGGGCTGCGCGCCATGTGCTCGCAGGTGGGGTCCACGTGCTGCTGCGGGCCGACCAGGACCCGGGCATTGAGCACGCCGACATGGGGATGGGCGTCCAGCAGCGCCACCGCGCGCTGCAGCGCGCCAGGCGCCCACCAGGTGTCGTCATCGCAGAAGGCGACATAGGGCGTGGCCACCTGCGCCACGCCCAGATTGCGTGCGGCGGCACCCAGGTTGCGGGTGCTGCGCACCAGGCGCACCTGCGGCCAGTGGCGCTGCAGGTACTCGGCCGTCCCGTCGGTGGAGGCGTTATCCACAACGATGACGGGCGGGCGCTCCGGTAAGGCGTGCAGCTGCTGCAGGGAGCGGCCCAGCTCCTCTGCGCGGTTGTGGGTGAGCACGACCACGCTGATGCGCGGCGGCAGGCAGGAGCTCATGCGTCGGTCTCCGGTTGGAGCGCGGCCAGCGGCTGCAGCCGCCACAGGCGTTCGGGCCGGGCGGTGTCGTCCCAGCCGCCTGGGCCGAAGGCGCGCAGCTGGCTGCGGTAGGCCTGCACGGCCCGGGCCTTGCGGGCCGGGTCTCGCGGCGCGGGGCACTTGAGGGGCGTGGCGGCGATGCCGTCAGCCAGCAGCCCGGCCAGGCGGCGCTGCAGGGCGCCGGGGCTGTTGCGGTAGAGGCAGTCCTCGTAGGCGACCGCCTGCAGCGTGTGCGTCCGCTCCTTCCAGAGCTGCAGGCAGGCGCGGTGCGTCAGCAGATGGTCCGAGTGGAAGAGGCCCAGCGGGAAGACGAGCCGGCCGATGCCCAGCTCGTCGGCCAGCGCGCCCAGGGCGCGGGCCACGTCTTCGATCGCGGGCGACAAGCCGTACTGGCTGTCGAGAAAGTCCAGCCACAGCGGCCGCGCGCCAAGCAGGTGCAGCGCGCGGGCATCCTCGTCGCGGCGCTCCGCCAGGGCTTCGGCGGCGTTGGCGAAGCCGCAGCGCGCATCCCATTCGGTGCAGGCGCCGGCATGCGGCGGCACGCCAGCGAAGACAGTGGCGACTGCCGTGCCCGGGTGGTCGAGCAGCCAATCGCCGCAGCCAAAGACGGCATCGTCCAGATGGGGCGAGACGACCAGGGCGGCAGGCGGCATGCAGGGCGGCAGCGGGTGGGGCCCGTACCGGGCAACCGACATACCGCCCCCCGGCGCAGCAACGTCAGCCGGCCGTCATGGCACGACGCTCAGGCCACGTGCAGAGGCGGGCCGCAGAGGATCAGAAGGGAGAACCCGCGCTCAGATGCCCCAGCCGTCGCCGCTGAGCCCCGCGTCCGGCTGGGCGGCCGATGCGGGGCGCCCGGCCAGCCAGGCGTCGAACTCCTCGGCCGGCAGCCCGCGGGCGATGTAGAAGCCCTGCAGCAGGTCGCAGCCGAGCTCAGCCAGGCACTGCGCATGCGCGGCGGTCTCCACGCCTTCGGCCACGGTCTTGATGTTGAAGGCGCGGGCCAGGCCGATGACGGCCTTGACGATGTGCATGTCGCTGGCGTCGTCCAGCATGTCGCGCACGAAGCCCTGGTCGATCTTGAGCGTGTGCACCGGCAGCTGGCCCAGGTAGGCCAGCGACGAGTAGCCGGTGCCGAAGTCGTCCAGCGCGAACCGCACGCCCAGTTCCGCACAGGCGCGCATGGCATGCACGGCGCCGGGCACGTCGGCCAGTGCGGCGGTCTCGACCACCTCCAGCTCCAGCCGGCCGCGCGCCTGCACGCCGGCGCGCTGCACCCGTGCGGCGATCTGCGCGGGCAGGTCGGGCCGGATCATGGTGGCGGCCGAGAGGTTGATGCACATCACCAGGTCCCGCCCGGCGCGCTGCCAGCGGGCAAGCTGGCCCAGCGCGGCCTCCATCACCCACAGGTCCAGCTCCACCTCCAGCGGCGTGCCGGCGATGGCGGGCAGGAAGTCGCCGGGGGCCAGCAGCCCGCGCTGCGGATGGCGCCAGCGCACCAGGGCCTCGGCCCCCACGGGGGCCAGGCTATGGGCGGCGACCTTGGGCTGGTAGTGCAGGCACAGCTGGCCGGTGGCGATGGCCGCGCGCAGCTCGGCGCGCAGGGCTTCGCGCTCCTGCGCGGCACGGTCGGTGTGGGCCACCATGCACACGCAGTTGCGGCCCTGGCGCTTGGCGCGGTACATGGCCTGGTCGGCATTGCGCAGCAGGTGCTCGGCTGTGCTGCCGTGCTCGGGATAGAGCGCCACGCCGATGCTGGCGCTGACGCTCACGCCGCCGCAGCTCAGGGCATAGGGCTGGGACAGCGCGGCAAGCACCCGGTCGGCCACGGCGCGCACCTCGTCGTCGGAGACGATGTCGCCCAGCAGCAGCACGAACTCGTCGCCGCCCAGCCGGGCCACGGTGTCGCCGCCGCGCAGCAGGCCGCGCAGGCGCTCGGCGACCTCCAGCAGCAGCTCGTCGCCGGTGGCATGGCCCCAGCGGTCGTTGACCTCCTTGAAGCCGTCCAGGTCCAGGTAGCACAGGGCCAGGAAGCCGGCATGGCGGTCCACGTGGCCCATCATCATCGTCAGCCTGTCCAGCATCAGCGCGCGGTTGGGCAGGCCGGTAAGGATGTCGTAGTGGGCCAGGCGCTCCAGCGTCTCCTGGTTGCGCTTTTGCACCGTCACGTCGCTGAAGATGCCGACGTAGTGCGTGGTGTGGCCCTCGACGTTGCGCACCGCGGAGATGCGCAGCAGCTCGGCATACACCGCGCCGTCGCGGCGGCGGTTCCAGATCTCGCCGCTCCACTGCCCGGTCTCGGCCAGCGACTGCCACATCGCGCGGTAGAACGCCTGGTCTTGCCGGCCGGAGGCCAGCATGGCCGGCGTGCGGCCCAGCACGTGCTCGCGCGGGTAGCCGGTGATCGCACAAAACGCCGGGTTGACCTCGACGATGCGACCGCTGGGATCGGTAAGGACGATGCCTTCACCGGTGTTGACAAAAATGCTGGCGGCCACGCGGTGGCACTCTTCGGGCGACAGCGGGCCGCTGTGATAGGCGCGCTCACCGGCGTGCATCGCGGCTGCGGGCGGGGCATCAGCCGGTCGCGGTGCGGCTGGCGCGGCGGAGGCAGCCAAAGGGGAGGAACTGGACATGTGTCGAGGGGATGCCGCGACAGGGTGACGACAGGCAAACGACAGGAAACGAAAGGCGGGCGCATTGTGCCCACGGCATCGGGGTTCCCCCTAGGTTAAAGCGGCTCGTCTTTGCGGGATCACAAGAAAAAGCCCGGCCCGGGCGCCCTTTGCCGTGCATGGGCCTGCATTAGTTCACTGCGCCGGCCGCTGCATGCGGCGGCGGGCTCAACCCCGGGCCCGGCGATCCGATAGCGGCCCTATGGCCGACATTCACCCATTGCGCGCCAGGGGAGCACACAGCCGCCGCCATGCCGCGTCAAGGCAGGCTGCGGCATGAGCCTGCGGCTGAAGACCGTCTCGCATGGCCTGTTCGGCGCCGTGCTGCTGGCGCTGATGGCCAACTTCGCCTTCGTGGTGTTGATCGGCTCGGCGTTCGAGACCGCCTCGGCGTCTGCCCGCCAGCGGGAGCAGACGCTGCGCGCCGTGGAACAACTGCGCCGCGAGACCGAGCTGCTGCGCCGTCTGGTGCGGGCCTACACCGCCACCGGCGACAGCCGGCACTTGCTCATCTACTACGCCATGTACGCCGTGCGCGAGGGCGACAAGCCCGCGCCGCCCACGGCAGACACCGGCGCCTTCTGGGAGGAGGCCATCGCCTCCAGCCACCCGCCGGTGCTGCCCGCCGATGGCCCGCGCCAGACGCTGGTGGACCGCATGAAGGCGCTGCAGCTGGGCGCCAGCGAGCTGGCCGCGCTGCAACGCGTGATGGCGGCCACCGAACGGCTGAAGAAAACCGAGCAGGTGGCTTTTGCCGCCACCCAAGGCCTGTACGACGCGCGCAGCGGCGCATTCGTCTCTGACGGCGAGCCGGACCTCGCCTATGCCACGCGGCTGGTCCACAGCCAAGCCTACGAGCGGGACGGCGCCGAGCTTGCCCGCGCCATCGCCGATCTGGCGCGGGGCAGCGACGCACGCACCGACGCCGCACTGCAGCAAGCCACCGAGCGCGTGAGCCACTTCATCGGCATGGCCGTGGCGGTGGACGTGGCCGTGGTGCCGGTGATGGGCCTGGCCTTGGTGCTGGTGCGCCGGCGCGTGCTGCAGCCCATCGACGATCTGAGCAGCCGCGCACGCGCCTTCGCCCATGGTGACTACAGCCCACGTGGCGATGAACGCGCGGGCGCGGTGGAGGAGGTGCGCACGCTCAGCCACACCATGGATGCCATGGCCCAGTCCATCGAGGACGACCTGCGCGCCCGAGCGCTGGTGCAAGCCCAGCTGCGCACCGCGCGCGACCAGGCCGAGGCGGCCACCAAGGCCAAGTCGCTCTTCCTGGCCAACATGAGCCACGAGATCCGCACGCCGATGAACGCCATCATCGGCATGACGCACCTGGCGCTGCAGACCGAGCTGTCGCCCCAGCAGCGCGACTACCTGTCCAAGGTGGACGCAGCCTCGCAGATCCTGCTGGGCGTGATCAACGACATCCTCGACTTCTCCAAGATCGAGGCCGGCCGGCTGACGCTGGAGCGGGCGCCCTACCGGGTGGAGGACGTGGTCGGCAACGCCCTGACCCTGGTGCGCCACAAGGCGCAGGAGAAGGAGTTGGAGCTGCTGTGCGAGTTCGACGACCCCGCCTTGCTGGGCGAGGCTGCCGTGGTGCGTGGCGACATGCTGCGCGTCGGTCAGATCCTGACCAACCTGCTGTCCAACGCGGTCAAGTTCACGCACACCGGCTACGTCAAGCTGCGCGTGGGGCTGGAAGAGCGCCGCGGCAGCGAGGCCGTCTTGCGGCTGCAGGTGCGCGACACCGGCATCGGCATGACGGCCGAACAGCTGGGCCGGCTGTTCCAGGAGTTCACCCAGGCCGATGAAAGCACCACGCGCCGCTACGGCGGCACCGGGCTGGGCCTGAGCATCAGCCAGCGCCTGGCCGAGCTGATGGGCGGACGCATCATTGTCGACAGCCGGCCCGGAGCGGGCAGCGTCTTCACCGTGCGGCTGCCCGTGGAGATCGTGCTGCCGTCCGTGGCCGCCGATGCACGGCCCGCGCCGCGTGCGCTGGAGACCCTGCGCGTGCTGGTGGTGGACGATCAGGCCGAGACGCGCAGCGCCATCGCCGGCCTGCTGCGCGCCATGGGTGTAGGCGGCTACGGCGCCGCCGGCCGCAGCGGCCGCGTCGACATGGCCGCCAGCGGTGCCGCGGCCTTGGCCATGGCCCGCGCGGCCGAGAGCGCCGGCGAACCCTTCGACCTGGTGCTGCTGGACTGGGTGCTGCCCGACATGAACGGCGCCGAGGTGACGGACCGCCTGCGCCGCGCCCATCCGGGGCTGGGCGTGGTCGTGATCTCGGCCTACGGCTGGGACAGCCTGCAGGCCAGCGCCTCACAGGCCGGGGCCGACAGCTTCCTGCCCAAGCCCATCCTGCCAGCGGCGCTGCGCAGCCTGTTCGCGCGACTGACCGGCATGGCCCCCGCCACGGCACAGCCCGCCCCGCCGCAGGCCGTGCGCCTGGACGGGCTGCGCGTGCTGCTGGCCGAGGACAACGCACTCAACCAGCAGCTGGCCATCGAGCTGCTCAGCCGCCGCGGCGCTATCGTCAAGCTGGCGCACAACGGCTGCGAGGCCTTGGAGCTGCTGCGCATGGGAGGCCCCGGCGCCTGGGACGTGGTACTGATGGACCTCCAGATGCCACAAATGGACGGCTACGAGGCCACGCAGCACATCCGCGCCGATGCCCGCTTCCAGAGCCTGCCCATCATCGCCATGACGGCGCATGCCCTGGCCGAGGAGCGCGAGCGCTGCCTGGCCCTGGGCATGCAAGACCACGTCAGCAAGCCGCTGGAGCCGGCGCGGCTGTATGCCGTGCTGCAGCAGCACGCCGGTGCCGCCATGAGGCTGGCACCTGCAACATCCGCGGCGGCCGACGTGCCGGCATCGCCGGCCGCCGCCGAGCCTTCGGCCGCACCGCCGGCTGAAGCGGCGGGCGACAACACCCTGCCCGCGCTGCCAGGCCTGGACCCCGCGGTCGCCCTGGCCCACGTGGACGGCAACGCCACGCTCGGCCGTCGCGTGATCCGCGGCTTTGCCGACCACCTGCGCACCCTGCCCGCCACGCTGGAGCGCGCGCTGCAGGAGGCCGACTGGCCAGCCCTGGCGCGCGAGGGCCACACGCTGCGCGGCCTGTGCGCCACCGTGGGCGCAAGCGCCCTGGCCGGCTGCGCCAGCCAGCTGGAGAGCGCGGCCAAGGCGCGCGACGCCGACGCGCTGCGCCAGGCCCGAGACGCCCTGCTGGCCGAGGCCGCACCGCTGCTGGCTGCACTGGACACGCAGCCCGATACCCTGCGGCCCGATCAGCCGCACGAGACGCCTGCCGCCGCTTGCCCTCAGACGCCCGCAGCCGCAGTACCCGATGAGGCAGCCACCGCCGAGCTCACACGCCTGCTCGAAGACGCCGACAGCCGGGCGCTGGAGATCTGGCGTGCCGGGCGAGACACCTTCCGCCGCGGCCTGCCGGCCGATCGCTTCCACCGCCTTGATGCAGCCATCGAGGCCTGTGACTTCGACGCCGCCTTGCGCCTGCTGCCGGGCGCACCAGCCGTGCCCAACCGTGCCGACCCGTGCTGACCATGCTGCCCACTGATGCCCACGGCGAGCCGCCCACCATCCTGGTCGTGGACGATGCGCCGACGAACCTCAACCTCGTCGCCGGCCTGCTCAACCGGCAGTACCGCGTGAAGCTTGCAGCCTGCGGCCAGAAGGCACTGGTGCTGGCCCGGCGCAGCCCGCCGGACCTGATCCTGCTCGACGTGATGATGCCGGACGTGGACGGCTACGAGGTCTGCCGCCAGCTCAAGGCCGACGAGCGCACCGCGCACGTGCCGGTCATCTTCCTGACCGCGATGCAGGAGGCCGCCGACGAGGCCCGCGGCTTTGAGGTCGGTGGCGCGGACTTCATCCACAAGCCCATCCGCCCGGCAGTGGTGCAGGCCCGCGTTCGCACGCACCTGCAGAACAAGGCCTTCCAGGATCTGCTGCGCCACAGCAACGCCACGCTGCAGACGCAGCTCGACAAGCGCCTGGCCCAGCTCGACCGGCTGCGCGACTCGACGCTGTTCGTGATGATCTCGTTTGCCGAGTTCCGCGACCAGGAGACCGGCAACCACGTCAAGCGCACCCAGGAGTACGTGCGCGTGCTGGCCACCCAGCTCTGGCGCGACGGGCTGCACCCGGAGCAGCTCAACACCCAGAGCATCGAGCTGATGGCCAAGTCGGCACCGCTGCACGACATCGGCAAGGTGGCAATCCCTGATCACATCCTGCTCAAGCCGGGCAAGCTCAGCGCCGATGAGTTCGCTGTGATGAAGACACATGCCGTCAAGGGGTGGGAGATGCTGCAGCGTGCCGCGCACCGCATGGGCGACGAGACCGACTTCCTGCCCTATGCGATGGAGATCGCGCGCCACCACCACGAGAAGTGGGACGGCTCGGGCTACCCTGACGGCCTGGCCGGCGCGGACATCCCGCTGTCGGCGCGGCTGATGGCCGTGGCTGACGTCTACGACGCGCTGATCAGCCGCCGGCCCTACAAGGAGCCGATGAGCCACGAGGCCGCGCGCAGCTTCATCGAGCAGGGCAGCGGCGCGCACTTCGACCCAGACATCGTGCGCGCGCTGCAGATCACGCAGCCGCAGCTCATCGAGATCGCCACGACGTGGCAGGACTGAGAGAGCCGCCCTTCACGCGGCTCTCACCGACGCAACATGCCCAGACACCGACACACTGAACACCTTCCCCGGCTGCTCGCCGCTGGCCTGCTGGCCTGGTCCGGCACCGCTTTCGCCGTTGACCTGTCCTGGTCTGCCTTCGGCACGATAGGCGCCACCCTCTCCGACCGGGACTACACCTACCAACGCTTCATCACCGACTCCGTCGGCTTCGAGCGCGACACGGTGTTCGGCGCGCAGGTCGATGCACAGCTTGCGCCGGAGTGGTCGGCCACGCTGCAGGCCAAGCTGGCGCCTTCACTGCGCAAGGCCGACCGCTGGGACCTGTCGGCCAGCTGGGCCTTCGTTTCCTGGCGCCCGTCCAACGAATGGCTGGTGCGCGTGGGCAAGCTGCGCATGCCGTTCTACCTGTTCAGCGAGAACCTGGACGTCGGCCAGAGCTATGAGCTGGCCCGCATGCCGATGGAGACCTACGCCATCGCGCCGGCCACGGACACCACCGGGCTCTATGTCACGCGCAGCTGGATGCTGGGCGATGCCGAGCTCAGCCTGGACGTGTTCAGCGGCAAGGCGCGCGTGTACCACCGCTTCTACATGCGCGACACAGGCGAGGACTACAAGCATGTCAACACCCAGCTCTCCGGTGCGGTGCTGACCTGGCGCGCCGACGATCTGACGCTGCGCACTGCGGTGCTGCAGGCGCGCTCCAAGCTCGGCTTCGAGCCGGGCTACACGGTGGACTGGGCGGCGGCGGGCCCCGGCATCTATCTGCCTACCGGCTACACCGACCGCATCGTCAACGACATCTTCACACTGGGCGCCGACTGGCGGCTGGGTGGTGGGTGGCGCGTGCTGGCGGAGTTCGAGCGCAACATCCAGCACAAGACCAACCTGGGAGCCAACACCTATGGCGGGCACGTGGCCGTGCTCAAGACCATCGACCGCTGGACCCCGTATGTGGTGGCCGCGGGCATTCAGTCCACCGGTGCGCAGCGCAAGCTGCGCCGCCAGCTGCTGGACGCGCAGCCCCCGATGTTCATCCCCGGGCTGGCCCAGGGCATGCGCATGGCGGCAGACGGCATGCCCTTCTATGACCAGACCTCGCTGGGTGTGGGCGCCTCGTACGCGCTGGATGCTCACAGCAAGATCAAGCTGGAATGGATGCACACGCGCATCGGCGAAGGCAGCGTGATGGTGGACTCGCCAGCGGGCGGGCCGTCCATCGCGCACAGCAGCGTCAACGTGCTGTCGCTGAGCTACAGCTTCGCCTTTTGAGGAGCCAGCCGTGAAACGACTGACCTTCCTCAAAGCACTGGCCACACTGGCTGTCGGCGCGGAGCTGCTGCTGGCCACCGGCACCGCCCAGGCCGCAGGCCCCGTGGTGATCGTCGGCCATGCCAGCGTGCGCAAGCTGGACGCGGCTGCGCTGCGCCGCATCTACACCGGCAAGGCGGTGGAGGTTGAGGGCGTGCGCGTGGCGCCGGTCAACGCCTCGCCCGGCCTGCCACTGCGCCAGCGCTTCCTGTCCGACTACCTGGAGACGGCCGAGGACGAGTACGTGGCCTACTGGACGGTGCGCCGCTACGTCGGCAAGGGCACGCCGCCAGCCGAGCTGCGCAGCGCAGCCGAGATCGCCGACTACGTCAGCCGCACGCCGGGCGCCATCGGCTACCTGGAAGAAAGCGACGTGCCACGCGGCATGAACGTGCTGCTGCGCAGGTGAGCCGCGGCCGGGCTCGGCCCCGGCTCACCGGGTGCCGAACATGCGGTCCCCGGCATCCCCCAGCCCGGGCACGATGTAGCCGTGCTCGTTGAGACACTCGTCCAGCGCGGCGGTATAGACCGGCACGTCGGGATGGTGGCGGGCGACGTTGGCCACACCCTCGGGCGCGGCCAGCAGGCAGACGAGCTTGAGCGTCTGCACGCGGCGCTCCTTGAGCCGGCCCAACGCGGCAACAGCCGAGTTGCCGGTGGCCAGCATCGGGTCCACCACGATGACGTCGCGCTCAGCGATGTCATCTGGCACCTTGAAGTAGTACTCCACCGGCGCCAGCGTGGCGGGGTCGCGGTACAGCCCGATATGGCCCACGCGCGCGGACGGCAGCAGCTCCAGCATGCCATCGAGCATGCCGTTGCCCGCGCGCAGGATGGAAACGAAGCACAGCTTCTTGCCGCTGATCACCGGCGAGCGCATGGAGGCCACCGGCGTGGTGATGTCGATCAGCTCCGTCGGCAAGTCCTGCGTCGCCTCGTAGGCCAGCATCTGCGTGATCTCGCGCAGCAGGCGGCGGAAGGTCTCGGTGTTGGTCTCCGCGCTGCGCAGATAGGTCAGCTTGTGCTGCACCAGCGGGTGGCGCACGACCGTGAGCAGCGCGCTGTCCCGGGGGCCAGCGAGGGCGGGGGTGGCGTCCGTGTTGCAGGCGGTGCGGGCGGTATCCGGGGTCATGGCGGCTCCTGAGGCGACGGCATCAAGCATGCCCTGCCGCGCAAGATCCGTGCGCGGCCCGGTCTATCGGCTGCGCTCGCGCAACATCCGCTCGAACTCCGCCGCCGGCACCGGCCGGCCGAAGTGGTAGCCCTGGGCTTCGTCGCAGCCCTGCTGCAGCAGATAGGCGGCCTGTTCGGCCGTCTCCACGCCTTCGGCGGTGACCTGCAGGCCCAGCGAGTGGGCCAGCACGATGATCGTGGTGGCGATGACGCGGTCGTCCCCCTCGTCCTGCACGCCGGCGACGAAGCTGCGGTCCACCTTCAGGCGGTGCAGCGGGAAGGACTTGAGGTAGGCCAGCGACGAATAGCCGGTGCCGAAGTCGTCCACTGCCGTGCGCACGCCCAGGCTCTTGAGCTCGCCCAGCAGGCCGGTGGACAGTACGGTGTCGCTCATCAGCGCAGTTTCGGTGATCTCCAGCTCCAGCTGGCCGGCGGTCCAGCCCATGTCCTCCAGCGCCTGGCGCACGCGGCGGGGAAAGGCTGCGTCGCTGAGCTGCCGGGCCGACACGTTGACCGCCACCTGCAGCCGAGGCAGGCCGGCCGCAGCCCAGGCCCGTGCCTGATCGCAGGCCTGGCGCAGCACCCACTCGCCGATGGGCACGATGACGCCGGTCTCCTCGGCAATGGGGATGAAGACATCCGGGCGGATGTCGCCGCGCTGCGGATGGTGCCAGCGCAAGAGGGCCTCGCAGCCGGTGATGGCGCCGCCTTGCAGGCTCACGCGGGGCTGGTAGTACACCTCCAGCTCGCCGCGCTCCAGCGCATGGTGCAGGGCGCGCTCCAGCTCCACCCGCTCGCGCATGCGCTCGTTCATCTCGGGCTGATAGAAGCACCAGGTGTTGCGCCCGCTGGCCTTGGCCCGGTACATGGCCAGGTCGGCATGGCGCAGCAGGGCCTCGGCGGTCTGCCCGTCGCCGGGGAACATCGTGATGCCGATGCTGGCGCCCACCAGCATCTCGTGGCCATCGATGCACACCGGCTTGAGCAGCAACTCCAGCAGCTTGCGCGCCACGACGGCGGCATCGCCGGAGTGCGCCAGATCGGCCAGCACCACGGCAAACTCGTCGCCGCCCATGCGCGCCAGCAGGTCCGACTCTCGCAGCGCACTGCGCAGCCGCGCGGCGATCTCGCACAGCAGCTGGTCGCCCATCTCGTGGCCCAGCGTGTCGTTGGTCTTCTTGAAGTGATCCAGGTCGATGAACATCACCGCCAGGTCCTGCTGCTGGCGGCGTGCGTGGGCCAGCATCTGCGCCATGCGCTCGGTGAAATGGCGGCGGTTGGCCAGGCCGGTCAGTTCGTCGTGGGTGGCCTGCAGCAGCAGCCGCTCCTCCAGCGCGCGGCGGCGGCTGACATCCCGCACGATGCACAGCGTGGTGTCGATGTGCGGCGCCTGCTGCGGCACCAAGGCCACCTCGATCGGGAAGGTGCTGCCATCGCGGCGCCGGGCCTTGAGCCACTGGCCCTCGGCCATGTCGCGGCGGTGCGGCGCGGCTGCAAATCCCTGGCGCAGGCCGACGTGCCGGCCGCGGACGGCGTCGGGAACCAGCACCTCCACCGTCTGGCCCAGCAGCTCCGGCAGCGGCCAGCCGAACATGGCGCCGGCCTGCGCATTGGCATGGCGGATGACGCCGCCGCGGTCCACCACCAGCAAGCCGTCGGGCGAACTCTCGAACAGCTGCTGGTAGTGCGCATGGCTTTGCGCCGCGTCGCGCTGGGACTGGGCCAGGCCGCGGTACGGCTGGTGCACGCCCTCGCGGAACAGCGCGTGATAGATGAGCCACAGTGAGGCCACCTTGTAGAGATGACCCACCAGCAGCATGCGGTCCGAGGGCGCCTGGTCACGCGCAAAGGCGATCTGCGCCGCGAACATGACCATGGCGCCAGTGGCCAGCATGCCGTAGGAGTGCAGATTGCGACCCCGGGCGCGGCGGGCAAGCAGCGCCGCGGCCAGCACGAAGGCAGCGGCCAGCAGCTCGTGCCCGCGCTCCCGCGCAGTGGCGATGCCGTCGGATGACCACACGCTGAGCTGCCACTCGGGCGGGCCAGCCACCTGCAGGGCGATCGCGGCCACCCACAGCGCCGCGGTGGCCATGGCCACCTGGAACCAGCGATGGCGGTGGTGGAAGTCCGCCGGCAGCAGGCCCGCGGCGCACAGCGCCAGCGCGGTCAGCGCCTGCCCGCCCCAGACGGCCGCCAACCATGACTGACCGGTGGTGATGAGCCCGCGGCCTGGCATGCCGGGGAACACCATCAGGTGCAGCACGTTGAGCACCGACACGCCGAGGAAGCCCGCCCCGGCCACGACGAGGTTGGTCGGCTGGCCCCAGTGGCGCGTGTTCCAGGTCAGGAAGAACACCATCAGCGTCGCCGCCGTGGCGCCCACCTCGGCGACGGTGTGCAGCTGCACCGTCCACAGCGGGTCAACCGGGGCGTCCAGCCAATCCTTGAGCAGCCCGAGGGGCAGCGCCAGGAGCAGGCCCAGCGCGGCCAGCTCCAGCAGCGTCGCCGGCAGGGCGCCCAGCCGCGTGCGCAGCAGCTGATGCACATGCCGAGCGGCCGCGCCGGCAAGGAGCGCAGCCGCCGAAGGGGCGTACCGGGGCATGGGAGCGGTCATGGGAGGAGGGGGCTGCGATGGCCGCAACGCAGCGCACTGTTCTTCCGTGCAGCACAAATGCACGACCGGGGGCCCGGCGGAAGCGACCAGCGAGTGTGCCACCCAGCCACCCCGGCGCTCTCACGCGTGACGGGTCGACATGCGTGATTTGTCGCACTGCTGCCACGGCGTGAGCGGGTCGGCCTCCCTGGCCTGGCGTCATGCCGGCCACGTTCCACGGTGCAGCCGATCAGCTGCGGCAAGCGTCGCTGCCGCGAGGCTCAGCGCGCGCGGCTTGGTTCATCCGTCCCGCGCTCGCGCGGCCCGTGTTCCGTTCAGCGACGCAGCGAGCGGTCGGCGAGCTGATCGGCCAGCGCGGCGATCAGGTCGGGCTGGGCCACCACTCCCTGCAGCCGGCCGTCGTCATCGACCACCGGCAGCAGATGCAGGCCGGCATCCGACAGCGGGGGCACCAGCTCGGCCAGTGCAGCGTCGGCGCGCACCGTGATCGCCGGCGTGGTCATGATCTCGCCCACCGTGGCCGGGCGCTGGCCGGCGCGCGGCCCGTGCACCGCCCGCTCGGCCCAGCCGGCGCGCAGCAGCAGGTCGCGCTGCGACACCACGCCCAGCACGCGGCCAGCGGCATCGACCACCGGCAGCGTGCTCAGCCGGTGGCGCATCAGCTGCTGCCAGGCCTGCTCGGCGCTGGCCTGCGGGCCGATGGTGACCACGTCGCGCGACATCAGCTGCGCGCAGCGCGGCAGGTCGCCGCGGCGGGCCAGGGCCTGCAGCTCGGCGCGGCGGATCAGCGCCTGCAGGTCGTCCTGCGCGATGTCCACCACCTCGCCCTGGGCCTGCAGCGCCTGGCGCACGTCCTGCTCGGTGACGCCCACGCGCCCGCTGGGCGAGGGGTCGCGCGTGGCATGGCGCTGTGCCGGCGGCAGCGGCGCCGGGCCCTGGGCCGGGTGCGGGTAGCGGTGGCCGGTGAAGCGGTGCCACAGCACCGCGGCCAGCACCAGCAGCAGCGTGTTCAGGCCCACCGAGGTCCAGGCAAACGCATAGCCCTGCGTCTTGATCATCGGCGCGCCGATCACCGACAGCAGCGCCACCGCGCCGCCCGGCGGATGCAGGCAGCGCGCCGCATGCATGGCCGCGATCGCCCCGCCCACGGCCAGGGCCGCGGCCCACACCGGGTCGCCGATCCAGCGCGCGCAGCTCACGCCCACCAGCGCCGCGAGCACATTGCCGCCGACCACCGGCCAGGGCTGCGCCAGCGGGCTGGAGGGCACGGCGAACAGCAGCACCGCGGACGCGCCCATCGGAGCGATCAGCAGCGGCCAGTGCGCGGCCGAGCCGAAGGCGCTGCGGCTGACCAGCCCGGCCACCAGCAGCCCGACGAAGGCACCGGCCGCCCCGCGCAGCCGCTCGCGCGGGCGGACGGTGGGCGGCGGGGGGACGAGACGGCGCAGGACGTGGAGCATGGTCATGGAAACGAAGCCGCCCGCGGCCAGCGGACAGGGGCAGGCCGGCGGGCGGGCGAAGGCGGCGATTATTCCGATGCACCGCCGCCACCGCTGCACCGGGGGTTTGCCGGGCGCGGGCGCTGGAGCGGCGGGACATGTCCCCTGGTCAGGAACGTGTCCGGCCCGGCGTCCGCCTGCGTGAGCCTCATGTCCGATCCGGATCAGCCAAGCCTAGAATCCGGATCAGACAAGCCCTCGATCCGATTCAGCCAGACACAACGTCCGAAACAGCCGGGCCCTCGATCCGAATCAGCCAAGAGCGGCGTCCCGCCAAACGAATCCCGACCAGCCCAGCTGTGCCCTCAGCCCACGGCCCCACCATGCCCGACCTGCTCCCCCGCTACGCCTGCGAACGCATCCGCCTGGCCCTGACCGACACGCCGGTGGTGCTGGTCAACGGCCCCCGCCAGTGCGGCAAGACCACGCTGGTGCGCAGCTTCGCGTCCGACAGCCGGCCCTACTTCACGCTGGACGACGAGACCGTGCTGGCCGCTGCCCAAGCCGACCCCGTGGCCTTCCTGCGCGGCCTGGACGGGGCGGTGATCGACGAGGTGCAGCGCTCGCCCGCGCTGCTGCGCACGCTCAAGCTCACGGTGGACCAGGACCGCCGCCCCGGCCGTTTCCTGCTCACCGGCAGCGCCAACCTGCTGACCCTGCCCCAGGTGGCCGACAGCCTGGCCGGGCGCATGGAGGTGGTGCCGCTGCTGCCGCTGTCCGGGGCCGAGGTCATGGGCCAGCGGCCCGCCTTTCTGCGCCTGGCCTTCGAGGGCCGACTGCCCGGCGCCGCCAGCGGCTGGCAGGCGCAGGCCCTGGTCGATGCGGTGCTCACCGGCGGCTACCCGGAGATGCGCACGCGCACGCAGCCCGAGCGGCGCCGCGCCTGGGCGCGGGACTACGTCAACGGCATCGTGCAGCGCGACATCCGCGATCTGGCGGACGTCGGGCGGCTGGACCAGATGCCCCGGCTGCTGCGCGCCCTGGCGGCCCATGCCGGGCAGCTGACCAATTTCTCGCAGCTCGGCGGACAGCTCGGCCTGGACGACAAGACCTGCCGGCGCTACGCGGGCCTGCTGGAGCAGGTCTTCCTGGTGCGCCGGCTGGAGCCCTGGCACCGCAATGGCTTGAAGCGCCTGGTCAAGACGCCCAAGCTGCACTTCGTCGACTCCGGCCTGCTGGCGGCGCTGCAGGGCGTCACGCACGAGCGGCTCGCGCAGGACCGCACGCGCTTCGGAGCCCTGCTGGAGACCTTCGTCTTGGGAGAGCTGCTCAAGCAGGCCGGCTGGGAGACCGACCCGCCCCGCCCGTCCTTCTTCCGCACCCGCGACGGCGATGAGGTGGACGTGGTGCTGGAGCGCGACGACGGCAGCATGGTCGCCGTCGAGGTCAAGGCCGCGGCCACCGTGACCGCAGCCGACTTCAAGGGCTTGCAGATGCTGGGCCAGGCCGCGGGCGATGCCCTGGCACTGGGCGTGGTGCTGTACGACGGCGACAAGGCACTGCCCTTCGGCGACCGCCTGTGGGCCGCGCCGATCGGTGCGCTGTTCGCAGCCGACACGGGCCGGCCGGCCTGAGGGCGTGCGCGCCACCGTCGCGATCCCGACCGCCATCGCGCCGCGATCCGGCGCGGCCACCCGGCCCGGCCCTAGCCGAACAGATCCCGCCTGAGCTTGCCGCTGGCTGCCCAGTCCTGCAGGCGCGCCTGGGCGTCCTGGGCGCTGAGGCCGGCGTGGCGCTGCAGCAGCTCCTGCAGCGCCGGGTCCAGCGTGCGGCCCAGCGTGGAGGCCCGACCGCAGACGTAGAGCACGGCGTCGCGCTCGATGAGCCAGTGGGCCAGCTCGGCGCCGTGCTCGCGCAGCAGATCCTGCACATGGCGGTGCGAGCCGCCGTCGCGTGAGAACACCGTATCCAGCCGACCGAGCACGCCGCTGGCCAGCCAGGCATGCAGGCGCTCACGGTGGAAGAAATCGCCGCCCTGGCGGCGATTGCCGAAGATCAGCCAAGTGGGCGTCGTCGCACCGCGCGCCTGCACCTCCGCCAGAAAGCCGGTGAAGGGCGCGATGCCGCAGCCGGTGGCCAGCATGATGACCGGCCGCGCCGGGTCGTCGGGCAGGTTGAAGCCGGGATGGCGGCGCAGCGCGCCGTGCACGGCTGCACCCACGGGCAGCGTGCGGCACAGCGGGCCGGACATGGCGCCCAGATGCTCCTGGCCCTGCTCGTCGCGCCAGCTGGCCAGGCCCACGGTCAGCTCGATGCGCCGTGGGTCCATCTGCGCGCTGGAGCCGATGGAATACGCCCGCGGCGCCTGCCCGGGGCCGGGGCTGAGCAGCAGCAGGTCGCCGGCGCGGAAGTCCAGCGGCCGGCTGCTGTGCCACACCAGCTGCCACGCCTCGGCGGTGTCGGCGTCGGTCGGGTCGTTGAGCTGCCGGCGCTCGGCCAGCGTCAGCTCCACCGCCTCGTCGCCCGCCGGGGCGGGCGCATCGCCCAGGCGCAGGCCGGCGGTGCCCAGCAGCGCCTGCAGGTCGGCCAGCCACTGCTGCCACGCGGCCTGGGGCGCTGCGTCGGCACGGGCCAGCGGCAGCACCTCGGTGGCGCCGGCATCGATGAGCGCCTGGCGCAGCGTCTCGGCCCCGGCGCAGAAGCGCGCATGGCGCGAGTCGCCCAGGCCCAGCATGGCAAAGCGCAGCCCGGTCAGCGAGCCAGGCGAGAGCCGGCGCACGAAGCCCTGCGCCGGATCGGGCAGCTGGCCGTCGCCAGCGGTGGACACGATGAGCAGCAGCGGACGCGCCTGGGGCGTGCGGCCCAGCCGCGCCGGGTCGAGCACGGCCACCGAGGCCGCCTGCGCCGGCGAGCCGCCTGCGCGCAGCCGCGCCGCCGTGGCCTGGGCCAGTGCGGCGGCGGTGCCGGTCTGCGAGGCATGGGCGACGATCCAGCCGGCCGACGCATCCGGCGCTGGCCCGCCTGAAAGCCGCCGCCGCGCCCACCATGACCACAGGCCGGTGCCCGTCAGGCCCAGCAGGGCCACGGCCCCGACGAAGTTGAGCGCGCCTGAGGCGGCGCCGCCCCAGTTGCCCACGTGCAGCGAGCGCACCAGGTAGTCGGTGGGCCGCATGAGCCCGGCGCCCTGCGCGCCGACCTGCCAAGTGACCGCGCCCCTGGCGGAGCGCAGCTCGACGCGCACCGCCGTGCCGCGCCACACGCGCGCCGAGCGCAGGCCGGATGCATCGGTGCGCTGAGCCACCTGCTCGATGGCCCGGGCCACCGACGGCGCCGGCCCCTGCGGCGGCCGCGGCGCGCCCAGATGCAGCGTCATCAGCACGGCGGTCAGCGGCAGGCCAACGACCAGCGGCAGCGCCCCCCAGCCCAGGCCCAGGTGCCAGCCCAAGGCCGTGCGGTTCAGTCGCGGCCAGGCCAGCAGCGGGCCGACCAGCACCAGCGCGGTCATCGCATACGCCGCGGCCTCCACCACGACGCCGGCGCCGATGAAGAGCGTGCGGTGCAGCTGCCGGGCGATGTCGAAAACGTCCGTGCCGGTGGGCGGCAGGGCCCCGCGCTGGCCGCTGGCGATGTCCCAGGCCACGGCGGGCTGGCCGCGCTTGCCGACCACCGCGGTGCGGCCGTCGGCCGAGACGCTCACATCCGCACGGCCCGACGAGTCCACCCGGTCGAGCAGCCGCACCAGGGCCGCGGCATCGGTGGGGCCGGTGATGCCGCGCGCCGGCGCCAGCCCGTCGGCCACGGGCTCCAGCGCCAGTACCGCAGCCGACAGCAGGATGAGCAAGAAGACGGGCGCCAGGATCAGCGCCGTCCAGCGGTGCAGCCGGGCGAGCTGCGGCTTCAGAGCAGACCAGGACATGGGATGCGGGCAGGAGAGGATCTGCCGACACCTTAGCCCCGGGGCTGTTGCGCCGGCTTACCGCCGTGTGAAGAAGCGTGTGCACGCCGGCCGGCGGGCCGCAAGGCTTGATCTGGATCAGAGGCAGGCAGGCAAGGCGGGACGGGCCGGCCGGCTGGGCCACCCCCGACTGGAAGGCGCTACTTGAGCCCCAGCCGCCGCGCCAGCTTGTGCAGGTTGCTCGGGTCCACATCCAGCCGCCGCGCGGCCTGCGTCCAATTGCCGTGGCAGGCGGCCAGGGCCTGCTGCAGGGCCAGGCGCTGGCAGGCATCGACCCGCTCGCGCAGCGGGGCGATATCTGGGGGGGCGGCCATGGGGCCGCCGGTGGTGTCGGCGCGGTCCGCCTGGGCCGCCGCCCGACCGTCCGGCAGCGTGGGCAGCGCCAGCGGGGGCTGCAGGCCCTCCAGGTCCAGCAGCTCCACGCCCAGGGTGACGATGTCGGTGCGCTGCGCGCCGCGGCTGACAGCCTTGAGCGCGGCGCGGCTGATCACGTGCTCGAGCTCGCGCACGTTGCCGGGCCAGGGGTAGCGAGTGAGCGCGCGCTGGGCGTCGGGCGACAGGCGCAGGCTGCGCAGGCCCAGGCGGGCGCGGTTGAGCTCCAGGAAGCGGCCGGCCAGCAGCAGCACGTCGCTGCCGCGCTCGCGCAGCGGCGGGATGGGCACCGGGTAGACCGACAGGCGGTGGTACAGGTCGGCGCGGAAGGCGCCTTCGCGCACGCGCTCGCGCAGGTCGCGGTTGGTGGCCGCGATCAGCCGCACGTCCACGCGGCGCGGCCGGTCGGTGCCCAGGCGCTGGATCTCGCCGTTCTGCAGCGCACGCAGCAGCTTGGCCTGCACCGGCAGCGGCAGCTCGCCGACCTCGTCCAGGAACAGCGTGCCGCCGTCGGCCGCCTCGAAGCGCCCGGCGCGGTCGGTGGTGGCACCGGAGAAGGCGCCGCGCACGTGGCCGAAGAGCTCGCTCTCGGCCAGCGACTCGGGCAACGCGGCGCAGTTGACGTGGATGAGCGGCCGCGCGCTGCGGCGCGACTGGCGGTGCAATCGGCGCGCGAACAGCTCCTTGCCCACCCCGGTCTCGCCCAGCAGCAGCACGGGCAGCTCGGAGTCGGCCACCACGTCCAGCTCATGCAGCAGGTGCTCGATGACCGGGCTGTGGCCGACGATCTCGCCGTCCAGGCCCGGCAACGGGGCCACGGCCGGCTGCGGCTCGGCCACGCGGGCGATGCGCAGGGCCTGCACCTCGTGCTCCAGCCGGGCCACGCGCACCACCGCCTCCACCCAGGGCAGCAGGCGCTGCAGCTCGGCCTGGGCGCGGGCATCGAAGGTGCCGGTGCGCAGGGCATCGAAGGTGAGCGCGCCCCACAGCCGGCCTTCCACATACAGGCTCACGCCCATGCAGTCGTGCACCGGCAGCGGCTCACCCACCAGCGTGTCCACCAGGCCGTCATACGGGTCGGGCAGGTGGCTGTCACGGTCAAAGCAGGTCAGCTCACGGCGCGACAGGATGGCCGCCAGCCGCGGGTGGTGGCTGACCATGAAGCGCCGGCCCAGGGCCTCGCGCACCAGGCCGTCCACGGCCACGGGGCGCAGCGTCTCGTCCTCCAGCCGCAGCAGGGCCACGGCACCGCCATGCAGCCGCTGGCGCAGCAGGCCCACCAGGCGCTGCAGGCGCACGGCCTGCGGCAGCTCCACGGCCAGGTCGGACAGCAGCGCGTCGACGCCCGGCGGCGCGGCCCCGCCAGCAGGGCGCGGCGCCGCAGCGGTCGATGTCAGCGGGAAGGCGGCCTCGACGGCCGGGTGTTCATCACCATGCATGCGGTGAGTTTCACCCGACAACCGCCGGGTTGAACTGACCCAGCTCAACGCAAGTGGTTGATTCATCACGCCCGGCCGCATGGCCCGGGGCTTGCGCTGTGTCGCGCGTCACCTCAAGACGCACGACCCACGATGAACACACTGGACACCCCACTGGGCGAGCTGGCGCGCAGCATTCCCGGCGCCACGCAGGTCTTCCATGAATACCGGCTCGACTTCTGCTGCGGCGGCAAGCACTCGCTGCGCGAGGCCGCCGTCAAGCGCGGCATCAATGCCCACGCCATCGCCGAGCGCCTGGCCACGCTGCAGGCCATGGCCCAGCCCGACGAGCAGGACTGGCGCGAGGCCTCCACCGACGAGCTGATCGAGCACATCCTGCAGCGCTACCACGCGGTGCACCGCGAGCAGCTGCCCGAGCTGATCCGCCTGGCCGCCCGCGTGGAGCAGGTCCACGGCGACCGCCCTGAATGCCCGCGCGGCCTGGCCGCGCTGCTGGTGCAGATGGCCGATGAGCTGGAGTCGCACATGGTGCGCGAGGAGGAGATCCTCTTCCCCATCCTGCGCGAGAGCGGCGCCAGCCAGGCACTGGGCCCGATCACGGTGATGCGCGCCGAGCACGACGGCCACGGTGAATCGCTGCAGCACCTGGAGGCGCTGACCAACGACATCACGCTGCCGCGCGGCGCCTGCAACACCTGGCGCGCGCTCTACCTGGGCCTGGCCACGCTGCGCGACGACCTGATGCAGCACATCCACCTGGAGAACAACATCCTGTTCGACGGGCTCACGCAACAAGATTTCCCACAACAACTGGAGGCCCTCCATGGGTGAGTACCGCAAGCTCTGGTTCCTGCTGATCGGCGTGCTCGCCGCCACGTTTGCCCTGCTGGGCTACTTTGGCGTCGAGGTCTATCGCAGCGCACCGCCCATCCCCACCGTCGTCACCACCGACGGGCAGACGCTCTACACGCAAGACGACATCCTCGACGGCCAGACCGCCTGGCAATCGGTGGGTGGCATGCAGCTCGGCTCCATCTGGGGCCACGGTGCCTACCAGGCGCCGGACTGGACGGCCGACTGGCTGCACCGCGAGCTGACCACCTGGCTCGACCTGGCCGCCGACAAGGCCCACGGCAAGCCCTATGCGCAGCTTGGCCTCGAGGAAAAGGCCGCCCTGCAGGCGCGGCTCAAGGCGGAATACCGCACCAACACCGGCACCAACACCGGCCGGGGCGTCGGCTACGACAAGGAGACCAACACCGCCACCGTCTCCCCGTTGCGCGCCGAAGCCATCCGCCGCACCGCCGCCTACTACGACAAGCTGTTCTCCGACGATCCCTCGCTGCACACCAGCCGCGAGCACTTCGCCATGAAGGAGAACACGCTGCCCAGCGCCGAGCGTCGGGCCAAGCTGGCCGGCTTCTTCTTCTGGACCTCGTGGGCCGCGTCCACCGAGCGCCCGGGCAAGGTCGCCACCTACACCAACAACTGGCCGCACGAGCCGCTGATCGACAACCACCCGACGGCCGAGAACGTCGTCTGGTCGATCGCCAGCGTGGTGCTGCTGATCGCAGGTGTCGGCTTCCTGGTGTGGGGCTGGTCCTTCCTGTCCAAGCATGACGAGGCCGAGCCCGCCGCGCCGACGCAGGACCCGCTGACCCGCTTTGCGCTCACCCCGTCGCAGCGCGCGCTGGGCAAGTACCTGTTCATCATCGTCGCGCTGTTCAGCGTGCAGGTGCTGCTGGGTGGCTTCACCGCGCACTACACCGTCGAAGGGCAAACCTTCTACGGCATCGATGTGTCCAGGTGGCTGCCGTATTCGCTGGCCCGCACCTGGCACATCCAGGCCGCGCTGTTCTGGATCGCCACCGGCTTCCTGGCCGCGGGCCTGTTCCTGGCCCCGTTGCTCAACGGTGGCAAGGACCCGGCTTACCAGAAGCTCGGCGTGGACGTGCTGTTCTGGGCGCTGATCGTGGTGGTCGTCGGCTCGTTCGCCGGCCAGTTCCTGGCCATCGCGCAGATCCTGCCGCCGCAGCTGAACTTCTGGCTGGGCCACCAGGGCTATGAGTACGTGGACCTGGGCCGCCTGTGGCAGATCGGCAAGTTCGCCGGCGTGGCCTTCTGGCTGGTGCTGATGCTGCGCGGCGTGCTGCCGGCCCTGCGCCAGCCCACGGGCGACAAGAACCTGCTGGCCCTCTTCAGCGCCTCGGTGATCGCCATCGGCCTCTTCTATGCCGCCGGCTTCGGCTATGGCGAGCGCACCAACCTGTCGGTGATGGAGTACTGGCGCTGGTGGGTGGTCCACCTGTGGGTGGAGGGCTTCTTCGAGGTCTTCGCGACCACCGCCCTGGCCTTCATCTTCTGCACCATGGGGCTCGTCTCGCAACGCATGGCCACCACGGCCAGCCTGGCGTCGGCATCGCTCTTCATGCTGGGCGGCGTGCCGGGCACCTTCCACCACCTCTACTTCGCCGGCACCACCACCCCGGTGATGGCCGTGGGCGCCACCTTCAGCGCGCTGGAAGTCGTGCCGCTGGTCGTGCTGGGCCACGAGGCCTGGGAACACTGGCGCCTGCAGCACCGCGCGGCCTGGATGGCGCAGCTGAAGTGGCCGCTGATGTGCTTCGTCGCCGTGGCCTTCTGGAACATGCTGGGCGCGGGCGTCTTCGGCTTCATGATCAACCCGCCGATCTCGCTGTACTACGTGCAGGGCCTCAACACCACGCCGGTGCATGCGCATGCCGCGCTGTTCGGGGTGTACGGCTTCCTGGCCCTGGGCTTCACGCTGCTGGTGCTGCGCTACATCCGCCCGCAGCTGGAGTTCAGCGAGCGGCTGATGACCATCGGCTTCTGGGGCCTGAACATCGGCCTGGTGCTGATGATCGCCACCAGCCTGCTGCCCATCGGGATCATCCAGTTCCATGCCGCGGCCACCGAGGGCCTGTGGTGGGCGCGCAGCGAGGAGTTCATGCAACAGCCGCTGCTGCAGAACCTGCGCTGGGTGCGCACCTTCGGCGATCTGGTCTTCATCGCCGGCGCCCTGTCGCTGAGCCTGCAGGTGGTGCTGGGCGTCTTCGGCGGCTCCCGCCGCGAGCTGGCCGCACCGGTCGGCGCCGTGGGTGCCACGGCACGCTGAGCCTCAAGCCTCCAGCCGCGAAGGAGACGCCATCGACCCTCTTCCTTGTTTGACTCCTCAGTAGGCAGCCTCGGTTGCCATCTTGGGGCGCAGCGCAGGCTGCGCCCCTTTTTTTTCCGCGGCCGCTGGCGCTGCGTCTTCAGCGCCGGCGTGCCGCCCAGCCGACGACGGCCAGCCCGCCCAGCATCAGCGCCATCGCCGCCGGCTCGGGCACGGGTGCAGCGGTCAGACCCAGCGGCTTGAGCGCAAAGCCGTCGGTCACGCCGTTGCCCTCGACGTAGAAGTCGATCGTGTTGAGCCCGGCACGAAAGCCGCTGCTGATCACCACCTCGGGCCCGAAGTCGTAGGAGTAATCGCCCAGCCACGCGCCGGGGACCAGCGGGCCACCGTTGAGCCGGTACTTGGGCGTCCAGGTGCCGCGGTCGGCAAAGCCCTGACCGGAGTCGTCGGCTGCCCACTGGAAGCGCAGCACTGCGGTGGCAGGGTCGTATCCCGTCAGGTCAAAGGTCTGGCGGAAGACGAAGAAGGTCCAGTCGCCGATGCCCCAGCCATTGGTGCCGCTGGAGTTGTTGGCGATCCAGCCGATGCCCTCGGTCTGCCGCCCGTTGATGGACAGCGCAGGGGCGAAGCCGCTGCTCGGGAAGGACGAGAGCTGGCCATCCACGCCGGGATGGGCCACGGCCACCTGCCAGGCCGCGGCGTCGGAGGTGGAGGCAAACGTCAGGTTGGCCGCCTGCGCGGCGCCGGCAGCCGCCAGGCACAAGGCCACGCCGGCGGCGCGCGACGCGATGCTCAGCCGGGAAAGAGGCAAGGACATACGAGGCTCTCCTGAGTGTGGTGATGGAGCATCCATCCTGTGGCACGCGCCCGCCCCGGACGTGAAACCCGAGCAAGCCACTGCAACATCGCCACGCATCCAAGGGGGCGGGGGCGGCCGCCTGGTGCTGCCGCCGCGACAGCGCGCCGGCCCTGCGATCGACGGATCGACCGCTCGGCGGCAAGCTCTCAGCAGCCCGGCCCCCACCGGCAGAGTCTCAACGACCCAGCGGCGCCACCCGCACGCCAGCCGCACGCAGCCAGCCGGCCAGCGCGGGCCCGGACCAGACGCGCCACTCGGCCTCGCGCGCGCGCTGCAGGGCTCGCACAATGGCGTCGCCCCCGCCTGCGCTATTCCAGGGCAGCGCCGGGTGGCACATCAGCACGTCGCCGTCTTGCGCATCCTTCAGCCAGCCCCGCAATTGCGCCGCGTAGCGGTCCTCGTCACCGTCGAAGCGGGCGATTCCCAGCAGCCGCCGACTGTGCGGCCAGCCGCGGGCCGCGGCCTCGCGGGCCAGGGCGCCGCCGCCCAGGGCGCCGATCACTGCGGCCTTGCCGCCAGCCTGCCACCCCGCGCCGCGAGGCGGCCGCGACACACGCAACCACGGCCGCGGCTGAGCGCCGCCGTAGCGCGCCTGCAGCTCGGCCCACAGCGCGTCACGCACCTGGGGCAGCTGGTGGACATGCTGGTGGCCGTCCACATGGGCGGGCGGCCGGCCCAGGCCGTCCTCGAAGGCAGTCAGCTGGGCGGCGATCTCGCGGCGCAGGGCGCGCACGTCCAGCCGCCGGGCCAGCGCCAGGGCGATCAGAGGCCCCAGCGGCCGGCGCTGCGCGGCGTCCAGCGGGTGCTCGGTGAAGTCCAGGTGCAGACCGATGTCCAGGTGCGCCGCATCCAGGCCGCGCAGGGCCGCCAGGCCGCTGCGCCAGGCCGGCCCACCCACCTGTGCGCTGGTGGCGCTGATGCGGCCCGCCCCGGCCAGGCGGCAGACGGCCTCGTTCACCGCCGCGTCGGCGCCCCAATCGTCCACGCAGACCACCAGCGGCCGCTGGCTGCTAGCGCCTGACGCGGGCCGGCCCTCCCTGCTATGACCCACGCCCGCCACCCCGCGCTGCGCCACGGCCTGCAGCTGGCCGCCTTCATCACGGTGGGCTGCGCCGCCGCCGGCGTGCACCTGGTCGCGGTCCGGCTGCTGGTGGAGCACGCAGGGCTCGCGCCGCTGCGCGCCAACGTGCTCGGCTGGCTGGTGGCCTTCGTCGTGTCGTTCTCGGGGCATCGGGGTCTCACGTTCCGCGCGCAGCGCGCGCCGCTGCTGCGCTCGGCCGGGCGGTTCTTCATCCTCTCGGCAGCCGGCTTCGTGGTCAACCAGGCCGCCTATGCGCTGCTGCTGCACACGAGTGACCTGCGTTATGACTGGGCGCTGGCCTGGGTGCTCATCGGCGTGGCCGTGCTGACCTTCATCCTCGGCCGCTTCTGGGCCTTCAAGGGGCAGGCCGCCGCGCCACCGCCTTGACGGCGGGGCCGCGGGCCGGCGGGCCGGCGGATGCAGGCGACGGCAACGTCTAGCCCGACGGCGCGGGCAGGCAGCTCGCCGGCCGCGCCACGCGCCAGAGCCTGACGCCGCCATGCTGGGCCGGGCTCAGGCCAGCCAGCAGCGGCAGGTGGCGCGCGGCGTCATCGCGGCGCGACAGCACCCAGGTCTGCGCATGGCCGCACAGCAGGCGCAGCGCGCCCGCCTCATCCAGCAGCACGGCAGCCGCCCGCGCGGGCGCAAAACGCGCGGCTTCGGCCAGCTCCTTGCGCCAGTCGTCACGCGCCAGCGCCACGTCGGGCCGCCAGTCGCCCAGCACCGCCAGTGGCGGCGGCCGCCCGCTGTAGAAGCCGAAGTCGTAGAGATAGTTGTCGACGAACAGCACGCCGTCGCCCACCCCGCCCTGCGCGCGCACCACGGCTGCGGCCTCACGGCTGGACGGACCGGGCGGGCGCAGGCCCAGCGCCACCGCCGCCGCCGCGCACAGCAGCGCGGCCACCGCCAGGGTCAGGCGGCCCGCAGCGGGCAGGCCCGCGTGGCCGTCCTCGCCCTCTGCGGCCCTGCGCCCGGCCAGCATCAGCAGCGCCAACAGAGCGGCCAGCGGCGGCAGTGCCGGCAGCACATAGCCCACCAGCTTGGACTGCGGCAGGCTGAAGAACACCACGATCACCGCGGCCCACACCAGCAGCAGCCGCCGCAACGAGCGCTCGCCATCGTCCGCAGCCGCCAGCGCCTGCCGCACCGGCCGGCGCAGCAGCGCCAGCCCCCACAGCGTCCACGGCAAGGCCAGCAGCGCGATTGCCACCGGGTAGAACCACAACGGCATGGCGTTGTTGAAGCCGCCCTGGCTGAAGCGCTCCACATGCTGCACGACGAAGAACTCGTGCAGGAAGCCCGGATGTCGCCGCGCCATCAGCGCAAACCACGGCACCGATACCGCCGCCAGCACCGCCAGCCCTGGCGCCGACACCAGCCGCAGCAGGCTCACCCAGCGCCGCTCCCACACCAGCCAGGCGACGATGACCGCGCCGGGCAGCACCACGCCGATCAGCCCCTTGGCCAGCACGCCCAGGCCGGCCATCCCGTACGCCGCCCACAGCGCCCGCCGGTCGGGCCGGCCCGCCGCATCGGACAGCACCGCATGCGCAGCCAGTGCGATGCAGGCGCAGATGCAACCGGCCACCAGCATGTCGGTGTTGGCGTACTGCGCGCCGAAGTAGAAGAACGGCTGCGTCAGCAGGACCAGCAGGGCCGAGCCGGCCCAGCGCGGCCGCTGTGCCGGCTGCCAGCGGCGCAGCAGCGCAAACAGGCTCCATGACGCCAGCCAGGCCCCCAGCAGCGGCGCGGCCCGCCCGGCCCCTTCGCTGGTGCCCAGCAGCCGCAGCGCTGCCGCCGTCACCCAGTAGAACAGCGGCGGCTTGTGAAAGAAGGGCAGGCCGTCCAGCGTGGGCGTGGCCCAGTCCCCGCTGCGCGCCATCTCCAGCGCCGCACCGACATAGCGGCCCTCGTCGGGCAGGGCCAGCGGGCGCAGCCCGGCCGTGGCCGCCAGCCAGGCGAGCACCGCCAGCGCGATCAGCACCCCGCCGCGCGCCGGGCGCAGCGCCAGCACCGCCGCGCGCCGGTCAGCCGCGCGCATCTTGTCCGGACGGCAGGCCGCGCCCGATCTCGCGCTTGACCACGTACAGCGGCCGGCCCTTGACCTCGTCGTAGATGCGGCCGATGTACTCGCCCACCACCCCGATGGCCAGCATCTGCGCCCCGCTGAACAGCATCACGCCGACGACGATGGTCGTCCAGCCGCTGACCGGGTTGCCGTAGACCCAGTGCATCAGCGTCAGGTAGCCGCCGTAGAAGATGGCCGGCAGCGCTAGCGCCATGCCGGCGAGGCTGACCGCGCGCAGCGGCCACTTGGTGAAGGCTGTCAGCCCGTCGAGCGACAGGCGCATGAGCTGCCACAGGCTGTAGTGGCTCTCGCCGAAGGCCCGCGCATCGGGTTGGTAGGGCAGCGCCTCGGCCTCGAAGCCCACCCAGGCGTACAGGCCCTTCATGAAGCGGTTGCGCTCGGGCAGCGCCAGCAACGCGTCTACCACCGCCCGATCCATCAGCCGGAAGTCACCCGCCCCGGCCGGCACCTCGAAGCGGTGGCCGCCGTTGAGCAGGCGGTAGAACCAGCGCGTGCCCAGGCGCTTGATGCGCCCCTCGTCGTCGCGGTGGCGGCGCACCGCATAGACCACGTCGGCGCCGGCCCGCCAGCGCGCGAGCATGATCTCGATGAGCGGCGGCGGGTGCTGCAGGTCCGCATCCAGCTGCACCACCACGTCGCCGCGCGCGGCCTGCAGGCCGGCACTGAGCGCCGCCTCTTTGCCGAAGTTGCGCGACAGCTGCACCAGCCGCAGCGCCGGCTGCATGCGCGACCACTGCGCCATGCGCGCGGCCGTGTCGTCCTGGCTGCCGTCATCGACGACGATGATCTCCCAGTGCTCCACCAGCCGCGACAGCGTCTGCGCCAGCACGGGCAGCAGCGCCGCCAGGTTGCGCGCCTCGTTGCGCCCCGGCACCACGCAGGACAGCGTCGGCATCTGCCCTTGGCGTGCCGGCAATGCAGCCGCGCCGGCTGTAGAGGTTGCAGAGGCCTCGGCTTGCGCAGCCCCGGGCCAAGCCACCGCAGGGGATGCAGCCGGCGCGGTGTTGGCAGAAGGCAGGCTCAGCATGGCAGGAGGCGGCAAAGTTGTGGCTCAGGCAGCACGGGGGCCGGGCCGGGCGACCCGGCCGGGGCATGGCGCGACAGTCTGTGGGCCAAAACTGAAGTCCGACTTAAACCTGCGCCAGACTGCGGTCAGCTCCGCCGACGGCCGACGGCGAGGCCGGCCCACCGCACAATCCCGGCATGAGCAAGGCTTTCACCAAGGAGACCGACGGCGACGCGGACGACGACGACCTCGCCCTGCCCGCGCTGCCGCCCGGCGGCAAGAACTACATCACGCCCGCGGGCTACGCCCGGCTGCGCGCCGAGCTGCTGTCACTGATCGACGTCGAGCGACCCAAGGTCGTGGAGATCGTCTCCTGGGCCGCCTCCAACGGCGACCGCTCCGAGAACGGCGACTACCTCTACGGCAAGAAGCGCCTGCGCGAGATCGACCGCCGCATCCGCTTCCTGACCAAGCGGCTGGACATCGCCGAGGTGGCAGACCCCAGTGCCCACCACGGCAGCGACCAGATCTTCTTCGGCGCCACCGTCACCTACGCCACACGCAAGGGCGAGGAGCGCACCATCACGATCAAGGGCATCGACGAGGCCGACAACCTCAAGGGCGAGGTCAGCTGGGTCGCGCCCATCGCCCGCGCGCTGCTCAAGGCCCGTGAAGGCGACGAGGTGCAGCTCATGACCCCGGGCGGCCTAGAGACGCTGGAGGTGCTGGAGGTGCGCTACCCCGCGCCGCCGGAAGACTGAAGCCCCGCCGCGGCCGACCGCCGCAGGTTCAGAAGGCGCCAACGGCCCCGGCGTGACTGAGCGGGCTGCCCACAGCCGTCTGATCAAGGCACAAAGCGCAGCCATCGCTCGACCTATAGCGGGCTCTTGCCACGCGGGCAGGCCGTCTGGGGTGGTACGGGCACGCGTGGCGGGTTTGCTTGCACCCTCTCAGGGCTTGACCCGCGCCACCTTCAGCACCGCCGGCGCACGCTTGAGCGCACGCAGCACGTCGGCCAGGTGCTGGCGGTCTTTCACCGACAGCAGCAGCCGCAGCTCTGCCGTGGCGCCGGCGCGCTCGTGGCCCATGTCGATGTGCGTGATGTCGGCCTCGGCTGCGCTCACCGCCTGCGCCACCTGGGCCAGCACGCCCTTGCCGTTGTTGACCAGCACCGACACCGCGGTCTCGAAGCTGCGCGCCGGCTCGTCGGCCCATTCCACATCGATCCAGCGCTCGGTGTCGCGCTCGAACAGCCGACGCCCGACGCTGCATTCGGCCGTGTGCACCACCAGCCCCTCACCCCGGCCCAGGTAGCCGACGATGGCATCGCCCGGGATGGGCCGGCAGCAGGCGGCCAGCTGGATCGTTGCGCCCTGGTTGCCGTCGATCACCACCGTGCCTTGCGCGGGCATGTTGTCGTCGGCCACGAAGCGGCCGGCAGTCAGCGTCAGCGCATCCGGACGCGCGCCGGTCTCCGTCAGCAGCGTGGCCAGGCGCTTGGCCACGATGCTGGCGATCTTGCGGCCCTGGCCCACGTCAACCAGCAGCTCGCGCCGCGTACGGTTGCCGCTCCAGCGCAGCAGGCCCTGCCAGAGCAGGCCCTCCGGCCCACCGGCCTGCTCGTCTCCGCTGGGCAGCGTCAGCCCCTCCGCTCGCAGCGCCTTCCCCAGCAGCTTCTCGCCCAGTTCCAGAGACTCTTCGGCCTCCAGGTTCTTCAGGTAGTGGCGGATCTTGGATCGCGCCCGGCCTGTGCGCACGAAGTTCAGCCACGCCGGATTGGGCCGTGCGCTGGGTGCGCTGACGATCTCCACCACGTCGCCGCTGCGCAGCTCCGTGCGCAGCGCCACCGGCTCGCCATTGACCTTGGCCGACACGCAACGGTCGCCCACGTCGCTGTGGATGGCATAGGCAAAGTCCACCGGCGTGGCGCCCTTGGGCAGGGCCAGGATCTTGGACTTGGGCGTGAAGACATAGATCGCATCCGGGAAGAGGTCGATCTTCAGGTGCTCCAGGAACTCCGCCGAGTCGCGCGTCTCCTGCTGAATGTCGATCAGCGACTGCAGCCACACCGCGCCCTGGCGCGTGCCGTCCGGCGGCAGCACGCCGTCGCCGGTCTTGTACATCCAGTGCGCGGCAATGCCTTCCTCGGCCACCGCATGCATGGTCTCGGTGCGGATCTGGAACTCCACCGCCGTGCCCAGCGGATTGACCAGCGTGGTGTGCAGCGACTGGTAGCCGTTGGCCTTCGGTATGGCGATGTAGTCCTTGAAGCGCCCGGGCAGCGGCTTGTAGAGCTGGTGCAGCACGCCCAGCGCCAGGTAGCACTCGGGCAGCGACTTCACCACCACCCGAAAGCCGAACAGATCACTCACCTGCGCAAAGCTCAGGTGCTTCTCGCGCATCTTCTGGTAGATGCTGAAGATCGTCTTCTCGCGCCCGTAGACCTGGGCCGGCAGCTGCGCGTCCTGCAGCGCCTTCTCCACCTCCAGCCGCACCCGCTCGACGATGTCGCGCCGGTAGCCGCGCGCCTTGCGCACGGCCTTGGACAACGCACCGTAGCGCCAGGGCTGGAGGTACTTGAAGCTCAGCTCCTGCAGCTCGCGGTAGATCTGGTTGAGGCCCAGGCGGTGCGCGATGGGCGCGTAGATGTCCAGCGTCTCGCGCGCGATGCGGGCGCGCTTGTGCGCGGCCATCGCATCCATGGTGCGCATGTTGTGCAGCCGGTCGGCCAGCTTGACCAGGATGACGCGCACGTCGCGCGACATCGCCAGCAGCATCTTGCGGAAGGACTCCGCCTGCGACTCCTCCTTGGTCGAGAACTGCAGCTTGTCGAGCTTGGTCAGCCCGTCCACCAGTTCGGCCGTCGGCGCGCCGAAGCGTTCGATCAGCTCGGCCTTGGTGACGCCGCAGTCCTCCATCGCGTCGTGCATCAGCGCGGCCATGATGGCCTGCGCATCCAGCTTCCAGCCGGCGCACAGGCCGGCCACGGCGATGGGGTGGGTGATGTAGGGCTCGCCGCTGGCGCGGAACTGGCCCAGGTGTGCCTCGTCGGCGAAGCGATAGGCCTCGCGCACGCGCTTGATGTCGGCCGCCTCGAGGTAGTCCAGCTTGTCGGTGAGCGCGGCAAAGGACGCCGCCGCGGCGTCACCGGCCGGGGCGGGAGCCGGCGCGGCGGCCGGATGGGTCTCGGGGCTCGCGGTAGTCGCGACGGGCGCAGGCATGGTCGTCACTGTAGCGCGAAGCCCTCAGCCGACCCAGGCGCGGGTGCTTGCCCAGCCCCCGGCGCGCGGTCCGGGTGGCACGAATGCGCATCCCAGAAAGCACAAACCCCGCCGGCGGCGGGGTCTGCAGAGGAAGGGCGCGAGCAGCAGCTCAGAGCGGCACCTTGCGCAGCATCTCCAGGCCCACGTGGCCGTCGGCGATCTCGCGCAGCGCCGTCACGCCGGCCTTGTTCTTGGTTTCGATCTTCGGCGCGTGCCCCTGGTTGAGCATGCGCGCGCGGTAGGTCGCGGCCAGCACCAGCTGGAAGCGGTTAGGAATCTTGTGCAGGCAGTCTTCGACGGTGATGCGGGCCATGTGAAGGACTCCACGAAAGGTAAGGCGATCGGCTTGACGCGATCGACTGGGGGCGATCCGGCAGCGCGGGCCGCCGGGTTCAGTCCAGCCCGAGCGCGCCGAATACCGAAGGCTTGCTGCGCCGCTGGGCGGCGTACTTCAGCCGCTGAGAGTGCACCACGGTCTTCAGATCGAAGAGCGCGGTCTCGAAAAGGGCGTTGATTATCACATAGTCGAAGTGGCGCGCCTGCGCCACTTCGCGCCGCGCATTGGCCATGCGGGTCTCGATCACGTCTGCGCTGTCTTCGCCGCGGCGGTGAAGGCGCTGCAGCAGCTCCTCGTAACTCGGCGGCAGGATGAAGATGGTGATCGCGTTGGGGAACAGCGCCTTGATCTGCCGCGCGCCCTGCCAGTCGATCTCCAGCACCACGTCCTGGCCGGCGGCCATGCGCGCCTCGATGGCCGCGCGCGAGGTGCCATAGAGGTTGCCGTGCACCTCGGCCCACTCGAAGAAGTCGCCGCGCTCGATCATGGCGCGGAACTCAGCCTCGCTGACGAACCAGTACTCGCGCCCGTTCTGCTCCTGCCCTCGCGGCGCGCGCGTGCTGTGCGAGATGGAGACGGTCAGGCGCGAGTCCAGCTCCAGCAGCGCCTTGACCAGGCTGGACTTGCCCGCCCCGCTGGGCGCGGCGACGACGAAGAGGTTTCCGGGATATTCCATGGGGCCCGCCGGCAGGCGCTCACTCGATGTTCTGCACCTGCTCGCGCATCTGCTCGATCAGGACCTTCATTTCGACCGAAACCTGGGTCAGCTCAAGGGCGCCGGACTTCGAGCCCAGCGTGTTGGCCTCGCGGTGCAGCTCCTGGATGAGGAAATCCAGCCGCTTGCCGATCTCGCCGCCGGCCTTCAGCAGCCGGGTGATCTCGTCCAGGTGGGCGTTCAGGCGCGACAGCTCCTCATCCACGTCCAGCCGCAGCGCGTGGGCGGCGGCCTCGGCCAGGGCGCGCTCCTGCAGGGCCTCGGCCGGCACGCTGGCGGCCGCACCGGTGGCCTGCAGGGCCTCGTCCCAGCGCTGCAGGAAGCGCTCGCGCTGGCGCGCGACCACCTCCGGCACGAGTGGCGCAGCCTGGGCGGCCAGCCGGCGCAGGCCGTCGATACGCTCCATCAGGATGCCCACCAGTCGCCCGCCCTCGCGCTCACGCGCTTCGCGCAGCCCGGTGATGCAGCGGCGCGCCGCGTCCATCGCGGCCTCGTCCAGCCGCTCGGCAGGCGCCGCGCCGCGGCACCACTGCAGCGCCTCGTTGACTGTGAGCGGCCGTGACTGCGGCAGCCAGGTCTGGACCGTGGCCTCCAGGCGGGCCAGGGCGTTGAGCTGCTCGGCCTGCGGCTGGGGCAGTTCGCCGGCGTCGGCGCGCTGGGTGCTCAGGCGCAATTCGATCTTGCCGCGGCGGAAGGACTGGGTGAGCAGCTCGCGCAGCGCCGGCTCCAGGCCGCGCAGCTCGTCGGGCAGGCGGAAGGCAAGGTCGAGAAAGCGGCTGTTGACCGAGCGCAGCTCGACTCCGACGTGGGCCGCCGGCTTGCGGCCGCCCGCGCTGCTATGGCCGCCATCTTCCGGCTTTTGGGCCGCTTCTTCAGGGTTTTTCGCAGCACCGGCCAAGGCGCTGGCGAAACCGGTCATGCTGTAGACTGGCATGAAGCTTGTCGCCCCGCAAAACTTCAATTATGTCAAAGCCCAAGCCCGCCCCGCTTCCCGCGGGAACCGTGGTCGGCGGATACCAGGTGGTCCGCAAGCTGGCTGCCGGGGGTTTTGGCGTGGTGTACCTGGCTGAGGACCCGGAGCAGCGGCTGGTCGCCATAAAGGAGTACCTGCCGGCCTCGCTGGCCGAGCGCTCCGCCGGCGAGCTGATCCCGCGCGTCAAGCCCGAGAAGCAGCCGCTCTACCGCCTGGGCCTCAAGAGCTTCTTCGAAGAAGGCCGCTCGCTGGCGCAGATTTCACATCCGAGCGTGGTCTCGGTGCTGAATTTCTTCCGCGAGAACGAAACCGTCTACATGGTGATGAATTACCTGCAGGGCGACACGCTGCAGGATTTCATCGTCACCGCGCGCGACCTCAAGCGCGACAAGGTGTTCCGCGAGTCCACCATCCGCAGCCTGTTCGACGAGATCCTGCGCGGCCTGCGCATCGTCCACCAGTACAAGATGCTGCACCTGGACATCAAGCCGGCCAACATCTTCATCACCAACGAGAACAAGGCGGTGCTGCTGGATTTCGGCGCGGCGCGCGAAGTGCTGTCGAAGGAAGGCAACTTCATCCGCCCGATGTACACGCCGGGCTTTGCCGCGCCGGAGATGTACCGCCGCGACGGCTCGCTGGGGCCGTGGACCGACATCTACGCCATCGGCGCGTGCATCTATGCCTGCATGCAGGGGTATCCCCCCAACGACGCGCCACAGCGCATCGAAAAGGATAGGCTGAGCCTGTCGTTGTCGCGGCTGCGCAATGTCTACTCGGACAACCTGCTGGAGGTGACCGAGTGGTGCATGTCGCTGGACCCGCTGGCGCGGCCGCAGAGTGTGTTTGCGCTGCAGAAGGAACTGGCGCGCGAGACCGAACGGCGCTACACCAAGCTCAGCTTCAGCGAGCGGCTGAAGCTGCAACTCGAAAACCTCAAGACGGGCACCAAGGTCTGATGAGATTCTCGGTCTACCAGGTCAGCCGCAAGGGCGGCCGCGAGAAGAACGAAGACCGCATGGGCTACTGCTACACGCGGGATTCGGGTCTGTTTGCCCTGGCCGACGGCATGGGCGGGCACCCCGAGGGCGAGATGGCGTCGCAGATCGCCCTGCAGACGCTGGCGGCGCTGTACCAGCGCGATGCCAAGCCGCAGCTCAAGGACCCGGTGCGCTTCCTGACCGAGGCCATCATGGCCGGCCACCATCAGCTGCTGCGCTATGCCAGTGAGCGGGGCCTGATCGACACGCCGCGCACCACCATCGTGGCCTGCGTGCTGCAAGGCAACACGGCCTATTGGGCGCACTGCGGCGACTCGCGGCTGTACTTCGTGCGCGGCGACAAGCTCATCGCCCGCACACGCGACCACTCCTACTCCGAGCTGCAGGAGACGCTGGCCGCGGTGGTGCCGATCGGCGAGCGCTACAACCGCAACGTGCTGTTCACCTGCCTGGGCAGCCCGGGCAAGCCGGTGGTGGACACCTCCGGGCCGCTGGTACTGCAGTCTGGCGACCGGGTACTGCTGTGCTCGGACGGGCTGTGGAGCAGCGTGGACGACGACGTCATCACCCATCACGTGGCCACGCGGCCGATCTCCGACTCGGTGCCCGAACTGGTCGAGCAGGCGCTGCGCACGGCGGGGGCCAAGAGCGACAACGTCACCGTGCTGGCAGTGGAATGGGAGGGCGCCGAGGACGAGAGCGCACGTGGGATCTCCACCCAGACACTGGGCGAGGAGGTCTTTGCCTCCACCATCCAGGCCAGCGTGGGTGGCGGGCCGGGCGTGGAGCCGGATGACCTGGACGAGGCGGAGATCGAGCGGTCGATACGCGAGATCAACGAAGCGATCCGGCGGTCGTCGCAAAAGAAGGGCTGAGGCCTCTCCCGCTGCGCCGGCCGCCTGACCGCGCCTCCAGCGGTTCGTTGCGCTCCCCGAGCCCTGCAGGCCCGGGCCTCAAAGAACTCAGCCCCGTCGCGCCGTCCAAGAGGGGGCTTTGGCAGGAATGACAAAGTGGCCATGGGCCACGAGGGCGGCGCGCGAGAATCCGGGGCTTGTATCGAAACGGACTCGCCCATGAATTCCCCCGCTTCTCCTTCTTCGCGCCCCCAGGGCCGCGCGGCCGATGCGCTGCGTCCGGTCACCATCACCCGGGGCTACACCAAGCATGCCGAGGGCTCGGTGCTGATCGCCTTTGGCGACACCAAAGTGCTGTGCACCGCGTCGGTGGAGGAGAAGGTGCCGCCGCACAAGCGCGGGTCGGGCTCGGGCTGGGTGACGGCGGAGTACGGCATGCTGCCGCGCTCCACGCACACCCGCAGCGACCGCGAGGCCGCGCGCGGCAAGCAGAGCGGGCGCACGCAGGAGATCCAGCGGCTGATCGGGCGCTCGCTGCGCGCGGTGTTCGACCTGGACGCGCTGGGCGAGCGCAGCATCGTGCTGGACTGCGATGTGATCCAGGCCGACGGCGGCACGCGCACGGCGGCCATCACCGGGGCGTTTGTCGCAGCGCGGGATGCCGTCACGTCGCTGATCGCCTCGGGCAAGCTGGCTGCCTCGCCGATCCGCGAGCACGTGGCAGCCATCAGCGTGGGCATCGTCGATGGCGAGCCGCGGCTGGACCTGGAATACGTGGAAGACGTGGCCTGCGACACCGACATGAACGTGGTCATGACCGGCGCCGGTCATTTCGTCGAGGTGCAGGGCACGGCCGAGGGCGTGGCCTTCACGCGGACCGAGATGGACCAGCTGCTCGCCTTGGCCGACAAGGGCATCCGCGAGCTCATCGAGGCCCAGCGGCGCGCCCTGGCCGAATGAGGGCACAGCGATGAGCGATGCCACCGCCTTGCAAACAGCGCCGCGCCGGCTGGTGCTCGCCTCCAACAACGCCAAGAAGCTGGTCGAGCTGCAGGCGCTCTTCACCCCGCTGGGCGTGACACTGGTGCAACAGGGCGAGCTGGGCATCCCCGAGGCCGAGGAGCCGCACGCTACCTTCATTGAGAACGCACTGGCCAAGGCGCGGCATGCGGCGCGGGCCAGCGGGCTGCCGGCCATTGCCGATGACTCCGGCCTGTGCGTCGATGCGCTGGGCGGTGCACCGGGTGTGTTGTCGGCCCGCTATGCCACGCTCTTCGACCAGCCCAAGAGCGATGCCGACAACAACCGCGTGCTGCTGCAGCAGATGACTGCGCATACCGACCCGGCGCAGCGCCGCGCGCGCTTCGTGTGCGCCCTGGTGGCCGTGCGCTCGGCCGAGGATCCTGAGCCGCTGATGGCCTTCGGCCGCTGGAGCGGCGTGCTGCTCACTGAGCTGCGCGGGGCTGGCGGCTTTGGCTATGACCCGCTGCTGCATATTGCCGAGGCCGGCTGCACGGTGGCCGAGATGCCGGCCGAGCAGAAGAACCGGGTCAGCCACCGCGCCCGCGCGGCGCAGCAGTTGCTGGGCCTGCTGGACCAGGTGTGGGGCTGGCGGGTGGCATGAACGGCCCACGGCCCCGGCGCGATCCGATCGGGCCGCGCCGGCACGGCCCTGCTCGGGTGCCCCTCAGCGGTTGAGCCACCAGATGCCCGCGTTCAGGCTCCAGGCATAGACGACCCACAACAGGTAGGGCAGCAGCAGCGCACCGGCCACACGGTGCACGCGGGTGACAAAGACCGTGGCGGCGGCCACCGCGACCACCAGCAGGGTGAGGTCGGTCAGGGCGACGGCCAGGAGGTGAGCGCCAAAGAAGAGCGGTGTCCACAACGCGTTGAGCACGAGGTGGATGGCGGTCCACGTCAGGGCCGTGTTGCGCTGGCGACGCTGGCCCACGGTGGCCGGCCGTTGGCGCCAGACCAGCCAGCCGCTGACGGCGATCAGCAGGTAGAGCGTGATCCACGCCGGCGCGAAGACCACGCTGGGCGGCGTCCACGGCGGCTTGGCCAGCTGCGCATACCAGGCCCCTGGCGCAAACGCGGCTCCGGTTAAGCCGATGAGCTGCACGCCGATGATCCACACCAGCAGGCTCGCCGCCGGATGCAGCGCTTGCGCGCCGCGCGTGGGCATCGGCGTGGGCGGCACGCCACCCAGCGGAGCGGGCCGCGTGCCGCGTACGGTGGAGCGCGGCCCGGGAGCCGGTTGGCGTCTGGAGGCCATCAATGTGAGCCGATGCCGGCCCAGGTGCGTGCGGCCACGGCGGCCCCACCCGGTTGGCGCGCGGTGCGCTCGTCGGGATGCCAGGCCGCCGGCTGCACGTCGGCCGCATCCTGCGCGGGCGGCTGATCGGCCAGGGTGAGCACCGTCGACGGTGGCGTGGGCGGCGCGCCCTTGTAGCGCAGCTCAGCCAGTTGCAGTGCGGCGCGGCGCGAGGCTTCGGCCGCGGCCTGGCAGCGGTCCCACTGCAGGGGGCGGTCAGTGGCGCAGCGCTGCAGCGCACGCACATAGCCTTCGTGGATGCTGGTGCGGGCCCGCTGGTGCGCGCGGGCATCGTGCGCCAGGTTCCACAGCTGCAGCAGCAGCCAGGCGGCGATCAGGGGAGCAAGCAGCATCAGGGCACGACGGCAGAACGCCGGCCAAGGTTCATCGTGAGCGCGCAACAGCATGACTTCATCCCTTCGTGGGGCGGCCGGCGTGCGGTTTGCCCGCAGCCGTCCAGGATGAATCGATGCTAGGCAGCGCCCCGGCGCAGGGCTGTCAGCCGCCCGCGCCGCGCCGGATCAGCCCGCGCTGACAGATGAGGGGGGCGGCGCGGGGTGGCGCGCCGGCTCGCCGGTGAGGGGCCGAGCCGTGACAACGCCCGGCCTCATGCCGCAACGCGCGCGCCCCGCATCGCGCATCGCGCATCGCGCATCGCGCATCGCATCAAGAGCCTCGCCCGGGCGCAGTGGGCGCGGTGGAACGCTCGCCGGCCATCGGCCGCAATGGGCGATGATGGCGGGCTGCTGCCCCGGCGGCCCGCCAAACGCGCCGCCTCTTGTCCCTTGTGTCCTTTGAGACCCTGCCCCGAGCGGAGGGTGCGCCCTTGACCTCCTCCATCCCCATCCTTGCCGCGCCCCCCGCTGCCGATGGCGCAACGACGCCGACCGCCGCGGAGCTGGCAGCGCTCTACCTGCGCCCGGGCGCACTGCGCATCACGCCACCACCGCTGGCGCTGTATGTGCACCTGCCGTGGTGCTTGAAGAAGTGCCCCTATTGCGACTTCAACTCGCACACCGCGCCGGCGGAGCTGCCGCAGACGGCATATGTGGACGCGCTCATCGCCGACCTGGAGGCCGCGCTGCCGCTCATCTGGGGCCGCAAGGTGGTCAGCGTGTTCATCGGCGGCGGCACGCCCAGCCTGTTCTCGCCTCAGGCCATCGACCGGCTGCTGGCCGACATGCGCGCGCGGCTGCCGCTGGAGGCCGGCTGCGAGGTGACGCTGGAGGCCAACCCCGGCACATTCGAGCGCGAGCGCTTCGCGGCCTTCCGCACGGCCGGCGTCACGCGCCTGTCCATCGGCGTGCAGAGCTTCGACGATGCCAAGCTCAAGGCCCTGGGCCGGGTGCACGACCGCGCCCAGGCGCTGGCCGCCGTGGAGGAGGCCGCGCGGGCTTTCGACACCTTCAACCTGGACCTGATGTACGCCCTGCCCGGGCAGACCCAGGACGAGCTGCAGGCCGACGTTCGCCAGGCGCTGGCGCTGGCACCGCCCCACTTGTCGGTCTACCACCTGACCCTGGAGCCCAACACCTGGTTCGCCAGCCATCCACCCAGCGGCGAGCAGGCGCTTCCGGACGACGACACGGCCTACGCCATGCTCGATGCCATCACCCAGGCCACGGCCGCGGCCGGCATGGCGCGCTACGAGGTCAGCGCCTATGCCCGACCGGGCCACCGCTGTCAGCACAATCTGAACTATTGGCAGTTCGGCGACTACCTTGGCATCGGCGCCGGCGCGCACAGCAAGCTGAGCTTCCCGCACCGCGTGGTGCGCCAGGTGCGCTGGCGGGACCCGGCCACCTACATGCAGCGGGCGTCAGCCGGCCAGGCCGTCTCCAACAGCGACGAGGTGGCGCGAGAGGCCCTGCCCTTCGAGTTCATGCTCAACGCGCTGCGTCTGGAGGGCGGCTTTGCGCTGGACGACTTCCGCGCACGCACCGGGCTGCCGCTGAGCGCGATCGACAAGCCGCTGGCGCGCGCTGAACAGCTGGGCCTGGTCGGGCGGGACTTCCAGCGCGTGTGGCCCACAGCGCGTGGTCTGGACTTCCTCAGCGACCTGCAGGCGCTCTTCCTGCCCGAGGGCGCCGATTGAGCGCAGGCGGCCCGCCGCGGCGAGCCCGGGCTTGCCGCAACCCGGAGGGCCGGCCCACTTGCGGGCTCAGACCCGGCTGAGCGCCGTGCCCACCGTGCGCCTGAGGTGCTCGATCAGGTGCGGCGCGATCTCCTTGAGCGGCAGGACCTCGCTCACCGCGCCTGCGGCAATCGCCTCGCGTGGCATGCCAAAGACCACGCAGCTGGCCTCGTCCTGCGCCACGCAGTAGGCACCGGCATCGCGCATCTCGCGCATGGCCTTGGCGCCGTCGGCGCCCATGCCGGTCAGCATGATGCCGATGGCGTTGGGCCCGGCCATGCGCGCAGCGGACTTGAACAGCACTTCCACGCTGGGCTTGTGGCGGTTGACCGGCTCGCCGTCCTGCACGCGGGCGATGTAGTTGGCGCCCGAGCGCTCGACGCTCAGGTGCAGGCCGCCCGGGGCGATGTAGGCATGGCCAGGCAGGATGCGCTCGCCGTCGCGGGCCTCGGCCACGCGGATGCGGCACAGGCCATCCAGCCGCGCCGCATAGCTCTTGGTGAAGCCCGGCGGCATGTGCTGGGTGATGACCACCGCGGGCGAGTCCGGCGGCAGCGCCATCAGCACCTCCTTGGTGGCTTCTGTGCCGCCGGTGGAGGCGCCGATGAAGATGAGCTTCTCGGTGGACAGCCGGCCGATGGCCGCCGGCAGCGCCGGCCGGGCCGCATCGTTCGTGGCCGGGAGCGGCGCAGCCACGAGCTTGGTCACCCGAGCCTTCGAGGCGATGCGGATCTTGTCGGTGATCTCGGCGGCCAGCTGACGCAGGCCGTCGGCCACGCCGATCTTGGGCTTGGCGACGAAGTCCACCGCACCCAGCTCCAGCGCCTTGAGGGTGACCTCGGCACCGCGCTCGGTCAGCGTGGACACCATCACCACCGGCATAGGCCGCAGGCGCATCAGCTTGGACAGGAAGTCGATGCCGTCCATGCGCGGCATCTCCACGTCCAGCGTGATGACGTCCGGGTCGAGGTTGCGGATCATCTCGCGCGCGGCATAGGGGTCGGCAGCCGCGCCGATGCAGGTCATGTCGGGCTGGCGGTTGATGATCTCGGTCAGCAGGCTGCGCACCAGCGCCGAGTCGTCGACCACCACCACGCGTGTCTTGGACATGGGATGAGCCTTGTTGTTGTTGCGTCGTGGGGGTCGGGCGCGTCAGAACAGCTCGACCGAGCCCGCTGCGCTCTGCGGCGGCACCACCCGCTGCGCGGCCACGCGGTCCTGCGCGACGATGGCCTCCGGGTGCGTCGGCGCTAGGCGCTTGACCATGGCCTTGCCGCTGGCAGGCAGGAAGCAGACCTTGCGCGGGTAGATGTCCATGACGTCCTTGGACACCACCGGGATGCGCTCGGTCTTGAGGTAGTCCATCACGAAGGCGGTGTTGCGCTCGCCGACGTTGATGGTGTTCATGCCACTGATCACCGCGCCGCCGCCGAAGACCTTGGCCTCCAGCGCGCCGCGAGACGCGCCCTTCTTGAGCATCTCGTTGATCAGCAGCTCCATCGCATAGGAGCCATAGCGGCCGGAGTCGATGCCGTTGCCCGCGCCGTCTGGCAGCATGAAGTGGTTCATGCCACCGATGCGCGCGTTGCGGTCCCACAGGCACGCGGCGATGCACGAGCCCAGCGTGGTCATGATGAGGATGTCCTCTTCGAAGACGAAGTACTCGCCGGGCAGCACCTTGACCGCCTCGGTCTTGAAGTGCGCGTCATAGTAGAAGAACGAGGCCTCGCCCGGCTTGGGCACGCGGGCCTTGAGCCGCTCCAGGCGCGGACGCGAGGCGGCCGGTGCCAGACCCGAGGAGGCCAGCCCGGTGGTCTTGGGCAGGGCGGAGGACGATGCGGACAGCGACATGGCCGGCACAGGTTTCAGAGCCGCTCGTAGACCGTCTTGCCGCGCAGGCGGAAGAGATCGCGCGAGTCGGTGAAGTTCTCGGAATGGCCGACGAAGAGCAGCCCGCCTGCGCGCATCACACCGTGCACGCGCTCCAGCACGCGGCGCTGCGTGGGCGCATCAAAGTAGATCATCACGTTGCGGCAGAACACGTAGTCGAACGGCTCGCCCAGCGACCAGTTGGCCTGCATCAGGTTGAAGGCGCGGAACTCGATGAGCCTGGCCAGATCCGGCTTGACGCGGATATGGCCGGCATTCGCCCCCGTGCCGCGCAGGAAGTGCGCGTGCAGCCGCTGCTGCGTCAGCCCGCGGGCGCCGGCCTCGTACACGCCGCGCTGCGCGGTGGCCAGCACATTGGTGTCGATGTCGGAGGCCAGGATGCGGCCACTGTTCGGGCCCAGCGACTCGACCAGCGTCATCGCCAGCGAATACGGCTCCTCGCCGGTGGAGGCGGCGTTGCACCAGATCCGCGGCGCGTGGCTGCCGTGCTGGCGGGCCTTGAGCGCCTGGGCCAGCAGCTCGAAGTGGTGCTCCTCGCGGAAGAAGGCCGTCAGGTTGGTCGTGAGGCAGTTCACGAACTCCTGCCACTCCTGCTCGGCCTGCGGGCCGTGGGCGGACTCGAGCCACTGCAGATAGGACGCGAAGCTGGCGTGGCCGGTGTCGCGCAGCCGGCGCGACAGCCGGCTGTAGACCATGGCCTGCTTGCCCGCATGCAGGCTGATGCCGGCGCGCTGGTAGATGAGCGTGCGCACGCGCTCGAAGTCGGCGGTGCTGAAGCTGAACTCGCGGTCGGCCTGCGGCAGGGGCGCAAGCGCGGTCGGCGGCGAGACGGTGGCGGCAGGCGGCATGAAGACGGGCAGCGGGGCAAGCTGGAACGGGCGGCGACGACACCGGGCGTGGGGCGCGCCGCATGACAGCGCACCGGACGCAACCGACCGGCTTGGCGGTTATCGGCCACACCGGGCGGCCCTTGAGCTTGGGGCCACCCCGGGGTGCGCAAGCCGCAGAGATGGCGGGCAAGTGCCACGCAGATTTCCCCACTGGGCGCGGGGCTGCTGACTACACTGGGCTTCAGCAGGGGAAATGCCGCCGGCATATGCAGCTTTTCCCCCGACTGCGTGCCCGGAACGCCTGCCCCGCCTCACGCCACCGCCGCCTGCTTCGTGAAGTCTTCGCTGTCCTTCGACACCCCAGAGCCTGCCGACCGCCGGTCGGCTGCGCTGCGCGTGGACCATGATCTGCTCGCCGGCCTGCGGCTGGATGCGGCCCTGCACCTGCTGGCCCAATCGGGCTGCCCGGCGCCCGAACGAGACGGCCGCAACCCGGCGGACTGGCTGCAGGACGTGATCGACGCGCTGTGCGACCTCTCCAGCCGCGATGCCCTCACCGGCCTGGCCAACCGCCGCCAGTTCGAGCTGGCCGCCGGGCGCGAGATCGACCGCGTGGCCCGCATCGGGGAGCCCACGCTGATGCTGGTGCTCGATATCGACCACTTCAAGCGCGTCAACGACACCCACGGACACCTGGCCGGCGACCGCGTCATCCAGACCGTGGCCCGGCTGCTGCAGGACTGCGTGCGGCCCATGGACACCGTGGCGCGCGTGGGCGGCGAGGAGTTCGCCGTCATCCTGCCCAATTGCCAGCCTGCCTTCGGCCAGGCCGTGGCCGAGCGCATCCGCCAGCGCATCGAGGCCCAGCCCATCGCCGCAAGCGAGCGGCTGTCCCTGCCGATCACCGTGAGCATTGGTGGGGCATATGCCCCGCAATGGGTGCGTTCCTCCGTCAAGTTGTGGAGTGAACGTGCCGATCAACAGCTCTATCGCGCCAAGAGCGAGGGCCGCAATCGCGCCTGCCTGGAGCTGCCACCGCTGCCCATGGTGAGCGCCGAGGAAAAAGGCCTGCTCTTCGCCTACGGATCGTCCGACTTCACGCCGCTCGATCCCCTGGACCTTCCGCCATCCGAGTCATGACCACCGCCTCCAAGAGCCCGCCGCGGCGAGCCCGCATCGTTGCCGTCACCAGCGGCAAGGGTGGCGTGGGCAAGACCTTCGTCACCGCCAACATGGCCGCCGCCCTGGCGCGCCGCGGCCTGCGCGTGCTCGTGCTGGACGCCGACCTGGGCCTGGCCAATCTGGACGTGGTGCTCAACCTGCATCCCAAGATCACGCTGCACGACGTCTTCACCGGCAAATCCACGCTGGACGAGGCGATCCTCAGCGCGCCGGGCAACTTTTCGGTCGTGCTCGCCGGCTCCGGCATGGTGGAGTACTCGCGCCTGACACCCGAGGTGCGCGATGACCTGCTGGCCGTGATGGAGCAGCTCAAACCGCGCTTCGACGTCATCCTGCTGGACACCGGCGCCGGCATCTCCGACGTGGTGCTCTATGCCGTCTCGCTGGCCGACGAGGTGGTCGTCGTGGCCACGCCCGAGCCCACGTCGCTGACCGACGCCTACGCCACCATCAAGGTGCTGGCCGCACAGCAAGGCCGCGACCGGCTGCACCTGCTGGTCAACCAGGCCGCGCGCATCGGCGAAGGCCGGCTGGTGCACCACATGCTGCAGCAGGTGGTGGACCGTTTCGTGACCAGCAGCAGCGGCGAGCCGGTCAAGCTGCACCTGCTGGGCGATGTGCCGCTGGACGCCAGCGTGCGCGAGGCCGTGCACCGCCGCCAGCTGCTGCTGGAGCTGCAGCCCGGCAGCCCGCCGGCGCAGTCCATCCTGGCTGCCGCAGCCAAGCTGCACGACAGCCGCCTGCGCGCGCCGGTGCGGGCCGTGCCGGCGCCGGTCTGATGGCGGCATGACACCCACCGACGACGACACCCCACCGCCCGGCCCCACGCCCTTCGAGCAACTGGGTGGCGAGGCCGGCGTGCGCGCCCTGGTGGACCGCTTCTACGACCTGATGGAGCTGGAACCCGACTGGGCCGAGCTGCGCGCGATGCACCCGACGGACCTGGCCGGCTCGCGCGACAAGCTGTTTTGGTTCCTCTGCGGCTGGCTGGGTGGGCCCAACCACTACATCGAGCGCTTCGGCCACCCGCGGCTGCGCGCCCGGCACCTGCCCTACCCCATCGGCATCCGCGAGCGTGACCAGTGGCTAAGCTGCATGCACACGGCGATGGCACAGCTGCAAATCCCCGAAGCGCTGGCCGACCGGCTGTCCGCCGGCTTCATCGGCACGGCCGACTGGATGCGCAACAAGGGCGGCTGACGCCCGCGCCGCGTCCTGCGGCGCACCGCCGGCATCGCGGCGAGCTGCCTATGCGGCCGATGTGGCCGGCGGCGGCTGGTGGGCCTCAGGCGCGTTCCGCCCGGCTGCCCACACCGGGCGCTGCATCCAGCAGCACCAGCAGCGCGCCCGCGCCGCCATCGCAGGGCCGGGCTTGAACGAAGGCCATCACCTCCTGCTTCTGCACCAACCAGGCGCGCACCTTGGACTTGAGCACCGGCGTGCGGCCGGGCGAGCCATGACCCTTGCCGTGGATCACGCGCACGCAGCGCAGGCCGTGGCGGCCCGCCTCGCGCAGGAAGGCGCCCAGGCTCTCGCGCGCAGCATCGCGGCGCAGGCCGTGCAGGTCCAGCTCGGCCTGGATCACCCACACACCGCGGCGCAGCTTGCGCAGCACCTCGGGCGAGACGCCCTCGCGCGCATAGGCGAGCTCGGCGTCCGTCTCCAGCAGCGAATCGACGTCGAACTCATCGGACAGCGCCTCGCGCAGCGCCGCCTGTTCGTCACGCTGGCGGCTGACCGGCACCGGCTGCGGCCGGGGCCGCGCCTGGTGGCTCTGCAGCCGCACCGCGTCAACCTTCAGCGGCTGCACCGGGCCCACGGCGCGGCGAAAGAGGTCGTGCTCCTCCAGCTTGCGGCGGGCCTCTGCCTCGCGGCGCAGCGCCTCCTGGCGGCGTTGTTCGGCCTCGCGCTGCTGGCGGCGCCAGGCCTGGCGCAGCTCTGCCAAGTCGTGCAGCGTGGCGGTGGGCTTCTCACGGAAGGGCATGGCGGGCGCGGGCGGGCTGGCACGGGCAGTCGGACCCGCAGGCTAGCCGATCCGCCCGCCCCTTGCCGGACGCGCCCGCCGCCCGGGGCCGCGTGCCGCTGGCCTCATCGCGATGGGCGGGGCTGAGCGGCGGCTACATCAACCCCCGCTCGGCCAGCGACGTCACCTCGCCATGGCCCACCACAAGATGGTCGAGCACACGCACATCGACCATCGCCAGTGCGCCGCGCAGCTGCTGCGTGAGGTGCTCGTCGGCCCGCGAGGGCTCGGCCACGCCGGACGGATGGTTGTGCGCCAGGATCACCGCGCCGGCGTTGTGGGCCAGCGCGCGCTTGACCACCTCGCGCGGGTAGACGCTGGTCTGCGTCAGCGTGCCGCGAAACAGCTCCTCGCAGACGATCAGCCGGTGCTGGGCATCGAGGAAGAGCACAGCGAACACCTCGTGCGGCAGGCCGCCCAGGCGCGCCTGGGCATAGTGCTTGACGTCCTGCGGCGACTGGAACACCGGCCGCGCCTTGAGCGGGCTGGCCAGCGCCCGGCGCGCCAGCTCCATCACCGCCGCCAGCTCGGCGCGCTTGGCCGGGCCCAGGCCCTTGACGGCCTTCAGGTCGCCGGCATCCGCGCGCAGCAGGCCGGCCACGCCGTCGAAGCGCTGCAGCAGCTCGGCGGCCAGCTGCAGCACGCCACGGCCGGGCAGGCCGGTGCGCAGCAGCAGGGCGAGCAGCTCGGCATCGGCCAGCGCGGCGGCACCCTGGGCGAGCAGCTTTTCGCGAGGGCGCAGGTCGGCGGGGAGGTCTTTCACGGTCTGGATCAAGGACGGCGGGGGGCGGCTGCCTAAAATCGCGGCAGTCTAGTGAGGCGATGCGCGCTGCCGCGTCCCTCTTGCGGGGGCCTGTGCCCACCGTGGTGCCCGTGGCCCTGCGCCACCCTCTGCCGCCTCGCCCGGCCCCGCCCTCCCCCGAATCCGCGAGCCGCATCCCTCCCCGACCGCGGCCCGCCAACCCAAACGGCCTGATCTTGTCCGCCTCGTCCGCCCCACCTTCTTCCGGCGACACGCCGACCGTGCAACCCGGCTCCTTCCTGACGCTGCACTACCGCCTGGCCGGCCCGGACGGCGGCGACATCGTCAACACCTTCCCGGGCAAGCCGGCCACGCTGTCGCTGGGCGGCGGCGAGCTGTCGCCCGGCATCGAAGCCCGCCTGATCGGCCGCCGCGAGGGCGAGCACTTCACCGTGGAGCTCGACCCCGGCGAGGCCTTCGGCCCGCGCAACCCGGACCTGGTGCAGCGCGTGTCGCTGGCGCTGCTGCGCGAGCATGGCGACCCCGACCAGGTCTACACCGTGGGCGACGTGGTGCAGTTCCCGGCGCCCCAGGGCGGACGCAGCTTCACCGGCATCGTGCGCGAGCTGGCCCCGGCCGGCGAGGACTGGGCGGTGTTCGACTTCAACCATCCGCTGGCCGGGCAGAAGGTCATCTTCGAGGTCCGCCTGATCGGGGTGCTGTGATGAGCGCGGTGCAGACGGTCAGCCGGGACGGCGGCGTCAGCGAGGTGTTGCTGGCCGAGCCGCGCGGCTTCTGCGCCGGCGTGGACCGCGCCATCGAGATCGTCGAGCGCGCGCTGGCGCTCTTCGGCGCGCCGATCTACGTGCGCCACGAGATCGTGCACAACACCTATGTGGTCAACGACCTCAAGGCCAAGGGCGCGATCTTCATCGAGGAGCTCAGCGAGGTGCCCGCCGGCGCCACCCTCGTCTTCAGCGCGCACGGCGTGAGCCAGGCGGTGCGCAAGGAGGCCGACGCGCGCGGCTTTCGCGTCTTCGATGCCACCTGCCCGCTGGTGACCAAGGTCCACATCGAGGTGGCCAAGCTGCGTCGCGAGGGCTATGAGTTCATCATGATCGGCCACAAGGGCCACCCCGAGGTCGAAGGCACGATGGGGCAGCTCAGCGACGGCATCTACCTCGTTGAAGACGAGGCCGATGTCGCCCGGGTGCAGGTCAAGGACCCGAGCAAGCTGGCTGTGGTGACGCAGACGACGCTGTCGGTGGATGACGCGGCCGCCATCCTGGCCGCGATCAAGCAGCGCTTCCCGGCCATCCGCGAGCCCAAGCAACAGGACATCTGCTATGCCACGCAGAACCGCCAGGATGCGGTGAAGGTGCTGGCGCCGCAGGTCGATGTGGTCATCGTCGTCGGCAGCCCGACCAGCTCCAACAGCAACCGTCTGCGCGAGCTGGCCGAGCGGCTGGGCACGCCCGCCCACATGGTCGACTGCCCGGATGACCTGCAACCCGCGTGGTTCGCCCCCGGCGCGCGCGTGGGCCTGACCGCCGGTGCGTCCGCGCCGGAGGTGCTGGTCAGCCAGGTCATCGAGCGGCTGCGTTCGCTGGGCGCCACCGCCGTGCGCCGCATGCCGGGCGTGGAAGAAAGCGTGCGCTTCCCGCTGCCCAAGGGCCTGGGCGGCACCGGGCTGCGCTACGACGAGCCCTGAGCGGGCGCCGGCACGGGGGCCGTGCCGGTCGCAGTGGCGTTGCGTCACGCAGCGCCGATGCAACGGCCGCTCCAGCGGGGTGCTTTCCTACAATCGCCGGCTCACCCAACACCGGCCGCCGCACGCCTGATGCGGCGCGACTCCCATGCTCGACATCGCCCTGCTGCGCAAGGACCTCGACGGCGTGCTCGCGCGCCTGAACCGCCGCAAGTCGCCCCAGCCCTTCCTGGACGAGGCGCGCTTCCGCGCCCTGGAGGCCGAGCGCAAGCAGATCCAGACGCAGACCGAGACGCTGCAGGCCCGGCGCAACGCGCTGTCCAAGCAGATCGGCCAGCTCAAGGGCAAGGGCGAGGACACCACCGCGCTGATGGCCGAGGTGGGCGGCATCGGCGACGAACTGAAGGCCAGCGCCGAGCGGCTGGAGGCCATCCAGGCCGAGCTGTCGCAGCTGCTGCTGGCCGTGCCCAACCTGCCGCAGGACGAGGTGCCGGTGGGTTCGGACGAGACGGGCAATGTGGAGGTGCGCCGCTGGGGCAGCCCGCGTGCGTTCGACTTCCCCGTCAAGGACCATGTGGATCTGGGCGAGAAGCTCGGCCTGGACTTCGAGACCGGCGCCAAGCTGTCGGGCTCGCGCTTTTCCTTCCTGCGCGGGCCGGTGGCGCGGCTGCACCGGGCGCTCGCGCAATTCATGCTGGACGTGCAGACGCAGCAGCACGGCTACACCGAGTGCTACACGCCCTACCTGGTGCAGGGCAAGGCGCTGCTGGGCACCGGGCAGCTGCCCAAGTTCGAGCAGGACCTCTTCCACGTCACCTCAGGCGACGGTGAAGCATCCGGCAGCAAGTGGTACCTCATCCCCACCAGCGAGGTGACGCTGACCAACACGGTGGCCGACACCATCGTGCCGCTGGAGCAGCTGCCGATCAAACTGACCGGCCACACGCCCTGCTTCCGGTCTGAAGCCGGCAGCGCCGGCCGCGACACGCGCGGCATGATCCGCCAGCATCAGTTCGACAAGGTCGAGATGGTGCAGATCACCACGCCCGAGCAGAGCAACACCGCGCTGCAGGAGATGGTCGGCCATGCCGAGGCCATCCTGCAGCAGCTGGAGCTGCCCTACCGCGTGATGCAGCTGTGCACCGGCGACATGGGCTTCGGCGCGGCGCGCACCTATGACCTGGAGGTCTGGCTGCCGGCGCAGGACACCTACCGCGAGATCAGCTCCTGCTCCAACTGCGAGGCCTTCCAGGCGCGCCGCATGCAGGCCCGCTACAAGACCGCGCAGGGCAAGAACGAGTTCGTGCACACGCTCAACGGCTCCGGCCTGGCCGTGGGCCGCGCGCTGGTCGCGGTGCTCGAGAACCACCAGCAGGCCGATGGCAGCATCCGCATCCCCCCGGCCTTGCAGCCCTATCTGGGCGGCCTGCAGGTGCTGACGGCCTGAACGCACCGACACCGGCACGAACACCGGCTAGAATCGCGGGCTTCGCACACCGGGCGGCCACCCCGGTTGCAGCAAGAGCCGAACACCTGGAGAGGTGGCAGAGTGGTCGAATGCGCCGGACTCGAAATCCGGTATACGGGTCTCCCGTATCGAGGGTTCGAATCCCTCCCTCTCCGCCAGGTCCGCCTGACCGATCAAGCCCGCCACGTGCGGGCTTATTTTTTTGCGTGCCTTGCCCGCTGCGGGCAGTCGGCACCATGCTGGCGGCTTTTTCCCTGCAGAGTTGACCTCATGCGCCAATGGCAAACCGCCCTCGACGTCCCCACGCCCGGCCGCGGCCTGGTGGAGATCACCGATGCGGTGGGGCGCTGGGTGCGGGGCACGGGGGCAACGCAGGGGCTGCTGACGCTGTTCATCCGCCATACCTCGGCCAGCCTGCTGATCCAGGAGAACGCCGACCCGGACGTGCTGGTGGACCTGCAGGCCTTCTTCGAGCGGCTGGCGCCGGATGGTGATGCGCTGTTCCGCCATGTCAGCGAAGGGCCAGACGACATGCCGGCGCATGTGCGGTGTGCGCTGACGCAGACCCATCTGGCGATCCCGCTGATGGCGGGGCGGCTGGCGCTGGGCACCTGGCAGGGCATCCATGTGTTCGAGCACCGTCGGCGTGGCCATGTGCGGCAGGTGGTGCTGCACCTGGTGGGCGAGTGAGCGCAGCGCGGCACGATGTCGACAAGGCCCGCACCTTGAGCACCCGCTACGAAACCTATGCCGAGGACATCCGCCGGCAGATCGCCTCGGGCCTGCTGCGCCCAGGCGACCGGCTGCCGTCGGTGCGCCAGGCGTGCGCGACGCGCGCCATCAGTCCGTCGACGGTGTTCGCCGCCTACTACCTGCTGGAGGCCGAGGGGCTGGTGGAGTCGCGTCCGCGCTCGGGCTATTACGTCGCCCGGCCGCGACGCCCGGCGCGACCCGAGCCCCGGCCCAGCGCACCCAATGCCGATCAGCTCGAAGTGGACGTGAGCCGGCTGGTGTTGCAGGTGCTGGGCCAGGCGCGCCGGCCGGAGATCGTGCCCTTCGGGTCGGCTTTCGCCAGCCCGACACTTTTCCCGCTGGACAAGCTGGCCCAATCGACGGGCCGGGCGCTGCGTCGGCTGCAGCCACAGCGCACCGTGGGCCACCTGGCCCCGGGCAGCGAAGCGCTGCGGCGGCAGATCGCGCTGCGCTACCTGGCCGGCGGCACCAGCGTCGAGCCTGCCGAGGTGGTCGTGTGCAACGGCGCGATGGAGGCGCTCAACCTGTGCCTGGAGGCGGTGACCGAGCCGGGCGACCTGGTGGCCGTGGAGTCGCCGACCTTTTACGGTGCGCTGCAGGCGCTGGAGCGCCGTGGCCTGCGCGCCATCGAGGTGAGCACGCATCCGCGCACCGGCGTGGACGTGCCGGCGCTGGCGCGCGTGCTGGACGCACACCCGGTCAAGGCCTGCTGGTTCATGCCGAACTTCCAGAACCCGCTGGGCAGCCTGATGCCCGACGAGCACAAGCAGGCGCTGGTGGCGCTGTTGGCCGCGCGCGGCATCCCGCTGATCGAGGACGACGTCTATGCCGAGCTCTACTTCGGCCACCAGCGCCCGCGGCCGGCCAAGGCCTGGGACCGCGATGGGCTGGTGATGCATTGCAGCTCGTTTTCCAAGTGCCTGGCACCGGGCTGGCGGGTGGGCTGGGTGGCCGCTGGGCGCTACGCCGAGGCGATCGCCCGGCGCAAGCTCGGCCTGTCGCTGGGCGCGTCGCTGCCGGCCGAGGCGGGCCTGGCTGACTACCTGGCCACTGGCGGCTTCGAGCGCCACCTGCGACGACTACGCGAGACGCTGTGCCAGGCCCAGACCCGCGCGCTGCGCCTGGTGTGCCGGCACTTCCCGCGCGGCACGCGCATCACGCGGCCGACGGGCGGGTACTTCCTGTGGGTGGAGATGCCCGCGGCGGTGGACGCTCTGCACCTCCACCGGCTGGCGCTGGAGCAGGGCATCGGCGTCGCGCCGGGGCAGCTGTTCTCCGCTGATGGGCGCCACACCCACTGCCTGCGGCTCAACTACGGCCACCCGGACGAGACGCCGCAAGAGGCCATCCGCCAGCTGGGCGAGCTGGCCTGCGCCCTGGCCGGGCAGATGCCGTGATGCGCCTCACGGGGCGCCCGCCATGGGCCATCTGATACGGCCTGTTTGGACCGGATCTGCACACACCGTATCAGCGCGGCTTGGCCCACCATGTCGGCGCCCTGAAAGGACGCCGCCCTCCATGAACCGCCGCAGCACCATCATCCCGATCATCCCCGCCGGCGTGGTCAGCGCCGTGGAGCGCCCGACCAAGGTCCAGGCGCGCAGCACGCAGGGCCGCTTCACGCGCTGGCGCACGGCGATGCTGTGGGCCACGCAGCTGTTCTTCTTCGGCATGCCGTGGCTGCAGTGGAACGGGCGGCAGATGGTGCGCTTCGATCTGGAGGCCGAGCGCTTCTACCTGGGCGGCCTGGTGCTGCTGCCGCAGGATCTGATCTTCCTGACCGGGCTGCTGCTGCTCAGCGCGCTGCTGCTGTTCTTTGTCACCTCGGTGGCCGGGCGCGTGTGGTGCGGGTTTGCCTGCCCGCAGACGGTCTACACCAGCCTGTTCATGCGCATCGAGCGCTTCTTCGAAGGCGAGCGCCACCAGCGCCTGCGCCTGGATGCCGCGCCCTGGAACGCCGACAAGCTGCTGCGCCGCGGAGGCAAGCTGCTGGCATGGACGCTGGTCAGCCTATGGACCGGGCTGACCTTCGTCGGCTGGTTCTCGCCGATGCGCGAGCTGACCCACGGCCTGCTTTCACTGTCCATCGGCCCGTCGGAGGGCTTCTGGGCGCTGTTCTATGGCGCGGCCTGCCTGGGCAACGCGGGCTTCCTGCGCGAGAAGGTCTGCCACCACATGTGCCCCTACGGCCGCTTCCAGGGCGCGCTGATGGATGCCGACACGCTGATCGTGGCCTACGACGCCCGGCGCGGCGAGCCCCGCCGCGGCACCGCGAAGGCTGCGCCCGCGCAGGATGCCGCTGCGCCCGGCGGCGACTGTGTGGACTGCACGGTGTGCGTGCAGGTCTGCCCCGTGGGCATCGACATCCGCAACGGCCTGCAGGCCACCTGCATCGGCTGTGGGCTGTGCATCGACGCCTGCGACACCGTGATGGACAAGCTCCACCGCCCGCGCGGGCTGATCCGCCTGGCGACCCAGCGCGAGCTGGGCGCAGCGCCTGCTGCGGCCTCCGCGACGGCGGACGCGCTGCCCCACGCGGCTGCCGCGGCCTCGCAGCCGGCAGTCCGCCCCGCCCCGTGGCGCCGCTGGCGGGTGCAGGTCTATGGCGGCCTGCTGCTTCTGGTGGCCGGCTTCATGGCCGTCTCGTTGCTGAGCCGGCCCACCGTGCAGCTGGACGTGGCGCACGACCGCGGCGTGCTGGCCAGGCTGGTGGACGACGGAGCGGTGGAGAACGTCTACCGTCTGCAGCTGACCAACCAGTCCGAGGCCGGGCAACGCCTGGAGCTGAGCATCGAAGGACTGGACGGCGCCAAGCCGGTGACCTCGGCGCCGCTGTCGCTCAAGCCGCTGGAAGCGCGCACGGTCGCGCTGGCCGTACGGCTGCCGGCCGAGCAGGCGCTGGCCCTGGCCGGGCGCAGCGCGCCACTGGTCTTCCGCGTGACCAGCCACGCGCAACCCCATGGGCCGGCGGATGCGCTGCCGGACGCGCGGCAGGGGCGCTCCACGGTGGCGGTGCGCGGGGTCTTCCACGTGCCGCGCTGAAGCGGCCGCCCGCATTGGCACGTGCAGGTGCACCCGGAGTGCCCAAGCGGGCTGCCGAAAGCCGTCTGATCCCCGCGCAAAGCGCCGCTATGGCGGTCGATAGCGGGGGCGAGCATGCGACGACGAGCCGGCGGCTCTGCGGGGAGCAGAGGCAGGCGCGCGGGCTGGTCGACGCCGCATCAACCGATGCAGCGCGCCAGTTCGTCCGGGTCCACGGGCTTGGTGAAGTGCTGGGCAAAGCCGGCGTCCAGCGCGGCCTGGCGCTCGGGCTGCTGGCCGTAGCCGGTCAGGGCCAGCAGCCGCACGCCGGCCAGGGCGGGCAGCTCGCGCAGGCGGCGGGCCACCTCGTAGCCGTCCATGCCGGGCAGGCCGATGTCGAGGATGGCCACCTGCGGACGCAGTGCCGCAGCCGCGGCCAGGGCCTGCGGGCCGTCGTGGGCCACCTGCACCTCGTGGCCCTTCAGGCGCAGCAGCAGGGCCAGTGATTCGGCAGCATCGGCGTTGTCGTCGACGATCAGCACGCGCCGCGCCCCACCGGCCGGTGCGGCCTGTACGGCGCTCTCCGTGGCAGCGGCCGGCTGGCTCAACGGCAGCGTGAGGGTGAAGGTGGTACCCCGCCCAGGGCCCGGGCTGGCCACGGTGACCGCGCCGCCATGCAGCTCGACGATGTTCTTCACCAGCGTGAGGCCGATGCCCAGGCCGCCGTCGGCGCGCTCCAGCGTGCGCACGCCCTGCACGAAGGGGTCGAACGCACGCTGCAGCAACTCGGCATCCATGCCGATGCCGTTGTCGGCCACCTGCAGAACGGCCACCTCGCCGGCGGCATCCAGCGTCACGTCGATGCGGCCGCCGTGCGGCGTGTACTTGGCAGCGTTGTTGAGCAGGTTGACGACCACCTGGGTCAGCCGCGTGGGGTCGCCGCAGACAGGCAGCGGGCGCGGCGCCGCGTGCAGCGCCAGCGCATGGCCATGAGCCGCGACCGTGGCCGATGCCGCCTCTACCGCGGCGCGCACCAGTGCCCCCAGCTCCAGTGCGGTGGGCTCCAGGCGCACCTTGCCGCGGGTGATGCGGCTGACGTCCAGCAGGTCATCAACCAGCCGCGTCAGGTGGCCGGTCTGGCGCTCCAGCATCTCCACGCAGCGCGCAGCCTGAGGCTGCTGGGCCACCTGGCCCTTGAGCAGGGCGATGGCGTTGGCGATCGGCGCCAGCGGGTTGCGCAGCTCGTGCGAGAGCATGGCGATGAACTCGGCGACGCGGCGGCCCTCGGTCTCCAGCGCCTCCACGCGCTGGCGCTCGGTGAGGTCGCGCAGGATCTGCGCATAGCCGCGCGTGCGGCCGTCGTCATGGACGAGGTGGGTGGTGCTGATCTCGGCCCAGAAACGCGAGCCATCAGCGCGCTGGCGCCAGCCTTCCACGCGCAGGAAGCCCGCGGCCCGGGCCGCGGCCAGCTCTGCAGCCGGCCGGCCCGCGCTGCGCTCGTCGGGGGTGTAGAGCAGCGCGACGTCGCGCTGCAGCGCGTCCTGCGCGGCATGGCCCAGCACGTGCTGCGCGCCGCTGTTCCAGGTGCGAATGCGGCCGCCGGCATCCAGCAGGTACATGGCGTGGTCCTTGACACCCTCGACCAGCAGGCGCAGGTTCTCCTCGCGCTCACGCAGCGCCTCTTCGTGCAGGCGGCGCTCGGTGAGGTCGCGCGTGACCTTGGAGTAGCCGATCAGCGTGCCTTGCTCGTCGCGGATGGCGGTAATGGTGACGCTGGCCCACAGCCGCGTGCCGTCCTTGCGCACGCGCCAGCCCTCGGCCTCGAAGTGCGAGGCCTCGGCCGCGCGGGCCAGGCCATGCTGGGGCAGGCCGCGCTCGCGGTCCTGCGGCAGGTAGAACATCGAGAAGTGCCGCCCGATGGCCTCGTGCGCGGCATAGCCCTTGATGCGCTCGGCCCCCAGGTTCCAGCCGGTGATGATGCCGTTGGGGTCCATCGAGTAGATGGCGTAGTCCACCACCGTGGTCACCATCAGGCGCAGGTTGCGCTCGCTCTCCCGCAGGCGCTCCTCCTGCGCGCGCCGCTCGGTGAGGTCGCGCGTGACCTTGGCATAGCCCAGCAGCTCGCCATGGGTGCCGCGCAGCGCGGTGATGACCACGTTGGCCCAGAAGCGGCTGCCATCCCGGCGCAGCCGCCAGCCCTCGTCCTCCAGGCGGCCGTCGATGGCGGCGCGGCGCAGCTCCTCGGCAGGCCAGCCGCGCTGCAATGCGTCGGGCGTGTAGAAGGTGGAAAAGTGGCGGCCGATGATCTCCTCGGCACGCCAGCCCTTGATGCGTTGTGCGCCGGGGTTCCAAGAGGCGATGTGGCCTTCTGGCGTGAGCAGGAAGATGGCGTAGTCGTGGACGCTTTCGACCAGGCGGCGGTAGATGTTGCCGTCGTTGGCGTCCAGCAGTTCACGCAGGCTGGGCGGGGAGCTTGGCGCGATAGCGGTGGATGGCACGGGTGCTGCAGCGGGGGAGTCGGAAGGAGCGGATGTGGTCATGAGGCTGCACGGTGGTGCAGCCGCTCGGCGCGGGCCCGCGCCCGGAGGCTGCACCGGAGGATCCGGTGGGATGACGCGCGTGTGATCCAGGGGCGACGCCCGGCGTGGGTGCGGATGACACCGGGATGACACCGGAGTGACGATTGTGGAGGGCGGCTATGCCGGCCTTGCACCCCGGCACCAGGGGCGTGACCATGAAGCCCGCAGGGGCATGGCGGCGGCCCGTGTCCGCCCGTGCGCACCTGCTCAGGACATCGGGTTGGCTGGCGCGGGTGGGGCGGCGCGTACGGGTAGCGGGATGAACTCGCGGTCATCGCCGTGCGGCAGCTTCATGCGGCCGGCCTGCCAGTCGGCACGCGCCTGCTGGATGCGCTCGCGTGACGAGGATACGAAATTCCAGTCGATGAAGCGTGGGCCGATCGGCTCGCCGCCGATGGCCACCACGGTGGCCGGCTCCAGGGCACGGATTCCACCCGGCGCCCCCGGCGGCAGCACCAGCAGCCCACCGGTCTCCACGCGCAGGCCGTCCACCTCCACGCCGCCGGCGGCCACAAACAGTGCGCGCTCGGCATGCTCGGGCGGCATGGCGGCGCGGGCGCCGGGCTGCAGGGCCCAGTGCAGATAGAACAGCGGCGAGAACGTGCGTACCGGCGCGCACAGCCCGAAAGCCGTGCCGGCGATCAGCCGGGCCTGCGCACCGGGCTCGGCCCACCGCGGCAGATCGGCCTCGGCGTAGTGGGCGAAGGCCGGCTCGCACTCCTCGTCCTCCTGCGGCAACGCCACCCAGGCCTGGATGCCGTGCAGGCGCAGGCCCTCGCGCCGTGCGCGCTCGAAGCGCTCGGAATGCGTGATGCCACGCCCGGCCACCATCCAGTTCACCTCGCCGGGGTGGATCGGCTGCTCGGAGCCAACACTGTCGCGGTGGGTGATCTCGCCCTCAAACAGATACGTCACCGTCGCCAATCCGATGTGCGGATGCGGGCGCACATCGGTCTCGCGCGGCAGGCCGGCGGGCAGGTCCACCGGGCCCATGTGGTCGAAAAAGACGAAGGGCCCGACCATGCGCTGGCGGGCATGCGGCAGCACGCGGCCGACCTGAAAGCCGCCGAGGTCATGGCGGCGCTCGGCGATCAGCAGGGGCGGCATGACGGGCTCCTCGGACAAGCGGCTGACGGACACCGCATGCGGGCGGGTGAGCCCGCGGCGGCCCCGCAGCTTGCCCGCGAACCCCCTCCTTGCAAAGGCGCCGCCACATGGCCCCGCCGCGGACGTGGCGATGGCCGGATACCTAGCCGGCATGACCGCCCGGCGCAGCCGGCACGGGGCGCCGGTCCAGGCAGCAAAAGCCCGGACGTGGCCTTGCCGCCTGAGAGCTGCCCGGCCGATCAGCCGGCCACCAGCCTCCGCGCGCCGGCGCCGGGCAGCGTGCGCCACACCGGGCCGTTGAAGGTGCCGTAGCTGCGACTGGTGATGGTGCTCACGTAGTGCCACTCTGCGCGGCACTCCTGAGGGGTGGCCGTGATGACCATGTAGCCCCGGTCCTTGGTGTTGGCGTACTGCAGCGGGCCGATGATCTGCGTCAGGCCGGCAGCCACCAGGGCAGGGTTCTCGTTGGGGAAGTAGCCCTCCAGGCCGGGCGAGGTGACGGACGAGGTGGCGAACTCCACGCCGACCTGGCGGCCCTGAGCGTCCTGCAGGTCGCTGGCCCAGGCGTTGTGGGTGTCGCCCGCCAACACGACCAGGTTCTTGTCCAGCTCGCGGGCGGCGCCGAGCACCGTCTCGCGCGCGGCCGCATAGCCGTCCCAGGCGTCGAGGTTGTAGGGCACGGACGGCTGGGCCAGGATGGCCCGCTCCTGCGCGGTGAGCGTGCCGGGTGCGGTGGCGGCCTTGGTCAGCAGCGCGCTGTAGGCGGCAAAGCCGATCTGGCCCAGCACCAGCGGCGCGGGCAGGTTCATGCGTCCCATCAGCACCTGCTGGCCAAGCACCGTCCAGGTGCCGCGCGTGGCCGCCATGCGGTTGCGCAGCCAGGCCGTTTGCTCCACGCCCATCAGCTGGCGCTGCGGGTTGCCGATGTCGGCCGCAAAGCGGGCCGCGTCGAATCCGCTGGCACCGATGTAGCTTGCGTAGTCGAGCTGCTCGTCGCGGGCGATGACGCGGGTGTCGAGCATGTGCAGGTCCAGCAGGTTGCCGAAGGCGAAGCTGCGATAGAGCTTCTCCGGCCGCGCCGGGTCCGGCATGCGCACCGGCATCCACTCGTAATAGGCCTTGATCGCGGCCGCACGGCGCACGAAGAAATCGCCCTCGGTGGCGCTCTGATGGTTTTCTGCGCCGGCCTTCCAGGTGTCGTTGGCGATCTCGTGGTCGTCCCACACGCAAATGAAGGGCAGCGCCGCGTGCACGGCCTGCAGGTCCGGGTCGCTGCGGTACTGGGCGTAGCGCGTGCGGTAGTCGGCCAGGGTCAGGATCTCGCCGGCGGGCAGAGACTCCCGGCCCATGGCGGCGGCATTGCCCGAGGCATAGCCCCCGCGGCCGTATTCGTAGATGTAGTCGCCCAGGTGCACGGCGGCGTGCAGGTCCTCGCGCAACGCCGCCTCGGCATAGACGTTGAAGTAGCCGGCGGGATAGTTGGAGCAGGAGAACACCGCCAGCTTGACCTGGCCCACATCGCCCACGGGCAGCGTGCGGGTGCGGCCGGTGGGCGAATAGCTGTCACCGGTGCGGAAGCGGTAGTACAGCGGCGTGTCGGCTGGCAGGCCCAGCACATCCACCTTGACCGTGTGGTCAGACGCGGCCAGGGCCAGCGCGCGGCCGCGGCGCACCATGCGCGTGAAGCCGGCGTCCAGGGCGACGTCCCACAGCACCGTCACGGCCGCGCCCAGCATGGGCGAGACCCGCGTCCACAGGATCACGCGGTCGGCCAGCGGGTCGCCGCTGGCCACGCCGTGCGTGAACGGGCCGGCGCCCTCGCCGAGCGAGGCGGCGCGCACAATGGCCGGGCCGCCCAGCAGGCCGGCGCCGACACCGATGACGAAATGGCGGCGATTGAACGGAGTGGGGGTGGTCATGGCAGGCGGCCTCGCACGGTGGGTGGGAATAGGACCCGGGCACCTTAGGCGCCCTGCATGACACCGCTGCTACACCGTGCCTGCACCATGCGGACCATACGCCGGCGACATGCGGCCGTCATCTGCCGGACCTAGGCTCGCGGCCATCCCTGCAGCGCCCTGCGCGCTGACCGCGGCGCCGGCGCGATGACGCCGCCCGCCGCCTTTCACGCCTGGAGCCCCGCACCATGTCGATCTTCACCCGCCCCGCCCTGCCCCCCGCCTGCCGGCGCACCGCTGCGGCCGCCGCACTGGCCGTGCTTTCGCTGGCCGCCCTGCCCGCCCAGGCCCTGACCGTGGTGGACGTGCAAGACGGCGGCAATGTGGTCTCCACCAGCTTCGTGCGGACCGGCCTGGCCGGTCTGGACGTGGGGCTGCAGACTGCGTCGCCGGTGCGCGTGACCCTGGAGCTGGAGGCAGCCGACATCGGGCAGGACCTCTTCTTCAACGCCATCGTCTCGCTGCTGCAACAGCCGGTAGCGGCCCTCAACGTGACGCTGGACGGCGCCCACTTCGCCAGCTTCGGCAGCGTGGCAGCCCTGGGCGCAGATGCGACGCTGCAGCCGATCGGCAGCCCGGCCCGCACCGCCGCCGTGTACGCGCTGCCGAGCAGCACCGAGTTTTATCTGGGCGACCCGCTGCTCGAAGGCGGCAGCGACTGGCGCATCGCCTTTGCGCCGAACACCCAGGCCGGTGAGCGCTTCAGCGTCACCATCAGCGCCGTGCCCGAGCCCGGCACCTGGGCGCTGATGGCCACCGGCTTGGCCGGCCTGGCACTGAGCGCGCGGCGGGGCCGCAAGAACCCGGGCTGAGGCCGAGCACGGACGAAGCCCGGCGCCCCTGGTGCGCGTTGTCGGCATAGGGCCCCTGCTTGGCGCGGGGCGCCCGTCGTGGGGTCGTCAGGCCACCCGCTTCTCGTTGGCCGGCGCGCCGTCTGCTGCACGCGCCTCCAGCTCGCGCACCCGCGGCAGCACCTCGCGGCCGAAGTACTCCACCTCTTCGATGAAGTGCAGGAAGCCGGTGAGCACCAGGTCCACGCCGATGGCCTTCAGCGCCACGATGCGCTCGGCGATCTGCTGCGGCGTGCCGATGAGGTTGGTGCGGAAGCCGTCGTTGTACTGGACCAGGTCCTCGAAGGTGGAGTTGGCCCAGTTGCCCTGCTTCTCGGGCGACGCCGCCCCGGCCTGCCGGACGGCATCGCCGAAGGCCTGCACCGCCTCGACGTGGGCGTGCTTGATGATGTCGTCAAGGACCGCTCGCGCCTCTTCTTCCGTATCGCGGGCGATGACGAAGGCGTTGACGCCGATCTTCACCGTGTGGCCGTTGGCCTGGGCCTTGGCGCGGATGTCGTCGATCTGCTCCCTGAGCTTGTCGGGCGTGTTGCCGTTGGTGAAGTACCAGTCCGACACGCGCGCGGCCATGTCGCGCGCCGCGCGCGAGCTGCCGCCCTGGAAGACCTCCGGGTGGGGCTGCTGCACGGGCTTGGGGCTGAGCGTGTAGTCGTTGAAGCGGTAGAAGTCGCCCTTGAAGGTGAAGCCGTCCTGCGTCCAGATGCCCTTGACCGCGCGGATGAACTCCTCGGAGCGGCGGTAGCGCTCGTCGTGCTCCAGCCAGGGCTCGCCGATGGCGGTGAACTCGCCCTTGAACCAGCCGCTGACCACGTTGATGGCGATGCGGCCATGACTGATGTGGTCGATGGTGGCGATCTGCTTGGCCACCACGGCCGGATGCCAGGGGCCGGGCAGGATGGCGGCGATCACCTTGAGCTTGCTCGTGGCCTGCAGCAGCGCCTGGCTGAAGGACACCGACTCGTGCTGGAACTCCGCGCCATAGCCGGCGGTGAAGCGGATCTGGCTGAGCGCGTAGTCGAAGCCGGCGGCCTCGGCCACGCGGGCCAGCCGGACGTTGTAGTCCAGGCCCCAGTGCGTGCGCTGCTCGATGGTGCTGACCACCAGGCCGCCGCTGACGTTGGGCACCCAGTAGGCGAACTTGATGGCGTCGCGGCCGGTGGTGGAAGACGTGCTCATGTCGGGCTCCTTGTCCTTGCGTTGTGTTGCGATGCGTGTGTGCGTCTGATGGGCAGCGGGCGGGCCGGGCTCAGGCGGCGGCCAGCGCCGGCTCGGCGCGCATGGCCTGCAGGCGGGCGACGTCGAGCTGCACGGCCGCCTCGTCGGCGGCGGCCTCCACGCGCTGGAGCACGGCCTCGCTGCGCAGCTGGTAGCCGTCGAAGTCGGCCTCACTGGCGAACACGGCCGTGGGCAGGCTGACCGCGCGGAAGAAGCCGAACAGCGGGCGCAGCTGGTGCTCCACCACCAGGGCATGGCGGTCGCTGCCGCCGGTGGCCAGCAGCAGCACCGGCTTGCCGACCAGGGCCTCGTAGCCGACGAAATCGAAGAGGTGCTTGAAGAGGCCGGTGTACGAGCCCTTGTAGACCGGGCTGGCCACGATCAGCAGGTCGGCCGCCTCGATGGCCTGCAGCTTGGCCTCGACCGCCTCGCTGAAGTTCTGGCGCGACAGCGCGGCGCCGATCTGCGGGCCGATGTCGACCAGCTCGATGACCTGGCTGTGCACGGCGCGGCGGCGGGCCACGGCGTTCAGGGCGGTCTCGGCCAGGACCTTGGTGCGCGACGGGCGCGCCGGGTTGCCGACGACGACGACGACGCGCAGGGGATGCGGATGCAGGCTCATGGTGGGGTGCTTTCTGAAGGAGGGGTTGAATGAAGCAGGGGCCGAAGTCGAGGGTCAGCGGCCGGCGGGTGCCGTTGCCGACACATATGCCGCAGGCGGTCAGCGCTGCGGGGCATGGGCTCGCAGTGTTCAAGCGCCCTGCACGTCGGCCAACGAAGCTGTGCGCACACCGACCGGGTCTTCGGCGCTGCAGCGCTGCGGCAGCCGGCTCACGCGCGGATGACGCGGCCCATGCGCCTCATGCGCGGATCGCGCATGGGCCCCGCCTGCCGCGCATAAGGAGCAAGGGCGCACCGAAAGCTTTGTTGGCGGCAGGACGGCCGCTTCTTAAGGTGACGGCCTGAGATCGCGGCCGGCTCAGCGCGGCCGCAACGCCTTCCTTCAACAGCCCAAAGGACACCGCCATGACCGCACGCCATCCCACCCTCGCCTGGCCCACCGCCGGGACCGCCGCCCAGGCCCTGCGCCGCCGCGCGATGGCGGCGGTGATGAATCTGGTGGGCGGCTTGGTGGGCGGGCTGGGGTCGCTGGCCGTGATGGGCCTGGCCGCCGCGCCGCAGGCGGCTCATGCGCAATCCCCGGCCGCCACGAAAGGGGAGCTGCGCATCGGCTTCCAGAAGTACGGCACGCTCACGCTGCTGAAGGCGCGGGGCGACCTGGACAAGGCCCTGGCGGCGCGCGGCATCACGGTGAAGTGGATCGAGTTCCCCGCCGGCCCGCAGCTGCTGGAGGGGCTGAACGTGGGCTCCATCGACTTCGGCACCACCGGTGAGGCGCCGCCCGTCTTTGCCCAGGCCGCCGGCGCCGATCTGGTCTACGTGGCCAACCAGCCGCCGGCGCCCACGGCCGAGGCCATCGTCGTGACGCGGGACTCGCCCATCCGCAGCGTGGCCGACCTCAAGGGCAGGAAGGTGGCGCTCAACAAGGGCTCCAACGTGCACTACCTGCTGGTCAAGGCGCTGGAGAAGCACGGCCTGAAGTACAGCGACATCCAGCCCGTCTTCCTGCCACCGGCCGATGCGCGCGCCGCCTTCGAGCGTGGCAGCGTCGACGCCTGGGCCATCTGGGACCCGTTCCTCGCTGCCGCCCAGAAGCAGTTGGGCGTGCGCACCGTGGTCGACGGCCGCGGCCTGGTGGCCAACCACCAGTTCTACCTGGCCGCGCGCGGCTATGCCCAGCGCAACCCGCAGACGCTGCAGGCGGTGATCGACGCGCTGGCCCGCGTGGACGCCTGGGCCCAGGCCAACCCCGCCGAGGTGGCGAAGCTGCTGGCGCCGCAGATCGGCCTGGACGCGGCCACCACCGAGCTGGCGGCCAGCCGCTTCGCCTATGGCATCAAGCCGATCTCGTCGGCCGTGGCGGCCGAGCAGCAGAAGATCGCCGACGCCTTCCATGGCCTGAAGCTCATCCCGCGGCCCATCCGCATCGCCGATGCCCTGGCCACGCCGGCCGCCGCGCCCAAGGTGGCGCAGGCCACGCCGCGCTGACGGCGCACCGCGCGCGGACTTGCGGCCATCCCCTCGCCCCCTCTCATCCCATTGACACGACGGGCCCGGACATGAAGATCTTCTGGTTCATCCCCACCCACGGCGACTCGCGCTACCTGGGCACCAGCTTCGGCGCACGCGCCGCCACCTTCCACTACTTCAAGCAGGTGGCCGTGGCCGCCGACACGCTGGGCTACGAGGGCGTGCTGCTGCCCACCGGCCGCTCGTGCGAGGACTCGTGGATCCTGGCCTCGTCGCTGGTGGATGCCACCCAGCGGCTGAAATTCCTCGTCGCCCTGCGCCCGGGCCTGATGGAGCCGGCGCAGACCGCGCGCATGACGGCCACGCTGGACCGCATCTCCGGCGGGCGGGTGCTGGTCAACCTGGTCACCGGCGGCGACCAGGCGGAGCTGGAGGGCGACGGCCTGTTCCTGGACCATGCGGCGCGCTACGAGCTGTCCGACGAGTTCCTGACCATCTGGCGCGAGACGCTGGCCCGCAGCCATGAGGGCCAGAGCTTCGACTTCGTCGGCAAGCACCTGCGGGTCAAGGGCGCCAAGCTGCTGTATCCGCCGCTGCAGCGCCCGCATCCGCCGCTGTTCTTCGGCGGCTCGTCCGAGGCCGCGCACGACCTGGCCGCGCGGCAGCTCGACACCTACCTGACGTGGGGCGAGCCGCCGGCCGCGGTGGCCGAGAAGGTGGCCGACATCCGCCGCCGGGCCGCGCGCTACGGCCGCAAGCTGGACTTCGGCATCCGCCTGCACGTGATCGTGCGCGAGACCGAGGACGAAGCCTGGCGCGCCGCCGGCAAGCTCATCTCGCACCTGGATGACGAGACGGTGGCCGCGGCGCAGCGCAAGTTTGCGCAGATGGACTCGGTGGGCCAGCGGCGCATGGCCGCGCTGCACGGCGGGCGCTTCAACCGCCACGACCCGCGCGACGGGCTGGAGGTGTCGCCCAACCTGTGGGCCGGCGTGGGCCTGGTGCGCGGCGGCGCCGGCACCGCGCTGGTGGGCAACCCGCAACAGGTGGCCGAGCGCATCCGCGAGTACGCCGAGCTGGGCCTGAGCCACTTCATCCTGTCGGGCTACCCGCACCTGGAAGAGGCCTATCGCTTTGCCGAGCTGGTCTTCCCGCTGCTGCCGGTGGCGCTGCGCGAAGGCCTGCCCGGCGCCAGGCTGACCGGCCCCTTCGGCGAGATCGTGGCCAACAACTACGTGCCGCCGGCCGAGCGCCGCGCGGCCGACGAGCGGCAGGTGTCGGCGCATTGACGCCACTTCGCCAGGCACCTCACGTACAGCCTCGACAGCAAGCGCGACACGCGCCCCAGCCCGCAACAGGAGACCGACGACATGGCAGCCATCCTGGCACCCAACCACGCGCCCGCACGGCCGTCTGCGGTACCGCCTGCGCCGGTGGCAAGCTCCGCCGCGACAGGCCCTGCCGCGCGCACCAGGCGTGCCGCGCCGGCGGTCGCCGCCTTCCGTCCCGCGCTGCGCCGCGCGCTGCCCTGGGCCCTGCCCATCGCGCTGCTGGTGCTGTGGGAGGCGGCCTCGCGCCTGGGCTGGCTGTCCACCCGCGTGCTGCCCGAGCCGGCCGCGGTGCTGCAGGCCTTCGTCAGCCTGGCCCGCAGCGGCGAGCTGTGGCAGCACCTGGGCGTGAGCACCGGCCGCGCGCTCAGCGGCCTGGCCCTCGGCGGCGGGCTGGGCCTGGTGCTGGGCCTGCTCACCGGCAGCCTGCGCTGGGCCGAGACGCTGCTGGACACCACGCTGCAGATGGTGCGCAACATCCCGCCGCTGGCGCTGATCCCGCTGGTCATCCTGTGGTTCGGCATCGACGAGACGGCCAAGCTGTTCCTGGTGGCCATCGGCGTGTTCTTCCCGGTCTACCTCAACACCTTCCACGGCATCCGCTCGGTGGACGCCGGCCTGGTGGAGATGGCGCGCAGCTATGGCCTCACCGGCGGCGCGCTGTGGCGCCATGTGATCCTGCCCGGCGCGCTGCCGTCCATCCTGGTGGGCCTGCGCTTCTCGCTGGGGCTGATGTGGGTGCTGCTGATCGTGGCCGAGACGCTGTCGGCGCAATCGGGCATCGGCTACATGACCATGAACGCCCGCGAGTTCCTGCAGACCGATGTGGTGCTGGTCGGCATCCTGCTGTATGCCGCCCTGGGCAAGCTGGCCGACGTGCTGGCCCGCGGCCTGGAGCGCACGCTGCTGCGCTGGCATGCGGGTTACCAGGCCTGACGCGCCGCTTGGCCAAGCCCGCTTCACGACATGCCGCACCCGCGTCACAGCCTTGATGCCGCGGCCCTCCCCCACCCACGCCAGGACGCTGCGCACCATGCTCCCTGACCCGCACTCGCACCCGACTTCGCCCCCCGGCGCCGCCATCCGCGTGCGCGGCCTGAGCAAGGCCTACGGCACGCGCGCCGTGCTGCAGCAGCTGGACTTCGACGTGCACCCCGGCGAGTTCGTCGCCCTGGTCGGCCGCAGCGGCTGCGGCAAGAGCACGCTGCTGCGCCTGCTGGCCGGGCTGGAGACGGCCGAGGCCGGCCGCATCGAGATCGACGGCCAGCCGCTGCGCCGCGACGACGCGGCCGCGCGCGGCGTGCGGCTGGTGTTCCAGGACGCGCGGCTGCTGCCGTGGAAGCGCGTGGCCGACAACGTCGGCCTGGGCCTGGGCGCATCGGCCCGCGCCAGCGTGATCGAGGCGCTGGCCGCCGTGGGCCTCGCCGATCGCGCACGCGACTGGCCGGCCGCGCTGTCCGGCGGCCAGCGTCAGCGCGTGGCCCTGGCCCGCGCCCTGGTGCACCGCCCGCGCCTGCTGCTGCTCGATGAGCCGCTGGGCGCGCTGGATGCGCTCACCCGCATCGAGATGCAGCGCCTCATCGAACGCCTGTGGCAGCAGCACGGCTGCACCACGGTGCTGGTGACGCACGACATTGCAGAGGCCGTGGCCCTGGCCGACCGCGTGCTGCTGATCGAGGACCGCCGCATCGCGCTGGATGAGCCGGTGGGGCTGCCGCGCCCGCGTCCGCGCGGCCGTGGGGACTTCGCGCGGCTGGAGGACGCCTTGCTGCAGCGAGTGCTGCGGAGCGAAGTGGCCCCTTACCGGGATGCCGCGCCGGTGGCGTAGCAGGCCGCCGCCGCGCATCGCGGCCAAGCGCGGGGATCACCGCGGTCCTCCCACCGGCCGATGGAGTCCTCGACCCAGCCCGGCAGCGGGCGCTCGACGCCGCCCCCCGCTGGGGAGGCTGCCCCCCCGCCGCAGCCGCTGTCGCTATGCCCCCGCCCTGCGCCGCCCTGCTACTCGGCCCGCCGAGCGGGCGCGGGCGCGGGCGCCGTGCCGGGCTGCGGCTGCTCCAGCAGCCAGGTCTGGAAGGTGGCATCGGCAAACGCATAGCGGCCGCGGTCCTCGCGCACGAGCAGGTGCTCGTCCTCCAGCGCCTGCAGCGCCCGCGACAGCGTGCCGCCGGGCAGCGGGCCATCCACGCCCAGGCGCGCAGCCAGCGCCTGCCGCGTGGCCTGGGCAAACGGCTTGGCGCCCTGGGCCAGCGCCTGCAACAGCGCCTGCTGCAGCGGCGCCAGCGCCATCCAGCGCTGCTCAAAGGCCGCCTGCGGCCGGCTGCGCGCCTGGAAGCCCGCCAGCGCCGCGCGCAGCTCGGTGCCCGGCACGTCGGCAATCCAGTAGCGGATGAAGTCGATCAGCTCGCCCGGCCGGTGCAGCAGCTGGGTGAAGGTCCAGTCCAGATCGGCCAGGGCCACGTCGCGCCCGGTGGCCAGGCGGTAGCGCTGCGCGACGAAGCCGAGGAAGCCCATGCCGAGCAGCGGGAAGTCCACCTGCGCCGCCAGCTTGAAGGCCGTGCGCGAGTGGTCGCCGACCAGCGCCAGCAGCTGGGACTTGGATGAGCCGGTCAGTAGCAGCAACAGGCCGCCCGGGTGGGCATTGAACAGCGCCCGCACCGCCTTCATCGCCGCGTCGCCCCGGCCGGAGCGGGCCAGCGTCTGCGCCTCGTCCAGCATCATCAGCACCGGTCGGTCCGGCTCCAGCCGGCGCAGCTCGGCGAACTGCGCGGCCATCCAGGCGGCCGGGTCGGCCACCGGCGCCAGCGCGGCCGGCGGGGCCATGCCGACGCTGATGCCCAGCGCGCCCACCCGCGTCACCGCCGTCTCGCCCAGGCGCAGGGCGAGCTCGCGCAGCACGGTGGTCAAGGCCGTGTTGATCGCGCCCAGCGGGTCGGCCTGGCTCCAGAGGTCCACATAGATCGGCCGCAGGCCGGCCTGCTGCGCGTGCTCGCGCAGGTCATGGGTCAGGAAATACGTCTTGCCGATCTGCCGCGGGCCGAACACGGCCAGCGGCCGCGCCGGCGCGTCGAGCAGCCGCGCGACATAGTGGCCAGCCAGGTCGGGGCGCGCGTAGCGCCAGGGATCATCGAGCTCCATTCCCGGATTGTCCCGGAATTGTGGGAAATTCCCAAATTTTAGGAATGAACGGGAGACATGGCCCGCGCGGGAAGCCCAGAGACGCTGATGGGCCCCGCACGCCGGAGAGCCGCGCCGCATGTGCCGGCCCGCATACGCGGCCCAGTCTCTCGCAACGAACTTCGGACAGCCGGCCGCGCTTGGAGCACAGCCCGCGAGGCCGGGCCACCGCTCAGCTCGTGCACGACCGCGTGCCGGCCCGCTCTTCAGGCCAGCGGCGGCGCGGGCAGGACATCCGGCTGCGCCCGCTGCAGGGCGCGCCTCACCCGCGCGCGCGCCTGCACCACGGCCGCGTCGTCGTCGCCGCGCGGGTGCGGCAGGTCCACCAGCAGCTCGGCAGCGATGCGCCCCGGGTCGGACGCCAGCACCAGCACGCGGTCGGCCAGGCGCACGGCCTCGTCCAGGTCGTGCGTCACCAGCAGCGCGCTGGCGCCGTTGCGGCGGCACAGCTGCAGCAGCAGGTCCTGCAGCTTGATGCGGGTGAAGGCGTCCAGCGCACAGAAGGGCTCGTCGAGCAGCAGCAGGCGCGGGTGGCCGAAGCAGGCCCGTGCCAGGGCCACGCGCTGGGCCTGGCCGCCGGAGAGCTGCTTGGGCCAGGCATCGGCCAGGTGCGCCAGGCCGACCTGATCCAGCAGCTCCAGCGCGCGGGCCCCTGACGGCTCGGCCCCCGCCGGGCCGCGGGCGCGCACATCGGGCCGGGCGGCCGCACCCGAGGCGCCGAAGGCCACGTTGCCGGCCACGCTCAGCCACGGAAAGAGCCGCGGCTCCTGGAAGACGAAGCCGGCCTCGGCCGCCGGCCCCTGCACCGGGCGGCCGAGCAGGCGCACCCGGCCGTCGCAGTCGGCATCCAGCCCGGCGACGATGCGCAGCAGCGTGCTCTTGCCGCAGCCGCTGGCGCCGACCAGGGCGACCACCTCGCCAGCCTGCACCTGCAGCCGCACGCCTTGCAGCACCGGGCGGCCGCCGTAGCGCTTCTCGTGCACGTGCACGTCGAGCACCGGGGCGCCGCCTGGCTGCGGGGCCGGCGCCGGCCGCGTTGGCGGGGCGTTCAGATCCAGGGCGCGCAGCAGCTGCGGGGAGACGGCGTCGTTCATGCCGCCCCCATGTAGGTGTCGCGCCAGCGCAGCAGGCGGCGCTCGGCCAGCCGCATGGCGCCGTCGCTGGCCTGGCCCAGCAGGGCCAGCAGCACGATGTCGGCGCGGCCGGTCTCGCGGCCGTCGGTCAGCAGATAGCCCACGCCGCGGCTGGCGGCGATGAGCTCGGCGGCCACCATGAACATCCAGGCCAGCCCCAGGCCGCTCCTCAGCCCCGTCCAGACGGAGGGCAGCGCCGCCGGCAGCAGCACGCGCCGCGCCAGGGCCAGCGGGCCCAGGCCGGCCATGCGCGCCACCTCGACCAGCTTGCGGTCCACGTCGCGAAAGCCCGCGACCATGCCCATGTAGACCGGGAAGAACGCGCCGATGGCGATCAGCGTGAGCTTGGGCGCCTCGTCGATGCCCAGCCACAGCAGCAGCAGCGGCACCCAGGCCAGCGAGGGGATGGCGCGCAGGGCCTGCAGCGTGGGGTCGAGCAGGCGCTCGATGCGCGGGCTCAGGCCGACGGCGGCACCGATCGCCAGCGCCAGCACGGCGCCCGCTGCAAAGCCCGCGGCCACGCGCGCGGTGCTGGCGCCCACGTGGCCGACCAGGCCGTGGTCCAGCAGCTCGGCCGCCGTCGCCCACAGGCTGCTGGGCGGCGGAAAGAGATGCGGCGCCACCCAGCCGGCGCGGGCGGCGCACTCGGCCAGGGCCAGCAGCGCCAGCGGCAGCCCCAGCCCGGTGGCGCGGCGGGCCAGCGCGGGCCATGCGGCGCGCAGGCGGGCGGCAGCCGGCCCGGACGACGGCTGGGCAGACGACGGCACGGCGCCCGCCCGCAGGCTCGCCGCGTCCGCGATGCGGGGCAGCGCGCTCATGCCGCCCTCACCCGCGTGCCAGCCAGCGCTGGGCAAAGCGCGTGTCCACCAGCGCGTCGATGGTGCGCGGCAGGTCCGCATCGGGGCGCACCAGGCGCTCGTCCTGCAGGATGGGCGCGGCGGCGCGCAGGGCCTGGATGTGCTCGGCGCCGGGCGCCGGGTTGCTCAGGTCGGTGCGCAGCTTGAGCTGCAGCAGCGCCACCTGCAGCGACACCTTGGCCTCGTCGCTCAGGATGCGCGCCGCCTCGGTCACGTTGGCCCGCACCCACAGCCGCGCGCGCTCGTACTGCTGGATGACGCGGCCCACCGCCTCGGGATGCTGCTTGAGGAAGTCCTCGCGCACGTTGAGGAAGCCGTAGGTGTTGAAGCCCACGTTGCGGTAGAGCAGCCGCGAGCCGGCATCCAGCTCGCTGGCGGCCATGTGCGGGTCCAGCCCGGCCCAGGCGTCCACCCGGCCCTGCTCCAGCGCAGCCCGGCCGTCGGCATGCTGCAGGGCCACGTGCTCGATGTCCGCGCGCTTCAAGCCCACGGTGTGCAGCGCACGCAGCAAAAAGAGGTACGGGTCGGTGCCCTTGGTGGCGGCCACCTTGCGGCCCTTGAGGTCGGCCAGCGTGCGGATGGGCGAGTCCTTGCGCACGACCAGCGCCGTCCACTCCGGGCGCGAGTAGATATAGGGCGCGCGGATGGGGTTGCCGTTGGCCCGGGCCAGCAGCGCGGCCAGGCCGGCGGTGGAGCCGATGTCGATGCTGTTGCCCGCCAGGTACTCCAGCGCCCGGTTGCTGCCGGCGCTCAACACCCACTTGATGCGCACGCCATCGGCCTTGAAGGCCTCTTCCAGCCAGCCGAAGCGGCGCAGCACCAGGCTGGTGGGCGAGTAGTACGCATAGTCCAGCCGCAGCTCGCGCAGCGGCTCCTGGGCGCGTGCGATGGCCGGGGCGGCCAGGGGCGTGGCGGCGGCGGATACCACGGTCGCTTGCAGAAGGGTACGGCGGCGGATCACAGCAGGGTCTCCGGGAAGACGGCGTCGGCCACGCGCGGGCTGCGCGGGATGAGCTTGAGGCGGAAGAACGTGTCGGCGATGCGCTGCTGCTCGGCCACGATGGCGGCGTCCAGCGGCACTGCGGTGTATCGGCGCCGCTCGGTGGCCAGCTTCAGCACGGCCGTCGGCACGCCGAGTTGCGGCGCCAGTTGCTCGGCCAAGGCCTGCGGGTTGCGGTTTGCCCAGTCGTTAGTCTTCTTCAGCTCAGCAAAGACGGTGCGCAGCACCTTGCCGTTGGCGGCGGCAAAGTCGGGCGCGGCCAGGTAGAAGGTGCGGTTGTTGGACAGCCCCTCGCCGCTGCGCAGCACGCGCGGGTTGGACGCGGTCTGCTCACCGGCCAGGAACGGGTCCCACAGGCCCACGGCATCGACCCGGCCCGACTGGAAGGCACTTCGTGCATCGGCGGCGTTGTTGACCCAGGCGGGTTGGATGTCGTCGAAGTCCAGGCCGGCCTCCTCCAGCGCGCGGGCCAGCAGGTATTGCACGTTCCAGCCGCGGCCCACGGCCACGCGCTTGCCTTTGAGGTCGGCCACACGCCTGATCGGCGAGTCGGCCGCCACCAGGATGGCAATGCCCTTCGGGTACGGCTGCTCGGCGGCCAGGTACACGGCCTTCACGCCCGCGGCCTGGGCGAACACCGAGGGCGTGTCGGCCGCATGACCGAAGTCGATGGAGCCGGCGTTGAGCGCCTCAAGCAGCACCGGCCCGGTGGCGAACTCGTACCACTGCACCGACCAGCCCAGCGGCTTGAGCGCCTCCTCCAGGTGGCCGGCACCCTTGAGGATGTTGAGCGTGTTGAACTTCTGATAGCCAATGCGCAGCGTGCGCTCGGCCGCGTGCGCAGGCAGCGTCAGGCCCGCGCCTAGCGAGGCAGCCATTGCTGTACCAAAGGCCAGCACTTGTCGTCTTGGCAAGGTCATGTCTACGTTTCTCTTGTGTCAGGTATGCGTTGATCGATGCGGCCGTCGCGGGCCGCGACAGTGAGGTCAGGCGGCCGCCGGCCCGCCGGGCGCCAGCGTGCGTGCGGTGTGGCCCGCAGGCAGGCGAGGCCCGCGCCCGAACAGCTTGTGGCGCAGCGTGCCGGCCTCGTAGTCGGTGGCATAGCGGCCGCGGCGCTGGAGCTCTGGCACCAGCAGCCCGACCACGCGCTCCATCGTCTCGTGCGACAGCGCATAGGTCAGGTTGAAGCCGTCGATACCGGTGGTGTCTGCCCACTCCTCGATCTGGTCGGCCACCTGCTGTGGGGCGCCCACCAGCACCGGCCCGCGCCCGCCCAGGCCGATGAAGCGGGCGGCCTCGCCCACCGTCCAGCGCCGCGACGGATCGGCCGCGCTGAACGAGGCCAGCGAGGTGCGGCCGGCGGGCGTGTCCACGTACTCGATGGGCGCATCGGCCGGCGTGCGGCTGAAGTCCACACCCGTCCAGCCCGACAGCAGGGCCAGCGCGGCCTGCGGGTCGATGTGGTCCAACAGCTCCTGGTACAGCGAGCGAGCCTCGGCATCGGTCTCGCCGACGAGGACCAGGGCCTGGGCATAGATCAGCACGTCCGAGGTCGCACGCCCCGCGGCCACCACGGCGCTGCGCACCTGGTCGACATAGCGGCGGATGACGGGAATGGCCGGGCCGCTGACGAACACGCACTCGGCATGCCGGCCGGCAAATCGCAGCCCGCGCGGCGAGGTGCCGGCCTGGTAGAGCACCGGCGTGCGCTGGGGCGACGGCTCGCACAGGTGGATGCCCGGTACGTCGTAGTGGCGGCCGCGGTGGGCGATCGGCCGCACGCGATCCGGCTCGACGTAGACGCCGGCCTCGCAGTCGCGGCGCACGGCGTCGTCCTGCCAGCTGTGCTCCCACAGCTTGTAGACGACCTCCAGGTACTCGTCGGCCAGGTCGTAGCGCTCGTCATGGTCCAGCTGCCGCGTCTGGCCGAAGTTGCGCGCCGCGCTGTCCAGGTAGCCCGTGACGATGTTCCAGCCCACGCGCCCGCCACTGAGGTGGTCCAGTGTGGACAGGCGTCGGGCGAAGGGGTACGGGTGCTCGCCGGTGACCGCGCAGGTAACGCCGAATCCCAGGTGCTCGGTGGCATGGGCCATCAGCGGCACCAGGGCCAGCGGGTCGTTGATCGGCACCTGCACCCCGCCGCGCAGCGCGGCGGCCGCCGAGCCGCCGTAGACGTCGTATACGCCCAGCACGTCAGCGATGAAGACGCCGTCGAAGCGGCCGCGCTCCAGCAGCCGGGCCAGCTCCACCCAGTGGGCCGGGTCGGTGTAGCGGTGCGAGCGGTCGCGCGGATGGCGCCACAGGCCGGGCGACTGGTGCGAGCCGGCGTTCATCTGGAACGCGTTGAAGCGGATGCGCTGGGACATGCGGCGCGCCCTCAGGAATACGGCGACGGCTCGGGCAGCCGGCCGTCTAAGGCATGGCGGCCGAGGTCGCGCAGCTTCTGGTCCAGCGGGTCGTGCAGGGTGTGCACGCGCAGGTTGCGCCAGTAGCGGTCCAGGCCCAGGCGCTCGCTGGTGGCGCGTGCGCCGGTGGTCTCGAAGAGGTTGCTGGCGATGTCCAGGCCGATGCGGTGGGCCGCGGCCTTGGCCTGGGCGGTGGCCAGGGCCGCGTGGCCGCGCTGCTCGGCGGTGACGGCCTCGCCGGCGTCCAGGGCCTGCTGCAGCTGGGCTGCGGCATCGATGGCCAGCAGCTCGGCCGCCCGCAGGCCCACGGACCATTCGCCCCAGCGGTGCTGCACCAGCGGGTCGTCGGCTGCGCGGGCCACGCCGGCGCTGAACCACGGCCGGGCCTGCTCGACGACGAAGTGCCGCCCGGCGTCGAAGGCGCCGCGCGCCAAGCCGAGATAGAGCTGGGTCAGCACCGACTGGGCCAGCAGCGGGCGCAGGGTGCCGCGCACGCTGGGCGTGGTGCCCGGGGCCACCAGCACGTCGGCATCGGGCAGCCGCACGCCGTCGAACCGCACGGTGCCGCTGTCGGTCTGGCGCTGGCCGAAGGCGTCCCAGTCGGCCTGCACGGTGACGCCCGCGGTGCGCGTGGGCAGCACGCCGATGAGCAGGCTGCTGCTGTCCTCGTGCCAGGCCGACACGGTCAGCCAGTCAGAGCCGACCGAGCCCGAGCAATAGCTCTTGGTGCCGTCCAGGCGCCAGCCGCCCGCCGTGCGGGTGGCCCGCGTGCGGCGGTCCAGCGGGTTGAGCGCATTGCCCCAGAAGGCGCCGCTGTCCAGCGTGCCGGCGATCAGGCGGCGCTGCTGCTCGGCCGTGCCGTAGAGGCGCACCGTGGCCAGCTGCAGGTGGTGGAAGGCGAAGACATGGGCCAGCGCCGAATCGACTTCGGCCAGGCGGCGCACCATGCGCAGCCAGGTGGCCGCATCCGCCCCCCAGCCGCCCCATTCACGCTCGATGGACAGGGCCAGCAGGCCGCTGGCCTTGATCCGCTCGCGCTCGGCCGCGGCATGGCCGCCGGCGCGGTCGCGCTCCACGGCAGTTGCGGCCAGGGCCTGGGCCAGGGCCTCCACGCGGGTGTGCAGCGCAGCCGCCTCGCCGGATGCCCAGCGTGTCGGGGGCTGGGGGCCGGGCTGGTGTCCGAGGTGCAGTCCGGGGTCGAGCCCGGAGTTGAGTCCGAGCTCGATCTCGGACTCGGTGGGGCGGGCGGCGGCGCCAGCAGCGGCGGCATCGATAGCGGCGGGGCTCATGCGCCGCAGTGTTGCGGCGGCCCGGCCTCATGCGAACGAAGCCTTGTGGCTGAGCTTGCGCGCCGCGCCACGTCACGCATATCGATCTGCGGCCCGCAGCGGATGCGCAAGGGGCCGCCCCGCCCGGCGCAGGCTCAGCCCAGCGCCGTGTCCAGCAGCATCATCAGCACGAAACCCAGCATCAGCCCGGCTGTGGCAAAGCGCTCATGCCCCTGGCGGTGGGACTCGGGAATGATCTCGTGGCTGATCACGAACAGCATCGCGCCGGCCGCAAAGCCCAGGCCCCACGGCAGCAGGCCGGCGGACAGACCCATCACCGCGGCGCCGAAGACCGCGCCCAGCGGCTCGACGAAGCCCGACACCGCGCCCAGCCCCACGGACAGCCCGCGCCCATAGCCTGCGCCGCGCAGCGCCAGCGCGATCACCAGGCCCTCGGGCACGTCCTGGATGGCGATGCCGGTGGCCAGAGCCCCGGCGCCCACCGGGTCGCTGCCGGCGGCGGCCACGCCGATGGCCAGGCCTTCGGGCAGGTTGTGCAGCGTGATGGCGAAGACGAAGAGCCAGGTGCGGCGCAGCGCGCGTGCACGGGCCGTCTCGTCGGGGGAGGCGGCGCGGCGGCGGCCGCCTTCCTCGCCCTTGATGAAGTGCTCGTGCGGCAGCCAGCGGTCCAGCGCCATCAGCAGTGCCGCGCCCAGCAGCACGGCGATGCTCACCGAGCCCCCGGCCGCCCAGGGCCCCAGGCCCTGCTGGCGCGCGGCCGCGATGCCCGGCACGACCAGCGAGAAGGCACAAGCCGCCAGCATCACGCCGGCTCCGAAGCCGAGCATGGTGTCGCGCGTGCGGTCAGAGGGCAGCTGCGACAGCAGGATGGGCACGGTGCCCAGTGCGGTGGCCAGCGCGGCCACCATGCCCCCGGCAAAGGCACGCTCCAGGTGCGGCGAGCCCCCGGCCAGCTGCTGCACCACCATCCACAGCCCGGCGGCCAAGCCGCCGAAGACGATGAGCACACCCACCGCGCGGCGCACGGTGGCCAGGTGAGGCACGGCCAGCGGCGGACGCGCCGCATGCACGGGCCGGGTGGGGTCGATGGGAGCCATGGTGGTGTGCTGGAGATCCCGGTGGTCGGTGGCGCCGAGCGCGACAGGCGCGTGCGGCGCAGATCATCTTGCGGCGATACGCCGCGCGGTGTGATTGCTTGTCTCGATCAGGGGCATTGCCCGTGCCCGCCGCTGCGGCGTGGCCGACGCGGCGGGCAAGGACGACGCCGGCACCGGCCCGCGCGCGGGCAGCCCCGGCGCGCGTGCCGATGCCGTGGCCGGCCTTACTTCTTGCTGCCGGCCTTGGTCTTGTTCGCCTTGGCCTGCGGCACGGTGGACGAGGGCACGACCTCGCCCGGCGCACCCCAGCCCAGCTCGGCCCCGGTGAGCGGATCGGACAGCGGATCGGAGCGCAGGCGCAACGCCATCTGCTCGACGGCCTTGGCCTCGTCGGCGGTCAGGTTGACCTCCGCCAGCCCGGAGCCTCCGTCCACCGCGCACTGCTGCTCGCGGTCGCTGATGACGGTGAAGTTCTCGTCGCTGTTCCAGGGGCCGCGCATGTCGCCTTCACCTTGGCTCATGTTGAAGTACACGTTGGTGAAGCTCGGCATGCCCGGCAGCTTGCCCGGCGGGAAGTTCGGCTGGATGGCGTAGAGGGCCTTCTCGAACGACTGCTGGTGGGCGATCTCGCGCGTCATCAGAAAGCCCAGGGCCTCCTTCACGCCCGGGTCGTCGGTGGCGTTGATGAGACGCTCGTAGACGATCTTGGCGCGCGCCTCTGCGGCGATGTTGGAGCGCAGGTCGCAGGTCGGGTCGCCGATGCTGTCGATGTAGCCGGCGTTCCAGAGCTGGCCGCCGGAGTTGATCAGCGCCGGGCCGCCGCCATAGAGCACCTGGGTGACGTGCGAGTCGCAGCCCGTGCCTTGCAGCTTGCGGAACTGCTCGGCCTCCGTGTCCACGGCCTCGGCATATTTGGCCTTGCTGCCGCGGTTGAGCATGGCCACCAGCGTGCCGATGACCTCCAAATGGGACAGCTCCTCGGTAGCGATGTCCAGCAGCATGTCCTTGCGGCCCGGGTCTTCTTCCGCCAGGCCTTGGGTGAAGTAGCGCATGGCCGCGGCCAACTCGCCCTGCGGGCCACCGAACTGCTCCAGGAGCAGGTTGGCCAGCGCGGGGTTGGACTCGCTCACGCGCACCGTGTACTGCAGTCGCTTGTTGTGACTGAACATGGGCACTCCTTGTGTAGCGGGTGGTGGGGACACAGCAGGCGCGTTGCGCCGCCGGTGGCCAGGTCGGCAAGGCGCGATCCCGAGAGGGCCATCCGCCGGCTATCGCGGCGATAGCCCAGCGAACATCGCGCCACGCATTGGCACCTTCGCTCGCCCGGCTGCCCGCGCGGCATCAGGCGCGGTCGCTGCGGGCCGACAGACGGCTCCCACCCCGTGTGTCAGCCATGGGCACCCGGATTGCCCCATTTCGGGGACAACAAGCCCGAGAGGACCCACGATGCAAGCCCATGCCGTGCATGGCGTGCTGAAGATCGTCAGCGCGCTGATCCTGCTCCTGATGCTGGTGGCGGTGGTCTACGCCGGTGGCATCGCCCTGACCTACTGGTCGGGCATCGGCGTCTGACGCCTCCAGGAGCAAGACGCCATGAACAAGCGCCAATCCCGCCTCTTTGCCATCGGCTCCACCGCTGTGGCTGCCCTGGTCTTCCTGGGGCTCACCATCGACACCCACCGCCAGGTGGGCAAGCTCACCAATGCCGACAGCATCACGCCCGCTGTGTCGCGCGGCAAAGATGTCTGGCACAAGTACAACTGCGTCAACTGCCACACGCTGATGGGTGAAGGCGCCTACTACGCGCCCGACCTCACCAAGATCACCCAGCACCGCGGCGAGGCCTATCTGCAGGCCTACATGCGCGACCCGTCACGTTTCTATGACGAGCAGCGCCACCGCCGGCTGATGCCCAAGCAGAACCTCGCCGACCAGGAGATCACCGATCTGATCGCCTTCCTGGACTGGGTCAGCAAGATCGACAACCAAGGCTGGCCGCCACGGCCCATCCTGGTCTCCGGGGCGACGCTGCCCGGCACCGACCAGACCGCCGCCCAGGCCCAGGGTGCCGTGGAGGCCACCGGCGGCAACGGCCAGCCGGGCGCCGCGCCGGGCCAGCAGCCGCCGGGCGCGCGCCCCATGGCGGGCAACCAGGACCCGATCGCGCTCGGCCAGGCACTGTTCCGTTCGGTCACGCCCAACTGCACCGCTTGCCACTCGGTGGCGCCGGGGGTCAATCTGGCCGGGCCGTCGCTGGCCGGGCTGGCCACGCGCGCGGCGCAGCACGTGGGCGCGCCCGACTACAAGGGCCAGGCCAAGGACGCAGCCGGCTACATCCGCGAGTCCATCACCCACCCCAGCGCCTACCTGGTGCCGGGGGCGATGTACTCGGCAGGCGGCACGTCCTTCATGCCGGCCACTTATGCGCAGTCGCTCAAGCCAGAGCAGATCGACCAGCTGGTGGCCTACCTGGCCACGCTGAAGTGACGCAGTGAACGAACCCCACGGAGCCCGCACATGAGATACCGCTCACAACAGGTGGCCTACTGGTACTTCGCCGTGGCCATGGTGCTGTTCGGCCTGCAGATCGTCTTCGGCCTGCTGTCGGCCGCCAAGTACCTGGGGCCGGACCCGCTGCTCTACATCCTGCCCTTTGACGTCACCAAGATGATCCACACCAACCTGCTGGTGGTGTGGGTGCTCACGGGCTTCATGGGCGCCACCTACTGGATGGTGCCGGATGAATCCCGCACCGAGCTGCACAGCGTCAAGCTGGCCTACATCCAGCTCGGCCTGTGGGTGCTGATGGGCCTGGCCACGGTGATCGGCTACCTCTTCCGCTACGGCACCGGCAACAAGCTGCTGGAGCAGCCGCTGCCCAGCAAGATCGTGATCGTCATCGTCATGCTGATGTTCCTCTACAACATCCTGATGACCATCCGCAAATCCGGCCGCTTCACCACCACCGAGGGCGTGCTGCTGCTCGGCCTGGCGCTGGCTGCGGTGCTCTACCTGCCCGCGCTGCTGGAGTACGAGAACTACACCATCTCCATCTTCTACCGCTGGTGGACGATCCACCTGTGGGTGGAGGGCGTGTGGGAGATGATCCAGGGCGGCTTCCTGGCCTACCTGCTGATCCGGCTGTCGGGCGCCGACCGCGAGGTAATGGAGAAGTGGCTGTACGTGATCGTCGGCCTGGTCTTCATCGCCGGCATCCTGGGCACCGCCCACCATTACTACTGGGTGGGCGTGCCGCAGTACTGGCTGCCGATCGGCGGGTTCTTCAGCGCGCTGGAGCCGGTGGCCCTGGTGGGCATGGCCATGTATGCCTACACCGCCATGCGCCGCTCGGGCCTGAGCCACCCCAACACGCTGGCCCTGCACTGGACCATCGGCAGCGCGGTGTTCACGCTCTTCGGTGCCGGGCTGCTGGGGCTGGCGCACACCTGGCCGTCGGTCAACAAGTGGACGCATGGCACCATGGTCACCGCCATGCACGGCCACGCGGCCTTCTACGGCGCCTACGCCATGATCGTGATGGCCATGATCAGCTACGCGCTGCCCAGCTTCACGCCCGACCGCACCGACACCAACCGCACGCTGGGCTACTGGGCCTTCTGGCTGCAGATCGCCGGCATGTTCGGCATGACGCTGTCGTTTGCTACCGCCGGCATCGGGCAGGTCTACCTGGAGCGCATCCTGGGCCTGGGTTACCTGGACACGCAGCTCAAGATCCAGGTCCACTTCGTGATGCTGGTGGCCACGGCCAGCGTCTTCGCCCTGGGGGTGGCGCTGTTCATCTGGGACTTCTTCCGCTACGCGCCGCGCTTTGCCGTCACCGATGAGGCCTTGGGCGAGCCGCGCAGCGGCGGCATCGGCAGCGCCCCGCGCATGGTCATGCCGTGAGGGCGGACGCCACCGCCCCGCCATCCGCTGCGGCCGCCGGCCCTGCGGGGCCGGCCGACGAGCCCTGGTACCTGGCCCAGGGCAACGAGGTCCAGGTCTTCGAGCAGGCCCATGCCCAGCGCCTGGCGGTGATGCTCAAGGGGCCCACGGGCTGCGGGAAGACGCGGTTTGTGGAGCACATGGCCTGGCGGCTCAAGCGGCCGCTCATCACCATCTCCTGCCACGACGACCTGGCCGCCAGCGACCTGGTGGGGCGCTTCCTCATCCGCCATGACGGCACGGTGTGGCAGGACGGGCCGCTCACCCGTGCCGTGCGCGAGGGCGCCATCTGCTACCTGGACGAGGTGGTGGAGGCGCGCGCCGACACCATCGTCGTGCTGCACCCACTGACTGACCACCGCCGCCTGCTGCCCATCGACAAGACCGGCGAGACGCTGACGGCTGCGCCGGGCTTCATGCTGGTGGTCTCCTACAACCCGGGCTACCAGCGCATGCTCAAGGACTTGAAGCCCAGCACGCGCCAGCGCTTCGTGGCCCTGGAGTTCGACTTCCCCGATGCGCCGCGCGAGGCGCGCATCGTCGCGGCCGAGAGCGGCGTGGACGAGGCCACGGCCGCCGGCCTGGTGGCACTGGCGCGGCAGCTGCGCGGCCTGCAGGACCGGGGCCTGGCGGAGGTGCCCAGCACCCGGCTGCTGGTGGCCGCCGCCCGGCTGATCGCGGCCGGCGTCGACGTCAAGCAGGCCTGCCGCGTGGCGATCGTGTCGCCGCTGTCGGATGAGCCCACCCTGGTGGGCGCCATGCGCGACCTGGTGGACCTGACCTTCGCCTGAGAAGGCGTGAACCGCCCGCGATGGCCGAAGCCGAAGACGTCCTGCACGACGCGGCCCGGCACGTCACCGCCTATGCCCAGGCGCTGTGGCTGCGCCAGCGCGATGCGCAAGCCGCCCCGCCGCCCGCGCTGGCCGACCATGCCGAGCGCATCGGCCTGCTGCTGCATGCGGTTTGGGGCCGGGCCTGGCTTCTTCGGGCCGCCCTGCCGCCGGCGCCACCCACGCTGCTGCGTCGGCTGCTGGCTTTCGAGGCCAAGCGGGTGCGCGATCCGGTGGCCGCCACCGACGGCCAAGCCATCTGGCTGCCCGCCGTGCTGCCGGGGCTGGACGCCGACCAGGCCCTGGCCCGCTGGCGCCTGCTGGCCCTTCAGCAGACGGCACGTGCTACGCGCGGCAGCCTGGATCTGACGGGCATCCACGGCCCGGCGGACCGCCGCGCCAGCGGTCGGGACACCGCCCGCGACTGGCTGGCCGCGGACCTCTACCGCCTGCTGGAGGCCGATGCCGCCGATGCCGAGCTGATCCGCCGCCTGCCCGGTCAGGCCGCCGCGCTGGCCGCCTGGCGCGACGAGGCCGCCGCCGCGCGCGCCGCCCGCCCTCTGCCCCGTGGCGGCCTGGGGACGGTGGAGCTGCGCCTGCGCCGCGTGATGGCCGCACCCGTATCGCAGCAGCACGCCGCCCCCGCCGAGCACTGGGCCCGCGCCCGCGCCGAGGCCGACACCCTGCTGGCCCAGTGGCCCGATCTGCTCAAGCTGCGTGGCCCTGCCCTGCAACCCGACCCCTGGCTGGGCGAGTGGCGCCAGCCGCCACCGCCTGCAGAGCGCCTGGAAGGCGAGCTGCCGCAGGACCCCCCTGGCGTATCCGCGCCGTCGGCCCGCATGGCCCGCCGCCCCAAGGTGCGCGAATCGCCCGAGGACGAGGACGATGACGACCCCGGCGCCTGGATGATCCAGACCGGCGAGGGCATGGAGAAGGCCGAGGACCCGCTGGGCATGCAGCGCCCCACCGACCGCGAGGCCGGCAGCGCCTCCCAGGAGATGGCCGACGCCGTCTCCGAGCTGGACGAAGCCCGCCTGGTGGCCACGCCCGAGCGCGCCCGCGAGGTGCTGCTGAGCGACGACGCGCCCGAGGTCCGCGCCCGCGGCGAGGCGGCGGCCCTCACCGCCCCCGAGCCCGCGTCGCTCGACTACCCCGAGTGGGACCACGCCACCGGCCGCTACCGCCACCCCGGCGCGCGCGTCTGGCTGCTGCCCGCGGCCGACGGGCCGGATGAATGGATTGCCCGCATGCGCGACGAGCATCGCGCGCTGCTGATGCAGGTGCGGCGCCATTTCGAGATGCTGCGCAGCCACCGCGTCTGGCTGCGCCAGCGCACCGATGGCGAGGAGCTGGACCTGGACGCCTGCGTGGCCGCCACGGCCGACCGGGCCGCCGGCCTGCCGCCCAGCGACAGGCTCTACCGCGCCCGCTCGCCGCAGCGCCGTGACACGGCCATCGCCCTGCTGGTGGACGCCAGCGGCTCCACCGACAGCTGGGTGGCCGGGCAGCGCCGCATCATCGACGTGGAGCGCGAAGCCCTGCTGCTGGTGGCCGAGGCGCTGGACGCGCTGGGCGAGCCGCACGCCATCCACGCCTTCAGCGGCGAGGGCGCGCAGCGCGTGGTGGTGCGCGCGCTCAAGCGCTTCGACGAGCCGCCCGGGCCGGCCGTGGCCCGCCGCATCGCCGGCCTGGAGCCCGAGCACTACACCCGCGCGGGTGCTGCCGTGCGGCATGTCACGCAGCAGCTCATGCGCCAGCCGGCCGCACACCGGCTGCTGCTGCTGCTCTCCGACGGCAAGCCCAACGACCGCGACGAGTACGAGGGCCGCTACGGCGTGGAGGACCTGCGCCAGGCCATCGTCGAGGCCCGGCTGCAAGGCTGCTCGCCCTTTTGCCTGACCATCGACCGCCAGGCGCGCGACTACCTGCCCCACATCTTCGGCCCCGGCCAGTACGGCCTGCTGCCGCAGCCCGAGCGCCTGCCAACGTTGCTGCTGGAGTGGATGCGCCGGCTGATGAGTGCCGCCCACTGACGGCGGCCCGCCAAGCGAGTCAAAGCTTGATGTAGGGCAGAAAGTGACCCCTAACCTCGCTCAAGCGCCGGGTAAACCCGACCGATAACCCGGTGCAACCGGCTCCTTTTTCACGGGGCTGCGCGGCCGCCGGCCACCGGCGCCGCATGACGAGGACATCATGAAGCTCACGCATTTCAAGCTTTCCGTGCGGCTCGCCGCCGGCTTTGGCGCCGTGGTGGCGCTGCTCTACATCCTGGGCGCGCTGGTTGTCGCGCAGGTCAACAGCATCCACACCTCCTTCGGCCTGGTGATCAACGACCAGGTGCCCAAGGTGACCAACTTCCACAAGCTGCGCGACATCGCCAACCAGCAGGCGCGCGTCGTGCGCAACCTGGCCCTCTTCAAGAGCCCGGAGGCCCAGCAGCGCGACCGCGCCGCGCTGCGCACCTTCCAGGTCGCCGGCGAGCAGGTCATCGCCGAGCTGCAGCGCACCGTGCAGGAGCCGTCCATCGCCGCCGGCCTGAAGGAGGTCGTGGCCAAGCGAGAGGCCTTTCTTCGCGCCCGCGACGCCTTCATGGCGCTGCTGGACGACGGTCAGTACGACGCTGCAGTGGAGACCTTGGAGACCCAGCTGCGCCCCGCCCAGGTGACCTACTTCGAGAAGCTGGACACGCTGATCGAGATGCAGACCCAGCACATGCAGGATGCCGCGGCCCTGACCGAGACCGCCGTCAAGCGCGTGGACCTGATGGTGGGCGGTGCGCTGCTCATCGGCACGCTGCTGGCCACCGCCGTGGCCATTCTCATCACCCGCTCCATCACCGGCCCGGTGCGCCAGGCAGTGGACCTGTCCAAGGCCGTGGCCCAGGGCGACCTGAGCGTGAGCATTGAGCCGCAGGGCCGCGATGAGCTGGCCGAGCTGCTTACCGCGCTGCGCCAGATGCAGTCCGGCCTGGTGGAGATCGTCGGCAACGTCCGCACCGGTGCGGAGAGCGTGGCCAGCGCCTCGCAGCAGATCGCCATGGGCAATGCGGACCTGAGCCAGCGCACCGAGGAGCAGGCCAGCAGCCTGCAGCAGACGGCGGCCAGCATGGAGCAGCTCACCGGCACGGTGGAGCAGAACGCCCAGCACGCCCGCGAGGCCAACGGCCTGACGCAGCAGGCGACCGGCAGCGCGGTGGAGGGCGGGCGCACCGTCAGCCAGGTCGTCGAGACCATGCGCGAGATCCAGGACAGCAGCCGCCGAATCGTCGAGATCATCAGTGTGATCGACGGCATCGCCTTCCAGACCAACATCCTGGCCTTGAACGCCGCAGTCGAGGCGGCTCGCGCCGGCGAGCAGGGCCGCGGCTTTGCCGTGGTGGCCGGCGAGGTGCGAGCACTGGCCCAGCGCAGCGCCGAGGCGGCCAAGGAGATCAAGAGCCTCATCACCGCCAGCACCGAGCGCGTGGACGCCGGCAGCCGGCTGGTGGACGCCGCCGGCGAGCAGATGCAGCAGATCGTCACCGCCATCCAGGCCGTGGACGACATCGTCGGCCAGATCGCCTCGGCCAGCCGCGAGCAGAGCGCCGGCATCGGCCAGGTCAACACCGCCCTCGTGCAGATGGACACCGTCACCCAGCAGAACGCCGCGCTGGTGGAAGAAAGCGCCGCCGCGGCCGAGAGCCTCAAGGCCCAGGCCGATGCCATGGTGCGTGCCGTGGGCGTGTTCCGCCTGGGCAACGAGTCGGGCCTGCGGCCGGTGACGGCCCCGGTGGCCGTGCCCGCGCCTCACGTGGCCGCGCCGCGCAAGCCGGCCGCGGTCAAGGCGCCGCAGCCGGCCCCCGCCTCCGGCACCAGGCCGGTCACCAAGCCCGCGGCCCAGCCCGAGCCGCAGGCGCCCTCGCCGCGTGCGGCTCGCACGGCACCAGCCGCTGAGCCGTCCGTGGCCGAGGAGGACTGGACGACGTTCTGATCGCCGCCGCGGCGGCCGTCCGGTGACCTTCGATGGAGCCCGCCTCGGCGGGCTCTTTGCTTGGCAGGCCGGGCTTGCCCTGGTGAGAGGCTGCTCTGGCGCCCATGGCCGCCATGGCTGCTGCCAAGGTACCGGTGCAGTACCGGCGCGCCGTGGATCAACCGACGTGCATCAGGCCAGGAAGCGATCCAGCAGCTTGCGCGAGTGACGGTCCAGCGCAAAGCGGTCGGCCACGCGCAGGCTCACGCCGTCACCGGTGGTGATCAGCAGCGCGCCGCCGCCCAGGCGGCGGATGTCTTCCTCGCCCTTGAGCACGAAGCGCGTCGGGCCGCGGTCGGTCTCCACCGTCCAGGTGCTGGGCGTGGAGAAGCTCGACACATCGACCAGCCGAGTGATGGTGGGTGCGAAGTCGCGCAGGCGCAGGGCATCTTCGATCAGCGTGCGCGTGCTGGCGTCCAGCTCGCCGAGCCGCGCGATCCAGGCCAGCTCGCGCCCATCGGGGCCGACCAGACTCAGGCCCCCGGCCGGGGCCGACAGCGGGAACGCGCGCACCGGCGTCACGCCGACATGCAGCCGGCCGTCGGGCGTGGTGGCGCACAGCCGCCCGTGCGCATCGCGTTGCAGCGTCAGGGCCATGGCGTCCTTCCTCATGAAGCCGGGGCCACCGGCAGCTCGGCATGGGCCGAGGGCGACAGGGCATTGGGCGCGGGCATGCCGGCACGCGGGCCGTCGGCCGAGGGCTCATGCTCGCCTTCGGCTTCGTCGTCTTCCACCCGCTTGAGCTGCGCCTGGTAGAGCCGCCAGTACGCACCCTGGCGGGCCATCAGTTCGTCGTGCGGGCCAACCTCGACGATCTGGCCGCGGTCCATCACCACCAGGCGGTCGGCCTTGCGCAGCGTGGACAGCCGGTGCGCGATGGCGATCGTCGTGCGGCCCTGCACCAGGTTGTCCAGCGCCTTCTGGATCTCCTTCTCGGTCTCGGTGTCCACGGCCGAGGTGGCCTCGTCCAGGATGAGGATGCGCGGGTCGATGAGCAGCGCGCGGGCGATCGAGATGCGCTGGCGCTCGCCGCCCGAGAGGCCCTGGCCGCGCTCGCCGACCAGGCTGTCGTAGCCGTGCGGCAGCCGCAGGATGAAGTCGTGCGCATGCGCGGCGCGGGCGGCGGCGACGATCTCCTCGCGCGTCGCATCCGGCTTGCCGTAGGCGATGTTCTCGGCCACGGTGCCGAAGAAGAGGAAGGGCTCCTGCAGCACCAGGCCGATGTGGCGCCGCCAGTCGGCCACGCGCAGGCGGCGGATGTCGGTGCCGTCGATCAGGATGGCGCCATCGGTCACGTCGTAGAAGCGGCAGATCAGGTTGACCAGCGTGCTCTTGCCCGAGCCGCTGTGGCCGACCAGCCCGATCATCTCGCCCGGGCGGATGTCCAGATCCAGCCCGCGGATCACCTGCCGGCTGCCGTAGCGAAAGCCCAGGTTGGCCAGCGTGATGCGGCCCTGCGGCTTGGGCAGCTCCAGCGGCTGCACCGGGTCGGGCACGTTGGAGACATGGTCCAGGATGTCGAAGATGCGCTTGGCCCCGGCCGCGGCCTTCTGCGTCACCGAGACGATGCGGCTCATCGAGTCCAGCCGGCCGTAGAAGCGGCCGATGTAGGCGATGAAGGCAGTGAGCACGCCCACGGTGATGTCGCCACGGCTGACCTGCCAGATGCCGAACGCCCAGACCACCAGCAGACCGATCTCGGTCAGCAGGGCCACGGTGGGCGAGAACAGGCTCCAGGTCTTGTTGAGCTTGTCGTTGACGTCCAGGTTGTGCCGGTTGGCCGCGCGGAAGCGCTCGCTCTCGCGCCGCTCCTGCGCGAAGGCCTTGACCACGCGGATGCCCGGGATGGTGTCGGCCAGCACGTTGGTCACCTCGCTCCAGACGCGGTCGATCTTCTCGAAGCCGGTGCGCAGCTTGTCGCGCACGCGGTGGATCAGCCAGCCGATGAAGGGCAGCGGCAGCAGCGTCACCAGCGCCAGCCAGGGGTTGATGGAGAACAGGATGGCCGCCGTCATGCCGATCATGATCACGTCGGTGGCGAAGTCCAGCGCATGCAGCGACAGGAAGACGCAGATGCGGTCGGTCTCCGAGCCGATGCGGGCCATCAGGTCGCCGGTGCGCTTGCCGCCGAAGTAGTCCAGCGACAGGCCCAGCAGGTGGTCGAAGGTGGCGGTGCGCAGGTCCGCGCCGATGCGCTCGGACACCAGCGCCAGCAGATAGGTCTTGGCCCAGCCCAGGCCCCAGGCCACGAGTGCCGCCAGCAGCAGCCCGCCCAGGTAGAGCGCCACCAGCAGGGGGTCGATGCGCTGGCCGTTCTGGAAGGGGATCAGCACCTCGTCCATCAGCGGCATGGTGAGGTAGGGCGGCACCAGCGTGGCTGCGGTGGAAGCCAGCGTCAGGAAGAAGCCCGCCGCCAGCTGGCCGCGATAGGGCCGGGCAAAGCGCCACAGCCGCAGCAGCACCCAGGTGGACGGCGGCGCGGCGTCGTCTGCGTTGCAGGCCGGGCAGTCATCGGCATCCGGCGGGATCGGTGCGCCGCAGCTCGGGCACAGGCCGGGCTCGTCCACGTCGGCCACGGCCTGGCCAGCCGCGCGGCGGGCCTGTAGCGCGTCGAACTGCTGCACCAGGCGCAGCACCGCCGCATGCACGCCCAGGGTATGCGGCCAGGCGGCCAGGCGGCCACGTGCGTCGTGCAGCTCCAGCAGGGCCACGCCGCCGTGGTCAGCCGTGCGTAAGCCAAGCTGCGGCGTGAGCGCCCACTCGCTCCATCCCGCAGCGGTGCGCGCCAGCAGGCGCTGCTCAGTGAGCACGATGGCGCCGTCTGCAAAGCGCAGCTCTTCATCCAGGTCAACCCGCACAGCCGCTGCGACGTTCTCTCCGGCATGCAGCCGGTTGCGCAGCTCAGTGCGATCCGGCTCGCCCAAGACAGCCCAAGCGCCGACAGGATGGTGATGTTGCATGGTGAAGTTCAAGCCCGCGCAGACTGCAGGAGCATCCGCAAGAGCAGCGGGCTCCCCGACGGGCCGCAGATTGTGCGCCAGCCGTCTGGCGCGGGCCTGATGGCCGGCCGCCCGGGGCGCGGCGGGCCGCGCAGCCTGTCACGTCTGTCAACGGCGGCGATGGCCACCAGCCCCCAAGCGGCCAGGCCGGCCGTGACAATCGCCGGTTGCGCAGCGCGCGGCCCGATGCCGCGGCCCCCGGGCCGGCGCCCGCCCTGCAGCACGACCGGCGACGTCCGGCACCCCATCGCCCCCCGCCCCGTCCCCTCCTCAGCCTGCCTGCCAGCCGCGTGCTGACGGCGCCTCCCATGCCCCACCCCTACGAGCTCAAGCTGCTGCGCAGCACCTACCTGCGCGGCCCGAACGTCTGGACCTACCGCCCGGTGCTGGAGACCTGGCTGGACCTGGGCGAGCTGGAAGACCTGCCCTCGCACCGCCTGCCCGGCTTCAACGACCGGCTGCTGGCCTGGCTGCCCAGCCTGGAGGAGCACCACTGCGGTGTCGGCGAACGCGGCGGCTTCATCCAGCGCCTGCGCGAAGGCACCTGGGCTGGCCACGTGCTGGAGCACATCGTCATCGAGCTGCTCAACCTGGCCGGCATGCCCACGGGCTTTGGCCAGACGCGCAGCACCTTGCAGCGTGGTGTCTACCGCATGGTCTTCCGCGCCCGCGACGAGCGCGTGGCCCGCGCCGCGCTGGCTGAGGGGCATGCGCTGATCGGGGCGGCGATCAACGACCAGCCCTTCGACGTGCCCGCGGCCGTCAAGCGCATCCGCGAGCAGGTCGACCGCTGCTACCTCGGCCCCAGCACGGCCAGCATCGTGGCCGCCGCGGCCGACCGCGGCATCCCGCACATCCGGCTGAACGACGGCAACCTGGTGCAGCTGGGCTACGGCGCCCGCCAGCGCCGCATCTGGACGGCCGAGACCGAGCAGACCAGCGCCATCGCAGAAGGCATTGCCAGCGACAAGGACCTGACCAAGCAGCTGCTGCGCGCCTGCGGCGTGCCGGTGCCCGAAGGCCGCGTGGTCAGCGATGCGGCCGATGCCTGGGACGCGGCCGAGGACATCGGCACGCCGGTGGTCGTGAAGCCCTCGGATGCCAACCATGGCCGCGGCGTGTCGATCGAGCTCACCACACGCGAGCAGGTCGAGGCGGCCTTTGCCGTGGCCGATGCCGAGGGCAGCGACGTGATCGTCGAGCGCTTCGTCCCCGGGCAGGAGCACCGGCTGCTGGTGGTGGGCAACCGCATGGTTGCCGCCTCGCGCGGCGACGCGGCCTGCGTCACCGGCGACGGCCGCTCCACCATCGCCGAGCTGGTGGCCAGCCAGCTCAACACCGACCCGCGCCGCGGCGAGGACGAGATCTATCCGCTGGACATCGTGCGCATCGACGAGCCGGCCGTGCTGCTGGAGCTGCAGCGCCAGGGCTGCACGCCCGAGACCGTGCCGGCCGAAGGCCGCGTGGTGCGCGTGCTGCGCAACGGCAACCTGGCCATCGACGTGACCGACGACGTGCACCCGTCGGTGGCCGAGATGGCCACGCTGGCCGCGCGCGTGGTGGGCCTGGACATCGCCGGCATCGACCTGCTGGCCCAGGACATCTCGCGCCCGCTGGAGGAGCAGGGCGGCGCGATCGTCGAGGTCAACGCCGGCCCGGGCCTGCTGATGCACCTCAAGCCCGCCGAAGGCTCGCCGCGCCCGGTGGGCCGCGCCATCGTCGACCACCTCTTCCCCGAGCCGGACGAGGAGCAGCCGGGCCGCATCCCGGTGGTGGGCGTGGCCGGCTCGCAGGGCACCGCGCTGATCGCGCGCTGGATCGCCTGGCTGCTGCACCTGTCCGGCCGCCACGTGGGCCTGGCCTGTAGCGAGGGCCTGTTCTTCGACCGCCGGGCGGTGGAGCGCGGCGACCGCGCCCGCTTCGAGCCGGCCCACCGCCTGCTGATGAACCGCGCGATGGAGGCGGCCGTGATCGAGAACGGCGCGGCCACCATCCTGCGCGACGGCCTGCCCTATGACCGCTGCGCCGTGGGCATCGTGACCGACCTGGACGGCACCGCCGGCCTGGCGGAGTTCGACATCACCGAGTCCGAGCAGCTGGTGCGCGTGCTGCGCACCCAGATCGACGTGGTGCTGCCCACCGGCGTGGGCGTGCTGCACGCGGCCGATGCGCGCATCGCGCAGCTGGCGGAGCTGTGCGACGGCGAGGTGCTGCTCTACGCCGCTGACTGGCAGCTGCCTGCGCTGGCCGCCCACCGCGAGGCCGGCGGCCGGGTGGTCTGCGTGCGCGACGGCCAGGTGGTGCTGGCCCGCGGCAGCGCCGAGCAGATCCTGGCGCCGCTGGCCCGCCTGGCCGGCGGCAGCGGCACGGCGCCCGCCGTTGCGGCCGAAGCGGTGCTGGCCGTGGTGGCCGGCGCCTGGGCGCTTGACATCGCGCCCGACCTGATCGCCGCCGGCATCGAGACCATGCGCAACCAGGCCACGCCCCATCCGGCGTCCGTCTGAGCCGCGCCGCCCTGATCCGCACCCGCTGCCCCATCCGAGCCCACGACGATCGCCGCGCCCGATATCGCGCCTGATACCGCGCCCGACACCCGCATCAACGAGACCCGCTGAAAGCCTGACATGGACGTCTCCCGCATCCGCGCCCTGCGCGGGCCCAACCTCTGGAGCCGGCACACCGCCATCGAGGCCATCGTGGCCTGCGAGCGCAAGGAGCGCTCGATCGCCGAGCTGTCCGGCTTCGAAGGCCGGCTGCGCGCCCTCTTCCCCACGGTCGGCGCACTGGCACCGCTGGGCGGGCCCGGCCCGTCCTTGGCCCATGTGCTGGAGGCCGTGACGCTGGCCCTGCAGGCCCAGGCCGGCTGCCCGGTGACCTTCAGCCGCACCACGGCCACGGTGGAGGCCGGCGTCTACCAGGTGGTGGTGCAGTACACCGAGGAGGCCGTGGGCCGCCGCGCCTTCCAGCATGCACGCGAGCTGGTGCAGGCCGCGCTCGACGGCCGCGCCTTCGACGTGGCCGCGGCCATTGCCGAGCTGCGCGAGCTGGACGAGGACGAGCGCCTGGGCCCCAGCACCGGCTGCATCGTCGAAGCCGCCGTGGCCCGCGGCATCCCCTATCGCCGCCTGACCGCCGGCAGCCTGGTGCAGTTCGGCTGGGGCAGCAAGCAGCGCCGCATCCAGGCCGCGGAGCTGGACGCCACCAGCGCCGTGGCCGAGTCCATCGCGCAGGACAAGGACCTGACCAAGAAGCTGCTGCTGGCCGCCGGCGTGCCGGTGCCGCGCGGCCGCCCCGTCACGTCGCTGGACGACGCCTGGGCCGCCGCCTGCGAGATCGGCCTGCCCGTGGTGGTCAAGCCGCAGGACGGCAACCAGGGCAAGGGCGTGACGGTCAACATCGTCACCCGCGAGCATCTGGAGACGGCCTTCAACGCCGCCGCGCAATACGGCCAGGTGCTGGTCGAGCAGTACCTGCCCGGCCATGACTACCGGCTGCTGGTGGTGGGCGACCGCGTGGTGGCTGCCGCCCGGCGCGACCCGCCGCAGGTCATCGGCGACGGCGTGCACACCGTGCGCCAGTTGGTGGACATCGTCAACCGCGACCCCCGCCGCGGCGACGGCCATGCCACGTCCCTGACCAAGATCCGCTTCGACGCCATCGCCGAGGCGCGGCTCAAGGTGCAGGGCCTGCACCCGGAGTCGGTGCCGGCCAAGGGCCAGCGCGTGATCCTGCGCAACAACGCCAACCTGTCCACCGGCGGCACGGCCACCGACTGCACCGACGACGTCCACCCCGAGGTCGCCGCCCGCGCCGTGGCCGCGGCGCAGATGGTGGGCCTGCACATCTGCGGCGTGGACGTGGTCTGCGACAGCGTGCTCAAGCCGCTGGAGGACCAGCACGGCGGCATCGTCGAGGTCAATGCCGCGCCGGGCCTGCGCATGCACCTGGCGCCGTCCTTCGGCAAGGGCCGCGCGGTGGGCGAGGCCATCGTGCAGGAGCTGTTCGCCCCCGGCGAAGACGGCCGCATCCCGGTGGTCGCCGTCACCGGCACCAACGGCAAGACCACCACCACGCGGCTCATCGCCCACCTGTTCACGGCCAGCGGCCTGCGCGTGGGCATGACCAACACCGATGGCGTGTACGTGGCCGGCCGGCAGATCGACAGCGGCGACTGCAGCGGCCCCAAGAGCGCGCGCAACGTGCTGGCGCATCCGGACGTGGACGCCGCCGTGCTGGAGACGGCCCGCGGCGGCATCCTGCGCGAGGGCCTGGGCTTCGACCGCTGCCAGGTGGCCGTGGTCACCAACATCGGCGAGGGCGACCACCTGGGGCTGAACTTCGTGACCACCGTGGAGGACCTGGCCGTCATCAAGCGCGTGATCGTGCAGAACGTGGCGCCCACCGGCTATGCGGTGCTCAACGCGGCCGACCCCATCGTCGCGGCGATGGCCACCACCTGCCCGGGGCAGGTGATCTTCTTTGCGCCCGACCGCCACCACCCGCTGATGGCCACGCAGCGCGCCCAGGGCCGGCGCGTGATCTACGTGGAAGACGGCCACATCGTCGCCGCCGAAAGTGCCTGGCGCGAGACCCTGCCGCTGCGCGACATCCCCATCACCCGCAACGGCAGCATCGGCTTCCAGGTCGAGAACGTCATGGCCGCCATCGGCGCGGCCTGGGGCTGCGGCCTCGACTGGGACACCATCCGCAGCGGGCTGGCCAGCTTCACCAACGACAGCGACAACGCGCCCGGCCGCTTCAACGTGATGGAGATGCAGGGCGCGACCATCATTGCCGACTACGGCCACAACCCGGACGCCATGCGCGCCCTGGTGACTGCGGTGGACGCCCTGCCCCAGCCGGCCGGCGCGCACCGCTCGGTGGTGATCAGCGGCGCCGGCGACCGCCGCGACGAGGACATCCGCGAGCAGACCGCCATCCTGGGCGCGGCCTTCGACGAGGTGGTGCTGTACCAGGACGCCTGCCAGCGCGGCCGCGCCGATGGCGAGGTGGTCGCCTTGCTGCGCGAGGGCTTGGCCGGTGCGGCCCGCACCCGCCACGTCACCGAGGTGCGCGGCGAGATGCTGGCCATCGACACCGCCCTGTCCCGCCTGCGCCCGGGCGACCTGTGCCTGGTGCTGGTCGACCAGGTGGAAGCCGCCCTGGCCCACCTGCGCCAGCGCATCGCCCAGGTCGAAGCCGGCCAGCCGCTGGTGCTGCCGGCTGCAGCGCCGATGGCGTCGGCGGCCTGACAGCGCTCAGCCGTCCGGGCCGTTTCATCAAGAAGGTGGCAGGGGCTCCGGCGCGCCCGAGCGGGCCGCGACGGGGCGTCTGATCAAGGCGCAAAGCGCAGCCATAGCGGCGCTATGGCGAGCATTTGCAACGCCGAGCAGGCGCGCTGCCGCGGCCAGAGCGGGCGTGCCGGAGCCCCTGTCACCTTCTAAGGCGCCACCTTGTTCTTGATCGCCCGCGCCACCGGGCCGGGCAGGCTGTCCAGGGCGTTCAGCACCGTGGGCAGGACCTTGAGCTTCAGGCCGGTGTAGGCGCTGGGCACGATGGCGTCGATCAGGTGCGGGCCGGGCGTGGCGAGCGCGCGCTCCAGGGCGGCGATGAACTCCAGGCCGGTGGTGGCGCGTGCGGCCTGCACGCCCATGCCGCGGGCCAGGTCGACGAAGTCCAGCCCCGGGCGGTCCAGGTCGAGCTGCGAGCGCGCCTTGTCGCCCTTGCCGGAGGCGCCGACCCGCTGCAGCTCCATGTTGAGGATGGCGTAGGCGCGGTTGTTGAAGACCACCGTGACCACGTTGAGCCCCTCGCGGGCCATGGTCCACAGCGCCTGCAGCGTGTACATGGCCGAGCCATCGCCCACCAGCGCCAGCACCGGGCGGTCGGGGCAGGCGATGGCCGCGCCCACCGCGGTGGGCAGGCCCTGGCCGATGGCGCCGCCGGTGAGGGTGAGCACGTCATGCCGCGGCGCGCCGGCGGTCCACTTGGGCAGCATCACGCCGGAGGTCTGCGCCTCGTCGACGATGACGGCCCGCTCGGGCAGCAGGTGGCCGATGGTCTTGCACACCGTCTCGGCGGTCAGCGCGCCGATGTCCAGGTCCTTGCGCTGGGCCCGCACGGCCGGCTGCAGCGCCGGCGTGGCGGCCTCGGCGCCCAGGCGGCGCACCAGCTTGTCGAGGCTGCCCAGCGCATCGTCGCCCGGGCCGGCCAGCTCGTGCACCGCGCAGCCTTCGGGCGCCAGCACGCTCTTCTTGCCCGGGTAGGCGAAGAAGGACACCGGCGCCTTGGCCTCGACCAGGATCAGGTGGCGCAGGCCGTCGAGCTGCGCGCTGGCCAGCTCGGCGAGATAGGCGATGCGCTCCACCGGCGGCAGGCCGGCGCCGCGCTCCAGCCGTGTCGGGAAGGTCTCCGCAAACAGCTTGACGCCGTGGGCCGCGGCGATGCGGGCGGCGGCCAGCAGCGCCGGCTCGCGCAGCGCGCGGCCGCCCAGCAGCAGCGCGGCCTTGCCGCCGCCTTCCAGCGCGCGGGCGATGGCGTCCACCACCGCATCGCTGGCCACCCGTTTCGGCGCCGGCGCGGGCAAGGCCGCGGGCATGCCGCCCTGGCCCCAGGACACATCGGCCGGCAGGATCAGCGTGGCCACCTGCCCGGGCGGGCCCATCGCGGTGGCGACGGCCTCGGCCGCGTCCTGGGCCAGCGCGGCGGTGGAGCTGGAGGTGCGCACCCAGCTCGACACGTTGCGCGCCACCGTCTCGATGTCCGACTGCAGCGGCGCGTCGTACTGCACATGGTGCGTCGCATGGTCGCCGACGATGTTGACCACCGGCACGCGGCCCTTGCGGGCGTTGTGCAGGTTGGCCAGGCCGTTGCCCAGGCCGCAGCCCAGGTGCAGCAGCGTGGCCGCGGGCCGGCCCGCCATGCGCGCATAGCCGTCGGCCGCACCGGTGGCCACGCCTTCGAACAGGCAGAGCACCGCGCGCATGCGCGGCTCGTCATCCAGCGCGGCGACGAAGTGCATCTCCGACGTGCCGGGGTTGGTGAAGCACACGGTCACGCCGGCGTCGGCCAGCGTCTGCATCAGGGCTTGGGCGCCATTCATCGGCTCTCTCCTCGTCTCGTTCTTCCAGGGTGGGGTGGCCCGCTCAGCGGGCGGCGCGGATCACCGCACCGGGCGGCACGTGGCGCCGCATGACCCAGGCGAACAGCAGCCCGCCCGCGTACATCAGCACGCCGTACAGCGCCCCGGGGATGGCCATGGTGTCATCCTTGAGCACCGAGCTGGCGATCACCAGCGACAAGGCCGCGTTCTGCACCGCCGTCTCGATGCCCAGCGTGATCGCCTGGCTGCGCGACAGCCGAGCCAGCCACGCCACCGCAAAGCCCACGCCGAGCATCGACAGGTTCAGCACCAGGGCGAAGGGGGCCAGCGAGGCAAAGTGCGCCACCACCGTGCCCCAGTTCTTGATCACGGCCAGCACCACGATGAGCACGAACAGCAGCGTGGCGATGCGGGTGGCAACCGGCTCGATGCGCAGGGCCGCCGCCGTCCAGCGGTGGCGCACCACCATGCCCAGGGTGACGGGCAGGCCCATCACCAGCGCCACCTGGCCCATCATCAGCCCCACCGGCACATCCACCGCTCGCGCCGCCCCCAGGAAATGGCCCAGCGACCAGGCCACGATGAGCGGCAGCGTGAAGATGGTCAGCAGGCTGGCCATCGCGGTGAAGCTCAGCGCCAGGGCCACGTCACCGCGTGCCAGGTAGGTCAGCAGGTTGGAGGTGGCGCCGGTGGGACAGGCGGCCAGGATCATGAAGCCCACCGCGAAAGCCCCGCCCAGCCCCCAGAGCTTGAGCATCAGCAGGCAAGCCAGCGGCAGCAGCACGAAATGGCAGACCACACCCACCAGCAGCGCCCTCGGCTGGGCCAGGATGCGACGGAAGTCGCCCGGCGTGAGCCCCAGGCCCAGCGAGAACATGATGAAGCCCAGGATGAGCGGCAGCAGCAGGCCGGAAACGATGTCGCCTTGCACTGAAGACTCCGTGGTGAGGAATGAAGGAAGGCGCCACTCGCACCGGCTCAGCGGCCGGTCACGATCGAGCGGGCCGCCGCGCGGGCGGTGAGGATGCAGCCGGGCAGGAAGGTGCCCTCGAGCGAGCGCTTGCCATTGGCCCCGCCGCCGCCAAAGCCCGCCGCCTCACCCACCGCATAGAGCCCGGCGATGGGCTGGCCCCCGCCATCGAGCACGCGGCTTTGCAGATCGGTCTGCAGCCCCCCCAGGCTCTTGCGCGTGATCAACTGCAAGTGGATCGCGATGTAAGGCCCGGCGCCTCTTTGCTGCAGCGGCGCAGGCCGGCAGGTGCGCAGCCGGTCGGGCAGCCACTGCCGCGCATGCAGGATGCGGCGCAGCTGGTCGTCGTTGTGCAGCTTGATGCCGTGGGCGAAGTTGGCATCGAAGGCATCCACCGTCTGCTGCAGCACCGCGGGGTCGATGTCTCGACTGCCGTGCAGCCGGGCGGTCAGCGCGTTCATGCGCTCGGCCAGGCCGGCCAGCGTGTCGTCGGCTAGCACGTGGGCGCTTTCACGCTGCATCTGGTCGATCAGCCGCTCGCTGCCCAGCAGGGTCTCCAGGATGAAGCGCAGCCGCCGGTTGTCGCGCACGCGCGGATTGTGCTCGGCGCCCGATATGGCCAGCTCGCGGCGTGCGATGCGCCGGTTCAGCAGGTGCCAGGTCCACGGCTGGGGCTGCCGCGCCACCTGCTGACAGAGGTCGTGCGTGTCGAAGCCGGTGACCAGCGGCTGCGGGCCGATGCGCATGCCGCGGTGGTCGAGCCACAGCGCCGACTTGCAGGGGATCAGCGACAGGCCGTGGCCGGGAAAGTGCGGCTGCGGATGCGGGATGCCAGCGGCGTAGTTCCACATCTCCTGCTCGTGCGTGACGCGCGCGCCCAGCGTCTGCGCGGCCACCTGATGCAGCCGACCGTCGGCATAAGGGTGGGCGCCGTTGAGCAGGCTGGCCGGTCGGGGCCGGTGGGCCGGCCAGTTGGCGATGACCTGCTCGGTCGACCCGTTGATGCCGCCCGTGGCCAGCACGACCACCGGCGCATCGATGCGCACCTCCTGATCATCGGCCTCACGCCGCGCCAGCACGCCGCTTGCGGCCCCGGCCCGGTGTTCGATGGACGTGGCGCGGTGGCCGCTGAGGATCTGCAGCCGGCCCTGGCCGGCTTGCCGATGTGCCTCGTCCAGCGCCGCGATCACCCGCCGCGTCAGTCCTTGCGCCGTGCCCCACAGCACGTGGTAGCGCGGCAGGCTGTTGCCCTCGCCGTTCAGACCGCGCTCCACCCAGTTGACCGCCGGCATGAAGGACAGGCCCAGCGCACTCACCCAGTCGTAGACCTGCGCCCGGCTGTGCTCGGCGTAGTACGCGGCCCAGGCTCGCGGCCAGACCTCGCCCGGCTGCAGCTCACCAAAGCGCAGCCAGTCGCGCAGCGCCACCTCGGGCCGATCCGGGATGCCCATGCGCGCCTGCTGGGGCGTGCCCACCAGCGCCATGCCGCCGAAGGCCCACAGGGCCAGGCCCCCCAGGCGCTCGGGCGTATCGCGGTCGACCACCACCACGCGCTGGCCCGCGCGCAGCGCCTCCAGCGCCGTCACCAGCCCGGCCAGGCCGCCACCGACCACGACGACATCGGCTTGCAGATGAAGGGACATGTCGGCTCTCTCGCTCTCCCGGATGGCAAGCAAACCTTAGCCGCCTAGGATGGGCCGCACGTGACTTTGCAGGACAGCCACCTTGACTTTGCCGGCCACCGTCTCCATGAGCTGGGTGCAGACCGTGCTCGTCGCCGCGCAGCGTCAGGGCATACCCGAAGACTCCCTGCTGCGGGCCGCCGGCATCCCGCCGCGCGAGCTGCAGCGCGAGCGCTGGCCGGTGGACCACATCACCCGGCTGTGGCGCGCCGCGGCCCGGCTGTCGCAGGACCCGGGCTTCGGGCTGAAGGCCGGCGCGGCCGTCGGCCCGGCCAGCTTCAACGTGGTCGGCTTCATCCTGCAGACCTCGGCCACGCTGCGCCAGGCGCTGGCCGTGGCGCAGAAGTACCAGAGCCTGATCTCCGACGGCGGCCGGCTGCAGCTGCTGCCGGCGCAGGACGCGTCCTGGCTGATCTACCACCCGCAGCAGGGCGACCTGGCCTTCAGCCCGCATCAGATCGAGGCGGTGCTGGCGGCCATCGTCTGTGCCTCGCGCTGGCTGGTGCCCCGCCCGCTGCGCCCGCGCCTGGCCTGCTTCAGCCACGCCCCGGTCGGGCCGCAGGCCGGCTACCGCGCGGTGCTGGGCTGCCCGGTGGACTTCCACCATGCCTTCAGCGGCCTGCTGATCGACAACGCCTTGCTCGACCAGCCGCTGCCCCAGGCCGACGCCCGCCTGGCTGCGCTGCATGAAAGCCATGCCGCCGAGAAGCTCGCCCTGCTGGCCGCCGGCCAGCGCCTGGACGAGCGCCTGCGCGGCTGGATCGCCACCCGCCTGGGGCCGGGGGTGCCGACCCGCGCCGAGGCCGCCGCGTCCGTCGCCCTGGGCGAGCGCTCCCTGGCCCGCCGCCTGGCTGAGCAGGGCACAAGCTACGCCGCGCTGATCGACGAGGCACGCCGGGATCTCGCCCTGCAGCGCGTGGCCCAGGGCGCCAGCCCGCTGCGCGCCATTGCGCAGGACCTGGGCTATGCCGACCTGCGCTGCTTCCACCGCTCCTTCATGCGCTGGACCGGCTCGGCCCCCGGCCGCTGGCGGGCGCAGCAGCCCCGCCCCACCGCCGTACCCGGCGACCGCTGAAGGCTCAGGCCGCCACCGGCGCCCGCGTCAGCAGCCGCTCCATCAGCTCGCGCACGCTGCGGATCTGCTCGCCGAAGGGCAGCGCGCCGACGCCGCGGAAGAAGAGGCCCTTCTTCACATCGCCGCGCAGCGCGGCGGCCAGCTGGTTGTCGATGCAGAACTGGCCCCAGCCGGCCAGGCCGTCGCGCAGGCCGCACTGGGCCAGGCAGTCGAAGGCCTTGGTGCAGCGCGACTTCACATGGGCCACGGCCTGCAGCCTGGATTCGATCTTGAGATAGGCCTTCAGCCACGGCGTGCCCACCGCGCGCGCCGGCAGGCCGGCCACGCTGGTGAACTCAACCATCTCGTCATCGCGCGCCGAGGCCAGCACGCGCTTGAACTCCGGATGCGCGTCGCCCTCTTCGGTGACCGCGAAGGGCGTGCCCAGCTGCACGCCGGCCGCGCCCAGGGCCTGCACGCGGGCGATGTCCTCATGCGTGCGGATGCCGCCGGCGGCGATCAGCGGGATGTCCTTCTCGATCCCGGCCGCGCGCAGGAAGGCCAGCGACTGCGGGATCACGTTCTCGAAGTCGAAGCGCGTGTCGCTGAGATCCGCGATGCGCGCCGCGCCCAGGTGGCCGCCGGCCAGGCGCGGATGCTCGATGACGATGGCATCCGGCAGGCGCTTCTTGCGCTCCCATTTCTTGACGATGAGCTGCACGCCGCGGGCGTCCGACAGGATGGGCACCAGCAGCGCCTTAGGGTGGTCCTGCGCCAGGTCCGGCAGGTCCAGCGGCAGGCCGGCGCCGACCACCACCGCGTCGATGCCGGCCTCCAGCGCGCGCCTGACCTGCGCGGCGTACTCCTGCACCGCCCGCATCACGTTGATCGCCAGCAGGCCGCGGCCCTGGCTGCGCTCGCGCGCGGCCGCGATCTCGCGGTCGATCGCCTCCAGATTGGCCTCGTCGATCAGCCGCTTGGCCTCGGCCTCGCCGCCCACCTTGGCAGCCAGCCCTTCGGTGCGTTCCATCAGGTCCGGATGGTGGCGCCGCAGGTCCACGGATGAGAGCGTGCCCACCCCGCCCGCCGCCGCCACGCTGCCGGCCAGCCGGTGCGCCGACACGCCCACGCCCATGCCGCCCTGAACGATGGGCAGCAGCGTGCGCCCGCCCAGCGTCAGCGGGCGCAGGCCGCTGCGGTCCAGTGCGGCCTGCAGATCGGGGTCGACATGACCCTCGGCGGCCTCACGCGCGCCAGGGGCGCCGGCGGCAGGGGTGTCGATGAAGGCAGGCGTGTCGAAGGCAATCATGGCGGCTCACGGGCCCGCAAGGGGCCAAGGCAGGGCGGAAGATCGGGCGAAAGCAGGCAAGCGCACCCGCGCGCCGGCTCTCGCGGTCGCCAGACTAGTCAAGTGAACGCCTGTACACCTTGTCCCGTATCAAGCTCCGGCAGGTCCTGGGTCCCGGCGGCAACGGCGCCCCGCGCCTCACAGCAGAACGATGTCGTACTGCTCCGGCGACAGCGAGGGCTCGGTCTGCAGCGAGATGCGCTTGCCGATGAAGTCGCTCAGGCCGGCCAGGTGGGCGCTTTCCTCATCCAGCAGCATCTCCACCACCGCCGCGCTGGCCACGACGCGGAACTCCTTGGGGTTGAACTGCCGCGCCTCGCGCAGGATCTCGCGCAGGATGTCGTAGCAGACGCTGCGCGCGGTCTTGGTCTGGCCGCGGCCCTGGCAGGTCGGGCAGGGCTCGCACAGCATGTGGGCGAGCGACTCGCGGGTGCGCTTGCGCGTCATCTCGACCAGCCCGAGCTGGCTGAAGCCGCTGACCGTCACCTTGGTGCGGTCGCGCGCGAGCTGCTTGCGCAGCTCCGACAGCACCGCGTCGCGGTGGTCTTCGCGGGTCATGTCGATGAAGTCGATGATGATGATCCCGCCCAGGTTGCGCAGCCGCAGCTGGCGCGCGATGGCCAGCGCCGCCTCCAGGTTGGTCTTGAAGATGGTGTCGTCAAAGTTGCGTGCACCGACATAGCCACCGGTGTTGACGTCGATGGTCGTCAGCGCCTCGGTCTGGTCGATGATGAGGTAGCCGCCGCTCTTAAGGTCCACGCGCCGGGCCAGGGCGCGCTCGATCTCCTGGTCGATGTTGAAGAGGTCGAAGATCGGCCGCTCGCCGCGGTAGAGCTGCAGCTTGTCCACCGAGGTGGGCGTGTAGTCGGCGCCGAAGGCGCGCAGCGTGTCGAACTGCTGTTGCGAGTCGATGCGGATACTGGCCGTGTCGTCATTGACCAAGTCGCGCAGCACGCGCTGGGCCAGGTTGAGGTCCTCGTGCAGCAGGGCGCCGGCCCCGCTGGCCAGGTTGCGCTCGCGGATGCCGGCCCAGGTCTTGCGCAGGTAGGCGATGTCGGCGGCCAGCTCGTCGTCGCTGGCCTCTTCGGCATTGGTGCGCAGGATGAAGCCGCCGCCTCCTTTGCCGGCCAGGGCCGTGACGCGCTGGCGCAGCTGCTCGCGCAGCTCGGCCGAGCCGATCTTCTGCGAGATGCCGATGTGCTCGTCCTGCGGCAAGAAGACCAGCAGCCGCCCGGCGATGCTGATCTGCGTGGACAGCCGCGCACCCTTGGTGCCGATCGGGTCCTTGATGACCTGGACCATCAGCGTCTGCCCCTCGAAGACGCGCTTCTCGATCGGCGTGAGCGCGGCCGCGCCCTCCCCAGCCACGCGGCCGAAGGGCTTGCCCGGCTCGCGGTGCAGGTCGGCCACGTGCAGGAAGGCCGCGCGCTCCAGCCCGATGTCGATGAAGGCCGACTGCATGCCGGGCAACACCCGCGCCACGCGGCCGGCGTAGATGTTGCCCACCAGGCCGCGCTCCAGCGTGCGCTCGATGTACAGGTCCTGCACGGCGCCGTGCTCGACGATGGCCACGCGGGTTTCCTGCGGCGTCCAGTTGATCAGGATGTCTTGCATGGGGCGATTCTGGTGGAGGACGCGGCCCGGCGCAGCGCGGCAAACGCCCGGCCGGCTGAGAGCTCACCACCTGGCCCGGCCGGCGCCACAAGCGGCGCTTACCGGCCGGCCACGTGGTGTTCAGACCGGCCGACCGATGGCGCGCAGCAGCTCGGCCGTCTCGAACAGCGGCAGGCCCATGATGCCGCTGTAGCTGCCGGCGATGTGCTCCACCCATGCGGCAGCCTGGCTCTGGATGGCATAGCTGCCGGCCTTGCCGCGCGGCTCGCCGCTGGCCACGTAGCGCGCGATCTCGTCGGCGGCCAGCTCGCGCATGCGCACCTCGGACACCGACAGGCGCTCCAGCACGCGGCCCTCGTGCGCCAGCGCCACCGCGGTGAGCACCTGGTGGCTGCGGCCCGACAGCCGCCGCAGCATGGCCGCGGCGCACCCGTCGTCAGCTGGCTTGCCCAGGATGGCACCGTCCAGCGTCACGGTGGTGTCGGCACAGAGCACCGGCGCAGCGGGCCAGCCGCGACGCGCCAGGCGCTGCACGGCGGCATCGAGCTTCAGCCGGGTAACGCGCTGCACATAGGCCGGCGGCGGCTCGCCAGGCTGCGCCTGCTCCAGCGACTCGGCGTCCTCATCGGCATCCGGCAGCAGCAGCTCATGCGCCACGCCGATCTGCTGCAGCAGCTGGCGGCGGCGGGGGCTTTGCGAGGCCAGGTAAAGCGGGCGGTGGGGCATGGTGTGGATCGGTTGTGCGATTCAACGATTGAGGGGGCGGCATACCGCCGCGGCTGAGGCGGGTCGGGCGGCGGGCGCCCGCACCCTGCATGCTGACCCAGCGTCCGCCGCACGCCCCACGCCGGCTTGCGCAACGGCTGCGGCTGTCGCAGCGGCCAGTGCGCTCAGCGTGTCAAGGCGCCGCCCAAGCCGCGCAAGCCTCGGAGCTGATGGCCTGCGTGCTGAGCCGGATGCGGCGCTGGGGCGCATGGGGCATGGGCCAGGACCAGCTCTGCGGGCGATCACGGGCGTCCAGCAGTGGGGTCAGCGGGGGCGGCACGGCCTTGCCCACCCAGGCTGCGGCGCAGCCGCCATAGCGCCCCGGCCGCGGCGGTGGCGGCAGCCCGGGCGGGCCACCGGCCATGAAGGCCCGCAGCGGCGGCCGTGCGGCGGCCAGGCTGCCGGCCAGATGGTGCTCGGCTGTCACGATCAACCGGCCGTCACCCCAGCGCGCGTGCAGCACGCGGGCCATCGCATCGGTGTCGCGCTCGGTCCAGCACTGCTTGCAGCGCGGGGCATGCACGCGCGGCTCGATGAAGCGCGCCGCCGCGGCGATAAAGCTCAGCGCCACGGCCAGCACCAGCACGGCGACCACCCGGCGCGGCAGGCCGCCAGCGTTGCCTGCGCGCTGCAGCCGAGACAGCGGCCAAAGCAGCACCAGCGCGGCCAGCGGCATCACCGGCCACAGCCAGCGGCCCTTGAACACGTCGGCGCCGCTGGCCAGCAGCAGGGCGCCCGTGACCACCAGCGCCACACCCGCCTGCACAGCCAGCCAGCGCCAGCGCCAGTCGCGCACCGTGGCTGCCCAGGCCGCTCGGCCGGCCACCAGGGCTACCAGCAGGCCTGAGACGATGACGTTGAACAGCGCGCCTTCGAGCACCTCGCCCAGAACGTCTGCCCACTGATGGCCCGGGGCGCCTGAACCCGCGTCCGTGGTCAGCGCTGCCGACGCGGCCGGCCCGGCCGACTCGGCCACGCTGGGCGCGGGCTGCGCGATCACCGTGATCTGCCGCGCCAACTGGGCCGCGCTGACCGGCTGGCTGAGCCACCAGCCGGCATAGGGCAGGACGACGATTGCCGTGGCCGCCGCACCCGCTGCCACGTGGCGCCACGCCAGCCGGGCGCGCGCCTGCGGTACCAGCAGCGTGGCCGCCAGGGCGCTGGCCAGCCACAACGCCGCGTTGAACTTGGACAACACCGCCAACCCGGCCAACACGCCCACCGTGGCGGCCCGCGCCGTGGCCGGCCGTGCCGCATCGGACGCAAGCAGCGTCAGCAGGTGCGCTGCCGCCCACACCGTCAGCACCGCGGCCAGGGCGGTGTGCGTCAGGCTGTCGTGCGCCGTCCACATGACCACCGCCAGGCCCAGGTGGGCCAGCCAGGCCCAGCCGAGCACAGCCGGCGACCAGCCCAGTTGGCGCAGCACCGCCCACACGCCAGCGAACCAGGCCGCCAGCACGGCGTAGCGCAGCGCCTCCAGCGCCACGGCCATCGGCAGGCCGGTCTGGCCCAGCAGCCACACCACCCAGGTGTAGAGCGGCGGCTGACGCACGCCATAGCCCATGTGCAGCGCCTGCGCGAAGTACGCCTGCTCGGCCGCATCAATGTCCAGCGCCTGCGGCACCGCAATCTTGGCCACCAGGTGGATGAGGAACCAGGCCACCATGACGGCCAGTGCCCAGCCCGGCAGGGCCGCGCGAGTGGTGGGCGAGGGATGAGCAGCCGGGTGGGCAGGCGCGGACACGGTGGCAGTGGAGAGAAGGGTTGCCGGCTATGCCGGTTCGGGCGCCAAGCGGTCGATCGACAGGGTGATCAAGGGGTCGATCAACGGGTCAATCAAAGGGTCGTCAAAGGGTCGTCAAAGGGTCGGTCAAGGGCGGCCACGGCTGGGAAAGACGCAGCCGTGCTCGCGGCATCTTCACCTGCCCCGCATCGGGTGGCGCATCGTGCCCCGCGCGCAACAAGACGCCTCAGGAACCGCTGACGGGCTCATGCCCGGTGGTAGGGATGGTTGTGCAGCAGCGACCACGCGCGGTAGAGCTGCTCCAGCAGCAACACCCGGGCCAAGGCATGCGGCAGGGTCATGTCGGACAGGCGGATGCGCTCCTCCGCCGCCTGCTTGAGCGCTGGATCGATCCCGTCAGCCCCGCCGATCACCAGGCCGACGTCGCGCCCGTCGTGCGCCCAGGCCTGGCAGCGGCGGGCCAGCTCCGCGCTGGTCAGGCGGTCACCGCGCTCGTCGAGGATGACGCGGCGCACGCCGGTGCCCAGCGCGGCCTCGATGCGCTGGCGCTCGGCCTGCATCACCGCGGCCACCGGCTTGCTCTCACGCGGCTCGGCCTTCACCGCCTTCAGCGCCACCGGCCAGTCGGACGGGAAGCGCTTGAGGTAGTCGTCGCAGGCGGTCTGCGCCCAGTCAGGCAGGCGCTGTCCGACGGCCACCACCGTGATGCGCATCGCTGCGGGCCCCTGACTGGCGCGTGACCGGAGGTTGATCGACCCGGGACGCCGGGCGCTCAGCGCGTCGTCTTGCGGACCGCCGTCTTGCGCGCCGCAGCCGCGCCGCCAGCCGGGCGCGCAGGCGCCTTGGCGGGTGCACGAGAGGCGGTCTTGGCGGGTGCCCGGGTGGCGGCAGCCTTGCGCGCAGGCGCGGTGCCGCTGCGGACGGCCTTCTCGGCAGCGGGAGCGGCGCCGGTGGAACTCTTGCGAGCAGCGGTCTTGGCCGGCGCCGCCTGGCCGGCGGTGCGGGATGCGGTCTTCGGAGCCGTCTTCTTGGCCGCCGGCTTCTTCATCCCTGCTGTCTTTGCACCCGCGCCGACCGACCGACCGCTGCCGGCCGTCTTGCCGGCGACCTTCGCGGCCGCCTTCTTGGCCGCTGCCTTCTTCGCCGGGGCCTTGGCTGCCGGCGACGTGCCCGCGGCCGCCTTGCTGGTCGCCTTGCGGGCCGGCTCCTCGTCCGCCCCATCCACCGGCTCGGACGCCTTGACCAGGCCACGGGCCTCACCGCCCAGCTTGATCTTCACCGGCTTGCCGCCCCAGATCTCTTCCAGGTGATAGTACTGGCGGATGGTGGGCTGCATGATGTGGCAGACCGCCGCACCGCAGTCCACGATGATCCATTCGCCGTTCTCCTCGCCCTCTGTGCGCATCACCGGCAGGCCCTCGGACTTGACGGCGTCACGCACGCTGGCGGCCAGTGCCTTGGTCTGGCGGTTGGAGGTGCCGGAGGCGATGATCACCCGCTCGAACAGCGGCGACAGGTGCTCGGTGTTGAAGACCTGGATGTCCTGGGCCTTGACGTCTTCCAGGCCATCGACGATGGCACGTTGCAGTTTGCGGATGTCCATTCAGCGCTTGTCGCTCTCGCGGTAGAGGTTGTGTTGGTCAATATAGCCCGCAACCGGGGCGGGCAACAGGGTCGGAACGAGGGCGGATGCGGGTTCGCCGCTTGCCCGGGCGCCGGCCAGCCGGGCGCGGATCTCGGTGGAGGAGACGGGCATTGCGGGCAGGGGCAGGCGCACCAGCCGATGCGGCGCCGCGGCCAGCTCCGGCGCGGCCACGATCTGCGCCCCGGCGCGCGCAGCCACGGCCAGCGTGGTCTGGGCCACGATGTCCTGCCAGCCTTGCCAGGTCGGCAGGTTGGCGTACTGGTCCTGACCGATGATCAGGAACCACTCGGTCGGCACGCCGGCGGCTTCGAGGCGCAGCTCGTCCAGCGTGTCGCGGGTGTAGCTGGGCCCGGGCCGGCGCAGCTCGCGGTCATCGAGCACCTGGCGCCCGTCGCCGGCCTCAGCCAGCAGCGCGGCGACCATGGCGCGGCGGTGTGTGCCCTCGGCCAGGCGGCGCGCCTTCTGCCACGCCTGGCCCACAGGGATCCAGCGCAGCTCGTCCAGCGCCAGCGTCTCGCAGGCCACGCGGGCCAGCGCGGCATGCGCGGCATGCGGCGGATCGAAGCTGCCGCCGAAGACCCCCACGCGCCGCATCGGCGGCCCCGCCTCAGACCCAGTCACGGGGCTTCAGGAACACGTCGTACAGCCGCGCCTCGTCCGTCCCCGGCTCGGGGTGCCAGTCGTAGCGCCAGGCGGCCAGCGGCGGCATGGACATCAGGATGGCCTCGGTGCGCCCGCCCGACTGCAGGCCGAAGTGCGTGCCGCGGTCCCACACCAGGTTGAACTCGACATAGCGCCCGCGGCGGTAGAGCTGGAAGTCGCGCTGCCGCGCGGTGTACGGCAAGTCGCGGCGGCGCTGCACGATGGGCAGATAGGCGCGCGTGAAGGCATCGCCGACCGCTTGCGTCATCTCGAAGCTGCGCGCCAGGCCCAGCTCGTTGAAGTCATCGAAGAACACGCCGCCCACACCGCGCGGCTCGTTGCGGTGCTTGAGGAAGAAATACTCGTCGCACCAGGTCTTGAAGCGTGGGTACAGGGCCTCGCCGAAAGGCGCCAGCGCATCGCGGCAGACGGTGTGGAAGTGCACCGCATCGGCCTCTTCGGCGTAGTAGGGCGTGAGGTCCATGCCGCCGCCGAACCAGGCCACGACCTCGCCGCCGGATCGGGTGGCCGCCAGCATGCGCACGTTCATGTGCACGGTGGGCACCTGCGGGCTGTGCGGATGCAGCACCAGCGACACGCCCATGGCCTCGAACGGCGCGCCGGCCAGCTCGGGCCGGTGCTGCGTGGCCGAAGGCGGCAGGCTGGCGCCGCGCACATGCGAGAAGTTGCAGCCCCCGCGCTCGAACAGACTGCCGCCTTCGATCAGCCGCGAGATGCCATCGCCCTGCAGCGGCTCGCCGGGCCCGCGCTGCCAGGCGTCGCGCAGGAAGGGCTGGCCGTCGGCCGCCTCCAGCTCCGCGACGATGCGGCTCTGCAGGCCGGTGAAGTAGGCGCGGGCGGATTCGATGTTCATCGTGGCAACTCTCAGCAAGTGCTCAGCGGACGGCGTACCGCGCCCCGATCCAGCGGGACGCCATGGACCCGGCTCCGCCGGTCCATCGGCGTCGCCCTCTTGAGGGGGCGCTCGAAGCGCGTAGGGGGTCGTTACTTCCTGATTGCGCGCCAGCCGATGTCGCGCCGCATCTGCATGCCGTCGAAGTGGATGCCGGCGGCGAACTCGTAGGCCCGCTGTTGCGCCAGCTTGGCCGAATCGCCCAGCGCGGTCACGCACAGCACCCGGCCGCCGGTCACGACGGTGCGGCCGTCGTGCCCGGCCGTGCCGGCATGGAAGACCACCGCATCGTCCGCCTCCTCCGGCAGGCCGGTGATCACGTCGCCCTTGCGCGGCTGCAGCGGGTAGCCGGCCGCGGCCATCACCACGCCGAGCGCGAAGCGGCGGTCCCATTGCAGCTCGACCTGGTCCAGCGTCTGGTCGGTGGCATGCATGAAGACCTCGAAGAGATCGCTCTTGAGCCGCATCATGATCGGCTGGGTCTCGGGGTCGCCCATGCGGCAGTTGAACTCCAGCGTCTTGGGACGGCCCTGCTCGTCGATCATCAACCCGGCATAGAGGAAGCCGGTGTAAGGGATGCCGTCGCGCGCCATGCCGGCCAGCGTCGGGTGGATGATCTCGTGCATCACCTTGGCATGCACATTGGGCGTGACCACCGGCGCGGGCGAGTAGGCGCCCATGCCGCCGGTGTTGGGGCCGGCGTCGCCGTCCTGCAGCCGCTTGTGGTCCTGGCTGGTGGCCAGGCTGATGACGTTCTTGCCGTCGGCCAGCACGATGAAGCTGGCCTCCTCGCCCTGCAGGAACTCCTCGATCACCACGCGGGCGCCGCCGGCGTTGTGCTGCACGCCCAGGGTGTTGCCCTCCAGCATCCAGTCCACGGCCTGGTGGGCCTCATCCAGCGTCATGGCCACGACCACGCCCTTGCCCGCGGCCAGACCGTCGGCCTTGACGACGATGGGCGCGCCGATGCGGTCCACGTAGGCATGCGCCTGCGCGGCGTCGCTGAAGGTCTCGTAGGCCGCGGTCGGGATGCCGTGGCGCTGCATGAAGTCCTTGGCGAACGCCTTGGAGCTCTCCAGCTGCGCGGCCGCGCGGGTCGGGCCGAAGATGCGCAGGCCGCGCGCGCGGAAGGCGTCCACCACGCCGGTGGCCAGCGGCGCCTCGGGGCCGACGACGGTCAGCGCGATCTTCTCGGCCTCGGCGAAGTCGGCCAGCGCGTCCACCGCGGTGAGGTCCACGTTCACCAGCCGCTTGTCGCGTGCCGTGCCCCCGTTGCCCGGGGCGACATAGACCTGCTGCACCCGCGGCGACTGCGCCAGCTTCCAGGCCAGCGCGTGTTCGCGGCCGCCGCCGCCAATCACCAGAACCTTCACGTCCTATCCTTGTTTCATGTGGCGTGGCGCAACCGCAAGGGCAGGCCACCGGCTGGCGGTCAGTCGCCCAGCTCAGCGTTGTGATAGACGTCCTGCACGTCGTCCAGGTCCTCGATGACGTCCAGCAGCTTCTGCATGCGCACCGCATCTTCGCCGGCCAGTGCCACCGTGTTCTCCGGGCGCATCGTGACCTCGGCCAGCTCGGGCTTCAGACCCGCAGCGTCCAGAGCGTCGCGCACGGCCTCGAAGCTGCCCGGCGCGGTGATGACCTCCAGCGCACCGTCCTCGTGCGTGATCACGTCGTCCGCACCGGCGTCCAGGGCCACTTCCATCACGCGGTCCTCACTGGTGCCCGGTGCAAGGATGATCTGCCCGCAGTGCTTGAACTGGAAGGCCACCGAACCCTCGGTGCCCAGGTTGCCGCCATATTTGCTGAAGGCGTGCCGCACCTCGGCCACTGTGCGCACTCGGTTGTCGGTCATGCAGTCGACGATGATGGCCGCACCGCCGATCCCGTAGCCCTCATAGCGGATCTCCTCGTAGTGCACGCCTTCGAGGTTGCCCGTGGCCTTGTCGATGTTGCGCTTGATGTTGTCCGCCGGCATGTTGGCGGCCTTGGCCTTGTCGATGGCCAGGCGCAGCCGGGGGTTCATCGCCACGTCACCGCCGCCGGAGCGGGCCGCGACGATGATCTCGCGCGTCAGGCGCGTCCAGATCTTGCCGCGCTTCTCGTCCTGGCGGCCCTTGCGATGCTGGATGTTGGCCCATTTGGAATGACCGGCCATGGCACTGTCTCCGTGCGGCCTGCAGGGCAGGCCGTCTAGCTCGTGGATGCGATATGCGGGGAAACCGCAAATTGTAGGCGGCGCCCCTGGGCCGCCTGCTGCGCTCCGACGCCCTGGCCCCCCACGGGCCTGGCGACTTAGACTGCCCCACGCACCCCGCAAGAGGCCCTACATGCCCGTCGAACCCCTGCTCATCGCCCAGCACGGCGACATCTCGTGCCACCTGCTGCCCCAACTGGCCAATCGCCACGGCCTGATCACCGGCGCTACCGGCACGGGCAAGACGATCACCCTGCAGAAACTGGCTGAGAGCTTCTCGCGCATGGGCACGCCGGTGTTCCTGGCCGATGTCAAGGGCGACCTCACCGGCATCAGCCAGCCGGGTGCCGGCGGGGGCAAGTTGTCGCAGATCCTCGCCGAGCGTGGCCTGCCCGAGCCGACCTGGGGCGCCTGCCCGGTGACGCTGTGGGACGTGTTCGGCGAGCAGGGTCACCCAGTGCGCGCCACGGTCTCCGACATGGGCCCCCTGCTGCTGGCACGCATGCTGGATCTGAATGACACGCAGGAAGGCGTGCTGCAGCTGGTCTTTCGCATCGCCGACGACAACGGCCTGCTGCTGCTCGACCTGAAGGATCTGCGCGGGATGCTGCAGCACGTGGGCGACAACGCGGCGCAGTTCACCACCCGCTACGGCAACGTCAGCGCGGCCTCCATCGGCGCCATCCAGCGCGGGCTGCTGCAGATCGAGTCGCAGGGCGGTGACCGCTTTTTCGGCGAGCCCATGCTCGACATCCGCGACTTCATGCAGACGGCCGCCGCGCCCGGTGGCAGCGGCAAGCAGGGCGTGGTCAACATCCTGGCCGCCGACCGACTCATGAACGCGCCGCGGCTGTACGCCACCTTCCTGCTGTGGATGCTGTCGGAGCTGTTCGAGGCCCTGCCCGAGATCGGCGACCCGGACCAGCCCAAGCTGGTGTTCTTCTTCGACGAGGCTCACCTGCTGTTCAAGGACGCGCCCAAGGCGCTGCTGGAGCGCATCGAACTCGTCGTGCGCCTGGTGCGCTCCAAGGGCGTGGGCGTGTATTTCGTCACCCAGAACCCGCTGGATGTGCCCGATACCGTGCTCGGCCAGCTGGGCAACCGCGTGCAGCACGCGCTACGCGCCTTCACCCCGCGAGACCAGAAGGCCGTGAAGGCCGCCGCCGAGACCATGCGAGCCAATCCCGGCCTGGATGTCGCGACCGCGATCACCGAGCTGGCCGTTGGCGAGGCTCTGGTCAGCCTGCTGGACGAGAAGGGCCGCCCCGGCATCACGCAACGCGTCTACGTGCTGCCCCCGGGCAGCCGCATCGGCCCGATCACGTCCGCCGAGCGGCAAGCGCTGATTGCCCAGTCTCTGGTAGCCGGCGTGTACGAGAAGGCCGTCGACCGTGAATCCGCCCATGAGCGCCTGAAGGGCCGGGTGGCCGACGCGTCGCCGCGCCAGGCGCAAGCCAACGAGGGCGCGGGGCGCGCCATGCACGACGACGCTGAGGCCGCCGCACGCGGCGGCCGCGGTGGCACGGCCACCGGCGACTCCGGCGGCTGGCTGGGCGACCTGGCCGACGGCATGCTGCGTGGCTCCGGTCGCAAGGACTCGGTGCTGGAGACCGTGGCCAAGTCGGCCGCGCGCAGCATCGGCTCCACCGTCGGCCGCGAGCTCATCCGCGGCGTGCTGGGCTCGCTGCTGGGTGGCAGCAGCCGGCGGCGCTGAGCCGGCCTCGCGACGGCGGGTGGCGTCGATACAACGGGCGCAGCCTGGGCTTCGGCGCCATAGGCACGCCGGCTGCGCCCCAGGTGGACGCCAGTCGACTGCTTTCAAGGGAGAGACAGGGACCGGGGGCTAGAATGGGCGGTTGTCCTGAACGAAGCCCGACCTCCCGAGGAATCCCATGAGTAACCAGCCCGTGGACCAAAGTCGCCGCAACTGGGTGGCGATCACCTGCGTCGCCGGCGGCATCGGTGGCGTGGCCACCGCCGTGCCCTTTGTCAGCACCTTCCAGCCGTCGGAGCGCGCCCGCGCGGCCGGCGCTGCGGTCGAGGTCGACATCAGCGCGCTCAAGCCCGGCGAGCGCATCACCGTCGAATGGCGCGGCAAGCCGGTGTGGATCATGCGGCGCACGCCGGAGATGCTGGCCTCGCTGGACAAGACCGAGTCCAAGGTTGCCGACCCGAAGTCCGAGCGCAAGCCCTCGGAGATCACGCCGATGGAGAGCACGCGCAACCAGTGGCGCTCCATCAAGAAGGACATCCTGGTGGTCGTCGGCATCTGCACCCACCTGGGCTGCTCGCCGGTGGACAAGATCACCCCCGGGCCGCAGCCCTCGCTGCCCGATGACTGGGCCGGCGGCTTCCTGTGCCCGTGCCACGGCTCCACCTTCGACCTGGCAGGCCGCGTGTTCAAGGACAAGCCGGCGCCGGACAACCTGGAGGTGCCGCCCTACACCTTCCTGTCCGACACCAAACTGCTGATCGGCGAGGCCAAGGCCTGATCGCCCTCCCGGCACCCCACGAGGCACTGAAAAATGGCTGAATTCAAAGAAGCCCCCGCCAATGCGCCGCTGGGCGTGAAGTTCATGACCTGGGTGGACAACCGGTTCCCGGCCACCAAGATGTTCAATGAACACGCGGCCGAGTACTACGCCCCGAAGAACTTCAACTTCTGGTACTTCTTCGGCTCGCTGGCCATGCTGGTGCTGGTCCTGCAGATCGTGACCGGCATCTTCCTGGTGATGAACTACAAGCCGGACGCCGCCGTGGCGTTCGCTTCGGTCGAGTACATCATGCGCGACGTGCCCTGGGGCTGGCTGGTGCGCTACATGCACTCCACCGGCGCGTCGGCGTTCTTCATCGTCGTCTACCTGCACATGTTCCGCGGGCTGATCTACGGCTCCTATCGCAAGCCGCGCGAGCTGGTGTGGATCTTCGGCTGCCTGATCTTCCTGTGCCTGATGGCCGAAGCCTTCATGGGCTACCTGCTGCCCTGGGGCCAGATGTCCTACTGGGGTGCGCAGGTGATCATCAACCTGTTTGCCGCCATCCCCTTCGTGGGCCCGGACCTGGCCATCCTGATCCGCGGCGACTACGTGGTGGGTGACGCGACGCTCAACCGCTTCTTCTCCTTCCACGTCATCGCCCTGCCGCTGGTGCTGCTGGGTCTCGTCGTGGCGCACATCATCGCGCTGCACGAGGTGGGCTCCAACAACCCCGACGGCATCGAGATCAAGGCCAAGAAGGACGCCCAGGGCCGCCCGCTGGACGGCATCCCTTTCCACCCCTACTACACGGTGCATGACATCCTGGGCGTGGCGGTCTTCCTGATGGCCTTCACCGCCATCATCTTCTTCGCGCCCGAGTTCGGCGGCTACTTCCTGGAGTTCAATAACTTCATTCCGGCCGATCCGCTGAAGACCCCGGCGCACATCGCGCCGGTGTGGTACTTCACGCCGTTCTACTCGATGCTGCGCGCCACGACCGACTTCATGGTCAACATCCTGGCCGTGATCCTGGCGGTGGCCGGCGTGCTGTCGCTGCTCGTGGCCAAGGGCCGCATGAAGCTCATCGCCCCCATCGGCGCCGTCGTGCTGATCGCCCTGCTCAAGACCTTCGACGCCAAGTTCTGGGGCGTGGTGGTGATGGGCGGCGCGGTGATCATCCTGTTCTTCCTGCCCTGGCTGGACCACAGCCCGGTGAAGTCCATCCGCTACCGCCCGAGCTGGCACAAGTACCTCTACGGCGTGTTCGTGATCTTCTTCGCCATCCTGGGCTACCTGGGCATCCAGCCCCCCTCGCCCACCGGCGAGCTGGTTTCCCAGATCGGCACCCTGGTGTACTTCGGCTTCTTCCTGCTGATGCCGTGGTGGAGCCAGCTGGGCACGCCCAAGCCGGTTCCGGATCGCGTGACCTTCTCCGCCCACTGATCCGCAGGAGTCTCCAACGATGAAAACGATCCTCGCCCTCCTGCTGACGGCCGTGATCGGCCTGACGAGCGCCCCGCAGGCGCAGGCCGCCGAAGGCGGCCTGCCCTGGGACAAGTACCCCACGTCTCGCAGCAACGACGTGGCCGCCCTGCAGCGCGGCGCGCGGCTGTTCGTCAACTACTGCCTGAACTGCCACGCCGCCGCCTTCCTGCGCTACAACCGGTTGCGTGACATCGGCCTGACCGAGACGCAGATCAAGCAGAACCTGATGTTCGCCACCGACAAGGTCGGCGACACGATGAAGGTCTCGCTCGATCCCAAGAACGCCAAGGACTGGTTCGGCGGCGTGCCGCCCGACCTGACGCTGGTGGCCCGCTCGCGTGCCGGCTCGCAGGGCTCGGGCGCCGACTATCTCTACACCTACATGCGCACGTTCTACCGCGACGACACCCGTCCGACCGGCTGGAACAACCTCGCCTTCCCTAACGTGGGCATGCCGCACGTGTTCTGGCAGTTGCAGGGCGAGCGCGTGGCCAAGTTCGAGGAGCAGGCCGACCCGCACAACCCGGACAAGAAGGTGCACGTGTTTGCCGGCTTCGAGCAGCTCACGCCCGGCACCATGAGCCCGCGCGAATACGACGATGCCGTCGCCGACCTGGTTGCCTACATGACCTGGATGTCCGAGCCCATGCGTCAGGATCGTCTTCGCATCGGCGTGGGCGTGCTGGTGTTCCTGGCGATCTTCACCTTCATCGCCTGGCGCCTGAACAACGCCTACTGGAAGGACGTGACCTGACGGTCTGCCCGCCAGCGCCGGCTTGAGAGCCGGCGCCGGCCACGGCGGAGCGGCGCTGCAAGCGGCCCCTCCGCTTTTTCGTTTTCTGCCCTCGACTCATTGCGCTCGCCCTTCACGGCAAGCGATTCGCACAGGAGCCCCACGCCATGATGGTGCTGTACTCAGGAACCACCTGCCCCTACTCTCACCGTTGCCGTTTCGTGCTGTTCGAGAAGGGGATGGACTTCGAGATCCGCGACGTGGACATCTTCGCGAAGCCCGAGGACATCGCGCTGATGAATCCGTACAACGAGGTGCCCATCCTGGTGGAGCGCGACCTCATCCTGTATGAGTCGCACATCATCAACGAGTACATCGACGAGCGCTTCCCGCATCCGCAGCTGATGCCCGGCGATCCGGTCGCGCGCGCGCGCGTGCGCTTGTTCCTGTTCAACTTCGAGAAGGAGTTGTTCGCTCACGTCAACCTGCTGGAAGGCCGCGGCGTCAAGGCGACCGACAAGCAGCTGGAAAAGGCCCGCTCGCAGATCCGCGATCGGCTCACGCAGCTCGCGCCCATCTTCCTGAAGAACAAGTACATGCTGGGCGACGACTTCAGCATGCTCGACGTGGCCATCGCCCCGCTGCTGTGGCGCCTGGACTACTACGGCATCGACCTGTCGAAGAACGCCGCGCCGCTGCTGAAGTACGCCGAGCGCATCTTCTCGCGCCCGGCCTACATCGAGGCGCTGACGCCCTCCGAGAAGGTGATGCGCAAGTAAGCACGCCGTACCGGCGGCGCGCCTCGCGCCCCCGGCAGCGAGAGCGCCATCGCCGATCCTTGCGCCCAGCGTCCCGCCCCGACCGCCGATCCGTCACACCGATGAGCCTTCCCCCGGCCCCCGAGTCCAGCGGCACGTCCACGCGGCCCTACCTGATCCGCGCGCTGCACGACTGGTGCACCGACAACGGCTTCACGCCCTACCTGGCCGTGTACGTGGACCGCAATGTCCAGGTGCCGCTGGAGTACGTGAAGAACAACGAGATCGTGCTCAACGTCAGCTTCGAGGCCACCAGCGGGCTGAGCCTGGGCAACGACACCATCGAGTTCAAGGCCCGCTTCGGCGGCGTAGCGCGCGAGATCATCGTGCCGGTGGACCATGTCATCGCAATCTATGCTCGCGAGAACGGCCAAGGCATGGCCTTCCCCGTGCCCACGCCCGGCGAGGCAACCGAGCCGGACGGTCGTCCGGCCGGGGATCCCCCCGGGCTGCGCCTGGCCGGCACCCCGGCCGACGGCGATGCCGCCTCCGATGCCGATGCACCCTCGGACGATGACCACCCGCCGCCGCCCGAGCCGCCTGCCGGCGGGCGGCCGACGCTCAAGCGCATCAAGTAAGCGCCTGCCTGGCCGGTGGCTCCGGTCGGCTGCCTAGAATCCTGCGACGGCCCCTCGCGCCGCCGCCCCGCCGGCTTAGCTCAGTTGGTAGAGCACCCGCCTTGTAAGCGGTAGGTCATCCGTTCGATTCGGATAGCCGGCACCACCCCACCCCCTTGCGCCTTTCCGTTGCCGACGCGGGCCGGCCTCGGCGACCGCGCTTCCGTGACGGGCCGCACAGCGGCGGCTCAGCGGCCGGCGTTCGGTTGTATGCGGATGCGGATTGCGCTAAGGTGCCAGCCCGCTTGGCGCAGGGCTGCCTCGATCTCAGGCAGCCACTGGCGCAGCTTGGCGGCCACCGCGTTGGACGGCACGAGCAGGGTCCAACCGTTTTCATCCAGCGGGCCGGCGCGCAGCTGCCCGCGCAGCGCAGGCGGCAGCCGCCCCTGCACCGCCTGCAGCCGCCGCGCCGATTCGTCAATGCGCCGCTGCAAGTCCACCAGCACGCTTTCGCGTCCGAGTGCGTCGGCCAGCGGTGTGGCGGCCGGCACGCTGCGGGGGGCGGGCGGTTTCATCGCTTCAGTGTAGTCGGCCATGCAGATCCTCATCCTTCATGCAGGCTCGGGGCGCACGCGTTCCTGGACCCTCGACCGGCTGCGGCTGGCCTTGATCGCGCTGCTGGCGACCATGCTGCTGGGCGCGCTGGGCACAGCGATCTACCACCACGTGCTGCTGCGCGCCGCGCGCAACGACTGGCCCGTGCTCGGCCCCGTGGCGCGCCTGCTGGCGCCGGACGCTGCAGGCGGCTCCGACCGCTACTTGCGGGAGAACCTGGATGCCATGGCTCGCCGCGCGGGCGAGCTGCAGGCCAGCCTGGTGCGCCTGGAGGCGCTGGGCGAGCGTGTTTCGGGTCTCGCAGGGGTGCAGTTGCCGCCCGCTCAAGCCGGAGCCGATGGAGCCAAACCCGGAGCCGCTACGCCAGCGCCACCAACCGGCGCGTCAGCGGCGCGTGCGGCACCCGTCCAACCCGGCACAGGCGGCCCTTATCTGCCGTCGCCTCAGCGGGTTGCGCCGCGCACGGCGCACGAGCTTGACCGGCTTCTCGCCGCACTGGACGAGCAGGCTGCGCGGCAGGCCGACGTCTTCACGCTGGTCGAATCCAAGCTGTTCGAGAAGCGACTGGCCGAGCTGATGGTGCCCAGCTCCCTGCCGGTGCAGGGGCCGATCGGCTCTGGCTTCGGCTTTCGCTCCGACCCCTTCACCGGGCGCCAGGCTCTGCACACCGGGCTGGATTTCCCGGCCGACGTGGGCACACCCATCGTCGCCGCGGCCGGCTGGGTGGTGATCCACGCTGCCAACCATCCGCAATACGGGCAGATGGTGGAGGTGGACCACGGCAACGGGCTGGTGACGCGCTACGCCCATGCCTCGCGGCTGCGGGTGAAAGCCGGCGATCTGGTGCGCCGCGGTCAGCTGATCGCCGAGGTGGGCAGCACCGGGCGCTCCACCGGCCCGCACTTGCACTTCGAGGTGCTCGTACAGGGCGTGCAACAGGATCCGGGGCGCTTCCTGGAGCGAGCTCTGGCACGGCGCTGAGCCGCTTGGCTCGCCCCCGACCGAGCGCCCCAGCCGGGGCCGCGCCTGCTGCATCCGGCGCACACGCGACGGGCTGGCCGGCCGCTGCAGCCGGCATGGCGCCGGGTCGCCGGCCCCGCCCCGGACAGCCGGCGCTGCAAGGCGTCGTGACAGACCCGGGTGCTACACTTTTTCGCTTTGGCTGACTGAGCGCCGGCGTGCATTGAGGCCCGCGGCGCCCAGGCCCGCCCGGCCGGCCGCAGCCCCTGCCCTGCCACCCTCTTTGTGTCGCCAGCAGCCGCATGCACGGCCTGCCGGCGCCACCGTCGCCCCCGCGACCGCCGCTGCGATGGCGTGCGGCCCGCGCATCCGGATCCCTCAGACGATGTTGCCCTCGCTCCTCAAATCGATCTTCGGCAGCCGCAACGAACGCTTGCTCAAGCAATACCGCCGCGTGGTGGAGCAGATCAATGCGATGGAGCCGGCGCTGGAAGAGCTCAGCGACGAGCAGCTGCGCGCCAAGACCGATGAGTTCAAGGCCCGTCTGGGCCAAGGATCAAAGCTCGACGATCTGCTGCCCGAGGCCTTTGCCGTGGTGCGCGAGGCGAGCAAGCGGGTGTTCAAGATGCGGCACTTCGACGTGCAGCTCATCGGCGGCATGGCGCTGCACCAGGGCAAGATCGCCGAGATGCGCACCGGCGAGGGCAAGACCCTCACCGCCACGCTGGCCGTCTACCTCAACGCCCTGACTGGCAAGGGCGTGCATGTCGTCACGGTCAACGACTATCTGGCCCGCCGCGACGCCGAATGGATGGGCCGGCTCTATGGGTTCCTGGGCCTGTCCACCGGCATCAACCTGCCGCAGATGCCACGCGAGGACAAGCAGGCCGCCTACCGCGCCGACATCACCTACGGCACGAACAACGAATACGGCTTCGATTACCTACGCGACAACATGGTCTACGAGGCGGCCGACCGCGTGCAGCGCGGCCTGGCCTATGCCATCGTCGACGAGGTCGACTCCATCCTGATCGACGAGGCCCGCACGCCGCTGATCATCAGCGGCCAGGCCGAGGACCACACCGACCTCTACCGCGCGATCAACGCCATCGTGCCGAAGCTGAAGCTTCAGATCGGCGAGGCCGATCCGCGCACCGGCGAAGGCGTGGAGGAGCCCGGCGACTTCACGGCGGATGAGAAGACCCGTCAGGTGCACCTGACCGAGGCCGGGCACGAGACGGCCGAGCGGCTGATGGCCGAGGCGGGGTTGCTCGCCGAGGGCGCGAGCCTGTACGACGCGGCCAACATCGCGCTGATGCACCACCTCAACGCCGCCCTGCGCGCGCACCACCTGTATCACCGCGACCAGCATTACGTCGTGCAGGCCGGCCAGCACGGGCCGGAGGTGATCATCGTCGACGAGTTCACCGGCCGCCTGATGCCCGGGCGCCGCTGGTCAGAAGGCCTGCACCAGGCGGTCGAGGCCAAGGAAGGCGTGGAGATCCAGCCCGAGAACCAGACGCTGGCCTCCATCACGTTCCAGAACTACTTCCGCATGTACGGCAAGCTCGCCGGCATGACGGGCACGGCTGACACCGAGGCCTATGAGTTCCAGGAGATCTACGGCCTGGAGACGGTGGTCATCCCGCCCAACCGGCCGACGCAGCGCAAGGACGAACTCGACCTCATCTACAAGACCCAGGCGGAGAAGTACAAGGCGCTGATCGAGGACATCCGCGAGTGCCATGGCCGCGGTCAGCCGGTGCTGGTGGGCACCACCTCGATCGAGAACTCGGAGCTGGTGTCCACGCTGCTGAAGCAGGCCGGGCTGCCGCACCAGGTGCTCAATGCCAAGCAGCATGCCCGCGAGGCCGAGGTCGTGGCCCAGGCCGGCCGGCCGGGGATGATCACCATCGCCACCAACATGGCCGGGCGGGGCACCGACATCGTGCTCGGCGGCAACGTCGAAAAGCAGGTGCAGATGATCGAGGCCGACGCGTCGCTGGACGAGGCGACCAAGGCCCAGCGGATCGAGGAGCTGAAGTCCGAGTGGCAAGGCCTGCACGACCAGGTGAAGGCGCTGGGCGGGCTGCGCATCATCGCCACCGAGCGGCATGAGTCCCGCCGCATCGACAACCAGCTGCGCGGCCGGGCCGGCCGCCAGGGCGACCCCGGTTCCTCGCGCTTCTACCTGTCGCTGGAAGACCCGCTGATGCGCATCTTCGCCGGTGACCGCGTGCGCGCGATCATGGAGCGGCTGAAGATGCCCGAGGGCGAGGCCATCGAGGCGCGCATGGTGTCGCGCTCCATCGAGGGCGCGCAGCGCAAGGTCGAGGCGCGCAACTTCGACATGCGCAAGCAGTTGCTGGAGTACGACGACGTCTCCAATGACCAGCGCAAGGTGATCTACCAGCAGCGCAACGAGATCCTGGAATCCAGCGACATCGCCGAGCAGATCGCCGGCCTGCGCCGCGGTGCCATGACCGACGTGGTGCACGGCTTCGTGCCGCCGGGCTCGGTCGAGGAGCAGTGGGACATTGCCGGCCTGGAGGCTGCGCTGCGCGATGAATGGCAGCTGGACGTGGCGCTCAAGGCCTGGATCGAGTCCAGCGAGGAAGTGACGGACGAGGACGTCGTCGAGAAGGTCGTCGCGGCAGCCGATGCCGCCTATGCGGCCAAGGTCGAGCAGGTCGGCCGCGAGCAGTTCGCCAGCTTCGAGCGGATGATGCTGCTGCAGGCGCTGGACAACCACTGGCGCGAGCACCTGGCCGCGCTGGACTACCTGCGCCAGGGCATCCACCTGCGCGGCTACGCCCAGAAGAACCCCAAGCAAGAGTACAAGCGCGAGGCTTTCGAGCTGTTTGGCCTGCTGCTGTCGGGCGTGAAGAACGAGGTCACGCGCGTGCTGATGACCGTGCGCATCCAGAGCCGCGAAGAGGCCGAACGCGCCGCCCAGGCGATCGAGGCCCAGGGCGAAGCCTTCAGCAACATCAGCTACACGCACCCAACCGACGACGGCGGTGTGGCCACCGACCACGACATCTCCACCGCCGTGGCGCAGCGCATGGCCGGCGAGGTGCCGCGCGTGGGCCGCAACGACCCCTGCCCCTGCGGCAGCGGCAAGAAGTACAAGCACTGCCACGGCCAGCTGGCCTGAGCGACGCAGGCCGGCAGGCTGTCGCTACGATGGCCGCCTGCCGCGCTGCATCCAAAGGCCCGCGAGGGCCTTTTTTCTTGGCGCGGCAGACCGTCGCACGCGCGTGCTGGCCTCACGCTCGCTTGCGCTGCGGTGCCGCAGCCCGGGGCAGGCGCTGCGCTTGCCGCACCCGCTGCTGCAGCCGCCGTCGCACGTCCCGGCCCCGCTTCCGCACCACTCACATCACGGCTCATCGCAGAGCCCAGCCCACACCACCGCCCTTGCCATGCCCGTCAACCTGACCGCTCCCGATCCCCAAGCCCTCCACCCCGTTCCCGGCGTGAAGCTGGGCATCGCCATGGCCGGCGTGCGCAAGGCCAACCGCCGCGACCTGACCGTGATCGCGCTGGAGCCGGGCGCGGCCGTAGGCGGCGTGTTCACCCAGAACCGCTACTGCGCCGCGCCGGTGCAGCTGTGCCGCCAGCACCTGGCCTCGGGGCATGAGGTGCGCGCGCTGGTGATCAACACAGGCAATGCCAACGCCGGCACCGGCGAGGACGGCCTGCTGCGCGCCCGTGCGGTCTGCCTGGCCCTGGCCCAGCAGCTGGAGGTGGCGCCCGAGCAGGTGCTGCCGTTCTCCACCGGCGTGATCATGGAGACGCTGCCCCACGAGCGCATCATCCAGGCCCTGCCGGCGGCGCAGGCCGACCTGCGCGCCGACAACTGGGCGCTGGCCGCCGAGGCCATCATGACCACCGACACCCTGCCCAAGGCGGTGTCGCGCCAGGTGGACGTCGGCGGCGCGCGCGTGACGGTCACCGGCATCTCCAAGGGCGCCGGGATGATCCGGCCCAACATGGCGACGATGCTGGGCTTCGTGGCCACCGATGCGGTGGTCGCGCCGCACCTGATGCAGACGCTGGTGCGCGAGGCGGCCGACGCGTCCTTCAACCGCATCACCATCGACGGCGACACCTCCACCAACGACTCCTTCATCGTGATCGCCACGCGCCAAGCCGCGCATGCCGAGATCACCGACCTGGAGTCGCCGGAGGGCCGTGCGCTGCGGGCGGCGCTGATCGAGGTCTCGCGCCTGCTGGCCCAGGCCATCGTGCGCGACGGCGAGGGCGCGACCAAGTTCATCACCGTGCAGGTGGAAGGGGGGCGCAGCGAGGCCGAGTGCCTGCAGGTGGCCTATGCCATCGGTCACTCGCCGCTGATCAAGACCGCCTTCTATGCCAGCGACCCCAACCTGGGCCGTATCCTGGCCGCCGTGGGCTATGCCGGCATCGCCGACCTGGACCAGTCGCTGATCGAGCTGCACCTGGACGACGTCCATGTGGTCACGCGCGGCGGACGCCACCCGGCCTACCGCGAAGAAGACGGCCAGCGCGTGATGAAGCAAAGCGAGATCACCGTGCGGGTGGGCCTGGGCCGCGGCGAGGCGCAGGCCACGATCTGGACCTGCGATCTGTCGCACGACTACGTCAGCATCAACGCCGACTACCGCAGCTGAGCAGCGCTGGCGTTAACCCGGCCCGCGCCCCGGCTGATGTGCCTTGGCGGCAAGCGGCTCAGCGCACCGACGGGCCAGCCCGCTCCACCGCGGCCGCGCCGGCGGCCGGATCGAAGCGGCGCACCTCGTCGCTGATCAGCCCGGCCACATCCAGCGCCAGCAGGCGCCGGGCCTCGGCCGGATCGTTGACGGTGTAGGCCAGCAGGCGCAGGCCGGCGCTGTGCACCTGCGCCGCCAGGGCCGCGTCGATCAGCGGCGCGTGGGCCCCCACGGCGACGCAAGCCAGCGGGCCGCGTGCGGCATCCAGCCAGCCGGGCCAGCCGGCGTTGACAAGCAGCGCACGCGGCAAGTCGGGTGCGGCGGCGGCCGCTGCAGCCAGCGCTTCGGCGCTGAAGGACGACAGCAGCGGCGGGCGGCGACCGGCCCACAGCCGCTGCGCAGCCTGGGTGACGACGCGGCCGGTCTCGGCCTCGCGGCCAGGGCAGGGCTTGATCTCCAGATTCAGGTCGGCGCCGCACCGCTGCGACCACGCGGCCAGCTGCTCCAGCGTCATCAGCGGCTCACCGGCATGGGCGGGGCCGTGCCAGGCGCCCGCGTCCAGGCGCGACAGCTCGTCCCAGCGGTGCGCCGCCGCCGGTCCGTGTCCGCTGGTGGTGCGCTCGAGCGTGTCGTCATGCAGCAGGAACGGCACACCGTCCGCGCTGAGCTTCACATCGCACTCGGCCATGCGCCATCCCAGGCGATGGCCCAGGCGGAAGGCCGCGGCGGTGTTCTCGGGGGCCAGCTTGCCGGCGCCACGGTGGGCGATCCAGAAGGGATAGGGCCAATCGGCGGACATGGCGCATTGTCGGGCTCGGCCTGCACGGGGCGCAGGCGCCTCACCGATACGGTGCCGTACCCGTGCGGCGTGGGCTTCTCCGCCACACCGTGGACGCGCCCTTCCGTCCTAGCCCCTCTGGCGCCGGGCCCCCCGCCTGGGCGACCGCGCATGCCCGTTCGCCGCCTAAGGCTGTACCCGCCTGGCGGCACGGTTGAAAAAGGGCCCTGCGTTACCATTTCCCCTCAGGCGCACCCTGCCCGCACACCGACGCCCGCGCTCTTGTCGCCCCGAGCGCGAACGCTGTCGCCGGCTCCCGACGCGACCCGCGTCCGCCCCGAGCCGCCCTCCCCCCACGACACCGCGCCTGGAGCTTATGAACGCACCGCTCCTCCTCACTCCCACGCCCGAATCGACCGCCGCCCCGGGGCACGATGAAGGCGGCCCCCGCCTGCGCGAGATCCCCTACAACTACACCTCGTTCTCCGACCGCGAGATCGTCATCCGGCTGCTGGGGGCCCGCGCGTGGGAGCTGCTGCTCAAGCTGCGCGAGGAGCGCCAGACCGGCCGCTCCGCCCGCATGCTCTACGAGGTGCTGGGCGACATCTGGGTGGTGCAGCGCAATCCGTATCTGCAGGACGATCTGCTGGACAACCCCAAGCGCCGCGCCGCCCTGGTGGACGCCCTGCAGCATCGCCTGCGTGAGATCGAAAAGCGCCGCACCCCGTCGGAGGATCCGCAACGTGACGCGCTGGTGGGCGAGCTGCTGGAGGCCGCGCGCCGTGCGGTGGAGCAGTTCGCGGTGCAGTTCGAGGCCGTGGATGCGCTGCGCAAGCGCACGCTCAAGACCCTGGGCCGCCACACCGCGCGCGACAACATCAAGTTCGACGGCATGAGCCGCGTCTCGCACGTGACGGACGCGACCGACTGGCGCATCGAATACCCCTTCGTCGTGCTCACGCCCGACACCGAGGCCGAGATGGCCGCGCTGGTCAAGGGCTGCATCGAGCTGGGCCTGACCATCGTGCCGCGCGGCGGCGGCACCGGCTACACCGGCGGCGCCGTGCCGCTGACCTGGAAGAGCGCGGTCATCAACACCGAAAAGCTCGAACAGATGACCGAGGTCGAGCTGGTGCAGATGCCCGGCGTGGCCCAGCCGGTGCCGACGGTGTGGACCGGCGCTGGCGTGGTCACGCAGCGCGTGGCCGATGCGGCCGAGCGCTCGGGCTATGTGTTCGCGGTGGACCCCACCTCGGCCGAGGCCTCGTGCATCGGCGGCAACATCGCCATGAACGCCGGCGGCAAGAAGGCCGTGCTGTGGGGCACCGCGCTGGACAACCTGGCCTCCTGGCGCATGGTCACGCCCGAGGCCCAGTGGCTGGAGGTGGTGCGCCTCAACCACAACCTCGGCAAGATCCACGACGTGGATGTGGCGAGCTTCGAGCTGCGCTACTTCGAGGCCGACGGCAAGACGCCGATCCGCACCGAGCGCCTGGACATCCCCGGCCGCATCTTCCGCAAGGAAGGGCTGGGCAAGGACGTGACGGACAAGCTCCTTGCCGGCCTGCCCGGCGTGCAGAAGGAAGGCTGCGACGGCATCATCACCAGCGCCCGCTGGGTGGTGCACCGCATGCCCAAGCACACGCGCACCGTGTGCCTGGAGTTCTTCGGCAACCCCAAGGACTGCGTGCCCAGCATCGTCGAGATCAAGAACTTCATGTTCGAGGAGGCCCGCCGCGGCGGCGCGATCCTCGCCGGTCTGGAGCACCTGGACGACCGCTACCTGCGCGCCGTGGGCTATGCCACCAAGAGCAAGCGCGGCGGCCTGCCCAAGATGGTGCTGGTGGGCGACATCGTCGGTGACGACGAGGACGCCGTGGCCCGCGCCACCAGCGAGGTCGTGCGCCTGGCCAACGGCCGCAGCGGCGAAGGCTTCGTCGCCGTCAGCGCCGATGCGCGCAAGAAGTTCTGGCTGGACCGCAAGCGCACCGCCGCGATCGCCAAGCACACCAACGCCTTCAAGGTGAACGAGGACGTGGTGATCCCGCTGGAGCGCATGGGCGAGTACACGCTGGGCATCGAGCGCATCAACATCGAGCTGTCGCTGCGCAACAAGCTGCAGTTCCTCGACCGGCTGCAGGCCTTCTTCACCGCGGGCAACCTGCCGCTGGGCCGCAGCGACGATGCCAACGAGATCCCCAACGCCGAGCTGCTGGAAGACCGCGTGCAGCAGGCGCTGGGCGTGATCCGCGACGTGCGCGGCCTGTGGCAGCAGTGGCTGGACGGCTTGGACGTGGTGCAGCCGGGCGCGGACGGCCAGCCGGGCCGCAGCTTCTTCGACCAGCTGCAGGACCACAGCCTGCGCGCCTCCTGGAAGACCCAGGTGCGGGCGCCGCTGCAGGCCATCTTTGCCGGCGCACCCTTCGCGCTGATCCTGCAGGAGTGCGAGCGCATCCACAAAGAGGTGCTGCGTGGCCGCGTGTGGGTGGCGCTGCACATGCATGCCGGCGACGGCAATGTGCACACCAACATCCCGGTCAACAGCGACAACTACGAGATGCTGCAGACGGCGCACGAGGCCGTGGCCCGCATCATGAAGCTGGCGCGCAGCCTCAACGGCGTGATCTCCGGCGAGCACGGCATCGGCATCACCAAGCTGGAGTTCCTGACCGACGACGAGATCGCCGCCTTCACCGCCTACAAGCTCAAGGTCGACCCGGAGGGGCGCTTCAACAAGGGCAAGCTGGTGCGCGGCGTGAAGTTCGGCGAGGACGTGCGCGCGCCCGATCTCAGCCATGCCTACACGCCCAGCTTCGGCCTGATGGGGCATGAGTCGCTGATCATGCAGCAGTCGGACATCGGCGCCATCGCCGACTCCATCAAGGACTGCCTGCGCTGCGGCAAGTGCAAGCCCGTGTGCGCCACGCACGTGCCGCGCGCCAATCTGCTCTACAGCCCGCGCAACAAGATCCTGGCCACCTCGCTGCTGGTCGAGGCCTTCCTCTACGAGGAGCAGACCCGCCGCGGCGTGTCGATCAAGCACTGGGCCGAGTTCGAGGACGTGTCGGACCACTGCACGGTCTGCCACAAGTGCGTCACGCCCTGCCCGGTCAACATCGACTTCGGCGACGTGACGATGAACATGCGCAACCTGCTGCGCAAGATGGGCAAGGACAGCTTCAAGCCCGGCAAGGCCGCGGCCATGTTCATGCTCAACGCCACCAACCCGCACACCATCAACGCGGTGCGCGCCGGCATGGTGGGCGTGGGCTTCAAGGCCCAGCGGCTGGCCAACGACGTGGTCAAGGTGATCGCCCGCAAGCAGACCAGCAAGCCGCCGGCCACGCACGGCACGGCGCCGGTCAAGGAGCAGGTGATCCACTTCATCAACAAGAAGCTCCCGGGCGGCCTGCCCAACAAGACCGCGCGCGCGCTGCTGGACATCGAGGACAAGAACTACGTCCCCATCATCCGCAACCCCAAGAGCACCACGGCCGACACCGAGGCGGTGTTCTATTTCCCGGGTTGCGGCTCGGAGCGGCTCTTCAGCCAGGTGGGCCTGGCCACGCAGGCCATGCTGTGGCATGCGGGCGTGCAGACGGTGCTGCCGCCGGGCTACCTGTGCTGCGGCTATCCGCAGCGCGGCGCCGGGCAGTTCGACAAGGCCGAGAAGATGATCACCGACAACCGGGTGCTCTTCCACCGCGTCGCCAACACGCTGAACTACCTCGACATCAAGACGGTGGTCGTCAGCTGCGGCACCTGCTACGACCAGCTGCAGGGCTACCAGTTCGACCAGATCTTCCCCGGCTCGCGGATCATCGACATCCACGAATACCTGCTGGAGAAGGGCATCACGCTGGACGGCAAGGGCGCCTTCCTCTTCCACGATCCCTGCCACTCGCCGATGAAGCTGCAGGACCCGATGAAGACCGTCAAGGCGCTCATCGGCGACAACGTCATCAAGAGCGACCGCTGCTGTGGTGAGTCGGGCACGCTGGGCGTGGCCCGGCCGGACATCTCCACCCAGGTGCGCTTCCGCAAGGAAGAGGTCATCCGCGCCAACGAGGCGCAGCTGCGCGCCAAGGGGCTGGTGGGCGAAAAGGAGAACGTGAAGATGCTGACCTCCTGCCCCAGCTGCCTGCAGGGCCTGAGCCGCTACCAGGACGACCTGCAGAACGGCCTGCTGGAGGCCGACTACATCGTCGTCGAGATGGCGCGGCAGATCCTGGGCGAGAACTGGCTGCCCGAGTATGTGCAGCGCGCCAACCAGGGCGGCATCGAGCGGGTGCTGGTGTGACGGCGCACGCTGCCGCGGACGCCGACGGCGCCGCGCCGCGTGCGGTCGTTGCCGGCTGCGAGCTGTGCCAGGGCAACGGCGGCCTGCTGGTGGCCCGCTTCGACCGCTTCCGCGTCATCCGTGCGCAGGACGCCTTGCACCCGGCGTTCTACCGCGTCATCTGGAACGACCATGTGGCCGAATGGACCGACCTGGTGCCGGCCGATCGCAGCTGCATCATGCAGGCGGTCGCCAAGGTGGAGACCGTGCTGCGCGCGCAGCTCAAGCCGGCCAAGGTCAATCTGGCCTCGCTGGGCAACCTGGTGCCGCACCTGCACTGGCATGTGATCGCCCGCTTCACCGACGATGCGCACTGGCCCCAGCCGGTGTGGGCGCCGGTGCAGCGGCCGGTGTCGGACGCAGCATCCCGCCTGCCTGTGCCGCTGGAGGCGCTGGACGCTGAAGTGGTGAAGGCGCTCACGGCGCTGCCCAGCGCAGCCTGAGGCACGCCCCGGCCTGGCGCCTTCATGCCTAGGGCACGCTGGCACGTCACACCCGAATGCTGGCAGCCGCCCCACTTGTCATCACCCTGTCCGAGCCGGCCACGCTGCTGGCCGCCATCGCCGTCGTGCTGCTGGCCGGCGCGTGGCGGCAGCGCTCGCGCGCGCTGCAACGGCTGAACCTGCCCGATGCGGTGCTGGGGGGCTTGGCAGCCGCACTGCTGCTGTGGACGCTGCGCCGGGCGATGGGCCTGGACGTGCAGCCAGGCCATGCGCTGCGCGAGCTGATGCTGCTGGCCTTCTTTGCCTCCATCGGCTTGTCAGCCCGGCTGGCCCTGCTGCGCCAGGGCGGCCGGCCGCTGGCGCTGCTGTGCGCAGTGTCGGTGCTGGCCATGGTGTTGCAGAACCTGCTGGGCCTGGCCGTGGCGCAGGCGTGGGGGCTGCATCCCTTCAACGGCCTGCTGGCCGGCGCGCTCTCCTTTGTTGGCGGGCCCGGTACGGCCCTGGCCTGGGCCCAGGAGGCCGAGGCGGCCGGCGTGCCCGACGCCCGGCTGGTAGGGCTGGGCTCGGCCACCCTGGCGCTGATGGCCGGCGCGCTGCTGGCAGGGCCGGCCGCACGCTGGATGATCCTGCGCCGTGGCCTGCATGCGGCTGCCGCCCCGCTGCAGCCCCCCGGCACGCATGACGCTGCGGATGCGGCGCCCAGCCGGCCCGATGCCACCATGGCGCAGACCGGACCGGCTGACCTGCCGCTGACCCCGGCAGATGAATCTCTGGATGCGCAGGCGCTGCCCTTGCTGCGCGGTGTGGGCCTGCTGCTCGCCTGCGTGCTGATCGGGCGCGGGCTGGTTGCCGCCAGCGCGGCCGCGGGTGTGGTGTTGCCCGGCTTCCTCGGGGCCCTGCTGGCCGGCGTGCTGCTGGCCAACCTCGGCTCCGTGCTGCCGCGCCGGCTGGCCCTGACCGACGCCGAGCTGCCCGGCCTGCTGGCGCTCAAGCTGTTTCTCGCCATCACGCTGATGAGCCTGCCGCTGGGTCACCTGGGCGGCCTGCTCGCCCCGCTGCTGGTCAACCTGGCGCTGCAGCTGCTGCTGGTCGCCGCCCTGGCCTGGGGGCTGCTGTTCCCGCTGCTGGGCCGCAGCTATGACGCCGCGGTGGCCACCGGCGGCTTCGTCGGCTATGCCGTGGCCTCCATGCCGGTGGCGCTGGCGACCATGCGGGAGACGGCGAGGCTGCACGGCCCGGCGCCGCGGGCCATGCTGTGGATCACGCTGGCCGGCTCCTTCTTTGTTGATCTGGCCAATGCTGCAGTAGCCAAGGCCTTCCTGGCCTGGCCGCTGCTACGGCTGGCACCCTGAGAAGGCGTAAACGCACCCACCAGGCGCACTCTGGCAGGCAAAGGCACCGGTTGATCCGCGCCTCCTGAGCGCCGCCACACGCAGCTGTCCGGGCCGCCCCGCCCGCCTTGTCGGGCCAGGGCGCGCACTACACTCGACCGCTGCCGGCAAGCACCAGCCCGGGCTGCCCACCTCCTTTGCTCCGCATGGCTGCCCCCATCCCTACCGCCCTCACCCTGCACCAGCGCTCCCGCGTGCTGGAGCTGGGCTATGCCGACGGCACCGTGCTGCGCATCCCCTACGAGCTGATGCGCGTGCTGTCGCCATCGGCCGAGGTGCGCGGCCACGGGCCCGGCCAGGGCACGGTGCAGACGGGCAAGCGCGAGGTCGACATCGTCGATCTGGAGCCGGTGGGCCACTACGCCCTGCGCCCCACTTTCTCCGATGGCCATGCCACCGGGCTCTACACCTGGGACTTTCTGTGGGACCTGGGCAGCCGGCAGCAGGCGCATTGGCAGACCTATTTCGACCAGCTGGCCGCCGCCGGCGCCGACCGCGATGCCCCGATGGCCGCTCCGGCCAAGGGCTGCGGCTTGCACTGACATCCACCCTCTGACCCACTCCACGCATGAGCAACACCACCCACTTCGGCTTCCAGACGGTCGACGAGCAGGAGAAGGCCCAGCGCGTGCGCGGTGTCTTCGATTCGGTCGCGTCCAAGTACGACGTGATGAACGACCTGATGTCCATGGGCCTGCACCGGCTGTGGAAGGCCTACACCATTGGCGTCTCCGGCGTGCGGCCGGGCGACCGGGTGCTGGACATCGCAGGCGGCACTGGCGACCTGGCCAAGGCGTTTGCGCAGCAGGTGGGCGACAGCGGTCTGGTGGTGCACACCGACATCAACGAGGCCATGCTGCGCCAGGGCCGCGAACGCCTCACCGACGAAGGCCTGCTGCTGCCCACGGCGATCTGCGATGCCGAGACGCTCCCCTTCCCGAGCAACCGCTTCGACATCGTCAGCGTGGCCTTCGGCCTGCGCAACATGACGCACAAGGACAAGGCGCTGGCCGAGATGTGCCGCGTGCTCAAGCCCGGCGGCCGCCTGCTGGTGCTGGAGTTCTCCAAGGTCATCGAGCCGCTGCGCAAGCCCTATGACTGGTACTCCTTCAAGGTGCTGCCGGTGCTGGGCAAGCTGGTGGCCGGCGATGCCGAGAGCTACCGCTATCTGGCCGAGTCCATCCGCATGCATCCCGATCAGGCCACGCTCAAGTCGATGATGAAGACCGCGGGCTTCGCGCATGTGGACGTGCACAACCTGACCGGCGGCGTGGTTGCGCTGCACGTGGGCTTGAAGTGCTGAGGTCCGGGCGCTGAGCGCAGCGGCTTGGCGCAACCGTCGCAGCGAGGTCGGCAGTGCACCTCGGGTTCACGCCCCGGCCGGGCAGGCCGTCCGCCGACGCCGGAGCGCTCGCAAAGGCATGGGCAGGGCGACCGCGCGCCTGAGCGCAGCCGAGAAGCACAGCGGGGGCGGCGGCGCGCGAAGCGCGCTTCCATGAGCTGACTCGCCGCAGATGTCCGAACGGAGCTCGCCCCAGGGGGCGAGCACCGTGAGTTCTGCGGCGCGCCGCTCCCGCGAGCATCGCAGGGCACCCTCGTCTCAGCGAGGGCAAGCGCTTGAAGCGCGGGCGCGCTGCCCATGCCTTTGCCGTCGCAACACACCGACCCCGGCGCCTTGCCTGACCCGGGCCTTCCGACGAGCGCAGACGACCGGGACAGGCCGCCCCTTCACCTCAGCCGCTGCAGCATCGCCGCGGTCGCCCCGTCCAGCCCCCCGACCTCGCCCGTGGCCAGCCGGGGCAGCAGGTCCTTGCACATCGCCTTGCCCAACTCCACGCCCCATTGGTCGAAGGAGTTGATGCCCCACAGCGCGCCGGCGGTGAAGACGCGGTGCTCGTAGAGCGCGATCAAGGCGCCGAGTGAGCGCGGGGTCAGGCGCTCCAGCAGCAGCGTGATGCTGGGCCGGTTGCCGGGGAAGGTGCGGTGGCGGGCGATGAGGTCGGGGTCGGCATCCGGTGCCGCGGTCGGCACGGACTCACCGCGCGCCTGCTCGGCCGTCTTGCCCAGCATCAGCGCCTGCGCCTGGGCCAGGCCGTTGGCCAGCAGCATGCGCTGCTGCGCCTCCAGCCGCTGCAGCACCTCGGCGCTCCACTGCCCGGCGTGCGCCGTGTGCTTGACCAGGATGAACTCCACCGGGATCACGTCCGTGCCCTGGTGCAGCATCTGGAAGAAGGCATGCTGACCGTTGGTGCCCGGCTCGCCCCAGATCACCGGCGAGGTGGCCTGCGCCAGCGGCCGGCCGGCCAGGTCGACGCGCTTGCCGTTGGACTCCATCTCCAGCTGCTGCAGATAGGCCGGCAGCCGGCGCAGGCCGTGGTGATAGGGCACCACGCAGCGGCTGGTGGCGCCGCAGAAGTTGCGCAGCCACACATCCATCAGGCCCAGGCGGATGGGCAGGTTGTGCTCGATCGGCGCCTCGGCGAAATGCCGGTCCATGGCATGCGCGCCGGCCAGCAGCGAGCGGAAGGCCTCCGCGCCGATGGCCAGCGCGATCGGCAGCCCGATGGCCGACCACATCGAGTAGCGCCCGCCCACCCAGTCCCAGAAGCCGAAGGTGGTCTGGATGCCGAAGCGCGCAGCCACCTGCGGCGCGGCGGTGCAGGCGACGAAGTGCCGCTCCACATCGCTGCGCCCCTGGTCGCGGAACCACTGCAGCGCCGTCTCGGCATTGGCCGTGGTCTCCTGCGTGGTGAAGGTCTTGGACGCGATGACGAAGAGGGTCTCGTGCGCATGCACCCGGCGCAGCACCTGGGCCAGGTCGTGCCCGTCGACGTTGGAGACGAAGTGCAGGCGCAGGCCCGGGTGCGTCCAGGCGTCCAGCGCCGGCACGGCCATCTGCGGGCCGAGGTCCGAGCCGCCGATGCCGATGTTGACGATGTCACGGATGCCGCTGGCCGCCACATTGCGGATGCCCTCGGCAAAGGCCAGCATGCGCTCCAGCTCGTCATGCACCTCGTCGCTGAACGGCGCGGCGCCGCGCGGGGCGCGCAGCGCCGTGTGCAGCACGGCGCGGCCCTCGGTGGTGTTGATGGCGTCGCCTGCCAGCATCGCGTCGCGCCGCGCCTCCACGCCGCATTGCGCAGCCAGCTCGATCAGCAGCCGCGTGCCGGCCACATCAATAGGGCAGCGCGAGAGGTCGGCAAAGACCTCGGGCGCCTGCAGGCCGAAGCGCTGCGCGCGCTCGGGATCGCGCGCAAAGGCCTCGCGCAGGTCGAAGTCCCGGCCGTGGGCCTCGTAGTGGCCTTGCAAGGCCGTCCAGGCCAGGGCCTGATCGCAACGGGTGAAGTCGGGCTCGGCGAAGGTCGTCATCGGGTCAGCAGGTGAAGGGAAACCGGCGGGCGCAGCAAGCCGCGCACCGGCGGCGGCCCGGGCAGGCTCAGCACTGGGCGCGGATCAGGCCGTCGAGCTTGTCGGCATCGGCGGCAAACAGGCGGATGCCCTCCGCCAGCTTCTCGGTGGCCATGGCATCGGCGTTCAGCGCATAGCGGAAGGCCGGCTCGTCGCACGGCAGGCGCTCGATGCCGGCATCGCGGGCTTGCGGGTCGAGTGCGCGCTCGAGCGGCGCATCGCTGGCCTGCAGCTGGGCCAGCAGCTCGGGGCTGATGGTCAGCAGATCGCAGCCGGCCAGCGCGCGGATCTGGCCGATGTTGCGAAAGCTCGCGCCCATCACCTGCGTGGGGATGCCGAACTGCTTGTAATAGGCATAGATGCGCCGCACCGACTGCACGCCCGGATCGTTCGCTTCGGCATGGGCAGCCTCGTCCCAGGCGCTGCCGGCGGACTTCTTGTGCCAGTCGTAGATGCGGCCGACGAACGGCGAGATCAGCCGCACGCCGGCCTCGCCGCAGGCCACGGCCTGGATCAGCGAGAACAGCAGCGTGAGGTTGCAGCGGATGCCGTCGCGCTCCAGCTCGGCCGCCGCGCGGATGCCCTCCCAGGTGGCCGCGATCTTGATCAGCACGCGCTCGCGCGCGATGCCTTCAGCCTCGTAGAGGGCCATGACGCGGCGGGCGCGGGCCACGGTGGCCGCGGTGTCGAAGCTCAGCCGCGCATCGACCTCGGTGGACACGCGGCCGGGGATCACCTTGAGGATCTCCAGGCCGAAGCGCACCAGCAGCCGGTCCACGATCTCGTCGAGCGCACGTGCGGCATGCGCGGCGACCGTGGCGCTCAGCAGCGGCGCATAGTCGGCCTTCTGCACCGCCTTGAGGATCAGCGAGGGATTGGTCGTCGCGTCTTGCGGCGCGAACTGGGCGAGCTGACGGAAGTCGCCGGTGTCGGCAACGACGGTGGTGTAGCGCTTGAGCTGTTCGAGCTGGTTGGGCATGGTGCAGACGATGAGCCGGAGCGGGACCGGCAGGGTTGAGCGCCATGCCGGCAAGCGGAGGAGCCGGCGCCGCACCGTGGTGCGCGCCCGGCCAGCCGATTGTGGCCCGCCGGGGTGTCAGGCAAGCGACGCGCCGGCCCGCGTGAACATGGGACGCCGTGCGGCGCACCGGCCCGATTGCCGCACAGCCGACAGGCCACGCGGCCTCGCTCACCGATGCGACACTCGGGCGCAGCACCCTCCTCCCGGCGGCGCAGCAGCCCGCCCTGCAACCCAACCGTCCATGAGCTTCGACTTCGTCCTCTTCGGCGGCACCGGCGATCTGAGCTGGCGCAAGCTGATGCCCGCCCTCTTTCAGGCGCACCGCCACGGCTTCCTGCATGCCGAGGGCCGCATCCTGGCCGTGGCCCGGGACGAGCTGAGCGACGAGCAGTACCGCGAGTGGCTGCGGCCCAAGCTGCAGGAGGCCGACACCGCCAAGCGGCCCACCGATGAGGAATACGACAGCTTCGCCCACCGCCTGCACTACCTGCGCATGGACCTGGCCGAGCCGGAGTCGTACAAGCGCCTGAAGGCCTGGCTGGCCGAGCGCAGTGCCGAGACGGTGCTGATGTACCTGGCCACCAGCCCCCACCTCTTCCCACAGGTGTGCCAGCAGCTCGCCTCGCAGGGCCTGAACAACGAGCGCGTGCGTGTGGTGCTGGAGAAGCCGCTCGGCCACGACCTGAAGAGCGCACAGGACATCAACCGCGCCGTGCGCCTGGCCTTCCGCGAGCAGCAGGCGCTGCGCATCGACCACTACCTGGGCAAGCCGTCGGTGCAGAACCTGATGGCCCTGCGCTTCGGCAACGTGCTGTTCGAGCCGCTGTGGCGACGCGAGAGCATCGCCAACATCCAGATCACCCTGGCCGAGACCCTGGGCGTGGGCACGCGCGGCGACTTCTACGACCGCACCGGCGCGCTGCGCGACATGATCCAGAACCATGCGCTGCAGCTGCTGACCATGATCGCGATGGAGCCACCGTCGAGCAACGACGCCGACGCGGTGCGCGACGAGAAGCTCAAGGTGCTGCGCTCATTGCGGCCCTACAACGAGGAGACCGTGCGCAGCGACGTGGTGCGCGGCCAGTACCGGGCCGGCCACATCGACGGCGAGCCGGTCAAGGGCTATCTGGACGAGGCCAAGGTGCCGGCCGGCAGCCACACCGAGACGTTTGTGGCCCTGCGCACCGAGGTGCGCAACTGGCGCTGGGCCGGCGTGCCCTTCTACCTGCGCACCGGCAAGCGCCTGGCCAGCCGCGAGTCGCAGATCGTCGTGAACTTCCGGCCGATGCCGCACAGCATCTTCGCCGGCCCGGTGCAGCCCAACCGCCTGGTGATCAAGCTGCAGCCGGAGGACGGCCTGGAGCTGCACCTGATGGCGGTCAAGGGCGGAGCCAGCGGCTCGGGCGCGCCCAGCGATGCGCTGACGCCGGTCTTCCTGGACCTGGACTTCGACAAGGTCTTCCCGGCCGACCGGGTGGGCGCCTACGAGCGGCTGCTGCTGGATGCGCTGGCCGGGCGGCTCAACCTCTTCGTGCGATCCGACGAGCAGGAGCAGGCTTGGCGCTGGGTGGAGCCCATCCTGCAGGCTTGGCGCGACGACCCGCATGGGCCGCGGCCTTACGCGGCGGGCTCATGGGGCCCGGCCTCGGCCAGCGCGCTGGTGGCGCGCGACGGTGTCAGCTGGCCGCAGGAGTGGTGAGGGGCCCCGCAGCCGCGAGCCCGGGCTGCCCGGCCGGCACAACCGAGGCAAACAGCGCCGACACACCGTAGAGCCGCGCCAGTTCCAGCAGCCGGGGCGGCGCATCGCGCAGCACAAAGGCCGAGCCGCGGCGGCGGGCCATGCGCTGGCACTCCAGGATCAGCGCCAGCGCAGCCGAATCGAAGCGCTGCAGCGCCGACGCATCGACCACCAGCTCATCCGCGGCCGGCAGGCGCTGCACGGCCTCGCGGAAGACGCGCAGCACGCCGGCGGCTTCCTTCTGGGTGACGGTGGCGGGCAGCAGGAGCATGGGATGGGCCTGAGGGCGAAGGCTTGAAGCGAAGGCGCCTGGCCGGGGCGATGAACGGCTCAGCCGCGCGCGGCCTGCTGGCCGGTCGACGCACCGCCGGCCGCGTTGCTGCGGTTGCGCTCGGCCAGCTTGGCGATCAGACCATCGATACCGCCGGCGGCAATCTGTTGCGCAAACTCGTTGCGGTAGTTGTCCACCAGCCAGACGCCGACGACGTTGACGTCGATGATCTTCCAGTGGCCGTCGCTGCCGCGGGCCAGGCGGTAGTCGATATTGATCGGCTCGCCCTTGGTACGGACCTCCGTGCGCACCGTGACCTCGGTGTCGCCGGCGCGCGCGCGCAGCGGCTTGTAGTCCACCGTCTGGTCCTTCACCTGCGACAGCGCGCCGGCATAGGTGCGGATGAGCAGGGTCTTGAACTCCGCCTGCAGCCGCGTGCGCTGCTCGGGCGTGGCCTGGCGCCAATAGCGACCGGCCGCCGCCGCAGTCATGCGATCGAAGTCGATGTGCGGCAGGATCATCGAGTCGATCAGCGCCAGGATGCGACGCGAATCACCGGCCTGGATGGCCTTGTCGCGGCGCGCGGTATCCAGCACCTGCGAGGTCACCTGACGCACCAGCACGTCGGGCGCGGGCGCCTCGGTGGCCGCCGGGGCGGCGGTGGTCTGGGCCAGGGCGGGCGCCGCGCCGCTGAGCAGCGCAAGCGCCGCAGCGGTGGAGGCAAGCAGCTTCTTCATGATGGATCGTGGGGCAGGTGACAGGCCGGCTCGGGCAGCGTGATGGCCGCCGCAGGCTCAGAGCGCAGCAGCGGGCAGGCAGCGCCCGCTGGAACAGCCGCCCAGCACACGGGCGGCAACGTGGCCGGCCGCGGCCGGCAGCAGATCGGGCGCGACGATCGGTACGGCAGGCACGGCCAGCTCGGCCTGCGCAGCCGGCCAGGCCGGCTGGGAGCGGGTCAGCGAGACGCCCGCACCGTGCGCCGCCATGTGCAATGCATGCCCCGGCTCGGGCCCCCGGTGGCTCTGCGGGCCAGAGGGTGCATCGGCCGCATCCTCATCGGCAGGCGGGGCCGGATAGCTGTCGTCTTCGCCCCCGTCATCCTCGTCGGTCTGGCGGTCGCGCTCGATCAGCGACTGGCGCCGCTGCAGGTAGGCGTCGCGGGTGAAGATGTAGCGGTCCAATGCCATCTCGTCGAGCATGCGCGTGGCCGGCAGTGCATCGGCGCGGCGGCCGACGACGTTGACCGCGTTGAGCATGCCCCGCGTCAGGTCGTCATCGACGAAGCTCTGCGGCTGCAGATAGAGCGCCGCCGGCAGGTCGGTGACGTCGCGCAGGCTGGAGGGGCCGAGCAGCGGCAGGACCAGGTAGGCGCCAGAGCCCGCGCCCCAATGGCCCAGGGTCTGGCCGAGGTCCTCGCGATGGGCGTACAGCCCCATCGGGCTGGCCACGTCCATCAGGCCGGCGGCGCCCAAGACCGTGTTGACGCTGAAGCGCAGCACTTCGTCCAGACCGTCCCTGGGCCGGCCCTGCAGGAAGAGGTTGGCCGCCGACCAGGCGTCACGCAGGTTGCCGAAGAAGTTCGACAGGCTGGTGCGCACGTACTCCGGCACGTGCTCGACATAGCGGGTGGCCACCGGCTTGAGCACCGCGCGGTCCAGCGCCTCATTGAGGGCAAAGACCTTGCGGTTGACCGGCTCCAGCGGATCGGGGCGCTGCGCGGTGGCGCAGCCGCCCAGCAGCGCGGCGGCCAACACGGGCACGGACAAGGTGCGCATCACTTCTTGCCCTCCACGGGGGGCGCAGCCTCGGCGGCCTTGCTGAACAGGAACTGCCCGATCAGCGACTCCAGCACCAGCGCCGACTGCGTCTGCCGGATCGTATCGCCGGCGGCCAAGTTCTGCGTGTCACCACCCGGCTCCAGGCCGACGTACTGCTCGCCCAGCAGCCCGGAAGTGAGGATCTTGGCCGAGCTGTCCTTGGGGAAGGCAAAGCGCTGGTTGAGCTTGAGTTCGACCTGGGCCTGGAAGGTCTGGTCATCAAACGTGATGCTGGCCACGCGGCCGACCACCACGCCGGCGCTCTTGACCGGCGCGCGGGGTTTCAAGCCGCCGATGTTGTCGAAGCGCGCGGTCACCGTGTAGGTGTCGTCGAACGACAGCGTCAGCAGGTTGCCCGCGCGCAGGGCCAGGAAGACCAGCGCGGCCGCGCCGATGAGAACGAAGAGGCCGACCCAGATGTCGTGCTTGGAGCGTTGCATGAGGAGAGCCTGGTCAGATCGAGAACATCATGGCGGTGAGGATGAAGTCCAGCCCCAGCACCGCCAGCGAGGCCAGCACCACGGTGCGCGTGGTGGCGCGCGAAACGCCCTCGGGCGTGGGCTTGCAGATCCAGCCCTGCAGCAGCGCGACGAAGCTGACGGTGATGCCGAAAACCACGCTCTTGATGACACCGTTGCCGATGTCGGCGAAGACCTCCACGCCGTTCTGCATCTGCGACCAGAACGCGCCGGCATCCACGCCGATCATCAGCACGCCCACGACCCAGCCGCCAATCACACCAACGGCCGAGAAGACGGCGGCCAACAGCGGCATGGCGATCACCCCGCCCCAAAAGCGCGGCGCCAGCACGCGCTGCACCGGATCGACCGCCATCATCTCCATCGCGGCCAGTTGCTCGCCGGCCTTCATCAGGCCGATCTCGGCAGTCAGTGACGTGCCGGCGCGGCCGGCAAAGAGCAGGGCCGAGACCACCGGGCCGAGCTCGCGCACCAGCGACAGCGCCACCAGCAGGCCCAGCGCCTCGCTGGAGCCATAGCGCTGCAGCGTGTAGTAGCCCTGCAGGCCGAGCACGAAGCCGACGAACAGGCCCGAGACCGTGATGATGGCCAGCGAGTAGTTGCCCAGGAAGTGGATCTGGTCGGCCACCAGGCGCGGGCGCCGGAAGGCCGCGGGAAACAGCAGCACCAGCCGCAGCAGCAGCCGCGCCGCATGGCCGACGTCAGCCAGCAGCGTGCGCGTGGCCAGGCCGATGGCCGACGGGTGCAGCGCCCTCATCGCCGGTCTCCGGCTGGGGCGAGGAAGTCGGCCTCCAGGGCCTGCGCCGGGTGCTCGAAGCGCACCGGCCCGTCGGCCTCGGCATTGACGAACTGGCGCACCAGCGGGTCGCTGCTGTCGCGCAGTTCCTGCGGCGTGCCCTGCGCGGCCACGTGGCCATTGGCCAGCAGGATGACGCGGTCGGCAATGGAAAACGTCTCGGCCACGTCGTGCGACACGACGATGCTGGTCACGCCCAGCGCGTCGTTGAGCTCGCGGATCAGCCGCGCGGCCACGCCCATGGAGATCGGGTCCAGCCCGGCGAACGGCTCGTCGTACATGATGAGCTCCGGCTCCAGCGCGATGGCTCGGGCCAGAGCCACGCGACGGGCCATGCCGCCGGAGATCTGGCTGGGCATCAGGTCGCGCGCGCCACGCAGGCCGACGGCATTGAGCTTCATGAGCACCAGGTCACGGATCAGCGGCTCGGGCAGGTCGGTGTGCTCGCGCAGCGGGAAGGCCACGTTCTCGAACACCGACAGGTCGGTGAACAGCGCACCGAACTGGAACAGCATGCCCATGCGCCGACGCGCGGCCTGGAGGCCGTGGCGGTCCAGCGTGGCCAGATCGGTGCCGTCGAACAGCACGCGGCCCTGGATAGGGGCGAGCTGGCGGCCGATGAGGCGCAGCACGGTGGTCTTGCCGCCACCAGAAGTACCCATCAGCGCGGTCACCCGGCCGCGCGGGATCTCGATATCGATGCCCTGCAGCACGACGCGCCCGCCATAGCCGCAGGTGACCGACTGGAGTTGCACCAGCGGCGCAGGCAGCGGGGCGGCGGGGGACGGCGTGGGCGACGACATGGGCACGAGAACTGCCGACGCACCGCGCGGGCAGCCGAGCATCATAGGAGAAAGCGCCGCGGCCGGCAGGCGCCCGCAGGAGGGAGCATCTGCCGGCCGCAGAGCCGATCGGTGGTTCGCAGGCTCAGCGCGGCAGCTCGCTGTAACCCATCAGGTACTCGTCGATGGCGCGGGCGGCCTGGCGGCCTTCGCGGATGGCCCAGACGACCAGCGACTGGCCACGGCGCATGTCGCCCGCCGCGAACACCTTGTCGACATTGGTCTGGTAGCCACCAGTGAAGTCGGTGCTGGCGCGGGCGTTGCCCCGGGCGTCCTTGTCGACGCCGAAGGCGTCCAGGATGGAAGCCACCGGGCTGACGAAGCCCATGGCCAGCAGCACCAGGTCGGCTTTCATGATCTGCTCGGTGCCGGGCACTTCGCTCATCTTGCCGTCCTTCCATTCGACACGGACGGTCTTCAGGCCCGTGACCTTGCCGCCCTCGCCGATGAACTCTTTGGTGGCGATGGCGAACTCGCGCTGGCAGCCTTCCTCATGGCTGGAGGAGGTGCGCAGCTTGTAGGGCCAGTAGGGCCAGGTCAGCGGGCGGTTCTCCTCCTCCGGCGGCATGGGCATGAGCTCGAACTGCGTGACGCTGGCCGCGCCATGACGGTTGCTGGTGCCGACGCAGTCGCTGCCGGTGTCGCCGCCACCGATGACGATGACGTGCTTGCCGGTGGCCATGATCTGCCCGGGCAGTTGGTCGCCGCCGTTGACCTTGTTCTGCTGCGGCAGGAACTCCATGGCGAAGTGCACGCCGGCCAGGTCACGGCCCGGCACCGGCAGGTCGCGCGACTGCTCGGCGCCGCCGGCCAGCAGCACGGCATCGAACTGCTCGCGCAGCTCCTGCGGGCTGATGCTGCTCTGCGCCCAGTTGGTGACCTTGGAGCCCTCGGGCAGGGCACCGACGATCACGCCGGTGCGGAAGGTGACGCCCTCGGCCTTCATCTGCTCGACGCGGCGGTCGATGTGCGACTTCTCCATCTTGAAGTCCGGGATGCCGTAGCGCAGCAGGCCGCCGACGCGGTCGTTCTTCTCGAACACCGTCACGTCATGGCCGGCGCGCGCCAGCTGCTGCGCGGCGGCCAGGCCGGCCGGGCCGGAGCCGACGATGGCGACGGTCTTGCCCGTCTTGTGCGCCGCCGGCTGCGGCTGCACCCAGCCGTTGTCCCAGGCGCGGTCGATGATGGCGTGCTCGATGGACTTGATGCCCACCGGCTCGTCGTTGACGTTCAGCGTGCAGGCCGCCTCGCAGGGTGCGGGGCAGATGCGGCCGGTGAACTCGGGAAAGTTGTTGGTCGAGTGCAGGACCGTGATCGCGTTCTTCCAGTCCTGGCGGTAAACGAGGTCGTTGAAGTCCGGGATGATGTTGTTGACCGGGCAGCCGCTGTTGCAGAACGGCGTGCCGCAGTCCATGCAGCGGGCACCCTGGACCTTGGCCTGCTCGTCGGTGAGGCCGATGACGAATTCCTTGTAGTTCTTCAGGCGGGCCGGGACGGGCTCATAGCCCTCCTCCAGGCGCTCGTACTCCATGAAGCCGGTGACTTTTCCCATTTCGGTTCAACTCCAGATGCGGTGCGGACTCGGCTGAATCAGCTCAGGCCTTGGTCTTGGCGGAGCGGCCCTTGGCCGCCGGCTTGTCCTCGCCACGGGCGCGGGCGATGGTCGCGTCGGCCTGCTGGCGGGCATGGATCTCGCCGAGCGCGCGCTTGTACTCGTGCGGGAAGACCTTGACGAAGCGCGTCATGGCCGTGGCCCAGTTGTCGAGGATCTCGCGGGCGCGCAGCGAGCCGGTCCAGCGATGGTGGTCTTCGACCAGTTTCTTCAGCAGGGCCTCGTCGGTCATGCCGCGATGCCAGACGCCGCGATCCACCGTGGCCTCCTGCTCGGCTGCCGGCAGCACCTTCTCCAGGGCGACCTGCGCGGTGTTGCAGCGCTTGGCGAACTGGCCGTCTTCATCGAACACATAGGCCACGCCGCCCGACATGCCGGCCGCGAAGTTGCGGCCGGTCTTGCCCAGCACCACCACCGTGCCGCCGGTCATGTATTCGCAGCCGTGGTCGCCGGTGCCTTCCACCACCGCGGTGGCACCGGACAGCCGCACCGCGAAGCGCTCGCCGGCCACGCCGCGGAAGAAGGCTTCGCCCTCGGTCGCGCCGTAGAGCACAGTGTTGCCGACGATGATGTTGTCGGCCGCATTACCGCGGAAGTCGATCGACGGGCGCACCACCACGCGGCCGCCGGACAGGCCCTTGCCGGTGTAGTCGTTGGCATCGCCGATCAGGTAGAGCGTGATGCCCTTGGCCAGGAAGGCGCCGAAGCTCTGGCCGCCGGTGCCTTCCATCTGGATGAAGATAGTCTGGTCGGGCAGGCCGTCGGGATGGTGCTTGATCAGCTCGCCAGAGAGCATGGCGCCCACCGTGCGGTTGACGTTGCGCACCTCCTCCATGAACTGCACCTTCTCGCCGCGCTCGATGGCCGGGCGGGACTTCTCGATGAGGCGGCGGTCCAGCGCCTTGTCCAGTCCATGGTCCTGGGCGGCGACATGCAGGCGCGGCACCTCGGCCGGCGCATCCGGCTGGTAGAAGACGCGGCTGAAGTCCAGGCCCTTGGCCTTCCAGTGGGCAATGCCCTTCTTCATGTCGAGCAGGTCCGAGCGACCGATGAGGTCGTCGAACTTGCGGATGCCGAGCTGCGCCATGATCTGGCGCGCTTCTTCCGCGACGAAGAAGAAGTAGTTGACGACGTGCTCGGGCTGACCGGTGAACTTCTTGCGCAGCGCCGGGTCCTGCGTGGCCACGCCGACCGGGCAGGTGTTGAGGTGGCACTTGCGCATCATGATGCAGCCCTCGACCACCAGCGGCGCGGTGGCGAAGCCGAATTCATCGGCGCCCAGCAGCGCGCCGATCACCACGTCGCGGCCGGTCTTCATCTGACCGTCGGCCTGCACGCGGATGCGGCCGCGCAGGCGGTTGAGCACCAGGGTCTGCTGCGTCTCGGCCAGGCCCAGCTCCCAGGGCGTGCCGGCATGCTTGATGGACGACCAGGGCGAGGCGCCCGTGCCGCCGTCATGGCCGGCGATCACGACATGGTCGGCCTTGGCCTTGGCCACGCCTGCGGCCACCGTGCCCACGCCGACTTCCGACACCAGCTTGACCGAGATGTCGGCCTTGGGGTTGACGTTCTTCAGGTCGTGGATGAGCTGGGCCAGATCCTCGATGGAATAGATGTCGTGGTGCGGCGGCGGGCTGATGAGGCCCACGCCGGGCACCGAGTGCCGCAGCTTGCCGATGTACTCGGACACCTTGCCGCCGGGCAGCTGGCCGCCTTCGCCGGGCTTGGCGCCCTGGGCCATCTTGATCTGGATCTGGTCGGCCGAGACCAGGTACTCGGTGGTCACGCCGAAGCGGCCGGAGGCCACCTGCTTGATCTTCGAGCGCAGGCTGTCGCCGGCCTTGAGCTCGTAGTCCACTTCGACGCGGCTGGCACCGATGACGTCCGACACCTTGGTGCCCGAGGCGATGGGGATGCCCTTGAGCTCGTTGCGGTAGCGGTTCTCGTCCTCGCCGCCTTCGCCGGTATTCGACTTGCCGCCGATGCGGTTCATCGCGATGGCGAGGGTGGAGTGCGCCTCGGTGGAGATGGAGCCCAGCGACATGGCGCCGGTGGCAAAGCGCTTGACGATCTCGGCGGCCGGCTCCACTTCCTCGACCGGGATGGCCTGCGCCGGGTCGAACTTGAACTCGAACAGGCCGCGCAGCGTCATGTGGCGGCGCGACTGGTCGTTGATGATCTGGGCGTATTCCTTGTAGGTGTCGAACTTGCCCGAGCGCGTGGAGTGCTGCAGCTTGGCGATCGCGTCCGGCGTCCACATGTGCTCTTCGCCGCGGGTGCGCCAGGCGTACTCGCCGCCGGCGTCCAGCATGGTGGCCAGCACCGGGTCGGCGCTGAAGGCGGCGCGGTGGTTGCGGATGGCCTCCTCGGCCACCTCGAAGACGCCGATGCCGCCGACCTGCGTCGGCGTGCCGCGGAAGTACTTGTCGATGATGTCCTTGTTCAGGCCGATGGCCTCGAAGATCTGGGCGCCGCAGTACGACATGTACGTGCTGATGCCCATCTTGGACATGATCTTCGACAGGCCCTTGCCGATGGCCTTGATGTAGTTGTAGATGGCCTTCTCGGCCGACAGCTCGCCCGGCAGCTCCTTGTGCATCGCCACCAGCGTCTCCAGCGCCAGATAGGGATGCACCGCCTCGGCACCGTAGCCGGCGAGCACGGCGAAATGGTGCACCTCGCGCGCCGTGGCGGTCTCGACCACCAGGCCGGCGGTGGTGCGCAGGCCCTCGCGCACCAGGTGGTGGTGGATGGCGGACAGCGCCAGCAGCGCCGGGATCGCGACATGGTCGCGGTCCATGTGGCGGTCGCTGATGATCAGGATGTTGTGGCCGCTCTTGATGGCGTCCACGCTTTCCGCGCACAGCGAGGCGAGCTTGGCCTCCACGCCCTCATGGCCCCAGGCCAGCGGGTAGGTGATGTCGATCTCGTAGGGCTTGAACTTGCCGCCGGTGTGCTTCTCGATGGCGCGCAGGCGGGCCATGTCGTTGAAGTCCAGCACCGGCTGGGCCACCTCCAGCCGCATCGGCGGGTTGATGGCATTGATGTCCAGCAGGTTGGGCTTGGGGCCGATGAAGGACACCAGCGACATCACGATGTTCTCGCGGATCGGGTCGATCGGCGGGTTCGTGACCTGGGCGAAGAGCTGCTTGAAGTAGTTGTAGAGCGGCTTGTTCTTGTCCGACAGCACCGCCAGCGGCGAGTCGTTGCCCATGGAGCCGGTGCCTTCCTCGCCCAGCACGGCCATCGGGCTCATCAGGAACTTGAGGTCTTCCTGCGTGTAGCCGAAGGCCTGCTGGCGGTCCAGCAGCGACTCGCGGAAGGTGCCGATGCTGCCTTCGGCCTCGATGCAGTCGAGCTTGATGCGGACGTTCTCGATCCACTGGCGATAGGGCTTGGCCTGGGCGAACTGGGCCTTGAGCTCTTCGTCATTGATGATGCGACCCTGCTCGAAGTCGATCAGGAACATCTTGCCCGGCTGCAGGCGCCACTTCTTGACGATCTTGTTCTCGGGGATGGGCAGCACGCCCGACTCCGAGGCCATGACCACCAGGTCGTCGTCGGTGATGATGTAGCGGGCCGGGCGCAGGCCGTTGCGGTCCAGCGTGGCGCCGATCTGGCGGCCATCGGTAAAGACCATCGCGGCGGGGCCGTCCCACGGCTCCATCATCGCGGCGTGGTACTCGTAGAACGCGCGGCGGCGCTCGTCCATCAGCGTGTGCTGCTCCCAGGCCTCCGGGATCATCATCATCGCGGCATGGGCCAGCGGGTAGCCGGCCATCACCAGCAGCTCCAGCGCGTTGTCGAAGGTGGCGGTGTCGGACTGGCCTTCGAAGCTGATCGGGTAGAGCTTCTTGAGGTCATCGCCCAGCACGGGCGACTTCATCACGCCTTCGCGGGCGCGCATCCAGTTGAAGTTGCCCTTGACGGTGTTGATCTCGCCGTTGTGGGCCACCATCCGGTACGGGTGGGCCAGCGGCCACTCGGGGAAGGTGTTGGTGGAGAAGCGCTGGTGCACCAGGGCGATGGCCGAGGTCAGGCGCTCGTCCTGCAGGTCGAGGTAGTACTTGCCCACCTGATCCGCCAGCAGCAGACCCTTGTAGATGATGGTGCGGCAGCTCATGCTGGGCACGTAGTACTCGCTGCCGTGCGTGAGCTTGAGCGCCTGGATGGCGCTGGAGGCGGTCTTGCGGATGACGTAGAGCTTGCGCTCCAGGGCGTCGGGCACCAGGATGTCCGGGCCGCGGCCGACGAAGACCTGGCGGATCACCGGCTCCTTGGCGCGCACGGTGGGCGACATGGGCATGTCGCGGTCCACCGGCACGTCACGCCAGCCCAGCAGCACCTGGCCCTCGGCCTTGATGGCGCGCTCCATCTCCTGCTCGCAGGCCAGGCGGGACGCATGCTCCTTGGGCAGGAAGATCATGCCCACGCCGTATTCGCCGGGCGGGGGCAGCTCCACGCCCTGCTGGGCCATCTCGGCGCGATAGAACTCGTCCGGGATCTGGATGAGGATGCCAGCACCGTCGCCCATCAGCGGATCGGCCCCGACCGCGCCGCGGTGGTCGATGTTCTCCAGGATCTTCAGGCCCTGCTGGACGATGCTGTGGGCCCTCTGGCCCTTGATGTGGGCGACAAAGCCCACGCCGCAGGCGTCGTGCTCGTTGGCCGGGTTGTACAGGCCTTGGCGCGCCGTGGTGGCGATCTCGATGGCAGAAGCCGGGGCCGCCGGCGTGGCAGGGTGCGTCATGGCGCGCTCCTTCAAGGAGTTCGTGGGCAAGAGGGTTTGTCCCGAGGATATTTCAAGCCGATGACAAACCCAAGCAGTTTTAAATGGGTTCTGACCCTCATTTAATGCTCGCCCAGCTGTGGTGCGAATTTATTGGGGACAGACCGACTAGCCGGTGCGCCGCGGACGCCCCCGGGGCCGCGGAGACAGAGGGCGCGTCCCAGGCTGCTCCAGCTGCCTGAGGAACGTCGCCCCGCCAAGGGCCCAGCCCAGATGGGTGGCCTGCTCCAGGGCGTCGCGGTCAGCAGTCGGCAAGCCTTCATCGAGCAGGCGGCGCCAGACGGCCTCGCGCTCGAAGGGCGTGTTGCCGAGGGCCCAGTAGAGCTTCGGGTCGGCCACCAGCGGGTCGCGGTGGCGACCCAGGTGGTGGGCGCAGCTCGACCAGGAATGGTCCGCAGGCTCGCGCACCAGGCCGGCCTCGACCGGGCAGCGCTCCACATGGACCATGGCGGGCAGCAGGTGGCGCTCGGGTTCCAGCACGGTGGCCCGGAAGCGCCCCGCCCACAGACCACCGGCGCGACCGTGGCGCCGGTTGAAGATGGCCACGTAGCGCCGCCCCAGCGCCTGCATCATCAGGCTGAGCGACTCCGGCCGTTCCGGCGTCGCCACCAGGTGGAAACGGTCGTTCAGCAGCGCGTAGGCATGGATGGCCACGCCGGCGCTGAGCGCCCCCTCACGCAGCGCCCGCTGCCAGGCCTGGCGGTCGGTGTCGTCGTGCACGAGGGCCTGGCCGGGATGGGCGCGTTGCACCAGGTGATGCGGCCAGCCGGCCACGGCCAGGCGGGGAAGGCGGGCCATGGAGGATGCAGAGCGAAAGCCTAGGATTGTGACGCCCGCGCCCCCGGCCCCGTGACCCGGTGCATCCAGACGCGCTTGCGGGCTATCCCGCTGAAGTCGCCCTTGCCCGCTGGATACCCTGAGCCTGCCGGCCGGATAAGCGGCCGTGCACCCAACACCTGCGCCCCCCGCCAGAAGCCGCTTCCCGGCGCGGGGGCGCGCGCCGATCACGCCCGCACCATGCGCTCGATCTACCCCGCCCTTGCCAACCGCCTGTCCGGCCTGCTCACCCATCTGGGCGTCGGCCCCCATGCCTTCGATGACACGGTGGGGCTGGTCAACCCGCTATTGCGCGTGCACCGGCTGCAGGCGCGCGTGATCCAGCGCATCCCCGAGACGGCCTCGGCCTGCACGCTGGTGCTGCAGGCCGGCTCGCCCTTTCCCGGCGTCGTGCCCGGGCAGCACATGGCGGTGACGGTGGAGATGGACGGCGTGCGCCACCGGCGCAGCTATTCGCCCCGCCCCATCGACGGCCGGCGCGACCGCCTGGCAGTCACCGTGCAGCGACAGCCCGGGGGCCGGGTGTCCGGCTGGCTGACCGAGCGAACCCGTGTGGGCGACGTGCTGGAGGTGGGCCTGCCGGCAGGTGACTTCCTCCTGCCTGAGCCCGTGCCGCCGGCCCTGCTGATGGTGGCCGGCGGCAGCGGCATCACGCCGGGCTACGCCATGCTGCAATGGCTGCGCGAACACGCCCCGCGCACGCAGGTGACGCTGATCTACTTCGCCCGCAGCCGCAGCGACCGCATCTTCGCCGGCGAGCTGGAGCGGCTGAGCGACGACTGGCGTGCGCTGCGCTACGCGCCCATCGACAGCCTGGCCAACGTCGGCCCCGCCGATCGCGGCGGCCGGGTGCTCGACCGCGCCCTGCTGGACACCTGCGAGCCGCGCTGGACGAGCCTGCCGGCCTTCTGCTGCGGCCCGGCGCCGCTGATGGACACCGCACGCCGCATCTGGACCGGGGCCGGGGCCATCGACAAGCTGCACACCGAATCGTTCGGTGCCCGCGCCGTGGTAGGCGATGCCGCCCGCCGGCATCACGTGAGCCTGCTGCAGCCGCATGGCCTGGCCGACCGCTTCGAGGCCACGCAGGCCACGTCGCTGCTGGAGGCCGCCGAGGCCGCGGGCCGGGCGCTCAAGCACGGCTGCCGCCAGGGCATCTGTCATGAATGCACCTGCCGGCTGGAGTCCGGCAGCGTGGTGGACCTGACCACGGGCCAGCGCCTGGACGGGGAGGGCCAAAGCATCCGCCTGTGCGTCAGCGCCGCGATGAGCGACGTGACGCTGCAAGCCGCGCCCTGAGCGCTGCCCCCCCGCACGCCGCGCCTCCCGCACCCGATCCGACCGCACCGAAAGCACGCCATGTCCCACGCTGCTCTAGCCTCCCCGCCCGCCCGCCTGAACGTCGGCCCGCGCACGGCCGAGGAGCTGGCCGCCTTCGAACATGAGCTGGACACCTTGCGCGAGCGCACGCGGGCCAAGGTGGGCGCGGCCGACGCGCGCTACATCCGCCGCGTGCTGTGGAGCGTGCGCCTGCTGGAGCTGGCCGGGCGCGCCCTTCTGCTGGCCGGCGGCTGGTTCTGGCCGACGTGGTGGCTGGGCAGCGTCTGCCTGGGTCTCGCCAAGATCCTGGACAACATGGAGCTGGGCCACAACGTGATGCACGGTCAGTTCAACTTCATGAACGACCCGCGCTTCTCGGGCCACGACTTCGACTGGGACAACACCTGCCCCAAGGAGGAGTGGCGGCACTCGCACAACTTCGTGCACCACCACTACACCAACGTCTGGGGCATGGATCGCGACTTCGGCTACGGGCTGCTGCGCCTGTCGAGCGACCTGCGCTGGACGCCGCAGTTCCTGACCCAGCCGCTGCGCGCCCTGCTGCTGGCGCTGTACTTCGAATGGTTCGTCGCGGTGCACGACATGCAGCTCGACAAGATCCTCATCAAGCGCAAGAAGTGGTCCGACGTGCGGCCGCAATGGCTGCTGGTGCGCGCCAAGATGGGCCGCCAGGCGCTCAAGGACTACGTGGCCTGGCCGCTGGTGGCCGCCGCCGTGGGCTGGGCGATGGGTGACGCGCTGGCCTGGGCTGGCGCGGTACTGGTGGGCAACATCGTCGGCAACCTGATCCGCAACGTCTGGGCGTTCGCCATCATCTTCTGCGGCCACTTCACCGAGGGCATCCACACCTTCGACAAGAGCTGCCTGGCCGGCGAGACGCGCGGGCAGTGGTATTTGCGGCAGATCCTGGGCTCGTCCAACCTGCGCGGCAGCCGGCTGCTGCACATCCTGAGCGGCAACCTCAGCCACCAGATCGAGCACCATCTCTTCCCCGATCTGCCGGCCACGCGCTATGCCGAGCTTGCGCCGCAGGTGCAGGCCATCTGCCGCAAGTACAACGTGCCCTACAACACCGGCTCCTTCGTGCGCCAGTTCGGCACGGTGCTGCTGCGCATCGCCCGCTACACCTTCCCCGGCGGGCCGCAGAAGGCGGTGACGCTGGCTCTGCCGGCGCAGGCGGCTTCCGGCTCCGCGTCGCGGCCGGAAGCGGCCGCCTGACGGAATAGGGCTGGACGGACTTCCCCGGCCGGAGCCCGGGCGGGGTGGCCGCGCTTCAAGCGCTTGCCCTCGCTGCGCGAGGGTGCCCTGCGATGCTCGCGCGGGCGGCGCGCCGTCGAACTCACTACGCTCACTGACGTTCGCTGCGTTCGGACATACGCCGGCGAGTCAGTTCATTGAAGCGCGCTGCGCGCGCCGCCGCCCGCGCTGCGCTTCTCGGCTGCGCTCAGGCGCGCGGCCACCCCGCCCGGGCTCCGGCCTCGCGCAGTGCGCTTGCCACAGCGTGACGAAATGCCGACCGGCCTGACCGGCACGCCGGCTTTTGAACCCGCTGCCGCGAAGGAATCGGCCGTACGCCTCCTTCGTCTCGGCCCCACGCGGCGACTCTTCACGTCAGGCCGAATCCGACAGGACGGCTAGCTCGCCCATCGGATGGGCTCGCGGGCCGCGGGAGGGGAAAGCCAGCGCTTCACCCCTTCCGTGGCACACCAGGGCCGAGCAAGCCGTGACACAGCTCACGCCCCGCCAGCTTCACTGCCTGCCCCAGCGCCAATCAAGGCGGGCGATGCGGTGCTTTTGTCTGGCCGGCTGCCTCGCCGCTTTTCCGCGTGACGCCGACGGCTTGTCAGGCAACTTCCTACACGCGGCGCAGAGGGAACCAGACAGGTTCTACAGCGGGCTCCCTATTCAGAACCTGAGGGGGGCTGCCCAGAATTCGTTCCACGGTGATGCGACGCAGCGCCGCCGACGAACAGACAGCCACAGCAACACGGAGAGCAAGCCATGACCACCACCACGATGACCGCCGAGCAGATCCTGATGGAGATCCGCGAGACCAACCTGTCGTACCTGATGCTCGCACAGAGCCTGATCCGCCAGGACCGCGAACAAGCCCTGTTTCGCCTGGGTATCTCCGAGGAAACCGCCGCGCTGATCGCCGTGATGACGCCGGCCCAGATGATGAAGGTCGCCTCCGGCAACCAGCTGCTGTGCCGCATGCGCATCGACGACGACATGGTCTGGGGCCTGCTGACCAACCACGGCAAGGCCGCCAACGAATCGGTCAGCCGCCTGCACGCCAACATCCTGATGGCCGGCCGCCACGCCGAAGCCGCCTGATCGCGCCGCCAGAGCCGCGACACCGCCAGACGACACGACGACAGATATTCAAGGAAGAGACACCATGCGCAGCAAGAGCCTCCTGACCGAAGCCAAGCAAATCTCCCGCGCCATCGAGCTGATCCAGCTCGGCGCCCGGCTGCAGGTGCTGGAATCGGAAACCGATCTGTCCTATGAGCGGCTGCTGCGTCTGTACAAGGAAGTCTCGGGCAAGTCGCCGTCCAAGGGCCAGCTGCCGTTCTCCACGGACTGGTTCATGACCTGGCAGCCCAACATCCATGCCTCGCTCTTCCTGAACATCCACGAGTACCTGAACAAGGTCGCGGCCATCGACGAGATCGACGTGGTCATCAAGGCCTACCGCCTCTACCTGGAGCAGACCCAGGCCGAAGGGCTGGAGCCGCTGCTGTCCATCACCCGCGCCTGGCGCCTGGTGAAGTTCGTCGACAACGGCATGCTGACCCTGACCGCCTGCTCCAAGTGCGGCGGCCACTTCGTGACCCATCCGCACGAGATCGCCCGCCAGTACGTCTGCGGCCTGTGCAACCCGCCGGCGCGTGCCGGCAAGGGCCGCGCAGCTGGCGCCCTGCACATGCACTGATCGCCCTACGGCGGGCGGCGCACTGGTCATGCGCGCCGTGCTGCCCGGGAATTCACGTTTCTCCAGTTTTGCTCCGCAGGGGCCGGCGGCAGCGGCAATACGCCACGCCGCAAGGCCTAAAGACGAGGGGCGGTCTGGCCGAAGAAAGCGGTCGGACGCTGCCCTGGCGGAGCGTCCTGCTTGTCTCCTCCAGCACGTATCGAGTGCTTTCCGGGCAACCTCTGCGGTTGCCCGTTTTTCTTTCTGCGGTCTCCATCACCGCCGCCGCCCGCCCTGCAGGTTGAGCGCCGCAACGGCGTGATTTGGCCGGCCGTGCGGCCCTTGTTCGGCCCACCAGCTGAGGCGTGCTGCACACAAACTGGCGTCAAAGCCTGCCGGCCCGGGATCAGCCGCTACGCCACCCACGCGCTCAAGTGGGCGGCCCGCCACGTCGATAACCGCAGGACCGCGCCGTGCGCCACAAGCGCCGGCAGCCAGGACCCAGCTTCTCACCGCGCCATGTTCGTCATCATTGGCTATCTCGTTGCCCTGGGGTGCATCTTCGGGGCCTACATCATTCACGGCGGCAACATCGGCGTGATCATCCACGCCCTGCCCACCGAGATGATGGCCATCGGCGGCGGCGCCATCGGCGCGTTCATCGTGGCCAACCAGCCCAAGACGCTCAAGGCCGTGCTGGGCATGCTGCCCATGATGTTCAAGGGCTCCAAGTACACCAAGGCGCGCTACCTGGAGCTCATGGCGATGCTTTACGAGATCCTGCAGAAGGTGCGCAAGGAAGGCCTGATGTCCATCGAGAAGGACGTCGAGGACCCGGGCAACTCGCCGCTGTTCAAGAAGTACGCCACGGTGGGCACCGACCATCACGTGGTGGAGTTCGTCACCGACTATCTGCGCATGATGGTCTCGGGCAACCTCAACGCCCACGAGATCGAAAGCCTGATGGACAACGAGATCGAGACCCACCACAACGAGGGCCACACCCCGGTCAACGCCATCAAGGCCCTCGCAGGCGCCCTGCCCGCCTTCGGCATCGTGGCCGCCGTGCTGGGCGTGGTCAACACCATGGGCTCGGTGGGCCAGCCGCCGGCCGTGCTGGGCGGGATGATCGGCTCGGCCCTCGTGGGCACTTTCCTGGGCATCCTGCTGGCCTATGCCGTGGTGGAACCCATCGGCACGCTGCTGGAGCAAAAGCTCGACGAGGGCACCAAGGAGCTGCAGTGCATCAAGACCACCCTGCTGGCCAGCATGCAGGGCTATGCGCCGCAGATCGCCGTGGAGTTCGGCCGCAAGGTGCTGTACTCCACCGAGCGGCCTACCTTCTCCGAGCTGGAAAGCCACGTGAAGGGCAAGAAGTGACCGCCAGGGCAAGTCGGTTCGGCGCCGGGCCGTCCCAAGCCGAACGCTCCCCCGCGGGGGGACGACGCCGTACCCGGCGTCTTGGGGGCAAGTGATGGCGGGCGACACCAAGAAGCTCCAGCCGATCATCGTCAAGCGCATCAAGAAGGGCGGCCATGCCGCCCACGGCGGTGCGTGGAAGATCGCCTATGCGGACTTCGTGACCGCGATGATGGCCTTCTTCCTGCTGATGTGGCTGCTGGGCTCGACCACCGAAGGCGACAAGAAGGGCATCGCGGATTACTTCAATGCCCCGCTGAAGATCGCCATGATGGGCGGCAGCGGCGCGGGGGATTCGTCGTCCATCATCACCGGCGGCGGGCGGGATCTGTCGGCCCGCACCGGCGCGGTGCGCAACGGCGACATCGACGCGCCGAAGAAGACCTACAACCTCTCGGACCTGCGCGCGGCGCAGCAGGCGGCCGAAGCGAAAAGCCTGGAGCACCTCAAGCAGCGCGTGCAGGAGGTGATCAACTCCACGCCCGAGCTGACCGGCTACCGCAACCAGATCCGCCTGGACATGACCCGCGAGGGCCTGCGCATCCAGATCGTCGACGAGCTCAACCGGCCCATGTTCGACAGCGGCAGCGCGGTGGTCCAGCCGTACATGCGGCAGATCCTGGGTGCCATCGGCGCCATCCTGGCCGAGGTGCCCAACAAGCTCACCATCGAGGGCCACACCGACGCCGCGGCCTTTGGCGCGGGCGAGCGGGGCTACAGCAACTGGGAGCTCTCGGCCGACCGGGCCAATGCCTCGCGCCGCGAGCTGATGGCCGCCGGCCTGCCGCCGGACAAGATCGTGCGCGTGCAGGGCCTGGCCGCGAGCAACCCCTTCGACCGCGATGACCCTCTGAACCCGGTCAACCGGCGCATCAGCATCATCGTGATGAACCGCGACGCGGAAGACCGCTTCTTCAAGCCGACGGCCACCGACGAGCCGGCGGCTGCGGCCAGCGGGCCGGCAGGGGCAGGCACCGCACAGGCCGGCGCACCCGCCGTCATCAACGGCTTGCCCTCAAGCCGGCCGCCGGCCGGCCGATAACCCACCGTAGCAAGCGCGGCGCAGCCCACGGCCAACGACGCGCACCCCATGCGCCACCCGACGCGCGAGGATGACGATGAGCCACAACCCCGACATGAAATTCCTGATCGTGGATGACTTCTCCACGATGCGCCGCATCGTCCGCGGCCTGCTCAAGGAGCTGGGCTACAACAACGCCGAAGAGGCCGAGGACGGCCAGGTGGCGCTGAACATGCTCAAGAACGGCAAGTTCGACTTCGTCGTCAGCGACATCAACATGCCGAACATGAACGGCTTCGAGCTGCTCAAGGCCATGAAGGCCGACGACGCACTCAAGCACATCCCCGTGCTGATGGTCACCGCCGAGGCGCGCAAGGAAGACATCGTGCTGGCCGCGCAGACCGGCGCCGCCGGCTACATCGTCAAGCCCTTCACCAAGGCCACCTTGGAAGAGAAGGTGCAGAAGATCATGCAGAAGCTGGCCACGGCCTGACTGCACCCAAGCCAAGGATGCCGCGATGAAGCTCGATGACGTCTCCGCCGACATGACGCTGCCGCCCACCTCGCCGGAGATCTTCCAGCAGCTGGGCCACCTGACGCGGCAACTGCATGACACGCTCAACCAGCTGGGCGTGCTGCCCAAGCTGCGCGAGAGCGCCGACAACCTGCCCGATGCGCGCAGCCGGCTGAGCTACATCGCCACCAAGACCGGCCAGGCCGCAGAGCGCGTGCTCAACCTGGTCGATCAGGCCAAGGCCGAGCACGAGCACATCGCCAGCGAGACGCGGCGCATGGCGCAGTCCATCGTCGCCGACCCGGTGCGTGCGGTGGCCAGCGGCTCAGTGCTGAACTTCGTCGCCGACGTCGAGGCGACCACGGCGCGCATCGACCAGCACCTGACCGACATCATGATGGCCCAGGACTTCCACGACCTGACCGGCCAGGTGGTGGCCCGCGTCGTGACCCTGGCCAGCGACCTGGAGAACCAGCTCGTCAAGCTGCTCGTGCAGGCGGCCCCGCCCGAGCAGCAGCAGAAGGTCGAGGCGACGCTGACTGCGTCGCATGCGCCAGCCCCCACTGACGCCGCGCTGCACGGCCCCGTGGTCAACCCCGAGGGCCGCACCGACGTCGTCCAGAACCAGAGCGAGGTCGACGACCTGCTCGCCAGCCTCGGCTTCTGAGCCGCCCGCATCACATGGGCCGCCTGGACCCGAACTCGCTGCTGCACCGGCTGACGCATGCCGCAACCGATGGCGTGCAGGCCGCGCCCACGGGTGGGGCGCAGCCTGGCGGTTGTGGGCCTCGACGGGCCGACGTGCAGGCCGATGTGGCGTCCGATGCGTCTGCGGCCGAGACGCCGTCCTTCGTTGCCGACCTGCTGAACTGGCAGCACGCGCACGCCCGCGTGGAGCGCGGCGTGCGCCCGGCGGCCGGCAAGCCACGCACGCGCCAGGACTGAAGGGCGGCGAGCGCAGCGGCGGGCACGGCCGGTGCGCGTCAGCGCCTGCCCGTCAGCGCCTCCTTGACCGCCGGTACCTGCCGGCGCGAGACGGACAGCCACTCGTCCGTCGGGCTCACGCGCACGGCCCAGCCCTCTGGCCCCTCCTCTTCATCCGGCCGGCGCTCCAGCGCACGCATGGCCCGGCGGGCCACCAGCGCGTTGCGGTGCACGCGCACGAAGGCCGGCCCGAGCCGCTGTTCCAGCTCCGACAGCGACTCGTCCAGCACATAGCTGTGCGCGGCAGTGCGCAGGGTGACGTACTTCAGCTCGGCCTTGAAGTACAGCGCCTCGGCCACCGGTACGCGCAGCAGCCGGCCCCGGTCATGCACCAGCAGGTCGCCGGACTGGGCCTCTGAGCCGGCAGCGACGCCATCGGCCGGGAGGCGGCGCGCGGCCCGGGCCAGCGCCGCCTGCAGCCGCTCGCGCCGCACCGGTTTGGTCAGGTAGTCCACCGCCTCCAGCTCGAAGGCCTGCAACGCGTGCTCGGCATGCGCCGTGACGAAGATCACCGCCATGCCGGGCGCGATATCGCGCAGCGTCATGGCCAGGGCCATGCCGTCGGCGCCGGGCATGTGCACGTCCAGCAGCGCCACGTCGGCACGGTGATCGCGCAGCCACTGCACGGCAGCCGGCGCATGCGGCGCCTCGCCCACCACCTCGGCAGGCGGGTCGGTGCAGTCGGCCAGCAGGCTGCGCAGGCGCAGCCGGGCCAGCTCCTCGTCGTCGACGATCAGGACGGTCAGGGTCACGCGCATCAGCCCTCCAGCGGCACGACGATGCGCACGTGGAAGGCGCCGTCGCGCACCACGGTGTCCAGCCGCGCGGCCACATCGTGCATGAGCTGCAGCCGCTCGCGCACGTTGTCCAGCGCCAGACCGTGACCAGGTTGCGAAGGCGCGCCGCTGTAGCTGTTGCTCACGGCCACATGGGCCTGCCCGCGCTTGACGCGGGTCCTGATGCGCACGATGCCGCCGTCCGGCGCCGGCTCGATGCCGTGGCGTACCGCGTTCTCCAGCAGGGGCTGCAGCAGCAGCGGCGGCAGCCGGGCCGCGCCGGCGGCCGGGTCCAGGTCCCAGTCGATCTTCAGGCGGGAGCCGAAGCGGATCTGCTCGATGTCGAGGTAGCGGCGGGCCAGATCGATCTCGTCATCCAGCGTGACCGCGCTGCGTACGTCGGACAGCGCCACGCGGAAGAGCTCGGCCAGATCCTCCAGCAGCGCCTCGGCACGCGCCGGATCCACACGCACCAGCGCAATGGCGGTGTTGAGCGTATTGAAGAGGAAGTGCGGCCGGATGCGGGCCTGCAGCTCGGCCAGGCGCGCGGCGGTGAGCGCCGGCGTGAGCGCACGCGCGCGCAGCCGCAGCCACTCGAAGACCACCGCGCCTGCGGCCAGGCCGGATGCCGCCAGCGCCGCCGGATGCGCCCAGGCGAACGCATCGCCCAGCCACAGGTGCTGCGGCCAGCCCACCAGCAGCGCGCAGGCCGCGCCCAGCAGCGCCATCGCGCCATGCTGGGCCGCGGGGCGCAGGCGATCGGCTGGGCGGCGCAGCGCGCAGGCGCAGACCAGCCACAACAGCACCGCGGGCACGGACACCGACAGGGCCAGCAGCAGGTCGAAGGCGGCCTGCGTCCAGCTGGTCGAGGCAAAGGCCACGCCCAGCGCCACCGCCGCGTGCACCGCCAGCAGCGTACGCAGCACGACACCGACATGGCACACGTCCAGCGTCGCGGCCGGCTGCGGCGTGGACGAAGGCGGCGAGGCGCCGTGCAGCCCGGTGGAGGCAAAAAGCGTGCTGGTGGCCGGCTCGCTGGGTGCGACATCCCCGCGGCCATCAGGCGCGAACGGGCGGGATGCGGAGGGGGAGTCAGGCGTCATGCGGGGGCTGCGGCAGGCCGTTGCGGCAAAGGCCCGCTGCCTACAATCCTGGGATTGTCCCCAGCGCGGCCGGCGGTCGGCAAGCCGTTGCAACCCGCGGCCTTCCGCCTCCCTTCCCTGCCCTTCGCGCCCCTCCGCGCTTCGCTTGCGCACCCCTTGCGCATTCCTTGCGCACTGCTCACGCCCCGTCTCGCGCCCCCGCCCCATGAGCCAACTCGACACCAAATCCCAAGCCTGGTCCGCGCTGTTTTCCGAGCCGATGAGCGAGCTGGTGCAGCGCTACACCGCCAGCGTGTTCTTCGACCAGCGGCTGTGGCGCGCGGACATCGAGGGCTCGCTCGCGCATGCCGAGATGCTGCAGGCCCAGGGCCTCATCAGCGCGCACGACTGGCAGGCCATCCAGAGCGGCATGAACACCATCCGCGCCGAGATCGAAGCCGGCGCCTTCGAGTGGAAGCTCGCGCTGGAGGACGTGCACCTGAACATCGAGGCGCGGCTGACCCAGCTGGTGGGCGACGCGGGCAAGCGGCTGCACACCGGCCGCTCGCGCAACGACCAGGTGGCCACCGACGTGCGGCTGTGGCTGCGCGGCGAGATCGACGGCCTGCTGGCCCTGCTGGCCGAGCTGCAGAAGGCCCTGGTGGAGCTGGCCGAGCGCCATGCCGACGTGATCCTGCCCGGCTTCACCCACCTGCAGGTCGCGCAGCCGGTGAGCTTCGGCCATCACCTGCTGGCTTATGTGGAGATGTTCGCCCGCGATGCCGAGCGGCTGACGGACGCGCGCAAGCGCGTGAACCGGCTGCCGCTGGGCTCGGCCGCGCTGGCCGGCACCAGCTATCCGCTGGACCGCGAGCGCGTGGCCCGCACGCTGGGCATGGTGGATGACGCCGGCCGCCCCGCGGTGTGCCAGAACTCGCTGGATGCGGTCAGCGACCGCGACTTCGCCATCGAGTTCACCGCTGCCGCCTCGCTGATCATGGTGCACGTCTCGCGCTTCAGCGAGGAGCTGATCCTGTGGATGAGCCAGAGCTTCGGCTTCATCGACATCGCGGATCGCTTCTGCACCGGCTCGTCGATCATGCCGCAGAAGAAGAACCCGGACGTGCCCGAGCTGGCCCGCGGCAAGACCGGCCGCGTGGTCGGCCACCTGATGGGCCTGATCACGCTGATGAAGGGTCAGCCCCTGGCCTACAACAAGGACAACCAGGAGGACAAGGAGCCGCTGTTCGACACGGTGGACACCGTGCGCGACACGCTGCGCATCTTTGCCGAGATGGTCGGCGGCATCACGGTCAAGCCCGAGGCCATGGAGCGCGCCGCGCTCAAGGGCTATGCCACGGCCACCGACCTGGCCGACTACCTGGTCAAGAAGGGCCTGCCCTTCCGCGATGCGCACGAGGTCGTCGCGCATGCGGTGAAGGTGGCCATCGGGCAGGGCGTGGACCTGTCCGCGCTGCCGCTGGAGACCTTGCGCGGCTTCCATCCTGACATCGGCGAGGACGTGTACGCGGTCCTTACGCTGCGCGGCTCGCTGGAGGCGCGCAAGCTGCTGGGCGGGACGGCGCCCGAGCAGGTGCGGGCGCAGGTGGCGCGGCACAGGGCGCGGCTCGGCGCTTGAGGGCGGCTCCCGGCCCTCGCCCCCGCAGGGGCGGCCCTTACACCGCCGGCGCAGCCGCCACGGCCGCCGGCTTGGCTGCCGCGGCGGCTGCGGGCGCCGCGGCCGCGCCCACCGTGCCGGCCAGGGCCATCGTCTTGGCCGCGCGCCGCACGAGCCAGCCGCCGGCATCGCGCACGAAGGGCAAGGCGCTCGGGCGGCGCTGCACCAGCCACCAGCCCGCGAGGCCGGCGGCCACCAGGGCGGCCATCGTGGTCTTGGGGTTGAGCCTGGCGCGGGTGTAGACGCTGCGCTGCGCGCGGTGGCCGGTGTCGCCATCCACGCTGCCCACCATGTTGGGCTGGTGCAGCGCGCCCTGCTCGTTGCGCGCCGGCTGGTCGCTGAGCTGGGCGTTGACCATGAACTTCTCGCTGATGCGGTCCATCAGGCGGGGCGCTGCATGGCCCAGGGTGTGGAACATGCGTGCGGCGCTGCCGATGTAGAGGTCGCGGATGGGCGTCTCGGCCGCATAGAGGATGGCCGCGGCGGCCTCCTCGGGCTTGTAGACCGGCGGCGGCAGCTTGGGCTGCAGGCCGGTGTAGTTGCGCGCGTTCTCGGCGAAGTGGGTGTTGATGGCCGCGGGCTTGATCAGCGTGACGGAGATCGGGATGCCGGCTTCCTCCATCTCCAGGCGCAGGGCGTCGGTGTAGCCCTTGACCGCATGCTTGCTGGCGCAGTACATGCCCTGCAGCGGCACGGCCACGTCGCTGAGCATGCTGCCCAGGTTGACGATGGCGCCGCCGGTGTGGCGCAGGTGCTCCACGGCCACTTCGCAGCCGTAGACCACGCCCCAGAAGTTGGTGTCCATCAGGCGGCGGTTGTCCTCCTCGCTCACCTCGTCGAGCCGGCCCCAAATGCTCACGCCGGCGTTGTTGACCCAGGTGTCAAAGCCGCCGAAGTGCTCCTTGGCCTGCTCGGCGATGCGGCGCACGTCCGCGCGCTGGCCCACGTCGGCCACCACGGCGATGGCTTCGCCGCCGCGGTCGCGGATGCCGGCCACGATCTCGTTGAGCGCGGCCTCGTCGCGCGCGGCCAGCACCAGCCGCGCGCCCTGGTCGGCCGCGCCCAGCGCCGTGGCCAAGCCAATGCCACTGGAGGCCCCGGTGATGACGACGGTCTGTTCCTTCAGCGGCTTGAGGTGATGGCGTTTGGGCATGGCGGGCTCCGGTTGCGGTTGTGGGGTGGGTTGACCGCTGGGCTCGGCAAGCGGCGTACCGGGCGCTGCCGCCTTGCTGGAGGGCGTGATCGGGTTTGTGCGTGCAGTGGCCGGAGCGAGCCCGCAAGCCGGCCGGGGTGCCGGCGCGCCGTCATCGTCGGTGGCGTGCCGCGGAGATAGCGGCGGTGCGACGGCCGCCTCGGCTTCATGGAGCGCCGCGATCGATAGCCATGCAGGCTGCATCCCTCACGCAAGCGGCTGGGGCGGGTGGGAAGGGCGGCGCCTGTGCGGTGCCGAGCATCGCAGCCGCACCGGGGCAGTCCAGCGCCGCAGGCGTTGGACCAGGCGAGGAGGATTTATGGGCCGGCCCGTTCAGGGCCGGATCCGAAGCCACCGCAGCCTGCCCGGGGTGGCGAGAAGCGCAGGGGACCGATGCCGCAGGCATCGGCGCCGCACTTGAAGCCGACCTGCCCACCCGCCCCGGCCGCCCGCGCCCACCATCGCAGGCGGAACGCTGTCGCGCCGGCACCCCGGCCGGCCTCCGGGCCGCGTAGACCGCAATATTCCCGAAACCGCGGAATGCAAAGAGTCCCTCACGCCACCGGCTCACCGCCCACGAAGGCCTTCAGCTCGCCGGGGGCAAACGCCGTCCATTGCTCGTCGCAGGTCAGCGGCTCGGTGGCGATGACGGCCACGCGGTCGCCGGGCTGGGTGTGCTCGGCGAAGTTGACCGCCATGTCCTCGTCCTGCAGCCGGGCGACGCCGAAGGGATGCTGGCGCACGACGTAGTGCAGCTTGGTGGAGCCGTGGGCCCACAGCGCATCGCCGTTGCTCAGCATGAAGTTGAAGGTGCCGTGGCGCGTCAGCGTGGGCAGCAGCTCGCGCAGCGTGGCCGTCAGCGCCGGCACGTCGGGCACGCTGGCATGCTCCTTGGCCAGTTGCTGCAGCAGCCAGCAGAACGCGCGCTCGCTGTCGGTGTCGCCCACCGGGCGGAAGGCGGCGTGCAGGTGCGGCTGGAAGTCCTTCAGGTCGCCGTTGTGCGCAAACACCCAGTAGCGTCCCCACAGCTCGCGCACGAACGGGTGGCAGTTCTCCAGCCCGACGCGGCCCTGCGTGGCCTTGCGGATGTGGGCGATGACGTGGCGGCTCTTGATCGGATAGCGCTTGACCATCTCGGCCACCGGCGAGCGGCTGGCCGGGCAGTCGTCGACGAACAGCCGCACGCCCTTGCCCTCGAAGAAGGCGATGCCGAAGCCGTCGGCATGCTCGGCCGCGCGCGTGGCAAAGCCGGTGAAGCTGAAGACGATGTCGGTCGGCGTGTTGCCGTTCATGCCCAGGAGCTGACACATGGCGGAGCGCGGGGGGTCGGGAAGGCAGAGGTCGGCCGGCAAGGCGCACGCCGGGGCGGGGCGGGGCTTGCCCCGGGGCAGGTGGCGCCACATCGGCAAGGCTGACCGGGCCACCCACTTTCGCACAGCCCCGGCAGGCCGGCGGGCCCCCCTCGATCCGGGGCACCGGTGATTGTTCACGCATCCGGGCGTGAAGTCGGTCACGCGTAGGTCAAGCAGCTGTGCCTACAGTCGCCCAAACGCCCGTTTGACCGAGAGCTGCCCTCTCTTCGCCTGCATGCCATCCGCACCGCTCGCCCTGATCCCGCCCTTCCCCGTCACGGCTGATGTCCCGCCCGTTGCGCGGGCCGCGCCAGCGCCTACCCCTACGCCCCGTCCTGCGGCCGCCGGGCCGCAGCCGGTGGAGCTGGCCTATACGGTCAGCCTGGTGCGCACGCCGCAGGAATTGGCCGAGGTGCGCGCCTTGCGCGGGCGAGCCTACGAGCGTGTGCTGCCCGGGCTGGGCGCGCACTTCGCGCGGCCCGATCCGGCCGACGAGGCGCCCGGCACGCTCCTCTACGCCGCGCGCGACAAGGCCACCGGCGCGCTGATCGGCTCCTCCCGCGTGCGCACCAACCGCTGCGAGCCACTGGCGGTGCAGGCCAGCGTGGACCTGCCGGCCGAGCTGCACGGCCACCACCTCGCCGAGGTGACGCGCTACGTGGTCGATGCCGACTACAAGCGCGACGCGCCGCAGCGCGGGCTGCTCAAGGCGATGGCGCTGACCGGCCACCTGCTGCAGGTGCGCGCCTTCGTCATCACCGCGCGAGAGAAGATGGTGCGCCGCTACAAGGCCCTGGGGCTGGAGTTGCTGCTGGACGGCCAGGCCTTTCCCATGGCCCACATCGGCGGCCTGCCCCACTGCGTGATGGCCTTCGACCTGCACGACGGCCTGCAGCGGCTGCGGCAGATGCAGCACCCCATCTCGCCCTTTATCGAGGAGCAGTGGCACCCCGACCTGCGCGTGCTGGAGGACCTGCTGCGGTAAGGCAGGCCGTGGCCGCCCACACGCCAGCGCGCGCGGCGTGCGGCTGCCACGGGAACCCAACCGGCGCCCACGGCTCCACCAGCTTAGGATGCGCGCGCCGCTTCCGGGCCAGGGCCGGCTTTTTATCCGGTCCGGCCTTCTTCCCTGCCCGGTTCGCCACCGGCCTGCCCGGCCGGCGCCGCGATGTCGATGTCGTTTGCTGCCTTGCTCCCTTCCGCCTTTCCCGCCGGCCCGCGCGGCCCCTCGCGTGCTGCCGGCCTGATCTGGCGGGCCCTGCTGTCCGTGGTGCTGGGCCTGCTCCTGCTCGCCCCGCCCGGAACCGCCCGCGCCGAGGACTTCCTCGACCCCGAGCAGGCTTTTCGCCTGGGCGCCCACGTGCGGCCTGACGGCGCGGCCGACCTGGTCTTCGGCATCGCCGACGGCTACTACCTCTACCGCGAGCAGTTCCGCGTCACCACCCATCCGGCTGGTGCGGCGGTGACAGTGACGCTGCCGCGCGGCGAGATCAAGCACGACGCCACCTTCGGCCGCGACATGGAGGTGCACCACCGCCGCGCCGTGCTGCAGTTGCGCCTGGACGCCGCCACGCCGGCCGGCGCGCCACTGTGGCTGCTGGTGCGCTCGCAGGGCTGCGCCGAGGCCGGGCTGTGCTACCCGCCCCAGGTGCACGTGCTGCGCGCCACCGCAGGCGAGGGCGGGCAGCTGCTGGCGCTCACACCCATCACGGCTGACGAGGCACGCGCCACCGGCGTGGATACCGCGGGCGCCATGCTGGCTCAGGCTGCGCCGGATGCGGGTGCGCTGGAGTCCGCAGCGGCTGGGGACTCGCCCGCGCCAGGCTCCTCGGGGGAGATCGGCCGCCTGCAGGCTGTGCTGCAGCAAGGCCGGCTGCTGCCGATCGCCGGCGCCTTCCTGCTGGCCGGGCTGCTGCTGGCCTTCACGCCTTGCGTGCTGCCCATGGTGCCCATCCTGTCGTCCATCCTCATCGGCCACGGCGGTGCGCATGACCGGCCGCACCGCAAGGGCCGCGGCTTCCTGCTTGCGCTGGCCTATGCGCTGGGCATGGCCGTGGTCTACACCCTGCTGGGCGTGGCCGCCGGGCTGGCCGGAGAGGGCCTGGCCGCCTGGCTGCAGAATCCTTGGGTGCTGGGCGCCTTCGGCCTGCTGCTGGTGGCGCTGGCCCTGTCGATGTTCGGCGTCTACACCCTGCAGATGCCGGCTGCGCTGCAGACGCGGCTGAGCGCGGCCTCCGGGCGGCTGCGCGGCGGCACGCTGGCCGGCGCCGCCGGCATGGGCATGCTCTCGGCCCTGGTCGTCGGCCCCTGCGTGGCCGCGCCGTTGGCCGGCGCCCTGGTCTACATCAGCCAGACGCGCGACGTGGTCATCGGCGGCGTGGCCCTCTTTGCCATGGCCATGGGCATGAGCCTGCCGCTGCTGGCGATGGGTGCCTCGGCCGGCGCGCTGCTGCCCCGGGCGGGGCCGTGGATGGAGCGCGTCAAGACCGTCTTCGGCCTGCTGCTGCTGGCCGTGGCCTGGTGGCTGGTGCAGCCGGTATTGCCAGCGTGGGCGGTCCTGAGCCTGGCCGCGGTGTGGCTGGGGCTGGCCGCGGCCTTCCTGGGGGCCTTTGACACGCTGGGTGCCAGCGCCAGCCTGCGCCACCGCGCGGCCAAGGGCGCCGGCCTGGCCCTGGCCGTGCTGGCTGCCACGCAGATCGTCGGCGCCGTGGCCGGCGCGCGCAGCCCCTGGCAGCCGCTGGCGCCCTTCACCGGCGCCGGATCAGCCCAGGCTCAGCCCGCGGCGCTGCCCTTCAGGCGCATCGCCAGCGAGGCCGAGCTGGACGCCGCGCTGCAGGCCGCCGCCGGCCGGCCGGTGATGCTGGACTTCTATGCCGACTGGTGCGTGTCCTGCAAGGAGATGGAGCACCTCACCTTCAGCGACGAGGCCGTGCGCGCCCGTCTGGCCGGCGCCGTGCTGCTGCAGGCTGACGTCACCGCCAACACGCCCGAGCACCGCGCCCTGCTCAAGCGCTTTGGCCTCTTCGGCCCACCGGGCATCGTCTTCTTCGACCGGCAGGGGCACGAGAGGGCCGGCACACGCGTCATCGGCTTTGAAGGCCCGCAGGCCTTCATCGCCAGCCTGGAGCGCGCGGGGCTTTGAGCGCGCCGCGGTTGCGTCCGCCGCTGACGTGGCGTGATGGCAGCCGTCGGTGGCGCATGCCGCTGTCGCCAACGGCGTCGCGGGATAATCGCGCGGTGAAGCGGGCCAGACCGCCGCTGGTGCAACCCTTAGGGGGCGGCGCGCAAGCGCCGAGGCCGAAAGGCCGCACTGGAGGAAGGTCCGGACTGCACAGGGCGGCGTAGCAGCTAACGGCTGTCCACCGTGAGGTGAGGATCAGAGCAACAGAGACGAGTCGGCTGCCCCACCGCGCCGCGCAAGCGGCTCGGTGAACCCTTCGCAAGAAGGGCAAGGGCGGGCGGGGCACCCGCCCCGCGGGACCCGGCGCGCAGCGCCGGGAGCCGGGTGAAACGGGCAATCTCTACGCGCAGCAACATCAAGTAGGCACGCTCCGGTGAGCCTGGCAACAGGCTCATGCGAGGCCCGGCCCGGGTCGCGCGTGCGGGTAGATGGCACCGAGCCGTCCGGTGACGGGCGGCCCAGATGAATGGCGGTCACGGCCGCTGCGTCTTGCGACGCAGCGACCGCACAGAATCCGGCCTATCGGCCCGCTTCACACTTATGCCGATGCGCCGCGCCTGAGATGCGGCGCAGCGAGGGCGGCGCATGCGATCACGGTAACGGACTGGCGTGGTGCCGGCAGTGACCGGCTCGGGGCACCACGCTGACCGCTCATGCACAGTGAGACGGTGCGGGCACCGCGCTGACGGCTCGCTCGCCGCGTCAGTCCGTCTTGCCGGCCCTGGCCACGCGGGCCTTGTCTGCCCCCTTGTCGGCCTGGGCCGTCTTGCCCGACGTCTTGGCCGGCGCACCGCCCTGATAGCCGGCACCGTTGACCGTCAGCCCACCGCCGGCGAATTTGGCCGCATTGCCCTCGCCAATGCCCGACACGCGGTCGATCACGTCGGCCCAGTCCTTGAACGCCCCCTTCTTGCGCTCGGTGAGGATCTTGCCGGCCATCGCCGGGCCGATGCCCGCTACCGACTCCAGTTGCGCCTGATCGGCCTTGTTGATGTCGACTGGCGACACGGCCATGACGGCGGTGGCGGCCAGGGCCAGGAGGGTGGTGAGGATGCGCTTGAACATGAGGTACTCCCTGGGTTGATAAGGTGTATGCGTGCGGTGCGAACCGCAGGGCGGATTCTTGGAAAGATGAGCACACGGCGCACTCCCCCTCGGGAGCGAGACACCTGCCTGGCGGGCAAGTAGCTGGCCGCCGCCCGGCGTGTGGAGATGCGGCGCTACCCGGCCATGTCGCGCAAGCGGTCGGCAGACCAAGAGCTCAAGCACGCGAGGGAGAAGCTCAAGCTGCTGCGGGCGGTCCAGGTGCCGGCGCAATAGCCGATCCCCCCGAGCAGGCGGGCTGGCGGGCATGGCCCATTCGGGTCATGCCGCTGTCACAGCGCCTACCTAGCATCCGCCGCGATGAATGCCGTGGATGTCTTCCCTGCAGGCGCCCGCTCGTGTTGCGCCGTGCTGCCCCGTTGCGCTGCCCACCGGTCGCGGGCGCGCGGCTTCACCCTGCTCGAACTGCTCGTCACCCTGGTCATCGTCGGCCTGCTGGCCGGCATCGTGGGGCCCAATGTGTTCAAGCAGATGGGCAAGTCCGAGGTGAAGGCGGCGCGGGCGCAGATGGATGGGCTGCAGAAGGCGCTGGATCAGTACCGGTTGGACGTGGGCCGTTATCCGAGCACGGAGCAGGGGCTGGCGGCGTTGTGGAGCAAGCCGGGCAATGAGCCGCGCTGGGCCGGGCCCTACCTGAGCAAGGCCGTGCCGCAGGACCCCTGGGGGCGGGACTATGTCTATCGCTCGCCGGGCGAGCACGGCGAGTACGACTTGGCCACCCTCGGCAAGGACGGCCGCGAAGGCGGGGATGGCGAGAACCAGGACGTGGCCTCCTGGTGAGCGGGGCAGTTGCTGCCGCTGCGGCGCCGGCTGGCTGGTGTCGCCGGGACTGACGCCGGGCTGTGTTCGCATGTCTGACTGAGCTGCTCGCCTTGCTGCCTGACCGGCCTTGCTGCCGTCTGCCTGCGCCTCCCGCCTCCCGCCTCCCTCGACTCTCCCTCAGCCCTCCCTCAACCACTTCTCCCGCCGGCTGCCGCCCGCTGCTCCGCCCTGCCGCCGACCTCCGCCGCTTCCTCCGACTGCATGCCTGCGCGGTTCGCCCGCCGTATTGACCTGCCGCGCCGCGGATGCCGCTCGCCCCACCTCGCCCCCCATGCCGCGCTACGCCGTCCGCTACCTTGCCGCCCCGGCCCCCGATGGGCCGGGCGGTGCCGTGGCCGAGGCGGTGATTGAGGCCGCGTCGCCGCAGGCCGTGGCTGCTGCCTTGCGCGTGCGGCCGGTCGATGTATTGACCCTGCGCGCGCTGGAGGGGGCGCCGGCTGCCGCATCGGCGCGACCCGCCTGGGCCTTGCGCAGCGCACGCCGCACGCCCTTCCCGCTGCGGCTGTTCTGCCAGGAGCTGTCGGTGCTGCTGGACTCGGGCCTGCCGCTCTTTGAGGCCGTGCAGACGCTGCGCGAGAAGGAATCGGCCCCGGCCGTGGCCGCGGTGCTGGACAGCGTGATGGCTGCGCTGGAGCAGGGGCAGACTTTTGCCCAGGCCCTGCGCGCGCAGCCGCAGGCCTTCGGCACGCTGTTCGTCGCCACGGTGGAGGCCAGCCAGCGCACCGGGCAGATCCCGGATGCGCTGCGCCGGCAGGCCGCGTATCTGGCCTGGCTGGGCGCGCTGCGCGACAAGCTGGTCAGCGCGTCCATCTACCCCGCCATCCTCATCGTGGCCAGCCTGCTGGTGCTGGGCTTCCTGACCGTCTTCGTGGTGCCGCGCTTCGCGCAGGTCTATGCGGACACGGGCGGGGAGCTTCCCATTGCATCGCGCGTGCTGCTGGCCGTGGGCCAGGGGGTGGCCGGGCATCCGTTGATCGCGCTGGGCGTAATGGGTGCACTGGCGGTATTGATCACCATGGCGGCGCGCTCGCCGGTCATGCGGGCAAGGGCCAAAGCGCTGCTGTGGCAGACGCCCAAGGTGGGCGAGCGCCTGCGCCTGATGGAGCTGGCCGCGCTCTACCGCACACTGGGCCTGCTGCTGCAGGCGGGGGTGCCGGTGGTGGCCGCGCTGGAGGCCTCGCGCGAACTGGTGGGCTCGGGCCTGAGGCCAGCGCTGCTGGCGTCCACGCAGGCGGTGCGCGAGGGCGTGCGGCTGTCCGATGCGCTGCAGCGCCACGGCCTGGTCACGCCCGTGTCGCTGCGCATGCTGCGCGTGGGCGAGCGCAGCGGCGAGCTGGGCCCGATGCTGGAGCGCGCCGCCGCCTTCTACGACGAGGAGCTGACGCGCTTCACCGACTGGGTGGGCAAGGTCGTCAACCCGGTGCTGATGATGGTCATGGGCCTGGTGATCGGCGGCGTGGTGGTGGTGATGTACCTGCCGATGTTCCAGGTGCTCGACCAGATCCAGTGATGAACGCTCAGATCCTGCCCCTGCCCGCGCACGACACGACCGCGGCCCCGCTGCCCGCGGCCGGTGGTTCGCCAGCCCGGCCCTGCTGGGACACCTGGCCCGTGCATGAGGCCATGCGCCTGGGCGTGGTGCTGGCCCGTGACGAATCGGTCGACCCGCCGCGCTGGCTGGCCCTGACCCCCACGCCCGACGACGACCTGCTGCGCGCCGCCGTGCAGCGCCGCCTGCCCCGTGGCGAGCGCGTGCACTGGCAGGCCATTGCACCTGACGAGCTGGCGCGCTGGCTGGCCGAGGGCGAGCAGGCCTATGCCGCTATGGCCGGCTTTGACGGCGGCGAGGCGATCACCGCCACGGCCGCGGCCCAGGGCGTCGAGCTGTCCATCCAGAGCATCACCACGCAGAGCAGCCCGGTGGTCAAGCTGCTGGATGCCACGCTCTTCGATGCGCTCAAGGCGCAGGCGTCGGACCTGCACCTGGAGTCCACCGCGCAGGGCATGGTCATCCGCTACCGCCTGGACGGCGTGATGGAGAAGGTGGGCGAGGTGCCCACGCGCGAGATGGCCGAGCAGCTGGTGTCGCGACTGAAGGTGGTGGCCGAGCTCGACATCGGCGAGCGCCGGCTGCCGCAGGACGGGCGCTTCAAGCGGCGCATCAACACCGGATCGGGCGAGCGTGACGTGGACTTCCGCGTCTCCATCATGCCCACCAGCTTCGGCGAGGACGCGGTGGTGCGGCTGCTGGACCGCGGCAAGCTGGCCGAGGACCGCGCCGGCCTGACGCTGCAGGGCCTGGGCTTCGATGTCGATGACATCGACCACATCCTGCGCCTGGCGGCCAAGCCCTACGGCATGCTGCTGGTGACCGGGCCCACTGGCAGCGGCAAGACGACCACGCTCTATGCCGTGATTGCGCAGACGCAGGACGGCCGCGACAAGCTCATCACCATCGAAGACCCGGTGGAGTACCAGCTGCCCGGCGTGGTGCAGATCCCGGTCAACGAGAAGAAGGGGCTGACGTTTGCCCGCGGCCTGCGCAGCATCCTGCGCCACGACCCGGACCGCGTGATGGTGGGCGAGATCCGCGATGCCGAGACGGCGCAGATCGCCGCGCAGGCCGCGCTGACCGGCCACCTGGTGCTGACCACGGTGCATGCCAACAGCAGCCTGGACGTGATCGGCCGCTTCATGCACATGGGGCTGGACCTCTACAACGTGGTGGCGGCGCTCAACGGCGTGGTGGCGCAGCGGCTGATGCGCAAGCTGTGCATGCAGTGCGCCCAGCCCTGGCGGCCCGCGCCGACCGACCTGAAGGCCGCGGGCCTGCCGCTGGACGTCGATCGCGATGGCCGGGGCCGCTTCATGCGCGCCGTGGGCTGCCCGGCTTGCCGCCACAGCGGCTACCGCGGCCGGCGCGCCATCGCCGAGATCCTGGTGATGGACGACGTGCTGCGCGACCTCATCGTGCAGCGCCAGGCGCTCACCGCCATCAAGGCCCATGCCCGCGCATCGGGCACGCGCATGCTGCGCGACGCCGCCGTGGCCTGCGTGCTGCGCGGCGAATCAACGCTGGAGGAGCTCAACCGTGTCACGCTGGTCGATTGAGGCGGCTGCGGCCGCGGTGGGCGGGGGCGCAGCCGGCGCGATGCGCGAGCTGCACGGCCCGGGGGCGAGCGTCGGCGTGCCGACCGGCGACAACCGGACACCGGTCGGGCCTGCCGCCCTGCCGCGCACCGCGGCGGGCATGGGGCCCTCACCGCAGGACGCCGTGGCCGGCGTCGGCGACATCCCTCGCAGCCTGCCCTGGCTGGACCGCTGGCGGCGCAGCCTGCGCACGTCATGGCGGCCGCACCGGCTGGCGCTGGGCGCGGCACAGACAGATGCCGATGCGGATGCGGCCTGCGCGGCCTTTGCCGGCTGGTGCGCGCAACAGGCGGGCTCGCGCCTGCACCTGGGCCTGGGCGCGGCGCTGGTGCAGATCTGCGTGGCGCCCGCGGCGCTGGCCCGGGCGGAGCTGCGCGACTATGCCGGCCGCCAGCTGGCGCATTACTTCGGCAGCTGGGGCGCGGCAGGCGATGGCGGCCAGACCACGGGCTGGACGGTGGCGGCCTCTGGCCAGCCCGACGTGCCGCTGGCCTGTGCCGCCCCGCGCGTGCTGGTGTCCGGGCTGCAGGCCGCCGCGCGGGAGCACGGGGTGCGGCTGCTGTCGCTGAGCCCCTGGTGGGCACCGGCGGCGCAGGCCTGGCTGCTGCAGGTGCCGGAGGATGACGGGCAGACCCGCGTCTGGCTGGCCCGCGAGCCCGGCTGGATCACGGTGCTGCAGGCGCGCGGCCGCGTGCTGCAGCGCGCCTGGAGCGAGCCGCAGGACGGCGAATGGCAGCAGCGCCTGCCGCGCGACGTGCCGGCGTCGGCCATCGGCGGGATCGACCTGGCAGGGCCCGACACCGGGCCCGGGGGCTCACCGCCGCGCGGCGCCTGGCTGACCACCGTGCCGGAGCCGGCGCGATGAGCTGGGCCGACGACCTGGACCTGCTGGGCCCGCGCACGCGGCTGTGGCGTGGCTCCTGGGGCCTGCTGGTGGCCGGCGCGCTGGCCGTGGTGGTGACCGAGCGCGAGCACGCCCGGCTGCTGGCCGATCAGGCCCAGGCCGAGGCGCAGGCGCAGCAGGTGCAGCGGCTGCAGCGCCGGCTGGCCCGCGATGCGGCGGCCCCCGGTGCCGCCCCAGCAGAGTCGGGCCGCTCCGCGCCGGCGTCCCAGGCGCGTGCAGGAGTCGAGGCAGGGGCCCAGCGCGGTGCGGGCGCAGGCAGCCGCACGTCAGCAGCTGAGGCCGACCGCGACACCGCAGCGGCGCTGCAACAGGCGCGCGCCTTGATCCAGCGCCTGGCCCATCCCTGGGGCGCGGTACTGGGCGGCGTGGAGGCCGGTGTGGCGCAGGTCGCCGCGGACGGCCCGGCCCCTTCGGGCCCTGCGCCCGCCGTGGCCCTGCTCTCCCTGGCGCACGAGGTGCCCGAAAGCGGCGCCGCGCAGATCACGCTGGAAGCCGCCGTGGCCGACGATGCCACCGCCTGGCGGCTGGTCGAGGCTCTGGATGCCTCGCCCGCCTTCGACGACGTGCTGCTGCTCAGCCGCGAGACGCTGGCGCAGGCCCCAGGCGGCCTGCCGCTACGCGTGCGCCTTCTGGCCCGGCTGCGCCCCGGCACGGATGAGGCGGATGCGATGGAGGCCGTACGGTGAGAGCCACAGTCGCCTGGCGCCGGCTGCGGGCCGGCGGGGTGCCGGCCATCGACGCTCGTGCGCTTCTGGCCACGCTGCCCGCGCGCCTGGGACTGCCCGGCGGCATGGGCCTGGCCCTGCTGGCCTGGGCGGCCTGGCTGACCTGGGTGGAGCTGCCGGCGCGCGAGGCCGAGACCGCCGCACTGCAGACGCAAACCCGCCAAGCCCGGCGCGCCCTGTGGGCCGCGGCGCGCACCGCGTCGCAGCGCCCGGCTACGCCGCAGCAGACGCTGGCGGCGGTGCAGTCGCGCCTGGCGGGGCGGGCCGACCGCGCGCCGGCTCTGGCCGACGTGCTGGAGCGCGCCCGCACCGCCGGGCTGCAGGTGCAATCGGCCGCCTACCGCGTGCAGCCCGCGGCCTTGGCCGGCGTGCTGCGCCATGAGGTCGCGCTGCCGGTGCGGGGTGACTACGCGGCCGTGCGCGGCTGGCTGGCCGACGTGTTGGCGCAGCAGCCCGCGCTGAGCCTGGATGGCCTGTCGCTCAAGCGCACTGATGCGCAGGCCGGCATCGTCGAGGCCCGTGTGAGCTGGTCGCTGTGGGTGCGGCAGGACGCCGCGCCGGCCAGCCCGGCGCCGGTCGCGCCCACGGACAGGGGCACGGCCAGCATGCGCGGCACCGCCTCCCAGGCCTCGGCCAGCCCGGCAGGGCCAGCCGCTGCGTCGGCGCGCATCGATGGCTGGCCGGCCGACCGCACGCTGGTGGCCCGGCAGTCCTTGGCGCAGGCGACGTCTACACCGGCCCGGGCCCCAGCCGCACCGGGGCGCCACCACGCCGAGGCCGCGCCCGCCATGCCGGGCCCGCAGGGCAACGTGCCGATGCCGCCGCCCACCGGCAGGCAGGCCGAGGCCCGCACCGGTGGCGTGCCCGCCGCAATCGCCGGCCGACCGGCCGAAGGCCGCCAAGAGCGATGAGCCCGCACGACACGCCATCACCCACCACGGGGGCGCCTGCGCGCCGGCTGCGGCCGGGCCTGCTCGTCGCGCTGCTGGCCGTGGCCGCGCTGACGCTGTGGTCGCTGAGCCTGCCCGGCGACGAAGGCGATGACGGCCAGGCGGCGCGGCCCACCGCCCGCACGCGCCCGGCCGATGCGCAATCTGCGCGCACTGCCCCGTCCGGTGCGGCCAGCCGCGAGGCTGGCCCAACGGATGGCTGGGCGAGGGACCCGCGCAGCCGCTCATCAATCGGCTCAAGGGGCAATGCCCACGGCGAGCGCCTCAGCGCCGGGGCCGTGGCGGAGCTGCAGGCCGGCGTGCGGCGCGACACCGCGCGCTGGTCCGCCCGCGCCGACTGGCCCACCCTGGGCGACGCTGCGCGCGCGGCCTGGGGCCCGCCGCCACCCCCACCGCTGCCAGCCGCCACGCGTGCGCAGGAGCCGCCCCCGCCGCCGGTGGCGCCGCCGTTTCCATATCAGCTCGTCGGCCGCTGGGAGGAGCCCGGCGCAGCCCTGGCCGGTGCCGATGGACCGGCTGCGCGCGAGCGCCCACCCGCACCCGCACCCGCGGGCGCTGCGCCCCGCCCCCCCGCGGCCATGACGATCAAGGCGGTCATCGCCGGCCCGCAGGCCACCTGGGTGCTGGGTGCCGGCGAGGTCATCGACGGCCAGTGGCGCATCGAGCGCGTCGGCCCGCGCAGCTTGGAACTCACCTACCTGCCGCTGCAGTTGCCGCAGACGGTCGCGATGAAAACACCATGACCCTGACCCGACCCGCCGGCGCGCCGCACACCCGCGCCGCTCGCCTGACCTGCAGCCTGCTGGCCGCCGCGCTGCTGCTCGCCGCCTGCGCCACGCCGCAGCGCCAGGCCGAGCAGCTGGCCGCTGCCGGCCAGCACGAGGCGGCCCTGGCCCTGCTGCAGCAGGCTGGAGCCGAGTCTTCCGGCGACATCGCGCTGCGGGCGGCCTACATGCGCCAACGCGAGGCGACCGTCACCCGGCTGATCGCCGAGGCCGACGAGGCCCGCCTGGCCGGCCAGCCCGACCGCGCCCGCGCGGTGCTCGCACGCATCGACGCCGTCTCGCCCGCGCATCCGCGCACCGCCGCCATGCGCGACGCGCTGGACCGCCAGCAGCGCCAGCAGCGCCTGGCCCAGCAGGCGCGCGACGCCTTCGAGCGCGGCGAGCTCGACCGCGCCGAGGCCGCCGCCCGCGCGGTGATCGACCTGGAGCCGGGCGACGCCGCCGCGCGCGGCCTGCTCAACCGCATCACGGAGCAGCGCGCCGATGCCACGCGCGATGCGCTGCCGCTGGCCGCGGCCGACAAGCCGGTGACGCTGGAGTTCCGCGAGGCGCCGCTGCGCACGGTGTTCGAGGCGCTGTCGCGCGCCGCGGGCGTCAACTTCGTCTTCGACAAGGACGTGCGCGGCGACACCAAGATCACGCTCTACCTGCGCCAGACCACGGTGGACGAGGCCATGCGCCTGGTCCTGGCCACCCAGCAGCTCGACCGCAAGCTGCTCAACGACAACTCGGTGCTCATCTACCCCAACACCCAGGCCAAGCAGCGCGAGCACCAGGAGCTGGTCACGCGCAGCTTCTACCTGGTCAATGCCGACGTGAAGCAGGCGCAGACCCTGGTGCGCACCATGGCCAAGAGCCGCGACATCTTCGTGGACGAGCGGCTCAACCTGCTCGTCGTGCGCGACACGCCAGAGGTCATGCGGCTGGTGGACCGGCTGATCGAGTCCATCGACCTGGCCGAGCCCGAGGTGATGCTGGACGTCGAAGTGATGGAGGTCTCCAGCAACCGGCTGCTGCAGCTGGGCCTGAGCTGGCCCAGCACGATCAACTACGGCCTGCCCGGCTCCACCGGCCCCGTCACCGAGCTCAATGGCGGCGACCTGCGCGCCTATGTGGCCAACCCGCTGGCCGTGGCTCGCATCAACGGCAGCCTGGACAGCGCCAACCTGCTGGCGCGCCCCAAGATCCGCGCCCGCAACCGCGAGAAGGCCAAGGTGCAGATCGGCGAGAAGCTGCCGGTGTTCACCACCACCGCCACGGCCAACGTGGGCGTGTCGTCCTCGGTCAGCTACCTCGACGTGGGGCTGAAGCTGGAGGTGGAGCCGCAGGTGCAGCTCGACAGCGACATCGTCATCAAGGTGGCGCTGGAGGTCAGCTCCGTGGTCAGCACCGTGACCGGCCCCGACGGCTCCACCGCCTACCGCGTGGGCACGCGCCAGACGAGCACCTCGCTGCGCCTGAAGGACGGTGAGACGCAGATCCTGGCCGGCCTGATCAACGACAACGACCGCCGCGGCTCGGCCGGCATTCCGGGCCTGTCGGAGCTGCCGGTGCTGGGCAGCCTGTTCGGCGTGCGCAACGACACGCGCGACAAGCAGGAGATCGTGCTGCTCATCACCCCGCGCATCGTCCGCAACGTGGCCCTGCCCGCGCTGGCCGCCGCCCCGGTGGCCGCCGGCACCGACCAGCAGCCGGGAGCCGCCAGCGTGCGTCTGCGCAGCGGCGGCGTGCAGGCCGGGCAGGGCACGGCAAGGCTGCGCCCGGGCCGGGCCGCGCCGACATCACCCGCCGGCATGGCCGGCGCAGGCGGCCCGGGTGAGGCCGGCGGCCAAGCAGGCGGCAACCCAGGCAGCGCCGCCGGGGAGCCCGAGCTGGGCGGCCCGCAGGAGGTGACGGCCGGCAGCGGCTTTCGCATCAGCGTGCGCAACCGCGGCAGCCAGCCGCTGGACAGCGACCTGCTGTTTGACGGCTCGCTCTTCAACACCCAGGAGCCCGGCGCCATGCCCGGTCGCGTGCCGCTGCAGGTGCCCGCCGGCGGCGTGCGCAGCCTGGCCTTCACGGCCAAGGCAGACGCGGGCAGCGGCAGCGCCACATTCCAGCTCGGCGGCCAGGCGGCCACCTGGGCTGTCACGGTGCGCCCCCTCGGCCGCGGCGACGCCGCCGACGCCATGCCGGTGGCGCCCGCCGACGAGCCCGGCAGTGGCGGTGGGGACTGACGGCCATGCCGGCGCTGCACACCACCGGCCCCGTTGGCGCCCGATTGGCCGCCGCTGTGCACACCAGCGCTGGCGGCACGGGTGCCGCGCGACGCTGGCACTGGCCTGGGCCGCGCCGCGGCTTCACGCTGATCGAGATGCTGGTCGTCGTGCTGCTGGTCGGCATCCTGGCCAGCGCCGCCATGCCCCTGGCGGAGCTGCAGCGCCGCCGCGCGCAGGAAAGCGAGCTGCGCGAGGGGCTGCGCAGCATCCGCAGCGCCATCGACGCCTACAAGCGCGCCTGGGACGAAGGCCGCATCGAAAAACGCATCGACGACAGTGGCTACCCGCCCACGCTGACGGCGCTGGTCGAAGGTGTGCCCGACATCAAGGACCCCAAGGGCGCGCGGCTGTACTTCCTGCGCCGCCTGCCACGCGACCCTTTCGCCGACCCGCTGCTGCCCGCCGCACAGACCTGGCAGCTGCGCAGCTACGCCAGCCCGCCGGATGCGCCCGCGCCAGGCAAGGACGTGTACGACGTGATGAGCGGCAGCGCCCGCACGGCGCTGGACGGCTCGGCCTACCGCGACTGGTGAGGCAAGAGATGACCACGATGAGGCAGCCGCGCGCCCCTGCACCTGCGCATCGCATGCACCGCGGCTTCACGCTGATCGAGCTGATCGTCGTGCTGGCCATCGTCGCCCTGCTGGCCAGCATCGTCGCGCCGCGCTACTTCAAGAGCGTGGAGCGCGCCCGCGAGGCCACGTTGCGCACCTCGCTGAACGTGATGCGCGACGCCATCGACAAGTTCATGGCCGACCAGGGCCGCTACCCCGGCTCGCTGGAGGAGCTGGCGCAGCGCCGCTACCTGCGCGGCGTGCCCGACGACCCCCTCACCGGCCGCAACGACACCTGGGTGCTGCTGCCGCCACCCGAGCAGGCGCTGGACAGCGCGGGCGTGGCCGACGTGCGCAGCGGCGCCAGCGGGCAGGGCAGCGATGGACAGCCATACCAGAGCTACTGAGGCGGGCGCGCCAGCGCGGCGGCCCCCCCGTCGTGCTCGCTGCCGTGGCTTTTCGTATCTGATGCTGCTGCTGTGGATCGCCATGAGCGGCGCCGTGCTGGCGGCCGCCGGGCGCAGCTGGGCGCTGCAGGCCCAGCGTGAGCGTGAGGAGGAGCTGGCCTTCCGCGGCCGGCAGATCGCCCAGGCGATCGCCGCCTATGCCGCTCCGCTCAACGTCAACGGCTGCGCCAACCTGGTCGAGTACCCGCGCCAGCTGGCCGACCTGCTTGAGGACCGTCGCTGCGGCCTGATGCGCCGGCACCTGCGCCGGCTGTATGGCGACCCCATCACCCGCTTGCCGCAGTGGGGCCTGGTGATCGTCGACGAGCGCATCCATGGCGTGCACAGCACCTCCATGGCCGCCATGCTGCGCAAGGTGGAGGGCGCGCCCACCTATGACGCCTGGGTGTTCCGGGGCGAAGAGGCTGCCCAGCCGGCAGCGGCAGCCGCATCAGGCGCCACGGACCAGGCGGCCGTCTATGCCCTGGGCCCGGCATCGGGCGACGCCGCGGCGGCCACGCCAGGCAAGCCGGCCTGGCCGACGGTCTCGCCCTGATCCATTCGGGTGGGGGGGTGGGTCGGCAGGCATGGCCCGAACGGCTCATGCCGCGGGCCGTGGGTCAACAAACGGTCACGCCCCTTACCTAGCATGCGGCGGCCGCTCCCACCCATGCGGGCCCCACCCGTTGGCGGCCCCGGACCGGAGCCGGACCAACAAGACCAGAGGGACAGCCGTTTTCATGCACCCGCCTGCCATCGCGCCGGAGCACTCCGACTGCCTGCTGCGCATCATCGAGGCCGCGGCGCAGGTGCGGCGCCGCTACCAGTACTTCTTGTGGACGCAGGCCGACATGCAGCGGCTGCTGCCGCACAAGCTTGCGGTCTGCGGCGTCTATGACCGCGCGCGGCGTGACCTGGTGTTCGAGACGCTGCACAGCGTTCCGGTTCCGCCCGAAGCCCTGGCCGTGCTGGCCGAGCCGCGCAGCCTGCTCACCCAGCGTCTGGCCCTGTCGTGGATAGACGGCCGACAGGAGCCCACGCTGGTCGACCTGCAGCCCTGGCGCCTGGCCGACCCCGCAGCCGCCACGCTGGCCGATGCCGGCTTCGCACGACTGCTGGTGCACGGCGTCTCTCGCCCCGGCCGCCCGGCCGAGCTGGAGACACTCTTCATCTTCGGCTCGCCCGACTGCCCCCCCGGTGACGGCGCCGCCTGCGCCCTGGGCCTGCTGCTGCCTTATCTGCATGCCACCTACCTGCGGGTGCATGCGATGGAGTCCGGCCTGGGCGGCCCGCTGGCTGCCCCCGGCCTGGTGCCGCGCGCCGGCCGCAGCAGCGCATCGGGCGCGGCCATCACCGAGCGCGAGCGCGAGATCCTGCGCTGGGTGCGCGAAGGCCTGAGCAACCAGCAGATCGCCGACGCCCTGCAGATCAGCGCCCTCACCGTCAAGAATCACGTGCAGAAGATCCTGCGCAAGCTCGGTGCATCCAACCGCGCCCAGGCCGTGGCCAAAGCCATGGCGCTGAACTTGCTCGGCTCCGAGCCACCTCAGGTGACGCCCACAGCGGTGCACACCAGTCTGCCCCCCCTGCCCGAGCCGCCGCTGCACGAGGTGCGCCCGGCTTGACCTGCGAGAGCCGCCATGCCGCACCTGAACGCCGTCTACCGCCGTACATCCAGCGGCCAGCACGCCGCCATCAACCGCCCGGACCTGCTGCCCGAGGCCCCGCGCCGCGTGCTGCTGCTGCTCAACGGCATCACGCCCCTGGACGCCCTGCTGACCCACGGCGCCCCGTTGCCCGAGCCCGAAGCGGCACTGCAGTGGCTGCTCGACCGGGGCCTGGCCGAGCTGGTGCCACAGGCGTGACGCGCCACGCCTGAGCGCACTGGCGCACCCGCCGGCCGTGCTTGGCCTGGCCCGGTGAACGACCAGCCGGCCCACGCCGGTGATCCTGCGTAAGCTCACGCTGGTGAGCCCGCAGTCGTCTCCCTCGCCGCAGCCGCCCGAGGCGGTTCTGCCCCGCCGCCTCATCGCCCACCTCGACATGGATGCCTTCTTCGCGTCCGTGGAGCTGCAGCGCCGGCCCGAGCTGCGTGGGCTGCCGGTGGTGGTGGGCGGCTCGCGGGCGGTGCCGGCGGATGCCCAGCAGCGCGATCCCGCCGGCTGGCCGCGGCTGCGGCAGTACGCCGGCCGCGGCGTGGTGACCACCGCAACCTATGAGGCCCGCGCCTTCGGCGTGCATTCCGGCATGGGCCTGATGAAGGCCGCCCAGCTCGCTCCGGACGCCATCCTGCTGCCGGCGGACTTCGAGGCCTACAAGCGCGCGTCGCGCGCCTTCAAGGCGGCGGTAGCCGCCATCGCGCCGGTGATCGAGGACCGCGGCATCGACGAGATCTACATCGACCTCACCGATGTGCCCGGCGCACAGGAGGCGGACGTCGGCGATGCCCTGGCCGGCGCGCGGCGCGTGGCGATGCAGCTGCAGCAGGCGGTGGCCGACGCCACGGGCCTGAGCTGCTCCATCGGCATCACACCCAACAAGCTGCTGTCCAAGCTGGCGTCCGAGCTGGACAAGCCACGCGGCATCACGCTGCTCACGCTGGCCGACATCCCGACCCGCATCTGGCCATTGCCGGCCCGCTCGCTCAACGGCATCGGCCCCAAGGCCGCGGCCAAGCTGGCCGACATGGGGCTGCACACCCTGGGCGACCTGGCGCATGCGGACCCCGCCGTGCTGATCGCACGCTTCGGTGACGCCTACGGCCGCTGGCTGGTGGACGCCGCCCGCGGCCGCGACGAGCGCCCCGTGGTCACGCACCGCGAGCCCAAGTCCATCAGCCGCGAGACGACCTTCGAGCGCGACTTGCACCCGCGGCTGGACCGCGCGCAGCTCGGCGAGCGCTTCACCCGCCTGTGCGAGCAGCTGGCCGCCGACCTGGCGAGAAAGGGCGTCAAGGCCCGCAACATCGGCATCAAGCTGCGCTTCGATGACTTCCGCACGGTGACCCGCGAGCTCAGCCTGCCTCAGCCGGTCACCGCAGCCGCGGACATCCGCCTGTGGGCCGGCCGCTGCCTCAAGCGAGCCCCGCTGGACCGCCGGCTGCGACTGCTGGGCGTGCGCGCCGGCCAGCTCAGCCCCCTGCAGGAGGCCGACCCCGCGCCCTCGCAGGCCATGGAGCCGCTGCCCCTGTTCGCCGGCCTGTGAGGCCAGGGTGCCTTCCGGCCGCCTTCGCTGAGCGCGCTGCCCCGTCCCCGCACCGGCCGCGGCACACCGCTTGCCGCCAACTCGGGCTGACATCGACCAGGAGGCGAGCATGCGCTACGACGGCAACCTGCGCGGGCACACGGTGGTGATCACCGGTGCGTCCAGCGGCATCGGGCGGGCGGCGGCACAGGCCTTCGCACGCGAAGGGGCGCAGCTGGCACTGGCTGCGCGCGGTCGCGACGCGCTGGAGGCGGTGGCCGCGGAGTGCGAGGCGCTGGGCGCGCGCACCCTCATCGTCCCCACAGACGTCACCGACGCGCTCGCCGTGCGCGAGCTGGCGATGGAGGCCGTCAGCCTCTTCGGCGGCATCGACGTGTGGATCAACAACGTTGGCGTGGGCGCGGTGGGCCGCTTCTGGGAAACGCCCATCGAGGCGCACCAACAGGTCATTCAGGCCAACCTGCTGGGCCACATGCACGGCGCCCATGCAGTGCTGCCGGGCTTCATCGCCCAGGGGTGCGGCACGCTCATCAACACCATCTCGCTGGGCGCCTGGGCGCCGGCTCCTTATGCCGCCGCCTATTCAGCCAGCAAGTTCGCGCTGCGCGGCTTCTCCGAGGCGCTGAGCGCGGAGCTCTCGGCTTATCCGCACATCCACGTTTGCGACATCTTCCCGGGCTTCGTCGACACGCCGGGCATGCGCCATGCGGCCAACTACACCGGCGCCACGGTGCGTGCGATGCCGCCGCTGGTCGCGCCCGAGGCGGTGGCGCAGGCGATGGTCAAGGTGGCCAAGTGGCCGCGGCGCGCGGTGACCATCGGCGGCTCGGCCCGCGTGGTGCGCGCCGGCCATGCGCTGGCGCCGCGCCTGTCGGGCTGGATCGCGGCCCGCGGCATGGACCACCACACCCGCCACGGCGAGCCGGCCCCGGTCACCTCGGGCAACCTGTTTGCGCCCAGCGAGCCGGCAGCCGTATCCGGCGGCTTTCGCGAGGAGGCGCGGCAACGCGCTGCGCACCGGCCGCTGGCGCCAGTGATTGGCGGTGCACTGCTGGCAGGCCTTGCGCTCAACTGGGTGATGGGGCGGCGCGGCGTGGCGGCATGAGCCCCCTTGCCGCGGGCGGGCTCAGGCCCGTCGCGGCGGTCGTCGGCGCAGCGTGCGGACGAGCTCCTCACCGAAGGGCCCCACCACCAGCAGCAGCGTGGCCACTGCCAGCCCGACCAGATAGCTAGTGGGCAGCGGCGGGTCCTTCCAGCGCAGCGTCCAGTCGGCTGGGGCGGCCCCGACGAGCGACAGCGTGGCCGACGGGTGCAGCAGCATCAGCGCCACCAGCGCGCCCCACGGCAGCACCTCCTGGAACGCATGCACCTGCTGCTCGGCCGGCGAGATGGTGCGGCGGCTGCCGGCCCAGCGCAGGTCCCAGGCGGTGGTGAGCTCATGCGCCAGCACGCCGGCCACGCCGATGGCCAGCACCAGGGTGTTGACCTGGGCCAGCAGGGCGATGGTGATGGGGATGCCGGTCTCCAGCAGCAGCAGCTGGTGCAGCAGCGACTCGCGCCAGCCGGCGGTGTATTCGATGCGGCCGCGCCGGTGGCACAGCCAGTCGCCCCAGCCGGCCAGCAGCCAGACGGGCAGCACGATGTACATGAGCAGCCCGCGCAGCAGCACGGGCATCAGGCTGGCATCAGGGGTCATCCGCGGATCATGGACAAGGCCGGGCGGCTTGCGCAAGAACGCCCGTCAAGGGCGCACGGTCGGCACGGAGTGCCGTGGCGTCCCGGCCGAGCGCACTGGGCCGCCGACGCCTTACGGCCTGCCCCCTCATGCGCCGTCGTGCCGGCATGGCGCTTCAGCGCCGGCGCAGCAGCAGCCCACCCAGCGCCAGGCCCACGGCAAAGGCGCCGTAGGTCAGGAAGACGCTGCGCGAGGACAGCCGGCGCTCGAAGCCCGGCGTCAGGCGCTGCGGCACGAGCTTGAGGTCCACCGCCGCCGCGATGGCGGTCGTGCCGGCGGCGGCCAAGGCAACACGCTTGATGTTGCGGCTTGCGCCGCCGCGCAGGAGCTGGTCGAACAGCAGGCCCCAGAACACGCCACTGGCCTGGTGGATGAGCGCGCCGGGCAGCGTGTAGCGCAGGCTGGCCGCGTCCTGCACCAAGGCCTTGTCGCCATAGACCCAGTGGCTGGGCGCGTTGATGGGGGCGATGGCGCTGCCCGTCTCGCGCCGGCCGCGCTGGGCCATCACGCCCATGGACAGCAGGCCGGCCAGCGTGCCACTGACAGCCGCGCGCTTGACCGAGGACAGCGCGGCTTGGGCCAAGGCACCCCGCAGGGAGGGCGAGGCGGTGATCGAATCGAGAGCGGACATGGAGGTCTTCCTTGCAGGTGAGGCCAACGGCGGTCGAGCCCGGCGCGCCGTCAGGGGTATGTGGCTTGCCGGCGACGGCAAACGGTGTTCCGCGTGGGCGGCTGCGGCTTGAGTGCAGATCAGCCAGCACGGCTCATGCGTACGGTGCACAGGAGTCGGTCCGCCTGGGTGCGCCGTCCCGCCCCCCCGGCGAGCCTCGACATCACCCTTCGCCAGCCGCGTTTACCCGCCGATGAGCCCCCTCCTTCCACCACCCGCCCCGGCTTCATTGCGCGTGCTGCTGACCGGCGCCACCGGCCTGATCGGCGCGGCCATCGGTGAGGCGCTGGCCGCGCGTGGCCACCGCGTGGTGCGCGTGGTGCGCGACCCCAACGCTGCCGCACGCCGCTGGCCGGGGCAGCCTGCGGTGCAACGCGACATGGCCCGCGCCCACCAGCCGCAGGACTGGGCCCCCGCGCTGGCGGGCATCGATGTGGTGGTCAACGCCGTGGGCATCCTGCAGCAGCGCGGGTCGCAGACCTTCGACGCCCTGCACCGGCGCGGGCCTATCGCGCTGTTCCAGGCGGCGGCCGATGCCGGCGTGCAGCGCGTGGTACAGGTCTCGGCCCTGGGTGCGGATGAAGGCGGGCAGACGGCCTATCACCGCAGCAAGCGCGACGCGGACGAGGCGCTGCTGGCCCTGGCCCGCGCCGAGCGGCTGCAAGCGGTGGTGCTGCAGCCGTCCCTGGTCTTCTCGCCCCAGGGCGCCAGCACCACGATGTTTAGCACCTGGGCCAGCCTGCCCGTCATCCCGCTGCCGGCAGGCGGCGGCCAGGGCGTGCAGCCGGTGCACCTGGACGATGTGGTGCAGATCGCGGTAGCGGCGGTGGAGGGCCGCGCCCCTGCGGGCGCTGACGCATCGCAGCGCATCGCCGTCGTCGGCCCCACGCCGCTGACCCTGCGCAGCTACCTGCTGACGCTGCGCCGCGCGATGGGCCTGGGCCGTGCGTGGACCGTGGCCCTCCCCGCGCCGCTGGTCGAGTGGGCCGTGCGCATCGCCGCCCACCTGCCCGGTGCGCTGGCCGATGAGGACACCTGGCGCATGCTGCAGCGCGGCAATGTGGCCGATGCAGGCGACACGGCGGCCTGGCTGGGCCACGAGCCGCGTGCGGCCGACCACTTCATCCCCACCGCCTGGCGCGACGGCCTGCGCGCGCGGGCGGCGCTGAACTGGCTGCTGCCGCTGCTGCGCGCAAGCGTGGCCGCGGTGTGGATCGTCACCGCCATCGTCTCGGCCTTCGTCTGGCCGGTCGACGGCCCGGATGGCAGCCTGGCCCTGCTGCGCGCCACCGGCATCGGCCCCGGCTCGGGCAGCCCGGGCTGGCTGGCGTCGCGGGAGGCCGGCTTGCTGGCGCTGTATGGCGCGGCGGCGCTGGACGGCGTGTTGGGCGCCCTCACGCTGCTCAAGCCCGGCCGCTGGCTGTGGCGGGCACAGATGGCGCTGATGGGCTTCTACACCGTGGTCATCAGCCTGTGCCTGCCGCAGTTCTGGGCGCACCCGTATGGCCCGGTGCTGAAGAACCTGCCGCTGCTGGCGGTGCTGATCCTGCTGCACCACTTCGAGCCACCCCAAGCGAGGCCCCGGTGAGCTACCTGATCGTCAAATGGCTGCACATCCTGTCGTCCACCGTGCTGTTCGGCACGGGCATCGGCAGCGCGTTCTACATGTTCTTCGCCACGCTCAGGCGCGACCCGCGCGTGGTGGCCTCGGTCGTCGGCCTGGTGGTGTGGGCCGATGCGATCTTCACCACCAGCACCATCGTCTTCCAGCCGCTGAGCGGCTGGTACATGCTGCACCTGGCGGGCATCCCGGTGAGCACGCCGTGGGTGCAGTGGTCCATCGGCCTGTATGTGCTGGCCACGGCCTGCTGGCTGCCGGTGGTGTGGCTGCAGATCAAGCTGCGCGACATCGCGCGCCAGGCGGTGGCCACCGGCACGCTGCTGCCGCGGCGCTACTGGCAGCTCTTCGGCGTGTGGGTGGCACTGGGCGTGCCGGCGCTGATCGCGTTCCTCGTCGTCTTCTGGTTGATGGTGGCCAAGCCGGTTTGAGCCGCAGGCCCGTGCATCACACCAGCTTCTCGGCCTTGAGCGCCGCCTGCACGGCCGCTCGCTCGCGCACGCGGGGCATGTAGGCAGCGATGTGCGGCCACTGCTGCACGTCGATCTGCGTCCACTGCGTCCAGTTGACGACAGTGAACAGATACGCATCGGCCACGGTGAAGTGACTGCCCATCAGCAGCTCGTGGCCGGGCTCGGCCAGCTGCTGCTCGACCCAGTCCAGCCGCTTGGCGATGCTCTGCCGCGCCGCGGTCTTGGCCTCTTCGGTCGCGCCGGGATGGAAGAGCGGGCCGAAGCTCTTGTGCAGCTCGGTGCCGATGAAGTTCAGCCACTCCATCAGCCGGTAGCGCTCCAGCGTGCCGAAGGGCGGGGCCAGCTTGGCCGCCGGGGCCAGGTCGGCGATGTACTGCAGGATGACGCCGACCTCGGTGAGGCGCTGGCCATCATCGAGTTCCAGCACGGGCACATAGCCCTTGGGGTTGATGGTGTGGAAGTCGGTGCCGTCGTCGAGCTTGTGCGTCTTGGTGCTGGCGCGCACCAGCTCGAAGGGCAGCCCGGCCTCGCGCAGCGCGATGTGCGGGGCGAGCGAGCAGGCGCCGTTGCTGTAGTAGAGCTTCATGCGGGTCCTCGTGTGGGCAGCTAAAGGTGCGGGGCATGCTACTGCGCGGGGCCTGCGCGTGCAGCGGGCGGCCTGGGCGCCCCGGCTTGCGCATCGTGTCGTCCCCAGCGCATGGGCCGCTTGCCACACAAGAAAGCAAAACGGCTCCCGCAGGAGCCGCCTTGCCGCGATCGCGAGGGCCCGATCAGGCTGCCACGCGCGACAGCTGCGCAAAGCGCGCCAGGTGCTCGTCCGTCTGGCCGCCGCGCAGCTCGAAGGCCACCAGGCGCTTGAAGCCGTGGCTGAGCGCGAGCTCCTCGGTCATGCCCATGCCGCCGTGCAGCTGCACCGCGTTCTGGCCGATGAAGCGGGCCGCCTGGCCCAGCGTCACCTTGGCCGCCGACAGAATGCGCGCGCGCTCGGCGGCCGGCCCTTGCGTGCCGCGCAGCGTGGCCAGGATGACCATCGAGCGTGACTGCTCCAGGTGCAGCACCATGTCGGCCGCGCGATGCTGCAGCGCCTGGAAGCGGCCGATGGGCTGGCCGAACTGCTGGCGGGTCTTGAGGTAGTCCACCGTGGCGTCGAAGACCGACTCCATCGCGCCCAGCGCATCGGCCATCAGCGCGGCCAGGCCCTTGTCCTGCGCGAGCTGGATGCCCTCGGCTGCACCGCCTTCTGCGCCGCCTCCAGCGCCGATCCGCGCCGAGGCCGGCAGCCGCACGCCCTGCAGCTTGAGGTCGGCCGCGCGCTGGCCGTCCACCGTCGGCAGGCTGCGCAGCGTCAGGCCCGGCGTGCCGGCCGGCACACGGAAGAGCGACACGCCCTGCGCATCGCCCGGCTGGCCTGAGGTGCGCGCCGAGACCAGCAGCTCATCGGCCGCCGCCGCATGCATGACCACCGGCTTGTGGCCATCGAGCACCCAGCCGTCGCCGTCGCGCCACGCGGTGGTGGCCACGCGGTTCACGTCGCCATCGGCGGCCGACTCCTCATGCGCCAGCACCGCGATGCGCTCGCCTGCCGCCAGGGCGGGCAGCAGCTCGGCCTGCTGCTCGGGCGTGGCCACCTCGCGCAGCGCATGCGTGGCGACGACGGCGCTGGCGGCCACCGGCTCCAGCACCAGGCCGCGGCCCAGGGCCTGCATGACGATCATGGTCTCCACCGGGCCGGCGTTCAGGCCGCCGTGGTCCTCGGGCACGTTCAGGGCGAGCACGCCCAGGTCGGCCAAGGCCTGCCAGATGTCGCGGCTGAAGCCGGCCTCGCTGCGCAGGATGGTGTTGCGCTGCTCAAAGCCGTAGTCCTTGCTCACGAAGCGCCGCAGCAGGTCGTCGAGCTGGCGCTGTTCATCGTTGAGGTTGAAGTTCATTGCTTGGATCTCACAGCTGGAGAATGGTCTGCGCCACGATGTTCTTCTGGATCTCGTTGGAGCCGCCGAAGATCGAAAGCTTGCGCAGGTTCAGATAGGCCGCGGCCAGCGGGGTGTCGGCGCCGGGCTCGCCGGCTGGGGGCAGCTCGCCGCTGAGCGCCGCGGCATCCCACAGCAGCGCATCGGTGCCCGCAGCCAGCAGCAGCAGCTCGCTGAGCGCCTGCTGGATCTCCGTGCCCTTGACCTTGAGGATGGAGGCGGCCGGGCCGGGCGCTCGCTTCTCGGACTCGGCGCTGAGCACGCGCAGGTTGGTGATCTCCAGCGCCATCAGGTCGATCTCGACCTGCGCGATGCGCGCGGCGAACAGCGGGTCTTCGATCAGCGGGCGGCTGCCCTTCTTGCGCTCACCGGCCACGCGCTTGATGCGAGAGAGCTCGCGCTTGGCGATGCCGATGCCGGCGATGTTGGCCCGCTCATGGCCGAGCAGGAACTTGGCGTAGGTCCAGCCCTGGTTCTCCTCGCCCACTAGGTTCTCCACCGGCACGCGCACGTCCTCGAACCAGACCTCGTTGACCTCGTGCGCGCCGTCCAGCGTGATGATGGGCCGCACGGTGATGCCGGGGCTCTTCATGTCGATCAGCAGGAAGCTGATGCCGCGCTGCGGCTTGGCCTGCGCATCGGTGCGCACCAGGCAGAAGATCCAGTCGGCATGCTGGCCCAGCGTGGTCCAGGTCTTCTGGCCGTTGACGATGTAGTGGTCACCGTCGCGAACGGCCTTGGTCTTGAGCGACGCCAGGTCCGACCCCGAGCCCGGCTCCGAGTAGCCCTGGCACCACCAGTCCTCGGCCGACAGGATGCGCGGCAGGAAGCGCTTTTGCTGCTCGGGGCTGCCAAACGCCATGATCACCGGCGCCACCATCTTGATGCCGAAGGGGATCAGCCGCGGCGCGCCGGCTGCGGCGCACTCTTCCTCAAAGATGTACTGCTGCGTCGGCGTCCAGCCCGGGCCGCCGTGCTCCTTGGGCCAGCCGGGGCCGCCCCAGCCGCGCTCGTGGAGGATGCGCTGCCACTGCACATGCTCGTCGCGCGTGAGGTGCAGGCCGTGGGTCACCTTGCGGCGGATGGCCTCGGGCAGCTTGGCGCGCACGAAGGCGCGCACCTCGTCGCGGAAGGCCAGGTCGTCGGGGGTCAGGTCAAGATCCATGGTGGGTTCTGACGGAGAAGCGTCGGAGGGGCGCGGGGCCGAGACGGTTGGGTGCACAAAAGACCCGTCAAGTACCGCTATGCGGAACACCGTTCCGGTATAGTCGCTTATTGTCGCAGCGGACGCGTTGGCTGTGCAGACCTGCGTCTGCGGGTTTGCCATAGGCCCGCACGCTCCTATGCTGGAGGGCGGCGGGTTAACGCCGATGCCGCAGGCGGTCGCCCATGCCAGCATGCGCGCCGTGCGCCGCGTCAGAAGCGGGCCGACATTCTGCTGTGCAGCGATCCCCTCGCCGCCTGCTTGGCCACTCAGCGTTCCGCTGCGCAGCAAGCGGCCTTGCAAACGGGCCGCCTGCCCTTGACACACTGGCACCCATTTTTTGAACCTGCCGCCGACATGACGACCACTGACACCCCCATCCTGGCCCAGCCTGACGCCGCCACGCCGCCCACCGGCAGCGACCCTGCTGCGGCAGCCAGGGCCGTCGTGCGCCGCCGCGAGCCCAAGCGCAAGGAAGACCGCCACTTCGTCACCGCGCTGGCCCGTGGGCTGGAGGTGCTCTCGTGCTTCCGCACCGGTGACCGGGCCCTGGGCAACCAGGAGATCGCCCAGCGCTGCAAGCTGCCCAAGTCCACCGTGTCGCGGCTGACCTCCACGCTCACCAAGCTCGGCTACCTCATCCAGATCGAGGAAAGCGGCAAGTACCGGCTGGGCACGGCCACGCTGTCGCTGGGATCCTCCGTGCTGGCGCGGCTGGACGTGCGCCAGCTGGCGCGCCCGCTGATGCAGGAGCTGGCCGACTACTCGCGCGCCATGGTGTCGCTGGGCACGCGGGACCGGCTGTCCATGCTCTATGTGGAGAACTGCCGCAGCAGCTCGGCGCTCACGCTGAGCCAGGATGTCGGCTCGCGCATCCCCATCACCACCTCGGCCATGGGCCGCGCCTACCTGGCCGTGACCAGCGAGCGCGAGCGCAACGACATCATGGAGCGCGTGCAGGAGTACGACGAGCAGGCCTGGCCGGCCATCCGCGACGGCATCCTCAAGGCCATGGACGACTACCGCACGCTGGGCTGCACCTGCTCCTTCGGCGACCTGCAGCCCGATGTCAACGGCATCGCCGTGGCCTTCAACCCGGGCGGCAGCCTGCCCATCATGGCGATCAGCTGCGCGGGTCCGGCCTTCCAGATCTCACGCGACTTCCTGCTCAACGAAGCCCGGCCGCGCCTGATTGAGATGGTGCACAAGCTCGAGTCGTCGCTGGGGCGCTGAAGGCCAGCCCGCACCCGGGCGCCGCGCCGTGCAGGCGCCGCCCGCCCAGGCAAGACAAAGCCGGCTCGCAAGCCGGCTTTTCTGTTCGGGAAGCCCGGACTGGCCGATCAGGCCGTGGCGAGCGACGCCTCCGCCACCTCGTGATGCCCCGGACGGGCCGCGACCGGCACCAACGGGATGCTGGGGGCAGGCAGCGGGTGCACGGTATCCAGGTGAAGCTGCGCGTGGATGCGGCCGTGCAGGTGCTGCGCCTGCTCGAAGGTGTCGCGCGCGCAGCTCTCGCAGCGGCCGCAGCAGGTGGCCGCGCCGGTGGCCAGCTGCAGCTCCTCGAAGGACGACACGCCTTCGCTGACCAGCCGGTTGATGTCGCGGTCCGACACCCGATTGCACACGCACACGATCATGAGACCTCCTGCCGCCGACCCGCGGGCCGGCTGTTGGACGGATATTAAACGATAACGATTCGCGTTTGTGGAAGATCCCGCGCTGGCGTCCTGCCTATGCGGGCGGGCGGGACGACACACGGCCGGCGCGGGCTCCTGCCGTAGTCGTCATCGTTGTGCCGCGGTGGGCGACGCCCGCGGCCAGCCCGGCGCGGGCGACCCGCGGCTGCGGGGCGCGCGGCGGAAGGAGGCCCCGATTCAGGCATGCTGGGCAGCACGCCCGCGCCCACGGTGTATGTGCCCGCTGCGCCGACCGCCCCGCCGGCCCGCCCGGCGCCTCCCCCGACTGCCCTCATGCCTGCCGACGACGTGTTCTTCGAAGCCCTCCCGCTGCCCGTGTGCGCCCTGGACGAAAGCGGCCGCATCCTGCGCCTGAATGCCGTGTGTGCCCAGGTCTTCGGCCGCTGGCTGCACGTGGGCGAGCTGGCGGCGCCGGCCTTTGCCGCCCTGGGCACATCGCTGCCCTGGCCGCCGGGCGACCAGCGCGCCGGCCGGCCCTGGCAGGCGCCGCATCAGCTGCTGCGGCTGCCCGACGGCCGCAGCTTCCGCATCGAGCCGGTGGGCGTGGGCGAGGCCGCCTACCTGGTGCTGCGCGACGTCAGCGAAGAAATCGCCTATGCCGCCCGGCTGGAAGAAAGCGAGAGCCGCTTTCGCGTGATGGCCGACTGCGCGCCGGTGATGATCTGGATGTCCAACCTGGACAAGCTCTGCGACTGGTTCAACAAGCCGTGGCTGGACTTCAGCGGCCGCACGCTGGAGCAGGAATGGGGCTTCGGCTGGGCCGAGGGCGTGCACCCGGACGACTACGACCGCTGCGTGCAGATCTACACCACGGCCTTCGACCGCCGCGAGCCCTTCACGATGGACTACCGGCTGCGCCGCCGCGACGGCGTCTACCGCTGGATCCTCGACAACGGCGCGCCGCGCTATGCGGCCGACGGCAGCTTCACCGGCTACATCGGCAGCTGCATCGACATCCACGAGCGCAAGGACCTGGAGGCCGAGCTGCGCCGCCAGGCCGAGGCCCTGCAGCTGCAGGACCGGCGCAAGGACGAGTTCCTGGCCATGCTGGCCCACGAGCTGCGCAACCCGCTGGCGCCCATTGCCTCGGCAGCCGGCGTGCTCAAGGCCGTGGAGGCCGGCGATGCCACGCTGGCACGGCTGCGCGGGATCATCGAGCGCCAGGTCGGCCAGCTGCGCCGCCTGGTGGACGACCTGCTGGATGTCTCGCGGGTGACGCAAGGCAAGATCCGCCTGGCCCCGGCCGACATCGACCTGGGCGAGGTGATCGACCGCGCGCTGGAGCTCAGCGCCGAGCGGGTGCAGGGCGGCGGCCACCGCGTGGAGCTCATCCGCCCGCCCGGCGCCCTGCCGGTGCGGGGCGATGCCGCGCGACTGGCCCAGGCGCTGGCCAACCTGCTGGACAACGCGGCCAAGTACACGCCCCAGCCGGGCACGCTGGTGCTGCGCGTCGAGTGGTCCGCCGAGCGCTACAGCCTGAGCGTGACCGACCCGGGCGAGGGCATCGACCCGGCCTTCCTGCCGGAGGTCTTCGACCTCTTCACCCAGCACGACCAATCGCTGGCGCGCAGCCGCGGCGGCCTGGGCGTGGGCCTGCACATCGCGCGCCAGATCGCGCGCCTGCATGGCGGTGAGCTGACCGCACACAGCGATGGCCCGGGCCGCGGCGCCTGCTTCTGCCTGAGCGCCCCCACGCGGCCGAGCCCGGCGCAAGGTGCCACGGCCGGCGAAGCGGCGCCGCTGGCGCCGGCCGATGGCTGGCGGGTGCTCATCATCGAAGACAGCGCCGACGCCGCCGAGACGCTGCGCCTGCTGCTGGAGCTGTGGGGCCACACGGTGGAGGTGGCCGCCGACGGCGCCGCCGGCTTGCAGCGGGCGGCGGCTTTCCGGCCCGACATCGTGCTGTGCGACATCGGCCTGCCCGGCCTGTCGGGCTATGAGCTGGCGCAGCCGCTCAAGCAGGCGCTGTCCTCCGCGGGGGCGGCCCATGCCACGGTCGCCGCCCTCACCGGCTACGGCGAAGTGCGAGACCGAACCCGGGCGCTGGCCTCCGGCTTCGACGAGCTGCTGGTCAAGCCGTTGGCCGCGGAGGACCTGCAGCGCTTCCTGAGCCGGCAAGGGCGCTGAACCGGGCCGGCCAGCACGCAGGCCACGGCCGGGGTTGCGGCCAGAAGAGCCGACCGGCAGATGAGGGGGCGCGGCGGCGGCCGGCGCGCCAGCCTCTTGCCCCTGCTGCCGCGCGGCGACAAGATGCGCCGCCGCCACAACGACCCTCAGGAGGAAGGCCATGCGCCACCGTCATCAAGCTGGGCTGCGGGCCCGGATGCAAGCCAGCCTGGCCGCCGCGGCACTGTGCGGCGCGGCCGCCCTGCCCGCTCAGGCCAGCACCCTCGTCGGCTGGGCCGACATCCCGGTCGCCGGCCTGCAGCCCGCCCCGCCGGAGGCCGGCAGCGCGCTCATCCAGTACATGCTGCTCCGGGCGGCCGAGGAGCAGCGGCTGCAGGCGCTGCGGGAGCGCTATCCGGACCGCCACTTCCCCAGCCCGCCCGATGCGCGCGCCGGCGCGGCCACCTTGCTGGCCGGCTCCATCGTTCAGGCGGCGGTGAGTCTGGCGGCACCGTCCTCCCCCAGCTGGGGCCTGAAGGCGCCCGGCGAGGTGACGGACCTGTTTGCCGCGCTGCGCGTCATCGACGACCCGCTGGACCTGAACGGCGACCTGCGCCTGAAGCTGTTGCTGCCCACGCCGCCCGAGCAGATCCGGCTGCTGGACAGCCGCACGGTGCTCATCACCCAGCCGCACTGGAGCATCCACCCGCTCTCCCAGACGAGCTACGTCAGCAGCCTGGAGTACCTGCAGGTGCGGCTGGATGCGGCCTACACCGGCCCGGTGCCCGAGCCGTCGACCTGGGCCCTGATGGCGGTGGGCTTGGCCGCCGTCGCCGTCGTGGCAAGGCGACGCGCCGGCTGACCCGCGCTGTCGCAGCGGGCGGCGTTCAGCCCTTGGGTCGGCGCAGTAGAGCTGGCCATAGCCTGCCCGGCACGGCGCCGTCGGCCCGAAGACCTGGCACCACGCTGCAGTGCTGACGATCTTGTCCCCGCGCTGATGGACGAACCGACAGCCCGCGTTCTTGAGCCGCTGTAGCCCGCCGCGCGCCGGGATCAGACCAGCGTCATCGGCGCCGTCTCGGCATAGCCGCGCGCCGGCAGCACCAGCTCGAAGACAGCGCCACCGCCCGGTGCGTTGCCGGCGGTGATGCGCCCGCCGTGGGCTTCGACGATCTTGCGACAGATGGCCAGGCCCAGGCCGGTGCCGCCGGAGCCGTCTTTGGTGGTGGACGACTGCACGAAAGCCTCGAAGATCTGGTCGACCTCCGCCGGCGGGATGCCGGGGCCATGATCGCGCACGCGCCAGCGGATCTCGCCGTCGGGCGTGGCCTCGCCCAGCAGCTCGATGGCGCGCTCGGGCGGCGAGAACTTGATCGCGTTGGCCAGGATGTTGCGCATGACCTGCTGGAAGCGCAGCGGGTCCACCTTGACCACCAGCGGCGCATCGGAGACGGTCTCGTCCACGCGCAGCCGCTTGCGCGTGAGCAGCGGGTCAAGCTCGCGCACGACGGCGCGCACCAGGCCGCGCAGGTCGGTGCGCTCCAGGTGGAAGGTGCCCACGGTGCTCTCGATCTTGGCCACGTCCAGCAGGTCGTTGACCAGGGCCAGCATGCGCTCGCCGGAGGCGTGGATGTCGCGGAACATGGCCGCCAACTTCGGCGCGTCGGTACCGCGCACCATGCCCAGCTCGGAGAAGCCGAGGATGGACTGCAGGGGCGTGCGCAGCTCGTGGCTGATGTTGGCGACGAACTCGCTCTTGGAGCGCGAGGCCTCTTCGGCGGCATCCCGGGCGTCGCGCGTGGCGCGCTCGGCCTCGCGGAACTCGCTGACGTCCATCAGCGCGCACAGGATGCCGCGGGCCTGGCCGCCCTCGCCGGGCACGCGCACCTTGGTGACCACCACGTCCCGCAGGCTGCCATCGGCATGCAGGATGCGCGACTCGTAGCGCAGCTCATGCTCGGTATCCAGGCCGGGCACCGCGGGCGCCAGCAGGCGCTGGTCGTGCTGGCGGTGGCGCGCCTGCTCTTCCAGCGGCTGCTGCGGCAGCCCGGGCACGCCGCTGCCCAGCGGCTTGCCGGCCGGGGCGGCAAGCACGGCGTCGCGGTGGCCCAGGAAGGCCTGCCAGGCGCGATTGACAGTGAGCAGCCGCCCGTGGGCATCGCTCAGCGCCATGGGCAGCGGGCTGATCTCGAGCAGCAGCGCGCTGAAGGCCAGCTGGGCCTGCAGCTGCTGCTCGGCGGCATGGCGCTCGGTAACGTCCACCGCACTGCCGGCATAGCCGATCACCTGGCCGCCGCTGCGCAGCGAGGTCACGGCAAAGTCCACCACCCGCGGTGGGCCGTCGGCCACGGGCAGGCTGGCGCGGACGGTACGCATGCCAGGGGCCGAGGGCTCGGTGAACAGCCGGCGCACTGCCGCGGCATCAGCCGGGGCGACCAGCTCGGCCAGCTCGTGGCCGAGGATGTCCTCGGCGGCCCGGCCGGTGGCCGCAGTCCAGCGTGCGTTGACGAAACTCAGCCGCCCGCGCGCATCGGTGCGAAAGATCAGCTCCTGCAGGCTCTTGACCAGCACCCGCAGCTGGCGCTCGTTCTGCACCACCTGGGCCTGGGCGGCATCGCGCTCACGCCGGGCGGCCTCGCGGGCGCGCAGGCTGCGCCAGGCGGCCACGCCCATGGCCAGCAGCAGCGCGGCGGCGACACCGGCGGCCGCCAGAAACCAGCGCACCGACGACCACCAGCGCTGCACCACGGCATCCAGCGGCTCTTCCACCAGCGCCACCAGCGGCTGCGTGCGCGCGGCGCGGAAGGCGACGATCTGCGGCGCGCCGGTCAGGCCCGTGCCGACATAGCTGCCGTGCTCCGCGCGGGGCAGCTGCTTGGCCCAGACCGGATGGGCTTTCAGGCTGCTCCCGGGGACGGGCGAGTCGCCCGTGGCGGCCAGCACCTCGCCGTCGTAGGTGGCCAGCACGGCCAGCCGACCGCTGTCACCAGCGGCCAGCTGCTGATAGGTGGCGAAGCTGTCCGGATTGAGCACCGACACCAGCCACACCGGCGTGGCGTCGGCCAGCACGGCGCCCAGGCGCAGCGGGATGAAGCCAGGGCCACGCACGCTGGCCCGCTGGGGCTGGGCCACGGTGCCGGGCGACGGCACGTCGGCCAGGCCGCGGCCGGCGACGAAGCCGCCCAGCGCCACGCTGCCCGGCACGACGGCCGGGGCCACGCGACGCAAATCGACGACATGGCCCACGTCATCCACGCTGGTGGCGATCAGCACGCGGCCCCGGGCATCGAGCACGGCGAAGCTGCGCACATGCGGCAGGCCGACCAGCGCCTGCTGCAGCAGCGGGCGCACGCGGGCCGCATCGGCCACGTCGGCACGGCGCGAAAGGTCATCGGCCAGCGCATGCAGGGCCACGGCCACGGTGTCCACGCTGCGCGCCGCCTGGTCGTCGAGCACGCGGGCCAGCAGCGCCGCGCGCTCCACCGCGCTGGCCTGGATCTCACGCCGCTGGTACCAGGCCACCAGCGCCACGGCGGCCAGCACGAGCGCGGCGAGCAACACGCCGGACAGCAGCGCGACGAGGCTCGCGCCGCTGGCAGGGGTGGATCGCGCCGCGCGACCCGGGGCTGCGGGACCGCTGGCCGGGGAGGACGAGGCGGGAGAGGAGGCGGCGGAGGAGACGAGGGACGGGGCCGGCGCCCCGGATGCGCCCGGGCCAGCGGATGGGCTCGGGGCACTCATCGCGCGACGATGGGCTCCAGCCCGTGGCGACGTGCTGCGGCCCGTAGCCGCCCGTCGGCCTTGACGCGTGCAACGAAAGCGTCGAGCGTGCCCAGCCACTCGGCGTCGCCGGGCTTGGCCGCGTAGGCATAGGGCAGCACGTGGAAGGGCCGGGGCGGCGCGATCAGCCGTGCCCAGTCGGCGTTGTCCAGCAGGCGGCGGCTGTAGGGGAAGTCGGTCATGAAGACGTCCACGCGGCCAGCCTGCAGCTCCCGCTCGCGCGTGGCTGGCGGGCTGACCACCACCATGCGCGCCTGGCGCAGGCTCTGAGCCATCACCGGCTCCATGAAGGTGCCCGCCTGCACGGCCACCAGCACACCGGGGCGGTCGATGTCATCCCATTCGCGCACGAGGCGGTTGGCGCGGGTGGTGATGGCGTAGATGTCGCTCTGCAGGTACGGCTGGGTGAAGGCAAGCTGCTCCAGGCGCTGCGGCAGGCGGCCAACGGCGAACATGGCCACGTCGCAGCGGTCGCCGCGCAGGTCGTCGATGAGCTGGGTGAAGGATGAATCGACGTACTGCAGCGTCACGCCCAGGTCGCGCGCGAGGGCAGCCGACAGGTCGATGTCGATGCCGCTCAACTGCCCGGTGCGCGGGTGGCGGTAGGTGATGCCGTAGTAGTCGGGCCAAATGCACACCCGCAGCACGCCGCTCTTGCGCACACGCTCGCTGACCTCGCCGGCACAGGCCGGCAACGCGGCATGCATGGCGACGGCAAACAGCATCCACGCGTTCAGCAGGAAAAGGCGGCAGGTGCGCATGGGAGGCAGTTGGGGCGCGGCGGGGGCCCCGAGGGTATGAAGGCGTGTCGGACGAAGGGCTGGCGCGGGCGGCAGGCGGCTGGTCGGCCGGGCCAGTCTGCCGCACAGGGCTTCAGACCGTCGCCACCAGCTCGGCGAAGCTCGGCCGCGCGGCATTGAGCCGGTCGCGCAGCGCCAGCATCTGACCGGCATGGCCGATGAAGGTGTCCACCACGCGCGGGTCGAATGCCTTGCCTGACGCGTCGGCGAGCATCTCCAGTGCCAGATCGTCATCGTAGGCCGGCCGGTAGCACCGCGACATGGTCAGGGCATCGACGAAATCGACCACCGCCACGATGCGCCCGGCCAGCGGAATGGCCTCGCCGGCCAGACCGTGGGGATAGCCGCGGCCGTCCCAGCGCTCATGGTGGCTCAGCGCGATGCTGGCGGCGAGCTGGAACAGCGGGATGCGCGACTGGCCCAGGATGGCCGCGCCTATCTCCGGATGGCGGTTCATCGCCACGCGCTCGTCGGGCGCCAGCGGCCCCGCCTTCTTGAGCACCCCATCGGCGATGCCGATCTTGCCCACATCGTGCATGGGCGCGGCGCGGCGAAGCATGGCAGCAAAGGCGGCCGTCTCGCCCAGCAGCAGCGCCAGGGCCTCGGCCATGTAGCCGATGCGCACGATGTGCACGCCGGTGTCGTCGTCCTTGAATTCGGCCGCGAGCGACAGGCGCAGCAGCGCTTCGTGATGCGCGCGGGTCACCTCCTGCAGCGCCTCGTTGCGCTCACGGTACATGCGGCCAAAGTCAGCCACCAGCCGCTCCATCTGCGCCGTGGCCGCGTCGGCGAAGCACAGCGGCTCGGCGCTGGTCTGGCCGCCGTCCGCCTCGTGCGCGGCCGGGCTCAGCATGCGGCCCCCGTGGCAGCACGGGCTGCGGCGTCGGCAGACTGCGCGGCGGGCGTGGGCCGGGCGTGGGCGCCGCGCGCGGACGGCGGCTGAGTGATCTGGCGCAGCACCTCGATCAGCTGCAACGGGCTGAAGGGCTTGATCAGGTAGGCGTCGGCACCGGCGGCGAGCCCGGCCTCACAGTCGTGGCTGTGGCCGCGGGCGGTCAGCAGCACGACGCTGACGTGCCGGGTCGCCGGGTCAGCTTTCAGGCGGCGGCAGCACTCCAGGCCGTCGAAGGCCCCGGGCATCATCACATCCAGCAGCACGATGTCCGGGCACAGCTCACGCGCTGCGGCCAGGCCCACCGGCGCACTGGATGCTTCGTGGATGGCGTAGTCCTCCAGCTCCAGCGTCATGCGCAGCAGCCGCCGGATGTCGGCGTGGTCTTCAATGATGAGGATGGACTTCATGGCGGCGGCCCGCAAAACTGCGAAGCCTTGAATCATATCTATCATTTGAAGCATCTGTCCACTTCACTGCGGCGCCAGCCTGCCGCTCCGGCAGAATTGATCCCCATGTCCGCGTCTGACCCCGACGCCCTGCCCGCGCCCGCCGGCGCGACGGGCGACACCTGCACCACCATCGAGGTGGCCCGCATGCTGGGCCTGGCCGTGCGCTCCGTACAGCTCATGGTGGACCGCGGCGAGCTCGATGCCTGGAAGACGCCGGGCGGCCACCGGCGCATCTCGCGCGCCTCGGTCGAGCGCTGGATGACGGCTCGCGAGGTCGCCCGCCCCCCGGCCCCCCGGAGCGAGGCGCCGCGCCCGCCGCGCGTGCTGCTGATCGAGGATTCCGCGCACTTCCAGAACCTCACCTCGCTGCTGATGCGCCAGCACGTGCCCGGCGCCGAGTTGCATGTCGCCGACGACGGTATCGCCGGGCTGGCGCTCTACGGCCAGCTGCAGCCGGACGTGCTGATCGTGGACATCCTTCTGCCCGGCATCGACGGCGCCACGCTGATCACCAGCCTGCGCTCTCACCCCCAGTTCGCACGCAGCCGGCTGATCGTCGTGACCTCGCTGGCCGAGGCCGACCGCGGCCCCTATGCCTTTGCCCTGCAGGGCGTGCCTGTCATCCACAAGCCGCGCCTGGTGCTGGACCTGCCACCGCTCCTGACGGGCTGGCTGCCCGCGGCCACCCGGGCCGGCGCGCCCGTCGCCTCGGCTACGGCTCCCGCCCCAGCTGGCCCGCCAGGCGGCACCCCGCCGGGCGCATGAGCCGCCCCCGGGTCATCCTCGTCGAAGACGACGCCTCGGTGCGGCGCTTCGTCGCCCTGGCGCTGGAGGAGCTGCCCATCGAGTTGCTCAGCTTCGACAGCGTCGTCGGCGCGCTGGCCGCGCTGGCACAGGCGCCGGCCTGCCTGGTGCTCACCGACCTGATGCTGCCCGGCGAATCCGGCCAGGCCCTGGTCGAACGCCTCACCGCCGACCCCGCTCTACGCGGCCGCGCCCGCGTGGCCGTCTTCAGCGCCGGCCTGACGCCAGAGGTCCGCGACCGCCTGGCCGGCCTGGGCGTGTGGCGGCTGCTCAGCAAACCGGTGTCCCTGGCCGAACTGGAGAGCTGCGTGCGCGAGGCGATGGCCGGCACGCACGACGCTGCGGCCGACCCACGGGCCGTGGCCAGCACGCGCCTTAGCGGCGCCCCCTGCCCGCTCACGCCGGGCCCAGCCAGCGCAGACGCTCGCCGCGCCGCCGCAGTGTCCACTCACTTCGGCGGCGACACCGAGCTGTTCGAGGCCTACCGCAGCAGCTGCCTGCAGCAGTTCGCCGCCGATCGCCTGGCCGGCGACACGGCACTGGCCGCGGCCAACTGGGCCGCGCTGCGCCGCCTGGGCCACTCGCTCAAGACAGTGCTTCTGACCCTGGGCGAACCGCGCGCCAGCGCCGATGCCGCCACCCTGGAAGCCGCCTGTGCGCGCGCCGACGCATCGGCTGCGCAGCAGCTCTGGCCCGCGCTGCGCGAACAACTGGAGACCCTGCACCAACCTGCCGAGCCAGACTCAAACTGATCGAAATGCCACACTGTGGCGGGCTGGCATCAGCATAACTGCGGGGCACCGGGGCCCCGTGAGGGCGACCCCGGGCGCTCAGGCCGAGCCGGCAGCCGGCCGGCGCGTCAGCTGCGCTTCGCCGACACACGGCGCCCCACGGCCCGGGCCTTGGGCCCGCCACCGCCAGCCCGGGCCACGACCCGGCTTGATGCTGGAGCGTCGCGCCCGGCCTGGGCGCGGTGCGGCGGCTCAGGCCGCCGGGCCGTCGTCGCCGCGCGCCAGCGCGCGCTCGATCGCCGCGGCCACGGCTTCCGGCTGCTCGTGCACCAGCCAATGGCTGGCGCCGGGCAGGCGCTCGATGCGCAGGTCAGCCACGTAGCGATCCAGCCCATCAAGCAGGGCCGGCGGCAGCGCGGTGTCGGCCTCGCCCCAGACCACGTCGGTGGGCACGCGCACCTGCAGCGCCGCGTCGGGCAACCGCAGGGTGTGCACCGCATCGTCCGGCCCGGTGGGCGGGTGCAGTGGCGAGGCGCGGTAGTAGTTCAGCGGCCCCTCCAGCCCAGCCGACCAGGCCTGGCGGTAGGCCGCGCGCTGCGCATCGGTCAGCCACGGTGCGCCGCCGAACTGGGTGAAGAGTTGCCACAGCAGCGCGAAGTCGTCGGCCGCGAGCTTCTGCGCGGCGTCCGGGCGGCGCAGCATGTTCATGTAGGCGCTGGCGGCCTGCTGGGCCGCGTCTTGCTGCAGGGCCGTCAGGAACACGCCGGGGTGCGGCGAGTTGAGGATCACCAGCCGCTGCAGCAACTGCGGCCTTTGCATCGCCAGCGCCCAAGCCACGGCGCCGCCCCAATCGTGGGCGATGACCGCGTGCGCACGGCCGCCCAGGGCCGCGATCAATCCGGCCACATCGCCTACCAGGTGCTCGGCTCGGTAGGCCGACACCGCCGCCGGCGCGGCCGAGCCGGCATAGCCTCGCAGATTGGGCGCCACGCAGTGGTAGCGCCCGGCGAAGCGGGTCATCAACCGGTCCCAGACGAAAGCCGCCTCTGGAAAGCCGTGCAGGAAGACCAGCAGCGGCGCGCCGGCGGAGCCCGCCTCGCGGCAATCGAGCCACAGCGGCTGATCAGCGCCGGTGGCGGTGGGCAGGTCGATACGGCGGGTCGTGATGGCGTCCATCGCAGGCTCCGGTAGAGGCGGGAAGTGCAGCATGGCAGATCGGCAGTGGCGGCGCGGCACACGGTCAGCCGGCGACGGGCCCTGGGTGCGCGGGAAGCCCGGCTATCAGGCTGGCGGGGCGTCGGGATGGCCCGCGGCGGCCGGGCCGTCATCCGGCGCGGGCGCACCGGGGGCCGGCATGTCCACCGCCGGCAGCACCGGCGCGGCCTGCACCCACTCGCGCACCGCCAAGGCCACGTCGTCCAGCCCGGTGCGGTCCAGCGCGGAGAACACGGCCAGGCCGATGTCCGCCTCCTCGGTGGCGAACTCGCCCAGCACCGCCTGTGCGGCCTGCACAGCCTTGGCGCGGTCGTTGCGCGTGAGCTTGTCGGCCTTGGTCAGCACCACCAGCAGCTTGACCTCGCCGGTGCCCACGCGCGGGGCGACGAACTCCAGCAGCGTGCGGTCCAGCGCGGTGATGCCGTGGCGCGGGTCGACCATCATCACCACGCCGGCCAGGTTGCGCCGCACCTCCAGGTACTGCGCCATCACCCGCTGCCAGCGGTGCTTGGCCGCCTCCGGCACCGCCGCATAGCCGTAGCCGGGCAAGTCTGCCCACAGCGCGTCGGGCGCATCGGCCGGGCCCAGATGGAAGAGGTTGATGTGCTGCGTGCGGCCGGGCGTCTTGGACGCGAACGCCAGCCGGCGGGTCTGTGCCAGCGTGTTGATCGCCGTGGACTTGCCGGCGTTGGAGCGGCCGACGAAGGCGATCTCCGGCAGATCGCTCTGCGGCAGCTGGTGGAGCTCGGCGGCGGTGGTGAAGAAGCGCGCTGTGTGCGCCCAGGCCAGGGCCTCGCGCGCGGCGGGTGAGGCGGCGATGTCGCGCCCGCTGGCCGGCTGGGCGGCCGGGCCAGCGCGGCTGGGGGCAGCCGCCGATGCAGCCGGGGCGGTGCGCCCACCGCCCTTGCGTGCGGAAGTCGAGGCGGGCGCGCAACGGCGTCGGGGGGCGTCAGGCTTGGCGGTCATGGGCCATTGTAAAATCGGCGGGTTTTGCGTCCCCGTGGCGGTGGTCCGATCCCCGCTTGCAACCCGGGCGGCGCATGCCGATGAACCGACCAGCCTTCGCCCACGCCTGCCCCATGAAGCCCTTCTCGAACCGCCTGCTGCCCCTCGTTTCGGCCACGCTGACCGCGGCCGCGGCCCTGGTTGCCACGGGCGCCCAGGCCAACCCGGCCACGCTGGTGCGTGGCGATGCCAAGAAGGGCGAGGCCGTGGCCCAGGTCTGCATGGCCTGCCACAGCGCCGACGGCTCGCGCGGCGCCACTGCCAACCCCATCATCGCCGGCCAGCATCCGCAGTACATCGTCAAGCAGCTGCAGGAGTTCAAGGCCGGCGTGCGCCAGAACCCGATCATGCAGGGCATGGCCGCCCCGCTCACCGAGGAGCAGATGCGCGACGTGGCCGCCTTCTACGCCAGCAAGAAGGCGCCCAACGGCACGGCCAAGGGCAAGGACACCGTGATGCTGGGTGAGAAGATCTACCGCGGCGGCATCGCCGGCATCAGCGTGCCGGCCTGCGCCGGCTGCCACAGCCCCAACGGCGCGGGCATCCCCGCGCAATACCCGCGCCTGGCCGGCCAGCATGCCGAGTACACCGATGCGCAGCTCAAGGCCTTCCGTGCCGGCCAGCGCACCAACAGCCCGCAGATGACGGCCATCGCCGCCCGCATGAGCGACAAGGAGATCGCCGCGGTCGCCGACTACATCGCCGGGCTGCGCTGATCCCACTTGCAGCGGCGCACCGCGCCGCCAGCGGCCCCGCCGCCCGTGGCATGTCACACGCCCGGGCCGCGGCCGCCGCGAAACCTGGCACAAGCAAAACACACAAAGACGGGGCGGGCTCTGCACGGGGCGCCGCCCTTTTTCGTTCAATGGTCCGGAACCTCCCTTTCCACCGGCCGCGCGCCTACCGCCCCGCTCCATGACCTCTCCGGCCGCCACCCTGCCCCCGACCCCGCGCCCGTCCGGCCCGTCCTCAGCCGCCGCTGCATGGCGCGACACGGTCGAGCTGCTGTCGTCGATGCGCTTTGCCATCGCGCTGCTGACGGTGATCTGCATCGCCTCGGTCATCGGCACCGTGATCCAGCAGGGCCAGCCGGCCAACAACTACGTCAACCAGTTCGGCCCGTTCTGGGCCGAGGTCTTCGGCGCGCTGGGCCTCTACACGGTCTACAGCGCCTGGTGGTTCCTGCTCATCCTGGGCTTTCTGGTCGTCTCCACCAGCCTGTGCATCGCGCGCAATGCGCCCAAGATCGCGCATGAGCTGCGCACTTTCAAAGAACAGGTGCGCGAGACCAGCCTGCTGGCCTTCCCGCACAAGGCCGAGGGCACGGTGGCCGGTGCGCCGCAGGCCGAGCGCGAGCGCATCAGCCGCCTGCTGACCGAGCATGGCTGGGCCTGGCGCGCCGACGAACGAGCCGGCGGCGTGATGCTGGCCGCGCGCAAGGGCGCGGCCAACAAGATCGGCTACCTGGCCGCGCACGGCGCCATCGTGCTGATCTGCATCGGCGGCCTGCTCGATGGCGACCTGATGACCCGCATCCAGATGTGGACGCGCGGGCTCACGCCCTTTGGCGGCGGCGCGCTGACGGCCGAGCAGGCCGCCCGCCACAGCCTGCCGCAGAGCAACCCGGCCTACCGCGCCAACCTGCCGGTGACCGAGGGCAAGCGCAGCGACATCGCGCTGATCACCCAGCCCGCCGGGCTGCTGCTGCAGCCGCTGCCCTTCGAGGTGGAGCTCAAGAAGTTCACGGTGGAGTTCTATCCCACCGGCATGCCCAAGCTGTTCGCCAGCGACATCGTCATCCACGACCAGGGCAAGAGCATCCCGGCGCGGGTGGAGGTCAACAAGCCGGTCATCCACGACGGCATCGCCATCTACCAGAGCAGCTTCGAGGACGGCGGCTCACGCCTGACGCTCAAGGCCCATGCCCTGGGCGGCGGTGTGGCCGAGCTGCGCGGCGAGATCGGCTCGTCGCAGCCGCTGCCGCCGCAGCTGGCCGGCGGCCAGAAGCTGACGCTGGAGCTGGCCGAGCTGCGGGTCTTCAACGTCGAGGACTTCGGCCAGGGGGCGCAGGGCGAGCAGCCCGCGCAGCCGGGTCCGGCCGCCTCGGGCGCGGTGGACGCGCGCGGCGTCAACTTCGCGCAGCAGCTGCAGCAGCACCTGGGCGCCGACAAGAGCGGGCAGCGCAAGCACCTGCGCAACGTCGGCCCGTCGGTCACCTACAAGCTGCGCGACGCCGCCGGCCAGGCGCGCGAGTTCCACAACTACATGGCGCCGATGGAGCTGGACGGCCAGCGCGTCTTCCTGGCTGGCATGCGCGAGTCGCAGATGGACGAGATGCGCTATCTGCGCATCCCCGCGGACCGCGACGACCGCCCGGACGACTGGCTGCGCCTGCGCGCTGCGCTGGCCGACCCCGCGCTGCGCGACGAGGCGGTGCGCCGCTACGTGGCGCTGGCCACGCCGGCCGGCCGGCCGGAGCTGGCCGCTCAGCTCGCTCTGTCGGCCGGCCAGGCGCTCAAGCTCTTCGCCGGCGCCGAGCCGGCGCCGCGCAGCCCCGGGCAGCCCGAGCTGCCCGTGCCGCCGGGCGGGCTGCCCGCGCTGTCCAACCACCTGGAAGCCCGCGTGCCGCCGGGGCAGCGCGAGGCGGCCACCGACATCGTGCTGCGCATCCTCAACGGCACGCTGTTCGAGCTGCTCAACACCAGCCGCGAGCATGCCGGGCTGACCGCCCTGCCGGCCGACGAGCGCACCCGCGCCTTCATGACGCAGGCGGTGCTGTCGCTGTCGGACGCCTTCTTCTACCCGGCGCCGGTGTGGATCGAGCTGACCGGCTTCGAGCAGGTGCAGGCCAGCGTCTTCCAGGTGGCGCGTGCACCGGGGCAGAAAGTGGTCTATCTGGGCTGCCTGCTGCTGGCCGTCGGCGTCTTTGCCATGCTCTACATCCGCGAGCGTCGGCTGTGGGTGTGGCTGGCGCCCGACGAGGCCGGCGGCACGCGGCTGCGCGCCGCGCTGTCGGCCACGCGCCAGACGCTGGACACCGACCGCGAATTCGACACCCTCAAGACCCTGTTGCTGAACGATCCTGCCGGGACACGAGCATGAACACCGCCACCCTTGCCGACCGGGCATCGCCCTCTTCCACGGCCGCGTCGCCGTCCACCTGGGCCCGCCTGCTGCGCGGGCGCAGCGCCTTCGACTGGGTCTTCGCGCTGCTGGTCGTGGCCGGCGCGGCCTATGCCCTGCACCGCTACGGCCCGCACCTGGACGTCTACGAGACCGGCATCCTGCTGGGCGCCGTGCCGTCGCTGATCGCCCTGGGCTGGTATTGGGGCCCGATCCGGCCGCTGACGCTGGCCGTGGGAGCCGCCGCACTTACGGCCATCGGCCTGTATAGCCAGGTGCAGGACGGCTTCGGCGCGGATCTGTCGCGCGCCGATCAGGTGTTCGTGCTCAAGTACCTGCTCTCCAGCCAGAGCGCCATCTTGTGGATGGGCGTGCTGTTCTTCATGAGCACCGCCTTCTACTGGCTGGGGCTGCTGGCGCGCAGCGGCGTGGCCCAGGGCATCGGCTCCAAGCTGGCCTGGGGCGGCGTGTTCATGGCGCTCACCGGCACCATGGTGCGCTGGTTCGAGAGCCACCAGATCGCGCCCGACATCGGCCACATCCCGGTCAGCAACCTATACGAGGTCTTCGTCCTCTTCTCGTGGATGACCACGCTGTTCTGGCTCTACTACGAGGCCCGGTTCGCCAGCCGCGACCGCGCGGTGCGCAGCGTCGGCGCCTTCGTGATGCTGGTGGTCAGCGCGGCGGTGGGCTTCCTGTGGTGGTACACGGTCTCGCGCGGCGCGCAGGAGATCCAGCCGCTGGTGCCGGCGCTGCAGAGCTGGTGGATGAAGGTCCACGTGCCGGCCAACTTCGTCGGCTACGGCACCTTCGCCATGTCGGCGATGGTGGCCCTGGCCTACCTGCTCAAGACCGCAAGCATGCGGGCGCTGGCCATTGGGCTGATCGCAGTGCCTGCGGCCGTGTGCGCGGTGCTGGCGGCCTTCTGGGGCCTGGGCGACCTGCCGGCGCAGACGCAGCAGGGCCTGGCCGGCGCCCTGCGCCTGGCCGGCGGGCTGACCTTGTTCTTCGCCCTGTGCGTGGCCCTGCGCAACCGCTTGGCCGGCTACCTGCCCCCGGCCGAGCTGCTGGACGACGTGATGTACAAGGCCATCGCCGTGGGCTTTGCCTTCTTCACCATCGCCACCATCCTGGGCGCACTGTGGGCGGCCGAGGCCTGGGGTGGCTACTGGAGCTGGGACCCGAAGGAGACCTGGGCCCTGATCGTCTGGCTCAACTACGCCGCCTGGCTGCACATGCGGCTGATGAAGGGCCTGCGCGGCGCGGTGGCCTGCTGGTGGGCGCTGGTGGGCCTGCTGGTGACGACCTTCGCCTTCCTCGGCGTCAACATGTTCCTGTCGGGCCTGCACTCCTACGGCGAGCTGTGAGGCGCTGAAGGCACGCACCGCGCAAAAAAAGGGCCCGCGATGCGGGCCCTTTTTCATGCTGGCGGGACGCCGGCGCCGGCCGCTCAGCCACGCCGCTCGGTGTTGCGCGTGGTCACCATCAGCGTGGCGCACAGGCGCTCGCGGCCGTCCTTGACGACGAACACATCGCTGGCCGCCACGCCGATGGAGCGGCCGGGCGAGACGGCGCGGCCGCGGGCGATCAGCTTGTCGCCTTCTGCCGCGGCCAGGTACTTGATGGTGTGGTCCAGCGACATGCCGACGATTCCTGACGGAAGCAGGGTGTTGAGCGAGGCGGTGGCGGCGTAGTAGCCGGCCGCCGACACCGCCGCGCCCTGGAAGTGGCCCGGCCGCCAGCTCAGCTCGTCCTTGTAGGGCAGCACCAGCTCCACCCGCCCGGGCTCGATGGACAGCGGCTGCACGCCCAGGAAGCGCACGATGGGCATGGCGAAGGTGCCCTGCAGCACCTGCTGCACGTAGTCGGGATGGGCGGGCTCGAAGCGGTCGCGGGCGGACATGGGATCAAAAACCTAGGGAAAACGCGGAGGGCGTGATCCTAGGTGCAAGGCGAGAGGAATCGACTGTCTGGCGTCAATAACCGAGTACGGCAGGCGGGCAGCCCTGCCGGCCGGGCTCTTTCGACCTCAGGGATGCCGCGCCCCTGGCACGGCCCGCGCCACGGCGAAGACGCCGCTGGCGCGCAGGATGCGGCGCTCGCCGACGTGGGGGTAGCAGTTGGCAAAGGCCATGCGGCCGCCGACGCGCTGGATGTCGACATCCGCCTCGATCCAGTCGCCCAGGCGGGCGGTCTCGACGAAGTCGGTGGCCAGGCTGACCGTGACCACGCCCAGCGGCTGCTGGCGGGCGTGGTTGATGGCATGGCCCAGGGCCGAGTCGGCCAGGGTGACGAGCAGGCCGCCGTGGACGATGCCGCGCAGATTGAGGTGCTTGGGCTGCACGCGCAGGGCCAGCACCGGCGCTCGGCCGTCGCCGCGGCGGCGCTGGTAGATGGGGCCGCACAGGCCGAGGAAGCTGCCGGCCTCGATGAAGGCGGGCTCGAAGCCCGGGGGCACGGCGTCGTCCGGGGCCGGCACGGCGGGCGCGGCAATCGCGGCGGCCCCGTCCGGGGCCAACCGCGGCTCCGGGCCGGCGGCGGGGGCAGCCGCGTGCGTGCGCTCGTCCATCGCGGCCCCGTCCAGCCCCCGGCTCACGCCGCCAGCAGCAGCTCGGAGAAGCGGCCCAGGTGGTGGTCCGCGTCGCCCAGGCTGGCGTTGATCAGCGTCAGGCGCTTGAAGTGGTGGCTGACGATGAGCTCGTCGGTCACGCCCATGCCGCCGTGCAGCTGCACCGCCTGCTGGCCGACGAAGCGCGCCTGCTGGCCCACATAGGCCTTGGCCGCGGACACCGCGCGGCGGCGCTGCACGGCGTCCGGCGCATCGGCCTTCACCGCCGCCAGCAGGGCCATCGAGCGCGCCTGCTCGGCCGCCATCGCCATCTCGGCCATGCGGTGCTTGAGCGCCTGGAAGGTGCCGATGGCCACGCCGAACTGCTTGCGCGTCTTGAGGTACTCCAGCGTGGCGTCATTGAGCGCGGCCATGATGCCCACGGCCTCGGCGCACAGCACCGCGCGGGCCTGGTCGAGCACGCGCTCCAGGGCTGGCAGAGCCTGGCCCACGGCGCCCAGGCGGGCGCTGTCGGGCAGCGTCACGCCCTGCAGCGTCACGTCGGCAGCGCGCGTGGCGTCGTGGTTGACGTAAGGCCGCAGCGACACGCCGGCCGCATCCCGCGGCACGAGGAACAGGCTGATGCCCTCGGCCTCACGCACGCCGCCGGCGGTGCGGGCAGAGACGATCAGCACATCGGCCGCGGCAGCGGCCAGCACCACGGTCTTGTGGCCGTCGAGCACCCAGCCGTCGCCCTGGGGGGCGGCGGTGGTGGCCACATAGCTGTCGGCATAGCGGCTGCCGGCTTCGTGGTGGGCCAGGGTCAGGATCTGCTCGCCGGCCATCAGCGGGGCCAGATGCGCCTCGCGCTGGGCCTCGTTGCCCGCATCGCGCAGCAGGCCGCCGGCCAGCACCACGGTGGGCACGAAGGGCTCCAGCGCCAGGTGTGCGCCCAGGGTCTGCGCGATCAGGGCGGCGTCCACGGTGCGGCCGCCCAGGCCGCCCAGCTCTTCGGCGAACGGCAGGGCCAGCAGGCCCAGCTCGGCATAGGTGGCCCAGGCGGCGCGGCTGAAGCCGGGGTCGTCAGCAGCGATGCGGCGGCGCTGCTCGAAGCCGTAGTCGCGCGCCAGGAAGCGGCGCAGGCTGTCCTGCAGGGCCAGTTGGTCTTCGGTGTGGCTCAGGTTCATGGTCACAGGCCCAGGATCATCTGGGAAATGATGTTCTTCTGGATCTCGCTGGAGCCGCCGTAGATGGTGGTCTTGCGGTAGTTGAAGTAGGTGCCGGTCAGCGCCTCGTCACCCGCATCGAAGCCGGCCACGGGCGAGCTGTCTGCGGTCACGCCCCCCGGCAGATGGGCCAGCGCCTGCGGGCCCAGGCACTGCATGGCCAGCTCGGCCAGGGTCTGCTGGATCTCCGAGCCCTTGATCTTCAGGAAAGACGCCTCCGGGCCGGGCGCGTGGCCCTGATCCTCTTGGGCAATGAGCTTGAGGTTGGTGATCTCCAGCGCCATCAGCTCCATCTCGACCTGCGCGACGCGGTCACGGAAGCGCACCTCGTCGATCAGCGGTCGACCGTCATCGCCGGGGAAGCGGCCGGCCAGCTCCTTGAGCTTGCGCAGCGCGGCCTTGGAGCGGCCCACGCCGGCGATGCCGGTGCGCTCATGGCCGAGCAGGAACTTGGCATAGGTCCAGCCCTTGTTCTCCTCGCCGACGAGGTTGGCCACCGGGACCTTCACGTCCTCGAACCAGACCTCGTTCACCTCGTGCTCGCCATCCAGCATGATGATCGGCCGCACGGTGATGCCTGGCGTCTTCATGTCGATCAGCAGGAAGCTGATGCCCGACTGCGGGCGCGCCTCGGCCGAGGTGCGCACCAGGCAGAAGATCCAGTCGGCATGCTGGCCCAGCGTCGTCCAGGTCTTCTGGCCGTTGACCACGTAGTGATCACCGTCGCGCACGGCGCGGGTCTTGAGCGACGCCAGGTCCGAGCCGGAGCCGGGCTCGGAGTAGCCCTGGCACCACCAGTCGCGGCCTTCGATGATCCCGGGCAGGAAGCGCTGCTGGATCTCCGGGCTGCCGAAGTGCTGGATCACCGGCGCGACCATCTTCAGCCCGAAGGGCAGCTGCATGGGCGCGCCGGCCGCGGCGCATTCCTCATCGAAGATGTGGCGCTGCACGGCGTCCCAGCCGGTGCCGCCAAAGCGCTCGGGCCAGCTGCTGGCGCCCCAGCCGCGCGCATGCAGGATGCGCTGCCAGCGCAGGATGTCCTCCTTGCCCAGGCGCTGGCCGGTCTTGACCTTGTGGCTCAGGTCGGCCGGCAGCTCGGCCTGCAGGAAGGCCCGCACCTCGGCGCGGAAGGCTTCTTGTTGGGGGGTGAAATCGAGATCCATGCAGAGGACGCGCCGGGACGGCGGGTGTTCGGGGAGCACAGGCCGGCCACGGGACCGGCAGCGGGGGCAGGAAAGAGGGCCACGCGCCCATGGGCCGGCCAAAGGGCAGCGCAGCCGCCGTGCCGAAGCAGGCCGGGCCGCAACGGGCCCGGCCGCATCGCACGCCGGGGGCCACCGGATGGGCGGCCCTGGCCAGGCCCCTGTTCTGTTTTGCAGAACCAGCGGGCAACACGTGGAATGGGCGCCGGGATGATGGCGCGCTCACACCGTGACGTCAATATCGGGTGTTTACCCTGTATGACCGGCTTGCCGTGCGTCCTAGCATCAACCGTTCAAAACAAAACGTTGTTCTGCATAGCAGATAAGTAGGTCGGCGGTGCCGGCATCGGTGCCGCTGCCCGCGCCAGCGCCTGACCGGCGTTTGCGCCGCGGCACGGCCTTCGGCGCGGCTGGCATCAGCGCCCGGCCGGCCGACCCTCGACCCCTACGGATCCAAGGAGCCCATCCATGTCCAGCGCCCCCTACCAGGTGCACGGCCCGGTCGCCGTCATCACCCTCGACAACCCGCCGGTCAACGGACTGGGCCTGGCCCTGCGCCGCGGCATCGTGGCCGGCATCGACCAGGCTGAACGCGATGCGCAGGTGAAGGCCGTCGTGCTGATTGGCAGCGACCGCGCCTTCTCCGGCGGCGCCGATGTGCGCGAGTTCGGCACGCCGCTGGCCGGGCAGGAGCCGACGCTGCTGAGCGTCATCTCCGCCGTGGAGCGCTGCAGCAAGCCGGTGGTCGCGGCCATCAGCGGCGTGTGCCTGGGCGGCGGCCTGGAGCTGGCCCTGGGCTGCCACTTCCGCATCGCCCGCGCCGACGCGCAGCTCGGCCTGCCCGAGGTCAAGCTCGGCCTGCTGCCCGGTGCCGGCGGAACGCAGCGCCTGCCGCGTGCCATCGGCGTGGAGGCAGCGCTCAACATGATCGTCTCCGGCGCCAGCGTCCCGGCCAAGAGCTTTGCCGGCACGCCCCTGCTGGATGAGGTGACCGAGGGCGAGCTGCTGCCCGCCGCACTGGCCCTGGCCGAGAAGGTCGTCGCCGAGCAGCGCCCGCTCAAGCGCCTGCGCGACGTCAAGCTCAAGGCGCTGGACAGCGAGGCCTTCCTGCAGTTCGCCCGCAACATGGTCGGCGGCGCCTCCAAGGGCTTCCCGGCGCCGATGAAGTGCCTGGAGGCGGTGGCCGCGGCCACGACCCAGCCCTTCGATGAAGGCATGAAGGTCGAGCGCGAGCTCTTTGTCGCGTTGATGCAGACGCCCGAGTCGCGCGCGCTGCGCCATGTGTTCGCCGCCGAGCGCGCGGCGTCCAAGATCCCCGACGTGCCGGCCGACACGCCGGTGCGCGCCATCAAGAAGGTCGGCGTGATCGGCGCCGGCACGATGGGCGGCGGCATCGCCATGAACTTCCTCAACGCCGGCATCCCGGTGGTGATCCTGGAGATGAAGCCCGAGGCGCTGGAGCGCGGCGTGGCCACCATCCGCAAGAACTACGAGAGCTCGCTGAAGAAGGGCAAGCTCACGCAGGACAAGCTCGATGCCCGCATGGCGCTGCTGACGCCGACGCTGCAGTACGGCGACCTGAAGGACGTGGACCTGGTGATCGAGGCCGTCTATGAGGAGATCGGCGTCAAGGAGCAGGTGTTCAAGACGCTGGACGAGGTGTGCAAGAGCGGCGCCATCCTGGCGTCCAACACCTCCACGCTCGACCTCGACAAGATCGCCAGCTTCACCAAGCGTCCGCAGGACGTGGTGGGGCTGCACTTCTTCAGCCCGGCCAACGTGATGCGCCTGCTGGAAGTGGTGCGCGGCAAGGTTACGGCCAAGGATGTGATGGCCACCTCCATGCAGCTGGCCAAGACGATCAAGAAGGTGGCCGTGGTCTCGGGCGTGTGCGACGGCTTCATCGGCAACCGCATGATCGCCCGCTACGGCCAGGCGGCCAACGACCTGATCACCGAAGGCGCCACGCCGCAGCAGGTGGACCGCGCGCTGGAGCGCTTCGGCATGGCGATGGGCCCCTTCCGCATGGGTGACTTGGCCGGACTGGACATCGGCTGGGCCATCCGCAAGCGCCGCGCGCAGGAGAACCCCGCCACCGCCGCGCCCATCGTGGCCGACCGCATCTGCGAGGCCGGCCGCTTCGGCCAGAAGACCGGCGCGGGCTGGTACCGCTACGAGGCCGGCAAGCGCGACGCCATCGTCGACCCGGCGGTCGAGCAGATCATCGAGCAGTTCCGCGCCGAGCAGGGCATCACCCCGCGCGCGATCAGCGACGAGGAGATCATCGAGCGCTGCATCTACGCGCTGGTCAACGAGGGCGCGCGCATCCTGGAAGAAGGCATCGCCGCACGCGCGTCGGACATCGACCTGGTGTACCTGAACGGCTACGGCTTCCCGCTCAAGCGCGGCGGCCCGATGCTCTATGCCGACACCGTGGGCCTGCCCAACGTGGCCCGCGCGCTGCGGCGCATCGCCGCGCAGCCGGGCGCCGACACCGCCTTCTGGACGCCCGCGCCGCTGCTGGCCCGGCTGGCCGACGAAGGCAAGAGCTTCAACTGACGGACCGATGCGCGGCCTGAGCGCCGCGCCCGTCCCCCCACACCCCCCGGCCGCTGCGACGCGATGAAGCAAGCGATCGCAGCCGCCGCACCGAACCGCATCGAGGCATCAACATGACCGACGCCGTCATCGTCTCCACCGCCCGCACCGGCCTGGCCAAGTCCTGGAAGGGCGCCTTCAACATGACCTATGGCCCGACGCTGGGCGCGCATGCCGTGCAGCATGCCGTCGCGCGTGCCGGCATCGACCCGGCCGAGGTCGAGGACGTGATCATGGGCGGCACCTTCGGCGAGGGCACCACCGGCGGCAACGTGGCCCGCCAGATCGCCCTGCGCGCCGGCCTGCCGGTGACCACCGCGGGCATGACCGTCAACCGCTTCTGCTCCTCCGGCCTGCAGACCATCGCACTGGCCGCGCAGCGCATCATCGCCGGCGAAGGCCAGGTGTATGTGGCCGGCGGCGTGGAGAGCATCTCCTGCGTGCAGAACGAGTCCAACGCGCACATGCGCCGCGACCCCTGGCTGGTGGAGCACAAGCCCGAGATCTACTGGAGCATGCTGCAGACGGCCGAGCAGGTGGCCAAGCGCTACAACGTGCCCAAGCAGGCGCAGGACGAGTACGGCGTGCGCAGCCAGCTGCGCGCCGCCGCCGCCCAGGCCGCGGGCAAGTTCGATGACGAGATCGTGCCAATGACCACCGTGATGGGCGTGGTCGACAAGGCCACCGGCCGGCTGATGAAGAAGGAAGTGACCATCGCCGCCGACGAGGGCATCCGCCCGGACACGACGCTGGAGGCGGTGCAGAAGATCCGCTCGGCGCTGCCCGGTGGCGTGATCACCGCGGGCAATGCCAGCCAGTTCTCCGACGGCTCGTCGGCCTGCGTGGTGATGGACGCCAAGCTGGCCGAGAAGAAGGGGCTGAAGCCGCTGGGCATCTTCCGCGGCTTTGCCATTGCCGGCTGCGAGCCCGACGAGATGGGCATCGGCCCGGTCTTCGCGGTGCCCAAGCTGCTGGCCAAGGCCGGCCTGAAGGTCAGCGACATCGGCCTGTGGGAGCTCAACGAAGCGTTCGCCGTGCAGGTGCTGTACTGCCGCGACAAGCTGGGCATCCCCGATGAGCTGCTCAACGTCAACGGCGGCGCCATCGCCGTGGGCCACCCCTATGGCGTGTCGGGCTCGCGCCTGACCGGCCATGCGCTGATCGAAGGCAAGCGTCGCGGTGCGAAGTTCGTCGTGGTGACGATGTGCATCGGTGGTGGCCAGGGCGCGGCGGGCTTGTTCGAGGTTTGCTGAGCCGCTGCCAAGCCTCTGCCTGCAATCCCAAGCCTCTGCCTGCAATCGATAGGGCGCGATGACTTCCGGCTGTTGCCGTCCTGCGCTGCCTGCATGCCGCGGCTGGCGCGGGCTCGCAGGCCGGCCGGGGTGCCGGCGCGCGACAGCGGTGGGCCGGCCTGGGGCCGGACTGCCCTGCGCTGCTCGCCCGGGCGGGCGGCTGCGGTGGCTTCCAACGAAGGTGGAAACGCACCCGACACGCCCGCTCATGCCGCCCAGACGCGCCCGATCGGCGTTGCAGATGCTCGCCGTAGCGGCACTACGGCTGCGCTCCGCGCCTTGTTCGGACACGCCTGGGCGGCCTGCTCGGACGCGCCGGGTACGTTCCCACCTTCCCCGGCCCTGGACGGGCCGGCCCATAAATCCTCCTCGCTCGGTCCGTCGCCTGCGGCGCCGGACTGCCCCGCCCGTTCTGCGCTGCTCGGCACCGCAAACGCGCGCCGGCACCCCGGCCGGCCTGCGGGCTTGCATCGTCAGTTGCATGCAGCGGAGATGGCAGCGGCTCGATTGCCGCTTCCGCCTGTTCAACGCCGCCATCTTGTCGTCGCACGCGCAAGGCGCCAGCAAGCGGACGGGGCGGGCAGGTCGGGCGGCGCCTGTGCGGTGCCGAGCATCGCAGCCGCACCGGGGCAGTCCAACGCCGCAGGCGTTGGACCAGGCGAGGAGGATTTATGGGCCCGTCCGTTCAGGACGGGATCCGAAGCCACCGCAGCCTGCCCGGTGGGGCGAAAAGCGCAGGGGACCGATGCGGCAGGCATCGGCGCCGCACATGAAGCCGCCCGGCCTGCCCGCCCCGTCCGCCCGCGCCCAACGTCTGCACGCAGCAACCTACCCCCCGCTTACGGCCTAGCGAGCTGACGCGCCAACACCCAGCGCAAGAGTTCAACCAAAGACGAGACACCCATGAGCGTCAAAGCCCTCTTCGATCTCACCGGCCAAGTGGCCCTCATCACCGGCGGCTCGCGCGGCCTGGGCCTGCAGATGGCCCATGCGCTGGGCGAGATGGGCTGCAAGCTGGCCCTCACCGCGCGCAAGGCCGATGAACTTGCACAGGCTAAGGCCGAGCTGGAGGCCCAGGGCTATGAAGTGGAGACCGTAGCCGGCGACCTGTCCAACTTCGACGGCATCCCTGCCCTGGTGGACCAGGTGCTCGCCCGCTTCGGCACCATCGACATCCTCATCAACAACGCCGGTGCCACCTGGGGGGCCCCGGCCGAGGACTATCCCGACGCCGCATGGCACAAGGTGATGAACCTCAACATCAACGCGCTGTTCTTCCTCTCGCGCGAAGTCGGCAAGCGCGTGATGATCCCCAGGCGCAAGGGCAAGATCATCAGCATCGCCTCGATCGCCGGCCTCAAGGGCCCCGGCCCCGGCATGACGACCATCGCCTACAACACCTCCAAGGCCGCGGCCATCCACTTCACGCGCTCGCTGGCCTGCGAATGGGGACCGCACAACATCAACGTCAACGCCATCTGCCCCGGCTTCTTCCCGACCAAGCTGTCGCAGGGCCTCATCGACAAGCTGGCCGACGGCGTCATCAACCGCACCCCGCTGCGCCGCATGGGCGGCGACGAGGACCTGATGGGCACCGTCGTCTTCCTGGCCAGCGAAGCCTCGCGCCACATCACCGGCCAGGCGCTGGCCGTGGACGGCGGCGCCAGCGCCTGCTGAAGGCCCGCACCCCGATGAGCGAGAGCGACCTGCACCCGCGCTTTGCCGGCACGCGGCCCGTGGCGCCGCAGCATGCCTTCGACGAAGCCGCGCTGGCCGCGTGGATGCGCCAGCACGTGGGCGGCTTCAGCGGCGCGCTCACCGTGCGCCAGTTCAGCGGCGGGCAGTCCAACCCGACCTTCCTCGTGCAGACGGGCGACGACTTCTACGTGCTGCGCCGCAAGCCGCCCGGCGTGCTGCTGCCCTCGGCCCATGCGGTGGACCGCGAGTTCCGCGTCATCTCCGCGCTGCGCGCCACCAACGTGCCCGTGGCCCCGGCCCGCGCGCTGTGCGAGGACCCGGCCGTCATCGGCACCGCGTTCTATGTGATGGACCATGTGCCGGGCCGCATCTTCTGGGACCCGAAGCTGCCCGACTGCACGCCCGACGAGCGCCGTGCCATCTTCGACGAGATGGGCCGCGTGATGGCCGCGCTGCACTGCGTCGATGCGGCCGCCATCGGCCTGGCCGACTACGGCAAGCCCGGCCAGTACCTGCAGCGCCAGGTGGCCCGCTGGATCAAACAGTACCGCGCCGCGGAGACCGAGCGCATCGAGTCGGTGGAGCGGCTCATCGACTGGCTGCCCGCACACCTGCCCGCGGAAGACACCGCCCATGCTGGCCGCATCGTCCACGGCGACTACCGGCTGGACAACGTCATCTTCCACCCCACCGAGCCGCGCATCCTGGCCGTCATCGACTGGGAGCTGTCCACGCTGGGCGACCCGCTGGTGGACTTTGCCTACCACTGCATGACCTGGCGCATGCCCGGCTCGCGCGGGCTGGCCGACCTGACGGCCGAGCAATGGGCGCACAGCGGCATCCCCACCGAGGCGGACTACGTGCAGCGCTACTGCGAGCGCACCGGCCGCAGCGGCATCGACGCCGCGCGCTGGACGTACTACATGGTCTTCAACATGTTCCGCCTGGTCGGCATCCTGCAGGGCGTGCAGGCGCGCGCTCTGCAGGGCAATGCGTCCAGCCCCGAGGCGCTGGCCACGGCAGCCCGGCTCAAGCCCCTTGCCGAGCAGGCTTGCGCACTGGCGCAGACTGCTTCACGCTGAACCCTTTCCTTCCTTCCCGCCCACAACAGGAGACCCGTGATGGACTTCGCCTACTCGCCCAAGGTGCGTGACCTGCAACAGCGCCTGACCGCCTTCATGGAGGCGCACATCTACCCGGCCGAAGCCCGCTACCACGACGAGGTGGAGGCCAACCGGGCCCAGGGCAACGCCTGGGTGCCGACGCGGGTGATGGAAGAGCTCAAGGAGAAGGCCAAGGCCGAAGGCCTGTGGAACCTCTTCCTGCCCGAGAGCGAATACGGCGCCGGCCTGACCAACCTGGAGTACGCGCCGCTGTGCGAGATCATGGGCCGCTCGCACATCGCGCCCGAAGCCTTCAACTGCTCGGCGCCCGACACCGGCAACATGGAAACGCTGGTGCGCTATGCCAACGAGGAGCAGAAGCAGCAGTGGCTGATCCCGCTGCTGGAGGGCCGCATCCGCTCGGCGTTCGCGATGACCGAGCCGGCCGTGGCCTCGTCGGACGCCACCAACATCGAGGCCCAGGTCGAGCGCGACGGCGACCACTACGTGATCAACGCGCGCAAGTGGTGGACCTCCGGTGCGCCGGACCCGCGCTGCGAGATCCTGATCTTCATGGGCAAGACCGACCCGGACAACGCCGACCGTCACCGCCAGCAGTCGATGATCCTGGTGCCGATGAAGACGCCGGGCGTGAAGATGGAACGCCCGCTCAACGTCTTCGGCTACGACCATGCGCCGCACGGCCATGGCGAGGTCAGCTTCACCAATGTGCGCGTGCCGGTGTCCAACGTGCTGCTGGGCGAGGGCCGCGGCTTCGAGATCGCCCAGGGCCGCCTGGGCCCGGGCCGCATCCACCACTGCATGCGGCTGATCGGCCTGGCCGAGCGGGCGCTGGAGCTGATGTGCCGCCGCGCGGTCAGCCGCGTGGCCTTCCACCGCCGGCTGTCCGACCAGGGCGTGACGCGCGAGCGCATCGCCAATGCACGCATCCTGATCGACCAGGCGCGCTTCCTGGTGCTCAACGCCGCCTACATGATGGACACCGCCGGCAACAAGGTGGCCAAGAAGGAGATCGCCATGATCAAGGTGGCCGCGCCCACCATGGCCTGCCAGGTGATCGACTGGGCCATGCAGGTCTACGGCGGCGCCGGCGTGTGCGACGACTTCCCGCTGGCCGCGGCCTATGCCCATGCCCGCACGCTGCGCTTTGCCGACGGCCCGGACGAGGTGCACCGCAACCAGATCGGCAAGTACGAGCTGGAGCGCTACCTGCCCAAGCACTGATAGGCCGCCATCCAAGCGACCGGGCTCACCGACGCATGCAGGCCGCGGGGTCTGCATGCGCCTTCCTCACTCCTGACCCAAACCGGGCTGCAGGCGGCCGCCGCCGCAGCCCGCAGCCGTCCCTGCCCCATGTCCGACCGCCACTTCGCCCACTGGCCCACGCACCTGCCGCGCCACCTGACCGTCCCGGCCACGCACCTCTATCGCAACGTCGAGATCTCGGCACTGCGCTTCCCGAGCAAGCCGGTCTACGTCTTCTATGACACGCCGCTGAGCTATGCCGAGTTCCAGGACCACAGCGAGCGCCTGGCCGGCTACCTGCAGCAGGTGTGCGGCGTGAAGAAGGGCGACCGCGTGCTGCTGTACTTCCAGAACAGCCCGCAGTTCGCGCTGGCCTACTACGCCATCCTGCGTGCCGACGCGGTGGTGGTGCCGGTCAACCCGATGAACCTCACGGCCGAGCTGGAGCACTACGTGTCGGACGCCGGCGCGCGCGTGATCATCTGCCCGCAGGATCTCTACCCCAATGTGCGCCCGCTGCTGCAGGCCGGGCTGCATGCTGCCGGCCGCAACGCCCTGGGCCCGGGCCTGCGCCATGCCGTCGTGGGGACGTACAGCGACTACGCCACGCAGCCCACCGACCTCACGGTGCCGCCCTTCGTGGCCGCGGCGCGCGACATCCCGGCCGAGCCGGGCGTGGTCGGCTGGACGGACGCGCTGGCGGCCAACCACCGGCCCGGCCCCATCACCGCCGGCCCGGACGACCTGGCCGTGATGCCCTATACGTCCGGCACCACCGGCCATCCCAAGGGCTGCATGCACACGCACCGCAGCGTCATGTACAACACCGTGGCCGGCGCGCAGTGGCTGGGCACGCAGCAGGACACCGTCCACCTGGCCGTGCTGCCCTGGTTCCACGTGACGGGCATGCAGAACGGCATGAACGGCACCATCTTCGTCGGCGGCACCAGCATCATCCTGCCGCGCTGGGACCGCGACGCCGCCAGCCTGTGCATCGGCCGCTACAAGGTCACCGGCACGCAGATGATCTCCACCATGGTGGTGGACCTGCTGTCCAACCCGCGCCTGGCCGAGTACGACCTGACCAGCATCCTGCGCCTGTCGGGCGGCGGCGCAGCCATGCCGGAGGCGATCGCGGCCAAGCTCAAGTCGCTGGTGGGTATCGACTACCTGGAGGGCTACGGCATGTCCGAGACCATGGCCCCCACGCACATCAACCCGCCGGAGCGCCCCAAGAAGCAGTGCCTGGGCATCCCCATCTTCGACGTGGACGCCCGCGTGGTGGACCCGACCACCTTCAATGAGCTGCCCCCGGGTGAGGTGGGCGAGATCATCGTCTGCGGGCCGCAGGTCATGCAGGGCTACTGGAACAAGCCCGAGGCCACGGCCGACAGTTTTGTGCAGATCGACGGCAAGCGCTTCCTGCGCACCGGCGACCTGGCCCGCACCGACGAGGACGGCTACTTCTTCATGGTCGATCGCCTGAAGCGCATGATCAACGCATCCGGCTTCAAGGTCTGGCCAGCCGAGGTCGAGGCCATGCTCTACCAGCACCCGGCCATCCAGGAGGCCTGCGTCATCGCCGCCCGCGACCCGCGCCGCGGCGAGACGGTCAAGGCCGTCGTCGTGCTCAAGGCCGAGCACAAGGGCAAGGTGTCCGAGCAGGACATCGTCGACTGGGCCCACGGCCACATGGCCGCCTACAAGAGCCCGCGCATCGTCGAGTTCGTCGACGCCCTGCCGCGCTCCGGCACCGGCAAGATCCAGTGGCGCGAGCTGCAGGAGAAGGAAGCGCGCAGCTGAATGCGCGCAAAGCGGGGCGCGGCGCTGGCGCGGCCCATTGCGAGCGGATCGACCCCCTCCTCCACGCCCCGTGTGTCCGACGACCACGGGGCGTGACCGTTTCCGGGGTGGTTGCCGCGCAGCCCGGTACAACTGGCGCGTCCCGGCCGCCCCATCTGCCGAGCATTGCTCAAGCTGGCGCGACCGGCTCTTGCCGCCGCCGCCCGGTGGCGCCAGCATCGCGGCATTGCGGGCCGCCGCGACACCTGCCGGCACCGCCCGCGCCCGCCCTGATGCCATGACCCGCCTCGTCACCGACACCCCCGCCCCCGACGACGCCACCCCGCCCGCCACGGTGCTGGACGCCCACGAGCCCGCGCCCGACGCAGCCGGCGCCAGCCAGACGGCGCAAGCCCTGCAGCGCGTGCGCGACCTCATCCTCACCGGCGACATCGAGCCCGGCTCGCGCCTGACCGAGCTGGCCCTGGTGGAGCGCCTGGGCGTCTCGCGCACGCCCATCCGCGCCGCGCTGCAGAAGCTCGAGAGCGAAGGCCTGCTCGACGCCATGCCCAACGGCCGCGGCTACCGGCTGCGCCAGTTCTCCAAGGCCGACATCTGGGACGCCATCGAGATCCACGCCACGATGGAAGGCCTGGCCGCGCGCATGGCCGCCGAGCGCGGCGTGGAAGATCCCCTGATGGAGCAGGCCCGCGAGCTGCTGGCGCGCATCGACACGCTGCTGGAGGTGCCGCTGACCACCGAAGCCTTTGCCGCCTACATGGCCTGCAACGAGGCGTTCCACGCGCTCATCGGCCGCATGTCCGGCAGCCCCATGGTGATGCGCCAGCTCCAGCGCTCTTGCCACCACCCCTTTGCCGCGCCCGGCACCTTCCTGCTGGCGCAAGCCCACCTGCCGGAGGCCCGCGGCGAGCTGCTGCGCGCCCAGGATCAGCACCACGCCATCATCGACGCCATCCAGCGCCGCGAAGGCTCACGCGTCGAAGCCCTGGTGCGCGAGCACGCCCGCCTCTTCGGCCGCAACCTGCTGCGCGTGGTCAAGCTGCAGCAGGCCTTGAAGCTGGTGCCGGGGAGTGTGAAGGGCTTGCTGTAGGACGGCAGCGGCAGTCCCCATTGAGGCCCCACCCGGGTGCGCGAGCGGATGGGCTCATCGCAGGCACCCACCGCCCCACCGCAAAGGCCCGGGCGGCAGGGCCGCGCGCCTGAGCGCAGCCGAGAAGCGCAGGCCGGGCGGCGGCGCGCGCAGCGCGCATCAATGAACTGCCTCGCCGCAGATGTGCGAACGGAGCTTGCCGCAGGCGAGCGCAGTGAGTTCTGCGGCGCGCCGCCCGGCCGAGCATCGCAGGGCACCCTCGCGCAGCGAGGGCAAGCGCTTGAAGCGCGGACCTGCCGCCCGGGCCTTTGCCGCGCCGGCCGCGGCCCGCCATGTAGCGGGCTTAGCCCTACACCCGCTCCAACACCACCGCGATCCCCTGGCCCACGCCGATGCACATGGTCACCAGCGCATAGCGGCCCTTGCTGCGGTGCAGCTGGTTGATCGCCGCGATGGTCAGCCGCGCGCCCGATGCGCCCAGCGGGTGGCCCAGGGCAATGGCGCCGCCGTTGGGGTTGACGCGCGGGTCGTCGTCCGCGATGCCCAGATCCCGCAGCACCGCCAGCCCCTGCGCCGCGAAAGCCTCGTTGAGCTCGATGACGTCCATCTGCTCCAGCTTCAGCCCGGTCTGCGCCAGCACCTTGCGCGTGGCCGGCGCCGGGCCGATGCCCATGATCCGCGGCGGCACGCCGGCCGTGGCCATGCCGACCACCCGGGCGCGCGGCGTCAGGCCATGGCGTGCGGCGGCGGCCTCATCGGCCAGCAGCAGCGCAGCCGCGCCGTCGTTCACGCCCGAGGCATTGCCCGCGGTGATGGTGCCGCCCTCGCGCGTCACCGGCTTGAGCTTGGCCAACGCCTCCAGCGAGGTCGCCCGCGGATGCTCGTCGCGGTCCACGACGATGGCCTCGCCCTTCTTCTGCGGGATGCTGACCGGCGTGATCTCCTCTGCCAGCGCGCCGGACTGCTGCGACGCCACCGCCTTGGTCTGGGACGCGAGCGCAAAGCGGTCCTGGTCCTCACGGCTGATCCTGAGCTCCTGCGCCAGGTTCTCGGCCGTCTCGGGCATGGAGTCGACGCCGTACTGCGCCTTCATCAGCGGGTTGATGAAGCGCCAGCCGATGGTGGTGTCGTAGACCGCGTTGTCGCGCGAGAACGCGCTGGTGGCCTTCGGCATCACGAACGGCGCGCGGCTCATGCTCTCCACACCGCCGGCGATCATCAGACGCGCCTCGCCGGACTTGATGGCGCGCGCGGCCGTGCCGATGGCGTCCAGCCCCGAGCCGCACAGGCGGTTGATCGTCGCCCCGGGCACGTCGATCGGCAGCCCGGCCAGCAGCGCGGCCATGCGCGCGACGTTGCGGTTGTCCTCGCCGGCCTGGTTGGCGCAGCCGAAAATGACGTCGTCCACCGCCGCCCAGTCCAGGCCGGCGTGGCGGGCCATGAGGGCCTTGAGCGGGATGGCGGCCAGGTCGTCAGTGCGGACGGAAGACAGGGCGCCGCCGTAGCGGCCGAAGGGCGTGCGCAGCCCGTCGCAGATGTAGGCGTCAGCCATGGGGACTCCAGCAGGGGCAGGCCGCCCCGTTGAAAGCCTGGATGCTAAGGGAGGGCCGGCGCCAGTCGCCAGGGCTACGCCCGCCATGCAGAACGAACCGCGTGTTTTCGGGCGGCGATCAGGGCAATCCCCGGGGTCAACCGCCGGGTCGGCCCGGCCTATTCCGCAGGGCAGCCCGCCGCGATACCGTCTGCACCCCCCAGCCGCCCCTCGGCCAGCCATTGGCGCAGCGTGCGCACCATGTCGCGGTCGTTCTCCAGCCAGGCGCTCTGGCGGAAGCCGTCGTAGAAGGACTCCTCCTCGCTCGGCGGCTCCATGCTCTCGTAGACGAAGCGCAGGATCAGCGACTCGGGCGCCGGCTCTTCGATGGTGATGGTCAGCTTGACTGGCGTGCTGTCGCCATGCGGGTCCGGCACGAAGACCACCGTCTCACCGGCGCGCGCATGCACCGTGTCCGTGACCTGGATGCCACCGAAATGCAGCGTCCGCTTGACCTGCCCGGCCTCGTCGCCGCTGGGCTCGCAGTCGATACGGTCCGGGCCCAAGGGGAACTGCTGCGGCTCGCGCACGCGCAGCATCAGCCCAGCCCACAGCTGTTCGCGGCTGAAGGGCTGGACCTGGGGCAGACCGGGGTCGTTGATCTCGATGAGGTGCTCGAAGCGCATGGCTTGCAAGGGGAAGCGGTGAGACGTGTGTGGCGGGCAGCAATGGGGCAAGGCACGGGCCTGCCGGCTGCGGCGGCGGCTGGGGATCACGGGCGGGCCGCGTCCCAGGCCCCCGCAGCAGCGCGGCCGGCCTCGCGTGGCAGCCAAGGTGCAGCATGGCACGGCTCGTGCTGCCTTGCCCAGCGGCCGCCGGCCTACACTGGCGGCTGCTTCCCGCTCCCTCCACGCCGCTTGCGCAGGCCTTGCCGTCATGACTGCTGTCCATCCCATCCACATCAGTGCCCCCCGTGCCGCCGCACCGGCCGCCCGCACCGACGACACCGCTGCCCGTTGGCCGCGCGAGAAGGTGCTGGCCCTGATGGAGCTGCCCTTCAATGACCTGCTGTGGCAGGCGCAGCAGGTGCACCGGCAGCACTTCGACGCCAACGTGGTCGAGCGCGCCACGCTGCTGTCGATCAAGACCGGCGGCTGCCCGGAGGACTGTGGCTACTGCCCGCAGTCGGCGCACCACGAGACCGGCGTCGAGGCCAGCAAGCTGATGGACACCGACGAGGTGCGCCAGGCCGTGCAGGCGGCCAAGGCCGTCGGCGCCACGCGCTTTTGCATGGGGGCCGCCTGGCGCTCGCCCAAGGACCGCGACATCGAGAAGGTCTCCGAGCTGATCCGCGTCGTCAAGGACGCGGGTCTTGAGGCCTGCTGCACCCTGGGCATGCTGACCGACGAGCAGGCCCATGCGCTCAAGGACGCCGGCCTGGACTACTACAACCACAACCTCGACACCGCCCCCGAGGCCTACGGCCGCATCATCCACACCCGCGACTACCAGGACCGCCTGGATACGCTGGACCGCGTGCGCGATGCCGGCATCCATGTCTGCAGCGGCGGCATCGTCGGCATGGGCGAGAGCCGCGCCGAGCGCGCCGGGCTGATCGCCCAACTGGCCAACCTGGACCCGTACCCCGAGTCCGTGCCCATCAACGACCTGGTGCGCGTGGAAGGCACGCCGCTGGCGGATACGCCCAAGCTGGACCCGCTCGAGTTCGTGCGCACCATTGCCGTGGCCCGCATCACCATGCCCAGGTCGCATGTGCGCCTGTCGGCCGGCCGCCAGCAGATGAGCGAGGCGGTGCAGGCGCTGTGCTTCCTGGCCGGTGCCAACTCCATCTTCTACGGGGACAAGCTGCTGACCACCGACAACCCGGACGTGCAGCGCGACGACGCCCTCTTCGCCAAGCTGGGGCTGACCGCCAAGGCGATCTGAGGCCCCGCAGCCACCGCGCCGGCCCACCGGGCGGTCCTCAAGACGCAGGCGCGTCTGGAATGACAAAAGACAGACGGCCGGACGGGTCCGCCCGGCCGTCATGCTTGAAGGGGCAGCCGCCGCTGCCGCTTCGGCCTTCAGGCCGCTGAGCCATTCGGCCAGCCCCCAAGCCATTCGCGGGGCGCCAGCGCCTCTTCCTTACAGGCCCAGCAGCGCGTAGAGCGGCTGCAGCAGCGTGTCGAGCCAACCCGGCGTCTTGGTGTTCTGTGGGTTCTTGGCTGTCTCGTAGGCACGGATGGGGGTGCCACTGCCATCGATCAGGTTGTCGATCACCACGTTCAGGTCCTTGATGCCCGCCTCCTTGATGGATGTGCCGGCAAAGGTCAGCGTGGTCATCGTGTGCGACTTCAGCAGGTCACGCTGATAGGGCACGTAGTAGCCGATGTTCGGATACGGCTTCATCGCGTCCACCCATTTGGGCACCTCGATGGACCACTTCTGGTTGATCAGCGTGTCGCGCGGCTCGCCGGACGCCGCCGCGGCGATCTCCGGGTAGAACGTGACGTACGAGAAGGCCGAGTAGATGCCGTCGCGCTGGTAGGTGCTGAAGTTGAAGCGGTCCTGCGGGAAGATCTTGGCCAGGCCGGTGCTCAGCGAGCCGAGGTTCTCCGCCGTGCCCGCATTGGGGTACATGGTGAGCAGCTTGGTCACCAGGCCATCCGGGCCGTCCAGGCCCCAGACCACGCGGATCTTGTTGTGCAGCAGCACGGACGGCGACACCGCCGGGCTGTCGGTGCGGTTGACGTTGAACAGCGGGCCGGAGTCGGCCAGCAGCGCCGACTTCTTGGGGTTCATCGCCAGGCGCAGCCAGCCGTAGTTGGCCGTGCTGCCCGCACCGCCAGCGGAGAAGCCCGTCACCAGCAGGTTGGACGGCTGCTTCATGTTCTTGCCCAGCCACTGCGCCATGGCATAGCCGTTGACGCTGCCGCGGTGGTACTGCGTGCGCGGGTTGGCCGCGTCGGCGTCGCTGTAGACCGTCACCTTGTTGCCGGTGTGCACGTCGCCCGTGCAGTAGGGCGCGTAGACGATGTTCCAGCTTTGCGTCTGCACGCTCTGCAGCGGGTGCAGCCGCATGGAGAACGGCGTGATCAGCCCGCCCAGCGCCAGGCCGGACATGCCGCCGTCCAGCAGGTTGAGCACGTTGGTCATGTAGTCGGCCGACACCCCGTTGGGATTGGACGCCGACAGGATGGAGATGCCCAGCGGCCCGCCGCCCTTGCCGGCGCAGGCGTTCTGCGCCCAGCAGGCGCCGCCACCCTCGAAGATCACCACCGTCTTGGTCGTGAAGGGGGTGCGGTTGACGAAGAAGCGGTACGGCGTGCCGTTGCCGCAGGATGCCCCGGTGGACGCCGGCAGCGTCACCGTCTCCCACTGGAAGTAGGCGGCCGAGGCGGCCAGCGGGAAGAGCGCGCTCAGGGCAGCGGCGCGGGCGACGTGGCGCAGTGCCTGGGCGGCCGGACGGCACACCAGCGATGAAGGCGCCGAAACGGCGCGGGCAAGGCGGGTCATGTGTTGTCTCCTGTTTGGCATGGCGCCCGTTCTGGCGCGGCCGATGTCGGCACGCGGGCGCTTGGGGTTGTCGGTCAAGGCGCCGGCTCACCAGCCCGGCATGGCCCGCCATGCAGAGCGGCAGGCCGGCAGCAGTGTGAGATCCGCACGGAAGAGCCGGCATGAGGATGCTCCCCCGGGACAACCCCGGCATCCGAGGCCACCGGCTCTGCGCAGATCGCCGCGGGCCAGCGGCCCATCGGCGCGGACGGCCTGCAAGCTGTCCAGGCCGTCGCCCGTGGGCGGCGGCAGCAGACGATGCCGCCTCAGCCGTGCAGCCGACTGTGGCGCGGCACGCTGGCCAGCAGGAACTCCATCTGGTCGGCCAGGATGCGCCGGCCGCGCAGGATCATGTCCTCATGCAGGTTGGGTACGTAGGGCAGGTACAGGAGGCTCATGTTGGTCTCCTCCGGCAGCCGGTTGCCCTTGCGCCCGTTGCAGGCGCGGCAGGCGGTGATGCAGTTCATCCAGGTGTCCTGGCCGCCGCGCGACGTGGGCCGGATGTGCTCGCGCGTGAGGTGCTCCGGCGCGAACTGCTGGCCACAGTAGGCGCACACATGCCGGTCGCGCACAAAGAGCTTGGCATTGGTCAGCGCCGGCTGCGTGCGCCAGGCGCGGCTGGGCACCGCACCGCGCACGGCGATGATGGCGTGCACCTGGATGCGCGACTGCATGCCGCTGGCGCGCTGGATGCCGCCGCGCAGAGTCAGCACCGGGTCACCCAGCGTCCAGGCCACGCTGTCGCTGGCATAGAGCACGGCCGCCTCCCGGGCGGAGATCCAGTCCTGGGGGCGCCCTGACACATCGAGCTGCAGCACGTCCATGCGCAAAACCTCTGTGCTCCTGACCACAAGGGCGGGCACCGGACGCCGGCTGGCGCGGGCTGCTCGCCACTTGCCTGGGGGCCACCGCGCGAGGCTGGCGGCCCCTTGGCACGCTGCCTGCTGGTGACGGTGTGAGCATAGGGCAAGGGCGGCGCCTGCCTCAACGGGCAAGAGCGGCCGATGCACAGGCCAGGCGCGGCATCGTCGTGCCGCGTTGTGCCCCAGCATCGTCTGCGCCCGCCGCAGAGGCTTCGCCCCGGCGCTGGGCCAGCTCGAGCCGCGGTTAGCCGAGCCGCCCGGCCGCCGGTATCCCACCCCTAGAATGGCCCGAATGCTTCCCGCGCCCCGGCTCCCTCGTCTGCTGTTGCACCGCCTGCGGGGGCCCGCCATCCTGGCGCTAGGCTGCGCGGTCACCGCAACGAGCCTGTCGGCCGCGCCCGCCGGCCGGGCACCGGCGGGCCCGCCTACGGCCCCGGCCACGTCGCCAAGCACCTCCCCGGACGCACCGGCCCGGACGACGCCTCCACCAGCCGCAGCCGGTCTCCGGGCCACGCCCAACGCGCCGGCACCCGCTGCCTCCGGTGCCTCGCTCTCGCCCTCGGCCCAGCGCGTCTACGAGCGCGCCCGCCAGCAGCTGGTACAGGTGCGCACGCTGCTGCGCGGGCAGGACAGCCAGTCGTCCGTGGGCTCCGGCTTCTTCGTCGGCAGCGTGGGCCTGATCCTGACCAACTACCACGTGGTCAGCCAGGTCGCCCTGCAGCCTGACCGCTTCCGCCTGACCTATGCCGCGGTGGACGGTGGCAGCGGCGCGCTGGAACTGCTGGCCTTCGACGCCCGCCATGATCTGGCCGTGGTGCGCCCGCTTGCTGCCCGCGGTGCAGCCCCGGCTCCCCGCAACGGCCTGAGCCTGCGCCCGGCCACCTCGCCCATGTCCCAGGGCGAGCGCATCTACTCGCTGGGCAACCCGCTGGACGTCGGCTTCGCCGTGGTCGAAGGCACCTACAACGGCCTGGTGGAGCGCGGCTTCTATCCCACCATCTTCTTCGGCGGCGCGCTCAACCCCGGCATGAGCGGCGGCCCGGCGCTGGACGAGCAGGGCCAGGTCATGGGCATCAATGTGGCCACCCGGCTGGACGGCCAGAGCGTGAGCTTCCTGGTGCCCGCGCCCTTCGCCGCCGAGCTGCTGCAGCGCGCGCGCAGCGCCCAGCCGATCCGCAGCCCCGCCTATCCCGAGCTCACCCGCCAGCTCATGGCCCATCAGCAGGCGCTGACGGAGCGCTTCCTGGCGCAGCCTTGGCGCGACGCCGGCCATCCGCGCTGGCGCATTCCGGTGCCGCAGGAGACCTTCCTGCGCTGCTGGGGCAGCAGCTCCCCGCCGGAGTCCAAGGGGTTGGAGTTCGAGCGCTCCGAGTGCGCGATGAACAGCGCGGTGTTCGTTGGCGGCATGCTCGACACCGGCAACCTGGCCGTGCGCCACGAGACCTACGACGGCCGCCGCCTGGGCCCGCTGCGCTTTGCCAGCCAGTACTCGGCCAGCTTCCGTAACGAAGGATTCGCCGGAGGCCGACAGCGCAGTGGCCCGCAGTGCAGCGAGCGCTTCATTGAGCAAGGCGGCCTGCCGCTGCGCGCCGTACTGTGCATGAGCGCCTACCGCAAGCTGCGCGGCCTGTACGACGTGAGCGTGCTCGTCGTCACGCTGGACGACGACACCAGCGGCGCGCTGGGTCGCTTCGACGCACGCGGCGTCAGCTTCGACAACGCGCTCAAGCTGGCTGATCACTACCTCGAAGGCTTCGGATGGACCAACCGCGCCGGCTCGCGCTGATCGAATGCCTGGACCGCGACGGCCAGGTGCTGCGCGCTGAGTCCGTCACGCGCTGGCCCGTCACCATCGGCCGCGCGCTGGACTGCGACCTGGTGCTGGACGACCCGCACGTCGCCGCCCGCCATCTCACGCTGCAGCCGGGCGCGGACGGCGGCCTGCAGCTCCAGGTGGGTGACACGCTCAACGGCGTGGAGCTTGCCGGAGCGCACTTGGGCGCGGGCGGCACGGCGCATCTGGCCAGCGGCCAGACGCTGCGCCTGGGGAGCACCCGGCTGCGCCTGCGCCTGCCCGGTGAGGCCCTGGCCCCGGAGCGCCCGCTGGCCCGCCACCAACAGCGTGAGTGGGCCCAGGCCGGCCGGGCCGCCCCGGCCGTGCGCTGGACCACGCTGCTGGGCTGGGCCCTGCTCGCCATGGCCTGGCTGATGGCCGGCCACTGGCTGGAGTCCGACCCGGGCACCCCTGCGGTCAGCTACCTCACGGCCGGCCTGGGCGCGCTGACCGGCGTGCTCGCCTGGTCGTTCTTCTGGGCCGTGGGCAACAAGCTCTTCCAGCGCCGCCTACGCTTCGGCGAGCACCTGCACCTGGCACTGCGCCACCTGCTGCTGTGGCTGCTGCTGTCGGCCGCGCTGCCCCTGGCGGCCTATGCCGTCGATGTGCCGCTGCTGGCGCGCATCGACGGCTACGTTGGCTGGGGCGTGATCGCCGCGTTGGTCTATGGACACCTGGCGCGCATCCTGCCCGGCCACCGTCAGGCGCTGGGCGTGGGTGTGGCGGCCTTCTACCTGACGGCGATGGGCCTGACCACCTGGTTCAACGTCCAGCGCCTGCACCGCCCCTTCAGCGAGCTTTACCTCGCCACCTTGCCCCCGCCGGCCCTGCGCGTCGCGCCGCTGCAGCCCGCGCAGGCGCTGATCGACGACGCCCGCGATCTGCGCACCCGCCTGGACCGCCAGGCGGCCGAGGACGAGGCCGAGGACGCCGGCAGCGACGAGGACACGCAAGCCGAGGACGACGGGCAGGCGGGCGGCTGAGGCGCGCCCCGGGCGGCCTGCTGCACCCCCGCAAGCGATCGCAGGTCCACCGGGGTTTGCCATGGGCGCCCGGGATCCAGCAGCCCCACCCACTCCAGCGGCCCGAGCGACCCAAGGGTTAACCCCGGCACCCCTGGCCTGCTTTACCGCAGGAATCACCGCCCCACGCCCCGGCCGCTCGTGCTGACCCTCAAAAAGTCACGCCCATCCCCACCCCGGATCCGTGCCTTTTTGCAAAATAGCACGACCGTTCGTTTTATTATCCGCCTCCGTTCGGGCCGCATGGCGGAACGAACCTCCTCTGCGGCTTACGCGCCGCCACCCCGCCAGCCTCCTGCCGCCCTCGCGCCACTGCCTGTTCCCCTGCCGTGAACAACTTCAGCGACAGCCCCAACCGCGCCCCGGCCGACGAGCCGGCGCGCGGTCGTGCGCGCGTGGAGAGCGTCTCGCGCCAGGCCGAGCGCTACGAGCGCGGCCTGCACAAGGGCCAGCAGACCCGCGCCGCCATCCTGGAGGCGGCCCTGAGCCTGGCCGGCCAGATGGGCATCGAAGGCCTGTCCATCGGCGTGCTGGCCGAAGTGACGGGCATGAGCAAGTCCGGCGTCTTTGCCCACTTCGGCTCGCGCGAGGAGCTGCAGATCTCCGTCATCCGCGAGTACCACGCGCGCTTCGATGAAGAGGTTTTCCGCCCGGCGCTGCGCGAGCCGCGCGGCCTGCCGCGCCTGCGCGCCCTCTTTGAGCGCTGGGTCAGCCGCGTGGCGGCCGAGCTGGACGCCGGCGGCTGCATCTACATCAGCGGCGCGGTCGAGTTCGACGACCGTCCCGGCCCGGTGCGCGATGCGCTGGCCGAGATGGTGCTGACCTGGCATGCGGCGCTCAACCGCGCCATCCGGCTGTCCATCGACTGTGGCCACCTGCTGCCGTCGACGGACCCGATGCAGATGCTCTTCGAGATCCACGGGCTCATCCTCGCCCTGCACCACGACGCGCGCTTCCTGCGCACGCCGGGGGCGGTCGAGCGGGCCCGCGCGGCCTTTGAGCGCGTGGTGGCATTCCACGCCTCGAAGGCCGTGCAGGAGGCGGTCGCCCAGGCGATCGCCATCAGCCGGGCCTGACCGCCGGTCGGGCCCTCCCATTCGCGTCTTCGCGTTTCACGTTTCCTCAACCCTGCCCGTTTCCGCACATAAGGAGCACAACGATGGCCACCTACACCCCGCCGCTGCGCGACATGCAGTTCGTCATCCACGAACTGCTGGGCGCCGTCGATGAACTGAAGAAGATCCCCGCCTACGCCGACGTGGATGCGGACACGGTCAACGCCGTCCTGGAAGAAGGCGGCAAGTTCGCCTCGCAGGTCCTCACGCCGCTGAACAAGGTCGGCGACCTGGAGGGCTGCAAGCTCAACAAGGAGACCCACGAGGTCACCACGCCCACCGGCTTCAAGGACGCCTACAAGCAGTACATCGAAGGCGGCTGGTCCGCGCTGTCGGCAGATCCGCAATGGGGCGGCCAGGGCCTGCCGCTGCTGGTCAACCAGGCCATCTACGAGATGCTGAACTCGGCCAACCAGGCCTGGACGATGTACCCGGGCCTGAGCCACGGCGCGCATGCCTGCCTGGAAGCCCACGGCTCCGACGAGCAGAAGAAGCTCTACCTGCCCAAGCTGACCAGCGGCGAGTGGACCGGCACCATGTGCCTGACCGAGCCGCACTGCGGTACCGACCTGGGCCTGCTGCGCACCAAGGCCGAGCCGCAAGCCGACGGCACCTACAAGCTCACCGGCCAGAAGATCTTCATCTCCGCCGGCGAGCACGACATGGCCGAGAACATCGTCCACCTGGTGCTGGCCCGTCTGCCGGACGCCCCGGCCGGCTCCAAGGGCATCTCGCTGTTCGTGGTGCCGAAGTTCAAGGTGAATGCCGACGGCTCCCTGGGTGAGCGCAACGGCATCTACTGCGGCGGCCTGGAGCACAAGATGGGCATCCACGGCAATGCCACCGCGCAGATGGTGCTCGACGGCGCGGTCGGCACCCTGGTCGGCCAGCCGCACCGCGGCCTGCCCGCGATGTTCGTGATGATGAACGGCGCCCGCCTGGGCGTGGGCAACCAGTCGCTGGGCCTGACCGAAGTCGCCTACCAGAACGCCGTGGCCTATGCCAAGGACCGCATCCAGATGCGCGCCCTGTCCGGCCCGAAGCGCCCGGACCTGGCGGCCGACCCGATCATCGTGCACCCCGACGTGCGCAAGATGCTGCTGACGGCCCGCGCCTATGCCGAAGGCGCCCGCGCCCTGGTGTACTTCGTCGCCCTGCACCTGGACCAGGAGCACAACCACCCGGACGAAGCCGTGCGCAAGGAATCGGCCGACCTGGTCGCCCTGCTGACGCCGATCGTCAAGGCCTTCATCACCGACAACGCTTGGATCTCCACCACGCATTGCCAGCAGGTCTTCGGCGGCCACGGCTACATCCACGAGTGGGGCATGGAGCAGTTCGTGCGCGATGCGCGCATCAACATGATCTACGAAGGCACGAACACCGTGCAGTCGCTGGACCTGCTGGGCCGCAAGGTGCTGGGCGATGCCGGCGCCAAGCTGCGCAAGTTCGGCGCCCTGGTGCAGAGCTTCGTCGAGGCCGAGACTGCCAACCCGGCGATGAAGGAATTCGTCGGCCCGCTGGGCGAACTGGGCCTGAAGGTGCAGAAGTTCACGATGGAAATCGGCATGAAGGGCATGCAGAACCCCGATGAAGTCGGCGCGGCCGCGGTGGACTACCTGCGTGTGGTCGGCCACATGGTCTATGCCTACTTCTTCGCCCGCATGGCCAAGATCGCCCTGGAGAAGCAGTCCAGCGGCGACCCCTTCTACAAGGCCAAGCTGTCCACCGCGCGCTTCTACTTCGCCAAGCTGATGCCCGAAGTGGAGACCGCCATGGCCACCGCCCGCGCCGGCCTGGCCCCGCTGATGGACATGGAAGAAGCCCTGTTCTGATGGGCTCACCGGGACGCGCGGCCCAGCCGTCTGCCAGGGCAGAAGGCCGACGTCCCGCCCGCCCGCCGCGCCGCCGGGGGTCTTGCTTGACCCTGTTGGCAGCGCGGCGAGCTGGGGTCTAGAACTCCCGCTACCGCCTTTTCAAGACACTCCTTCGCGCACCGGCCTCGGCGGCCAGCGCGAACCCACCGCAACGCGCCCCCCCGCGCGCCCTGCACCCACCTGGAGAAACACAAGTGAGCCGATTCAACGTTCGCAAAGTCGCCGTCCTCGGCGCCGGCGTGATGGGGGCCCAGATCGCCGCCCATCTGGTCAACGTCAAGGTCCCCGTCGTGCTGTTCGACCTGCCGGCCAAGGAAGGCCCGAAGAACGGCATCGTGACCAAGGCCGTCGACAACCTCAAAAAGCTCAAGCCCGCCCCGCTGGGCGTGGCCGAGGACGCCGCGCTGATCGAGCAGGCCAACTACGAGGAGCACCTGGAGAAGCTGCGCGGCTGCGACCTCATCATCGAGGCCATCGCCGAGCGCCTGGACTGGAAGGAAGACCTCTACAAGAAGATCGCCCCGTTCGTGAACGACACGGCGATCCTGGCCACCAACACCTCGGGCCTGTCCATCACCGCGATGGCCAACGTGCTGCCCGAGCAGCTGCGCAGCCGCTTCCTGGGCATCCACTTCTTCAACCCGCCGCGCTACATGACGCTGCTGGAGTTGATCCCCACGGAATACACCAAGCCGGAAGTCGTCGACCAGCTCGAGACCTTCTGCACCTCGACGGTCGGCAAGAACGTCCTGCGCGCCTTCGACACGCCGAACTTCATTGCCAACCGCGTCGGTATCGCCGGCATGCTGCTGACCTTCCGCGAGGTCGAGCGCTCGGGCCTGACCTACGACATCGTCGATGACCTGACGGGCAAGAAGCTGGGCCGTGCCTCCTCGGCCACCTTCCGCACCGCCGACGTGGTGGGCCTGGACACCATGGCCCACGTCATCAAGACGCTGCAGAACGGCGCCAAGGACGACGTCTTTGCCTCGGCCTTCGACACGCCCGCCGCGCTGACCGCGCTGATCGAGAAGGGCTTCCTCGGCCAGAAGGCCAAGGCGGGCTTCTTCAAGAAGGTCGGCAAGGACATCCTGCAGTTCGACCTGGCCAAGGGTGACTACGTGCCCGCCGGCGGCAAGGCCGACAAGGAGGTCACCGACATCCTCAAGAAGCCCGCGGCCGAGCGCCTGAAGGGCCTGCGCGAGTCGTCCAACCCGCAAGCCCAGTTCGTCTGGGCCATCTTGCGCAACGCCTTCCACTACGCCGCCGTCACGCTGGAGTCGATCGCCGAGTCGGCCCGCGACATCGACTTCGCCATGCGCTGGGGCTTCGGCGCCAAGCAAGGCCCGTTCGAGCTGTGGCAGGAAGCCGGCTGGAAGCAGGTCGCCCAGTGGATCAAGGAAGACATCGACGCCGGCAAGGCGCTGTCCAAGGCGCCGCTGCCCGCCTGGGTGTTCGACGGCCGCGACGGCGTGCACACGGCCGAGGGCTCCTGGTCGCCCAAGCTCGGCAAGTACGTGCCGCTGCGTGACCTGGCCGTCTACAAGCGCCAGCCGTTCCGCGAGAACGTGCTGGGCGCCAACGCGCCGACCGCCGCCACCGCCGGCAAGACTCTGTTCGAAGACGCCGCCCTGCGCGTGTGGACCCTGGATGACGAGGTGCTGATCGCCTCGCTCAAGACCAAGATGCACACCATCAGCGCCGACGTGTCCGCCGGCATGGCCCGCGCCATGCAGCTGGCCGAGGACGGCTACAAGGGCCTGGTGATCTGGTCGCAGGAAGGCCCCTTCTCCGCCGGCGCCGACCTGCAGTCGATGATGCCCGCCTTCATGCAGGGCGGCGGCAAGGCCATCGCCCCGTTCGAGAAGCAGCTGCAGGACTTCATGCTGAGCCTGCGCTACAGCAACGTGCCGACCGTGGCCGCCATGCACGGCCTGGCGCTGGGCGGCGGCTGCGAGCTGGCGGTGCACTGCGCCCGCCGCGTGGCCGCGATGGAGACCTACGTCGGCCTGGTCGAAGTGGGCGTGGGCCTGATCCCCGGCGGCGGTGGCCTGGCCTACCTGGCCCGCCGTGCGGCCGAGCAGGTCGAGGCCGCCCAGGGCGTGTCCGGCCAGCGTGGCGCCGAGCTGCTGGGCTTCATCAAGGAAGGCTTCCAGGCCGCTGCGATGGCCAAGGTCGGCACCTCCGCGATCGAGTCGCGCAAGTTCGGCTACCTGATCGACGGCGACGTGATCGTGCCGCACAAGGACGAAGTCCTGCACGTGGCCATCGCGCAGGCCAAGGCCATGTATGAAGCCGGCTACCGCGCCCCGGCCCGGAAGCCCTTCCCGGTGGCCGGCCGCAACGTCAAGGCCACGCTGCAGTCCTCGCTGATCAACATGCGCGACGGCGGCTTCATCAGCCAGCACGACTACTACATCAGCTCGTGCATCGCCGATGTGCTGACCGGCGGCGACGTCGACGGCGGCACCCTGGTGACCGAGGAATACCTGCACGCCCTGGAGCGCAAGCACTTCTGCGCGCTGCTGGACAACCCGAAGACGCAAGAACGCATCATGGGCATGCTGTCCACCGGCAAGCCCGTCCGCAACTGATCGATCGGAGCACACAACATGACGCAACTTCGTGACGCTTACATCGTCGCTGCCACCCGCACCCCGATCGGCAAATCCGGCCGCGGCGTGTTCCGCAACACCCGCCCGGACGACCTGCTGGTGGCCACCATCAAGAGCGCGCTGTCGCAGGTGCCCTCGCTCGACCCGGCGGCCATCGAGGACGCCATCGTCGGCTGTGCCATGCCGGAAGCCGAGCAGGGCATGAACGTGGCCAAGATCGCCGTGCTGCTGGCCGGCCTGCCCAAGACGGTGGCCGGTGCCACGGTCAACCGCTTCTGCGCCGCGGGCATCACCGCCGTGGCCATGGCGGCCGACCGCATCCGCGTGGGCGAGGCCGAGGTGATGATCGCCGGCGGCGTCGAGTCCATGTCCATGGTGCCGATGGGCGGCAACAAGCCGTCCTTCAACCCGGCCGTGGTCAACGTCGACGAGAACATCGGCATCGCCTACGGCATGGGCATGACCGCCGAGAAGGTGGCCGAGCAGTGGAAGATCAGCCGCGAGGAGCAGGACGCCTTCGCGCTGCAATCCCACCAGCGCGCCATCGCCGCGCAGCAGGCCGGCTACTTCAAGGCCGAGATCACCCCGATCGAGGTCGAGACCCGCATCCCCGACCTGGAATCGGGCGAGGTCACCATCAAGAAGAAGCTGGTCGAGCTCGACGAGGGCGCCCGCCCCGACACCAGCCTGGAAGGCCTGGCCAAGCTGCGCCCGGTGTTCGCGGCCAAGGGCTCGGTGACCGCCGGCAACAGCTCGCAGACCTCTGACGGCGCCGGCTGCCTGATCCTGGCCTCGCGCGACGCCTGCGAGAAGTACGGCCTCAAGCCGCTGGCCCGCTTCGTCAGCTTCGCGGTCAAGGGCGTGCCGCCCGAGATCATGGGCATCGGCCCGATCGAGGCCATCCCGCTGGCCCTGAAGTACGCCGGCCTGAAGGCCTCCGACCTGGACTGGATCGAGCTCAACGAAGCGTTCGCCGCCCAGTCGCTGGCCGTGCTCAAGGACCTGGACGCCAAGGGCTATGTGCTCGACCGCGCCAAGGTCAACCCGATGGGCGGCGCCATCGCCCTGGGCCACCCGCTGGGCGCCACCGGTGCCATCCGGGCCGCCACGGTGGTGCACGGCCTGCGCCGCACAGGTGGCCGCTACGGCATGGTGACGATGTGCATCGGCACCGGCCAAGGTGCGGCTGGCATCATCGAGCGCGTGGACAGCCTGTGATCGGCTGAGCCCATCGCTCAACGCCTGGAAGAAGCCCGCTGCGTGCGGGCTTTTTCTTGACCGGGCCGCCGCACACGCCGGCCCGACCTTCCCCACGGAGTACGCCCCATGTCCGACGACATCCTGGTCCACCGCGAAGCCGGTGTGCTGACCCTGACCTTCAACCGCCCCGACAAGAAGAACGCCATCACCGCGGCGATGTACGCGACGCTGGCCGACGCGATCGAATCGGCCGAAGCCGATGCCGAGGTGCGCGTCGTCGTCATCCAGGGCTCGGTGGAGATCTTCACCGCCGGCAACGACCTGCAGGACTTCATGATGCGCCCGCCGCAGGTCGGCGAAGCCGGTGAGCTGCCGCCGGTGTTCCGCTTCCTGCACGCCATCCAGCGCTTCCCCAAGCCGGTGATCGCCGCCGTCTGTGGCGCCGCCGTGGGCATCGGCACCACGCTGCTCTTCCACTGCGACCTGGTCTACGCCGGCGACAACGCGGCCTTCAGCCTGCCGTTCGTCAACCTGGGCCTGTGCCCCGAGGCCGGCTCCAGCTACCTGCTGCCGGCACTCGTCGGCCACCACCGCGCGGCCGAGAAGCTGCTGCTGGGCGAGCCCTTCTATGCCGAGGAGGCCGCTGAGATGGGCCTGGTCAACCGCGTGCTGCCGCCCAACGAGGCCAACGCCTACGCCCAGGCCCAGGCCGCCAAGCTGGCCGCCAAGCCGCAGGCGTCGCTGATCGCCACCAAGACGCTGATGAAGCGCTCGCAGGCGCATGTGCCCGAGCTGATCGCCGAAGAAGGCAAGCAGTTCGGCCAGCTGCTGCTGGGCCCGGCCGCGCGCGAGGCCATCAGCGCCTTCATGCAAAAGCGCAAGCCGGACTTCTCCAAGCTCTAAGACCGGCTTGAGGGGGCCCGGCGCACGCCGGGTCCGTGACCCCTTGCAGGGGATCCAGCCTGCCGGCTGCGGGATGCAGACCGGCATGCGCCCTGCCCGGCATGCGCACCATGCCGCGCACCGTGCATCTCTACGTCTTCGAGGGCTATGCCGACTGGGAGCCCGCGTTTGCCATCGCCGGCCTCAACCAGCCGCAGTTCCAGCGCGAGCCCGGCAGCTGGCAGGTGCGCACCGTGGGCGTGGGCCGCTCGGCCGTCGTGCGCTCCATGGGCGGCGTGGCCGTGCTGCCCGACCTGATGCTGGACGACATCCGCCCCGAGGACAGCGCCCTGCTCATCCTGCCCGGCGGCCGCGGCTGGGAGGACGAGCCCCATGCCCACCTGCCCGCCCTGGAGCGCGCCGCCGCCTGGCTGCAGGCCGGCGTGCCCGTGGCCGCCATCTGCGGCGCCACCGCCGGCCTGGCCCGCATCGGCGCCCTGGACGGCCGCCTGCACACCAGCAATGCGCTGAGCTACCTCCAGGGCGTCAAGCAAGAGGGCTACGCCGGCAGCGACCGCTACGACGACCGCCCCGCCGTGCGCGACCGCGGCCTGATCACCGCCGGCGGCATGGCGCCCATCGAATTCGCGCGCGAGATCTTCGCGGAGCTGGGCGTGTATGAGGCGGACGTGCTGGAGGCTTGGTTTCGCCTGTACAAAGAGGGCGATGCCGCAGCCTTCATGAAGATGGCGCAGGCGGCTGGGGAGCGGTGAGGACTTCTCGGCGATCTAGAGATTTTTAGGCTGCCTATCGCGCACGTACGCCTGCCTGGGTGAGGGCGCGCGCGGCTTTTCTTAGGAAAGCGGCGCATTACAGTGCGGCGACGGGCTGCGCGTTAGACCGCATGGTGGAGATGCAGAGATGCAATCTAAGCTAGGCCCTTCCAGTTTGCAATGACAGTCATTGAAGCATCTATGGACGCCCTTCTTCTTGCTGCCCTCCAAGTTTTACTTGCATGCTGGATACAAATTCGTTTGCGCGCCTCGATTAAGCACGAGTACGACAAGAAGCTTGAAGAGTTTAAGCGCGAACATGAGCGAAGGGAAAAAGCTGCGGTCATAGCGGAGTTCATGGCGGAATGGACTCATATCAAAGATTCAGACACAAAGAAGTTAAATCAACTTCTTTGGGAGCTTACGCTGTACTTGCCGTCTCATCTTGTGAAAGATATTAACGCGATGTCGACAAAAGCTCCCGGCGCAAAGACACCGTCTCAAGTCCTTGTCGCCGTTCGTAGCTACCTGTTAAATGACGCGGATCGAATAACCGAGGACGATGTTACTCACTTCAAGCATCCAGGCAACGCTTCAATGTACTCATCCTCTCAGCGATGAACAGCAAAGTTATCTCTGCGGTCAGCGGCCTGACGGGTTCTTCAGCAGGACGTCCACCAGCTTCACTGGCAGCCGTCTGTTAATACGAGCGCTAGGTCGCGAATGAGCCCTTCGATTTGCTCACTGCTTCATGATCTCGGAGCTGCACGAACTCCCTTAACCCTGGGCCGCTTCGCTGGGGCACGGTGATCGTCTCACTCAGGGGAGGACAAACTGAAATCGATGTTATTGAGGATCGGCACGTGGAAATCTCCGGCCATAAGGGCAATGAAGAGGGTCGTCGGAGAGGCTGCGCTCGTAGCGGGAATCATTTTCCCGCAAAGCGGACGTTAGGCAGACATGGACGCACTATCATTCATCGCCGAGTTAGTCAAAGCCCTTGCTTGGCCCTTGGCAACAGTCGCCATAGCTGTCATTTTTCGGTCTCAATTGGTTTCGCTGCTAGGGCGGCTAAAAGGCGGAAAATTGGGCCCCGCAGAGTTTGCGTTTGAGCGTGCAGTTGAAAAATTGGAAGCGGCGGCTGTAGATCTTCCATCCACGGCGGCCGGCAGAGCGTCGAGTAGCGATATTCAGCTGGCCACAACGAGTCCACGAGCTGCCATCATTGAAGCCTGGCTGGAAATCGAAGAGAACGCGATTGCGTTCGCTCTTTGTCGAAATCTGGTGCAGCCCACAGCTCGTCGCAATCCTATGGGCGCGATAAACGGCGTTTACAAGTCCGGCTTCCTTTCGGAAAGCCAAAAAGCCATACTTCGTGAACTGCAAGAGCTAAGAAATGACGCCGCACACAACCCCGACTTCAGCCCATCAACTGACTCTGTGCTTCGCTATGTGAGGCTAGCCAAAGACCTCTGCATTGAGCTTGTCCGAAACTTGCCGCCCGAAGCCCAGCAGTGAGACAGTTCCGCCGCTTAACTGTTGGTAAAGCCGACGCCCACGAGCTGCGCTTATGGGCATTCTCCGCGCTGCGCACTCGGTGCGGCTTACCGCGAGCTTTAGGCCCGGGCACTGAGATCAAATTGATCGTAGCTTTCTTGCTCACCAGCGAGAGAACGTATGTTCAGTATGTTCAATTGGAGTTCACCGACGCTACAGCAACGGGCTTCGAACCTCCACGCATTTCGGGTCCCTGTGATGGCGTTCCAGTTCCCGCAATGACTCCCTTCAACACCAAGAGCGAGCCGCGCTCAATGTGCGACGGTGGCCCTGCCGCTGCGAATCCATGTCCAACAGCACATTGGTCCGCGCGCCCACTGATTCATCCCAGGCAGCGCCGCTGCGCGATGCGGCTTTCCTCAGGCGGGGCCGTCACCCATGCGGGCGGCTACGCTAGGCCGCATGCCACCGTCTGTGTCCCCTGACGAAGTCCAGTTCACCGCCATCCGCGCCCAGGGGCCGGGCGGGCAGAACGTCAACAAGGTGTCCAGCGCGGTGCACCTGCGCTTTGATATCCGCGCGTCGTCGCTGCCGGAGGCGGTGAAGGACGCGCTGCTGGCGCTGCCCGGGCGGCGGGTCAGCAAGGAAGGGGTGCTGGTGATCAAGGCGCAGGCCTCGCGCAGCCAGGAGGAGAACCGGGCGGCGGCGCTGGCGCGGCTGCAGGCGATCGTGGACGAGGCGGCGCAGGTGTCGACGCCGCGCAGGCCGACGCGGCCGAGCTATGGCTCCAGGCAAAGGCGGCTGCAGGCGAAGTCGCAGCGGTCCGAGGTGAAGGCTGCGCGGGGCAAGGTGACGGAGTAAGGCCTGGCGGCGAGGCTGGCTTTCAGCGCCGCGCCGTGCGGAAGGTGATCGACCAGCGCGGCGCTTCGACCGGCGGCACGGCGTGCTGCCAGCCCCAGCGGGCTTCGCCTTCCATGCGGTAAATGGAGCGCGGCGCCACGTCCAGCTGCACCGCCTTGCGTTTGGCGAGGGCGTCGGGCGGATAGGGGCGAAAGCGCAGCCGCGCGGCGGCGCCCAGCGACACGCCAGCGATGGCCTCGAAGTCCGGCACGTCGCGGTGCCAGCCGAGCGGGGTGCCGGGCTGGTATTCGGCCACCAGCACCTGCACCAGCGCCTCGGGCGCCACGCCCATCCAGGCGGCGACGCGGTCGCGCAGCAGGTGCAGCCGCTCGTCCAGCGGCGGGCCGGGGCGCAGGCGGTTGGCGGTGAAGTCGTAGCTGCCGCCGAAGCTCAGCACCTGGCGCCGCGCCTCATAGGACTTGTACTGCGCCGGCCGCAGCGGCAGGCTTTGGATGACTGCGAGCAGCTGCGCCTCTTCCCCAGGCGTGAGGAAGTCAGCCTGGTAGCTCAGGCCGGGGATGGAGGGCGCGGCTTGCGCGCCGCCGAAGAGGTCGGGCTGCATGGAAGTTCGGCGCGGGCACTGGCAGCGGGCAGGGCGGGCGCCCGCAAGCCGCGATGCGAAGAGCCGCCGCCTAGGGTCAGCACGCAGTCTGCCTGTGTAAGGCCTGGGGCGTGTTTGGCGCCGAACACGCGGCGATCACGCCGCGCTCTCCGCCGCGTGCTCTCAGCAGCCATCGCGCCTGCACGAAAACGACGATGGCATGGGGGCCGGGGCTTGATGGGCGCGACGGCCGCTGGGCGGCGTGGCCCGGGCCGCCTCAGCGCCCGCCCAGTGCCTGATCGATGGCCTGCCGTGCTGCGGCCATTGCCTGGCGGGCGGCCTGGTCGCCGCCGCCGATCTGGGCTTCGATCAGGCCGTGCTGGAAGTCGGTAAGCGCGCCGTGGAGGACGTGCAGGCTGGCCGTGAGCTCCAGCAGAGCGGCTTGCAGGTCTTCGGTAGGGGACGGGTCCATGGCACTCTCCCGGCCGCGCCGCCCTGCCCACCACACGCAGGAGCCGACCGACCTGCGGTTGATGCTAGGGAACGGGCCCGCCCTTGCCTGCCCCCCGGGCTGCGGGTGGGAATCCGTCACGAATCGCGGCGGCCGCTGGCCGGACCGGCAAAGACCACCGCAGGGCTTGCATCGCCCGGCGGCCTGCAGGCGGCAAGTTGGCAAGACGGCGCATGGCCCACAGAATCGCGCGTTCCGAGCTTGCCGCGCCGGCTCGCTCATCGCTTGCTCGCCCGCTGCTCGACGCCATGAGAAAACCCGCTGCTGCGCTGCTGCTTGCCTGGTCTGCCGCCCTTGCCCACGCCGCGCCGCCAACGGCCGAATCGGTGGAGGCGCTGCTGGCGGTGACACAGGCGCGGGACATGGTGGAGCAGGTCAACAAGAGCCTGGAGGGCTACATCCGTCAGGGGGTGCAGGCTGCCGTGGGCGGCAAGCCGCTCACGCCCCGGCAGCGGCAGGCGCTGGATGCATTGCCAGCCAAGCTGGTGGCGGCAATGCAGCCGGAGCTGGGCTGGGACGTGCTCAAGGCCGACTTGGTGCGCGTGTACGAGGAGAGCTTCAGCCAGGAGGAGATCGACGGGATGATCGCCTTCTACAGAAGCCCGGTGGGCCGCAGCATCACGGCCAAGATGCCGACGGTGATGAACCGCTCGATGCAGCTCACACAAGCCCGCATGGCGGCCACGCTGCCCCGGTTGCAGGCAGCCCTTGCCGCCGCTGTGGCGGACGTGAAGGCCGACGCCCAGGCCGAGGAAGCACCCACGCCGCAGCCCTGACCACCGCTGGCGCTGGCGGATGGATGCCGCGCCCCGGCCTTACGCCCGGCATCGCGGCCGGGCTCGACGAACACAAGCCACCCGCCGCCATGCCCAAGCGCATCCTCATCCTCCTGGGGCACCCGGCGGCCGAGAGCCTGTGCGCTGGCCTGGCGGGGGCCTACGCCGCTGGCGCGCGAGAAGCCGGCCACGAGGTGCGGGGGCTCAGCCTGGCCGAGCTGCACTTCGACCCGGTGCTGCATGAAGGCTACAAGGCGATCCAGACGCTGGAGCCGGACCTGCTGGCGGCGCAGGAGGCGATCCGCCGGGCGGAGCATCTGGTGCTCATCTACCCGACCTGGTGGGGCGGCATGCCGGCGCTGATGAAGGGCTTCTTCGACCGCGCCTTCCTGCCGGGCTTTGCATTCAGGTACCGGCCGGGCTCGCCCTGGTGGGACAAGCTGCTGGCCGGACGCACGGCGCACGTGATCGCCACCATGGACACACCGCCCTGGTACTACCGGCTGGTGTACGGCAGCCCGGGGCACCGGCAGACGGTGCGCACCATCCTGCGCTTTTGCGGCATCCAGCCCGTGCGGGTGACGAGCCTTGGCCCGGTCAAGGATGCGCCCGAGGCCAGCAGGGCCAAGTGGCTGGCGCGGGCGCGGGCATACGGGCGCAAGGCTTGAGGCCGCAACGGTGACGCCGCGGCGCCGGGCGGCGGCGGATCAGCTGGCCGTGGTGTCGCTGCGCAGCTGGTTGCCCTCCACGCGCACGGGTGCACCCACTGACCAGGCGGTAGAGGACTGCACGGTGCGCAGGCTGCCGTCGCTCATGCGCACGCGGACCTGATAGACGGTCTGGCTGCGGGCGCGCTTTTCGATCTGATGGCCGGCATAGCCGCCGCCGACAGCGCCCAACACGGTCATCGCGGTGTTGCCGCTGCCCTTGCCGAACTGGTTGCCCACCACGCCGCCGACCACGCCGCCGGCCACTGCACCCAGGCCGGTGCCCTGGCCGGCGACCTGCACGGCGCGCACGGACTCGACGGTGCCGCAGCTGCTGCAGCGCGCGGCGGCAACAGAGGGCGAGCGACGCTCGTCGGCGGGGGGCTGCGTGCCCGCGGTGCCGGACGCAGTGCGCGGGGCCGCGTGGCGCGGTGCGACGCTGGATGGGCGGGTGCCCGCGGGCGCCGTGTCGGCGGCGGTGAGCGCCAGGCCCGCGGGCGCCTGGCGCTCGGCACCGGGGCGCGCGTCGGGGTCGCCGGCCCCAGGGGCCGACAGCGCGGCCAGCGGGTCGGCCTGCTGGGCGCGGGCTTCTTCTCCGGCGCGCTGGACCAGTGCGGTGGTCAGGCCGACGATGGCCGCCAGCATCGCCGCACCGGCCAGCCAGGCCCAGGTGGGCAATGGGCTGCTGTGGCGATGGGCTGGCGTGCCAAGCGCGGCGGATGCGGGGGCGACGGGCGGGTGGGCGGTGGCCGGGACGGCCACGCTGGAGTCGTGGGGCAGGGACATGAGGCGACGCGTTGTTGCAGGCGGCCGCGCGTGGCCCGTGGGGCACGGCACGGTCGGCCGGGAATGCCTTGCCACGGCAAGGCGGGTGCCAAGGCGTGCAGCGTCACAGCCCCGAGGTGGGCGGTCAAGGCGCGGCCGGTGAAGACTGTGTCAGCGGGTATCACGCCCGGGATGACACGACGCAACCGTGCCGCCCGCAGGGCGGCCGCGGCCCGGGCAGGAGCAGCGCCCTTGCCGCGACCTGCGCGGCGACCTGCGGCCCCGCAAGGGCGCAGGCCTCGGGCCGGGCGGGCCGAGCCTCATGGCGTGGCTCAGCTGGCGCCGCGGGCCTTGTCGTGCTGTGCGTCCAGGCAGCGCAGCAGCGCACCCACGTCCAGCGGCTTGGTGAGGTAGTCCAGGAAGCCCCGTTCGCGCGCGGCGCGGATCTGGTCGGGCAGCGCGTCGGCCGACAAGGCCAGGCGCGGGATGGCGGCGGTGGCGGCGTCCCGCTCCAGCGCGGTGACCACGTCCAGGCCCGTCATGTCGCCCAGGTGCATGTCCAGCAGCAGCACGTCGGGCAGCTCGGCGCGGGTGAGCTCGATGGCCTGCGCGCCGCTGTGGGCGACGATCAGGCGGTAGCCCGGGCGCATGCGCATGACCTGGCGCACCAGCTCGACGTTGACCTCGTTGTCCTCGGCGTAGAGCACGGTGAAGGCGCGGCCGTCCCGGTGCCCTGTGCCGACGGGCGGCTCCGCGGCGGTGGCCACCTGCACGGGCAGGTCGTCGGTGAGCAGCGGCGCGGCGGCGGTGGGCAGCGGCGCGGCGGGTGCGCGCGATGGGGGGCTGGACGGCCACTGCACGGGCGCACGGGCGCCCGGCGCACCGGCCTCGACCGGCTGTGCCGCCGGCACGCGCACGGTGAAGGTGGAGCCGCGGCCCACGGTGCTCTGGACCTCGATGGAGCCGCCCATGAGCTCCAGCAACCGGCGCACGATGACCAGGCCGATGCCCGAGCCCTCGATGCCGGAGCGCTCGGCGCCCAGGCGGTTGAAGGGCTCGAACAGATGCGCCTGCTGCTGCTCGCTCATGCCCGGGCCGGTGTCGGCCACGCTGAGCGCGATGCAGGCGCCCTCCTCGGCGGGCGAGGCTGCGGCGCGCGGCTCGGCCACGCAGCGGATGGTCACGTGGCCGCCGGGGAGGTTGTACTTGATGGCGTTGGACAGCAGGTTGACCAGCACCTGGCGCAGTCGCACGCGGTCGGCGCGGGCGCTCAGATGGGGCGGCGGCGGCTCGACACGGATGTGCACATGCGTGGCGCGGGCCTCGGCGGCCGACAGGTTGAGCGCGTCGTCGAGCACGGCGTGCACGGGCAACGGCTCGATGGACAGCGGCAGCCCGCCGGCCTCTATGCGGGAGAGGTCCAGCACGTCGCTGATCATGGACAGCAGGTGGGCACCGGCGCGCTCGATGTGCTCGAGCTTGGTCCGCTGCGTGGCCGACAGCGGCTGGCTGGCATCCACCCGCAGCAGCTGGGCGAAGCCCAGCATGGCATTGAGCGGCGTGCGCAGCTCATGGCTCATGCGCGAGAGGAATTCGCTCTTGGCCCGGTTGGCGCGTTCGGCGGCCTGCGTGGCGATCATCGCGTCCACGTAGCGCTTGCGCTCGGTGATGTCCTCCATCACGGCGACCAGGTGGTCGGGGCGGCCATGGGCGTCGCGCAACAGGGTGACACTGCCCTGCACCCACACCGTGCTGGCGTCGGCGCGCAGGTAGCGGCGCTCGCCGGAGATGCGGGCGATGCGGCCGGCCAGCAGTTCGTCCAGGCCGGCGCCGTCGGTGCGCTGGTCGTCGGGGTGCAGGAAGTCGCGCAGCAGCCGGCCAACGACGGCCTCGCGCGGGCGGCCGAGGATCTCGCAGGCGCGGGCGTTGGCATCGAGCACGCGGCCGTCGAGCGAGACGCGGGTGATGCCGGCCGCGGCCATCTCGAACAGCGCGCGGTAGCGGGCCTCGCTGTCACGCAAGGCTTCTTCGGCCTGCCTCAACCGGCGCAGGGTGTCTTGGGGGTCTGGCGACGCGGAGGGCAGAGGGTCGGCAGTCACGTGCAGCGGTCCACCCGGGCAGGAACAAGGCCCGCACTGTGGCACACGGTTGGGGGGTTGGCAAAGGGCAAATACCCATCGCCACGAAGCCCTGCGGGCAGGTGGGGAATGGGAGGGTCGCAGGGTCGATCGCGGCGGGTCAAGCAGCGGCTCAAGCAACGGGTCAGGGCGCGGATCTGCTGGCCGATGAAGGCTGCGGACAGCGCCGCGTCAGATGCCGTCCAGCCAGGACAGCACGGCAGACGCGAAGGCCTGAGGCTGCTCGGCTGCGCTGAGGTGGGCGCAGCCCTCCAGCACCACCAGCCGCGCGCCGGGGATGGAGCCGACCAGGGCCTCGGCCATGGGCAATGGCGTACCGGCGTCCTGGCTGCCGGCGATCACCAGCGTGGGCAGGTTCAGGCGCGGCAAGCGCGCGAGCGTGTCCACCTCGCGCACGGCGGCGGCACAGGCCAGGTAGCCGTCCACGTCCGTGGCCTCGAACAGCCGCCGCGCACGGGCCACCTCGGCCGGGCGGCGGCTGCGGAAGTCGGCACTGAAGAAGCGGTCCATCGTGGCATCGGCCAGCGCGCCCAGACCCTGGCTGCGCGCGGTGGCAATGCGCTCGGCCATGGCCTGGCGCCCAGCCTCGGGGTAGCAGCCGCTGGTGTTGGCGAGCACCAGCGCGCGCAGCTTGCCCGGGTGGCGCAGAGCCAGCTCCTGGCCGACCATGCCGCCCATCGACAGGCCGACCCACACCACCGGGCCGTCGCAGCAGTGGTCGATCAGGCGTGCGGCGTCCTCCGCCAGCTCGGCCAGGGTAAGCGCGGCGCCGGCATCGACGCTTTCGCTGCGGCCATGGCCGCGGGTATCGGGGCACAGGACGCGCCAGCCGGCCGCCACCAGCTCCGCGGCCACGTCGTCCCACATGGCATGGTCCTGGCCCAGCGCGTGGCTGAGCACGATGGTGGGCCGCTGTGGCGCGCCGTCCGCCGGCTCGCGCAGGCTGGCATGCAGCTTGGGGCGGGAGGGCGTAAAGACCGAGCGGCCCGCCCCGGGGTGGCAGGACTCGCGCGCGGGCAACGGCGCCAGCTCATGGCCCAGCTCGCGCAGGATGGCCGCCGCGCGCGTGAAGGCTGTGTTGGCACAGGGCACGCCGGCATAGATGGCGAACTGGATCAGCGCCTCGCGCAGCTGGTCGATGCTGAGCGTGGCGATGTTGCCCGGCGTCATTGCGCCACGCAGGTGGCCATCGAACTCCTCCCAGCGGCCCAGGGCAGCGGTCATGGCCAGCACGATGAGCCGGCGCGAAGCGCCGTCCAGCCCTGGGCGGCTCCACACGCCGTGCCAGGCGTACTCGGTAACGAAGCGCTGGAAGTCAGCGTTGAAGGTGGTGGACTGCAACAGCGCACGGTCGACGAAGGCGTCGCCCATTGCGCGGCGGCGGTTGCGCTGGCCGCGCTCGAAGTCGTGGGTGTCGGTCATGGCGGTAGCTGGCAGGGACCCGCCGCAGGCGCGGATCGAAGACGGGATGCGCCGATGCTAACGATGCACCGTGACGGCTGGCGGTCGCCATGCCGCCAGCGGTGTGACGTGCCCTGGTGCCGCAGCCGGCCGGGCGTGGAGCTGCCGCGATGGCGCGGTTTGGATCAGGCCGCCGACAGTGCCCGCTTGCGCGCGGCCACGCCGGTGCCCACGCCGGCCGCGCACAGCACGCCCGCGGCCAGGCAGGCAGCGGAGCCCAGGTACACCGCGGCCGGCAGCCCGCGGTCCAGCAGCAGCCCGAAGATCGGCGCTGAGAGCGCGAAGCCCAGATCCAGCCCGGAGTACACGGTGCCATAGACGCGGCCGGTGGCGCCTGGGGGCGCCGCCTGCTTGATCAGCATGTCGCGCGACGGCCCGGCCAATCCGGCGCCCATGCCCGCCAGTGCAGTCAGCGCCACGGCCCAGGTGCCGGCCGACAGGCCCAGCGCCTGGTGTGGCAGCCAGCCCAGCCCGATGGCAGCCAGCACCGCGGCTGCAGCCAGCAGGCAGGCCGAGATGATCCGCTCCAGCCGCGCCACGCGGGCGACCATGAACCCACCGACGATCATCCCGGCCGCACCGCACAGCATGTAGCCGCTGACCACGAAGGACGCCGCCGCCGGGCTGATGCCGTGCAGCCGCTGCAGCGCCGGGCCGGCAAAGCTCTGGATGGCCGACAGCGCCGCCGTGCTCCAGAAGAAGAACGAGAAGCACAGCCACACCGACGGCAGGCGCAGGAAGGCCAGCGGATGCTCCCCGGCCGGCGCACCGGCGGCGGCATGGGCCGCGACCTGCGTGGAGCCGGCCACCCGGTCGGCCACCGACTGGCGCTGGTGCACCAGCAGGGCCAGCACGAGCAGCGCCCACAGGCCGGCGCCGGCTGCAGCCAGCCGCCACGAGCCGGTGGCCGCCGTCAGCCCGGCCAGGAAGAGCGGTGCCGCGGCCCAGCCGAGGTTGCCGCTGATGCCGTGTACCGAGTACGCATGGCCAAGCCGTGCCGGTGAGATGCGGCGGTTGAGGATGGTGAAGTCCACCGGATGAAACGGCGCGTTGCCCAGCCCGGCCAGCGCGGCGGCGGCCATCAGGCTGGCATAGCCAGTGGCCGAGGCCACGGCCAGCGCCGCAGCAACGAAGCAGCCCAGAGCCGCAAACAGCACCGGCCGTGCACCGATGCGGTCCACCACGAAGCCGGCCAGCGCCTGGCCGATGCCCGAGACGGCGAAGAACACGGACACCAGCAGTCCCAGCTCGGCATAGCTGTAGCCGAAGTCGCGGATCAGCCAGGGGAACAGCGGCGGCAGCAGCAGGTGGAAGAAATGCGAGGTGCCGTGCGCCAGGCCGATCAGGCCGATGGTGCGCACGTCGTCGCGCAGCGCGCCGTGGCGCGGCGCGGGCAGGGAGGCGGCGGCGGACATCACGCCATCCTAGTGGCGCAGCCCTGCCGGTGCCGGCCAGGGGTGGACGGCGGGCGTGTGGAAAACGGCCGCAGGCGGCTGATGCACACGAGCCACGGCCGCATTTCCGCTGCTGCCAGCGGGGTGTAAGGTGACGGGCCATGCCGGCCCGCCACCTGCTGATCAGTCCACAGACTTGCGCCCGGACCCGCCCCGCCCGGTCCAGCCGCCGCATGCGCCGCATCGGCTCCACCCGCCTCGGGTGCCTGCAGTCCGCCGCCGGGTGGGCTGACGCCCGCGCGGCGATCGCCCGCCGCTGGCCGTCGGCCGCTGCACTGCTGGCGGCGGCGGTGCTGGCCGGCTGCGCGGTGGGCCCCGGCACGCAGCGCCCCATCCCGCGCGACGGCCCGCCCACGTCGCCGCCGCCGGACCTGGCGTCCACGCCGGACGCCGAGCCGCGCATCGAGCCCGTGCGCCCCGGCGGGCCCAACAAGCCCTACGTGGTGCTGGGCCAGAGCTACACGCCGCAGACCGGCGACCCGGTGGTGCACGAGCGCGGCCTGGCCTCCTGGTACGGCAACAAGTTCCACGGCCGGCGCACGGCCAGCGGCGAGGTCTACAACATGTATGCGATGACCGCCGCGCACCGCACGCTGCCCATCCCCAGCTACGCCCGCGTGCGCAACCCGGCCAACGGCCGCGAGGTCATCGTGCGTGTCAATGACCGCGGGCCCTTCCACAGCGAGCGCATCATCGACCTCAGCTACACCGCTGCGCTCAAGCTCGGCCTGCTGCGCGGCGTGGGCACGGTTGAGCTGGAGCGGCTGACTTTCGACGAGATCCGCACCGGCTCCTGGCGGCGCGGCGCCGACCCGACCGGCGAGCCGTCCCGCGCGCTGGCGCAGACCGGTACCGTGCCAACGCCGGCTGCGGCTGCGCCTGCATCACCGCGATCCGCGAGCTTCACGGCCGCAGCCACGCGCGACACGGCCGCAGGCGGCCCCACCCGCTCCACTGCAACCACGCCTGCGCTGCGCGCCGACGGGCCGATCGTCACCGACCTGCCGCCGGCCGTTGCAGACGCCAGCGCCGATGCCCCGGCCGCCGCGATCGGCTGGGTGGCCGGCTCCGGCAGCCGCGATCAGCCCAGCCCCCCGGCGGTGGCCGACGACCCGCCCGACCGCGGCCGTGCCTACACCGACGCGGCCGAGGGCTGGTGGCTGCAGCTGGGCGCGTTCCGGCGGCTCGACGGCGCCGAGGCCCTGCGCCAGAAGGTGGCCGGCCAGCATGCCGCGCTGGCGCCGCTGCTCACCGTGTTCAACGAAAGCCGGCTCTACCGCCTGCAGGCTGGCCCCTATGCCAGTCGCAGCGACGCCCGCGTGGCCGCCGCGCGGCTGCGCGACACGCTGGAGGCGGCACCGGTGATCGTCGAGCGGCGTTGAGCGCCCTGCCAGCCCCGGGGCCGCGGCTTGCCCCACCAGGGCCGGCACCGCAACCTGCCCGCCACCCGCCTTCGCGCCGCCCACCGCACCCTTGCCTTCAAGACGATCTTGGCCCCCCTGCCCTACCTGCGAGAACTGACCGCCCCCGAGCGCACCGCGCGCGCCAACCTGCACCTGGGCGTGACCCTGGCCTTCGTGGCCGGGGCCTTCAATGCCGGCGGCTTCCTGGCCATCGGGCAGTACACCTCGCACATGACCGGCGTGGTCTCGTCGGTGGCCGACCAGATCGTGCTGGCGCAGTGGGATCTGGTGATCGCCGGCGTGCTGTCGCTGCTGGCCTTCGTCGCGGGCGCGGCCAGCACGGCCATCCTGGTGAACTACGCGCGGCGCAACCACCACGGCTCGGCCGGCCCCTATGCGGTGCCGCTGCTGATCGAGGCGGCGCTGCTGCTGGTCTTCGGCCTGGTGGGCAGCCGGCTGCAGTCGCACGAGCTCATCAGCATCTCGCTGACGGCGGTGCTGCTGTGCTACGCGATGGGGCTGCAGAACGCGCTGGTGACCAAGATCTCCAATGCCGAGATCCGCACCACGCATGTCACCGGGCTGGTCACCGACATCGGCATCGAGCTGGGCAAGTCGCTTTACTGGAACCAGTCAGCAGCGCGGTCTGCCGCCCAGGCGGCGCAGGCCGCACGAGGGGTGGCCGGCACCGCCACCTCGCCAGCCCCGCTGCCTGGGCCGGCGCGTATCCAGGCCAACCGACGCAAGCTGCGCGTGCACCTGTCGCTGGTGGGTGCCTTCTTCGTCGGCGGCGTCACCGGCGCGACGGGCTTCAAGCTGGTCGGCTTCATCGCCGCGCTGCCGCTGGCGGCGCTGCTGGTGGTGATCGCTGCCGCGCCGCTGCTGGCCACGGGCGAAGCGGCGCAGCGGCCCTCGACGCGAATCTGACGCCCGCGACCCCGGCCCCGGGCCATCGCGAGCGAGGCGGCCGTCAGCCCCCTGTGCTGGGTGCAATCATGCGCCGCGGGTCCACCAGCGCATCGAAGGTGGCCTCGTCCACCGCGCCCAGCTTGAGCGCCGCCTCCTTGAGCGTCAGGCCCTCGTGGTGGGCCAGCTTGGCCACCTGCGCGGCGCGGTCGTAGCCGATGCGCGGCGCCAGGGCGGTGACCAGCATCAGCGAGCGCTGCACCAGCTCGGCGATGCGCTCGCGCCGCGGCTGGATGCCGGCCACGCAATGCCGGCGCAGGCTCTCCATCGCATCGGCCAGCAGCTTGACGCTCTGCAGCGCCGCATGCGCGATCACCGGCTTGTAGACGTTGAGCTCGAAGGCGCCGTTGGCCGCGGCGAAGTTGATGGTGGTGTCGTTGCCCAGCACCTGCGCGGCCACCATCGTCACCGCCTCGCACTGCGTGGGGTTGACCTTGCCCGGCATGATGGAGCTGCCCGGCTCGTTCTCGGGGATGGCGATCTCGCCCAGCCCGGCGCGCGGGCCGCTGGCCAGCCAGCGCAGGTCGTTGGCGATCTTGTGCAGCGCGCAGGCCAGGGTCTTGAGCGCGCCGTGGAAGAAGGCGATGGGCTCATGCCCGGCCAGCGCCGCGAACTTGTTGGCCGCACTGGTGAAGGGCAGGCCCAGCATGCGGGTGAGCTCCGCGGCCACGCGGACTCCGAACTCCGGATGCGTGTTCAGCCCCGTGCCCACCGCCGTGCCGCCGATGGCCAGCGCGTGCAGCGGCCGGGTGGCGGCATCCAGCATGTCGCGCACCTGCGTGAGCTGCGCCACGTAGCCGGAGAACTCCTGGCCCAGCGTCAGCGGCGTGGCGTCCTGCAGGTGGGTGCGGCCGATCTTGACGATGTCGGCAAAGCCGGCCACATGCGCCTCCAGCGCCACGGCCAGGCCGGTGAGCGCGGGCAGCAGGTCGCGGTGCGTGCTCACGGCCAGCGCCACGTGCATGGCAGTGGGGAAGACGTCGTTGGAGCTCTGCCCCATGTTGACCATGTCGTTGGGGTGCACGATGCGCCCGCTGCCCGGCTGGCCGCCGAGCTTGATGGACGCCAGATTGGCCAGCACCTCGTTGACGTTCATGTTGGTCTGCGTGCCCGAGCCGGTCTGCCACACCGACAGCGGGAACATATGCGCATGCTGCCCGGCCAGCACCTCGTCGGCCGCAGCGACGATGGCCTGTGCCTGGCTGTGCGGCAGCAGGTCGAGCGCGCCGTTGACTACCGCCGCAGCGCGCTTGACGTGCACCAGCGCCTGGATCAACTCGGACGGCATGCGCTCGCAGCCGATGGCGAAGAAGGCGAGCGAGCGCTGCGTCTGCGCACCCCACAGCGCATCGCGCGGCACGGCGATGTCACCGAAGCTGTCGCGCTCGGTGCGCGTGGCGCCGGGCGGGCCGCTGCCGTCCGGCGGCAGCGAGGTGTAGGCCGCGGTGGCGGCGGCGGTGAGCGGGGCAGGCGGGATGGCGGCCATGGCGGGCGTCTCCTGGTTGCACAGCGGCTGCGGCAAGGCGGCCGCAGCCCGGGCCGCCCACCATAGGAGCGGGCGGCAAGCCCTGCACGGGCAAGGGACGATCTGGCCGACGCGCGCGGGGACTGACCCGCCCCACTCTCGCGTGGCGCTCAATCGAGTGAGTCGATGGCCGTTGCGGCTCAGGCCCCGTGCGCCAGGTTGCGCAGGTGGCTGGGGCCGGCGCGGCGGACGATCTCGCGCTGCAGGGCCGGGTTCCAGCCCAGGGCGAACAGCGCCTCGGCCATCACGAACATCGGCCCCACCAGCAGGCCGACCAGGTCATCGACGAAGGCCGGCTTGCGGCCCTCGTAGTAGTGGCCCAGGAACTGGATCACCCAGCCCACGGCGAACAGGCCCAGCCCCCAGCCCAGGCCCGCGGCCACGCTGATCTGCGCCAGGTTGTGGCCGATCCAGAACAGCAGGCCTGCGGCCAGCACGGTGGCGCCGCCCAGCACCAGGTCGCGGCTGAGGTACCACAGCGCGGCCAGCGCGAAGACCGCCACGGCCGGCGTCAGCACCACGTCACCCACCGCCACCGCCGGCCGGGCCAGCAGCGTGCCGATGGCGCACACGATCATCGGGATGCCGACGAAATGGCTGCTGATGTTGCGCTGGTCGCGGTGATAGGTGGCGTACTGGACCAGCAGGTCGGTGGTCGGGCGCATGGCGGGCTCCTGAAGGACAGGCGCGCCGGGAACGGGCAGGGCAGCCGCCCCCGGATCGCGGGGATGGCCTCAATGTGGCACACGGGGTGAAACCCTCGCACGGGATCAAACCCTGAGCCCCTGTCGGCCCCGCAGCCAGCAGACTGTCGCCACGCGCAGGCCCGGTGCTCCAGCAAGGAGACGCCAGGTCGTCGGCCTCCACCGTCAGCCTGCGCCGACACCGCAACGGCCCTGCAAGCGACAGCGCCGCCACGGTGGGCCGAACAAGATGGCGACCGTCGCGCCGGCACACGGCGCCCAGCAGTCAGACCAGAACCATGCGAGCCCTGATGAACCTGGCCATCGAGCCGGCCCTGAAGATCTACGAAGTCTCCGCAGACATCGTGCTGCAGTCCTCCAGCGGCACCCGCACCGCCGTCAAGCGCGTGCTCAAGGTGCTGGCCGACACGCCGGCCGGCGCGGTGCGCATCGTGCGCGAGCGCTACCCCAGGTCGCGCTGCCACGCCGTGCTCTCGCAAGCCCTGCTGCCGCCGCCGGCGGCCTGGGCCTGAGACGGCGGGCCTGCCCGGCCACAGCGCCCCACACTGGATCCGCGCCCGCGGCCGGGGCGCCGCGCACTCGGGCCGGGCGTCGCGCCTGGCATGGGGCTTGCGCTGATCGCCGGGTGGATTGCATGACGCGGCTGCCGCAGCAGCGGCTCAGGCACGCAGCCTCTCCGAGCACCCAGCTTTCCGAGCACCCAGCCCCTCCGCGCACGCGGCCGACCGCCCGGTGCGGCCGGGGATCGCCGCATCGCTCGCGCTGCCTTTGCCCCCATCGCGGCCCCGCCACGACCCCACGCCCAACAGGCCCATCACATCACTGCCACACAGCACCACCAGACTGCGTCGCCATGCGTGCCCTGATGAACCTGGCCATCGAGCCGGCCCTCAAGCTCTTCGAGGTCTCGGCCCTGGTCGTGGCGGCCCCGGCCAGCCCGGCCGCCCGCCGCGTGCTCAAGGTGCTGGCCGACACCCCGGCCGGCGCCATCCGCATCGTGCGCGACCGCTATCCGGGCTCGACCGCCCACGCGGTGGTCTCCGAGCAGCCGCTGCCGGCCACCGCGGCCTGGGCCTGAGCCCGCCCGCGGCGAGCCGTGCGCGTCGATCGCCCGGCTCAGCGATACCAGCGCGTGACCATCTCGGCCACGCAGGCCGGCTTGTCGTGGCCCTCAATGTCCACCGTGGCCACCCAGACCAGCTGAGCGGCATTGCCCGGCAGCGGCTCGAAGGACTGCAGCGCAAAGCGCGCGCGCAGCCGGCTGCCCACCGTCACCGGCGACATGAAGCGCACGCGGTTGAGGCCGTAGTTGACGGCCATGCGCACCTCCTCGCAGCGAATGCTCTGCTGCGAGAAGCTCGCCAGCAGCGACAGCGTGAGATAGCCGTGCGCCACCGGCGCACCGAAGGGCGACTCGCGGTTGGCGCGCTCCACATCGACGTGGATCCATTGATGGTCGCCCGTCGCATCGGCGAACTGCTGGATGCGCGACTGCTCGATGGCCAGCCAGTCGCTGGTGGCGATCTCCTGGCCCACGCGGGCCTGCAGGTCTTCGAATCGGGGGAAGGTGGAAAGCGGCATGGAAGAAGAGGCAGTCAAGGTCGCGCGGTGCACCGGCTCGCATCGAGTAGGCCGCCGGCAGGTCCGGCGCGGCGAAATGTACGCGGCAGTATCCCGGCAGTATCGCCGCACCCCGCCGCGGCGCGGCCCGCTTGCGGCCCGCCCGGCTGACCTCAAGGCAGCAAGCGAGAACCATGACGCACACGGGGCGGCGCCGCGCTGCTGCGGCCGGGCGGGCAGGGGAGTTGAACACGGGGCCCGGCCCGGCACACCGGGCCACCGGGCCGCGCAGCAGCGCCCCCTCATCTCGGCGACAGGCCTGTCGTGCAAACGCCCGGGGCCGCAGGGGGCGCACGCTATGCTGCGCGCTGCGTCGGCGCGGTGCCGACCGACCCCTGTACCGAGGACACACCATGAGCTATTCCATCGAATCCAAGCTGGGCGACCTGCTCGACAACGAACAGACCAAGGCCATCCTTGAGAAGCACATGCCCGGCATCTCCACCCACCCGCAGATCGGCATGGGCCGCGGCTTCCCGCTGTCGGTGGTGGCCAACTTCTCCGGCGGCCTGATCACCAAGGAGATCCTGGAGAAGGTCAACGCCGAGCTGGCCACGCTGGGCTGAGCGAGCAAGGGCCGGCACGCCGGCCTGCTTGGGTCCGCCTGGGCACGAGCCGCCCGCCGCTTGCCGGCCGGCGGCTTTTTGCTTTGTGGTGCAAATGGGTGGAGCCTGGCCGCGCCGGGCGGCGTGGAGCGCGGCTCAACTGGCCAGCGGCTCGCCCGTGATGAGCGGCAGGTAGCGGTCAAGCAAGGCGCGCAGCGCCTCGACCCGGAAGGGCTTGGGCAGGTGCTCGTCCATGCCGGCGTCCAGGCAGCGCTGCCGCTCGTCGGCCAGCGCATGGGCGGTGAGCGCCACCACCGGCACGCGCGGTCGGCCGGCTGCGGCCTCGGCCTGGCGGATGCGCCGCGTGGCCTCCAGGCCGTCCATCACCGGCATCTGGCAATCCATCAGCACCAGGTCAGCGGCCTGCCGGGCCAGCCAGTCCACGGCCTGCGCGCCGTCGGTCAGCGTGACCAGTTCCCTCACGCCCAGCTGGGCCAGCGTGGCCTCTGCCACCAGGGCATTGACGGCGTTGTCCTCCACCAGCAGCACGCGGCCCGGGCGCCGCAAGGCCCTGGGCGGCGCGGCGGCCGGGGCCGGCACGGCGGAAGCGATCGCGCTGCGATGCGCGACGGCGCCGGCCGCGTCGATGGCATTGACCGCCCCATCCGCACCGAAGGCATGCACGGCCGCAGCAACAGCGGCTGCATCGCCGGCTGCATCGCCGGCTGCGCTTGCGGCCGGCGATGCAGGTGGCGCCTCAGCCGGTCGCGGCCACAGGGGCAAGGTGAAGCGGAAGGCAGAGCCGGCGCCCGGCCGGCTGTCGCAGACCAGCTCCCCACCCATGGCACGACACAGCTCGCGCGAAATGGCCAGGCCCAGGCCGCTGCCGGGGTGGCGACGGTCCAGCGCGGCATCGACCTGGTGGAACGGCTCGAAGATGCGCGGCAGCTCCTCTGCAGGAATGCCGATGCCGGTGTCCTCCACCGCAAAGGCCACCTCGCCGGCCGCCTCGCCCGCGCGCACGCGCAGCGTGATGCGACCGGCATCGCTGAACTTCACCGCGTTGCCCAGCAGGTTGTGCAGCACCTGGCGCAGCCGCGCGGCATCTCCTTGTGCGGTGCATGGACGCGGCAGGTCGACGTCGCAGCCCACGGTCAGGCCCTTGCGCGCGGCCTGAACGGCCGTGACGGCGACCACGTCCTCGATGAGCGCGTGCAGCGCGAACGGGGCGCTGTCCACGCGCAGCTGCCCGGCCTCGATGCGCGAGAAGTCGAGCACGTCGTCGATCAGTGCCAGCAGGTGGTCGCCCGAGCGCTGCAGCAGGTCCAGGCGGTGCAGTGCGGCTGGGCGCGCCTCGTCCTCGCGCAGCAGCCGCGCCAGGCCGAGCACGCCGTGCAGCGGGGTGCGCATCTCGTGGCTCATGGCGGCGAGGAAGCGGCTCTTGGCCGCGCTGTGCTGCTCGGCCTGGGCCAGCGCGGCCTCGCGCTCACGGGCTGCGGCCTCATGCGTGAAGCGCAGCTTGAGCAGCTCAACGATGCGCCGCTGGCTGCGCCGCGTCTCCAGCAGCAGCACGAGCACGAAGCCGGCGAAGCTGACGGCCGCGAAAGCGCCGTAGGCATCGCCGCGCAGCAGGCCCCAGGCCACGTTGGGCAACAGCATGGGCAGCAGGAAGCAGGCCACGGCGCGTCGGTCCACGGCCAGCGTGAAGCTGCCCACCGAGGCCACGCCCAGCACGCAGGCCACGGTGACGGCAGCCACGTCGATGCGCGTGAAGGGCGTGAGCCACCAAACCGCCGCGCCCCAGACCAGGCTGTCGGCCGCCAGCAGGACGAGCAGCATCGTCCACCAGTGGGCGGCCTCGCGCCGCGACGAGCGCAGATACGCGACGGCCTGCACCAGGCGCGGCACGCCCAGCAGGCACTTGAGCACCAGCCAGGACCACAGCGCCGCGGCCGGCACGGCGGGCCGGACGAGGAGGCACATCACCCCGGCCAGGCCACAGGCCACGCCGACCGAGACGGGCACGTGGCTGAACAGCATGCGCACCTGGGTGAGGTGCACCCGCCGCGCCAGGTCCGACGGTGCGGGGCAGGAGGGGCCGGTGTGCGCCGCAGCGCCAGGGACGGCAAGGGTCGCGTTCATCGTCGCGGCCGAAGCGCAAGTGGGGACGAGGCCAGTATCGGCAGCGCCCCGTTGCCGCCGCCTCAGGGTTAGACGCGGGGGTGGCGGCGCGCGGCGTGACGTTTTGCAGCCGGCCCCGGGGCGAGGTGACGCCGCCGCCGCAAGCAGGCGGCTTTGTGCCGCCCGCGCAGGCGGGCCGGCCCGTTCACACCTTTTCAGGACACGCCGCCCGGCGGCTCCAGCGCGGCGCCGCAGTCGCGGCAGTAGCGGGCGCCGTCCTCATGACCGGCGCTGCCGCAGGCGGCGCAGCGGCGGCCGCTGCCCGGATGGCGCACGCGCTGAGCGGTGAGCTCGGCGCTGACGATGCCGGTGGGCACGGCCAGCGTGCCCCAGCCCAGCAGCATCATGATGGACGCGATGAAGCGGCCCAGGTCGGTCTTGGGCGTGATGTCGCCGAAGCCCACGGTGGTCATCGTGACGATGGCCCAGTAGATGCTGGCCGGGATGCTGGTAAAGCCGTTGGCCGGTCCCTCCACCACATACATCAGCGAACCCATGACCACCACCACGGTCATGACGAAGCACAGGAAGACGAAGATCTTGCGCCGGCTGGCATGGATGGCCGCGCCCATCGCGGAGAACTCGTGCAGGTAGGCGCCAAGCTTGAGGATGCGGAAGATGCGCAGCAGGCGCAGTACGCGCACGTCGATCAGCGCGTGCATGGCCGGGAAGAACAGCGCCAGGTAGGTGGGCACCACGGCCAGCAGGTCGATGACGCCGAAGACGCTGCGCGCATAGCGCGCCGGCCGCTGCACGCACATCAGGCGCAGCACGTACTCCAGCGTGAAGGCGACGGTGAAGAACCACTCCAGCACCCAGAATATCTCGCCCCAGCGGGCGTGGTATTCGCCCACGCTGTCCAGGGCCACGACCACGATGCTGGCCAGGATCAGGCCGATCAGCGCCAAGTCGAAGGCACGGCCCGCCGGCGTGTCGGCCTCGAAGATGACGATGTGCAGCCGGCGCCGCCAGCCGTGCTGCGGGCAGCCGAAGGCGGTGGCATCGGACAGGTAGGCACTCGCGCGCGGGTCGTTCATCGAAAGCCCTTGTCGAACTCGAAATCCTCGTCGTCATCGGCGCCGCCCATCCACACCGCGGCGGACGCGCCGGCGGCCTGCTGCAGCGCCTGCACCTGCTCGCGCAGCTGCTGCGCCTGCTGGCCCCAGTAGCCCGAGCCGCCGAACCACGGAAAGGCCGCGGGGAAGGCCGGGTCAGCCCAGCGCCGCGCCAGCCACGCGCTGTGGTGAATCAGGCGCAGCGTGCGCAGCGGCTCGATCAGGCGGCGCTCGCGCTCGTCGAAATCGGCCATCTCGCGGTAGCCGCGCAGCAGGGCGTCGAGCTGGCGCCGCGCGGGCTCGTCCTCGCCGGGCAGCAGCATCCACAGGTCCTGCACGGCCGGGCCGGTGGCCGCGTCGTCCAGGTCCACGAAGTGCGGGCCGGCGTCCGGCGTCCAGAGCACATTGCCGGCGTGGCAATCGCCGTGCAGGCGGATCAGCCGCAGGCCCGGCACGGCATCGAAGGCCTGCTGCGACAGGTCAAGCGCGGCATCAGCCGCGGCCTGCCAGGCCGGGGCCACGTCCGGCGGGATGAGGCCGCTGCCGAGCAGCCACTCGCACGCCGCGCGGCCGGTGTGGGCCACGTCGATCACCGTGCGGTGGGCAAAGGGCCGCGCCGCGCCCACCGTGTGCAGCCGGCCGATGAAGCGGCCGATCCACTGCAGCACGGCCGGGTCGTCGAGCTCCGGCGCGCGTCCGCCCCGGCGCGGGGCCACAGCCAGCCGCATGCCGCGGTGGTGGGCCAGCGTGGGCGGCTCGCCCACCAGCCGGGCGTCCGAGCCGGCCGGCGGCTGCAGGATGAGCGGCGCCACCACCGGGACCTCGGCTGCGGTCAGCTCGCGGGCGAAGGCGTGCTCCTCGAGGATCTGCGCATCGCTCCAGCGCCCAGGGCGGTAGAACTTGGCCACCACCACGCGGCCGTCCTCCAGGTGGACCTGGAAGACGCGGTTCTCGTAGGAGTTGAGCTGAAGCAGCCGGCCGTCGCCGCGCAGGCCCACGGCGTCCAGCGCATCCAGCACGGCCGCCGGCGTCAGATCGGCATACGGCGTGGGCGCATCGCCGCGACGGTCGTCGGCGGCATCCACCGCATCGGCCGGCATGCCGCCCGGGGCACCGGCCGAGTCGGGAGGCATGCGGACACGGTCATCCGGCATGTCGGCGGGCTTGCGGCCGACGGAGGGGGCCGCCGCAGCGGGCTGATCAGGGTGGGGGGCGCTCGCCATGCCGGCATCGTATCCAGCCGCCCGCCGCCCGCGTCGGGGTGGCGCCATGCGGCCCTTGCGGCCGATGCCCGCGGCCGATTCCCCGGGCCGGCAGGGCGGCGTAACACTCAGTAGCATCCCGCCATGCCCGCGCCCTCCTCCCGCTATCCCCGCTCCGACCATTACGACGGCCGGCGCTTCTTCAACCCCGGCGTGCACACCGACCGCGGCCTGGGCAACCTGCTGCGCTGGCAGCGCGAGCGCCGCCCGCCGCGCTGGCCGCGCCGCGTGGACAACACGCCCTACCCCGCCCCCCTGCGCGAGGCCCCGGCCGGCGAGTTGCACGTCACCGACATCGGTCACGTCACCTTCCTGATCCAGGTGGAGGGCTGCAACCTGCTTACCGACCCGGTGTGGAGCCAGCGCGCCAGCCCGCTGCCCTTCGCCGGCCCCAAGCGCGTGCGCGCCCCGGGCGTGGCCTTCGATGATCTGCCGCGCATCGACGCGGTGCTGCTCAGCCATAACCACTACGACCACCTCTGCCTGCGCACGCTGCATCGGCTGCACGAGCGCTGGCAGCCGGTCATCCTCACCGGGCTGGGCAACGGCCGGTATCTGGCGCGCAAGGGCATCCCCGGCGCCATCGAACTGGACTGGTGGCAGGCCTGGTCCCCGCGGCCCGAGGTGCGCGTGACTTACGTGCCGGCGCAGCATTGGTCCTCGCGCAGCCCCTTCGACCGCCGGCGCATGCTCTGGGGCGGGCATGTGGTGGACACGCCCGCGGGCCGCGTCTACTTCGCGGGCGACACGGGTTATCCGCCCGAGGGCGTGCCGTCCTTTCTGCAGGGCATCCGCAAGCGGCTGGGCCGCCCCGACGTGGCGCTGCTGCCCATCGGCGCCTATGCGCCGCGCTGGTTCATGGCCACGCACCACATGGACCCGGACGAGGCCGTGCGCAGCCACCTCGACCTGGGCGCGCGGCTGTCCATCGGCATGCACCAGGGCATCTTCCAGCTCACCGACGAGGCCTTCGACGAGCCGCCCCGCCTGCTGGCCGAAGCCCGGGCCCGACACGGCGTGAGCCCGGCCGACTTCACGCTGCTCGACGTCGGCCAGCGCTTGATGCGTCACGCCGGTGGATGGAGCACGAGCGAGCCGCTGGCCGCCGTGGCCAACAACGCGGCCCCGGCAAACGGCCCGGCTGCCGCAGCGGCCTGAGCGCAGGCCTCAGCCCAGCGGCGCGAAATCCGACGGCCCGGGCGTGTCCTCTGCGCTGCCGGCGCGCACGATGCGCCCGCGCCCGGCGCGCTTGGCGGCATACATGGCATGGTCGGCGGCGGCGATCAGGGCTTCGGCGTCGGCTGCATCGCCCGGCCGGTGCACGCACAGGCCGATGCTGGTGCCCACCTCGACGCGGCCACTGGCCAGCACGAAGGGCTGCGACGCCGCGTCGATGATCTTGGCGCCCACCGCACGGGCGTCGGCCTCGGCATCGAGCAGGCCCTCGAGTACGACGACGAACTCGTCGCCGGCCAGGCGGCTGACGGCGTCAGTCTCGCGCACGCAGGTGCGCAGCCGGCGGGCGAACTGGCACAGCAGGTCGTCGCCGGCCGGGTGGCCGTAGTCGTCGTTGACCCGCTTCAGGCCGTCCAGGTCGAGGAAGAGCACGGCCAGCGGCCGGCCGCTGCGCCGCGTGCGGGCCAGTGCACGCGGCAGCATCTCCTGCAGCGCACGACGGTTGGGCAGGCCGGTCAGCGTGTCCAGCAGGGCCTGCTCCTCGCGCAGCCGCTCCAGCGCCTTGCGGTCGCTGATGTCGTGCAGAAAGGCGCACAGCATGCTGCCACCGCCGCTGGCCAGCGTGCTGGCACGGACCTCCACCGGGAAGACCGATCCGTCGCGACGCAGTGCCTGCAGCTCCAGCGGCGTCTCCAGCACCGAGGTGCCCACCGTGCGCAGGGCGCGCTTGAGAAACGCGCGGTAGGCGGCACGCTGCTGCGGCGGCACGATGGTGGCCAGCAGCGGGCGGCCCATCACCTCGTCGCGCCGCCAACCGAAGGTGCGCTCGGCCTGGCGGTTCCACTCGGTGATCTCACCGGCGGCGTTGGTCGCCACATAGACCTCCTGCGCATGCTCCAGCACGGCCTGCAGCTCGGCGGTGCGTTCCTGCACGCGCTGCTCGAGGTCGCGCCGCAGGGCTTCGAGCTGGCTCTCTGCATCCTTGCGTGCCTGGATGTCCTCGATCACCGACACATAAGCGACCGGCCGGCCGGCGGCGTTGCGCATCAGCGTGACGGTGAGGTTGATCCAGATGCGCGAGCCATCCTTGCGGATGTAGCGCTTCTCGCGGATGTGGTGGCTGATCTCGCCGGCCAGCAGCCGGCGGGCCATGTCCAGATCCTGCGGCAGGTCCACCGGGTCGGTGACATCGCGCACCCGCATGCGCAGCAGCTCGGCCTCGGCATAGCCCAGGATCTGGCAGGTGCGCGGGTTGACGCGCAGCCAGCGGCCGTCGAGCGACACCATGGAGATGCCCACCGGCGCGTGGTGGAAGAGCTCCCCCAGCTCCGCATCGGTGCGGGCCAGCGCGGGCCCGCCGAGCGCGACCACCGGGCGCGGCGCCGAGGTAGGCCCGGCAGACGGCGGCACGGCAGCACGGCCGCCGGCGGCGGCGCGGGCCTGGCCGCTCCCGTCGTCTTCTTCAGCAAACGGCACGCCGAACAAGATCTGCCCGCCCCTGGTCCTGCCTGGTCCTGCTTGGATGTGGACCCGCCGCAGGCTGTGACGGCAGGCCCCGCTGCGCGTCGGCGGCACGCCGTCTGCCTCTGTGGGATGACGGCGCCCGGCCCCGGCGGCGGACGGCGATTGTCACCGCAGCCCCGCCCGGCCGCCATCACCCCCGCAGGTGGGACATGCCGGCGGTATGCGCCACCTGTCACGCCGGCCCTCAGGCCGGACGATCCGATGTCAAGGAAAACACCATGACCCTCACCACCATCTTGCTCGTCGTGCTGCTGCTGCTCGTGATCGGTGCCCTGCCAACCTGGCCGCACAGCACTTCCTGGGGCTACTACCCCAGCGCCGGCCTGGGCCTGATCCTGGCCATCGTGCTGGTGCTGATGCTGCTGGGGCGGATCTAAGACGCCTGGCGGGATCGGTAAGGCGCGCTACGCGGCCGCCGGCTCGGCCAGGGCCTCGTTGGCGCTGGCCCCCGGCATGGGCAGGCGCTCGACCACGGCCGTGCTGCCCAGCAGCCCGCGCAGCTTGTCGCCGCCGACCACCTCGTCGGCCAGCAGCGCCTGCGTCAGCGCATCGAGCCGGTCGCGCCGGGCCTCCAGAACCTGGCGACAGGCAGCCTGGGCGCGCTCCAGCAGCGCGCGGGCCTCGGTGAGCACGCGGTCCTGCACCTGCGGGCCGACCAGCGCCTCCGGCACGCCGGGCAGGCTCAGCAGGCCGAACTCCCGGCTGAAGCCCATGGCGCTGACCATCTCCACCGCAAGCTGCGAGGCCCGCTTGAGGTCATCGGACGCGCCCGAGGTGGTGTTGCCGTAGACCATCAGCTCGGCCTCGCGGCCAGCCAGCAGCATCCCCAGGCGGCCGTGCAGCTCGGCCTCGCCGTAGAGCGGCAGCTCGTCGGCGCGGCTGACGAAGGTGACGCCCAGCGCCTGGCCGCGCGGCTCGATGGACACGCGCTCGACCACGCCGGCGCCCAGCACATGGGCCACGATGGCGTGGCCGCCTTCGTGCACGGCGATGCGCTCGCGCGACTGCGGCGTCATCAGGCCCTTGAGGCCCGACACCTCGCCGCCAAGCTGGTGGGTCTCCAGCGCGCGCTGCAAGTGGGCTTGCTCGACCTGCTCCGATCCGGCCTCGGCGGCCAGCACGGTGGCACGGTTGACGATGTTGGTGATGTCGGCCTGCGACAGGCTGGAGCTCGATCGCGCCAGCGTGTCGATGTCGATGCCGTCCGCCGCCTTCACGCGCGACAGGCACAGCCGGTAGAGCTCGCGCCGGTCGGGCAGCGTAGGCAGGCCCACGCGGGCCACCAGGTCGAAGCGGCCCGGGCGGCGCAGCGCCTCGTCCACGTTGCCCACGTGGTTGGTGGCGCCGATCACCACCACGTGCTCGTTGGCGGCAAAGCCGTCGAGCTCCACCAGCAGCTTGTTGATGATGCGGTTCTCCTCGGAGGCACCGCTGCTGCGCTGGCTGCCGCTGCTGCGCTGGCCGATGCCGTCGAACTCGTCGATGAAGACGATGCACGGCGCGTTCTTGCGCGCGGTGGCGAACAGCTCGCGCACCTTGGCGATGCCCGCGCCGTAGAACATGCTGGAGAAGTGCGAGCCGTCCACGGCGATGAAGTTGGCGCCGCATTCGCCGGCCAGCGCACGCGCCAGCAGCGTCTTGCCGGTGCCGGGCGGGCCTTCGAGCAGCACGCCGCGCGGCGGCCGCGCGCCCAGCGCCAGGTAGCGCGACGGATCGCGCATATAGGCCGTCACCTGCTGCAGCGCGGCCTTGGCATCCGTGGCGCCGATCACGTCGTCGAAGCCGGTGGTGGGCTTCTCGGCCAGCTGCGGCTTGTTGTTGCCCAGGCCGCCGCCCTGGCGCACCAGGTAGACAACGATGAAGGCGGTCAGCGCGACAGACGCCACCGCCAGCAGGCGCTGCAGCACGTTGCCGGTGCTGTCCATCAGCTTGGCACCCGGGCTGCGCGCATCGACCTGCACTCGCGTGAGCGCAAAGCCGCGCTCGCGGCTCAGGCCCTCCAGCCGCGCCGCCAGGCCGCTGTCGCCCAGCAGCTCGGTGCTCCAGCGCTCGCCGCTGCGGGTGGTCACCAGCGCGCGCTTGCCGTCCAGGCCGATGGCGGCCACCTGGCCGGCGGCCAGGGCGCGCTCCAGCACGGACACATCAACCGGCTGGTCCAGCCAAGCCCGCGGCGTGGCCTCGAAGCGCTGCGCCAGCGCGGTGCGCGCGCGGCCGTCGGGTCGCTCGGCTAGGTAATCAGCGGCCACCAGCATGCCAATGGCACTCAGGCCACACAGCAAGGTGATGAGGATCTGCAGCCAGCGCGGCCAGGTCTTGAAGCGTTTCATCGAGGAAGGCGGACGGTGGAGGATGATGCGGCCGGCTCGGCGCGGACCTTGCGTACCGAAAGCGCAGGCCAGGCAGATGGGGCAGCCACCATCAGACCTCAAGAGTGCCGGGCGCGATGCCCGAAGGAAGGCCGCTGCCAGCCCGTTGATTACCCCTGGATACAGCGGCGCAGCGCCGGTTCTGCCGCGCCGGCCGGTCATTGGTGCGAAAGCTCACGCAACCTCAAGAAACGTGCGAAATGGACGCACACGACGCATGCAGGCGGCGGACCGCGCACACCATGCGCGGCCGGGCGTCGGCGCTTACACCGATCCGCCGTTGGTGAGGCATCCCCCACAATGGTCGGCCATGCAGGATTTCGTCACTTCGCCGGGTGCGTTGCCCGATGCCACCGCCGCCGAGGTGAACGCCGCCCGCACCGCGCCGCTCGCCACGCTGGACGACCGCGGCCTGCAGGCAACCTTCTGGGGCGCGGTGGTCGCCGGCTTGCTCTTCGGCCTGGCCTGGCTGGTCGCCGCCACGCTGCTCACGCGTGCACCCCAGCCGCCGGCCACAGCGGGCACCCTGCTACTGGACCGCGCCCTGGCCGTGGCCAGCAGTTCGTCCACCTTCCCGCAGGCCGGCACCGGCCAGGAGATCCTGCTGCCCGACCAGTGGTCGCGCAGCCGCCCCGGCGAGGACGGCAGCGTCTGGTACCGGCTGCGCTTCGACCGCCCGGCGGTGCCGGCCGACACGCTGCTGGCTGCCTTCATCGAGCGCGCGTGCACCAACCTGGAGGTCCGCCTGAACGGCGAGCTGGTCCACCGCGGCGGCCGCCTGGCCGAGCCGGTCACGCGCACCTGCTACCACTCGCACCTCGTCACCCTGCCAGGCAGCCTGCTGCGCGACAGCGGCAACCAGCTGGACATCAAGGTGGTCGGCTATGCGCTGGAGAACGTCACCGCCCGCCAGCGCGCCGGCGGCCTGTCGGCCGTGCGCATCGGCCCGCACCCGGCGATGCAAGCGCTGCAGGACCACCACATGTTCTGGCACGTGACGCTGGCCCAGGTCATCAGCGGCACCATGCTCATCCTGGGCGGCTTCGCGCTGATGCTGGCCTGGGTGCGCCGGCTGGGCTACCTGATGCACTTCGGCCTGATGTCCATCGGCTGGGCGCTGCTGACCACGCGCATGTGGGTCCGCGACGTGCCGCTGCCGGGGCCGCAGGTTGAGCTGCTGCTGTGCCTGGCGTTCGCGCCAATCATCGCCTTTGCGGTCAAGTTCCTGCTGGGCTACGCCGGTCTGGCGCTGCGCGGCCCCGCGCATGCGCGCATCGACCGCTGGATCACGCTGGCGCTGTGGGGCCAGTGCCTGGTGATGGCCGGCAGCTTCTATCTGGCCGGGCGCTTCGGGCTCTTCCCGGTGGCGCGCGTCTGGTACACGCTCTTCACCCTGGAGCTGGTCGCCGCGATGGGCTACTTCCTGTGGCATGCGGCGCACGCGCGGCGGGCCGAGTTCTGGCTGATGTGCGGCGTGCTGGGCATCGTCGGCGCCGCGCTCGGCATCGAGAACGCCTACCAGAACGGCGCCGATGCGCTGTGGGGCGGGCGCTTCGTGCACCTGGTCATGCCGCTGCTCTTCTGCGCCGTGGGCATCCGGCTGATCCAGGTCTATGCCCGCGCACTGCAAAGCGCAGAAGGCGCGCGCAACCAGCTGGAGTTCCGCATCCAGCAGATCACCGCCGAGATCGAGCACAACTTCACCCAGCTCGCCGAGCTGCGCGTGGAGCAGATCGCCGAGCGGGAACGCAAGCGCATCGCCGCCGACCTGCACGACGACCTGGGTGCCAAGCTGCTGACCATCGTCCACACCAGCGACAACGACCGCATCTCCACCCTGGCCCGCGAGGCGCTGGAAGAGATGCGCCTGTCCGTGCGCGGCCTGGTGGGCAAGCCCATGCAGCTGCCCGATGCCCTGGCCGACTGGCGCGCCGAGATGGTCTCGCGCCTCGGCCAGGCCGGCATCGACATTGCCTGGGACAGCGACGGCGAGATGCCCGAGCGCCCGGTGTCCGCCCGCATCTACGTGCAGACCACGCGCATCCTGCGCGAGGCGGTCAGCAACATCATCAAGCACAGCGGTGCCTCGCACACCGTCATCCGCTGCGAGGTGGAAGGCGACGATTTCAAGCTGGCCATCCAGGACAACGGTCGGGGCATCCCGATGGAGTCCGACGGCCGCCTGGACCGCGGCCACGGCATGGCCAGCATGAAGAACCGGGCCAAGCAATTGCATGGGCAATGCCTGGTCGAATCCGCACCACGTCAGGGGACCATCATCCGGCTCACCCTGCCGCTGGATCCCATGGGGCTGCAGACCAAGCCCCTGCTACCATGACCGACGCCTCGTGAGAGACCGCCATGAAGCAAATCCTGCTGCTCGAAGACCTGCCTGAAATCCGCGCCTGGCTCAAGACGCTGGCCCTCCAGGTGTTCCCGCAAGCCCGCATCAGCGAGAGCGCCCGCGTCCACGACGCCCTTGAGCTCGTCAAGGCGGTGCGCTTCGACGCCGCGCTGATCGACCTGGGCCTGCCCGACGGCTCCGGCGTCAAGGTGGTCGAGGCCCTGCACGAATCCCAGCCCGATGCGCAGTCGGTGGTGGTCACCATCCACGACGACGACGAGCACCTCTTCCCCGCGCTGCAGGCCGGCGCCTTCGGCTACCTGCTCAAGGAGCAGTCGCGCGAGCAGCTCGCCGAGCAGCTGCACCGCATCAGCCAGGGCGAGCCGCCGCTGTCGCCCTCCATCGCCCGGCGCGTCATCAACTACTTCACCGCCCAGGCCAAGGCCAAGGCGCAGGAGGCCGTGCCGCTGATGCCGCACGTGCAGCTGACCGACCGCGAGAACGACGTGCTGCTGCGCGTGGCCAAGGGCTTCACGCTGCCGGAGATCGGCCAGCAGCTCAACCTGTCGCGCCACACCATCGCCGACTACGTCAAGCAGATCTACCGCAAGCTCAACGTGTCCTCCCGCGCCGAAGCCGCGCTGGAGGCCCAGCGCCTGGGGCTGTTCCGCAAGTGACCTGCTGCTGCAAGGTGGCGGCGGGCGCCCGGCGTGCCGCCGCCTCGCGCCGCCGTGAGGCGCCGCGATGATCGGCCGCCTGAGCGGCCTGCTGGCCGAGAAGGCCCCGCCCCAGGTCCTCGTCGACGTGAGCGGCGTGGGCTACGAGGTGGCGGTGCCGATGAGCACCTTCTACAACCTGCCCGACACCGGGGCCAAGGTCACGCTGCTGACGCACCTGGTCGTGCGGGAGGACGCGCACCTGCTCTACGGCTTCCTCACCGCGGCCGAGCGCGCGTCCTTTCGTGAGCTCATCAAGATCAGCGGCATCGGCCCGCGCATCGCCCTGGCCCTGCTCAGCGGCCTGAGCGCGGCCGAGCTGGCCCAGGCCATCGCCGCCCAGGATGCCACCCGGCTCATCAAGGTGCCCGGCATCGGCAAGAAGACCGCCGAGCGGCTGCTGCTGGAGCTCAAGGGCAAGCTGGCCCCGGACCTCGGCGTGCCCGTGGCCGCGGGCACGCCGGCGCGCACAGACATCCTGCAAGCGCTGATCGCCCTGGGCTACAGCGACAAGGAAGCCGCCGCCGCACTCAAGCAGCTGCCGGCCGACGTGGACGTGAGCCAGGGCATCAAGCTGGCGCTCAAGGCGCTGTCGCCCTAGCGCAGGTCTGGGGCCACCCAGTCGCCCGACTTGCCGCCGCGCTTTTCCAGCACGCGCACGCCGTCGATCACCATGCCGCGGTCGGCCGCCTTGCACATGTCGTAGACGGTGAGCAGGCCCACCTGCACGGCGGTCAGGGCTTCCATCTCCACGCCGGTGGGGCCGGTGGTCTCCACCGTGGCCTCGCAGTGCACGCAGTGCGCCGCATCGTCCAGGCGGAAGTCCACCGCCACGCGCGTGAGCGGCAGCGGATGGCACAGCGGGATCAGCTCGGCCGTGCGCTTGGCCGCCTGGATGGCCGCGATGCGGGCCACGCCGATCACGTCGCCCTTGGCCGCCTGGCCGCCTGCGATCAGCGCCAGCGTGGCCGGCTGCATGACGATGCGCCCGCCCGCGCGGGCCACGCGGCGGGTCGCCGGCTTGCCGCCCACGTCCACCATGTGCGCCCGGCCCTGCTCGTCGAAGTGGGTCAGCGGCGAGCCGGGCACGTCGCCGGATGCATGGCCGGATGCGGGGGGGATGGATGCGTCGTGTGAGGACATGCACAGGCCCTTGCGGCTCGGTTGCGGTGGTCGCCGCGCGGTGAGCGGTAGCGGCTTCGGGCCAGCCAATGCGGTGGCCAGCTTGGCGCCAACGTGTCGGGACACTTGCAAAGCGTTTACCCCGCTTCACATGGCGGCGGCATGATAGATGTGATGAGCTTGCGAGACCGTTTCATGCCCACTTCGCGCACGCTGCCGCCTGCACGCAGGCCAGGCCGTCGAGCCGCCCGCCAGGTGCTGGCCGGGCTGCTGGCCGCGGCCTGCGTCCTGCCGCCCGCGCCTGCCCTGGCGGCTGCCGGCAGCCTGCCCGCGCTGGGCGAGGATGCCGACGCCGCACTGTCGCCGGCCGGCGAGCGTGCGCTGGGCGAGCGCATCATGCGCAGCATCCGCTCCGACCCGGACGTCATCGACGACCCGGTGCTGCGCGCCTATGCCGACCAGATCTGGCTGCGCCTGCTGGCCGCGGCCCGCCAGCGCGGCGAGATCACGCCCGACCTCGATCCGCGCTTTGCCTGGCAGGCCTTCCTGGTGCGCGACCGCACGGTCAACGCCTTTGCCCTGCCCGGCGGCTATGTGGGCATCCACCTGGGCCTGATCGCCGTGACCACCAACCGCGACCAGCTCGCCTCGGTGCTGGCGCACGAGCTCACGCACATCACGCAGCGCCACATCGTGCGCTCCATCGGCATCCAGCAACGGCAGTCGCTGGTCAGCATCGCCTCGATGGTGCTGGGCGTGCTGGCCGCCAGCCGCGCACCGGCGGCAGCCCAGGCGCTGATGACCGGCGGCCAGGCGGTGGCCATGCAGGACCAGCTCAACTTCTCGCGCGACATGGAGCGCGAGGCCGACCGCGTGGGCTTCGGCGTGCTCACCGCCGCCGGCTTCGACGCCGACGGCATGGCCGCGATGTTCGAGAAGCTGGCCCAGGCCTCGCGCCTGAACGACACGCTGGAGTACCCCTACCTGCGCAGCCACCCGCTGACCACCGAGCGCATCGGCGAGGCCCGTGCGCGACTCGGCCCCGGCATGCGCCCGCTGACCGAGCGCATCGACCCGCTGCACCAGCTCATGCGCGAGCGCTCGCGCGTGCTGATGGACCAGCGCGCCGTGGCCCTGCGCCCGCTGATCGACGAGGCGGTGCAGCCGCCGCCGTCCACGCTCGATGCCCTGCAGGCCGTGGCCCGCGGCTACGGCGGCGTGCTGGCCGCGACGCTGCTGCGCGACGACGCAGCGGCGGTGCAGGCCATGAAGCAGCTGCGCGAGCGCCTGGCCGCCCTGCCGCCGGCGCAGCGCAGCGTGCTGCAGCCCGACATCGAACGCCTGGCCGCTGAGGTCGCCGTGGCTCGCGGCGACACGGTGTCGGCAGACGCCGCACTGGCCGCGATCGAAGGCGACACCGGCCGCGCCGCACTGCTGCTGCGCGCGCGACGCGCCCTGCTGCCCGGCACCGAGCCCGCACAGGTGCAGGCGGCCGCATCCACGCTGCAGTTGCGCGTGGCCGCCGCCCCCGACGATGCCCAGGCCTGGACGCTGCTGGGCCAGTGCTGGGAGCGCCTGGGCCAGCCGCTGCGTGCCGCGCGCGCCCATGCCGAGTCCAGCGCCGCGCTCGGCCGCATCGCCGACGCAGTGGAGCGGCTGCGCGCGGCCCAACGCCAGGCCCGCTCACGCTCGCCATCGGCCGCCGACTTCGTCGAGCTGTCGGTCATCGATGCGCGGCTGCAGGCGCTGGAAGCCGAGATGCGGCAGCTGCAGCGCGAGGACGCCCGCGGGTCTTGATTGCCGGGCGCTGCAGCCTGGCAGCGATCAGGATCCGCGGCTGAAGAGACGCTCCAGCGCCGCGTCGATCACCACCGCCCACAGGCTGTAGACCAGCGAGCCGGCCAGGGCCCAGCCGAAGCCATCGACCTGGAAGCCCTCCAGGATGCTGCCGGCCGCCAGGAACATCAGCGCGTTGATCACGAAGATGAACAGGCCCAGCGTGAGCAGCGTGACGGGCAGCGTCAGCAGGATCAGGATGGGCCGCACGAAGGTGTTGAGCAGGCCCAGCACCAGCGCGGCGATGAGTGCCGAGACGAAGCTGGTCACGTTGACCCCGGGGAACCAGTGCGCCACCAGCAGCAGGGCCGCGGCCAGCAGCATCCATCGAACGAGCCATTTCATGCCCGCCAGCATACAAGCGCACGCTGCAGCCGCGTGCGGCCGCTCCATCGCGCCCTGCGCGGCTTGTGCGGCTTGCGCATCCCTAATGTCGCAGCCGGCGCGGGCCGGGTCAGTACCAAAGGGGGATGACAAGCGCAGGGGCCGGCGGCACAGTGCGGCCTTGCAATGGTGCGGAGACATTCATGAGGCAACTCATGGGTTCTACGCTTTGGAGCGCCCTCGCGGCGCTCCTTTTTTTGCGCGGCGGCCGGCCCGGCACCGCATCGACACGGCATCGACACCGCAGGGGCACGGCAGGGATGCGGCATGGGCCAGGCATGAGCGCGCAGCTCGAAGTCGCGAGGCCTCCGTACAGGCCCTCATGCGGCGTGATGCCGGGCTGCGACAAAAAGGCCGCTCCCCTCGTGGCGAGAGCTGTTTTCCCTCTGAAATCGCTTCTCATCCCTCTGGGGCCACAGTACCATCGCCCGTGCAGTCTCATAGAGGATCGGCGGCTCATGAAGCCATCGCCCGGGGTCTGACGATTCCAGAGATCAACCTTGCATTACTCGGAGAGTTCGAACATGGCAACTGCGAAGAAGGCCGCCGCCAAGAAGGCGCCGGCAAAGAAGGCCCCGGCCGCCAAGAAGGCAGCCCCGGCCAAGAAGGCTGCAGCCAAGAAGACGACCACGACCAAGGTCGCCGCCAAGAAGGCCGCGCCGGCCAAGAAGCGCACGCCCAACGCGGCCTTCATGAAGGCCCTGACCCCGAGCCCGCAGCTGGCCGCCATCGTGGGCGACAAGCCGCTGCCGCGCACCGAGGTGACCAAGAAGGTCTGGGAATACATCAAGAAGAACAAGCTGCAGGACGAAAAGCAAAAGCGTGTCATCAAGGCCGACGACAAGCTCAAGGAGCTGTTCAAGAAGCCCCAGGTGGACATGTTCGAGATGACCAAGATCATCGCCGCGCACCTGAGCTGATCCGGCTGCACGCGGATCGATCCCCAACCCGGCCTCGGCCGGGTTTTTTCATTGCCCGGCCTCGGCCGGTTTTTTGTTGCCCGGCTTCGGCCAGGTTTGGCGCCCGGCCTCCACCGGTTTCCATTGCGCTCGGCCGAGTTCTTGTTGCCCGGCCTTCAGCGCGGTTTTCGATTGCCCGATCTCGGCCGGCTTTCCTATTGCCCGCGCTACGGCGCAGGGGGTTGCGAGCCGAGCAGGCGGTCCAGGCCGTCGAGCACCTGCATGACGTCGATGGGCTTGGTCCAGTAGTCGGCAAAGCCGGCGCGGCGGGCGTGCTCGATCTGCTCGTGCATGGCATCGGCCGACAGGGCGATGGCGCGCACGGGGCGGCGCAGCTCCTGCGCCTCCTGCTCGCGCAACGCGGCCAGCAGCTCGATGCCGTCGCCGTCGGGCAGGTGCATGTCGATGATGAGCAGGTCGGGCAGCACCTCGCGCGCGAGCTTGAGCGCGCTGGCCACGTCGCCGGCGACGACGAGCTTCCAGCGCTGGCGCACGCGGAAGATCTCTTCGACCAGCGCGACGTTGAGCGGCTGGTCCTCCACATAGAGCACGGTGCGCGAGGCCGGCTCGGCGCTGCTGGCCCGTGGCGCCGGCGGTGCAGCGGCCGGCTGGCTGCCGATCTGCGGATTGGGGCTGCGCGGCAGGTCGATGATGAAGCGCGAGCCGCGGCCGACCTCGCTGTCCACGTCCAGCCGGCCGTGCATGGCCTCGGTGAGCTGGCGCGCGATGACCAGGCCCAGGCCGGAGCCCTCGACCCGGTGCGGCTCCGGGCCCAGGCGGGTGAAGGGCTGGAAGAGGCGCGCGCAGTCGCCGCTGGACAGGCCCAGCCCGCTGTCGCAGACGTCGATGCGCACACGCGCGTCGCTCACGTGCAGCTCGATCCACACCCGGCCCTGCGGGCGGTTGTACTTGATGGCGTTGGACAGCAGGTTCATCAGCACCTGCTCCAGCGCGCGCTGGTCGCCGCGCACCCAGATGTCGGTCTCGGGCCGCGGCACGAGCGTGACGCCCGCCACCTGCGCCAGCGGCTGCACGAGGGTGAGGCAGTCGTCGAGCACGCTGGCCAGCTGCACCGGCTGGTCCTGCACGCCGAAGTCCTCCTGCTCGATGCGGGCCAGGTCGAGCACGTCGTTGATCAGCGCCAGCAGATGGCGGCCGGCACGCTGCACGGCGTCCAGGCGCTGGCGCTGCGCGGGCGGCAGGGGCTCGGCCTGGTCCAGCTCCATGAGCTGGGCAAAGCCGAGGATGCCGTTGAGCGGCGTGCGCAGCTCATGGCTGACGCGCGAGAGGAACTGGCTCTTGGCGCGGCTGGCGCGCTCGGCGGCCTCTTTCTGCTGGCGCAGCTGGCTGTCCTGCTGGGCCACGGTGACGTCGCGGCAGGTGCCGATCAAGCCGATGGGGCGGCCTTGCTCGTCGCATTCGGCGCGGGCCAGGATCTCCAGCCACCGCTGGCGGCCGTCGGGCAGGTTGAAGCGCCAGCGGCCTTCGGTCGGCTCGCCGTGCAGGGCCACGTCGGCGAGGAAGGCCTGGGCGCTGGCGCGGTCGTCCGGGTGGATCTGCGCCATCCAGTCGCCCAGGCTGTACTGCGGCTGCGGATAGGCCAGACCGTGGTTGCGGCAGGCGCGCTCGTCGAGCTGCATGCGGCCGCTGGCCAGGTCGAGCCGGGCGATGCCCAGGCCGGTGGCTTCGGCCGCCAGGGTCTGGCGCTCCTCGGATGCGCGCAGCGCGAGCTCGGCGGCCTTGCGCCGGTCGGTGTTGGCGGCAAAGCCGTAGGTGATGAGCGTGCCGTCAGCCTGGCGGTGCAGCTTGGCGCGGATCTCGACCCAGTGCTCGCTGCCGTCGGGCCAGACCACGCGCAGCTCGTGCGTCCAGTCGCGCGCATGGCGGCGGGCGTCGTCGATCAGGGCCAGCAGCGCGGGCAGGTCGTCGGGGTGGAAGCGGCGCATGACCGCCTCGCCCTCGGCCACCACCTGCTCGGCCGGGATGCCCATGACGCTGAGCGCGCCGCCGCTGGCAAAGGGGATGCTCGCGCGCCCGTCGGGCCGGCGCACGAACTGATAGAACATGCCGGGGATCTGGGCGATGAAGCCCTCGAACAGCGCCTCGCGCTCGCGGGCGCGCGCCAGCACGCGGGCCACCTCGGCCGGGTCGTCGGGCACCGCGGCGGGCAGCGGATCGCCGGCCGGCGGGCAGGGCGAGCCGACCGGCGCGGGACGGCCTGGTTCAGTGCCGTCGGGGGTGGGGGGCTGGGCGGTCATGGATGCGCGGCGCGGCAGCCGCTGCCCCATTCTTGGAAGCGGGTGCAGACGCCGCCATCCGGGTCAGCCCGCGCGTGGGGTCTTGGATGTTAAGGGCCTCACGCTGCGGACACCGCTGTCAGGGCCGCGCCGTGATCAGCAACCCAGCCGGCGCCCTCACCTGTGCTGCGCGGGTCAGCGGCCCAGGCGCCTCACTGGCGCTGCAGGTGCTGCTCGGCGAAGACCTCGGCCGGCACCGGGCGCCCCAGGTGGTAGCCCTGGGCGACGTCGCAGCCGTGCTGGCTGAGGAAGGCCAACTGCTCGGCCGTCTCCACGCCTTCGGCGACGATGCCCACCTCCAGCCGGTGGGCCATCGCGATCAGCGCGGCGGCCAGGCGGCAATCGGCCTCGCACTGCGGCACGGCGGTGAGGAAGGAGCGATCCACCTTGAAGCGGTCCACCGGCAGCTCGCGCAGGTAAGCGAAGCTCGAGTAGCCCACGCCGAAGTCGTCGATGGCGATCTTGACGCCCAGCGTGCGCAGCCGTGCCAGCGTGGCGGCGGCCCGCAGCGACTCGCGCACGATGACGCTCTCGGTGATCTCCAGCTCCAGCGCGCTGGCCGGCAGGCCGGTCTGCGCCAGGGCGCGGGCCACCATGTCCACCACGTCGACCTGGTCGAGCTGGCGGGCCGAGAGATTGACGCCGATGCGGAATCCGCTGCCCAGCCGCTCACGCCAGGCCTGGGCCTGGCGGCAGGCCTGGATCAGCACCCACTCGCCGATCTCGACGATCAGGCCGGTCTCCTCGGCAATGGGGATGAACTCGGCCGGCGAGACGAGCTTGTCGCTGCCGCCGCGGCGCCAGCGCACCAGGGCCTCGGCGCCGGAGAGCCGGCCGCTGGCGCAGTCGAACTGCGGCTGGTAGTGCAGCAGCAGCTCGCCGCGGGGCAGCGCGTGGTAGAGGTCGTTCTCCAGCCGCAGGGCCTCCGCGCCGCTGCGGTCGAGCTCGGCGGTGAAGGTGCCCCAGGCGTTGCGGCCCTGGGTCTTGACGCGGTACATGGCCTGGTCGGCATGGCGCATCAGCGTCTCGGCATCGTGGCCGTGCTGCGGGTAGACGGCCACGCCGATGCTGGGCGTGACGCGCAGCTCGTGCGGGCCCACCTGCAGCGGCAGGCGCAGGCGCTCGACCAGCTTGGCGGCCACGTCCTCCACGTCGCTGGCATGCGCGACCTGCGGCAGCAGCACGACGAACTCGTCGCCGCCCAGGCGAGCCACCAGGTCGGAGCTGCGCAGGGCCTCGGTCAAGCGCCGGGCGACCTCGATCAGCGCGCCGTCGCCCACGTGGTGGCCCAGGCTGTCGTTGATCTTCTTGAAGCGGTCCAGGTCGATGAAGAGCAGCGCCATGATGCCGCCCGAGCGCTGCGCCATCGCCAGGGCGGACTTGAGCTGCTCCTGCAGCCAGCTGCGGTTGGGCAGGCCGGTCAGCGCGTCATGGCGGGCCAGGTGCTGCAGCTGCGTCTCGGCCTGGCGGCGGCCGGTGACGTCCTGCGCCATCGCCAGGTAGCTGGTCACCTCGCCGGCATCGTTGCGCAGCGGGGTGACGCTGATCTCGGCGACGATGCGGCTGCCGTCCGGGCGGGCGATGGTCCACTCGGTGGGGCCGCCGGCCAAGGCGGCATGGCGGCCCAGGGCCTCGGCCGGGGTGATGGCCGCGCCCAGCCGCGCGGCCAGCTGCGCGGTGCGCTCGGCCAGCTCCAGCGGGTCGATGAAGTCCTGCGGCGTGAGCCGGCCGATGACCTCGTCGGCATGCCGGCCCAGCAGCCGCTCGGCCGCCGGGTTGAGCGACAGCACGCGCCCGCCGGGGCTGAGCACGGCGATGCCGTAGGGCGCGTGATGGACGATGACGCGGCGCATCTCGTCCACGCGTTCGAGCTGCTTGCGCGCTTCTTCATAGGCCGTCTCGGCGGCGCGCTGGCTGCTCAGGTCGCGCAGGATGCCCACCAGCAGCCGCTCGTCGTCGCGCTGCACTTCGCTGAGCGCCAGCTCCACCGGGAAGCCCGCGCCGTCGCGCTTGACGCCGCGCACCTCGCGCGCGCCGCTGACGCCGCCGGCCACCGCGGCGATGTGCCGTGCCAGCGCGCCCTGCGCGGCGTCGCCGCTCATGCCGGGGATCAGGGTGCTCAGCGGCAGGCCGATCAGGTCCACCGCGGCATAGCCGAACATCTGCCCGGCCGGCGGGTTGGCGCGCAGGATGGTGCCGTTGACATCCAGCGTGACGATGCCGTCCACCGTGTGGTCGATCACCGCGGCCAGGCGGGCCTGGCTGTCGCGCGCCTCCTGGCTCAGCTGGCGGGCCATCTGCGCGGCGCGCTGGTAGCGGCCGGAGACGCTCAGCAGCCCGCCGAAGACGCCCAGCGTGGCCAGCAGCCCGGCGCCCAGCACGGCCAGCGGATAGGGCTCGGCAGCCTGCACGACGGGCGGGCGGGTGAGCGTGATCTCCCACAGCCGGCCGGCGACATCGACGACGTGCACGCGGCGGTGCTCGTCGCCGGCGGACTCGCGCAGCGCGCGCGGCATGACCGACTCGCCGCTGTCGAACAGCGCGATGCCGCGCGCGGGCGCATCGCCCACCCGCCACTCCACCGCGCCGGTGTCGCGCACGCCGACGTGGTAGCGCTGCAGCACGTCGGCGCCGATCACCGGGCGCAGCATGTCGCCCACACGGATGACCATGCTGAGCTGGCCGCTCCAGGCGCGGCGGCGCTCGGCCACGGTGGCCGGCACCTCGCCGCTGGTGCCGTAGAGCGGGTCGCGCACCAGGATGCCCAGCGGGTCGCTGCCGGCCTGCACCAGCGCCACCGGCTCGGAGGCGCGCGCCTGGCCGGCGTCGCGGGCGCGCTCCATCACCTGGCGGCGCACCGCGCCGGCGGCGGTGTCGTGGCCGAAGGCGGCCTCGTTGCCGCGCATGGGCTCGTTGTAAAGCACGGGGGCGTAGAGGTCGCGCTCGCCCGGCGGGTGCACGGTGTAGGCGGGATAGCCGCCGGCGTCCAGGCTGCGGTCCTGGCGCACGCGGGCCTGGAAGGCCGCCAGATCAGCCGGCTCCACGCGCGGGGCGTACTGCACGGCCGCCAGGCCGGGGTAGCGGCGCGAGGTGTCCAGGCTGGCGAACATGCGGTGGAACTCGCGCCGGTCCACCGCGTCGCTGGCCAGGAACAGGCCGCGAAAGCCGGCCAGCACGTCCAGGTAGCGGCCGACCTGCTCGCGCACGCGGCTGGCGGTGGCCTCGGAGGCTGCCTCCAGCGCGGCATCGCCCGCGCGGGCCTCGCTGTGGGCCACGCGCATCCAGCCCCAGACGCTCAGCGCGCAGCCCAGCGCCAGCGCCAGCCAGGCCGCCTGGCGCAGGCTGCCGGCCCAGTCGCTGACGCGATCGACGGCGGGGGAGGACATGCGGATGAAGAAACGGCGCGGCGTGCGCAGGCCACCTGGCGATGGCGCCGCACGGGCGGGGTGTAACACGCAAGCTTAGGCAGCCCGGCTGCCCGACATCCAAGGAAAACCCGGCCGGGCGTGGCGCAGTTCCTGCGCTGGCCCGGTGGGCGCGGCCATAAGCACAGCGTGGCGGGCGGCCGGGCCGGATGCCGGACGGCGCGGCGGCCCCCTCTGCCTGCAGCGGTGGCCGGCGTCCGCGAAGGCCGCCGATCAACGCGCCATCAGTTCAACGCGCCATCAGTAATAGCGGTAGCTGGCGCCGACGCTGAGCTGCGGCATGAAGCCGCTGGAGACCTTGTCGCGCAGCTGGCGCAGCTCGTCGTCCACCTCGGACTGCGGCACCGCGGCGGCGGCCGGGCCGCTGAGGCTGCCGGTGACCTTGGGCTTGCCCACGGACAGGCCGACGTCGGCGACCACGTTCCAGCCCGGCTTGGACGGCGCATGGTGGCCCAGCCCCAGGCCGACATAGGGCGTCACGCGCGGCATGCGCACGCTGGCCTGCAAGCGGTCGGCCGGCGTCAGCGCCACGGCCGTCTGACCGATGTCGACCACCTGGCCGGTGCCACGGGCCTGCAGCCGCACGCGCATGTCGTTGAAGGTGACGCCGGCCGTGAGCCGGAACAGCGGCGAGATGCGGTAGTCGGCCAGCAGCGCCAGGCGGTTGAAGCGCAGCGAACCCTCGTAGTCCAGGCCGTCCTCGCTGAGCTCGCGGCTCCACTGGCCGGAGGTGGCCACGTCGCCGCGCAGCGTGATGCGCTGGTTCAGCGGATGGGCATAGCCCAGGATCAGCCCGGGCAGGCCGATGCCGCCGTAGACCGCACCGGGCCCCGGCTCGACCGCGCGCGCGGCGCCGCAGGCCAGCAGCATGAGCGCCGCGCCCATGAGCCCGAAGCGCATGCGGCGGCTGGCGGGCAGGGGCGGCTGCGGCTGGGCAGCGGTGGGCGCGGCCGGCTGGGCGGCGGCACGCAAGGCAGGGGTGGCGGGGGCGGCAGGGCCGGTCGGGTAGGTCATGGCGGCGGACACAACGGCTGGGCCGGGCAGGTCGCGCGCCCGACTGCGCAAGGAAGGTGGACGAGGCTGATCTTGCCGGCGCGGGCTGCGGGCCGAGGCCCGAAGAAACGCAGCGCCGGGCGGCCAGTTCGGCCCCATGCGGCTCTCTCATCCGCTATCGGCCGGCCAGCGGCGCAGAAGAGGGAGGAATCGTGTCGGGATGCGTCCAGGCGTTACCGCCGTGGCAGGGTCGGCGGGGCGGGATGCGGAGCCGGCGCGCGGCCTGGTTCATCGGCCTGCTGGCCGCTGCCCTGGCCGCCCAGGCCGCCCTCACCGTGCGCCGGGCGGCGCGCCGCTGGCTGCCGGCGCGCGTTGCATATCGCCCGCCGTCACCGTTGCCTGACCCCCCAAGCCACCGCAGCGCAACGCGCTCAGAGCGTGAAGTCGTAATCCACGATCAGCGGCGCGTGGTCGGAGAAGCGCTGATCCTTGTAGATGGACTCGCGCCGCGCCGTGGCGGCGATGTAGGGTGTGGCCAGGTGGTAGTCGATGCGCCAGCCCACGTTCTTGGCCCAGGCCTGGCCGCGGTTGCTCCACCACGTGTACTGCTCGGGGTGCGGGTTGAGCGTGCGGAAGACGTCGATCAGCTTGAGCTCGTCGAGCACCTGCGTCATCCACGCCCGCTCCTCGGGCAGGAAGCCGCTGTTCTTCTGGTTGCCGCGCCAGTTCTTCAGGTCGATCTCCTTGTGGGCGATGTTGATGTCGCCCACCAGGATGAACTCGCGCTCGTCGCGCAGCGCGCGCAGGTGCGGATAGACCACCTCCAGGAAGCGGAACTTGGCCTGTTGCCGCTCTTCCGAACTGGAGCCGCTGGGGAAGTAGCAGCTGATGATGGACAGCTTGCGATCCGGCGTGTCGAAGCGCGCCTCCACATAGCGGCCCTCAGCGTCGAACTCCGGGCACTTGAGCCCGATGATCACGTCGCTGGGCTCACGGCGGCTGTAGATGCCGACGCCCGAGTAGCCCTTCTTGTCGGCATAGTGGAAGTGCCCGCGCATGCCGGCCACGGTGTCGAAGCGCCCGGCCACGTCGGCCGCCTGGGCCTTGAGCTCCTGCACCCCCATACAATCCGGCGCCATCTTTTCGGCCCACTCCACCATGCCCTTTTGCGCGGCGGAGCGGATGCCGTTGAGGTTGAGCGAGACCAGTCGAAACAAGGCGTTGACTCCGATGACGAGCCCCACTCCCAACACGTCCACCGGAGCATCCAATGGACAGCCCGCCAGCGACGCATTGGCCCAGGATTTCGTGGCCTTTGCCGTGCAGGCGGGGGTGCTGAGATTCGGGGAGTTCCAGACCAAGGCGGGGCGGCAATCGCCCTATTTCTTCAATGCCGGTCTGTTCGATGACGGCGCCAAGCTCGGGCGCCTGGCGGAATTCTATGCACGGCGCCTGATCGCCTCGGGCCTGGCCTTCGACATGCTCTTCGGCCCGGCCTACAAGGGCATCACGCTGGCCGCGGCCGTGGCCATCGAGCTCGCCCGCCTGGGCCGCAACGTGCCCTATGCCTACAACCGCAAGGAGGCCAAGGACCACGGCGAAGGCGGCACCCTGGTCGGCGCGCCGGTCAAGGGCCGCGTGCTCATCATCGACGACGTCATCTCCGCCGGCACCTCGGTGCGCGAGTCCATCGCCATGATCACCGCGGCCGGCGCCACGCCCGCCGGCGTGGCCATTGCCCTGGACCGGCAGGAAAAGGCTACAGAAATGGGCCGTGATGCCGATCACAGCGCCGTGCAGGCCGTGGAGCGCGGCGGCCTGCCGGTGGTGGCCATCGCCACGCTGGCCGACCTGCTGGCCTACCTGGACGAGCGCGCCAGCCCCGAGCTGGCCGCCCACCGCCCGCGGGTGCAGGCCTACCGCGACCGCTACGGCGTCTGAAGAGCCGCCGCCGCGGGCATGCCGGATGCAGGGCGCACGGCCCCGGCGGCAGCGCAGGGGTGGGCATACAGCGACCAAGCGACCGGCGAGCGGCGGCTGCGGGTCCTCACCTGCCCACCGGGCGCCGGCACACGGCACACTGGCCGCAAGGCAGGACCGCGACAACGCATGAAGGCAAGGACGGCATGAGAGCTCGGAGTTGGTGGGTGTGCTGCACGCTGCTGGCCGCGCTGGCCGCGCACGCCCAAAGCCCGTCCACCGCATCACGGCCGGCCATCTACAGCTGCATCGACGCCAGCGGCCGGCGCATCACCTCCGACCGTCCCATTCCCGAGTGCCTGGACCGCGAGCAGAAGCTCCACAACCGTGACGGCTCGGTGCGCGGCGTGCAGCGCCCGTCGATGACCGCCGCCGAGCGCGTGGCCGCCGAAGAGGCCGAGCGCCGCCGCCAGGTCGAGGCCGCCGCCCGCCAGGACGCCGTCCGTCGCGACCGCAACCTGCTGTCGCGCTACCCGGACGAGGCCACCCACCAGCGCGCCCGCGAGGCCGCGCTGGACGACGTGCGCAAGTCCATCGCCACCTCGCAGCGCCGCATCGCCGAGCTGCAGAAGGAGCGCGTCGGCCTGCAGCAGGAGGCCGAGTTCTACGTCGGCCGCGCCATGCCCTTCAAGCTGCGCCAGCAGATCGAGGACAACACCGTCTCCACCGATGCGCAGAAGACCCTGGTCAGCAACGCCCAAGCCGAGCTGGTGCGCATCAACGCGCTCTACGACGCCGAGCTGGCCCGCCTGCGCCGCCTGTGGGCCGGCGAGCCCCCGGGCTCCACCGACGAGCCGGCCCGCGCCGCGTCCGAGGCCGCATCCACCGCACGCAGGCCTTGATCGCGGGCCGCGGGGTGGATCCCCCGGCCTGATCAAGAAAAGCCGGATGCGCGGCATCGCCGCTCCGCCTCGGCCCAGGCGCCGGCCGGATCAGCCCGGCCGCGTCACCCCTACGGCATCACGCCGGCCGTATCACCCCGGCCCCGGACCCTGGCGCAGCAGGCGGTTGCTCAGCACGCACACGCCCTGCGGCCGCTGCAGGCCGGCCAGCGTCTGCGCCACCAGGGCGCGAGCCACGTCGGCCGCCTGTACCGGCCGCGAGGACGCTGGCATCAGCCAGCCCAGCCGCCGGGCCAGTTCCTCGCCCAGGCGGAACTGCCGTCGCTGGCCCAGCAGCAGCGACGGCCGGGCGATCACCAGGTGCGGCCAGTCCATCGCCCGCAGGCCAGCCTCCATCTCGCCCTTGACCCGGTTGTAGAAGAAGCGCGATCCGGCATCGGCCCCAATGGCGCTGACCACGCCGAAGGCCCGGGCGCCGCGCCCGCGCGCCAGCCGGGCCAGCGCCAGCACATGGTCATGGTCCACGCGGCGAAAGGCCGCCCGGCTGCCGGCATCGCGGATCGTCGTGCCCAGCGCGCAGACCACCGCATCGGCGGCCAGCACGTCGCCGGCCGCATCCAGCTGCATCCAGTCCACCGGGCAGGGCCTCACGCCGGGCGGCCAGGCGGGGTCTGCGCCCATCGTCGGCCGGCCCGCGCGGACCAGCGCCCGCACCTCGCCCACCCGGGCGTCGTCGGCCAGCGCCTGCACCACCTGCCGCCCCACCAGCCCGGTGGCGCCGGCCACGATCACACGCCATCGTCCTGTCGTCATCGCGCTCATCTCCTTGCGTTGCCTGCCGCATGCCTGTGCCGGGTGCCCGGCCAGGCATGCGCGCTGGCGGATCGGCGGCGGGCGGCGACCACGGCATGCACCTTGCCGCGGCACGCGGGCCGTCCATAATCGTCCACGCCCGCATCCCGCGTGCGCCCCGGACCGCACACCCTGCACACCATGATCGCTGCCTTCCTGCCCCCCGCCTTCGGCCGCGCCTCGGCCGGGAACCCGTCTTCGTTCGCCAGCCGCCTGGCCGGCTGGGCCGCGCTGGCGCTCAGCCTGCTGCTGTCAGGCTGCGGCTACAACGAGTTCCAACGCCAGGACGAGGCCGTGGCCGCCGCCTGGTCCGAGGTGCTCAACCAGTACCAGCGCCGCGCCGACCTCATCCCCAACATCGTCGCCACCGTCAAGGGCGAGGCCAACTTCGAGCAGGAGACGCTCACCCGCGTCATCGAGGCCCGCGCCAAGGCCACCAGCATCCAGGCCACGCCCGAGTTGGTCAACGACCCGGCCGCCTTCCAGCGCTTCCAGCAGGCGCAGGGCGAGCTCTCCAGCGCGCTGTCGCGCCTGCTGGTGGTCAGCGAGAGCTACCCCAACCTCAAGGCCAACCAGGGCTTCCAGGACCTGCGCGTGCAGCTGGAGGGCACCGAGAACCGCATCACCGTCGCCCGCAACCGCTACATCCAGGCGGTCCAGTCGTACAACGTGCTGGCGCGCAGCTTCCCGACCAACCTCACCGCGCGCGTCTTCGGCTACACGCCCAAGGCCAACTTCACCGTGCAGAACGAAGGCGCCATCACCGCGCCGCCCAAGGTGGACTTCAACACCAAGTGATCGGCATGACGGGCATCAGCAGCCTGCAGCCGCCTGACCGGCCGCACCGGGCGCAGCAAGCCGGCGCGGGGCGTCGGTTGCGGGCCGGTCTAGGCGAGCAGGTGGATGACGTGACGGGCGACGTGACGAGCGACTTGACCAGCAGCCTGAAGGCCGGCCCCGCGGGCCGGCCCTGGGGCCTGTCCACGGCCCAGCTCGCGCCCCTGCTCACGGCCTTGCTCGCCGCGCTGCTCCTGGCCCTGCTGCTGCCCCGTCCCGCGCTGGCCCTGGGCGCAGCCGGCACGGCAGGCGGCGGGGTGCAGCCGGTGCCCACGCTGACCGCCCGCGTGATGGACCAGACGGCCACCCTGACCGAGGCCCAGCGCGCCGCGCTGGAGTCCAAGCTGGCCGACTTCGAGCAGACCGACGGCACGCAGATCGCCATCCTGCTCGTGCCGTCCACGCAGCCCGAGGACATCGCCGCCTACGCCCAGCGCGTGGCCGACGCCTGGAAGCTGGGCCGCCGCGACGTCGGCGACGGCCTGCTCATCGTCGTCGCGCGCAACGACCGCACCGTGCGCATCGAGGTGGCCAAGGCGCTTGAAGGCGCGGTGCCCGACCTGGCCGCGCGCCGCGTCATCGACCGCGCCCTGGTCCCCGCCTTCCAGGCCGGCGACACCGCAGGCGGCCTCAATGCCGCGCTCGACGAGCTCTTCCGCCTCATCCGCGCCGAGAAGCTGGCACCGGCCACGCGCGCCAACCAGGCCAGTCAGCGCGGCGACGGCCTGGACTGGCAGCAGCTCGGCCTCTTTCTCTTCGTCGCCCTGCCGGTGCTCGGCAGCGTGCTCACCACCCTGCTCGGCCGCAAGCTGGGCGCGCTGGTCAGCGGCCTGGCCGTCGGCGGCCTGGGCTGGCTGTTCACCTCCAGCCTGCTGCTGGCGCTGGCCGCAGCGGTCATCGGGGTGCTGCTGGTCGGCGCCCTGGGCGTGGGCGGTCGCCGTGGCGGCTGGGGCGGGCCGGTGATCGGCGGGCCTTCTGGTGGATGGAACGGTAGATCAAACGGTGGCTGGAGCGGCGGCGGCGGGCGTGGCGGCGGCTGGGGCGGCTTTTCGTCCGGCGGCGGGGGCGACTTCGGCGGCGGCGGCGCCTCCGGGAGGTGGTGATGACCTCCACCCCACCATCGATGCCACCGACTGCATCCCCGCCTGCCTCGAACCCGCCGCGCGGCCGGTGGTCCCGGCTCTGGCGCCACGCCTGCTGCGACGAGGCCGACGCGCGCCGCCTGCTGCCCGCCGACGCCCAGCAGCGCCTAGCCGACCATGTGCGCCTGAGCGAAGCCCGCCACGGCGCCGAGATCCGCGTCTGCGTCGAGGCCAGCTTGCCGCTGGCCGAGGTGTGGCGCGGCGTCCAGGCCCGCGAGCGGGCGCTCGACGCCTTCGCCCAGCTGCGCGTCTGGGACACCGAGCGCAACAACGGCGTGCTGATCTACCTGCTGCTGGCCGACCACGCCATCGAGATCGTCGCCGACCGCGGCCTGCGCCACGCGGTGGCTGCGGCCGACTGGCAGCGCATCGCGCAGGTCCTGGGCGAGGCGCTGTCCGCCGCCCACCCCGAGGAAGGCCTGCACCAGGCCATCGATGCCGTCTCGGCCCTGCTCGACGAGCACTTCCCGCCCGACCCGCATTGGCCGGCCAGCAACGAGCTGCCGGACCGGCCCGTCGTGCGCTGAGCGCCCGGCTTCGGCTTCGGCTTCGGCTTCGGCTTCGGCTTCGGCTTCGGCTTCGGCTTCGGCTTCGGCTTCGGCTTCGGCTTCGGCTGCTCGGCTGCTCGCTGCCCGGCTGCCGAGTGTCCGAAGGCCCGGCTTGCCGCCCCGCGGCTGGGAGGCCTGCGATCCCTCGCCGACAAGGGCTGAAAGCGGATCGCAGACGCTAAGTTGTTCAAGCCTCCTTGCGGCTTGAGATCCGCGGCCCCTCCTTCCTGCCCGACTCGAAACGGTAGGCCGTCGCCGTATCGGGAACACCGCCGCTCGGCCCGCGGCGCTCCAGGCCCGGCGGGCCACGCCGGAGAACCAAGCGCGGCTCCTCGCTGCGGCAGCCGCAAATGAAACAACCCGCCGGCCTTGCGGCTCAGCGGGTTGAGGGGCACGGATGCGGCCGGCGGCGGGAGCCGGCACGGCGATCAGCGGCGCATCACTTCTTGCGATAGCGGCGCAGCGCGGCCAGTTGCGCCACCATCTCGGCCAGCTCGGACTGCGCCGCGGCCAGGTCGATGTCGCTCTTGGCGTTCTTGATCGCCTCTTCGGCCAGGCGCTTGGCCTCGGTGGCCTTGGCCTCGTCCAGGTCCTTGCCGCGGATGGCGGTGTCGGCCAGCACGGTGACGCAGTCGGGCTGCACCTCCAGGATGCCGCCGGCGACGAAGACGAACTCCTCCTCGCCGTTGTCCGCGCGCTCGATGCGCACCGCGCCCGGCTTGATGCGCGTGATCAGCGGCGTGTGCTTGGGCAGGATGCCCAGCTCGCCCGACTCACCCGGCAGCGCGACCAGCTTGGCCTCGCCCGAGAAGATGGACTCTTCCGCGGAAACGACGTCGACGTGAATGGTGGCCATGAAAACAGTCCTTGAGCAGCGAGGGAAGACGATGCAAGAAGCAAGTTGTCGGCGTCCGGGCTAGGCGGCTCGCACAGCTGTGCTCATGCGCAGCGAGCAAGCCAAAGACGCCCGAGCGCCGAGAACGCTGCTTATTGCAGCGTCTTCGCCTTCTCGATGGCTTCGTCGATGGTGCCGACCATGTAGAAGGCCTGCTCCGGCAGGCTGTCGCACTCGCCGTTGACGATCATCTTGAAGCCGCGGATGGTTTCCTTCAGCGGCACGTACTTGCCCGGGGCGCCGGTGAACACCTCGGCCACGTGGAAGGGCTGCGACAGGAAGCGCTGGATCTTGCGCGCGCGGGCCACGATGAGCTTGTCCTCGGGGGCCAGCTCATCCATGCCCAGGATGGCGATGATGTCGCGCAGTTCCTTGTAGCGCTGCAGCGTGCCCTGCACTTGGCGGGCCACGGCGTAGTGCTCCTCGCCGACCACGTTCGGGTCGAGCTGGCGCGAGGTCGAGTCCAGCGGGTCCACGGCCGGGTAGATGCCCAGCGCGGCAATGTCACGCGACAGCACCACCGTGGAGTCCAGGTGGGCGAAGGTCGTCGCGGGCGACGGGTCGGTCAAGTCATCCGCCGGCACGTACACGGCCTGAATGGAGGTGATCGAGCCCACCTTGGTCGAGGTGATGCGCTCCTGCAGGCGGCCCATTTCCTCGGCCAGCGTCGGCTGGTAGCCCACGGCGGACGGCATGCGGCCCAGCAGCGCGGACACTTCCGTGCCGGCCAGGGTGTAGCGATAGATGTTGTCCACGAAGAACAGCACGTCGCGGCCTTCGTCGCGGAAGGACTCGGCCATGGTCAGGCCGGTCAGCGCCACGCGCAGGCGGTTGCCCGGCGGCTCGTTCATCTGGCCGTAGACCATCGCCACCTTGGACTCCTCGGGAGCGTCCAGGCGCACGACCTTGGCATCGGCCATCTCGTGATAGAAGTCGTTGCCCTCGCGGGTGCGCTCACCCACGCCGGCGAACACCGACAGGCCCGAGTGCGCCTTGGCGATGTTGTTGATGAGCTCCATCATGTTCACGGTCTTGCCCACGCCGGCGCCGCCGAACAGGCCCACCTTGCCGCCCTTGGCGAACGGGCACACCAGGTCGATCACCTTGATGCCGGTCTCCAGCAGCTCGGTCGACGGCGACAGCTCGTCGTAGGCCGGGGCCTTGCGGTGGATGGAGGCGGTGGCCGACTGGTCGATCGGGCCGCACTCGTCGATGGGGTTGCCCAGCACGTCCATGATGCGGCCCAGCGTGGCCTTGCCCACGGGCACGGTGATGGGCGCGCCGGTGTTGCTCACCTGCAGGCCGCGGCGCAGGCCGTCGGACGAGCCCAGCGCGATGGTGCGCACCACGCCGTCGCCCAGCAGCTGCTGCACTTCCAGCGTCAGCGCCGAGCCGTCCATCTTCAGGGCGTCGTACACCTTCGGCATCTGGTCGCGCGGGAACTCCACGTCCACCACGGCGCCGATGCACTGAACGATCTTGCCCACTGCTTGTTGCGTGTCAGCCATCTTGCGTTCCTTCAAATCAAATCACTTGTGCAGCGCGGGCGGCCATCAGACGGCAGCCGCGCCGGCGACGATCTCGGAGAGTTCCTTGGTGATCGCGGCCTGGCGGGTCTTGTTGTAGACCAGCTTGAGCTCCGTGATCACGTTGCCGGCGTTGTCGGTGGCAGCCTTCATGGCCACCATGCGCGCCGACTGCTCGGAGGCCATGTTCTCGGCCACGGCCTGGTAGATCAGCGCCTCGACGTAGCGGACCAGCAGGTCGTCGATGACCGTCTGCGCATCCGGCTCGTAGATGTATTCCCACTGATGCTGGCTGCGCGCCGACAGGCGGTCGGCCGTCAGCGGCAGCAGCTGCTCGACCACCGGCTCCTGCTTCATCGTGTTGATGAAGCGGGTATAGACGATGTGCACCGCATCCAGCTGGCCGGCCGTGTAGGCGTCCAGCAGCACCTTGACCGGGCCGATCAGGCGCTCCAGGTGCGGCGTGTCGCCGAGCTGGGTCGCCTGGGCCACCACCTTGGCACCGATGCGGTTCATGAAGCCCAGTGCCTTGTTGCCGATGGCCACCACGTCGGCCTTGATGCCGGCGGCTTCCTGCTCGCGCACCTTGTTGGTGAAGCTGCGCAGAACGTTGGTGTTGAGGCCGCCGCACAGGCCCTTGTCGGTGCTCACCACGATGTAGCCCACCCGCTTGGACACCGTCTCCGGTGCGACCATGAACGGGTGGACGTACTCCGGGTTGGCCTGGGCAAGGTTGCTGGCGATGGCGCGGACCTTGTCCGCGTACGGACGGGCCGCGCGCATGCGGTCCTGCGCCTTGCGCATCTTCGAAGCCGCGACCATCTCCATGGCCTTGGTGATCTTCTTGGTGTTCTCGACGCTCTTGATCTTGCCGCGTATTTCCTTGCCGGCCGCCATGAGGTGCTCCTGTTAGCTGAGGGTCAGGGGGCGGGAATCAGGCAAACGTCTTCTTGAATGCCACGATCGCAGCCTGCAGCTCGGCCTCGCTGTCCTTGTCCAGGGCCTTGGTCGATTCCAGCTTGTCCAGCAGCGCCGCGTGGCTGGTCTTCAGGAACTGGTGCAGGCCGGCTTCGAAGGCCAGGACCTTCTTGACGTCCACGTCGTCCATGTAGCCCTTGTTGACGGCGTACAGCGTCGCACCCATCAGCGAGATGGGCAGCGGCGCGTACTGCGCCTGCTTGAGCAGCTCGGTCACACGGGCGCCACGGTCAAGCTGCTTGCGGGTGGCTTCGTCCAGGTCGGAAGCGAACTGCGCGAAGGCCGCCAGCTCGCGGTACTGCGCCAGGTCGGTACGGATGCCGCCGGACAGGCCCTTGATCAGCTTGGTCTGGGCCGCACCACCGACGCGCGACACCGAGATACCCGCGTTGATGGCGGGCCGGATGCCGGCATTGAACAGGTTGGTCTCCAGGAAGATCTGGCCGTCGGTGATCGAGATCACGTTGGTCGGCACGAAGGCGGAGACGTCGCCGGCCTGGGTCTCGATGATCGGCAGCGCGGTCAGCGAGCCGGTCTTGCCCTTGACCTCGCCGTTGGTGAACTTCTCGACGTAGTCGGCGTTCACGCGGGCGGCGCGCTCCAGCAGACGGCTGTGGAGATAGAACACGTCGCCCGGGAAGGCTTCGCGGCCCGGCGGGCGGCGCAGCAGCAGCGACACCTGGCGGTACGCGACGGCCTGCTTGGACAGGTCGTCATAGACGATCAGCGCGTCCTGGCCGCGGTCACGGAAGTACTCGCCCATCGTGCAGCCGGAGTAGGCCGCGACGTATTGCATGGCGGCGGACTCGGAGGCCGAGGCGGCCACGACGATGGTGTAGGCCATCGCGCCGCTGTTCTCCAGCGCACGCACGACGTTCTTGATCGACGACGCCTTCTGGCCGATGGCGACGTAGATGCAGGTGACGCCCTGGCCCTTCTGGTTGATGATGGTGTCGATGGCCACCGCGGTCTTGCCGGTCTGGCGGTCGCCGATGATCAGCTCGCGCTGGCCACGGCCGACGGGCACCATCGAGTCGATGGACTTCAGACCGGTCTGCAGCGGCTGGCCCACCGATTCACGCGCGATCACGCCCGGGGCGACCTTCTCGATCACGTCGGTCAGCTTGGCGTTGATGGGGCCCTTGCCGTCGATCGGGCGGCCGAGCGCATCGACCACTCGGCCAATCAGCTCGGGGCCGACAGGCACTTCCAGGATGCGGCCGGTGCACTTGACCGTGTCGCCTTCGGAGATGTGCTCGTACTCGCCCAGGATCACGGCGCCGACGGAGTCGCGCTCAAGGTTCAGGGCCAGGCCGTAGGTCGGGGTGCCGTCCGCCGTGGCGGGGAACTCCAGCATTTCGCCCTGCATCACCTCGGACAGGCCGTGGATGCGCACGATGCCGTCGGTCACCGAGATGACGGTGCCCTGGTTGCGGACGTCGGCCGTCGCGCCCAGGCCTTCGATGCGGCTCTTGATCAGTTCGGAAATTTCAGCGGGATTCAGTTGCATTGCATGCTCCCAAGGCTGCCGTCGCACAACCGCGCGGGCGCGGCGCCGGCAAGTGGATGAGGTTTCACTCCGCTCACGCGGTCAGGGCGGCCTTCATGCTTTCGAGGCGCGCGCGCACGGAGGTGTCGAGCACCTCGTCACCGACGACGACACGGATGCCGCCGATCAGCTCCGGATCGAGCTCGACACGGGCGTTCAGCTTGCGGCCGAAGCGCTGCTCCAGCGAGGTGACCACGTCGGCCAGCTGGGCCGACTCGATCGGAAAGGCGCTGTAGACGATGGCGTCCTGCACCCCACTGCGGCCGTTGGCCAGCTCGCGGAACTGCGCGGCCACGGCCGGCAGTGCCGCCAGGCGCCCGTTGTCGATCACCGCGCCCACCAGATTCTCGACCTGGGGAGCGAGCGCGCGGCCGGCAGCCGAGCGCAGCACGTCCAGCACCTGGGCGGGCGTAGCCTTCGGGTCGCCGGCGAACTGGCGCAGCAACGGGTCGCCGGCGATCTCGCCGAGCAGCGCGAGCTGCTCGCCCCACTCGGCGGCCTGGGCAGGCGAGGCAACCTGGAACAGGGCCTCGGCGTAGGGACGGGCGATCGTTGCAAGCTCGGCCATGATCAGAGCTCCGTCTTCAGGCGACCCAGCAGGTCGGCATGCACGCTGGCATTGACCTCGCGACGCAGGATCTGCTCGGCGCCCTTGACGGCCAGGGCCGCAACCTGCTCGCGCAGGGCTTCGCGGGCGGCGAACGCCTGCTGCTCGACCTCGGCCTGGGCGGCGGCAATGATCTTGGCCGCCTCGTCCTCGGCGCGCTTCTTGGCCTCTTCCACGATGGCTTGCGCCCGCTTGTCGGCATCGGCCAGACGCTGGGTCATGACGTCACGCGACTCGGCGAGCTGCGCCTGCACGCGACGGTCGGCCGCGGCCAGCTCAGCCTTGGCCTTGTCCGCCGCGGCCAGGCCGTCGGCGATCTTGGCCGCGCGCTCGTCCAGCGCCTTGGTGATCGGCGGCCAGATGAAGCGCATGGTGAACCAGACAAGGATCGCGAAGACGATCGCCTGCAGGAACAGGGTGGCGTTGATGTTCACAGCACGATCCTTTCAACCGTGAAAGGGGCGCGGGGAATCAGCGCGCGACGTTGGCCAGCAGCGTGGCGGCGAACGGGTTGGCGAAGGCGAACAGCAGGGCGATGGCCACGCCGATCAGGAAGGCGGCGTCGATCAGGCCGGCCAGGATGAACATCTTGGTCTGCAGGTCGTTCATCAGCTCGGGCTGGCGAGCGGAGGACTCCAGGAACTTGCCACCCATCAGGGCGATGCCGATGGACGCACCGATGGCGCCGAGGCTCACGATCAGACCACAGGCCAGCGCGACGTATGCGAGAACGTTTTCCATGATTGCTCCTAATGGATGGTGAAGAGTGAAAGGAAGGGTGGGAGGGGAAGGGAGAAAGCGAAGCGGCGCTGCCGACCGGCGGGCCGGCAGCACAAGGGATCAGTGAGCGTCGTGGGCCTGCCCGACGTAGATCAGCGTCAGCATCATGAAGATGAAGGCCTGCAGCGTGATCACGAGGATGTGGAACAGCGTCCAGGCGGTGCCGGCGATGACGTGGCCGACACCCAGCCAGAAGCCGCCGGTGGCCGGATTGAAGTTCCAGGCCCACACGCCGCCCATCAGCGCGATCAGCATGAAGACGAGTTCGCCGGCGAACATGTTGCCGAACAGCCGCATACCGTGCGAGACGGTCTTGGCGGTGAACTCGATGAGCTGCATCAGGAAGTTGATCGGATACAGCAGGAAGTGGTCACCGAAGGGGGCCGAGACGAGCTCATGCGCCCAGCCACCCGCCCCCTTGATCTTGACGCTGTAGAAGAGGCAGACAGCCAGCACGCTGGTGGACAGCCCAAGAGTGGTGGAGAGATCCGCCGTGGGCACGACGCGCATGTAGTCCTTGAAGCCCATGGCCGGGCCGGCGGCATGCCAGGCCGCGGGCAGCAGGTCCACCGGCAGCATGTCCATGAAGTTCATCAGGAAGATCCAGACGAACACGGTCAGCGCAAGCGGGCCGACGAGCTTGCGGCTTTGCGGGTTGTGGATGAGGCCGCGAGCCTGCTTGTCGACCATCTCCGTGAGGATCTCGACCGCGGCCTGAAAGCGGCCCGGCACGCCCGAGGTGGCACGACGCGCGGCCAGCCACAGCACCAGGCAGGTCAGGAAGCCCAGGACCACCGAGTAGAAGAGCGAGTCCAGGTTGAAGACGCTGAAGTCGACGATGGACGTCTGCTTGGCGGCCTCGAACGAGAAGTTCATCTGCAGATGCTGCAGGTGGTGCTGGATGTACTCGCCTGCGGTTGGCGCGTGCCCGGCTGCGTGTTGTTCTGCACTCATCGCTGTATCGTCAATTCGTTCGAGCGGACCGACCCCGCCACAGCAGGACCAACCAACTGGCCTTCGCACTCACGACCAGGCCAGCCAGCAGAGCCAGCCAGTTCAGTCCGGGCACGAAGCGGGGCGCCATCACCAGCATGGCGACGGCCACCACGATCTTCACGAGCTCCCAGAGCATGAACCGCAGCACGATGGCCGCAGGCCGCACCCCGGGAGAGGGCGTCATCCCCCGCGCCAGCAGCAAGCCCGGCAGCACGACCGCGGCCGCGCCATAGAGCGCCGACCACGCGGCACCGGTGCGGCCGGTCAGCAGCCCGCACAGCAGGGCGACCAGCAGCCCGGCGACAGCCTGGACCATCAGCACGCGCCAGGGCGACAGCGGCGGCTGGACGGCGCGCAGGTGTTGCACCTCTTCGCGGGTCCAGACCCGCACCGGCGGATCCTGGGGAGCCGACTCGTCGGCCCAGGCATCGGGCCAAGCATCAGCGGGAGCCTTGACCTCTCCACCGGCTGCCGGGTTCTTGTCGCTCGCGCCAGGCGTACTCATGCGCGGTGACAGGCCTTTGACAGGGTTGAAAGGAGCAAAGCCTGTCGATTATACGTGCTTACCCGAGCACCTCCAAGATGGGGTGGCAGACCGGGTGTGTGCGCCCGGGCCGACAAGCGATCAGGCCACGCGCGCAGCCGGCAGGCCAGGCACGCCGACGGACACGGCCAAGACGTGACCGGCCCAGGGCTGGGCCGCCTGCTCGTCGGCCGGGCGGCCGTGGCGTGCGGTGGTGATGTAGAGCGTGCGCAGGCCCGGCCCACCGAAGCAGGGCATGGTGGGACAGCGCACGGGCAGTGGGAGTTCGCCGAGCAGCTCGCCACGCGGCGACAAGCGCACCAGGCGCGAGCCTTCAAAGCAGGCCACCCACAGACACCCCTCGGCATCGACGGCCGCGCCATCAGGGCGGCCGCCGTAGCCCTTCAGGTCGCCGCAGGCCGCCTTGGTCGCGAACCGGGCGAAGACCCGGCGCGGGCCAATGCTGCCACTGGCGGGATCATGGTCCAGCGCATAGACGGTGTGCGCGGTCGTGTCGGACCAGTACAGCGTGCGCTGGTCGGGGCTGAAGGCCAGGCCGTTGGCCACGGTGACGTCACCGGCCATGCGCGTGAGGCTGCTGCCGTCCCAGCGCCATAACCCGGCGATGGGCGCGTCGCGGCGGTCGCGCAGCGTGCCGATCCACCAGCGGCCAGCCGCATCGCAGCGGCCGTCGTTGAAGCGCTCGGCGGCCGTGTCGTAGGGCGCAGCGATCAGCCGCTCGCGCGCACCAGTGTGCACGTCCAGCGCCCACAGCCCGTCGCGGCAGGCCACGCGCAGTCGCCCGTCGCGGCCCAAGGCGCAGCAGGCCGGCTCGGTGTCGAAGGACCAGGCGGCGACGGTGCCACGGTCGGGCTGCAGGCGATGGACGCGGCCGCCCGCGATGTCGCACCAGTAGAGGCTGGCGCTGTCGGTGCACCACAGCGGGGACTCGCCCAGCTCGGCCAGCGGGCCGACAGGATGCAGCGCCCCATCGATGGGCAGGGCGGACGTTGGTGCAGCAGGTGTCGGCATGACAGGGCCCGGTAGTCTCAACGGAGCGGGCAGTTTAGGAGCGCGGATCGAGGCAGACCGGGGGGCGAGAAGACGCGCAGGAACGTGGGCTGGCCGCGCACGGACGCAGCTTGATACGCCGGTCACGCCCCACATGCAACCGGCTTGTCGACCGCTATGTACGCCATCGTACTAATGAACGGATGCGAACGCCCCCTTAGCCCGGGGATGCCTCGGGCAAGCCCGGATCCGGGTGAGGGGAGCCACGGCGAAGCTGCGCGCCAGGGCAGGTCCGGCGGTGCTTCCTCTTGCATCACCGCAACGAGCCAGCCCGCCATTGCAACGCGTGCGATGCATCCGGGCCGCCCGGGGCCGCCACCGTGGAGAACGACATGACCGCCCCGTCCCGGAAGACCCGTGCCCGCTATCGCCCCATCCATGCCGTGAGCGTGGCCAGCATCCGGCAGATGTACGCCATCTACGAGAAGTACTACGAGCGTACGTCGCTGGAGATCTTCCTGCGCGATCTGAGCAAGAAGTCGGGCGTGATCCTCATCCAGCGCAAGAGCGACGATGCGGTCGTTGGCTTCTCCACGCTGCAGTTCTTTGACTTCGACGTGGATGGCAGGCGCGTGCGCGGCGTGTTCTCGGGCGACACCGTGGTGGAGAAGGACTACTGGGGCAGCAATGCGCTGGCCAACACCTTCTACCGGCGCCTGGTGATCGAGCGCTTCAAGCACCCGCTGGTGCCCTTCTATTGGTTCCTCATCTCCAAGGGCTACAAGACCTACTTGCTGATGACGAACAACTTCTACAACTACTACCCCAACATCAACGGCCGCGACGAGCGCTACCGGCGCATCGCCGAGGCCTTCTGCTCGCGCACCTTCCCCGAGGCCTTCGACCGCGAGCGCATGCTGCTGGACTTCGGCAGCGACTATGTGGCGCTGAAGGAGACGGTGGCCGACATCACGCCGGAGGAACGGGCACGCGATCCGAAGATCGGCTTCTTCGAGCAGCGCAACCCGAGCTGGAATCGCGGCACCGAGCTCCCCTGCCTGGCCGCCTGCGACTACGAGAGCTTCTTGCGCTCCCTGTGGGACGTGCCGGCCAAGTGGGTGCGCAAGCACATCCTCGGCACGCATCCGCGCGGGCCGGCGCGTCCGGCAACGCAGGCCGCGCCCGCCACGGCCGACGCCTGGTACGGCGCGGACGGCGAGGCGCTGGAACAAACCAAGCTGTCGTGACCATGGGGGCGGGCAGCACCCTCGGCCACCAGCTGCTGCGCACCCTCGTGGCTCCGGGGCGCCGTGACTTCGAGCGGCGCAGCGGCGCATTGGAGGCGGTGCAGCGCGGCTTGCTGGCGCGTTGGATACGCGCCGTGGCGCCTACGGCGCAGGGCCGCCACCTGGGCGTGCAGCCGCACTGGCGCTGGGAGGACTTTGCGCGTGAAGTTCCGCCGCAGCGCTACGGCGACTATGCACAAGCCATCGAGCGGCAGCGCGGCGATGCGGGCCAGGCTCTGATCGGCTCGCCGGTGATGCGCTACCAGCCGACCAGCGGCTCCACGTCGGCCGTGAAGTGGATCCCGTACACCCGGCTCTTCCTGGGCGAGCTCGACCGCGCCATCACAGCGTGGGTGGGCGACCTGTACCGGCAGTTCCCGCAACACACCGGCGGCACGCACTACTGGTCACTGTCGTGGATCCCGACCGAGATGCGTGGACAGACGGCGGGGGACATCAACGACGACATGAAGCTGCTGTCCTTCGGCAAGCGGCTGCTGGCCTACCTGACGCAGGCTGCGCCGCAGGAGATCGCACTGGCCGGCACGTCGGACGACTCGATGTTCGCCACGCTGGCCTGGCTGATGGCCGACGAGAACCTGAGCTTCATCTCGGTGTGGAGCCCCACCTTCGCGCTGGGTGCGCTGGAGCAGGCCAGCCGCTGCCGACTGGAGCTGGCCGAGGCCCTGGCCCGCGCCAGCTGGGGCGCGCGCACGCCGCGCATGGCCGGGCTGCGCTGCCCGCGCTCGGCGCGCGCGGCGTCGCTCTTGCGCCAGTGGGACGGTCGCCTGCAGCCGGCCTTCTTCGCCGAGCTGTGGCCGCGCCTGGCGCTGTTGAGCTCCTGGGACACGGCAGCAGCCGCGCCCTGGGCGGCGCAGCTCAAGGCGCTGCTGCCGCAGGCGGCGTTCCAGGGCAAGGGGCTGTGGGCCACCGAGGGCGTGGTGACCTTCCCGTTTGCCGGGCGCTATCCGCTGGCCTACACGAGCCATGTCTATGAGTTCGAGGATGCTCAGGACGGCCGCATCCTGGCGCCGTGGCAGATCCGCCAGGGCCAGGAGGTGATCCCGCTGCTGACCACCGGCAGCGGCTTTGCGCGCTACCGCATGAGCGACGTGGTGCGCGTGGAGGGCTTTCTGGGCAGCGTGCCCTGCCTGACCTTCCTCGGCCGCAACGATGGCGTGGACCTGGTGGGCGAGAAGATCAGCGCGACCACCGCGCAGGGGCTGCTCGACGGCCTGCCCGCCGGCACGCTGCCGGTGACGCTGTTGGCGCTGGACCGCAGCAGCGGTGGCCGGCCCGGCTATGTGCTGCTGGTGGAGGGCACCTCGGGCCAACACGGCCTGCGCCCCGACCTGGGCGCGCACATCGAGGCCGGGCTGCTACGGCACTTCCACTACCGCCTGGCACGCGAGCTGGACCAGCTGGCGCCCGCGGCCTGCATCGCGCTGCCTGCCATGCGCGAGCTCTATCTGGAGCAGTGCCGCGAGCGCGGAATGATCGAGGGCAACATCAAGATCGAGCCGCTGCGCCACTGGGGCGGCGAGGTGCCGGCCGTGCTGCGCCGGGCACTGGATGCGGGCGGCGCGCACACGGCGCGGGCCGCCTGACCACAAGGACTCTTCGCATGAGCATCACCGTGCGCCTGGCTCGCGAGGCCGACAACCGCAAGATCCTGGAGCTGGTGGACCGCGTCTACCAGAACGGCCTGGTGCGCCTGGGCTTCCAGCGCCAGCCGGACTTCTTCATCGGTGCTCGCATCGTCGGCGACGAGCAGGTGATCGCCGTGGCCGACGATGCCGAGCACCCGGACCGGCTGGCCGGGCTGACGGTGATCAGCTCGCGCGATCTGTTCATCAGCGGCAAGAAGCGCCGCGTGCACTACTCCGGCGACACGCGGGTGGACTTCCCGTACCGACGGCGCGGCATCGCCTCGCAGCTGTTCATGGAGCAGCGCAAGCACCGCAGCACCGAAGACCTGATGCACGGCATCGTGCTGGCCGGCAACACCGCGCCGCTGGAGGCGGCCAAGCGCGTGGAAGACGGCGTGCTGTTCGACTTCTGGGTCAGCCACACGATCGAGACCAGCTTCATCTACACGCGCAAGGTCACGCCGCGGATTCCCGCGGGCGCCACCATCCGCGCCGCCACGCCGGACGACGTGCCGGCCATGCAGGCCTTCTTCGACGCCGAGGCGCCGCGGCGCAACGGCTATCCGGTGTACGACTTCGCCGCCCTGCTGGCTGGCAACCCGTACTACACCGGCATCCGCATCGACGACTACGCGCTGGCGTTCAAGGGCGGGCGACTCGCCGGCATGCTGGGCGTGTGGGACCAGAAGGGCTTCAAGCAGACACGGGTGCTGGGCTACAAGGGCTGGGTCAATGCGCTGCGGCCGCTCTACAACGGCTATGCGGCGATGTTCGGCGGCATGAAGCTGCCGGCCGCGGGGGGCTCGCTGAACTACACCGCGCTGCACACGCCGCTGGTCAAGGACGACGACAAGGCGCTCTTCCAGGCGCTGATCGATTGGCAGATGGCCCGCGACGGCGGCCGCCATGACGCGCTGGCGACCGCCTGGACGCAGGGTGACCCCCTGGCCGAGGTGCCGCGCCGCTACAAGCGGCAGAAGCTGCTGAGCAACCATTTCTGGCTGAGCTACGGCGACGACCCGCGGCCCGGCATCGACGCGCGCCCGCTCTACGTCGAGCTGGCCCGGCTGTAGCGCCCTTCCTCGCGGGCCGCCCCACACCGCGGCCCGCTGCCCCCGCAGTACCCGGATCTGATAACCATGAACGCCCCGCTTGATTCCCTCTCCCCCGGCGGCGCCGGCCGGCCGCTGCATGGCGGGGCGGGCGCCGTCGACCAAGCTGCCGATGCCACCCGTGCCGCGACGGATAGCGCCGTCGATACCGGGCCGCACCCTGATATCGCCTTTGCCGCGACGGGCGCGTCCACCAGTGCCCATCCGCGCTCCTGGCGCGCCGCGGCCGTGGCGGCGGGCGCGCTGGCGGCGCTGCTGCAGGCCGGCTGCTCGCCGCAGCGCGAGGCGCTGGAGCTGCCCGGCTACATCGAGGCCGACCTGACCGCCGTGGCCACGCCCGTGGGCGGCACGCTGGCGCAGCTGGCCGTGGCCGAAGGCCAGGCCGTGCGCCAGGGCGACAAGCTCTACGTGCTGGAGTCCGACCGCGAGCAGGCGCAGCTCGCCGAGGCCCGCGCCCGCCAGATCCAGGCGCAGGCCCAGTCGGCCAACATCGCCAAGGGTGCGCGCGAGGCCGAGCTTGACTCGCTGCGTGCGCGCCTGCAGTCAGCCAAGGCCAACCTGGCCCAGGCCGAGACCCAGCTGCGCAAGACCGAGGCGCTGATCAAGCAGAAGTTCGTCGCCGAGACGCAGCTGGAAGTCGACCGCACCAACGTGGCCGTGGCCCGCGCCCAGGTCGAGGACGCCCGCGCCGCATTGCGCGCCGCCAAGGAAGGCGGCCGCGAGGACGAGCGCGCCGCAGCCCAGGCGCAGGCGGAGGCCGCGCATGCCGGCGTCAAGCAGATCGAATGGCTGCTGCAGCAAAAGCAGGTGGCCGCGCCCATCACTGGCGTGGTGCAGGAGGTCTTCATCCGCCCCGGCGAGTTCGCTCCCACCGGCAGCGCGGTGCTGAGCCTGCTGCGCACCGACAGCCTGCGCGTGCGCTTCTTCGTGCCCAACGACATGCGCCCGCGCTTCATGCCGGGCAAGGTGGTGGCCATTGCCGTCTCGGGCTGCGCGCAGCCGCTGCAGGCGCGGGTGTCGCGCGTCAGTGCCCGGCCGGAGTACACCCAGCCGCTGATGTTCGGCCCCGAGCTGCGCGACCGGCTGAGCTTCCTGACCGAGGCCCGCATCGAGTCGCGCGGCGGCTGCAGCGCCCCGCCCGGCACCCCCGTGGGCGTGCGCGTGCCCGAAGGCCCGCAGCCCGACGCCACCGCCGTCGCGCAGCGCTGAAGGGGGCCGCATGGCTGTGAGCATGGCAGCACGCCGGCGTCCTGCGGCGGCCGCCCCGGACACGCTCGCCCCCGGCGAGCCGCTGATCCAGGTGCGCAACCTGACCAAGACCTTCGGCACCAAGACGGTGGTCGACCAGCTGAGCATGACCATCGAGCCGGGCATGCTCTACGGCTTCCTGGGCCCCAACGGCAGCGGCAAGACCACGGCCATCCGCATGATGTGCGGGCTGGTGCCGCCGACCTCGGGCGAGGGCCGCTTCATGGGCTACGACATCGTGCGCCAGGCGGCCAGAATCAAGCCGCTGCTGGGCTACATGACGCAGCACTTCAGCCTCTACACCGACCTGACGGTGCGCGAGAACCTGGAGTTCACCTGCCGGCTCTACGGCATCCGCGACATCCGCCGCCGCGTCAACGAGCTGATCGAGCAATTCGCGTTCGCCGACGGGCGCGACCGGCAGATCGTGGGCACGTTGTCGGGCGGCTGGAAGCAGCGGCTGGCCCTGGCCTGCGCCATGTCGCACAAGCCGCGCGTGCTGCTGCTGGACGAGCCCACCGCCGGCGTTGACCCGAAGGCGCGCGAGGCCTTCTGGGACATCCTGCAGGACATCGCCGCATCGGGCGTGTCGGTGCTGGTGTCCACGCACTACATGGACGAGGCCATGCGCTCCAACCGCATCGCCTATGTGCTGTACGGCCGGCTGCTGGTGGACGACGCGCCCGAGCAGGTGCTGGCCAAGAGCGACCTGGTGGCCGCGCAGGTGGAGCTCAAGGAGCGCGTCTCGCCCGAGCGCGAGCGCCGCCTGGCGCACGACGAGCGCCTGGTGCGCTTCTCGCGCCAGGGCAACAGCTACCGCATCGTCGCGCGCAGCCCGTCGGACGTGGCCGGCTGGGTGCAGCGCCTGGGCGCGCCCGCCGGCGAGGTGCGGCCCATCGACGTCGGGCTGGAGGACATCTTCTTCCACCTGACGCTGCAGCAGCAGACCACGTCCTTCTGAGCCGAGCGGCGCCGCGCATGAACCCCTTCCACCGCATCCTCGCCATCGCGCTCAAGGAGACGCTGCACATGGTGCGCGACCGGCTGACCTTCGTGTCGCTGCTGAGCGTGACCATCGGCTACGTGATCGTCTTCGGCTATGCCATCAACCCCGATCCGCGGCACATCGACACCATCGTCGTGGACCACGACAAGAGCGAGTTCTCGCGTCTCTATCGCGCGGCACTGCAGGAGAGCCAGTACCTCAACATCGACCCGCGCGAGATGAGCGCCGATCAGGCCAGCGACCTGCTGCGCCGCGCGCAGACCTCGGTGGTCATCGAGATCCCGCCGGACTTCACGCGCAACCTGATGGCCGGCAAGCCGGCGCAGATCCTGGTGGAGGCCGATGCCACCGATCCGGTGTCGCTCAACGGCGCCATGTCGTCCACCGGCGAGGTGGCGCGCCAGACCGCCGCGCACGTGCTGCGCCGCGACGGGCTGGGCGAGACCAGCCAGATCGACGTGCGCGTGCAGCGGCGCTTCAACCCCAAGGCCGAGCAGACCTTCTTCATCATCCCCGGCCTGATCGGGATGATCCTCAACGTGTCGCTGCTGGTGATGACCGCCATGTCGATCACCAAGGAAAAGGAACGCGGCTCGATGGAGTTCCTGCTGGTCACGCCCACCGAGCCGTGGGAGATGATCATCGGCAAGATCATCCCCAACTTCTTCGTCGGCGTGATCCAGGTGCTCATCATCCTGGCCATCGCCTTCTTCCTGTTCAGGATGCCGCTCACCGGCAGCCCGTGGGCGCTGGTGACGCTGCTGCTGCTCTACGGGCTGGTGACGCTGGCCGTGGGCATCCTCATCTCCACGGCCGCGGGCTCGCAGATGCAGGCCATGCAGCTGAGCTTTTTCTACTTCCTGCCGTCCATCCTGCTGTCGGGCTTCATGTTCCCGTACAGCGGCATGCCCAAGTGGGCGCAGTTCATCGCCAGCGGCCTGCCGCTGACCTATTTCGTGCGCGGCTCGCGCGGCGTGTTCCTCAAGGACTTCAGCCTGGCCGACATGTGGCCTCACCTGTGGCCCATCGCGCTGGCGCTGGTGGTGATCACCGCACTGGCGATCAAGAGCTACAAGCGCACGCTGAACTGACCCGGGCCCTCCTCTCAAGCCGCCAGGGCGGCGGGGGGCTGGGCCGGCGACGGCTGCGCCATCCGCGCCGCGGCTTCGATCGGCGTCACCGCATCCGCCTGCGCCTCTCCGGCCTCTGCCAGTAGCAGCGCGTCCAGCCGCTGCAGCCAGGCGCGCACTTCATCGGGCTCGGTCTCGCAGCGCTGGAAGACCACGTCCACGTTGAACTGCCCGTTGAGCTCGGTCATGGCCAGCAGCGGCGACAGGCTGGGGGCGGAGATGTGCAGCTCGTGCAGCCTGATGGCGGCGCCTGCGGCGTTGAGCCGGTTGCAGTCGCCCAGGCTGGTGGCATGGGCGCTGATGCGCGGGAAGCGGCCGGCGCGCTTCATGCCCCAGGCGATGTGGGCGATGGCCGTGCGGCCGAGCAGCGGCATCAGCTCCTCGAAGAGATAGCTCCAGCACATCTCGCGGCGCTCGTAGCGTGCCAGGGCGGTGCGCACCTGTGCTTCGACCGACTTGGCGCGCTCAGCCAGCGTCAGGCGCCCGCCCTCGTGCACCAGGAAGGCGGCGACGTAGTTGCCCGTCTGCGGCACGGCGTGGCCGGGCGGGAAGTAGCGCCGCAGGTCCACCGACAGGCGGATGACCGACGCGGCCAGCGGATCACCCGCATGCGGCTGCAGGAAGGCCTGGGCAAAGGCGGCCACCACCAGCGTGTTGAGCGACACGCCGTGCCGCCGGGCGCAGGCGCGCAGCTCGGGCGCAGAGACGGCCAGGCGGTGGTGGACGATGGCATGCGCGCTGTAGTGCGGCGTGGCCCGCGTGGGCAGCTGCAGCACGCGCGCGGCGGCCAGGCGGCGCTTTTGCTCCTGGGCATGACGGCGCGCGGCCAGCAGCTTGCGCGGCCACTCCTTCCAGTGCAGCGGGCGGATGGTGTGCAGCAGCGACGGCGCCTCCATCGGCACCGGTGCCATCGGCTGCCCGTTGAGCGCCCCCAGCAGCGCGCTGATCATCATCTGCATGGAGCGTCCGTCGCACAGCATGTGGTGCACGCCCAGGTGGATCATGGGCCGCTGCGGATGCGGGTAGTAGCCCATGCGCACCGCCAGGCCGTGCTCGATGGGCAGCGGCTCGTTGAGCAGCTGGGTGTGATGCGCCTGCAGCGCGGCGGGGTCGTCCAGGGCCACGTCGCCACGCACGCGATAAGCCACGTCGAAGAGCTGGTCCACCGTATCGTCATCGGGCAGCAGCTGCCAGCGGTGGCGGTGCCAGCCCGGCACGGCGATGCAGCGCAGGCGCGGGAAGGCCGACAGCAGCTGGCGCAGCACGCGGCGCACCAGCGCCTCGTCCACCGGGCGATCCAACCGCAGCAGGTAGGCCTGGTGGAACGAGCCGGCGAAACCGTCCAGGGCCAGGTAGCCGTGCTCGGAGCGGTTGAGCGGGTAGGTGGAGGCAGGGGCAGGCACGGCGGTCATGGGCACGGCGGTCATGGGCATGGCGGTCGGCGACCCGGTCCCGGTGCGCAGACCGGGTGGTGATGCGGTCTGGCGATGATGTTCAGCGCGCCGGGCGGCGGCCAGTGGGATGTGCCGCGCCCCTTGCTCGGGTGGACCGGCTCATCCAGCCCGCGGCGTGGGGGCATGCGTGAGCTGGCAGCTGGACGTTGGCGGCGGTCAAGCCGCGGCTGGCGGCCCCCCGGGCGAGGGGCGCAGGACCGGATGCCCGGGGCTTACCCGGGGGACGCCACAGGAGGGGCTGCCTATCGTGGCCGCAACGCTTCCCGCCGGCTGAGCGGCCCGGCCCCGGGCCCGCTGCCTGGCCCTGCCGCCCTGAGTCACCCGCCATGTCCTCCCCAGCCGATCCCTCTGCCCTGCCCTGGCCCGAGCGCCTGTCCAGCCTGCTGCTCGACGGCGGCCCGCAGCTCTTTGCCGCCACGGTGCAGCGGCTGCAGAACCTGGACGTGGTGCAGTGGATGATGGTGGTGCTGGGCCTGTCGGCGCTCGTCGTCACCTTTGGCGAGGGCGTGGTGCTGAGCCGGATTGCGCGCGGCAGCCGAGGCACCCGCTATGACTGGAGCGCCTTCTGGGCCACGGTGCGCATCAACCTGTGGCGCACGCTGGTGGAGGCCATCCCGATGGGCGCGGTGCTGGGCGCCTCGCTGCCGCTGGGCGCCTGGGCCTATGAGCACCGGCTGTGGACGGTGCCGATGGACACCTGGTGGGGCATCGCCCTGCTCTTCCTGTGCACCGAGTTCTTCTACTACTGGATGCACCGCGCCGGGCACCGCATCCGCTGGTACTGGGCCTCGCACCAGGTGCACCACTCGGGCAACCAGTTCAACCTGGCCGCGGCTTTCCGCCAGTCGCTGACCGGCAAGGTCACGGGCGGCTTCGTGTTCTTCTTCCCGCAGTGCTTCCTGGGCTTCACGCCGGAGGCGGTGCTGCTGTCCTACGGCGTCAACCTGGTCTACCAGTTCTGGATCCATGCCGAGTGGATCCCGCGCCTGGGCTGGATGGAGGGCATCTTCAACACGCCCTCGGCCCACCGCGTGCACCATGGCACCAACCTGGAGTACCTGGATGCCAACTACGGCGGCGTGCTGCTGATCTTCGACCGCCTGTTCGGCACCTACGTGCCGGAGCGCGAGGACATCGCCATCCGCTACGGCCTGGTCAAGCCGGTCACGTCCACCAACGCGCTGTGGATCTGCCTGCACGAGTGGGTGGCCATCGCGCGGGACCTGATCAAGCGCCCGCTGTGGCAGGCGCCGGGCATCCTCCTGGGCCCGCCGGGCTGGGCGCCGGGCGAACAAGGCAGCACGACGGAAGACATGCGCCGCCGCGCCGGCCTGCCGGCACACCGACCGCGTGGTGGGGATGCGCCGGCTTCGGCGTCCCCGGCACGCGGGGCGGGTGCCGCGACGGCAGCTGAGGGTGGCGATGCGGCCCGCCAGGCCGCCGGGGACATGGTGGCGCCGTCGGCAGCGGGCTGATGCCGCGCCCCCGCCGCGCCTGATCTCGGCTCGGCCGGCCAGGTGATGGCCCGCTGCCGCGCGGGCTTGCCCACGGATGGCCACTCGAGCCGCCCCCCTCCCCGGCCCCGCTTCATTCGGCTCATGCAGCCGCGCTGCATGCTTCATGCTCGGGTCATGCAACCCGTCCATGCTCATCGGCTCCGCCATCCGGCGCCTTTGCAGCTCCCGCCATGGATCGTCGATCCTTTCTTTCCGGCACCGGCGCCCTCGCGTCCGGGCTGGGCGCAGGCTTTCTCATCACCTTCGATGCGCGCGCCCAGGCCGCACCGCAATGGCTGCCGGCCGGCACGCTCCCCATCGATGCCAGCCGCCTGCGCATCGACAGCCAGCGGGTGTTCGACCTGTCCGTCGCCTCGGCCGATCCCACGCCCTCCGGCGTGATGCTGTGGACGCACATCGCCCCGGCAGCCTGGCGTGCCAACGAGCCGCTCTACCTGCAGGTCGCACAGGACCCGGGCTTCCAGGCCCTGCTGCTGGAGGCCGTGATCGGCCCTGAGCAGATCACAGCGGCGCGCGACTACACCGTCAAGCTCGACCTGGACGGCAAGCTGGCGGCTGACCGCAGCTACCACTACCGCTTCATCTACGCCGGCACGGTCAGCCGCACGGGCCGCTGCCGTACGGCCCCGGCGCCCGGTGCCAGCGTGCGCAGCCTGCACTTCGGGCTGTTGACCTGCCAGGACTACACCAACGGCTACTACGGCGCGCTGGCCCATGTCGCCGCGGACGACAGCCTGGACTTCGTGCTGCATCTGGGCGACTTCATCTACGAGACGGCTGGCGACCCGCGCTTCCAGAGCCTGCCGTTCGCCGACCGCACGCTGGTGCTGCCGTCTGGCGGCAGCGCCGCGCTGGGTCTGGCCGATTACCGCCACATCTACCGCAGCTACCGCGCCGACCCCAAGCTGCAGGCCGCCCAGGAGCGCCACACCTGGATCTGCGTGCCCGACGACCACGAGACGAGCAACGACTGCTACTGGGACGCGGCACGCGACACGCTGGGCGCGCCGGATCATCCCTACACCACCGATGCCGCCTACGGCAACGACCCGGCGCTGCTGCGGCAGCTGAAGCTCGACGCCCAGCGCGCATGGGTCGAATACGTGCCCGCACGCGTGGCCGTCAACGAGGGCGCCACCCACCCGCACGACTTCCTGCGCCAGTACCGGCGGTTTGCCTTCGGCGGCTTCCTGGACCTCTTCATGATCGACAACCGCAGCTACCGCAGCGCCCACCCTTGTGGCGAGGCCGACGTGTTGCAGCGCTACGTGCCACTGGGCTGCACCAACCTCAGCAGCCCGCGGCAGACCATGCTCGGAGCGGCGCAGCGCGACTGGCTGGTCGAAGGGCTGACCGGCTCGCGCGCCACCTGGAAGCTGCTGGGCAACCAGACCTACTTCGGCCGCCTGGCCCTCACGTTTGCCGGGGCCCAGCTCACGCCGTTCAATGTCGATGCCTGGGACGGCTTTGCCGCTGAGCGCCGCTACATCAGCGATGCGCTGCGCCAGGCGCGGGTGAGCAACTTCGCCGTCGTCACCGGCGACCTCCACACCTACATGGCCAGCCAGATCAAGCACGACTACGGCAACCTCAACCCCTTTGACCGCAGCAACGATCTGGGCGTGGAGTTCATGACGCCGTCGGTGACCTCGTCGAACATCGGTGATCAGCTCGGCAAGAACCTTTCACCCTCGCAGCGCCTGCTGCTGCTGCAAGGCCTGACCGAAGGCACGGTGAAGCTCAACAACCCGCACATCCGCATGTTCGACAGCATCCGCCACGGCTACTCCACACTGCGCTTCACGACGGACAGCTGCGAGTGGACGGCCTACGCGGTCAACAAGGACACGCCGGCCGAGGCCGGTCGGCGCTGCATCGCCCGCTGGCGCAAGTACATGGCCCTGCCGTGGATGGTGCCCATGCCGGTCTGAGCCGAAGGGCCCGGTCCACCGACAGGCGGCGGCATGTGAGGGCAATGGCGCAACCGGGCGGCGCGGGGACGCCCTTCCTAGAATGACCGGCCCCACCGACCTGTGAGCCCGCCGCCATGTCCACGCGCACCTACCGCATCGCCCCCAGCATCCTGTCCGCCGACTTCGCCCGCCTGGGCGAAGAAGTGCGCTCGGTCATCGACGCTGGCGCGGACTGGATCCACTTCGACGTGATGGACAACCATTACGTGCCCAACCTCACCTTCGGGCCCATGGTGTGCCAGGCGCTGCGCAAGCACAGCGTGACCGCCGACGGCCGCCAGGTGCCGATCGACGTGCACCTGATGGTGCAGCCGGTGGATGCGCTGGCCCAGGCCTTTGCCAAGTCGGGCGCGGACATCATCACCTTCCACCCCGATGCGTCGACCCACGTGGACCGCACGCTGCAGCTGATCAAGGCCGAGGGCTGCCAGGCCGGGCTGGTCTTCAACCCCGCCGCGCCCATCGACGTGCTGGAGTGGGTGCTCGACAAGGTGGACGTGGTGCTGCTGATGAGCGTGAACCCCGGCTTCGGCGGGCAGAGCTTCATCGACAGCGCACTGCGCAAATGCGAGCGGGTGAGGAAGCTGATCGAGTCATCCGGCCGCGACATCCGCCTGGAAGTGGACGGCGGCATCAAGGTGGACAACATCCGCCGCGTGGCCGATGCGGGGGCGGATACCTTCGTGGCCGGCAGCGCGATCTTCGGCCAGCCGGACTACAAGGCGGTGATCGACGCGATGCGGGCCCAACTCGCGTAAGCGGCGCTCGCGCGCGAGGCCACGGCGGCCTCGGTGCCCGCCCGCAGGCGGCCGGCCACCGCGCCCCGATCAGGCCACCCTGGCCACCCGCGCACGCCACCGTGCGCGCCGCTCAGGCATAAGGGTCGGCGAAGCCCAGCGCAGCCAGCACCTCGCGCTCACGCTGCTCCATCGCTTCGGCCTCTTGCGCGTCCTCGTGGTCATGGCCCTGGGCGTGCAGGGTGCCGTGCACCAGCAGGTGGGCGTAGTGGGCCTGCAGCGTCTTGCCCTCGGCCTGGGCCTCGCGCTCCACCACCGGGGCGCACAGGATCAGGTCGGCATGCACCACCGGCTGCGCGCTGTAGTCGAAGGTCAGCACGTTGGTGGCGTAGTCCTTGCCGCGGAAGTCGCGGTTGAGCGCGCGGCCTTCGTCCTCATCCACGATGCGCACGGTGATCTCGCCGGGCGCGTCCAGCGCGGCGCGGATCCAGCGGGCCACCTTGTGGCGCGGCAGCTCGGCCCGGTGGCGGGCGTCGGCGAACTGCAGGCTCAGCGACAGCTCGGGGCGCGGCGGGCTGGTGGGGGCGGGGCGGCGGGTGATGGGGCGGGTGGTGGACGGCTTGGCGGGCACGGCTGGGACGGTTGCAAAGATCTGGTGAAGGGGCGGCTGGCGCGTTGTCCCGATCAGGAAGCGCCGGGCCGCCGCGCTGGATGCCAGGCTCTCGGCTCATGCGCGGCGCAGCGGCAAGGCGCGGCGCGGGGCGAGGCCTCACCCGCGCGGCCGGCGCGGTGCACGGCGTGCCGCTTCGCCGGGACCTGCTGGCAGGGCGGCGCCCACGATTTCCTCACCCGGTACGTCGGCCGCAGGTCCCGCCCCGCTTTCGGCCGCCGCCTGCAGCCTGCTCTGCGCCTCGTAGGCCTCGACGATGCGCGCCACAAGCGGGTGGCGCACCACGTCGCCGGAGGTGAAGCGGGTGAAGGCGATGCCCTTGACGCGGCGCAGGATGCGCTCGGCATCAATGAGGCCGCTCTTGCTGCCCCGCGGCAGGTCGATCTGGCTGACGTCGCCGGTGATGACGGCGCGCGAGCCGAAGCCGATGCGCGTGAGGAACATCTTCATCTGCTCGGGCGTGGTGTTCTGCGCCTCATCCAGGATGACGAAGGCCTGGTTGAGCGTGCGCCCGCGCATGAAGGCCAGCGGCGCGATCTCGAGCAGCCCGCGCTCGAAGGCCTTGGTCACGCGCTCCAGGCCCATCAGGTCATAGAGCGCGTCGTAGAGCGGGCGCAGGTAGGGATCCACCTTCTGGGCCAGATCGCCCGGCAGGAAGCCCAGGCGCTCGCCGGCCTCCACTGCCGGCCGCGTCAGGATGATGCGCTGCACGGTGTTGCGCTCCAGCGCATCGACCGCACAGGCCACGGCCAGGAAGGTCTTGCCGGTGCCGGCCGGGCCGATGCCGAAGGTGATGTCGTGGGCCAGGATCTGCTGCAGGTACTGCACCTGGTTGGGCGTGCGGCCCTGCAGGTCGGCGCGGCGGGTGTGCAGCACCGGCGCGTCGCTGGTGGCGGTGGCCGCATCGGCCTGGAAGGCGTGGGCCGCATGCGGGCCGCGGTCGCGCAGGGCCTCGAAGAGCGTGAGCTGGACCGTCTCCGGCGCGATCGGCCGCGCGGCCAGGCCGTAGAGCGTCTGCAGCACCGTCTGCGCCCGCTCGGCCGCAACGCGCGGGCCTTCGATACGGAAGCTCTCCGCCCGCCGCGCCAGCTTCACGCCCAGGCTGTCCTCCACCGCGCGCAGGTGCTCGTCCAGCGGACCGCACAGGTGGCTGAGCCGGTCGTTGTCGGGCGGAGTGAAGCTGTGGCGCAGGATCATGGGGCGGCGGGCAGGTGTAGCGGGATTGTCGCTGGCGGCGGCAAGGGGCGTGCGAGGTCTGGCGCTGCAGGTGGCCGCGGTGGTGCGCGCAAGCAGCGCCCTGTCGACAGAAGAATGACCGGCGGGCACGTGGGATGCTGTCTGCGGCTTACCGCATGATGCGCAGGCTGTGCCGCCCACGGCCCGCAACCTTCACGATCCGCCTGATCCGCCACCTTGCCACCCGAGCCTTCCTACATCGCGAAGACGTTGCTGCCCGCCGAGCAGCGCCTGCGTCGCATGAAGCGGCTGGCGGTGCTGCTGTTGCTGGGTGCGGCGGCACTGTGGGTGATGGCCGATGTGCTGCGCGATGCGCACCCGCTGTGGCCCTGGGTGGGCGCGTTCGCCGAGGCGGCGATGGTCGGCGCGCTGGCGGACTGGTTCGCGGTCGTGGCGCTCTTTCGCCATCCGCTGGGGCTGCCGATCCCGCACACGGCCATCGTGCCGGCCAACCAGGCGCGCATCGGGCGCAGCCTGGCGGACTTCGTGGCCGATCACTTCCTGGGCGACGAGGCGATGGTGGCGCGGCTGCGCGCCTTCAAGCCCGCGCTGCGGCTGGGCGGCTGGCTGGCCGACCCTGTCCATGCCGAGCAGGTGGCGCAGCATCTGGCGGGTGCCGCGCGCCAGGCGCTGAAGGCGCTGGACGAGCCGGCCGTGCGGCAGACGGTGGAGCGTGCCGCGCAGGACCGGCTGCGCGAGGTGGACGTGGCCCAGCTCACCGGCCGCCTGCTGCAGGGCCTGCTGGCCGACAGGCGACATCAGGCGCTGCTGGACGTGGGGCTGGAGCAGCTGGTGCGCTGGCTGGCCGACGAGACGCTGCAGGCACGGCTGGTGGAGGTGATCGCCAGCGAGACCAAGGTGCTCAAGGTGGTGGGCCTGGACCAGATGGCCGGGCGCCTGGCCACCAGGCGCATCGTCGGCGCAGCGACGCGGCTGATCGAGGAGGTCAACGACGATCCGCAGCACCCGCTGCGGCTGCGCTTCGATGAATTTGCCGCCGGCTTCGTCGAGCAGCTGCAGCAGGACGAGGCCTGGCGCGCGCGCGGCCGCGAGCTGCGCGACGAGGCGCTGGCGCAGCCGGCCTTCTCACGCGCGCTGCAGTCGCTGTGGAGCGAGCTGCTGCGCTGGGCCGACGAAGACTTGCGCGCGGCGGAATCGACCCTGCGCCGCCATGCCGCCGATGCGGTGCGCGGCCTGGGCCAGACGCTGCAGCAGGACCGGGCTCAGCAGCGCTGGCTCGATGCGCAGTTCGTGGCCGCAGCGCCGCGCGTGATCCATCAGGTGCGCGAGCAGGCGCGCAGCCTGATCGCCGAGCGCGTGGCGCAGTGGGATGCGCAGCAGCTCTCGCGCACGCTGGAGCTGCACCTGGGCCCGGACCTGCAGTACGTGCGCTTCAACGGCACGCTGGTGGGCGGGCTGATCGGCTTGCTGCTGCATGCGGTGCAGCTGGCGTGGCGGTGAAGGGATGACCAGCGCGCAGCGCAGACGGCGGCGCTGGCGCCCGAAGCCCCGTCAACCGAGCACCCGATGCGTCAGCGCCGGCAGCTGCCGCCGTACCTGCTCCATGCGCTCGCGCTGGAGTTCAGCCAGCACGATGCCCTCGCCTTCTGCCTGCTCGGCCAGAACCTCGCCCCAGGGATCGGCGACGAGGCTGTGGCCCCAGGTGCGGCGGCCGTTGTCGTGCTGGCCGCCTTGCGCGGGGGCGAGGACGTAGCACTGGTTCTCCACCGCGCGGGCACGCAGCAGCAGGCTCCAGTGGGCCTGGCCGGTGGGATAGGTGAAGGCGGCCGGCACGGCCAGCAGGTCGCAGGGGCCGCCGTGGTCCGGATGGCTGAGGTGGCGGTAGAGCTCGGGGAAGCGCAGGTCGTAGCAGATGCTCAGGCCCACGCGCCAGGCCTGCCCGGTGCGATCGGTGGCGGTGAAGGCCGCGGGCTGGGTGCCGGCCTGCAGCGTGGCGGCCTCGTCGTGGTGGTGGGTGCCGTCGTCGAAGCGGAAGAGGTGGATCTTGTCGTAGCGGGCGGCCACGCGGCCGTGCGGATCGAAGACCAGCGTGGTGTTGGTGACGCGGTCGGTGCGCGGCTGGCCATCGTCGCCCGCCACGCGCAGCGGCAGCGTGCCGCCGATGAGCCAGACGCCGTGCTCGGCCGCGGCCCCGGACAGGGCCTGCTGGATGGGGCCGGCGGCGGGCGCACCGCCTGCATCGGGTGCGTCTTCGGCCAGGGCCAGCTTGTCGGTGTCGCGCCGGCCCATGAGGCAGAAGTACTCGGGCAGGGCGACCAGCTCCGCGCCGGCGGCGGCGGCCTGGGCGATGAGCCGCCGCGCGGCGGCCAGGTTGGCTGCGGGCTCGGGCGTGGAGACCATCTGGAGGGCGGCGATCTTCATGGTGGGGGCCTGTGAGGGAACCGGTGAGGGCAACGAAGCGGCGCTGTGCCGCCGCGAGCCAGTGGACCACCGGCGACGCGCTGCAGACAAGCGGGGATGGCCGCCGCCCGGGGGTGAGCCGGGCTATCGCAGGCCGGGCTATCGCAGGCCGGGTTATCGCAGGCCCGGTTATCGCGGGACGGACGCGGCCGCGGCGGCCTGCGCGGCGCCGGTATCGCGCGCTGGCCTGCCGTCCCCCGCGTCGGCAGCAGCCGGCTGCAGCTGGCCGCGGGCCACGCGCTCGACCTGCGGGTCGGCCCAGCTGCCGGTGACGCGGAACTCGCGCGTGCCGGCCTCGGCCAGCGGCTTGCGCAGCAGGTATTGGGCGATGAAGGTGCCCAGGCCGATGGCGGGGTTGACGGCCGCGTAGGCCAGCGAGGCGGCACCGGCGTTGATCTCGGGCACCACCCAGACGTTGAGCGCCTGCGTCTCGCGGTTGAGGTCGGCCTGGCCTTCCATCAGCACCACGGCCTGCAGGCCCTTCATGCGCAGGTTGTGGGTGCGGGCCACGCCGTCGTCGAGCTTGACGTCACCGTCGATGCGGTCAAAGGCGAAACCCTGCTGGAAGACATCGCGGAAGTCCAGCAGCAGCCGCCGCGGCAGCGACTGCAGGCTGAGCACGCCCAGCAGCCGCGCCGCACCCGGCTCGGCCTTGAGGAACTGGCCGGATTGCAGATCGATGCGCAGCTCGCCGTCCAGGCCTTCGGTGCCGGCGGCCAGCGGCGAACCGGGCCAGGCGATGCGGCCGACCATGCGGCCCTTGCCGCCGCGCACGGTCTGCGGCCAGCCCAGGCGGGCGAGCAGCGCGCCGCTGTCGACCAGCTCCAGGGTGAAGTCGAGCTCGGTGTGGCGGCGGGCCGCACCCGAGCCGCTGCCGGTGCGGGCCGCCGGCAGCCACGCGCCGGTGGCTGAGAGCCGGGCATGGGGGTTGGTGAGCTCCAGCCGGCTCAGCCGCCACAGGCGCGGGGCGGCGCCTTCACGCGCACCATCACGCGCGCCGTCGCGCTGGTTCTCCGCCAGCACCTCCAACCGGCCGAGCTTGAGCCCGCGCCAGTCGAACTGCTCGGCCACGATGTCCAGCGCGGGCACGCTGGCGGGGTCGTCGGGCAGCAGGTCGTCGTCGCCCGGCGCACTGCCGGCATGGGCCGCGGCGGGCTCGCCGGCGGGAATGGTCAGGCGCGACAGCCGCGCGCTGATGCGCGAGCCGTCGTCGGCGACGTCCACCGTGCCCTCCACCTGGTCAGAGGTGATCTGCGCCCGCCAGCCGGCTGCCCCGGGGGCGCGGCCGAGCAGCAGCGTGACGTCCTGCAGCGAGCGCGGGCCCAGGTCGAGCTGCGGCGTGCGCAACTGCAGCCGATCCGGAAGGAAGCCCGCGAGCCCGGCCGGCAAGGAGGACGCGCCCGCGCTGGCCATCACGGCCGGGCCGCGGCCGGGGCCGGGGCCCGCTGTCAGGCCGCGCGGCGACGGCGCGGTGGCTGCCGGCGCCAGCGGCCCGGGCCGCACCGCGGCGGGCACGCCAAGCGTGCCGAGCGCGCGCGGGGGCAGCGCGTCGGCGGGCAGCGGAAGGGCCGGGACGGCCCGGGGCAGCGCGGCCTCGACGCGGCTGCGGCTGCGCGGCTCGCCGGGGGCGGGCTCGATGAAGGCGCCCGGCGAGCCGCGGGTGCTTGCTGCGCCTGCCGCGGGTGTGCGGGCTTGTGGCGCGTGTGGCCCGTCAGTGGCCGCACTGCCCCGGCCGGAGGACCGGTCTGCCCCGGCCGGCGGTTGCCACACGGCCCGCCACGCCGCGACGTCCAGCCGCGGCACGGTGGCTGCCGCCTCGACGCCAGAGGCCGGCAGCCGCGCAGGTTGCAGCAGGCCGATGCTGCCGCGCACCACCCGCTGCGCCGCACCAGGCGGGCGCAGGTGGTACTGCGCCTGCAGCAGGTGGCCCAGTTCGATGCGCAAGGCGTCGCGGGCGCCCTCTCGGGTGCTGTCTCGGGCCGTATCCCGCGCCGTATCCCGCGCCATATCGCCGGCGCTGTCCCGGGCGGCATGCATATCGGCCTGCGAAGCGCCGGGCGGCACGGTGCGAGCCGTGGCGATGGGCGGGGGCAGGGGCACCGTAGCTGGCGTGGCATGGGGCCCGCCCTTGGCCGCCTCTTGCAGGGCCGGCCCGGTCGCCGCCTCGCCGGCCAGGGGGGCCAGTTGCACCTTCAGCGGCAGCGCCTGCTCAGGCCGCTTGCCCAGCGGCGCCGGCAGGTCCAGTCCCAGGCCGACGAGGTTGCTGGCAAGCAGCCACTGGGCCTGCCCACCGACGAAGGCCAACTGCAGCCGCGCGCTGGTCTGGCCGCTGAGCCGGCCGGCCAGGCGGGCGACAGGGCTGACCGGGGCCGCCGTGGCGGCGCCACCGCCCAGGTCCAGCAGCGCGCGGCGCAGGCCGTCGGCCGTGAGGCTGCCTTGGGCAACGAAGCGCAGGCTGCCGTCGGGCTGGCTGCCGCCGTCGATGCGCAGCTCACCGCCCAGCGCGCGGGCACTGCTGCGCACCTGCACGCCGCGCTCGGTGAAGCCGATGTCGCCGCGCAGCCCGGTCAGCGCCGGCATGCCCGGCAGGATCTGCAGCTCGTTGCCGGCCAGGCGCACGCTGCCACGCACGCTGGACTCGGCGATGTGCGCCAGCGGCAGCTTCAGCGACAGCGTCAGGTCGGCCAGGCCGCTGCCGCGCGCCTCGCTCAGGGCCTGGCCGGTCCAGTCGCCCAGCGGCGTGGTGCGCAGGTACTGCAGCAGGTCGTCCAGCGGCCCGCGCCCGCGGCCTTCGATGGCCAGGGTGCCGTGCGCCAGATCGGCGATGCGGCCCTCCACGCCGGTCAGCTCGAAGCGGCCGGCGCCCACCGTGCCCAACCGCGCGCGCGCGCCGCGGATGGCCATGGACTGCTGCTCGAAGACCAGCTCGCCGTGCAAGTCGGTGAATACCGGCCAGCCGAGGGCCGGGCCGGCGGCCGGCGCGGCGCTCACCGAGGCCGCCGTGGGGCCACCAGCGCCATTCGCGCTCTTCATCCCGCCCGTGCCATTCGGCCCCGGCGTGCCGGCATGGCCGAGCTGGCCCGCGGACGTCGCCGGTACAGGGCCCGATACCGAGGCCGGCACATAGGCCAGCGTCGCGCCCCGCACCTGGCCGCGGATGAGGAACTGACCGCCGCCGTGCGGGAAAGGCACGTCCCACAAGTCGCCGTGGACGGCAAAACGCACATCGTCCAGCTCGCCTGACTGCACGGCGTCGCGCACGTAGCGGCGGGCATCGGCGGCCAGGGTCTGCGGCAGGTAGCGGGCGACCGCGGTGGCACGGGCACGCGGCAGGCGGCCATCCAGGTCCAGGTGGCCGGGCAGCCAGGCGCCGGTGCCGTGCTGGCGCCGCGCCGGATCGCCGGTGCGCCAGGTGGCCTGCAGCTCGCCCTGCAGGTCGTCGTTGGCCAGCCGGACCTGGCGGGCACGCAGCTCCACCGCCGGCAGCTGCCCGGCGCGCTGCTGCACCGTCCAGCTCAGCCGGGCAGAGAGCTCGCGCAGCGGGATGCGCGGCTCCTCGAAGACACCGGGGAAGGTCAGCGCGCCCCGCTGGATGGCCAGCTCGGCCTGGCCGCCCTTCTCGGTGGCCTCGAAGCGCACGCTGGCGCCTTCGACGCCGGGGCGGCCGGGGACGGGGTGGACGGGCGCGGGGGGGGAGCCCGAGGCCGAGGCAGGGGCGGGTGACGTCGCGGACGCCCCGCCCGCCGCCGCAGCGCCATCGGCCACCGCGCCCGCCACAGCACCCCCCAGCGCGCCCGGCGTCTGCCGCGCCTCGCGCGCCTGCACGGCCAGGGCGCTGACGCGGCCGCGGGCGGTGTAGCGGCGCGGTGCATCCAGCGGGCCGTCCCAGCTCAGGTCCAGGTCCTGCGCGATGCCGCGGGGCGCCAGGCTGCCCAGGTGGGCCTGCACCGCAGCCGGCAGCGGCAGGCGCTGGGCGAGCGCGGCCAGCAGGCCCAGGTCCAGCCGGTCGGCCTTGAGGCTGCCCCCGCGCGCGGCGTCCCAGCGCAGGCCGGGCGCCCAGCTCGCCGCGCTGCCGGGCGCAGGCGGCTGGGCCGGCGCGCGCCAGCCCAGATCGAAGCGGCTGGCCGGCCACACGCGAGCGGCGGGCGGCGCGGCACGCGGCGGAGGCGCCGGCACAGTCCCGTCCGGCGGGGCGGCGGCACCGGGCGCGCGGGGCGCCGAGGTCGAGGTCGTGGCCGACACCGCCCCGGGGGCTGCGTCATCGAGCAGCGCGAACGTGAGCCCGCGCCCGCTCAGCCGGCCGCCGTCCTCGTCTGCCGCCAGCTCCAGCCGCCCAGCCAGGTGCGCCAGACGCAGCGGCGCCAGCGACTCGCCCAGCCGCAGGTCCACGTCGCGCAGTCCCAGGTCGGCGGCCATGCCGGCCAGCTCCCCGCGGCGCCAGCGCAGGTCGGCCGACAAGGCGCCCCGCGCGCCCTGCACCACGCGGTCCAGCGCAGCAGGCAGCGGCAGATGGCGGCGCAGCAGGGCCACATCCGCCTGCGGCAGGGCCAGCGTGGCCTCGCCGCTCCAGCTGCGCAGGTCGCCCGCGCGGGTGCGGCCCACGCCGACGCGCTGGCCGTGCGGGCCGGGGCGCAGCGGCGTCCACACGGCTACACGCGGCTGGCTGAAGCGGCCGGCCAGGCTGACCGTGCCCCAGCCAGCTGGCGGCGTGGCGCGCAGGCTCAGCTGGTGTTCGCGGCCAACCACGCCGCCGCTGTTGCGCAGGCGGATGTCCACCGCCTCCAGCGCCAGGGGCGGGGCGCCACGCATCTCGTCCGTCCACACCACGCGGCCGCCGGCCAGGGTGATGGCACGCTGGCTGAACAGCCAGTCCAGCGCTGCCCCGGCATCGCCGCCGGCGCGCTGCCGCAGCGCCAGGCCACCCACCCACCAGGCGCCGCTGCGATCGCGCCGCACCTGCAGCTCCGGCGTTTGCAGGTCCAGCCGGGCGGCGGGCAACTCCTGCCAGAGCAGGGCCTGCAGCAGGGCCAGGGGTGACAGCCGGGCGTCGATGCGGGCGAGCACCAGCGCCGCGCGGCCCTGCTCGTCCAGCAGCCGCACGTCGTGCAGGCTGAGCCGGGGCAGCACGCCGGAGCGCGCGGCCGACAGCCGGCCGATGCGCAGCTTCACCCCCAGCGCCTGCGTGGCATGGCGTTCCACCTCAGGCCGCCACTGGTCGATGCGCGGCACAATCGCCGCGTCCACGACCAGCCAGGTGAGGCCCAGCAGGCTCACCAGCCCCAGCAGCAGCACGCCGACCAGCGTCGCCGCACGCCGCGGCCAGGTCAGTCGCTGCATCGGCCGCGGCACGGACAGCCGTGATCCCGCGGCATCCGCGGCGCCAGCGGCGGTCGGGGGGGTTGGAGGTTCGGACGTGATCAAAGGCATGCAGACAGACCGGACAGCGCGCCGTGGCACACAGAGGCGCGCGCCAGCAGGCAAGCGGCTGGCCGCCCTGCCGCTGCGCGGGCCCGGCTGGCGTGCCGCCACCGCACCGCTGCAGCCTGCAACACCCGCGCCGAGCGGGCCGCGCCCGCTGACGGGCCGCGCCGTCCGGGCGCGAGTATGCGCGGGCCGCGGCCTCCTGCCGGCAGCGGGCCCGCTTTCCGATTGCAAAGTTTTCTTGACGCCGTGGCCGCGCAACCCGGCCGACATGCGCCAGCGCTGACACGATGGACGACCTGCGCCCCACCTTGGCCGACCTGCCCGGCACCGCCGCACCTGCCGATGCCGCGCCGCCGGCGCGGGCCGACCACTCGCGCTTTGTGCAGCGCATCCGCCGCCGCTACGCCGCGGAGCTGCCCTTGCTGCCGCCCGGCGAGCCGGTGCGCGCGCACATCGAGCAGCTGGTAGGCCGCCTGCTGCAAGGCGGCCGCGATCTGGCCAGCGCGCTGCGGGTGACGCGCCAGCTGGTGATGGAGCGCCTGGTCGTGCTGGACGTGGAACAGCAGGCGCCGCTGTCCACCGTCACCGCCGCGATGACCGAGCTGGCCGAAGTCGCCCTGGAGCACGCCCTGGCCGCCGCGCAGGCCGAGCTCGACGAGCGCTACGGCGCGCCGCTCAACGAAGCGGGCCAGCGCATCCTGCTGTGGATCGTCGGCATGGGCAAGCTGGGCGGGCGCGAGCTCAACGTGTCCTCCGACATCGACCTGGTCTATGTCTACGAGGAAGACGGCCAGACCGCCGGCCCGCAGGTCGTCACCGCGCACGAGTACTTCGCGCAGCTGGTGCGCCGCATCTATGCGCTGATCGGCGACACCACCGAGGACGGCTTCGTCTTCCGCGTGGACCTGGCGCTGCGGCCCAACGGCAACCCCGGCCCGCCGGTGGTCAGCCTGGCCATGCTGGAGGAGTATTTCCTCGTGCAGGGCCGCGAGTGGGAGCGCTTTGCCTGGCTCAAGAGCCGCATCGTCGCGCCGCGCATCGGCGTGCCGGTGGAGCGCATGCTGCCGCTGCGCGACGTGGTGCGGCCCTTCGTCTTCCGCCGCTACCTGGACTACGGCGTCTTCGAGGGCCTGCGCCAGCTGCACCGCAAGATCCGCGACGAGGCCAACAAGCGCGCCGCCGGCCGGCCGCAGCGGGCCAATGACGTGAAGCTCTCACGCGGCGGCATCCGCGAGATCGAGTTCACCGTGCAGCTGCTGCAGGTCGTGCGCGGCGGCCAGTTCCCCGAGGTGCGCACCCGCTCCACGCTGCTGGCGCTGCAGCGCCTGAGCGCACGCGGGCTGCTGTCGCCCGAGACGGCCGACAAGCTCGCACGGGCCTATGTCTTCCTGCGCCGGGTCGAGCACCGCATCCAGTACCTGGACGACCAGCAGACCCATGTGCTGCCCACCGAGGATGCCGACCTGCGCTGGATGGCGGCCTCACTCGGTCTGTGCAGCGGCAGTGCCTGCCCGGCGCCCGATCCCGGCACGGCACACGATGCCCCCTGTGTCGACCGTAGCGGATGTGGCAGCGGCAGCGAGCCCGCCTGCGCCATGCTGGATGAGCTGTGTACGCACCGCGAGTTCGTCGCCAACGAGTTCGATTCACTGCTGCACGACGGCCGCGGCAGCGCGCCGGGCAACGGCTGCAAGCCCTGTGGCGGCACGCCGCTGCCGGTGGATAGCGAGGCCTTCGCCGCACTGATGCCGCCGGTGCTGGCCGAGCGCATCCGCAGCTTTGCCGCCCAGCCCCGCGTGGCGGTGCTCAAGGACGAGGCGCGCATCCGCCTGGCCAAGCTGATCGGCCGCGCCGCGCTCATCGCCAACGAGCCCGGCGCCCTGGACGGCACACCGTCCGCGGCCGGCGGCACGGACGGCGCTGTGCCCGCCCCCGCCTGCGGCGCGCCGCTGAGCGAGGCCGCGCAGACCGCGGTGCTGCGCTTCATCGACTGGCTGGAGCCGCTGCTGCGCCGCGACAGCTATCTGGCCTTGCTGGCCGAGCGGCCCACCGTGCTCAAGCGGCTGCTGCGCCTGCTGTGGCTGGCGCGCTGGCCGATGCGCTACCTGATGCAGCACCCGGGCGTGATCGACGAGCTGGCCGACGAACGTCTGCTGCAGGGCCGCTTCGAGCGCGAGGCCTTCCTCGCCGAGCTGGAGCAGCGCCACGACGCCTGGGACCGCTCCGGCCAGGCCGATGAGGAGTCGCTGCTCGACACGCTGCGCCGCGCCCACCATGCCGAGGTCTTCCGCACCCTGGTGCGCGACGTGGAAGGCCGGCTCACCGTGGAGCAGGTGGCCGACGACCTCTCGGCCCTGGCCGATGCCATCCTCGACTGCGCGCTGCGCTGGTGCTGGGCGCGCATGAAGCAGCGCCACCGCCCCGAGCCGCGCGTGGCCGTCATCGCCTACGGCAAGCTCGGCGGCAAGGAGCTGGGCTACGGCAGCGACCTGGACGTGGTCTTCGTCTTCGACGACGACGATGACAACGCACAGGAGATCTACGCCGCCCTGGCGCGCAAGCTGATCACCTGGCTCACCGTGCGCACCAGTGCCGGCGAGCTGTTCGACATCGACACCGCGCTGCGGCCCAACGGCAACTCGGGCCTGCTGGTGACCTCGCTGGACGCCTTCGAGCGCTACCAGACCGGCCGCGGCAGCAACACCGCCTGGACCTGGGAGCACCAGGCCATCACGCGGGCGCGCTGGTGCGCGGGCGATGCGGCGCTGGCCCCGCGCATCGAGGCCGTGCGCCGCGAGGTGCTGGCCGCCCCGCGCGACGCCACCGCGCTGCGCGACGAGGTGGTGACCATGCGCGAGCGGCTGCGCCAGGCCCATGCCGCGCCGGCCGACCGCTTCGACCTCAAGCACAGCCCGGGCGGCATGATCGACATCGAGTTCGCCGTGCAGTACCTGGTGCTGGCCCACGGCGGCGCGCATGCCGAGCTGCTGGACGATGTGGGCAACATCGCGCTGCTGCAACGCGCCGAGGCCGCCGGCCTGCTGCCCACGGGCGTGGGCGAGGCCGCCGCCCGCGCCTACCGCGCCCTGCGCCGCGCGCAGCACCGTGCGCGGCTGGATGAATCCTCGACGCGGCGGCCGCTGGACGGCCTGGGTGAGCTGGCCGAGCACCGCCAGGCCGCGCTGGCGCTGTGGCAAGCGGTGTTCGGCTGACGGCCCGCCGCCCGGCTGCGCATCCGGCCTGGCCGTGGGTGGCACTGGCCGGGCTGCTGGCGCTGCCGGCTCTGGCCCTGGGCTGGGTGGACTGGCCTGATGCGCGGGCGGGCGCCTGGGGTGTCGATACAGCCGCCCCGTGGGCTACCGAGGGACCCGCCCATCCGCTGGCCGCGCAGCTGCTGTGGCAGCGCGGCGCCACCGGCCTGCGCGCCGCCTGGCAGCTGATCACCGCGGCCTGGGTGCATGGCTCAGCGGTGCACCTGGCGGCCAACCTGGCCGGCACCGTGGTGGTTGCCCTGCTCGGCATGACGCTGCTGCGCAGGCCCCGTGCCGCGCGGCAAGCGGCGCTGGCCTGGCTGCTGTCCTGGCCGCTGACCCATGCCGGCCTGGGGCTGGACGAGCGCCTGCTCTTCTATGCCGGGGCCTCCGGCGTGCTGCATGCGGGCGTGGCGGTGCTCGGCTGGGCTGCGTTGATGCAGGCGGGCGCCGGCAGGACGGCCGCACCGCCCGCGTCCGCCCGGTCGGCCCCGCGGCTGCGCCTGATCGGCGGGCTGCTGCTGGCCGGGCTGGCCGCCAAGGTACTCGGCGAGGCGCCGTGGTCACATGCCCTGCTCCACCGCCCGGGCTTGGGCCTTCCCATCGCGCCGCTGGCGCATGCGACCGGCGCCGTGGCCGGGCTGATCTGCGCCCTGCTGTGTCTGCGCGGCGAGGACGGCGTACGGCCGGGCTGAGCGGGCGCCGCCGCGCGCCGCCGGGCCGCCTGCGTCAGCCCCGGGGGCGCGATGACAGCCGCCGGGCGCCCCAGGCCAGGGGCAGGCCCGCCAGCCACAGCCACCAGCCTGCCGGCTCGGGCACGGGCGCAGCCGCACCAACCTGCAGCTCGAAGTCGTAGCGCACCGAGCGGACCACCTCGTCGAAGAACTGGTCCTGGTAGCTGTAGCTGCCCCAGGCGCGGGTGACCTTGCTCAGGTCCAGCGGCGTGGACAGGTCGCCGTAGAGCGAGGCGTCCGACGCGACATAGGTCAGCTTGAAGTCCTGCGAGCGCACGCCGCCGCCGCCGCGCATGAAGTTGGTCTCGATCACCAGGCTGCTGCTGCCGTCGGCATGCAGCGTGCGGCGCAGGGTGGACGAGGGGTTGCCGTAGACGTCCTTCTTGCGCGCCTCGGCTGTCGGAAGGGTCATTCCCCAGTCCACCAGCGTGGTCTCCGACGTCGTGGGGTAGTCGATCTCCCAGTACAGCGTCTTGGCGGTGCCGCTGCCGTCCGGGCGGTTGGAGAAGCCGTAATCGCCGCTGGTGGGCAGCTCAAACCAGCCGCTCACGGAGTCACCGGGCAGCGGGCTGGCCAGCGCGGTGTCCGCTATGGGCGAGGGCACCAGCGTGCCGTTGAAGGTGTAGCGGATGTGGGCCTGGGCCAGGGAGCCGCCAAGCGCCAGCGCAGGCGCCAGGGCGGCGGCGGCGCAAGCGCGCGCCAGCCGGGTGCGGCTGCGCGGGCGGGCGGCGGCGGATACCGGCCATCTGGCGGCGGGGCTCGAGGCGGGCGCAGCCGCCAAGGCGGGGCGCGGGAGACAGGAAGCGGGGATCGCCGGGGCGACCGGGCGGGCAGTGGGCAGGGACGGGCGACGCACGGGACTCCTCCAAGGGGTCGGGTTGGGAACAGACGGGGCGGTCTGCACAACTCCGGACCGCTCGGCGATCTCGTGACCTTAGGCACGCGATATGCCCAGCGACACCACGCTTACCCTGTGGCGCGCGGCGCGGCGTGGGTGCACGCGGCCAGGAAACCGGCCCGCGACCTGCCCCAACCAGAGAGGAGCCACCCGCGATGCACCCCGCAGGCGGGCTCGCGACGCCGCCCGCCCGTCAGGCCCCCGTCAGGCCCAGCGGGCTGCAAAGATGCGCAAAAACCCCGCTCAGGCGCCCGCAGGCGCAGGTCGGGGCACCTGACTCCCGGGATGACCGAGCACCGCACTCGGGCGGGGTTCACGGGTTGACGGCCCGCAGCCCGACGCAGCCGGCGATGTTCGGCAGGCCCGCCTGCCGACAGCAGCAGGCGGGCCGCGGCGCCGCAGCGGCTTTACTCGGCCGCGTTGCCGGCGTTGGCCGTGGGCTGCTGCGGGATCACGCTGGGGCTGCCCAGGCGGTAGTCGCGCGAGGGATTGGTGCCCTGCTGGTTGCGCATGGCGTCACGGGCTTCCTGGCGCACCTGCTCGCGGCTGGCCATGGAGGTCTCGCCGTGATAGGTGTTGACGTCGATGTGCGCCGGGGCCCAGGCGATGGCCGGGTTGGTGGTCAGCAACTGGCCGGTCATGCGCGCGCGCAGCACCTCGTCGTGCACCTGCTGGCGCGTCTTGGGGCCGCTGGTGTCGGCGACCGCCGGAGCGTTCATGCCGGGGCGGACCGGGGCGCGGCCATCATGGAAGTTGGCTTCGCCGGTGGTGGTGTTCACCGGTGCGCTGGACTGCGTGGGGCGGCCGGTGCCGTAGGCGCTGCTGCTGCCGTAGCCGGTGCCCTGGGTGGCGTCACGCGCCTGGCTGGAGTAGGTGGGGCTGCTGGTCGCGTTGGCCGTGTCGGAGTAGTTGGTGGTAGACGAACCGCGGGTGCCCGTGGTGCCGTAGGAGGCGCCGCCCTGCGCCGCGCCCTGCGATGCGCTGGTGCTGGGCGAGGTGCCCGTCGGACCGTAGTTGCTGCTGCGCGCGGCGTCCGATGTGCCACGGTTGCCGGTGGTGCCATAGCTGCCGCTGGTGCTGGCCGACGAGCCGGCACGCTCGGGGTTGGCGGTGTTCATGGTGTCGGCCATGGCGGCAGTGGCGCCGGTGGCCACGGCCACGGCGGCGATCAGCGAGGGCAGACGGCGGATGGAAGCGGATCGGTTTTGCATCTTGGGACTCCTGTGGGGTTCTCGGGAGCCGACGCCCCATGCGCCGGCCCACGAGCCGCTGCGCGCGGCCCGCCCGCCCGTTGCGGCGGGCTGGCGGCGGCCAGGGGCTCTGCCCCAACAAGCGGCAACTTACGTTCCCGAGTGCAGGGCCGCGCGTGCCGGCCAGCGTCCCGACGGCTTGTCGGCGTAGGCTGAACGACCGGCCTGGGTTCGGCCTGCCGGCACGGCGGCTGGGATCGCGTTCAGGCGCGCGGCGGAGGCGCCGCCGGCTCCACCGGCACGGTCAGCACAAAGGCGCTGCCGCCGCCGGGGCGTGCCTCGCAATGCACGCTGCCCCCGTGGCCGTGTGCTATCTGGCGCACCAGCGCGAGGCCCAGGCCGACGCCGCCCGCGCCTTCGCCGTGGCCGGCGCGGCGGTAGAAGGGCTCGAAGATGCGCTCGCGCTCAGCCTCGGGTACGCCGGGGCCGCGGTCGAGCACGCGAAAGACCAGCTCGCCGCGGCCGTCCGCGCGACGGCGCTGGGCCACTTCCAGGTGGACGGCGGTGTCGTCTGGGCCCTCCTCGTCGCCGTGCCCGGCTGCCACCGGCTGCCCGTGACGGCGGGCGTTCTCCAGCAGGTTGCGCAACGCGCGGCGCAGCAGCCGCTCGTCGCCGCTCAGGTGCCAGCCGGGCGCGGGCTGGGCTGCGCCCGCGGGGGGCTCGACGATGTCCAGCCGGGCATCGGTGCGCATGGCTTCTTCAGCGGCGACGGCCAGCGCGTCCACGGGCTGCCGCTCGACGCCGGCCCGAGCGTCGAGCCGGCTGGACAGCAGCACCTCCTCGACCAACTGGTCGAGCTCGCCAATGTCGTGCTCGATCTCGCGACGCAGGGCGCGGCGGCGCTCGGGCGAGGCGTCCTCCATCAGTGCCAGGGCCATCTTCAGCCGCGCCAGCGGCGAGCGCAGCTCATGGCTGGCATTGGCCAGCAGCGACCGGTGGGCGCGCACCAGGTCCTCGATGCGCTGAGCCGCCTCGTTGAAGCTGCGTGCCACGGTGGCGACCTCGTCACGGCCGTCCACGGCCACACGGTGGTCCAGCTCGCCGGCGCCAAAGCGCTCCACGCCACGCTTGAGCCGCTCCAGCCGCGCGGTGAGCCGGCGCACCACGGGCCAGGCGCCAGCCGCCACCGCGGTGAAGAGCGCCACCAGCATCAACGCCATGCCGCCGCTCACGCCTGGGACCCCGCCGCCGGGCCAGGGCAGCAGCACCGCCCACCACGGCGGGGGTGGCGGCATTGGCGCGACGCGGCCGCCGCGACCACCCTCCCGCTGCTCGGCCATCCAGCTGGGCGGGGCACCTGAGAGGCGCACATCGCGCTGCGGGCGCCGCGCCACCCACAGCACGCGGCCGTCGCTGAGTTCGTGCCGCAGCAGCCCCGGCGGCGGCTCGCCGGGGTCGTGCTCGTCCAGCAGCTCCTGCAGCCGCGGGCTGGTGGCCACGCGCCGGCCCTGTGCGTCGTCCAGCGCCATGGGCTGGCGCAGGCGGCGCGACCAGTCCAGCACGGCATCGGCCTGCTCTTGCTCCGGCGCCGTGGCCGGCGGCAGGTTGCGCTCCAGCAGCTCGGCCCAGGCCTGCGCGCGTTCGGCCCACACGGCCTGCACGCGCTGCTGGCCCTCGCGCTGTGCCTGCTGCAGCCGCCAATGGGCGATGCCGCCGGCCACCAGGGCGAACAGCAGCAGCACCGCGACCACGGTGAGGTAGATGCGCAGGTACAGGCTCTTCACGATGCGGCGGGAGACGCGGTGCGGGATGCAGCCCTGTCAGGCCTCAGGCTCGCCGTCCTGCTTGCGGGCGAAGACGTAGCCCGCGCCGCGCACGGTGAGGATGCGGCGCGGGGCCTTGGGGTCGTCCTCGATGGCGGCGCGGATGCGGGAGATGTGCACGTCGATGGAGCGGTCGAAGGCCTCCAGCGGGTGGCCCTTGAGCGCGTCCATGATCTGGTCGCGGCTGAGCACGCGGCCGGCGGCCGCCGCCAGCACGCGCAGCAGGTCGAACTGGTAGGCGGTGAGCTCGCACGGCCTGCCGTCCAGGCGGGCCTCGCGGCGGTCGAGGTCGATCTCCAGCCGGCCGAAGCGCTGGACGTGGTCGGCTTGGTCCTCGGCCGCGGCGCGCGCACGGCGCAGCAGGGCCTTGATGCGGGCCAGCAGCTCGCGCGGCTCAAAGGGCTTGGCCAGGTAGTCGTCGGCGCCCAGCTCCAGGCCGACGACGCGGTCCATAGGCTCGCCTCGTGCAGTGAGCATGAGCAGCGGCAGGGCGCGAGTGCGGGGCGCCGCGCGCAGCTCGCGGCACAGGTCCAGGCCGTCGCCGTCGGGCAGCATGAGGTCGAGCACCAGGGCGTCGAAGCTGTCGTGCTCCAGCCGCTGTCGGCCGGCGGCCAGCGTGGGCGCGCTGCTCACCTCCAGGCCGGCCGAGCCGAGGTACTCGGCCACCATGCCGGTCAGCCGCAGGTCGTCGTCGATGAGCAGGATGCGGGGCATGCTGAGAGATGCAAGGCGGGCCGGGATGCGGCCGATTGTGGCGGGTGCGTTCTTCGGCAGTGGTCGCGGGCCCGCACGAGGCAAGGCACGGTGGACGGCGCGCCGGGCAGGGCGGCCAGGAGGCTTTCACGCAGTGAAGTCAAGGAGGAGCCTGTCCCGTGCAAGGGGACGGGCACGGGACACGAACGCAGTGAAGCCCCCTGGCCGCCCGACCGTGCGCCTACCGCGGAAGGACGACACCAGGAGCCGCCCAGCGACTCGCTTCAGCTCAACGCGCAGCCGGCGCACTCGGCGGCTGGGGCACGCCGGCGCGCGGGCCGGGGCCGTCGCGTCGGTCGCCCCGACGCTCATCGCGGCGGGCCTGACGGTCCTGCAGGTGCTGCGCGACCTGCACGCGCTGCTCGGGCGTGAGCACCTTGCTCGCGTCCACCAGGGCCGTGGTCATGCGCTTGGAGGCCTGATCGTGGTGGGCGACCATCTGCTGGCGCAGCTTTTCCACGGCGCGGGCGTCAACGTCCTTGGCGGTCAGCAGCGCGGTCATCTGCTCGTGCAGCTTGCGGCCGGCCTCGCGCTGGCCCTGCAAGTCCTTGGCGGCCTGAGCAGCGATCTCGTGGATGCGCGTGCGCTGCGTGTCGGTGGCCTTGACGCGGTCGAGCAGGCGGTCCAGGCGGCGTGGGTCCGCCCAGCCCATGGGGCCGGCGCCGGGGCTCCAGCGGTGGTCGCCACCGCGCTCCATGTGGCGGAAGGGCGGGCGCTCGCCTCGGGCCTCGGGCGGCGCAGGTGGCGGCGCGACGGAGGCGGCGGCCGCGGAGGCCGGGGCCGGCACCGGCTGGGCGTGGGCCTGGGTGGCGCTCCACAGCGCGGCCGCGCCCAGCACGCCGGCCCCCAGGGCCAGGCCCAGGCGGGTCACGGGCGTCGCAGTCGGGCGGGCAGCAGCGGATTGACGGGTCTTCATGCGGTTCTCCATCTCTGGACGAGGAGGCCGCAACCGTGCGTCCTCCATGCCTGGCATGTTGGGACGCCGACGTGAAGTCGAATGGGCCGGGGGGTAAAGATGCGTGAACCCGCGCGCGCGACTCGCTGCCCGGGCGCGGCTCGCTGCCCGGGCGCGGCTCAATGCGCCGGCACGCCGGCCTCGATGTCGCGCAGCATCTGCTCCAGCACCTCGGGCTCGAAGGGCTTGGGCAGCACGCGCACGCCCAGGCCGAGCGACTTGGGGTTGATGGCATTGCCGTAGCCCGTGGCCAGGATGCCGGCCATGTCGGGGCAGGCAGGCAGCGCCTGGCGCATGAGGTCCACGCCGGAGAGACCGGGCAGGCTCACGTCGGCGATGAGCACGCCGAAGCGGCGCTGCGACAGCAGCTGCAACGCGGCCTCGGCCGTGGGCACCGCCACCACCTCGTGGCCCGACATCTCCATGAGGGCGGTGACGACCTCGCGGACGTCATCGCTGTCTTCGACATAAAGCACGTTCACGACGCCTGCCGTCTCATGGACGGCCCTCCATGATGGGACCGGGATTGTCGCCGCCGGGCAATCGGCCTGCCTGCCCGTCGGCGGCGCGCGGCGCCGCACCGGCCGGGCGGGCGCCGTTATCGGCAACGGTGCCCGCACGGTCTTGCGCCGTGCCGCCCGCCGCGGCCGGCGCGCCCTGGGCATGCGGTGACGCCAGCATCGCACCCACCTTGGCGGTGAGCACGTCCAGGCTGAAAGGCTTGGCGATCAGGTCCATCCCGTCGCCCAGGAAGCCCGAGCGCAGCGCCGCCTGCTCCGCATAGCCGGACACGAACAGCACCGGCAGCTGCGGCCAGGCCTGGCGGGCCAGCTCGGCCAGCTGGCGGCCATTGAGCCCCGGCAGGCCGACGTCGCTGACCAGCAGGTCGAGCCGGCGCAAGCGCTGCAACAGCGGCAGCGCGGCCTGGCCGTCGGCCGCCTCGCTGACCTGGTGGCCCAGGCGGTGTAGCACCTCGACGATGAGCATGCGCACGGCCGGGTCGTCCTCGACCACCAGCACGGACTGCGCCGCCGGCATGGCCGCGACATCCTCGCCAGCGGCCTGCTCCTGCGGCTGCTCGACAGCGGCCTGGGCCCGGGGCAGGTACAGCCGCACGGTGGTGCCGCGCCCGGGCTCGCTGTCCAGGCGCAGGTGGCCGCGCGACTGCTTGACGAAGCCGTAGACCATGGACAGGCCCAGCCCGGTGCCCTGGCCCAGCGGCTTGGTCGTGAAGAAGGGATCGATGGCGCGCTCGCGCACCGCCGGGCTCATGCCCACACCGGTGTCGCCCACGGCCAGCATGATGTACTCGCCAGGCTCCGCGCCTTCGGCCGATGCCATGCCGCCGGGGACCGGCTCGACGACCACGTTCTCGGTGCGCACCGACAGCCGCCCGCCGGCGGGCATGGCGTCGCGGGCGTTGATGGCCAGGTTGAGCAGCGCGCTTTCGAGCTGGTTGGCATCGCTGTGCGCCGGCCACAGGCCGGGCTCCAGGTCGAGGTGCAGCCGCACGTTCTCCCCGAGCGTGCGGCGCAGCAGGTCTTCCAGCGAATGCACGAGCTCGTTGACGTCCAGCGCCCGCAGGTCCAACGACTGCCGGCGCGAGAAGGCCAGCAGCCGGTGCGTCAGCCCCGCGGCGCGCTTGGCCGACTGCACGGCCGAGCCGATGAAGCGCTCCAGCCGCTCGGTGCGGCCCGCCTCGATGGACTTGCGGATGATCTCCAGGCTGCCCAGGATGCCCTGCAGCAGGTTGTTGAAGTCATGCGCGATGCCGCCGGTGAGCTGGCCCACGGCCTCCATCTTCTGCGCCTGGCGCAGCGCGTCCTCGGTCTGGCGCAGCACGGCGGCAGCCTCGCGCTCGGCGGTGATGTCGCGGGCCACGCCGTAGATGCGCTCGCCGTCCATGGCGGCCGTCCACGACATCCAGTGGTAGCGCCCGCCCATGTCGCGCAGCCGGTTGACGAAGGTGGGCGTGCGCCCGCCCTCGCCCAGCCGCGCACGCTCGGCCTGGGTGGCGGCGCGGTCGTCGGGGTGCTCCAGCCAGGCGGTGGTGCGGCCGACGAGGTCGGTGGACGACCAGCCCAGCGTGGACGTCCACGCCGGGTTGACGGCGATGACCACGCCCTGCCGGTCGGTGATGGCCAGCAGGTCCTGCGAGACGGTCCAGACGCGATCGCGCTCGCGGGTGCGTTCTTCCACCAGCTGCTCCAGCCGCGCGTTCAGGCGCTCAAGAGCCAGCTGCGCCTCGCCGCGCTCGTAGGCCGAAAACGCGCGGTTGGCCACCTCGCGGGTGAAGTCGACCTCCGCCTCGGTCCAGTCGCGCGGAGCCACGGCGTGCACGCGCATCATCCCGGCCAGGCGGCCCTGCACCAGCAGCGGCACGGCGATGACCGCCCCGATGCGCAGCGCCTGCCAGCGCACGGCATGCGCGGCGGTGCGTGGGTCACTGGCCACATCGCGGATGACGACCACGCGGCCGGCTTGCAGATCGGCGGCATGGCTGCCGTAGTGCGCCAGCGCATGCGGGCCGGTGATGGGCTCGACGCCGTCGGTGGTCCAGTCGCCGGCGCTGCTGGCCCAGCCGCCGTCCACGCGCATGAAGCCCGCACGGTCGGCCTGCAGCGTGCGGCCCAGGCGCTCGCTGGCCTCGCGGGCGATGGCCTCGGGCTGCACCAGCTCGCGCAGGCGGTCGCTCAGGGCCAGCAGCGCGGCCTGCAGCCGCGCGGCCTCACGCCGGGTCTGGGCATCGATCAGCACGCCCGGGAAGCGCAGCGGCTGACCGTGCCCGTCCAACTCGCAGTGGCCGTTGGCCTCCACCCAGCGCCAGCCGCCGTCGGGCCGGCGCACGCGGTATTCGGTGGCGTAGGGTCCGCCGCGCTGCAGCGTCAGCCTGATGAGATCGGCCACGGCGGGTCGATCATCCGGATGGATGGCGGTCATGACCGCATCCAGCGGGGCGCCCTCGACCGCGCGCTGTCCGTCCAGCCCGAAAGCGCGGGCGAAGCGCTCGTCGGCGGTGAAGCAGTCCTGGGGGATGTCCCAGTTCCAGGTGCCCAGCACGGCGCCGGCATCCAGGGCAAGCTGGATGCGCTCGTTGGCCGCACGCAGACGCTGCTCGGCCACGAAGCGTTCGGTCGTCTCCACGACGATCGCCAGCACCCCCTCGGGCCGGCCGGCATCGTCGCGCAGCGGGCTGTAGTCCAGGTTCATCCAGGCGGTCTCGGGCCGGCCGTAGCGGTGCAGCGTGAGCTGCTGGTCCTTGAACGACAGCGTGCGCCCCTTGCCGCGCACCTCCTCCATCACATGGCGGTTGAAGTCCGCCACCTCGGTCCAGCCTTCCAGCACCGGCGAGCCGAAGAGCTGCGGATGCCGCGCGCCAGCAAAGACGGAGTAGGCGTCGTTGTAGATCATCACCCCCTGCTCGCCCCACAGCAGCACCATGGCGACGGGCGACTCCAGCAGCATTTCCACCGCCCAGCGCAGCCGCTGCGGCCAGGCCGCCGGGGGCCCCAGCGGCGTGGCGGACCAGTCGCGCGCGCGCAGCAGCGCGGCGGTCTCGCCGCCGGCCGGCGGCCAGTCGACGGGTGCGCTGACGGGAAGTGGCTGCAAGGACATGGTGGAGCCTGATTGTGCAGGCCCGTGCGGTGCAGCCTGCGTGTCGTTCACAAGGCCTGGAAGACGCCGGCTGCGCCGAGGGCGAGCAGCCCCAGACAGGCGGGCAGCAGCAGCGCCGCCACGCGGGGCCCGGCCGCGGGCAGCGGCTCCCGCCATTCGGCCAGCGCGACGCCGGCCGCGCACACTGCCGCGCCGCCCAGGCCCGCGGCCAGCATTGCCGTGGGCCACTGGGCGCCCACCAGCACCCGCCCCGCCAGCAGCACCACGGCCGGCACCGCGGCCACCGCCAGCCAGGTCAGGCGCAGGCGCGGCGGCTGGCCCCGGCCGGCCAGCACGCCCATCACCAGCCATAGCGCCACCAGCGCGCAGCCGGGCAAGGCTGCCCCGGCGCCGGAGCCAGCACCAGCACCGGCGACCACGGGCATCAACGCCGCGCCGTGCAAGCCGCCCTCCACGGCCTGGGGGGCGGCCAAGGGGATGAGCAACTGATCGCGCAGCGGGGCCGGCACCTGAGGAGCGGACAACAGCGCGGCCAGCGGGCGGCCCGCGGGCGGGCGCTGCAGCAGGTCCGGCAGCCATGCGGCCAGCGCGGCATCGAGGGCCAGCGCAGCGCCCACCGTGCCGGCCGCCAGCGCGGCGGCTCGCGCCTGGCCCCAGCGCAGCAGGGTCAGTGCCATCACCGCGGCTACCGCCAACAGCGGCGTGGGCTCAAACAGCCGCTGCAGCGTGCGCAGCGCCCGCTCGCTCACCGGCGCGCGCAGGGTCTGCAGCAGCATCGACAGGCCGTCGTCCAGCGCATGCAGCCGCGGCCAGCCCCACACGAGCAGCGCCAGCAGCAGCGCACAAGCCAGCGCCACCCAGCTCCCCGCCCGCCGCTGGCCGCGCGCGGCCAGCTGCGAGGCCCCGCCCACCTGCGGCCAGAAACCCGGCGGCAAGGTCAGCCGCAGCGCCGCGCCGGCCACCCAGCCCGGCGCCAGATACGCCACCGACCAGCCCACCGCGGCCACCATGCTGACCGCGGCAAAGCGCAGCAGCGGCATGTCCAGCATGCCGGCCACCAGCGGCAGGGTCGGCCGCAGCGGGCCGATGTAGCGGCCGACAAGCAAGCTCATCACGCCGTGGCGGTGGAAGAAGCCCTCGGCCGCGGCCAGCCACTGCGGGTTGTCGCGCAGCACCGGCAGGCGGCGGATGTTGTGGTGGAAGCGCCGCCCCAGACCGTAGGACAGCGCGTCGCCCAGCAGCCCGCCGATGTAGGCCAGCAGCAGCGTCTGGCCCAGCGACAGCGCGCCGCTGCCGGCCATCATGCCCAGTGCGAACAGCACCACTGTGCCCGGCACCAGCAGCCCGGCCACAGCCAGGCACTCGATGCAGGCGACGATCAGGATGCTGGCACCCAGCCATTGCGGATGCGCCCCCAGCCAGGCCTGCGCGGCGGCCAGCCAGTCGGTCATGCGGTGTCCCCCGGATCAGTGCAGCGGCCCGCGGCCGCCGATGCGAGGACGCAAGGTTAGCGGGCATCCGCCGCCCGGCAGCCGCCGGGCCGGGGCCGCGCACTGCCGCACCTGCAGCCGTCCATGCACCGCCCGCACGGTGGGCCAACAAAAAGCCCGCGCGCTGCACCAGGCAGGGCGCGGGCAGCAGGCCGCCGCGACAGGGCGGACGGCAGAGCCAGCGTTGCGCGGCGCCGCGGCCCGGGGCGGCCGCCAGCGCCTCATCCTCAGGCCGGGGCCGAGGTGCGGATCAGGTGGTCGAAGGCGCTCAGCGCTGCCTTGGCGCCCTCGCCGGCGGCGATCACGATCTGCTTGTACGGCACGGTCGTCACGTCGCCCGCGGCGAACACACCGGGCACCGAGGTGTGGCACTTGGCATCGACGATGATCTCGCCGAAGCGCGAGAGCTCCAGCGTGCCCTTGAGGAACTCGGTGTTGGGCACCAGGCCGATCTGCACGAACACGCCGGCCAGCTCCACGTGATGGCTCTGGCCCGTGGCGCGGTCGGTGTAGCTCAGGCCGTTGACCTTCTGGCCGTCGCCGGTGATCTCGGTGGTCTGCGCGTTGGTCAGGATGACGACGTTGGGCAGGCTCTTGAGCTTGCTCACCAGCACCGCATCGGCGCGCAGCTGCTCGGCGAACTCGATCAGCGTGACGTGCTCCACCACGCCGGCCAGGTCGATCGCGGCCTCCACGCCGGAGTTGCCGCCGCCGATCACCGCCACCTTCTTGCCCTTGAACAGCGGGCCGTCGCAGTGCGGGCAGTAGGCCACGCCGTGGTTGCGGTACTCGGCCTCGCCGGGCACGTTGACATTGCGCCAGCGCGCGCCGGTGGCCAGAATCACCGTCTTGCCCTTGAGGCTGCCGCCATTGGCCAGCTGCACCTCGATCAGGCCGCCGGGCTGGGCCGCCGGGATGAGCTTCTCGGCGCGCTGCAGGTTCATGATGTCGACGTCATAGGCGCGGGCGTGCGCCTCCAGCGCGGCGGCGAACTTCGGGCCGTCGGTCTCGAGCACCGAGATGTAGTTCTCGATGGCCAGCGTGTCGTTGACCTGGCCGCCGAAGCGCTCGGCCGCCACGCCCACGCGGATGCCCTTGCGCGCGGCATACACCGCTGCCGCCGCACCGGCCGGGCCACCGCCGACGATCAGCACGTCATACGGCTCCTTGGCGCTGAGCTTGGCCGCTTCGCGTGCCGCGGCGCCCTGGTCGAGCTTGCCGACGATCTCCTCGATGGTCATGCGGCCGGACGCCCACATCTGCCCGTTGAGGAACACGGCCGGCACGGCCATGATCTGGCGCTCTTCGACTTCCTTCTGGAACAGCGCGCCGTCGATGGTCGTGACCTTCACGCGCGGGTTGAGCACGGCCATCAGGTTGAGCGCCTGCACCACGTCCGGGCAGTTGTGGCAGCTCAGCGACATGTAGACCTCGAAGGTGTAGTCGCCGTCCAGGCCCTTGATCTGGTCGATCACGTCCGGCTCGACCTTCGGCGGGTGGCCGCCGACCTGCAGCAGCGCCAGCACCAGGGACGTGAACTCATGCCCCATCGGGATGGCGGCAAAGCGCAGGCTCATGTCGGAGCCGATGCGATTGAGCGCAAACGACGGCTTGCGCGCATCCTGGCCGTCGAGCTTGAGGGTGATCTTGTCGCTCAGCGCGGCGATGTCCTGCAGCAGGCCCTGCATCTCGCGCGCGGACCCGCTGTCGTCGAGGGAGGCCACGATCTCGAAAGGCTGCGTGACCCTTTCCAGGTACGCCTTCAACTGGGCCTTGAGGGTGTCGTCCAACATGTTGGTTGCTTCCTTATTCGACAGCGGGAGGGAATCGGGGCGTGCTCCGGCGGAGCAGAGGAGGAGCCAGGCGGATTTGGCGATGGCTCCAGGCCCACCGGCCTTGTGGGCCGGCGGCCGGCCGGGGCGGCAGGACTGCTGCCGCGCCCGGCGCAAGAGTGGTTCAGGCAGCCGGCGCTGATGGTGCGCAGCGGCCGGCCCTCACTTGCTACGGATCAGATCTTGCCGACCAGGTCCAGGGACGGGGCGATGGTCTTGGCGCCTTCGTTCCACTTGGCCGGGCAGACTTCGCCCGGGTGCTCGGCGGTGTACTTGGCGGCCTTGAGCTTGCGCAGCGTTTCCTTGACGTCGCGGGCGATCTCGTTGGAGTGCACCTCCATCGTCTTGATCACGCCGTCCGGATTGATGATGAAGGTGCCGCGCAGGGCCAGGCCTTCTTCGGGGATGTGCACGCCGAAGGCGTTGGTCAGCTGGTGCGTGGGGTCGCCCACCAGCGGGAACTTGGCCTTGCCGACGGCCGGAGACGTCTCGTGCCACACCTTGTGCGAGAAGTGCGTGTCGGTGGTGACGATGTAGACCTCGGCGCCGGCCTTCTGGAACTCGGCGTAGTTGTCGGCGGCGTCCTCGACTTCGGTCGGGCAGTTGAAGGTGAACGCAGCCGGCATGAAGATCAGCACGGACCACTTGCCCTTGAGCGACTGGTCGGTGACTTCGATGAACTTGCCGTTGTGGAAGGCTTGGGCCTTGAAGGGCTGGACTTGGGTGTTGATCAGGGACATGGCTCTTCCGTCGGTTGGTGTGGTTGATACGAGGAGGGGGGTCTCCCGGCGCGCCTATGGGCGACTGGGGAAACGTGATCCTATGCGCAGCCAGAAGCCCCGTTCATGCAATCGGTAAAGGGGCGCAATTGCCAAAGGCTATGAAGCCGCCGGGGCCAGCCGGCGCCCGCTAAGGTGCCGCCATGAGCACCCTCCCCGGCCGCACGCCGCCTGCCGCGCCGCCCATCCCGCTGTCCATCCTCGACCTTTGCCCGATCGTGCAAGGCGGCACCGCCGCGCAGGCGCTGCAGCAGAGCCTGCTGCTCGCGCAGCTGGGCGAGCGGCTGGGCTTTCGGCGCTTCTGGCTGGCCGAGCACCACGGCATGCCGGGCATCGCCAGCGCGGCCACGGCCGTGGTGATGGCCCATGTGGCAGCGGGCACGTCCACCATCCGCATCGGCGCTGGCGGCGTGATGCTGCCCAACCACTCGCCGCTGGTGATCGCCGAGCAGTTCGGCACGCTGGAGTCGCTGCACCCGGGCCGCATCGACCTGGGCCTTGGCCGCGCCCCGGGCTCCGACCCGCGCACCGCCCGCGCGCTGCGCCGCAATCTGGACACCGACCCGGACGCCTTCCCGCAGGACGTGATGGAGCTGATGGCTTACCTGGACGCGCCCGAGCGCCAGCCGGTGCGCGCGGTGCCCGGCGCGGGCCTGTCCATCCCGATCTGGATCCTGGGCTCCAGCCTCTTCGGCGCGCAGCTGGCCGCCGCACTCGGGCTGCCCTATGCCTTTGCCTCGCACTTCGCGCCGGCGCAGGTGCTGGATGCCATCGCGATCTACCGGGCGCACTTCAAGCCCTCCGCCCGGTTGGCGCGGCCGCAGGTGATGCTGGGAGTCAACGTGATCGCAGCCGACACCGACGAGCAGGCGCGGTGGCTCGCCACGTCCATCCAGCAGGCATTCGTCAACCTGCGCAGCGGCCGGCCCGCACCGCTGCCGCCGCCGGTCGCCGGCTATGCCGACGCGCTGGAGCCGCCGCAGCGCGCCCTGCTCGACAGCGTGCTGGCCTTCTCGGCCATCGGCTCGCCGCAGACGGTGCGCGAGCAACTGGCCGCGCTTGTCGCGCGCACGCAGCCGGACGAGCTCATGGTCACCGCGCAGGTCTACGACGCTGCTGCCCGCCGACGCTCTTTCGAGCTGCTGGCCGAGGTGTGGCCGCTGGGCTGACCGTCCACCCGGCGTGGCGCCCGCGCCCCAGAGCCGCTGCGAGCCGGCGCTGCCGCGACCCCGTCGGCGGCTGGGCACCACTCGCTTCGCGTCACCGCAAGTCCCTCCGTCAAAAAGGCCGTTGTCTGTGGTCTTTCTCGCGCAATTGACCGTCAAGTGGGGCCGGCATGGTGTCGATATGTGTCGCGTTTGGGTGGCGTTTTGCCGCCCGGCGACCATCCATGAGGATCTCCATGCCCAACAAACCCAGGACTCCGCTCGCTGCGCTGGCTATCGCCTGCCTGCTGGCCACCGGCGCCGCACACGCGCAGGACGCATTCCACTTCTCGGGCTTCGGCACCGTCGGCGCCAGCATCACGGACACCGACAAGGCCGAATTCGTCACCCCTGGCCAGCCCGGCAACGGCGCCACCAAGGAGGCGAGCTTCGCGCCCGACACCAAGCTGGGCCTGCAGGCCAGCTACCGCTTCAACAGCGTGTTCTCGGCCACCGCGCAGGTGCTGACCAAGTACACCGGCGCCGGCGACTGGGATCCGGCGCTGGAATGGGCCTTTGTGAAGGCGCAGCCGGCCGCAGGCTGGACCATCCGCCTGGGCCGCATGGGCGCCCCGATCTTCGCCATCTCGGATTTCCGGGAAGTGAACTTCGCCAACACGTGGGTACGGCCGCCGCTGGAGGTCTACAGCCAAGTTGCGCTTAGCAGCTTCGACGGCGCGGACGTCAGCTATCAGCACAGCTTCGATTCGGCCGTCGTCACGGCCACCGTCTTCGGCGGCGAGATGAAGTCCAACTTCAACAACGCCGAGGTGACGCTCAAGAACGAAATCGGCTTCAACGTGACGGCCGAACTGGAAAGCGGCCTGACGCTGCGCGCAGGCTACAGCCAGGGCGAGCTGCGCGTTGCCGGCGGACGCATCGCCTCGCTGCTCGCTGGCACCAATCAACTCGCCAGCAACAGTGCCACTGCGCTCATCCGCGCCGGCCTGCCCGCCGCTTTGAGCGATGCAGCAGCGGCTCTGGATGCGCGGAAGCGGGCCAGCTTCTCGGGTGTCGGCGCCAGTTGGGACATCAACAACTGGCTGCTCAACGCCGAGTACACCTGGCGACGGGCCGACCACTACATCTCAGACTCCACCGGCTGGTATGCGTCGGTGGGCCGACGCATAGGCAAGGTGACCCCCTACATCTACTACGCCGAGCTTAAGGTGGATGAGCTCAAGCTGAACAATCCAATCACGGCGACCGACATCAACGCCGCGGCAGGCCTGCTCGCCGGGCTGCGCGCCCCGCTCGCCGGCTTGGCTGGCGGCTACGCGGCCGTGGCTGCTGGCCAGGACTTCGGTCAAAAGACTGTCGCCGTGGGCGCGCGCTGGGACGCCTTCAAGAGCGTGGCCTTCAAGGCGCAGCTGGAGCACATCAAGCCGCAAAGCAGCAACGCCGTGGCCAACGGCTTGTTCCTGCCCGCCGACTCCACCACCAACCTCAAGGGCAAGTCGGTGAACGTGTTCACCCTCAGCGCCGACTTCGTGTTCTGAAGGAGGACGACACCATGACCAAACACATCCTCCGCACCCTGGTCGCAGCCGCCGCGCTGCTGGCCGGCGCCGCGCACGCGCAAGTGGCCGTGATCGTCAGCCCCAAGAGCCCGCTGGCATCCATGACGCAGGAGCAGGTCAGCAACCTGTTCCTGGGCAAGACCACCGCCCTGCCCTCCGGCGGCAACGCCCAGCTGGCCGACCTGCCGGAATCCTCCCCGGTGCGCGAAGCTTTCTACAGCAAGGCCGCCGGCAAGAGCGCATCGCAGGTCAAGGCCACCTGGGCCCGCCTGACCTTCTCCGGCAAGGCCGTGCCGCCCAAGGAGCTGCCCACCGCCGCCGAGGTCAAGGCCTTCGTCGCCAAGAACCCCGACGCCGTGGGCTACATCGAGAAGTCCGCGGTGGACGGCAGCGTCAAGGCTGTGCTGACGCTGGACTGATCCTGTCCCGCCCGGGCGGCTGATCGTTCAGCCGCCTGATCGCGTCGGATCCAAGGCCCGCCCCGGGGTGACCCGGGCGGGCCTTGTGCTTTGCCGGGGGCGGGTGTGGGCGATGCCGCGATCACGCGGGCCGACAGGCATAGTCCCCACGCGGGAGCTCGGCCGTGGCGAGTCACACCCGCGCAGCAGGCCAGCGAGGCAGCCGCCACGCTGGCGGGCCCAAGCCGCATCAGGCTCGCGCAAGCGACATCCCGCAGGCCACGCTCCCGGCGCCACGGTCAGGCGCCACCACCGCCCAGCCCAGCGTCCAGGCCGTCAGTGGAAATCGCGCCAGTCCATCGCCCGCCCTTCATACGGCAGGCACTGGAAAGGGATGTCCGCCTCGTCCTCCAGCGGCTCGGCGCACACATCCAGGAAGGGCTCGTCGGCAAAGCGGCGGAACTCGCGCAGGCGGTCGACAACGAAGCGGGCCTTGTCCAGCTCCCCATGTGCGGCCAGGGCCTTGGCATAGGCCACCATCAGCCGTGCGTCGATCAGGTGATGCAGCGGCCGATCGAAGGCCGACAGCGGCGGGCTGGGCTCGGTGGTGGCCTTGGCATAGTCGGCCTGGAAACCGAAGAGCAGGCTCTTCTGCCCGCGCTCGATGCGGGCCTCTAGCGGCCCGGCCTGCGCAGCCGGCGCGAAGATCTGCACCACCACCAGGTAGTCGGCCAGGGCCAGCCCTGCGCCGACCACCAGCCCCACCCCGCCCAGACGCAGGCCGAGGCGCCAGCGGCGGTCGGCGCGCGATGCATGAGCCGGCCCTGCGCCGGCATGGGCTGCGGTGTACACGTCACCCAGCCTGCCCACCGCACGGTGCTCGTTTGCCACCGCATGCGCCTGTGCAGGCGCCGCTGTGGGTTGGAGCGCTGCATCGGCAGCCTGTCGCCCATCGGCCCCCACCTCGCGAGCCGCCTGCCCGGTGCCCGTGCCGGCCCGCGACGCGCCTGCCGCACCGCCATCCGCCGCCAGCCCCAGCCCCCAGAAGGCCAGCGTGGGCAGCAGGAAGTAGGCGTACCACAGCGGGTACTCCAGCAGGCTGTGCAGGCCCACCAGCAGCACCATGTAGAGCAGCACCCTGGCGCCCGCCGCGCCGACGGCATGCGCGGGCGCCTCGCCCACCGGCCGCAGCGCCTGCTGCACCAGCTTCCACAGCGCATAGCCCAGGCAGGCGATCACCAGCCCACCCAGCGGCAGCCCCAGCTCCACCAGCAGTTGCAGCACGATGTTGTGCGTGTGGTCGAAGAAGGCCACCGGCCGCTGCGGCGACGGCGTCAGGCTCCACGCGAAGTTGAACTGCCCGAAGCCCACGCCCACCCAAGGCTCCATGCGGATCAGCGCAATCGTGTCGCGCCAGATGGCAAAGCGCGAGCTGGAGATGTCGCTGCCGTCATGCAGCCGCGCCTCGCCACCAAAGGCCTGTCCCTGCAGGTGCGACAGCGCCGACATGCCCAGCCAGCCCGCCGCATAGACCAGCGGCGACAGCATCAGCGCACGCCGCACCGCGCGCGGCAGGCTGCGGTCCAACACGCCCCACACCGCCAGCGTGACCACGCCCACCAGCCCCGTGCGTGAGGCCGTGAGCATCACGCCCAGCACCAGCGCGGCGACAACCCAGGGCGCCAGGCGGCCCAGCAGCGCCGCTGCACCAGCGGCCCAGGGGCCGGCGCCCTGCCCGCGCGGCGAACCACGCGATTCATCGCGCCCGCCCGGGGCATCCGCCGCACCGCTTGCGCCATCGCTGCGCGAGCCGGACGGCCCAGCCACCACGGCCAGCCATGCCGCTGCCGCACAGCCCCACAACATCAACGTGCTCAGGTGATTGGGCTGTCGCAGATTGCCCGTCGCTCGCCCCACCAGCGTCGGCGCCGCCAGCACCTTGCCATCCGCCCACTGCGGCGCAAACACCTGCACGCAACCGATCGCCAGGCCCAGCAGCGCGGCCAGCACCAGCGCCAGACACACCGCCGACATCCACTGCCGCGCCCCCGCGGAGCGCCCCACCCGCCACGAGGCCAGCAGCACCAGCGCCCCGGCCAGGAGCATCCCGCCGGAGGACAAGACCGCATCCATCGGCAGGCCGCGACTGGCGGAGCCGGCAATGCCCAGCAGCATGGCGGCAAGAGCCAGCACCACGGCACGCAAGCCGCCATCAGTCCCCATCCGGCCCGCCGCAGCCGCGCCCCGCGCACCCGACATTGCCCACAGCACCACGCCCCATCCGACCAGCGTCAGCGCCTGGTTGAAGAAAGTCGCGGAAGGGGAGACGTTGAAGGCGAGAAGGGTCGGGGCGGTGAGGGCCAGGAGGGTCGCCCATGTAACGTGGGCGCCAGCGTGCGGCAGGTGAGGCAAGGCAGGCATGGACGGTATTTTGCGAGCGCGTACGCCCGTTGCTTGCTCCCGAGCGCCCCAAGACTCACAGACAATCCGTGGGTTGCCCTGCCCCATCCGACCCGGCATGACGCCCACGCACGCCTTCGCTATCCCGGCCTACGGACATTCGCCCTATCTGGCCGATTGCATCGCGTCGATCACTGCACAGAGCTCGCCGACTGATCGGGTGTACCTCACCACCTCCACGCCGGCGCCTGAACTGCAGGAACTCGCCGCTCGCCACGGTCTGATCTATCTGGTCAACCCGCGGCGCGAGGGCATAGGCTGCGACTGGAATTTCGCGCTTATGTCAGCCGACGCGGACCTCGTCACGCTGGCGCACCAGGACGACCTGTACGACCCACGCTATGTGCAACGCATGCGCGCCTGCTTCGAACGCGAGCCGCAAGCCGCGTTCGCCTTCACTGACTTCGTTGAGTACGACTCCGCCGGCGAGCGTCCTCTCAACATCAACGTGCGCATCAAGCGCTGGCTGACACGCTCGGCCTTCCGCGGCCGGCCCGCCATCCGTTCGGCGCGCGACAAGCGACAGTTACTGCGCTGGGGCAACCCCATCTGCTGCCCAAGCGTCACGCTCAACAAGGCCGCCTGCGAAGACTTCCGCTTCTCGGAGCATTGGGGCATCAATCTTGATTGGGAGGCATGGGACCGCTTGGCGCGGCTCGATGCCTCCATCGTCTGGGATCCCGCCCGACTGGTCGTGCATCGCGTGCATGACCAGAGCGAGACAACCAAAGGCATTGCCGACCTCCGGCGACTCAAGGAAGACCAGGCCATGTTCCGACGCTACTGGCCCCGTCCAGTAGCGCAGGCCATCGGCTTGATCTACCGCGCGTCGTACGCAGCCAACCGCACCTAATTAGCTGGTTTCGGCTCCGACTGGGTCGAGGTTTTGCGACTCACCTGAGACGCAGGCGAAGCCCCTGCGGACGCAGGCGAAGCAGCCGGTGCTGTCAGGCCCAGGGCATTTACGTGCGGGTATACCGCCGCTATCGGCACGTAGCGCAGGCCGCAATGCACGGAGCCTTTGCCAGCAAGCCAATTCTCGACCGTCCCCAAGGTTATCGCCGGCCCTAGACGGTAGGTGTCGATGTACAGGATCTCCTTGTCCGCGACCATCAGCCGCATGTCGGTCGCCACGTAGTAGCGCCACCAGGTTTTTGAGCCGACCTGTTCGGTCACCGGCCTTCTTGGAGAAAACAGCCCCGGGCAACGCCGCTCGATGTCGTCGAATATGCGATTGGGTACCTTCACCTCTTGTTCGTATTTGGCCCTCAATTCGGGCGCCGGCACGACCTTACAAGCTGCGTAGTATTCGCCGTTGCGGTTGTAACGCTGCTCCGTGCTCAGGGATTCGATTTTTAGGTTTTCATGGACCTGCAAACGCACCGCTTCGCAATCGCTGATGTCCAGGCGCAGACCCAAACGGGCCACGCGGTACTGGAACCCGCTCTCCGCTGCTTTTAACGTCTTGGGTGTGGGGCGGTCAAACATCAAGCCGACCATGCGGATACGGCCCTGATATCTCTGGAGTAGCGTAGCGAGTTGCCGTCCGCCGGGGCCGTCCAACGCCATCGGAGATTGCCCGTTGACGTGGACAAAGCTTGATGCGGGGTGCACCCAGGGCGCGAGCGCGCTCGCGGAGCTGAGATCCGTTCCCAGGTAAAGATACGGCGTGCGCGTCAGCTCCGCCGGGACTTCGATGTTGAGCCACTTGCTGCCCCACGGGCCAGAGTTCCAGCGCAGTTTGCTGCCCAGGCTTAGGCCCACTCCATGCACCAAGACCAAAGCCGCAATGCCATACCAATAAGGGCGGACACGGCCTGCGGTGGCCCTATCCCAGATCTGGGCGGCAAGAATTCCCACCAAGATGGTCATGGGCGCCAAATAACGGCCATTGCCGCTGGTCCACAGCCACAATGCCCACGACACGAGGAAAACCAGCGTCGCAGCCAAGAGTGGTGTCCGACGAATAAGGAATGGCGCGGCTTCCGGACTACGACGACTACGCACCGCCCATACCCCTAAGAAAACCAAGACGGCCAAAAAGACCGCGGCATAGCGCGGATCGGGCAGCGGCGCCTCCACATAGATTCCGGAATTGGGCAGGGCCATTTTTAGCGGCCGCAGCAGCGCGTCAACCACACCCTCCGGGACAAAGCGCATGTGCTTTCCTGCGGTGTCCGTGGGGAAAGCATCCGAGCGGAACCAGGAATTCAGGAACGGAAAAACGGGGTTGCGAAAGTGAGCCCACAGCTTCAAAGCCCAGGGGGCGCCGAACACTGCGGCCGATAGCGCGCCGGCCAATCCGTAGGTCCCGGCCTGCCGAATGCCTTGGCGCAGGCCGTCCGAGGTCGTCAGCAGCATGGATATGCCTATCGCCAAGCCAAAAATGGCATTCGACAGCTTCAGCACCGTTGCAGCGCCGACGAGCAGACCGGCCAGCGCGGCGTAGCGAAGGCGTCCGTCAGCCACGCCGCGCACGAGTGCCCATACCGCCCCGAGGACGAATATCCCGCTCGTGACGTCGGCATACCCTGTCCCTAACTGAGCCAGCAGAATGGGGCTGGCCAACCCAAGCAACGTAGCGACCCCTATACGGGCCCAGCTTGGATCTCGGTCCCGCATCCGCAGAGCCCACGAGAGTTCAAAAGCAATCCATCCCACCACCGACTGACCCAGCGCCAGCAGGCCTGCCGCAGCCCAGGTGGGCAGACTGGTCTGCGTCAGCCAATAGGCCGGGACATATACATAAGGATTGAAATAGCTTTGGGGGCCCGCCGGGAAAAAATCTTGTGATATGCGATCGTGAATGGCGCTGAAGCCAGCGTAAACATGGTAATGAATAAAATCCCAACTCGCGTCTTGCCCGGCACAAATTGTCCATGCCGCACAAAAAGCGCTGATCAGAATATAGGCGACGAACCTAGCGCGCCCGAGCGTAGTGTTCATTGAGAGAAGCCTGCTTGGTTTCAGCTCATTTCGCTGCGTGAGGAGCGTCCATCGTCACCACGCTGAGGACAAACGAGGCAAAGAACACTTCCATACCTGCAACCATGAGCGTGAGCGCTGGGATGGCGATCCGCATCATGGTCGTCGGCTGCAATTCAGTCATGCCCAATTCCACCCAGTACATCACTGAGTAGACGGAAAGCCCCATCCCTGACATCGCCAGTACAGCGCCGAGCGCCAATCCGCGCTCCAGGGTGAAAATGCCAATGACGCGTTGAAATGCTCCCCTAGGCGGCAGCAAACCCCTGGCTGCCCCGATGGCACGCGCCAGGAGCGAAAAAATGACCATCTGCAAACCGACGATGGTGAACCCGGCGGCATACAGCATGGTGTGAATATCAAGGCCCACCCCGTGGATGACGACCGGCTGCCGCCAGATGAGCATCTCGAGCGTCACACCGAGGGCCAAGAACAGCAGCCCTGGATAGAGCAAGAGCCAGCGAGGGCTCATCAACAGCAGAAAGCGAAGATGCCGCCAGCCGTCACGCCAACTGCGCAGATGAGGCGGCCTGCCGCGCCCGTCCGGCCGCAAAATGACCGGCACTTCGCCAATGCGCAAGCCCGCCAGCGTGGCTTTGACGACCATTTCGCTGGCGAACTCCATCCCCGGGGATTGCAATTGCAGAGACAGAATGCGCTGGCGATCAAAGCCGCGCAGGCCACAATGGAAATCCCGCACAGGCGAAGGAAACAGAATCCGGCCCAAGGCACTCAGCACGGGATTGCCCAAGTAGCGATGCAGTGGCGGCATGGCACCCGGCTGAATGCCCCCCGCGAAACGGTTACCCATGACGAGTTCCTGTCCCTGGCGCAAATGGGACAGGATGGCGGCAGCGTCCCGAAAGTTGTAGCTGCAGTCTGCGTCGCCCATTACCACATAGCGTCCCCGGGCGACCGCAATGCCCGCCCGCAACGCATTGCCGTAGCCACGCTCCGCAACCGCCACGACGCGTGCGCCACAGGCCCGCGCCAACTCGGGTGAGCCGTCAGTGGACCCGTTGTCTGCCACTAGAACTTCGCCGTCCACCCCGGCGTCGGCGAGGAAGTCCATCGCCTCTCGAACGCAGGCTTGGATCGTTTCCGCCTCATTGAGGCACGGCATGAGGATAGTCAACTCCATCGCGCGGCAATAAGGAAAGCGGAGAAAAGAAAAAGGCCGCGTCATACGCGGCCTCCGGGCTCAGGGAGCCAGCCAGTTCATCAGCGGCAGTTGGCCGGAACGTACTTCTGGAATTGCGAGGAGGTCGCACAGATCCAGGTGATCGGAGACGTCGTCGGGGTGTTGGCCGAGAAGGCCGGCGACGGCGTGAGGGTCAGGGTCACGCCACCGGCGCGCGACGTGGTTACAACGGTGATGGTGCCGTTGTCGCCGATCGTCACGGAGGACACATTGGAAGTCGCGGCCGGCGAAGACCAGCCCGCGCTTGCAGTGGCCGAGCCGTTGGCCGAGTTCTCAGCCACGGTCGTCTTTGCGGCGGCAGCAAAGCCCAGGCCTTCCGTCACGCGGGCACGGATGGTGTAGTCCTGATAGGCCGGGATGGCCACGGCAGCCAGGATGCCGATGATCGCCACGACGATCATCAGTTCGATGAGGGTGAAACCTTGTTGAACGCGCTTCATGTGTGAGCTCCTAAGTTGATCGTCCAGCGTGTCAGGAAAAGAGTCCTTGGGGACTGGGCAGAGGGCATTGTGCAGATGGCGTGCCAGCCGCCGATCCGCGGAAATCCGTGTGGTTGTGCACGCTGTTTTGCGGATGGCACTCACATGAGGGACGGTTCCCGTCGCCTGCGGGCAGGAGCCTCGCGAGAACTGCCGCGTTTCGTCAGGCGGCATGTAACGTGACGTGACGGACCGCGCTGATGTTTTCGTGGCCCTCCCGGGACGCCAGCGTTTCCTTGCCCTACACCGCGAACACCTGCCCCTCCCGCAGCGGCTCAATGCGATGGCGGGAGTCAAGGGCACGGATCTGGGACAGCACGGCCGGGAGTTCCCCCGGCTTGGTGTGGGTGATGTGGACGCTGACGCTGCCATCGAGCTGCGTCAGCTCTGCAGCCAGGCTGTGCGGTGCCAGGTGTCCGCTGATGGCAGCAAGGTGGCGTTCATCGTCGCCGAAGGCGGTCTCGATGATGAGGTGGGCGATGGGCCGGCCGGCCAGGGTGATCCACAGAGCAGGGTTGGGGCCGGTGTCGCCGGTGTAGACCCACCAGCCAGGGTCGGTCTCGGGCGGCGCGTCGGCGGTGCGGCCGGGATGGCCGTGGACGGCAAAGCCGCAGGCGGGCACGGTGTGGGCGGCGGGCAGCACCTCCAGCCGGCGGGTGGTCTGGCCGCGGCCCGGCAGGTCGATGACCTGGCCAATGGCGATCTCATGGAAGACGATCAGCGGCTGCTCGGCGCTGGGCAGGCGGGTGAAGTCCGGCCAGATGATGCCGTTGAAGATGTGCTGACGCAGGGCCTGCAGCGTCTCGGGCAGGGCGTGGACGTGGATGGGACGCAGGCGGGGCGGGGCCGGCAGCGGGATGTTGGGCGCGTGCGCGATGAGGCTGGGCAGGCCGTCGGCGGGCAGCTCGGCCGGGGCCTTGCGCAGGCTGATGACGCTGTCGGCCAGCAGCGGGATGCCCAGGACGTGGTCCAGGTGGCTGTGGCTGATGAAGACGTGCTCGATGCGAGCCAGCTCGTCCAGACGCAGCTCGCCCACGCCGGAGCCGGCATCCAGCAGGATGTCGTCATCGACCAGAAAGGCGGTGGTGTGGCAGCGTGCGGCGATGGAGCCGGAGCAGCCGAGGACGCGGACTTGCATCGGGGCGTCGGGGGGCGCGGGAGCCGGCCATTGTGCGCGGCCCTCACGCTGGAAAAACAGGTGTTTGACGCGCGGTGAGGGTGGGCGTGACGGGGATCACGTGCGCGACGCACGACGCCCCGTGATCGAGGTGACGCGCAGGTAACAGGTGGTAAGGGCGGGGGGAGGTCTTACCGGTGTGGGGATGGCCCGCGGTGCCTTGCCGCGCAGGCTTCTCAGCCTCATGCGATGGGCGCGGCGGCACGAGGCCGGGCCGTGGCGCTTCACACGCTTGCCTTGCGCCACCGGCGCGAGCTGCGCTCAGACGCTCCCGCCGGCGGCGCGGCGCAGAACTCACTGCGCTTGCCTGCGGCGTGCTCCGCTCGCACATTCGCGGCGAATCAGTTCATTGATGCGCGCTCGCGCGCCGCTGCCCGGCACTGCGCTGCTCGCTGCGCTCAGGCGCACCGCGTCCCGGCCGCGGGCTCCCGCCTCAGCGCCGTTTGCCGCGGTCGGCGAATGCTCTGGCGCTGCGGCAGCGCGTCAACACGCCGGCAACGGCACCGGGAATCGCCGGCTCAAACCGGCTGGCTGCCCAGGAAATGCCGCCGATAGCGCGACGGCAGGTCGTCGATGCGCATGAGCATGGGCAGGTCGGCGGTGTTGAAGTCCGGGTCCCAGGCCGGGGCGCCGATGATGCGGGCGCCGCAGCGCAGATAGCCCTTGATGAGGGCCGGCGGCTCGGCGTCCAGGTGGCGGTCCAGCTCCTCCACCGGCAGCGGCAGGCGCGGGCGGACCTGGTGCTCGATGGGGGCCAGGTGGGTGTGGCGCAGCTTCTCCCACAGGCTGGCGGCCACATGGCCGCCGTCGCGCATGCTGATGCTGGCGCAGCCGATCATGGTGTCCAGGTTGTGCTGCACCATGAAGGCGGCCAGCGCGCCCCACAGGGCCAGGATGGCGCCGCCGCTGCGGTGCTCCGGATCCACGCAGGAGCGGCCCAGCTCAACCATCTTGGGGCGCAGCGGGCGCAGCCGCGTCAGGTCGAACTCGGTTTCGCTGTAGAGGCCCCCGATGCGCTTGGCCGCATCGGGCGTCATCAGGCGATAGGTGCCGATCACCGGACCGCTGCCGCCTTCGAGGGGGCAGGCGCGCACCAGCAGGTGTTCGCAATAGGGGTCGAAGACGTCGATGTCGTGGCCAGGCGGGCTGCCGGCGGGCGGGCTCAGGCGCGCGCCCATTTCTTCGGCGAAGACGCGGTATCTCAGGCGCTGCGCTTCCAAAACCTCGCTTTCACTGCTCGCCCAAGTGACCTCCAGCCGGACGGCGCCACCATCCACATCGGGCTGCGCAGCCGACGCGGCGCTGCGGTGAAGCGACCTCCGTGGCGCGCGGATCTCCGAGATGGGCAGCGTGGGCAGCGGCAGGTCCCGCATGGGTGTCTCCTGTGGGGCCATCGGGCGATGGGTTGGCCGGCAGTGTGTGAGCCACGCGTGACCCTGGCATGACCCTGGCATGACGTGGCGGTGACAGGCCACGCAGTGGTTTGCACCCGGCCGCCGCGCCGCGTTACCCCTGCCCCTTGGGGGCAAACCCGGCTGTTAGCATCGCCCGACATGAGCCTGCAGATCTTCGGTTTGGCCGTCTCGCGCGGCGTGGCCATCGGCCGCGCGGTGCTGGTCGCGTCCAGCCGGGTCGATGTGGATCATTACTTCGTCGAGGGCCCGGCGATAGACGCCGAGCTGGTGCGGCTGGACACGGCCCGCGTCACGGTGGAGGGCGAGTTCGAGGCGCTCAAGCGCGATCTGCCGGCCGATGCGCCGGCGGAGCTGGCCGCGCTGCTGGACGTGCACCTGATGCTGGTCAACGACGAGGCGCTGATCGGCGCCGCGCGGCAATGGATCACCGAGCGGCACTACAACGCCGAATGGGCGCTGTCGGCCCAGCTGGAGGTGCTGGCCCGTCAGTTCGACGAGATGAACGACCCCTACCTGCGCGAGCGCAAGGCCGACCTGGAGCAGGTGGTCGAGCGGCTGCTGCGCAGCCTGGGGCATGGCAGCCCGCTGTCGTCGCTCAATGGCGGCCCCGGCGGCTCGCCGGTACGCCCGCGCGACTTCGGCGGCGAAGACCCGCTGGTGCTGGTTGCCTCCGACATCTCGCCGGCCGACATGCTGCAGTTCAAGCGCAGCGTGTTCACCGGCTTCGTCACCGACGTGGGCGGCAAGACCTCGCACACCGCCATCGTCGCGCGCAGCCTGGATATCCCGGCCGTGGTGGGTGCGCGCCAGGCCAGCAGCCTGATCCGCCAGGACGACTGGGTGATCATCGACGGCGATGCCGGCCTGGTGATCGTGGACCCGTCGCCCATCGTGCTGGAGGAGTACCGCTTCCGCCAGCGCCAGAGCGAGCTGGAGCGCGAGCGGCTGGCGCGGCTGCGCCACACGCCGGCCGTCACGCTGGACGGCGAGCGCATCGAGCTGCTGGCCAACATCGAGCTGCCGGGCGATGCGCCCGCGGCGATGGAGGCCGGCGCGCAGGGCGTGGGCCTGTTCCGCAGCGAATTCCTGTTCATGAACCGCGGCGGCAAGCAGCCGTCGGAGGACGAGCAGTACGAGGCCTACAAGTCGGTCGTCACCGCGATGAACGGCCTGCCGGTGACCATCCGCACCGTGGACATCGGCGCCGACAAGCCGATGGACCGCATGACCAGCCACGAGCTGCGCCACGAGACGCAGCTCAACCCGGCTCTCGGCCTGCGTGCCATCCGCTGGAGCCTCTCGGAGCCGGGCATGTTCCGCCAGCAGCTGCGCGCCATCCTGCGCGCCTCGGCCCATGGCCGGGTGCGGCTGTTGATCCCCATGCTGGCCCACCTGACCGAGATCCGCCAGACCTTTGAAGTGATCGCCCAGGCCCGCCAGCAGCTGCTGGACGCCGGCCACCGGCTGGGCGCGGTGGAAGTGGGCGCGATGATCGAGGTGCCGGCCGCGGCGCTGATGCTGCCAACCTTCCTGCGGCACTTCGACTTCGTCTCGATCGGCACCAACGACCTGATCCAGTACACGCTGGCCATCGACCGCGCCGACGAGGCCGTCAGCCACCTCTACGACCCCTGGCACCCGGCCATCCTGCGCCTGGTGGCCGACACCATCCACTTCAGCCGCCTGGGTGGCAAGAGTGTGTGTGTGTGCGGCGAGATGGCCGGCGACGTGGCCTTCACGGAGATCCTGCTGGCCATGGGCCTGCGCAGCTTCTCCATGCACCCAACGCAGATCGCGGCGGTCAAGCAGCGCATCCTGCGCGCTGACACCCGCCGCCTTTCCAGCCGGCTGCACGACATCCTGGCCAGCGACGACCCTGAGCGCACGGCCAAGCAGGCATTCGCCTCGCCCGCCGGACTGCTCGCCGAAGCCTGAAGGGGGCCACCGCCCCAAACCGGCTCGGGCACCACTGTGCCGGAGCCTCAGACCAGGCGGCCTCTGGCGCCGATGTGGCTGCCCGGTACGGGACCGTCACCCCGAACCGCTCGGCAAGCTGCGGCGGCCCGGCCTCAGCCCGACAGCGCCTCGTCCACCAGCTCGATCCAGTGCTTGACCGGCGTGCGGGTGCCGGACTGCAGGTGGGTGATGCAGCCGATGTTGGCGCTGGCCACCACGGCGCTGTGCTCGGCGTCGAGCTGGCGCAGCTTTTCCTCGCGCAGGCCGCGGGCGATCTCGGGGTGCAGCACGTTGTACGCACCACCGGCGCCGCAGCATTGCAGCGGGTCATTGGCGGCGAGCTGCACGTCGAAGCCCAGGCTGCGCAACAGGGCCTCGACCTCGCCCTTGCGCTGCTGCGCATGGCTCAGGCTGCAGGGCGGGTGGTAGGTGATGCGGCCCAGCGGCGCACCGCCCGCCCGGGCGGACGAGGGGCGCAGCTTGCGGACCAGGCGGCGCTGCAGCGTGGCGGCTTGCTGCGGCAGCCATTCGCCCAGGTCCTGCGCCCAGGCGCTGATGCGGCGGGCGCGCTCGGCGTACTCGGGGTCGTCGGCCAGCCAGTGGGCGTACTCCTTGACCATGGCGCCGCAGCCGGAGGCGTTCAGCACCAGGGCTTCGGCCCGGACGCCCGGTTTGCCACCGGCCCTGCCCTTCTGCCCGGCCGCCTGGCCTTCCATCCACGGCCACCAGGCGTCGATGTTGCGGCGCATGCGCTCCAGCGCGCCGTCGCGGTCGCCCAGGTGGGCCTGGATGGCGCCGCAGCAGCCGGAGCCGGGCACGACGACGGCGCGCACGCCGCAGGCGTCCAGCACGCGGGCGGTGGCGGCATCGATGTGCGGCCGCAGCCCCGGCTGCACGCAGCCCTTGAGCAGCACCACCTGCCGCGTGTGCAGGGCCTGCTGCTCGGCCGTGGGCCAGGCCGGCGCGCCCAGGGCCGGCGCGGGCGGCACCGCCTCGCGCAGCGGGCGCGGCAGCCAGGGGCGCAGGGCCCGGCCCAGGCGCAGCGCGGGCTTGAACAGCGGCGACGTGAGCCCGCGCCGCAGCAGCCAGCGCAGCGCGCGGTCGCGCGGCGTGCGCGGCACCGCGGCATCGACGACACGGGTGCCGACCTCATAGAGCTCGCTGTAGCGCACGCCGGACGGGCAGGTCGTCTCGCAATGGCGGCAGCCGATGCAGCGGTCCAGGTGCTCCTGCGTCAGCCGCGTCACCGGCGCGCCTTCGAAGACCTGCTTCATCAGGTAGATGCGGCCGCGCGGGCCGTCTAGCTCATCGCCCAGCAGGCGGTGCGTGGGGCAGGTGGCGTTGCAGAAGCCGCAGTGCACGCATTGGCGCAGCACGGCCTCGGCGGTGCGGCCCTCGGGCGTGTCCTTGAAGGCGGGGGCGAGATGGGTCTGCATGGGCGGATGAACGGGCGTCAGCCAAGGCGTCGCGGGCTGGCGGCTGCGGCACGCGAGGCCATCACGGTGCCACCGCCTCGGCTGCCGGCGGCTGGGCCGGCAGGTCCAGTGGCACGGGGCCGCCCGCCTCGTCGAACAGCCGCCCGCGGTTGAAGATGCCCGCCGGGTCGAACGCGGCCTTGAGCTGGCGGTGCAGCCGGTCCAGCGGCGCGGCCAGCTCGCCGAACACCTCGCCCGCCGCGCGTGCCGCGTCATGGCCGATGAAGCGCGTGGCATGGCCGCCCAGCTTGTGGGCGATCTCGCGCACGCGGGCCGCCGGCATGGGCGTGCACACCCAGCGCTGCGCGCCGCCCCACTCGATCAGCTGCTCGCCGCTCAGGCCGGTCACCGGCGGCGCGGTGGGCGGCAGCGACAGCCGCCACAGCGCCACGCCATGCGCCGCGCCGGCCGCCACGGCCTTGCGGGCGGCGACGAAGAACTCGTCGTCCTGGTCGCGAAGCCCGCGCCAGAAGGCATCGGCCATCTCGTGCGGGATGGCCTCGCCGCCGATGCTGGCCTGCGCGGCCTGCACCGCCGCCTGCGCGCCAGCCAGGCGCAGCACCAGCATGCCGTCCCACCAGGCGCTGGCATCGATGGGCAGCGGCTGGCTGCGCCATTGCGCCAGGCGCTGCAGGGCCTCGGCCGCGGGGCATTCCAGGCGCAGCGTCAGCCGGGCCGCCGGCTGCGGCATGGCCTTGAGCGTGACGTCGAGGATGACGCCCAGCGTGCCGAGCGAGCCGGCCAGCAGGCGCGACACGTCGAAGCCGGCGACGTTCTTCATCACCTGGCCGCCGAAGCGCAGCACCTCGCCGCGGCCGTTGAGCAAGGTGGCGCCGAGGACGTGGTCGCGCACGGCACCGCGCGCCGGGCGGGACGGGCCGCTCAAGCCCGCGGCGACCATGCCGCCCATGGTGCCGGGGCGGCTGCCATCCGTCGCGGCAAAGCGCGGCGGCTCGAACGCCAGCATCTGCCCGCGCTCGGCCAGCGCAGCCTCGACCTCTGCCAGCGGCGTGCCGGCGCGCACGGTGATGAAGAGCTCGGTGGGCTCATAGGCCGTGATGCCGGACAGGGCACGGGTGTCGAGCAGCTCGCCCACCGGCCGGCCGCCGTAGAAGGCCTTGCTGCCCCCGCCCCGGATGTGGAGCGGCGTGGCGGTGCGCGCGGCGTGGCGCACGCGATCGACGAATTCGACAAGGGCGGACATGGCCCCGCATTGTGCGGCGGTGCCGACCGGCTTCGCCTGGGCACAAGCGCGCAGAGCCGACGCCTGCCTGCGCCGGTGGCGCGCAGAGGTCAGTCCTTGTCTGGCCGGCGCACGAGCGTCAGCAACAACATCGCGCCCACTGCGGATTGGACCGAATGCGGCTCCCCGCCCGGCAGCATCACCAGCTCACCGGCACGCAGCGTGCAGCTGGCCTGAGATGTGCGCACCTGCGCCTCGCCTTCCAGGCATTGCAGCGTCAGCGGGCCCGCCACGGTGTGCTCGGGCATCGCATCGCCGGCGGCCAGGGCGATGTGGATGAGCTGGAAGTCGTCGGTGCGCAGCAGACTGTGGCTGCGCTCGGACTCCTGGGTCAGCGCCTGGGGCTTGAGGCTGATGACGTCCAGCGGGGCGGCGTGGTGCAAGGCCATGCGTGAACTCCGGCAGGTGGCATGAAGGCATGAGGCGATACGCCGCCATGGGCAAGCCGCGCGCCGGATCGGCCAGCCTGCCGCCTGGCCGGCAGCAGGGTCTTGCATTGGATCAAGCCGCGGGCATGCGCCACAGTGGCTGACTGCACCCGCGCTGCCGACGGCACCGCCTGTGACCCAGGTCAAGGTGCGCGCCGCCCGGCCGGCCGGACACTGCCCGGCGCCTGTCGCCTCGCCACGGACACGGCCCGCGCACATGCGCGGCCGCTGAGCTCCGCGCCTGCTGTCCTTCCCAGCCCGCCGCCGCGCCCCGCGCTGAGGCCGGCCTCCCATCCGCTTCGTCCGCATCCGCCCCCCAGCCCGCACGCCATGCAAGACGCCCGCACGCCCCAGCCCGACGCCCACGCCGCTGACAACTCGCCGGCCCGGCCCACCGTCGCCAACCTGCCGCCCCAGCCCATCACCGAGGAGGTGCTACTGGAGAAATACGCCAAGGATGACGAGCGCAGCGCGCAGGCCCTGCACCAGCGCGTGGCCCGCGCCCTGGCGCAGGCCGAGCCGCCCGAGCAGCGTGCGCAGTGGGAGACGCGCTTCCTGCAGACGCTGGAGCGCGGCTTCATCCCCGCCGGGCGCATCCAGTCGGCCGCCGGCACCGGCCTGTCGGCCACGCTGATCAACTGCTTCGTGCAGCCGGTGGGCGATGCCATCGCCGAGCCGGAGGACGGCTTTGCCGGCATCTACACCGCGCTGACGGAAGCGGCCGAGACCATGCGCCGCGGCGGCGGCGTGGGCTATGACTTCTCGCGCATCCGCCCGCGCGGTGCATGGGTGGGCAGCACGCGCAGCAGCGCCTCGGGCCCGGTCAGCTACATGCGGGTGTTCGACCGCTCGTGCGAGACGGTGGAGTCCGCCGGCAGCCGGCGCGGCGCGCAGATGGGCGTGCTGCGCTGCGACCACCCGGACATCGAGGAGTTCATCCACGCCAAGGACAGCGGCGACCTGCGCAACTTCAACATCTCGGTCGGCGTGACCGACGCCTTCATGGAGGCGGTGCAAGGCGACGCCGAGATCGACCTCGTCCACCGCGCCGAGCCCGGCCCCGCCCAGAAGGAAGCCGGCGCGCACCCCTTGCCGCAGCCGGACGGCAGCGTGCTGTGGTCCTACCGCAAGGTGCGCGCCCGCGACCTGTGGGACCAGATCATGCGGTCCACCTACGACCATGCCGAGCCCGGCGTGCTGTTCCTGGACACCATCAACCGCGACAACAACCTGGCCTATTGCGAGACCATCTCGGCGACCAACCCGTGCGCGGAGCAGCCGCTGCCGCCCTACGGCTGCTGCTGCCTGGGCTCCATCGACCTGACGCGCTTCGTGCTCGACCCGTTCGAGCCCACGGCCCGCTTCGACAGCGCGGGCTTTGCCGAGGTCGCGCGCACCGCCGTGCGCATGCTCGACAACGTGCTGGACGTGACCGTGTGGCCGCTGCCGCAGCAGGCACAAGAAGCCGCCAACAAGCGCCGCGTCGGCCTGGGCTTCACCGGGCTGGGCGATGCGCTGGTCATGCTGGGCCTGCGCTACGACACCCCCGAGGCGCGCAACATGGCGTCGAAGATCGCCGAGGAGATGCGCGACGTGGCCTACGAGGCCTCGGTGGATCTGGCCCGCGAGCGCGGCGCCTTCCCGCTCTTCAATGCCGACCTGTACCTCAGCGGCCAGCACTTCGCCCAGCGCCTGCCGCAGCCGCTGAAGGACCGCATCCGCCGCCACGGCCTGCGCAACTCGCACCTGCTGTCCATCGCGCCCACCGGCACCATCAGCCTGGCCTTCGCCGACAACGCCAGCAACGGCATCGAGCCGGCCTTCAGCTGGCGCTACACCCGGCGCAAGCGCATGCCCGACGGCAGCTTCAAGGAAGTGGCCGTCGAGGACCACGCCTGGCGCCTGTACCGCCACCTCAAGGGCGAGGAGGCGCCGCTGACCCCGGCCTTCGTCACCGCGCTGGAGATGAGCGCCAAGGACCACGCGGCCATGGTCGCGGCCGTCGCCCCCTACATCGACACCGCGATCAGCAAGACGGTGAACGTGCCGGCCGACTACCCCTATGCCGACTTCCAGAACCTGTACCTGCAGGCCTGGGAGTCGGGCCTCAAGGGCCTGGCCACCTACCGGCCCAATGCCGTGCTGGGCGCCGTGCTGTCCACCGGCGCACCCACCGCACCGGCTGCCGCGCCGCTGCAGCTGCCCGATGCCAACCAGCGCCTGGCGCTGGACCGCCTGCCCGCGCCGGTGCTCTCGTCGCTGCGCTGGCCCGGCCGGCCGGACCTGCCCGGCGGCAACCCGGCGTGGACCTACATGGTCCGCCACCCCTTCGGCGAGTTCGCCCTCTTCGTCGGCGAACTCGCGCGCGAAGGCGGCGGCCCGGCCCAGCCCTTCGAGGTGTGGGTCAATGGCACCGAGCAGCCGCGCGGCCTGGGCGCACTGGCCAAGAGCCTGTCCATGGACCTGCGCGCCAACGACGCGGCCTGGCTGCAGCTCAAGCTCGATGCGCTGTCCACCGTGGCCGAGGAGCGGGCCTTCGAGATGCCCTTCCCGCCGCATGGCGAGCGCCGGCTCTTCCCCGGCGTGGTGGCCGCCACCGCCGCCGTCATCCGCTGGCGCTGCGAGCAGCTCAAGGCCCTGCCCCGCCTGGGCCGGACCGGCCCCACGCCGGTGATCGACGCCATGTTCTCCGAGGACGAGCCCAAGACCGGCCCCAACGGCACGCTGGCCTGGGCCGTGGACATCGACAACCCGGCCACCGGCGAGGACTTCACCGTCACGCTCAAGGAGATCACCCTGCCCGGCCCCGACGGCAGCACCGTCACCCGGCCCTGCGCCATCGGCTTCTCCGGCAACTACCCGCGCGCCTACGACGGCCTGGCGCGGCTGCTGTCGCTGGACATGCGGGTCATCGACCCGGCCTGGATCGGCATGAAGCTGCGCAAGCTGCTCAACTACGCCGAGCCCCTGGGCCACTTCATGGCCTTCGTCCCCGGCCTGCCCCACGGCGAGCGCCGCCAGCAGACCTGGCCGTCCACCGTCGCCTACCTGGCCCGCCTGATCATCCACCGCTACGCCATGCTGGGCGTGCTGGACGAGAGCGGCTACCCCCTGCGCGACATGGGCGTGCTGGAGTCCCCGCGCGACAAGGCCAGCAGCTCACCGCTGGCCGGCCGCCCCTGCCCCGAATGCGGCAATGCCACCGTCATCCACAAGGACGGCTGCGATTTCTGCACGGCTTGTGGGTATGTGGGGCAGTGTGGGTGAGCGTCCGTCATAAAGAACAGTAGCGTCCCGACGTCACCCGGCACCACCGGCCCGTCGGCGGGCGACGCGTTCGTTATTCAGCTCGCGCACCCGCAGAATCAGCCGCTCAAGCAGTCCCGGCCTTACCCGACGAAGTGCTCCCCGGGTGGCGAAGAGTCCAATCACTGCCACCGGGACAAGCCAGACGGGAAACGCAATATCGGCTGTCCTGAAACCCTTATCGAGAAGCTGCTTCAGAAGCGCCGGAACCAGGGGCTCGATAGCAGCGGATGCAAAGAAGCACAGAATCCCCAGCGCAATCCCCGCCTTATGGGGGGGGGGGGGTAATGTACGCAAATAGCCGGCGGGAAACGTCTTTAAGATTCATGTTTCTGCGCGCCCGACTCTCCTAGGCCGCGATCCCGAGTCGTTTTCGAATGCTCCTCAGCCATTTTCTCCGGCGCCGCTGCCATTTTCCCTCGACCGCCGGAACATCGAAAGTCGAAAGCGTGCTGCGCTCGGCGAGCAGAATTTGGGCCAGCCGAAGACGTTCGTTCTCCTCACGCAAGCGGGTGATGGTCTTCTGTGCGGAGTCGTACAGCCGCCAGATCTCTATGGAAGCAGGCAACGACTGCGGTGCGGTAACAATGGCCGGTGTTAGCGCCGCGGGCCCCCACCTCCCAACATAGTAGGCGCAATTCTCAGTCTGCGCGCGAGTTCCAGCCTGCGGGGGGATCATCCACGGCTGCGCACGATGAGTAGCGGTTTTCAGAACATCCCGAGCCGACGTCGCTTCCGCAGGCAACGCATCTGGCGAAAGATGACAATGTCCGAGAGCGGGAGTGCCAAGAAGCCACTCGTCTGCCTTGCCGAGCACCTCCTCGGTCAGAGTTCTGAATTCCTCAAAAGTATACTTGCGCAAATGGAAAGGGTTGTTCGTCTCTCCATACGCGTGATCATTCGGGCAGCTTATGATAATCGTTCCGCCCGGCGCGACACACTCTGTTAGGGCGCGAAGAAACAAGTGTGGAGATTCAAGGTGTTCTATCGTCTCAAGCGAGACAATCAGGTCGAATTTCGTGCCATCGACTGCCGTTCTCAAATCCAACGCTGACGCGCACTGGTACTCCACCCCGTCAGTCGCAAAATATTCCCTTGCGCGCGCAATAGCATCCGGCGATATGTCGATTCCGAGAACGTCGGCCGCTCCCCAGTCTCGCATCAGCCTAGAGCCATATCCTTCGCCGCAGGCGATGTCCAGAACCCGAGCGCCTCTGCACGCGTTGTACGCGAGGGCATACCTCGCGACGTGTTCACCAAAGTAGAAGGCATGGTACGTGGTACCGTCCGCCGAGAAGCTGATACGTTCTTCACTCATGCTTAAAGCTCATAGATATTTCTGACCCGCTCAAGGTGCTGGCGTCTGTCGCGCTTTTCTCGGCAGTAGGCCCAAGCACCCTCGCTCACCTTCCTGCATTCATTGAAGTCGGTGTACATGGCAAGTATGGCGGTAACGTAAGCTTCTGCTGCGGCGCCATCTTCGGCTAGGTGAGGTACAAGAAAACCTGTTTCAGAATGCCGTACTGCTTCCGGGATTCCGCCAACGCTAGGGGCAATGACCGGCAATCCGAAGCTCATGGCTTCCAAAATCACGTTCGGCACCCCATCGTAGAAAGAGGTGTAGATTAGTCCGTCATACTCAGATAGGGGAAGCCCTCCCAAGCTGGAAAATGCCGGTCGATTTTCAACATTAGGTGCTGCGAGAAACATCGTTTTCGCCCGGAATAGGCTGTGCGTTGGGGCAAAAACGTCGATATGAACTTGGGGGGCGCGCTCTTTCAGCAACTGGGCAATTCGAACCACGAGCTCGGGCCGCTTCTGCCTATCCAAGCGCGAGGCCCACATCAGGCGAAAGCGAAAGCCGTCCTTCAAACGATAAACGGGTTCGGGGGGGGCAGATTCTACATATGCAGGCAGAACGTGGTAGTTTTCCGCTGGACAACCCGTCCGCCTCTGGTCCTCTATAGTGATCGCTTCGCAATCGGAAACTACCCGCCAGAAGTTGTCCTTCATTTCGTCCAGCAAGGCAGTCACAAAAGGGGCCTTATACCGCGCTGACCCGAATTCAACTTCCGCGTCGCACCACCGGTAGTAGATTAGCCTATTCGCAAGCTTTTTTCCATATCTACGGAGGAATAGGTGATTGAAATCCGAGGGCTTGAAGTGAAGCCGGGCATCGTTTGCGCACGACTGTAGCAGCCGAAAAACAGCTATGGCAACGCCGTCAAAAGAGGTGTCTCCTATCCGGCAATCCGAGAGCGCCAAGAAGTCCGCTCCGGGTGGAACCCGAGACTGCCAAGGATGAGGGCCATGAGGATCAGTCGCAACAATTAAGACGCGAGCTTGGCCGGTAGACTGGAGCGCCTCAGCCACTTGCAGCAAGTACTTCTCGCCTCCTCCGACGCAAAGGCTGGGGAGGAGGATTACGTCAGTGTAGTTCGACTTTATGGCGCAATTCCTTACCGCCTCACATATCCTCAGATAGAGGTCGCCTACAGCTGTGGGCGGCATGTACGCCACATCCATCAGGCATTTGCTGGACTTCTCAGGGTCGATGGCAGGCTCGATCTCCGATGCGAGTTGGATGGCTTTTCTATCCGCGGTATCGCGCCAAAACGCGGCGGTGAGAGCAGTCTTGGAAACGCCGAAGTTCGGACGTCTTTGCAGGGGGGCGATCGCATCCTCGTTACATGTAGCGAAATATACTTCGGGGTCGAATAGGGAACTACGGCTCTGCACGAAATACGCATGAAGGCGTCGGCTCTGAGCCATGATACTCCGGGCGTGTTGCCGATAGAACAAGACGGTAGAGGGTGCTGAATCGAAGTTCCAGCCCTTTGCGATGCTTTCGCAGTGAAAGTGCCAATCTTCGTATGCGTAATCTCTTGAAACGTCGGGGTGTGCATACTCGAGCTCGGCCCACAAAGCCCTGGGTGCGAAAATTTGTGAGATGTAGGGATGGTTGTCAATTAACGCTCGCGGATTGGCAGTCTGATAGCGGCAAAGAAAGTGTCGATCTCCAAACGCGTAAACATACTCGGGAAGGATGATAGTGCGCGGCTGGTGCTGGGCTGTGCGCACCTTCTCCACCAGAGAGTTATAAGACCATAAGTCGTCGGCATCCAATAGCGCGACATACTTTCCTTGTGCTGTACGGCAGCCATAATTACGCGCCCGCGCAAGTGAGCGCTCGTGGATACGAAGAATCGTGTGTGTAGTTAGAAAGCCGTAATCCCAATTGTCGAACGCGCCCTCGGTCACCGGATCAGGATCGTCTAAGACGACAATGAGTTCGCACGACAGACCATGATGGCGGGCGAAGATGACCTGATCGTAAATTGAGCGCAGGGTCCGGGTTATGTAATGCGCTTCGCGGTGGGCATTGAGAACAAGCGAGACGTCGATGCTCATGAACTGGGCGGAGATGATGGTTGTCCGGTAATTTGATTGCGTAGGGCCGCGGGCCGACAAGCGCCCTGCACACATGCCCACCGGGCTCGACGACCAGGAGTCATTGTGACTGTTGGGTTGGCACATGTCCACCGGGCTCAACAACCAGGGGAGCATTGTGACTGTTGGGTTCCACACGAAATGACGGAGAGCCCTCTTCCATGGCCAGGTCGGACAGGCCGAACCATTGCTGGACGAAGTGGATGCGCAGCATGGTCTCCAGCTCAAACGGGGGCCTGCCGGTCTTGGCACGCGGGGCGTGCGGTGCAATCAGCGCCAGCAGCTCGGACCACGGCACCACCAGGTTCATCTCGTCCAGAAACACAGCCTTGCGCGTGCGCCGCTTGCTCAGGTTCAGTCCAAGGTCTTGTTGCTTCATGGCTGTATTGTCAGGCCATGCGCGGCCGGTCACAGACCACGGGGGCAGTGTTTTGAACACCTTCCCTAAGAAAATGCTCCGAGAAGTGAAAAGCGTGATAATCACCAGCAGTCAAATCCAAACGTTCATCAACCATACAATAATCGCAACTAAAGATTAAAAATGCGGGCGCGCCGAATGCGCCCTAGAACCGACCCAACAATAGTAGGGTTTTTTAGCCAAACAGCGAGCCGGATGGCACGCCAAGGCCACCCCCTCGTCAAGTAAAAAAGAATTAGCATTCCCGGGCTAAGCATTGCGCTATTTTGGAATTCGCTTCGAAAGCGTTCGGCACACTGATCGAACCAACCTGTCTCAATCGTCGACAAATGCCTGCATGCCGCAATGAAGTTCTTGGCCGACTGATGGGCTACCGCAAAGCGGGCCGCATGGCTTAGCTGCACGCCGTCAGCACGGCAGCGCTCGGCGAAGTCGCCGAAGGCATCGGCCAGATCGGCACACTTGCGGGCATCCATCGTGCGCAGGATGCTGCCCGGCCGGTGGCGGTAGACCACCCAGGGCCGGCGCGCGTGATAGTGGCTTTGCGCACGCAGGGCCAGCAGCGGCATGGCGTGGGCATCCTCGAAGTAGCGGCCGGGCTCGAAGAGCGGTGCATCCGTCGGCCAGATGTTCCGGCGGAAGATCTTGGCCCAGGCGAACATCTGCCCGGCCATGAAGAGGCCGCGGATCAGCTCGTCGCGGTCGCGCACCAGCTGCTCGGAGGCGCCGGCAAAGGTGACGCGGTGCAGCTCGCCGCGCAGGCGGTGCTTGAGCGTCATCTTCGGGCGCTGGATGCGGTAGTCGCACAGGACCAGGTCCGGGTGGTGCCGTGTGACGATGGCCTGGAGCTCGGCCACCGCGCCGGGGGCCAGGTAGTCGTCCGAGTCGACGAACCAGATGTACTGGCCGCGGGCCGCCGCCAGCAGGGTGTTGCGCGCGGCGCTCAACCCGCCGTTGCGCTCGTGGCGCATGGCGCGGAAAGAGGCCGGGCCGCGATGACCCTCCACGCGCCGGGCCAGCACGGCGGCCGAGCCGTCGGTGGCGCAGTCATCCAGTGCGATCACCTCCACGCCTTCGCCGGCCTGCGACAAGACGGAGTCCAAGCACTCGTCCAGGTAGGGCTCCACGTTGTAGACCGGTATGAGGATGCTGAGCCAGGGGCGGCCGCCAGCCTTGGTCGGGGAAGTCATCGTCAACCGCCCTCTTTCAAACGGTGCGGGCTGCGGCGCTCGTTCACCAGACGCATGTACAGCGCGTAATAGCGCTCGGCCTGGGTTTCCAGTGCATGGTCAAACATTGCTCTGTCTTGCGCCGCTTGTGCCAGACGCTGCGCCAAGGCGCGGTGGCGCAGCAGTTTCTCCAGGGCAAGCGAGAGGGCCCTGGCGTCACGCGGCGGGCACAGCAAGCCGGTAACCCCGTCTTCAATGACGTCCACCACGCCGCTGACCCGCGTGGCGACGACAGCGCAGCCCGCCGCCATCGCTTCAATCACTGCCAAGGGCATGCCTTCGTAATGGGTGCTCAGGGCGGCGATGGCGGTGCGGCCCAGCAGGCCCGGAATGTCGGCATGCTGCCCCAGGAATCGGACCTGATCTTGCAGTTGCAGCTGATCGACCCGCCGACGCACAGCTGCCTCATGGCGACGGCTGCCGGAGCCGGCCAAGTAGAGCGCTGGGGACAGCCCCGCTGCGCGGAGCAAGGCCAGCGCCTCGATGAGGGTGAGGTGGTCCTTCTGGGCAGAGAACCGCGCCACCATGACGATGGCTGTCTCCCTTTGCTGATATGGGAGGCTTGCGGCAGATTGGAAGCGCCTGAAATCAATACCGTTGGGTATGGTCTCGATGCGGCTCGCCGGGAAGCCCAGCTCGGCCAGGCGCCGCGAGACGCTGGCTGAGCAGCCGACGATGGCAGCCGTGCGGGCGGCCAGCCAGCGGGCCTGGATGAGCCGCCAGGCGGTATAGCGCTCACGGGAGTTGTGCTCGACATGGACGAGGACCGGGACGCGCGCCAGCAGGCCCGCAAAGCGCCCCCACAGGTGTTCGCTGAAGCCGTGAGCCAGCAACACGTCCGGCCTCCAATCACGGCAGAGTCGGCAAAGGGCCAGCACGGTGGCCACATGCGCCCAGCCCGGCACCATGCGCACGTCCAAGCCCTCTGCACGCAATGCTGCGATCCGATCCAGTGGCATGCGCCGCTTGCGTCTGAGCACAAGGACAGCCTCGGCATCGCCTCGCCGCGCAGCCGCGCGAGCCAGGTCGATGGCCACCTGGGTGGCGCCGGAGAAGCCGCCCGAGACGAAGTGCAGCACGCGAAGCCGACCATCCGGCGCAGCGGAAGAGCTCATGCCAACCATCTCGCTGCCTGCATATGTTCAGGCGCATGGCCGTCTTGCGCTCTTCGCTGCAAAGCGACGTGCTTGGCCGGGAAGGCTGAAGGGACCATTAACGAAGGAATGAGCCGCGGTGGAGGCTGGATTGCAGGAGGGCAACATTGTGCCTGCCGTTGATCGGGGCAAGATAATGCGCACTTTGTCCCGAGCGCCCTGACATGGAGCTGATCGAAACCCTCGGCACGTCGGCCCCTGCGCTACACGATGCAGCGCTGGCGGCCGCGTGGCCGCCCGCTGCCGCAGGCACGCCGGTCGAGCCGTTGCCGGGCACCGGCAGCCAGGCCTGGTTGCGCTACTGGATAGCCACGAACCACCACCACAATGCCAGTCTCTGGGCTGAGGAAGATTTGGCACGGCGCACGAGGGTGAGCGATGCAGAAATCGCCGCCAACAAGCGAGCCATCGACCGCCACAACCAGGCACGGAACGACGCCACTGAGCGCATCGACGAGATCCTGCTGTTGGAGCTGGGCCTTGTAGAGCCGGCCACTGCCGGCACAGCGGACCCGGTGTCGCGTGTGCCGGCAGGCGCCCGCCTGAACAGCGAGACGGCTGGCAGCATGATCGACCGGCTGTCCATCCTGGCGCTGAAGATCCACGCCATGCGTCAGCAGTGCGCGCGCACCGATGTCGATGAGACCCATCGCGCCGAAGCCCGCGCCAAGCTGGCCCGGCTGGAGCGCCAGCGCACGGACCTGGCCGGCTGCCTGGATGCCCTGCTGGCCGACTGCCGGGCTGGCCGGGCGTACTTCAAGGTCTATCGCCAGTTCAAGATGTACAACGACCCGCGCTTCAACCCGGCGCTGGTGGCCGAGCGGGCCGCACGAGCGGGTTGAGGCTGCGGCCTGGCGGCGGCTTGCGGCGGCGCCCGGCCGCGACAGCCACGGCTCCGGACAAGCGCGGCGCCTGGCCGGATCGTCAAGGCGGTCAGCCGCCACGCCGCTGTGCGACACGCTGCCGACACGACCATTCGCGCCAGCGAGTGCCTCAGCATCCTGGCCATCCGGCCCCTGCCCTTTTCGTCATGCCCCTCGCCCTGCCCACCGCCCCCCGCATCCTCATCGTCAAGATGAGCTCCATGGGCGATGTGGTGCATGCCCTGCCGGCGGTCACCGACCTGCTGCGCGCCCTGCCGCAGGCGCAGGTGGACTGGATGGTCGAGCCGCCGTTTGCGGCCATCGCGCAGCGCCATCCCGGCGTGCGGCGGGTCATCCCCACGCCGTGGCGCCGCTGGCGCAAGTCGCTGCGCTCAGCACAGACGCGCGCGGAGATGGCGCAATGGCAGGCGCTGCTGGATGCCGAGCCCTACGACCTGATCATCGACCTGCAGGGCCTGCTCAAGAGCGCGCTGCTGGCCCGCCGGGCACACGGCCCCATCGCCGGCTACGGCTGGCGCAGCGCGCGCGAGCCGCTGGCCTCGCTGTTCTACAGGCGCCGCTGCGCGGTGTCGCGCCAGCTGCATGCGGTGGAGCGCTGCCGGCGCCTGGTGGCCCTGGCGCTGGGCCTGCCGCCGCCGGCCGGTCCGCCGGACTTCGGCCTGCCCGTGCCGCCGCTTGTGGCCGGTGCGCCGCGCACCGCCATGCTGATTCCGTGCGCCAGCCGGCCGGAGAAGCTCTGGCCGCTGGCCGACTGGATCGCCATCGGGCGCGAGCTTGCCGAAGACGGTTGGAGCTTGGAGATCCTGTGGGGCAGCCCGGACGAAGAAGCCCGCGCCCGCGAGATCGCCGCGGGCATCGGCCCGGCGGCCACGGTGCCGCCCTTCCTGACCGTGGCCCAGGCCGCGGAGCGGCTGGCCGCAGCCGGCCTGGTCGTGGGCCTGGACACCGGGCTGACCCACCTGGCTGCCGCGCACGGCGCGCCGACGCTGGGCCTGTATTGCGACCACGAGCCGGGCCTGGCCGGCGTGACCGGCCCCGGGCCGGTGCGCAGCCTGGGCGGCAAGGGTCAGCGGCCCTCGCTGGCCGACGTGCGCGCGGCGATCAGCGCCTTGCTGGCTGCCCGGGCGGCCCCGTCGCAGATCTGACACGCGGCGCGCCGGCCTGCCGCCTGCAGCCGGGGTGAGGGCGCGACAATGTCGCCCCTGCGCCGTCCCCCCTGCCACGGCCGGCGGGCGCTCTCGTGCCCGGCTGCCGGCCCTCCCGCATGAACCTCCGCGACAACGCCCGCCAGCTGCTCAACTACGCCCGCCCGCAATGGCGCATGGCAGCCGCCTCGGTCGGCTTCTTCATTCTCGGCTCGGCCATCGAGCCGCTGGTGCCGGCCCTGTTCAAGAAGCTGCTGGACTCCGGCTTCCAGGAGGGGCTGAAGTACCCCATCTGGATCGTGCCGATCGTGGTGGTCGGCCTGTTCCTGGCCCGTGGCCTGGCCAACTACGCCGGCGCGTATGCACTCAACTCCGCCTCATCAGCCACCGTGCTGGGGCTGCGCCGCGACCTCATGCGGGCGCTGCTGCGCGCCGATGCCAAGGTGTTCACCCACGTCAGTCCCGGCATCGCGGTCAGCAAGGTCATCAACGACCCGCAGTTCGCCATCGGGGGCCTGAGCGGCGCGCTGACCACGCTGCTGCGCGACTCCACCACGCTGCTCTTCCTGCTGGGCTACCTGTTCTATCTGAACTGGCAGCTCACGCTGGTGTCGCTGGTGACCATGCCGCTGCTGGGCCTGCTGGTGAAGCTGGTGCAGCGGCGGCTGTCCAAGGTGGGCCATGAGCAATACCAGTCGCAGATGCGGCTGGTGGGCATGGTGGACGACAACGCCCGCGCCTGGCGCGTGGTGCGCACCTTCGATGCGGCCGAGTTCGAGTACGGCCGCTTCGAGAAGGAGGCCGTGCACCAGCGCCGCATGGTGATGAAGCACATCACCGCCGGCGCGCTGGTCACGCCGCTGACGCAGGTCACCGCCTCCATCGGCGTGGCCATCATCCTGACGCTGGCGCTGTGGCAGGCCTCGCAGGGGCAGGCCACGGTGGGCGAGTTCGTCTCCTTCATCACGGCGCTGCTGATGATCATCTCGCCGATGCGCCACCTGACGGACGTCTACCAGCCCATCACCAATTCGCTCATCAGCGTGGGCGGCGCCTTCGAGCTGATGAACACGCCGCCCGAGCCGGAGACCGGCGACGGCGAGCTGGCCCGCTGCCGTGGCGAGATCGACTTCGAGCATGTGACGCTGCAGTACGAGGGCGCCAGCCAGCCGGCGCTGAGCGACCTGAACCTGCACATCCCGGCCGGCCAGACGGTGGCCCTGGTCGGCTCGTCCGGCGCCGGCAAGACCACCGTGGTCAGCAGCCTGCTGCGCTTCGCCCATCCGCAGGGCGGGCGCATCCTGCTCGACGGCGTGCCCATCGACACGCTCAAGCTGGCCAACCTGCGCCGGCACTTCGCGGTGGTGTCGCAGGACATCGTGCTCTTCGACGGCTCCATCGCCGAGAACGTGGCCTATGCCGCCCCGGCCGGCGTGGACCGCGACAAGGTCGTCGCCTGCCTGCGCGCGGCCAATCTCATGAGCTTCATCGACACGCTGCCCGAGGGCATCGACACGGCCATCGGCACCAACGGCAGCAAGCTCTCGGGCGGCCAGCGCCAGCGCCTGGCGATCGCCCGCGCGCTCTACCGCGACGCGGCGGTGTGGATCTTCGACGAGGCCACCTCGGCGCTCGATTCCGAGTCCGAATCCGTGGTGCAGCGCTCCATCGAGGAGATGCGCCGCTCCAAGACGCTGATCCTCATCGCCCACCGCCTGAGCACCATCCGCAACGCTGACCGCATCTACGTGATGGCCGAAGGCCGGGTGGCCGAGGCCGGCACGCATGCCGAGCTGATGGCCCTGGGCGGGATCTACGCGGGGCTGGTGAGGATCCAGTCAGCCGCCTGAGGCGGGCTTGCGGCAGACTGCCACCGGAGGATCCCGGCAGGCGCCAGCGCAATGACCGTCCGCTATGTGCGAGCCGTCCCGTGCTCTAACATGAACCGGTCTGATTAGGGAGAGCAGACGTGAAGCCCTCTGAAGCTCTGGCCTTGAACCGGGACGCGATCCGCCGTGTGGTCGAGTCGCACCGCGCCTGCAACGCCCGGGTGTTCGGCTCGGTGCGGCACGGCCTGGACACCGATGACAGTGACCTCGACATCCTGATCGACCCCACGCCTGAAACCACGTTGATGGACGTGGCTGCCATCCAGGTGGAGCTACAGCATCTGCTGGGCGTATCGGTGGATGTGCTCACACCCAAGGCCCTGCCCGAGCACGTCCGCGATGTGGTGCTCTCTGAAGCCATGCCGGTATGAACAAGGCGGTGCGCGTCGCGGACTACCTTGGCCACATGCTCAAGGCCATCGAGCGCATCGGCCGCTACACGGCGGACATGGACGAGGCAGGCTTCCTGAACAGCGAGCTGGTGCAGGACGCGGTGATTCGCAACATCGAGATCATTGGCGAAGCATCCAACAACATCCTGCGCGCGGCCCCGGCGTTTGCCGCAGAGCACCGCGACATCCCTTGGGAGGTGATGTACACGATGCGCAACCGCGTCTCCCACGGCTACGACAAGGTCGACCTGGAAATCGTGTGGAAGACGATCCGAGACGAATTGCCTGCCCTGCACGCACGCCTCACGGCGGTGAACTTGTCCCTGGGAATGGGAGCAGCTCCGGGCACCTCGCCGTTCTAGGCGGCTCAGGAGCGGCTGCGCCGCGCAGCCATATCAAGCCTTAAAGGTCTTCCAGCCGCCGCGGCGGGTAGGTGTCCCAGCCCTGGCAGCCCGGGCATTGCCAGAAGTAGCGCTGGGCCTCGAAGCCGCAGGCGGCGCAGCGGTAGCGCTGCAGCGGCTTGGCGGCGGTGGCGATGGCCTGTTGCAGGCTCTCCAGCTCGCGCAGCTCCAGCGGGCGGTCGGTGTTGAGGCGCTCCTGCAGCAGGCCCAGAGCGGCGGACAGCGACGGCTGCTGCTGCAGGTGAGCCAGCATGCGGGCTCGGCGCTGACCGGCGTCGGGCGTGAGGCGGTCCTGGGCCTGCAGCACGTCCACCGAGGGCGCGCGCTCGTAGAGCTGGGCCAGCTGCGCCAGGGCCTCGGCTTCCTCGTGGGCGGCGACGGCGCTGCGCGCGTAGTCGTCGGCGATCAGCGAGAACGCGGCCGGCTGCACGGCCTGCAGCTCACGCCAGGTCTGCAGCGCCTGCTCGTGGCGGCCGGCGCGGGCCAGTCGCTGGCCGGCCAGGATCAGCGGGCGGGCGGCCTGGGGCGCGGCCTCGCGGGCGCGGGCGAGCGCGGCCTCGGCTTCCTCGGCCTGACCGCGCGCATCGGCCTCCACGGCCAGCTCGCAGCAGTAATGGGCGATGCGGCCGGCGAAGGAGCCGGCGCCCGCCTGCTCCAGGCGGCGGGCGCATTCGATGGCCGCCGGCCAGTCGCGCGTGCGCTCGTAGAGGGTCAGCAGGGCCAGCCGGGCGTCGGTGGCGAAGGCCGTGCCCTCCAGCGCGGCAAAGGCGTCCTCGGCGCGGTCGAAGAGGCCGGCCTTGAGGAAGTCCTGCGCCAGCGCGTACTGCGCACGCTCGCGCTCGGCGCGCGGCAGGTCGCCGCGGGCCAGCAGGTGCTGGTGCACGCGGATGGCGCGCTCGTACTCGCCGCGGCGGCGAAAGAGGTTGCCCAGCGCGAAGTGCAGGTCGGACGTGTCCGGGTCGGCCTGCACGGCCTCGATGAAGGCATCGATGGCCTTGTCGGGCTGCTCATTGAGCAGCAGGTTCAGGCCCTTGAAGTAGGCCTTGGGCGAGGCCTGTTCCTCGCGCTTCATCTGGCGCAGGTCCAGGCGGGACGCCAGCCAGCCCAGCGCGAAGGCCAGGGGCAGGCCGAGCAGCAGCCACTGGAAGGAAAAGTCCATCGTCGACCGCCGGGCGGCGGAATCTAGAGCCCTTCGCGGGGCGGGTGGGCGGGCAGCGGCTCGCTGGCCGGCCCGGCTTCGTCGGCGGGCACGGGCGCATCGGTGGCCTGGCGCAGCGCGGCGCGGCGGCGGTGGCGCCACCAGCTCGGCACCATGGCCAGCGCGCCGAAGGCGCAGCCCAGGGCGAACACCGCCAGCACGATGAAGACCATGGGGGCGCTGGACTCGGCGCCGAAGAACCACTTGAGCGTGACCTCGTGCTGGTTGTTCAGCGCAAAGGCGAACAGCACGAAGAAGACGAGGGCGCGGGCCAGCCAGGCGAGGATGCGCATGCCGGTGATCCGCGGCTCAGCGGTCCTCGCCCGCCGCCACCGGCAGGGCTGGCGCGATCGTGGCCGGGTCGGCGGCCCCGGCACCCGGCTGTGCGCCAGCCCCGGGCGGCTGCTGCGCCGCGGCAGCGGCGGCCTGGGCCTCGGCACGGGCATCGACCGCCTCGCGCAGCGCCTTGCCCGGCTTGAAGTGCGGCACCAGCTTCTCGGGGATCAGCACCTGCTCGCCGGAGCGCGGGTTGCGGCCCATGCGCGGCGGGCGGCGGTTGATCGAGAAGCTGCCGAAGCCCCGGATCTCGATGCGGTGGCCGCGCGAGAGCGCGTCGCTCATCGCATCGAGCATGGTCTTGACCGCGAACTCGGCGTCGCGGTGGGTCAGCTGGCCAAAACGCTCGGCCAGCAGCGCCACGAGGTCGGAACGGGTCATGGCTGTGATGCAGTGATCTGTGAGGAATCCGCTGCGGGCGCCGCCCGGCAACGGACTCTTCGCAGACCCGAGGCCCTTGCGGGCCTCGGAGCTGCCGGCGGCGATCGGCGGAGCGCCACCCCGACGCGCGGTCGAAGCGGCTGCCCCGCGGACCGGCCGCCGGGCCAGTCCAGGGCTGAAGGGATCAGCCGTTGTTCTGGTCGCCCAGCTTGGCCTTGAGCAGCGCACCCAGGCTGGTGGTGCCGGCATTGCCCGCGCTTTCGCCGGCCAGGCGCTGCAGGGCTTCCTGCTGCTCGGCATTGTCCTTGGCCTTGATGGACAGCTGGATGGAGCGGGTCTTGCGGTCGATGTTGATGATCAGCGCGGTGACCTCGTCGCCTTCCTTGAGCACGTTGCGGGCGTCTTCGACGCGGTCGCGGGCGATCTCGGAAGCGCGCAGGTAGCCGGTGACCTCATCGGCCAGCTGGATCTCCGCACCCTTGGCGTCCACGGTCTTGACCGTGCCGGTCACCGTCTGGCCACGGTCGTTGACGGCCGTGTAGTTGGTGAACGGATCAGCATCGAGCTGCTTGATGCCCAGGGAGATGCGCTCGCGCTCGACGTCGATGCCCAGCACGATGGCCTCGACCTCCTGGCCCTTCTTGAAGTTACGCACGGCGGCTTCGCCGGTCTCGTTCCAGGACAGGTCCGACAGGTGCACCAGGCCGTCGATGCCGGCAGCCAGGCCGACGAAGACGCCGAAGTCGGTGATCGACTTGACCGGGCCCTTGACGCGGTCGCCGCGCTTGAAGGTGGCGGCAAAGTCGTCCCAGGGGTTGGGCTTGCACTGCTTCATGCCCAGCGAGATGCGGCGCTTGTCCTCGTCGATCTCCAGGACCATGACCTCGACTTCTTCGCCCAGGGACACGACCTTGGACGGGGCGACGTTCTTGTTGGTCCAGTCCATCTCGGAGACGTGCACCAGGCCTTCGATGCCCGGCTCGATCTCGACGAAGGCACCGTAGTCGGCGATGTTGGTGACCTTGCCGAACAGGCGGGTGCCGTTGGGGTAGCGGCGCGACACACCGACCCACGGGTCGTCGCCCATCTGCTTCAGGCCCAGCGAGACGCGGTTCTTCTCGGCGTCGAACTTGAGGACCTTGGCATCCAGCTCCTGGCCCACGGTGACCACTTCGCTCGGATGACGGACACGGCGCCAGGCCATGTCGGTGATGTGCAGCAGGCCGTCGATGCCGCCCAGGTCCACGAACGCGCCGTATTCGGTGATGTTCTTGACCACGCCGTGGACGATGGCGCCTTCGCGCAGCGTCTCCAGCAGCTTGGCGCGCTCTTCGCCCATCGAGGCTTCGACCACGGCACGGCGCGACAGCACGACGTTGTTGCGCTTGCGGTCGAGCTTGATGACCTTGAACTCCAGCGTCTTGCCTTCGTACGGGCTCATGTCCTTGACCGGGCGCGTGTCGATCAGCGAGCCGGGCAGGAAGGCGCGGATGCCGTTGACCAGCACGGTCAGGCCGCCCTTGACCTTGCCGGAGACGGTGCCGGTGACGAAGTCGCCGGATTCCAGCGCGGTCTCCAGCGACAGCCAGGAGGCCAGGCGCTTGGCCTTGTCACGCGACAGGATGGTGTCGCCGTAGCCGTTCTCGATCGCGTCGATGGCCACCGAGACGAAATCGCCGACCTGGACTTCGAGCTCGCCCTGGTCGTTGCGGAATTCGTCGATCGGCACATAGGCCTCGGACTTCAGGCCGGCATTGACGACCACGAAGTTGTGCTCGACGCGGACCACCTCGGCCGAGATGACTTCGCCGGCGCGCATGTTGGCGCGCTGCAGGGATTCCTCGAAGAGGGCGGCGAAGGACTCGGAGCCTTGCGACGAGGCGGTTTGGACTTGGGACATGGAAAGTTCCTGATGAGCCGGCTACACCCGGCTGGAGTGGCCGCGACTCCCGTTGCAGGGGCGCAGCAGTTGCGTTGCACAACCGACCTCCAAGGCAGGCCTTGCGTGGAGGCGCAAGGCATCTGCCGAACTGGCCGCCGGGCGGCGACGCAGCGAAGGCCGGAGCCTGAACTAGCCCTGCACCGGGCCGGGCCCGGCCGCATCCGCAGCCGTGTCCAGCCCCACGAAGGGCTGGCCCGCCTCCCACCACTGCAGGACGGCATCGACCGATTCGTCGATGCTCATCTCGGAGTTGTCGAGCAAGCGGGCATCCTCAGCCGGCTTGAGCGGCGCGACGCTGCGCGATTTGTCCCGCGCATCCCGCACCTCTAGGTCGGCCAAAAGGGTGTCGAGGTTAGCAGGAAACCCCTTGGAAATCAATTGGTTATAGCGCCGCTCGGCCCTTTTGGCCGTGCTCGCAGTGAGGAAAACCTTGAGCCTGGCGCCGGGAAAGATCACCGTGCCCATGTCGCGGCCATCGGCGACCAGGCCCGGCAGGCGGCGGAAGCTCAGCTGCAGCTGGTGCAGCGCCTGGCGAACCAGCGGGAAGGCGGCGATGCGCGAGGCGCTCTGGCCGACCAGCTCGTCGCGCAGCGCGTGGGTCACCTCCTCGCCGTCCAGCCAGGCGTGGGGGCCGTCGAAGCGCAGCTTGAGCGCGCCGGCCAGCCGGGCCACGGCTGCCTCGTCGTCGATCGGCACGCCGCGGCGCAGCGCGGCCAGCGCCGTGGCGCGGTAGAGCGAGCCCGAGTCCAGCAGGTGGAAGCCCAGCCGGTCGGCCAGCTCGCCCGCCAGGGTGCCCTTGCCGGAGGCGGTGGGGCCATCCACGGTCAGCACCGGGATGTCCTCGGCCCGGGCCTGGGCGACCTGGAACAGGTGCTCGAAGTAGTCCGGGTAGGTCTTGCCGACGCACTTTGGGTCTTCGATGCGCACCGGCAGCGCCTGCGGGCCCTGGCCCGGTGACAGCTGGTAGACCTCGGCCCCGCGCACCGCCATCGCGTGTGTGACCGGCGCCAGCGGGTTGAAGGCCGCCAGCGAGAAGCACATCGCGATGCGGTGGTCGTCGTAGGTGTGGATGCTGGCGGCGCGCCAGCGCTCGGGCGGCGTGACGGCGATGAAGTCGTCGCCGGCCTGGACCGTGGCGCCCAGCTTGCGCAGCTCGGTGGCCATGGCGGCGATGCGGTCGGTCTCCTTGACGCGCCAGCTGGCGATGTTGGTCAGCCGTGTCGTGCCCTGGGCATAGAGGGCCATCACAGCCAGCGTCATGGCGGCGTCGGGGATGGCATTGCAGTCCAGCTCAATGGCCTTGAGCGGCCAGGCGCCGCGTTTGACGTTCAGCGCGTTGGCCTCGCTGGTGATGTCCGCACCCATCGCCCGCGCGGCCTCCACGAAGCGGATGTCGCCCTGGATGGAGGATTCGCCCACGCCCTCGATGCGCAGCGGCACGCCGATGGCAGCGATGGCGCCGGCGGCGATGAAGTAGGACGCGGACGAGGCATCGCCCTCTACCGGGATCTCGCCCGGGGATCGGTAGGCGCTGCCGCGCGGGATGGTGAAGCGCTGCCAGCCGTCGCGCTGCACCGCGATGCCGAAGCGCTGCAGGAGATTGAGCGTGATCTCGATGTAGGGCTTGGAGATCAGCTCGCCGATCACCTCCACCACCAGATCGCGGTCGCGCGCCACCAGTGGCAGGGCCAGCAGCAGCGCGGTGAGGAACTGGCTGGACACATCACCGCGCACGCGGATGGGCGCGCCCAGCTGCAGCGTGCCGGGCGCCAGGCGCAGCGGCGGATAGCCCGGGTTGCCCAGGTAGTCGATACGGCAGCCCAGCGGGCGCAGCGCCTCCACCAGATCGCCGATGGGCCGCTCGTGCATGCGCGCAATGCCGCTGAGCTCGAACACGCCCCCCTGGTCGGCGGCCAGCAGTGCCAACGCGGCAGTCAGCGGGCGCATGGCCGTGCCGGCGTTGCCCAAGAAAAGCTTGGCCTCGCGCGCATGCAGCCGCCCGCCCAGGCCGGTGATCAGCAGCGCGTCACCATCGGGCACGATGGTGCAGCCCAGCGCGCGCAGGGCGTCGAGCATGACGCGGGTGTCGTCCGAGGCCAGCAGGTCGACGACGCGGGTGGTTCCCTCGCTCAGGCCGGCCAGCAGGAGCACCCGGTTGGAGATGCTCTTGGACCCCGGCAGGCGCACGCTGCCGTTCACGCCAACCAGCGGGGGAAGATCGAGATGGGCGGTGGTGTACATCGGAGTGATCAGGGGGCGACCGCTGCGTCGCTCGTCAGCAGCAGTCGCGTGCAACCGGGCCGGCGCGGCAAAGGAGAGTTTCAGCCCTCGCGGCGGCTGCGGCCGCCGAGGTGCCACTGACTGCGCGCCAGGGACGCGCGGCGGATGCGCTCTTCCAGCGCGTCAGGCTTGCCTTCGCGCATGCAGGCCTCGAAGTCGTCGAGCACCGCCCGGAACAGCGCGGACTGCCGCAGCACCTCTTCGCGGTTGGCCATGAGGATGTCGCGCCAGACGGCCGGGTCGCTGGCCGCGATGCGGGTGAAGTCGCGAAACCCCGGGCCGGCGAGCTGCAGGAAGTCTTTGCCCGCCGGCTGTCCGGCAATCGCCTGGAAGAAGGCGAACGCCAGCAGGTGTGGCAGGTGGCTGACGGCGGCATAGGCGGCGTCGTGGTTCTCCGGCCGCATCTTGAGCACCTGGCAGCCGATGGCGGCCCACACGTCGGTGGCCTTTTGCACCAGCTCGGCGTCGTTCTGCGGCGTGGGCGTCAGGATGACCTGACGGCCGGCGTAAAGCTGGGCGTCGGCATGCTCCACGCCCGCGTGCTCCTTGCCGGCGATCGGGTGGGCAGGCACGAAACAGGCGGCGCGCTCGCGCAGCACGCGCTTGGCCGCGACGACGACGTCAGCCTTGGTGCTGCCCACGTCCATCACCAGCATGCCGGGCTCCACCAGGTGGCGGATGGCCTTGAAGGTCGCTTCGGTGGCGGCCACCGGCACAGCGATGAGCACGATGTCCGATCCCGAGACGGCCAGCAGGGCCGACTCCGCCGCCACGTCGATCACGCCCAGGCGGCGGGCCTTCTCCACGGTGGACGGCGACTTGCTGTAGCCGACCACGCGGCCGACCAGGCCGGCCTGCTTGAGCGCCAGCGCGAAGGAGCCGCCCATCAGCCCGCAGCCGATGAGGCCGAGCTGATTGAACATGGGGGCGGCGGCGCGGCGCTGGGTGGCCATGTCGGTCTGTCCGGTCCGGGGGCGGGTCTAGTGCGTGTCCAGCGGGTAGGCGCCGAGCAGCTTGAAGAAGGAGCATTGGCCGCGCAACTCGTCCAGCGCGGCGGCCACGGCGGGCTCGTCCGGATGGCCGGCCAGGTCGATGTAGAAGACGTATTCCCACTGACCCGAGCGCGCCGGGCGCGACTCCAGCCGCGTCATCGACACGCCGTGGCGCTTGAGTGGCACCAGCATGTCGTGCACCGCGCCGGGCCGGTTGGCCACCGAGACGACCAGGCTGGTGCAGTCGTGGCCCGAAGGCTTGGGCTGCGGGTGCGTGCCGGGCAGCGCCACCACGGCGAAGCGGGTGCGGTTGTGCGGATCGTCCTGGATGGCCGCATCGATGACGTGCAGGCCGTATTCGCTGGCTGCGCGGGTGCTGGCGATGGCCGCCAGGCTCTCGTCGGCGGCGGCCAGGCGGGCGCCTTCGGCATTGCTGTCCACCGGATGGCGCTCGGCATCGGGCAAGTGGCGGCTGAGCCAGGCGTGGCACTGTGCCAGCGCCTGCGGATGCGCGCAGACGGCGCGGATGCCCTCGCGCCCGGGCTGCTTGCGCAGCAGGTTGTGCCGCACCGGCAGGCTGGTCTCGCCGACGATCGTCAGCGGCGTGCTCAAGAACAGGTCCAGCGAGCGGGCGACCATGCCCTCGGTGGAGTTCTCCACCGGCACGATGCCGAAGTCAGCCGCGCCAGCGGCCGTGGCGCGGAACACCTCGTCGATGTTGCCGCCGGGCACGCGCAGGATGGACGAGCCGAAGAAGCCGAGCGCGGCCTCCTCGCTGAAGGTGCCGGCCGGACCCAGGTAGGCCACGCGGGTGGGTGACTCCAGCGCGCGGCAGGCCGACATGATCTCGCGCCAGATGGGCGCCACGCTCTCGTTCTTCAGCGGCCCGGGGTTGGCGGCCTTCAGGCCGTCGATGACCTGGGCCTCGCGCTCGGGGCGGAACACCGGCGAGCCTTCGCGCTTCTTGATCTCGCCGACTTCCAGGGCCAGCGCGGCGCGCTGGTTGAGCAGGGCCAGCAGCTGGCGGTCCAGCGCGTCGATCTGCGTGCGCAGGCTGCCCAGGTCGTGCGGGGCGGCGGATGCGGGTTGATCAGCCATGGCGACGCTGGAAGTCCTGCAGGTAGGCCACGAGCGCCTGCACCCCGGCCAGCGGCATGGCGTTGTAGAGGCTGGCACGCAGCCCGCCCACCGACTTGTGGCCCTTGAGCTGCAGCAGGCCGGCCTCGCGCGCGCCGGCGAGGAACGGCTCCTCCAGCCGCGTGTCGGGCAGGAAGAAGGGCACGTTCATGCGCGAGCGCGCCTCGGGCGCCACGCGAGTCACGTACCAGCCGGAGTCATCAAGCGCGCCGTAGAGCAACTGCGCCTTGGCGATGTTCTGCGCCTCGATGGCGGCCAGCCCGGTGCGGCCCTCGAAGGCGAAGCCCTTGATCCACCGGAACACCAGCCCGGCGATGTAGATCGCGTAGGTGGGCGGCGTGTTGTACATGGAGTCGTGCTCGGCCACCACCTGGTAGTCGAAGGCCGACGGGCAGATCGGCAGCGCGCGGCCCAGCAGATCCTCGCGCACGATCACCAGCGTCAGCCCGGCCGGGCCGATGTTCTTCTGCGCACCGCCATAGGCCACGGCCACGCGGGTCCAGTCCACCGGGCGCGACAGGATGTGCGAGGAGCAGTCGATCACCAGCGGCGCACGCGAGCCCAGGGCCTGCAGATCCGGGAGCTCATGCCACTCCAGCCCGTGGATGGTCTCGTTGCTGCACAGATGCACGTAGGCCGCGTCGTCGCTCAGCCGCCAGCTCTGCGGCTGCGGCAGCCTGGTGTGCTGGCCGTCCTCTTCATTGGTGGCGGCCAGCTGCGGACGGCAGTAGCGCGCCGCCTCCTTGTACGACTTCTTGGACCACGAGCCCGAGACGACATAGTCCGCCACCCCGCCCTGCGACAGGTTCAGCGGCACGATGGCGTTCTCGGCGATCGCGCCACCCTGCATGAAGAGGATGCGGTGGCTGGCCGGCACGGCCAGCAGCTCGCGCAGGTCGGACTCGGCCTGCTGCGCGATGGACATGAACTCACGGCCGCGATGGCTCATCTCCATCACGCCCATACCGCAGCCGTGCCAGTCGAGCATCTCGTCTGCGGCCTGCCGCAGCACGGCTTCGGGCAGGGCCGCCGGGCCGGCGGAGAAGTTATAGGGTCGCGTCATCGTGTCGGCCCGGGGACGCCCCGCTGGGCGGGGCGCTTGCAGGGTTGCTTACTTCTTGGCCGGCGCCTTGCCGGCGTTGCCGTTGTTGGCCGGTGCGTTCTGCAGCGGAATGCCCAGGGTCTTGGCCACCTGCTGCTCCAGCTGCTTGAGCTTGGGGTCGATCACCGGCGCGGCGTCCGGCAGCAGGGCCTTGATCAGCGCATTCGTCATGTCGGGCTGCAGCTCGCCGAACTTCTTGCTGACCGGCGATTCCAGCCAGGCGATGACCTGCTTGAGCTCGTCTTCGGTCATCTCCTGCTCCAGCACCGGGCCGATGGTGGTGGGCATGAGCTTGACGGCGCGGTCACGGATGATGGGCGTGGCCTCGTTGACGAACTTGGTGAGATCGGCCTGCACCTGCTTGGCAGCGGCCTCGCGCTTCTCCGCCGGCACCTTGGTCTGGATGGCCTGCAGCGCACCCTGCCAGAGCTGCTGGGCCGGGCGCTCGGCGATGTTGCGGGCCAGTGCCTCGACGCCCGGCTGCTGCAGCGTCAGGAGCTTTTGCACGAGCTCCTTCTTGGCCGGCGCGGCCTGCGCGCTGGCAACCGCGGTGGCGGCGATCAGGCCGGCGGCCAGGATGGACTTCAGAGCGGGACGGAAGAACGTCATTGCGGGGTCTCTTCAGGTGAAAGGTCGTCGCCGGTGTCGCCGGCGGCGTCACCTTGAGCGTCGTTTTCGACGATGCGCTGCAAGCCGCTGAGCTTGGAGCCCTCGTCCAGGGAGATGAGCGTCACGCCCTGCGTGGCCCGGCCCAGTTCACGGATCTCGGACACGCGGGTGCGCACCAGCACGCCGCGGTCGGTGATCAGCATGATCTCGTCTTCCGGACGCACCAGCGTGGCGGCCACGACGCGGCCGTTGCGCTCGGATTGTTGGATGGCGATCATGCCTTTGGTTCCGCGGCCGTGCCGGGTGTACTCGACGATGCTGGTGCGCTTGCCGTAGCCGTTCTCGGTGGCGGTGAGCACGCTCACGGGCGTCGGGCTGCCGTCGTCCTGTTCGGCCACCAGCATGGCGATGACGCTCTGCGTCTCCTCCAGCATCATGCCGCGCACGCCGCGGGCCTGCCGGCCCATCGGGCGCACGTCGTTCTCGTCGAACCGCACGGCCTTGCCGCCATCGGAAAACAGCATCACGTCGTGCCTGCCATCGGTGAGCGCCGCGCCGATGAGGAAGTCGCCCTCGTCGAGGTCGACGGCGATGATGCCGGCCTTGCGCGGGTTGCTGAACTCATCCAGCGCCGTCTTCTTGACCGTGCCCTTGGCGGTGGACATGAAGACATAGTGGTCCGCCGGGAAGCTGCGGAACTCGCCGGTGAGCGGCAGCACGACGGTGATCTTCTCGTCGGGCTGCAGCGGGAACATGTTGACGATCGGCTTGCCGCGCGAGTTGCGCGAGCCCTGCGGCACCTCCCATACCTTGAGCCAGTACACGCGGCCACGGTTGGAGAAGCACAGGATGTAGTCGTGCGTGTTGGCGATGAAGAGCTGGTCGATCCAGTCGTCTTCCTTGGTCTGCGTGGCCTGCTTGCCGCGTCCGCCGCGACGCTGCGCCCGGTATTCGCCCAGCGGCTGGCTCTTGATGTAGCCGGTGTGGCTGAGCGTGACCACCATGTCGGTGGGCGTGATGAGGTCCTCGGTGCCCAGCTCCTGCGCGTTGTGCTCGATGGTCGAGCGGCGCGCGCCGATCTTGGTCTGGCCGAACTCCTGCTTCAGCGCCGTCAGCTCCTCCGCGATGATGGTGGTGACGCGCTCCGGGCGGGCCAGGATGTCGAGCAGATCGGCGATCTGCGCCATCACATCCTTGTACTCGCCGATGATCTTGTCCTGCTCCAGGCCCGTGAGGCGCTGCAGGCGCATCTGCAGGATCTCGCCGGCCTGGTCATCGGAGAGGCGATACAGGCCGTCGGGCTGCATGCCGTAGTGCGCGGGCAGGCCCTCGGGGCGGAAGGCCTCGCGCCCGCCCGGGGTCTCGCCCTCGGCGCGGGCGAGCATCTCGCGCACCAGCGAGGAGTCCCAGCTCTTGTCCATCAGCGCCGCCTTGGCCACCGGCGGCGTGGGCGAGCTCTTGATGATCTCGATGAACTCGTCGATGTTGGCCAGCGCCACGGCCAGGCCTTCGAGCACGTGGCCGCGCTCGCGGGCCTTGCGCAGCTCGTAGACCGTGCGCCGGGTCACCACCTCGCGGCGGTGCTCCAGGAAGATCTCGACCAGGTCCTTCAGGTTGCACAGCTTGGGCTGACCGTCGATCAGCGCCACCATGTTGATGCCGAAGGTGTCCTGCAGCTGGGTCTGCTTGTAGAGGTTGTTGAGCACCACCTCCGGCACTTCGCCGCGCTTGAGCTCGATCACCACCCGCATCCCGGACTTGTCGGACTCGTCCTGGATGTGGCTGATGCCCTCGATCTTCTTGTCGTTGACCAGCTCGGCGATGCGCTCGAGCAGGTTCTTCTTGTTCACCTGGTAGGGGATTTCGTCGACGATGATGGCCTGGCGCTGGCCGCGGTCGATGTCCTCGAAGTGGCACTTGGCGCGCATGACCACCCGGCCGCGGCCGGTGCGGTAGCCGTCGCGCACGCCGGACAGGCCATAGATGATCCCGGCCGTGGGGAAGTCCGGCGCCGGGATGATCTCCATCAGCTCGTCGATGGAGGCCTGCGGGTTCTTCAGCAGGTGCAGGCAGGCATCCACCACCTCGTTGAGGTTGTGCGGCGGGATGTTGGTGGCCATGCCCACCGCGATGCCGGCCGAGCCGTTGACCAGCAGGTTGGGCAGCCGCGTGGGCAGCACCAGCGGCTCTTTTTCGGAGCCGTCGTAGTTGGGGCCGAAGTCGACGGTCTCCTTGTCGATGTCGGCCAGCATCTCGTGGGCGATCTTGGCCAGGCGGATTTCGGTGTACCGCATGGCCGCGGCGTTGTCGCCGTCGACCGAGCCAAAGTTGCCCTGGCCATCGACCAGCATGTGGCGCAAGGAAAAGTCCTGCGCCATGCGCACGATGGTGTCGTACACCGCCGTGTCGCCGTGCGGGTGGTACTTACCGATGACATCGCCGACGATACGGGCGGACTTCTTGTAGGGCCGGTTCCAGTCGTTGTTCAGCTCGTGCATCGCATAGAGCACGCGGCGATGCACGGGCTTGAGCCCGTCGCGGGCATCGGGCAAGGCCCGGCCGACGATCACGCTCATCGCGTAATCGAGGTAGGAACGCCGCATCTCCTCCTCGAGGCTGATGGGCAGGGTTTCCTTGGCGAACTGGGTCATGGATGGTCCGGCGCGGCGCAGCCGCTGCGCAGGCCGCGCAAGCGGCGGCCGAAACGGGCTCCCGGGCGGCTGTGCCCGCCGGGGCGAAACCCGACATTCTAAAGACCCGAATGGGGTCGCCCAGGGGCCACGGGCTCGCGGTTTGCCCGCAGCCGCTGCAGCCGATCCCTAAAGGAATCGGCCGGGCGGGGCGACGCGTGTCAGCCGGGTCCGACAAGCATTGGCCGTCTTGTCGTTCGTCAGCAACAAATGGAGTGCTCTAGGATCGTGCCCAGGCGCCATCCTTGAGTGAAACACCCGGTGTGGCACAATGATTTCGACCCTTTTCCCCGCTAATTCGGGTGGTTAAACCGGCGGTTTTCGGCGGCGAAATCACCGAATTTCGTTTCGTCTTTCCTGCAGTCCGCTGCACTTTCTTGTGAGGAGAACCATGAAGAAACTCAACAAGGTCGGCGCCCTCTTCGCCACCGTGACGCTGGCCGCCGCCGCTTCGAGCGCCATGGCGCAGACCGTGGATAACTGGAGGGGCTCCGACGGCACCGTTTGGAAGAACGGCACCAACGAACTGTGCTGGCGCGACAACTTCTGGACGCCGCAGACCGGCGTGCAGGGCTGCGATGGCGTGCCTGCCCCGGCCGCTCCGGCCCCGGCCCCGGCTGCTGCTCCGGCGCCCGCGCCGGCCCCGGCCCCCGCTCCGGCTCCCGCTGCGCCGACCACGGAGAAGGTGACCTACGCCGCTGACGCGTTCTTCGACTTCGACAAGGCCGTGCTCAAGCCCGAAGGCAAGGCCAAGCTGGACGACCTGGCCAGCAAGGTGCAAGGCATCAACCTGGAGGTGATCATCGCCGTCGGTCACACCGACAGCGTGGGCACCGATGCCTACAACCAGAAGCTGTCGGTGCGCCGCGCCGAGGCCGTGAAGTCCTACCTGGTGAGCAAGGGCATCGAGGCCAACCGCGTCTACACCGAAGGCAAGGGCGAAGCCCAGCCGGTGGCCGACAACAAGACCAAGGCCGGCCGCGCGCAAAACCGTCGCGTGGAGATCGAGGTCGTCGGCACCCGCGCCCGCAACTGATTGCGGCCGCCGGTGGCGACACCGCGCTGCCAGCGCGGTGTAGGACCCGGGCGAGGCCGGCCATGCCGGGCCTCGCATTCAAACCCCGCCAGCCGGCGGGGTTTGTCTTTTCTGCGCCGCAAACCTTCGGCGACGCCCTTCAGGCGGGACCGCGCGCAAGGGGCTGGGCCATTTGATGCCCCGCCAGTGCTGCATGGCCGGCTGCGCGATGTGGACCGGGACCAAGCCGCCTGGCGCCCGACGCCCGACGCGCTCAGTCGATCATGGCCTCCAGTCCGGCGGCGAGCTCGCTCAGCGGCGGCATCTTGTGAACCAGCAGGTCGGTGGTGATGCCCAGGCGGGCGGTGACGGCCTCGGGGACGGTGGCCACCATCTCGGCCTCGGTGAGCTGCGAGGCCTCGGCGCGGGCGCGCCATGCGGCCAGGTGCAGCACCGCGGCCATGGGGTCGAAGGGCGTGTGCTGCAGCGGCGCGACGTGGCCGGCGATGGCATCGACGAAGGCCGGCGGAAAGCGCCACTGGCGTGCCAGCTCCGCGCCGACGCGGGCGAAGTCGTAGCCGAAGGATTGCAACTCGATATCGCTGCGGCGCGGGTCCAGCGGCGAGGCCAGCTTGTCGACCTTGAGCATCTGCTCCGGCATGCCGGCGTGCATGACGAGCTGGCCGATGCCGTGCATCAGGCCGACGGTGAACGCGAGATCACCGTTGGCATGCGTGGCCTTGGCCAGCCAGCGCGACACCGCTGCGGTGTGCAGGCTGTAGCGCCAGAAGGCCTTGAGGTCCATGCCGGGCATGTTCTTGAAGCCGTTGGTCAGGCCTGAGCTGATGACGAGTGTGCGCACGGTGACGAAGCCGAGCATGGCGATGGCGTCGTCCACGGTGCCCACGGTGCGCGAGACGTGGTAGTAGGCCGAGTTGGCCAGGCGCAGCAGCCGGGCGGACAGCACCGGGTCGGCGGCCAGCTTGCGTGCGATGGCATCGATGGAGATGTCCTCGCTGTTGAAACTGTCGATCAGCTCATGCACGATCTTCGGCACGGCGGGCAGCGACTGGGGTTGTTTGAACAGGGCGTCGAGCTGCATGAGCTAGCCTCCTTGGGCCTTGTCGGTGGCGCGGTTGGTGTGTGGCGGTGGCCGGCGACAACCGGTCCTGGGTCGCATATCGGCGTGCCGGGTCGGGGCTTGAGCCTGCCGGCCCGGGGGGCGGCTACGGCGGGGGTTTGTCCGCGCCGGGCGTGAAGCCCGGCACATGAGGAGACAGGTGATGCGCAAGGACCGTGGCGTCGGGGCATGGCGCGGCTCGGCCGCAGGAGCGGCCTGGGTGGCCGTCGTGGGGCTGCTCGGCCCCCCCTGTCTGGCGCAAGCACAGGAACTGGGGCGGGAGCCGGCGGCGCGCAATCTGCTGATCGAGCTGCGCCAAGTGGACGACCGCACCTCGGATGCCGGCGGGCTGGGCGTGGACCGCGGCTCGGTGGTGGTGCACAGCGACGGCCGGGTGACGGGCGGATTGCGTGGCGGCGTGCAGCTGCGAAGCGCGCGGGGCAGCACGTCGGCGGTGCAGCAGGTTCGCGTGATGAGCGGAGCGTCGGCCAGCATCCGCATCGGGCAGAGCACGCCGCTGCAGCTGTGGCAGGCATGGCTGACCCCCCAGGGGATGCAGGCGGCACCCACCACGGTGTTCGTCGAGGCGGGCCAGGGCTTTGCCGTGCGGCCGTCCTGGCCGGGCGGGTCCGCACCGGTGACGCTGCAGGTGATGAGCGAGTCATCGCAGCTCGCGCAGCCGGGGATGGCGAGCCGCTGGGAGCGGGCAGTGGCCGAGACGCGCGCGGCCCGCGGAGAAGCACTGCCGCAAGGCTCGGTGGAGTCGGCCCGGGTGCTGACGACGCTGGCGGTGCCGCTGGGGCAGTGGGTGACGCTGGCCGAGTCGGGGATGAGCAGCGTGCGCGAGGAGCGCGGGCTGCTGTCGACCGGGCAGGCTGAAACAGGCAGAGGAATGCGGGTGGAGGTGCGGGTGACGGCGCCCTGAATCCGCTGTCCGAGGGCCGGCGTCGGGCACAGCGGGCAGGCGGATGCGCGCGGTGGCTGGCAGCCGTCGGTCTCGAAGGAGCGGGGCCGAGGCGCCTGCTGCACAGCAGGCGGGCACGCTGGGGCAAGCGATCACCGGGGTCCGGGCGGTGCTTTCGATAATCCGGGGTCCGTCCCACACCTGCCGCCCGGCATCCGCCCGGTGCGGCACCACCCCGCCATGTCACACCACTCACTGACCCCCGCCGCCCGCCACCTGCTGGAAAAGATCCGCCAGGCAGGCTTTCCGCCCATTCACACGTTGCCCGTGGATCAGGCGCGCATGGGCTATCTGGTGAGCGTGCAGACCATGGCGACGCCCGGGCCGGCGGTGGCGCGGGTGGAGGATTTCTCCATCCCCACGCCGCACGGCGTCGCGCTGCGCGCGCGGCTGTGGTCCGACCGGCCGCGGGACGATGCCCGGCCGCAGCCTGTCCTGCTGTACCTGCATGGCGGTGGCTTCGTCATCGGCAGCATCGAGACCTGCGAGGCCATGTGCAGGCAGATTGCACAGGCCAGCGGTGCAGCAGTGGTGGCCATCGACTACCGGCTGGCACCGGAGCACAAGTTCCCGGCCCCGTTCCTGGACTGCTTCGCGGCACTGGACTGGCTGGCCGCGCAAGCAGCCACGCTGGGGCTGGATGCTCAGCGCATCGCCGTGGGTGGCGACAGCGCGGGCGGCACGCTGGCCGCGGCCTGTGCCCTGCATGCACGTGATGCGGGGCTGAAGCTCGCGCTGCAGGTGCTGATCTACCCGTCGGTGCAGACCAGCCAGTTGACCGAGTCGCTCGCCACCTACAGCCGCGAGCTCCTGCTCAGCCGCGAGCTGATGGCCTGGTTCGACCAGCAGTACAAAGACCCGGCCACACCCTACGACTGGCGCCGCCAGCCGTTGCTGGCGCCCAGCCACGCCGGCCTGGCCGCGGCCTGGATCGGCCTGGCGGAATGCGACGCTTTGGCCGACGACGGGCGCATGTATGCCCAGGTTCTGCAGGCCGCTGGCGTGCCGGTGCAACTGCGCGTGTGGCCCGGCGTGATCCATGACTTCATCAACATGGGCCGCTTCCTGCCCGAAGCGGGCGAGCTGCATGCCGCCGTCGCACAGGCGCTGAAGCAGGCGTTCGCGGCGGCCTGAGGCTGCTGCACCCGATCGGGGCAACGCGCCCGGCCTGGCCCCCCCGCGCCAACGGCGCGGTCCACGCCGGCGCCAGGCCGGCCCCACGGCGCTTGCAACCAGCTGGCCGCAGCATGCCCGTGCATGCTCGTGGCGCCCGCCATGAGAGCTGGCATCGACCGCGCCCTGTCAGCGCGCAGTCGATGCCGGCTGCGGGGCTGACGCTGCCTTGCCGCGCAGCCCGATGCGCACGTCGCCGCGGCCGATGCGCAGGTCGGCGCGCTGCAGCATCGCGTCCACGCGCAAGGCGGGTGGCAGCACGCGAAACCCGGTGTGGCCGACCACCTGCACATTCAGCAGCGCGCTGAGCTGCGGCCGCACTTGCAGCGTGGTGCGCAGCGGCACCGCCAGCGGCGCATCCAGCCTCGCCTGCACCGGCGCGTCGATGTGCACCGGCACGCGGGCGCGCACCGGCACGTGCACGTCCACGGGCACCTGCAGCCTCACCGGCACCCGCACCGCAAACGGCGCCAGCCACGACACAAGGCGCACCTGCGCATCCAGCTCGGTGTCCACATCGATGTGCTGCTGCACGCGAAAGCGGGTGTCCACGTCCACCACGGTGTCGATACGGGCACGGGCCGGCAGAGCGGCCCCGGGGCCGCCCACGCGCACGCTCAGCAGCTGATCGATGGGCGCGGCCAGCCGCGGGCGGACCAGCAGCCGCGCGGCCACATGCTGCTGCAGCCGCGCCTCGGCACGCAGGCCCTCGGGCAGCGTGAAGCTCAGCGGCAGCTCCTGCAGACGGACCGCCGCTTGCCAGGGGTCGCTGGCCGGGTCGTACAGCCGCTCGCGCAGGGCGCTGAGCAGGGCCAGCGCCAGCGCCAGCCAAACGAGCGCAGTAGCCCCCAGCACCGCGACCAGGTCGCGCAGCCGCACCGGGCGGCGGTGCCAGGGCAGCGCAGCGGCGCTCATCGGGCCGGGGCCGTGGCGGGCACCACGCCACCTGCGGTGGGCCGATCCACCAGCCGGACGGCGTCAAACGGCAGGCTCAGCTCCAGGGCCTGCAGCCCCGCCTGCACTGTCTGCTGCGGAAAGCGCAGCGTGGCCTGCACCGGCGCGGTCACCGGCAGGCGCAGCGTCTCGCGCAGCGGCACCTGGGTGTCGATCACCGTGTCGATGCGGGCCTGCAGCGGCTCGGCCAGGCGCACGCTGGCCGGGGCGCTGATGGACAGCGGCAGCGTCTGGCGCACGGGGATGGTCATCACCACGGGCACCCGCGCCTTGACCGGCACGCGGCCCTTGATCGGGAGGGTCACGGGCAGGCCCATAAAGCGGGTGCTCACCCGGGTGTCCAGCTCCACGGTCTGGTCTACCTCCAGCATCTGCTCCACCGGCACATCGAAGGCCACCGGCACGCTGGTCTGCAGTGCCACTTCCACGGCAATCGGCTCGGTCAGCGGGATGGACAGGTCCTGGCGGATGGGCACGCGCACCGGCAGAACCTGGTCGATGCGCACGACCACGGCCTGGTCCACGGCGGCCTTGACTGCCAGCTCTGGCGGCAGCCGTACCTGCACCGGCTGCTCATGCAGCGACACATGGGCCACCCCATGGGTCCACACCCAATGCGCCGCCGCCACGGTGAGCCCACCCAGCATCAGGAGCAGTGCTGCCGCGCTGAACAGCAGCGCGCGCCAGGTGACGACGGCGGGGGCAGGCTGCGAGGAGGGCATGCGGGCCATGATGCCACGCAGGAATACGCGCGGCCCCTCGCCTGCCCCCCTTGCCCAGCCCCCTTGCCCAGCCCCTTTGCCCAGGCCTTCCCCCGACCGCCCGCGCGCCCCGCAAGCCGGGAAGACCCGGGGCTCCCGCGGGCCGGTCAAAGGCGCCATGGGCAGGCCGCTTGCCGATGTTGGCCGAAGACAGCGAACCCGCCCAGCACCGTGCCAGCGTGCCAGCCCCCCGGGGCCAGCCCGGTGACCGGCCGGCAGGCCCGCGCGTAGCATGCTGACTCCCCTTCCCGCGGCCCGAGCGCAGCCGACGCGCCGGGCGCGGCCCGACCTGCCTGCGCCGACATGATCGAGCCCCTGTTTGCCGGCCTTGTGCTGGCCCTCTGTGTGGTGGCCCTGGCCCGCCTGGCGCTGGGCGAGCGGCGACGTGCGCGGCTGGATGCCGCGCTCCAGCGCGTCTGGTCGCGGTTGACCCATGGGCTGCGACGGCCGCGCGGCAGCCGGCGGGGCGCAGCCACGTCAGCCGGCGCCCAGGCGCGGGCAGGCGTGCGCGGCGGCGGGCCGGCAGCGCCGGCTGCCCAGGCCGGTAGCCCGACCGGCGCGGGCTTGGTCGCCGCCTGGCACCGCATGCGCCAGCGCGTCGCCCTGCGCGAGGCCGAGAAGCGCGCCGCGCGCGAGGCCGACGCCCTGATCCGCCGCGCCCGCGACGGTCACTGGGAGGGCAACGTCTATCGCCCCAAGGCCTTCGATGCGCGCCACAAGCGCCGCTCCGAAGCCCCGGGCCGCGGGCCGAGCGACACGCTGCATTGAAGGCCCTGCATGGCTTGGCCCGGCGGCCGGCCCACTCGCCCCGGGCCGCCCGCTGACCACTGGCCGCGCCCGCCCACACCCCCACCAGTGCGCGCAGCGTGCCGGGCTTCACGCCGCACACGTTTTCATGCGCGCCGGCTCCCCTGCGCATGCGGGGGCGGGCTGAGGGAGAGTCACGAGCAGCCAGAGGGGGCCGCTTTTGTATCGTTTGCTCACACGTGCCGGCTGCGCCCCGCAGTGCGGCATCCGCAAGGCGGCCGCGGCCGCCCGCCCAGGAGGACCGCGCCCATGCAGCCGGCCCCGCGAACCTTGGAGCAAACGATGGCCTCCTCTCCCGCCCCCCGCGCGCCCATCTGCGCCCGCCTGGCCGCCACGGTGGCGCTGCTGCTGTCGGCCACCGCTCAAGCACAGGTGCCGGCCCCGCAGCGCCTGTGCGTCTATGACATGGTCGGCACCAGCGGCGATCAGTACGCGATGACGCGCGACTACGTCGTGGCCATGCAGCGCTACGGCGTGAGCTTCCAGATGAAGGGCTACACCGACGAGCGTGTGGCCGTGGAGGACTTCCGCACCGGCCAGTGCGACGCCGTGATCGCCACCGGCCTGCGCACCCGGCAGTTCAACGGCATCGCGGCCACGCTGGACGCGCTGGGCGCCACCACCATCGTGCGCAACGGGCGCATCGACATGCCGGCCAGCTACGAGGTGGTGCGCCAGACGGTGGCGGCTTTCACCTCGCCGGCGGCCATCAAGTTCCTGGTGGAGGGCAATTACGAGGTCGGCGGCATCTTGCCGGTGGGTGCGGCCTATCCCATCGTGCGCGACCGCCGCATCAACTCGGTTGAGGCCCTGGCCGGCCGGCGCATCGCCGCCTTTGATCACGATCGCGCGCAGGCGCTGATGATCCAGCGCATCGGCGCACAGCCGGTGAGCGCCGACATCACCAACTTCGCCACCAAGTTCAACAACGGCATGGTGGACATGATCGGCGCGCCGGCCCTGGCCTACCGGCCGTTGGAGCTCTACAAAGGCATCGGCAAGACGGGCGCGGTGGGGCGCTTTCCGCTGCTGATCCTCACCTACCAGGTGATCCTCAATCGCAGCAAGTTCCCGGCGGGCTTCGGCGAGAAGTCGCGCCAGTACTGGCTGGACCACTTCGACGGCGCGATGAGCCTGGTGGCCAATGCCGAGAACTCCATCCCCGCGTCGGCGTGGATGGAGTTCGCCGCGGAGGACGCGGTCAAGTACACCTTGATGCTGCGCCAGGCGCGCATCGACATCGCCGAGGCCGGCTTCTACAACAAGCGCGGCCTGCGCATCATCAAGAAGGTGCGCTGCTCGATCAACCCGGGCGATTCGGAATGCTCCACGCCGGCCGAGCTGGAGTGGAAGTGAGGCGGGCGTCTCAGGCCCCGTCGGCCGGCATCAGCTGCACCTCGTAGCCGGCCTGGGCGTCGCCGCCCTCGGCCAGGTGCAGCAGCCGGTCGATGTTGGGATGCTTGCCCGGGTGCTGGCGGGCATCGGCCGTGTGCTCGGCATACAGCTCCAGGCCCTCGCGCGCCGCAGCCGGCGTGAGACGGCCGTGGCGCTGGGCCAGCGCGGCATAGACCGCCAGCGAGCCGGCTTGGCCGGGCTTGTTCTCGATGGTGGCGGCCACGCTGCCGTCGGCGGCGATGAGGCTCAGGCCACCCAGATGGGCCACGGGCGGCAGCTGCTTGAGGTTGTCGGCAAAGGCCATGGTGGTTCCTCGCTGAAAGCAGTGGGTGGGGTGGGACCGGAGCCGGGATTGTCTGCCTCCGCCTGCGGCACTGCGTCTGCAGCGGGTCGGCCGACTCGGGATCACCGTTTGCCGCCATCACGAGCCGGCCGTGCACGCGCTGTGAGCACAGCGCACGCGCCCCGCGCGACAACCCCAGCCCCACGAATGAAAGGCTCACCATGAACAGCCTCCTGACCCAGCTCTCGCCCAGCATCACCAAGATGATCCGCATGGACCACAGCCATGTGATGACCGTCTTCCACCGCTACAAGCCCGACCTGGCGCCGCAGACCAAGGAGGCGCTGGTGAACACCGTCAGCCTGGCGCTGGAGATCCACGCCCAGCTGGAAGAAGAGATCTTCTACCCCGCCCTGCGCGCCGCGACGAACAACGACACCGTGCTGGCCAAGTCGGTGCCCGAGCATGACGAGATGCGCCGCCTGATCGGCGAGCTGCGCGACATGTCGCCCGAGGACGAGGCCTATGACGAGACCTTCATGTCGCTGATGCGCGAGGTCATCCACCACGTGGCCGATGAAGAGACCACGCTGCTGCCGGAGGCCGAGCGCGTGCTGGCCGACCAGCTCAGCGAGCTGGGCGCGCAGATGACCAAGCGCCGCATGGAGCTGGCCGCCCCGCGCGCCGGCGAGATCGCCACCAACACCGTGCGCGCCATGCCCACCACCACGCTGCTGATGGCCGCAGGCGGCATGCTGGCCGGCGGCTATCTGCTCAAGCGCGCCTTCGGCGAGAAGCGGGTCTGAGCCCGCGCCTCAGACCGCGGCCGGCGCAGCGGACGGCTCACCGCGGTCCGCTCAGCCTGCGGCCGGCGCGCCCGCTTTCGCCTTGGCCGCGAACTCCTCGCGCAGCCGTTTGAGCTTCTCGCGCGGGTCTTCCTTCGGCCCGCCTTCGCCGAGCTTCATCTCGGCGATGAAGCGGCTGGGGATGCCCTGCACCGTGTCGCGGCCCTTCTTGCGCCGGCGCAGCACGCTCACGGCCAGCGTCAGCCGCGCGCGGGTGATGCCCACGTACATCAGCCGGCGCTCCTCTTCCAGCCGCTGCGCGGTCATCTCCTCGTCCTCGGACTTGAACGGCAGCAGGCCCTCGTTGACGCCGGCCAGGATGACGTGCGGCCACTCCAGGCCCTTGGCCGCGTGCAGCGTGGACAGCGTCAGCACGTCGGTGTCGCCGCCGCGCTCGGCCAGACTGGTGATCAGCGAGATGGTCTGCGCCACCTCCAGCACGCTCTTGCGCTGGGTCTCCACCGTCATGCCGCCGGTGGCGTCGATCTCGCCGCCGCAGCGCTTGGCGATCCAGTCGATGAAGTCCATGACGTTGGTCCAGCGGCTGGCGGCGAGCTTTTCGCTCTCCTCGCCCTCATACAGGTGCTGCTCGTAGCCGATGTCCTTGAGCCAGTCCAGCAGCAGCACCTTGGCGTCCTCTGCGCCCGTGGTGTGGCGCGCGCGGTGCTCCAGGTCGCTGACATAGCGCCCGAACTCCTGCAGCGAGCCGATGGCCTTGCCCTGCAGCTGTGCGGCCAATGATTCGGCGAACAGCGCCTCGAAGAGGCTCACCTTCCACTTGGACGCGAACTCGCCGAGCTTGCCCAGCGTGGTGTGGCCGATGCCGCGCTTGGGCGTGGTGATGGCACGCAGGAAGGCCGGGTCGTCGTCCTGGTTGACCAGCAGGCGCATCCAGGCGCACAGGTCCTTGATCTCGGCACGGTCGAAGAAGCTCTGCCCGCCCGAGACCTTGTAAGGGATGTTGGCCTTGCGCAGCGCCTTCTCGAAGATGCGCGCCTGGTGGTTGGCGCGGTAGAGGATGGCGAAGTCGCTCCACTTGGCGCCGGCTGCGCCCTCCACGCCGCTGGCCATGCCGCCGCGCAGGGCCTGGATGCGGGCCACGGCGCGCTCGGCCTCGTGCTCCTCGCCGTCGCACTCCAGCAGCTTGATCGGCTCGCCCTCGCCCAGGTCGCTCCACAGCTTCTTGTCGAACAGCTTGGGGTTGCTGGCGATGACGTTGTTGGCCGCGCGCAGGATGGCGCTGGTGGAGCGGTAGTTCTGCTCCAGCGGGATGACCTTGAGCTGCGGGAAGTCCTGCGGCAGCCGCTTGAGGTTGTCCAGCGTGGCGCCGCGCCAGCCGTAGATGGACTGGTCATCGTCACCCACCGCGGTGAACATCGCCCGCTCGCCCACCAGCAGCTTGAGCAGGTCGTACTGCTGGGCATTGGTGTCCTGGTATTCGTCGACCAGCACGTGGCGGAAGGTGTCCTGCCACTTGGCCCGCACGGCCTCGTGCTCGGCCAGCATCTTCACCGGCAGGCTGATGAGGTCGTCGAAGTCCACCGCCTGGTAGGCGGCCAGCCGCTCCTCGTAGCGGGCCATGATGCGCGCGGCGATGCGCTCGTCGTCGTTCTGCGCGGCGGCCTCGGCCTGGGCGCTGTTGAGGCCCTGGTTCTTCCACAGGCTGATCGTCCACTGCCAGCTGCGGGCCAGCTTGGCGTCCGTCGTGGCGCCCGCATCGCGCAGGATGGACAGCACATCGTCGCTGTCGAGGATGGAGAACTGCTCCTTCAGGCCCAGCACCGAGCCGTCCTCGCGCAGCAGGCGCACGCCCAGCGCGTGGAAGGTGGCGATCACCAGCTTGTTGGCCGCGCGCGCGCCAATCAGCGCCTTGGCCCGCTCGCGCATTTCGGCTGCGGCCTTGTTGGTGAAGGTGATGGCCGCGATCTGCTCGGGCCGCAGGTCGGCGTCGTGCGTGCGCTCCAGCAGCCGGGCGATCTTGTGCGTGATCACCCGCGTCTTGCCCGACCCGGCCCCCGCCAGCACCAGGCAGGGCCCGCTCAAGTGCTGCACGGCGGCCATCTGGGCGGGGTTGAGCGTGGCGGGGGCGGACATGGGGACGGTGCAGAACAAGGCGCGGGCTGCAGGCCGGCGCCGGGAAAGCGGCCGCGCAGGATAGCGAAACCGCAGCCGCGCCGGATGCGCAACGACCGGCGACAGAGGGATATGCACGCCCCGGCTCGCCCGTTGCGATGCAACTGCAGTACATTGCCCCGGATGAAGACCGCCACCCTGCCGGCCGTACGCGTCGAGCCCGAGCTGCGTCAGCAGGTCGAGGCGGTGCTGGGCGAACACGAAAGCCTGTCGCAGTTCGTCGAGCAGGCGGTGCGCGAGGGCGTGAGCCGGCGGCTGGCGCAAGAGGCCTTCATCGCGCGTGGCCTGGCTGCCCTGGAGTCCGCCCGACAGACGCAGGACTACGTATCGGCCGACGAGGTGACCCGCGGCCTGCAGGCCCGGCTGGACGCGGCGCGTGCGCGGCAGCAGGGCATCCCGCCGTCTGCATGAGCGGCACCGGCCGCTTCGCCGTCCGGCTCACGCGCGAGGCGCAGCGCGACCTGGAGCGGCTGTTCGACTTCGTGCTTGAGCGCGAGCTGTCCCGCCCGGGGGGCAACCTGGGGCTGGCTCAAGAGGCGCTCGACGCCATCCTCCAGGGCCTGGCGCTGCTGGAGCGCTTCCCCTTCACCTGCCGCAAGGCCGCCAGCAGCCCCTTCCTGCGCGAGCTGGTCATCCCGTTCGGCTCGACCGGCTACGTGGCCCTGTTCGAGATCGAGAAGGAAGGCCAAGTCGTGGTGGCGGCCGTCCGTCATCAGCGTGAGGACGACTGGCGCTGACCCCGGCACCGGGCGCCGCGCCGCCTTCACCGCCGGAACGCCACCACGTGGTCCATCTCCAGCCGGATGCCGATGGCCTCGCCGATGGCGTGGTCGTGGTGGCTGGGCACCAGTGACAGCACCTGCGCGCCGCTGGACAGGCGCAGGGTGTAGAGGAACTCCGCGCCGCGAAAGGCCTTGTGGCAGACCACCGCGCGGATCGGGCTGGCGTCGTCGTGCACCACGTCGTCCGGGCGCAGCAGCACGTCCATCTCGTGGCCGGCGGCGCAGGGCTCGCCATGCTCGGCGCAACACAGCGACGTTTCCGTGATCACCTCACCGATCTCCAGCCGCATGCGGCGGTGGTCCAGCACGGTGCCCACGAGGAATGCGCCCTGGCCGATGAAGTCGGCCACGCGGCGGTTGGCCGGGCGGTGGTAGAGGTTGTAGGCGGTGTCCCATTGCTGGATGCGGCCGTCTTCCATCAGGCCGATCTGGTCGGCGATGGCAAAGGCTTCGTGCTGGTCGTGCGTGACCAGGATGGCGGTGGTGCCGCTGGCCTTGAGCACCTGGCGCACCTCGGCGGCCAGCCGCTCGCGCAGCTCGACGTCGAGGTTGGAGAACGGCTCGTCCAGCAGCAGCAGCCGCGGCTGGGGCGCCAGCGCGCGGGCCAGCGCCACGCGCTGCTGCTGGCCGCCGGAGAGCTCATGCGGATACCGCCGCGCGGCATGGCCCAGGCCGACCGTGTCGAGCATGGCCTGCACCCGCTCGCGCGAGGCCGCGCCGCGCGGCAGGCCGAAGCCGACATTGCCCGCCACCGTCAGGTGCGGGAAGAGCGCATGGTCCTGGAACACCATGCCGATGTGCCGGCGCTCGGGCGGCGCATGGTTGCCGGGTTCGCTCACGCATTCCTCGCCCAGCAGGATGCGGCCGGCGGTCAACGGCTCAAAGCCGGCGATGGCGCGCAGCACGGTGGTCTTGCCGCAGCCGGACGGCCCCAGCAGGCAGCCGATGGCACCTTGCGGCAAGGTCAGGTCCAGGCCCTGCACCACCGGGCGGCCGGCATAGCTCACGCTGACCTTCTGCAGCGCCAGCCAGGCGGGCGGAGCGCCGGCGGCCGCCCGCTCGGGCTGCGCGCCGCCCACTGAAGACCCCGCGCCTGGACCGGGCCGGTGTGCCGGCGTCGGCGTCGGCGTCGGGCGCTGGACGCCGGAGGAGGCGGCTCGGTGGAGGGCAGACATGGCAGTCGGGGCGAGGGCAGATGGGCTGGATGGGGCGCCGGAGTCGGGCAGCCTGGCGGACGGCCCCGGTGGGGCTGCGATCGGGGCGTGCGGCCGGTCGACCATCAGGCCGGCGGATCGACACGGTCAGCAGCAGGGGCCGGCTGGCAGCGGGCTGGTGACAGCCCGCCTGGGAGAAGGGCCGCCCACCGAAGCGCCAGCGGGAGGCCTCCTGCCGTCAGCCAGATGCAAGTGATCATAATTCTCAACTGGCGCGTGCCACGCCGCCATGGCCTCTCCCTTTCCACCATGACCGCTCTCGCGCTGCCTGACCCCAACGCCACCGGCCGCCTGCCACGGGACGCAAGCCGCGCACGCCGGTCGAGGGGCCGACCGCTGAGCGTCCTGCTGATCACCGCATTGCTCGCCGCCCTTCTCCTGAGCGTGCCGGTGGCTGCGGTGGTCGCCCATGTCTTCATCGGCGGCACGGGCGGCACCTGGGCGCATTTGGCGTCCACCGTGCTGCCGGACTACATCCGCTCCACGCTCGTGCTGTGTGCGGGCGTCGGCATGGGCACGGCGGCCATCGGCGTGGGCGCAGCCTGGCTGGTGACGCGGCATGACTTCCCGCTGCGCCGCACGCTGGAATGGGCCCTGGTGCTGCCGCTGGCCGTGCCGGCCTATGTGATGGCCTATACCTACACCGACCTGCTGCAGTTCGTCGGCCCGGTGCAGACGGCGCTGCGCGAGGCCTTCGGCTGGACGCGCGCGGACTACTGGTTCCCCGATGTGCGCTCGATCGGCGGCGCGATCGTCATGTTCGTGCTCGTGCTCTACCCGTATGTCTACCTGCTGGCCCGCACCGCCTTCCTGGAGCGTGCGGGCGGCATGCTGGAGGTGGGCGCCTCGCTCGGCCTGTCGCCGTGGCGCAGCTTCTGGCGGCTGTCGCTGCCGCTGGCCCGCCCGGCCATCGCCGCCGGTGTGGCGCTGGCGCTGATGGAGACGCTGGCCGACTTCGGCACGGTGTCCTACTTTGCGGTGCAGACCTTCACCACCGGCATCTACCGCGCCTGGTTCTCGCTGGGCGACCGCGTGGCTGCGGCGCAGCTTGCGGCCGCGCTGCTCGGCGTCGTCGTGCTCATCCTGGCGCTGGAGCGCCTGTCGCGCGGCCGCGCCCGCTTTGCCGACAAGGGCGCGCGGCGGCCGGCCGCACGGGTACCGCTGCACGGCCTGCAGGCGGGCGGCGCGGTGCTGGCCTGCGCGCTGCCGCTGATCGGCGGCTTCGGACTGCCGGCCGGCGTGCTGCTACACATGGCGCTGACCGAAGGCGACGCGCAATGGGGCCCGCGCTTCATCGAGCTGGCGGGCAACAGCGTCCTGCTGGCCGGGCTGACCGCCGTGCTCGCGGTCGCCCTGGCCTTGCTCATCGGCTACGGCCTGCGCCTGCATCCCGGCCCGGCGATGCGCGGGTCGCACCGCGTGGCGGCCCTGGGCTACGCGCTGCCGGGCAGCGTGATCGCGGTCGGCGTGCTGATCCCGGTGACGCGGCTGGACGTGGCGCTGACCGGCTGGCTGGAGCAGGCCTTCGGCTGGAGCGGCGGCCTGCTGCTGACCGGCGGCATCGCTGCACTCGTCTATGCCTGCGTGGTGCGCTTCATGACGGCGGCCATGCACAGCGTGGACGCCGGCCTGGCGCGCATCACGCCGCACATGGACGACGCGGCGCGCAGCCTGGGCCACGGCGCCGGCGCCACGCTGCGCCGGGTGCACCTGCCGCTGCTGCGCGGCAGCCTGCTGACCGCGGTGCTGCTGGTCTTCATCGACGTGATGAAGGAGCTGCCCGCCACGCTGGTGATGCGCCCCTTCAACTTCGACACCCTGGCCACCCAGGCCTACACCCTGGCCAGCGACGAGCGGCTGACCGAGGCCTCGACCTCAGCGCTGGCCATCGTCGCCGTGGGCCTGCTGCCGCTGATCCTGATCTGCCGGCAGATCGCCAGGGGCGGCTCGCCGGCGGCGCACTGAGGCGGCTCAGCGCCAGCCGGCCCGGTCGAAGACCTTCTGCGCCTCGGCCGTGTGCTGGGCGAGCCGGCCGATCGGCAGGGTGTCGGCCTTGAAGCGGCCGAGCTGCTGCAGCGCCGGGTTGTCCACCTTCACGCCCTTGGCCGTGGGCCATTCGTTGTTGCCGTCGGCGAAGTACACCTGCGCGCGGTCGCTGGCCAGGTAGTCGAGGAAGCGGCGGGCCGCCTCGGGATGCGGCGCGGTCTTGACGATGCCGGCGCCGGAGACGTTGACATGCGTGCCCCAGGTGGCCTGGTTGGGCCACACGATGCCCAGCGCGGCCACCACCTTCTGGTCCTCGGGCTTGGTCGAGCGCATCAGGCGGGCCAGGTAGTAGGTGTTGGTGATGGTCACGCCGCATTCGCCGGCGGCCACGGCGCGCAGCTGGTCGGTGTCGCCGCCCTTGGGCGCGCGGGCGAAGTTGGCCACGATGCCGCGTGCCCAGGCCTCGGCCTGCGGCAGGCCCTCGTGGGCGATGATGGCCGCGCCCAGCGACAGGTTGTACGGATGCGCGCCCGAGCGCATGCACACCTGGTTGCGCAGCCTTGGATGGGCCAGGTCGCCATAGGTCTGCACCTGCTCGGGCTTGATGGCCGCCTTGTTGTAGGCAATCACGCGGGCACGGGTGGAGAACGCCGCCCAGGTCGGCGTGCGCAGGTGCGCGGGGATGCGCTGCTCCACGCCCTTGGCCTGCATGGGCTGGAAGATGCCGGCCTGGTCGGCGATGGCCAGGCGCGCGGCGTCCACGGTGATGAACACATCGGCCGGCGAGCGGGCGCCCTCGTTCTTGATGCGCTCGAGCAGCTCGTCCTCCTTGCCCTCGATGCGGTTGATCTTGATGCCGGTCTGGCGGGTGAAGTCGGTGTAGAGCGCCTCGTCCGTCTGGTAGTGGCGGGCGGAGTAGAGGTTGAGCACCTTCTCCTGCGCGGCCGACAGGCCGGGCAGGGCAGCGAACGCGAGAGCCAGGGCGAGAGGAAGGGAGCGCAGGTGGAGCGTCATCGGGGCTGAGCTGAGGGTGGAAGAAGAACCGCCGCGACGGTGCAGCGGCCCGGAGGGTCGCCTGACATCAGGCTGAACGCCTCGCAAGATAACAGGAATTATTCGCATCTTTCACAGGCGCTGCGGATCGATGGCGTGATGCCCCGCGATCCCCGGGCAAGCAGGCGCGGGCCGGCCGGTGTGTTTCTCCGCAGCGCAATGCGACAGCGAGGGCCGGCGGCCCGCTGGGGACGTTGGCACCCGCCCCGGGCCGGGCCCGGGCCGCTGGGGCCTTTCGTGCGCAGCCGGCCCGCAGCCGCATGCTCGAGCGGCCTGGGGATACTTCCGGCCATGTCCTCGCTGTCTGCGCTGGCGGCCGCCACGCTCCCCTTCTTCGCGCTGGTCGCACTCGGTGCGGCCGCGGCAGCGGCGCGCCTGATACCCGCGTCCGCGCTGCCCGGGCTCAATGCCTACACGCTCTACCTGGCGCTGCCCGCCCTGCTCTTCCGCCTGGGCGCAGGCGGCGCCTTCCGGGGCTTGGGAGCGACGGCGCTGGCGGTCTATGCGGTCGCGGCCCTGGCCCTGGTGGCGCTGCTGCAGCCGCGGCTGGCGCGGCGCTGTGGGCCACGGGTGGCCGGCTTCGCCACGTTGGCCACGGCGTTTCCGAATTCCGGCTTCCTGGGCCTGCCGCTGCTGCTCGGCCTGCTGGGGCCTGCTGCCGCCGGGCCAGTGGCTGCCACCTTGCTGGTGGACATCTTCCTGACCACCTCGCTGTGCCTGTGGCTGGCTCATCGCGGCGAGGGCGCGGCCACCGACGCGCTGCGGCCGGTGTGGCGCACCCGCTGCCCTGGGCTATCGCCGCCGGCGCTGCAGCCGACGCGCTGGCCACGGGCAGCGGCTGGGTGGCCGCGGCCCCGGTGGACCGCGTGCTGGCCCTGCTGGGTGCCTCGGCCACGCCGGTGGCGCTCTTCGCCCTGGGGGCGATGCTCGTGGTTGCGACGGCAGGCCCCACAGGCGCGGCGGTCGTCGCCTCATCGACGCAGGCCGCGCCCGACCTCGCCACGGCACGGCTGCCGCTCGGCCGGCTCGTCCTCACCAAACTGCTCGTGCACCCTGCCCTGGTGTGGGCCGCTGTGCAGGCGGCCTCGCTGGGCGGCGCACCGCTGACCCCGACCGCGCATGCGGCGCTGGTGCTAACCGCCGCACTGCCGTGTGCAAGCAACGTCGTGCTGCTGGCCGACCGGCATAGGGCGGACGCACCGGCCATTGCCCGGCTGGTGGTCGCCAGCACATTGGCCGCGCTGCCCGCCGTGCTCCTGTGGGCGGTGGCCGTCGTGCCGGCCGGCTGAACGGCCACAGCGCGGGGCGCAGGGCCTCCGGCTGGTGGAAGCCGGCCCGCGGCAGCCGGCAGCCCTCGCCGCGCTCGGGCCTTGGGGCATCCCCGCAGCAGCGCGGCCGCGCGCGCCGGCATAGTGGGGGCACGCGACCGGCGCTGTTTCGCGGCGCGCTCCACATGACCCAGATCCCGACCTCCACCGCCCGCCCGACCGTCAGTTCAACGGCCAGCCCCATGCCCGAGGCCCCGCTGCCCTACCCGGCCCAGGGCTTCGCCAGCTTTCGCGAGTTCTATCCCTACTACCTGGGCGAGCACCGCGACGCCACCTGCCGCCGGCTGCATGTGGTCGGCACCGGGCTGGTGATCGCCACGGCGCTGACCGCGCTGCTGGCGGTGGGCTGGGTGGCCTGGCTGATCCCGCTGTTCGGCTACGGCTTCGCCTGGGTGGGCCACTTCCGCTTCGAGCACAACCGGCCGGCCACCTTCAAGCATCCGTTCTACAGCCTGATGGGCGACTTCGTGATGTTCAAGGACGTGCTGACCGGGCGCATCCGCTGGTGACATGAGGCTGCACGCCGCCACCGCCGCCCTGCTGCTGGGCGGCGTGCAGCCGATCGGGGCCCAGGTGCCCCCTGGCGAGGCGCCCGCGCAAGCCGCCTCGCCCCAGCTGGCCACGGCCGCGGCGCCGCAGACTCAGGCGCCGCCCGAGTTGCTGTGCAACCTGCGCACGGGTGACGAGACGCGGACGCTGCGCGCCCCGCTGAGCGCGGATCCGCTGTCGGCCGTCACGGCCACGGTGGCCGAGCGCTTCGCGCTGCGCGCCACCTTGCTCGGGGCGGGCCGGGCGCAGACCAGTCGGCGACCTCCGCCGGATCGGCCGAGCCCCCCGGGCCGCAGATGGCGCACGGGGTGCAAAGGGGACTCATCGCGCACGGGGTGCAGAAGGAACCCATCGCGCACGGGGTGCGCGGGGCACCCCTGGCGCCCGCGCTGGCGGTGGTTTCGGTCCTCGACCTCGAATCCGCCAACCAGCCGCAGACCCTGGCCCAAGGGCGCTGGCTGCTGCAGGGCCAGGCCACCCTGCCCGCCGGCGCGCCGTGGGCGCCGCTGCTCACCGGCTGGCAGCGCAGCTATTCGCCCCACCTGGGCCGCGAGCTGGCCTGGGGCTGCGCCCTGGTGGCGGCCGGCGCCACGCCGCCCGGCTGGCTGCAGGCCGATGCCACGCTGCCGCTTGGCGAGGGCGATCCGGCGGCACCCTCTGCCCGGCCGGGCCCGCCGCAGATCACGCCGATGCCGCCCACCGCGGCCCAGGCGCCCCGGCCGGCTGGCCGAGGCGCACAGGGCCCCAGCGTCCGCCTGGCCTGGATGGGCGACGTGATGCTGGCCGACGGCCCGGGCCGGGTGATCGCCCGCGGCGGCGACCCGTTCACCGGCGTTGCCCGCCTGCTGCGCCGGGCTGACCTGCGCATCGCCAACCTGGAATGCGTGATCGCCCGCGGGGGCCGGGCGCTGGACAAGCCGTGGACTTTCCGCGCCCACCCGCGCACGCTGGCCGTGCTCAAGCGCCATGTGGACGCGGTGTCCGTGGCCAACAACCACTCCGGCGACTACGGTCCGCAGGCCTTCGCCGAGATGCTGGGCCTGCTGGGGCGGGCCAACCTGCCCCACTTCGGCGGCGGCATCGATATGCGCACGGCCCACCGCCCGCTGATCCTGCAACGCAACGGCCTGCGCATCGCCCTGCTGGCCTACGACGAGATGTTCCCGCGCGCCTTCGAGGCCGGCGAGCACACGCCCGGCATCGCCTGGGCCGACGACGAGAAGATCGCCGCCGCCATCCGCTCAGCCCGCGCGCAGGCCGATGTGGTGATCCCCTTCATGCACTGGGGCCAGGAGCACAGCCCCACCGCCCACGCCCGCCAGCGCGCCCTGGCCCGCCTGATGATCCGCGCCGGCGCCGATGCGGTCGCCGGCACCCATCCCCACGTGCGCCAGGACACCGAGCTGATCGACGGCCACCCGGTCATCTACAGCCTGGGCAACTTCGTCTTCGACGGCTTCACCGATGCCGACAACAACACCGGCTCCATCCTGTGGATGACGGTGGACGCGCAGGGCGTGGTCGATTGGCGGCTGCAGGCTGTCGGGATCGACAAGCAGGGGCGGCCGACGCCGCGGTAGGCCCCCAGCCGGCCGGTGCGTTCAGCGCTGCACGCAGGGCGCGACGCCGTGATGGCCGCGCTGAACGCGGGCTCGTGATCAAGCGCACCGGCCGATGCCCGGCACGGTACGCCGCAAGACATACGCCTGGGCCAGTCTGGCGCCCCCGGGGGCCGATGACGCAGGAGCGGGCATGCGCCGGGCAGGCGGCATCGTCGGTGCGGAGCATGCCACGTGCAGCTCGCCGGCCGCCGCGGATCAGATCTCCAGCGGGTCCACATCCACCGCCCAGCGCAGCACGCGGTGGCCGTCGATCTTCTGCCGGGCCAGGGCATGCAGCTGCGGCAGCCAGGCGGCCAGGAAGCGCTGCAGCGGCGCGCGCTGCGGGGCCTCGACCAGCATCTGGGCGCGCTCCACGTCGGCCACGCGGGCCACCGTGGTCGGCACGGCGGGGTAGAGCGTCAGGGGCGTCAGGGCGGCCTCGGCGCCCAGCAGCGCCCGGCCCGCATCGGCTGCGGCGCGCAGGAAGGCCTGGGCCGCCTCCTGCGTCTTGGCCTCGGCGCGCAGCAGGGCCAGGTGCGCATAGGGCGGCAGGCCGGCCATCTCGCGCTCGGCCAGCTGGCTGGCGGCAAAGGCCTCGTAGTCGTGGGCGCGCAGCGCGGCATAGAGCGGGTGTTGGGCGTTCCAGGTCTGGATCCACAGCTCGCTGCGGCCAGCCACCTGCGCGTCGCGCCCGGCGCGGCCACCGGCCTGCATCAGGAGCGAGAACAAGCGCTCCGGCGCACGGAAGTCGGCGCTGTAGAGGGCCGCATCCGGGTTGACCGCGGCCACCAGGGTGATGCGGCGGAAGTCATGCCCCTTGGCCACCATCTGCGTGCCGACCAGCACGTCGATGTCGCCGGCATGCACGCTGGCCAGGCGCTCTTCCAGCGCGCCCTTCAGGCGCGTCACATCGGCATCGATGCGGCCGATGCGCAGCCCGGGCAGGGCCTGGGCCAGTTGCTCCTCCAGCCGCTCCGTCCCGCGCCCGACGGGGCGGATGTCCAGGTTGCCGCAATCGGGGCAGGCGCGCGGCACGCGCTGGCTCAGGCCGCAGTGGTGGCAGCGCAGCGTGCGGTCCACCTTGTGGAAGACCCGCCAGGCGCTGCAGTGCGGGCAGCCGCTCTTCCAGCCGCAGTCGCCGCAGCTGAGCACCGGCGCGTAGCCGCGGCGGTTGAGCAGCACCAGGCTCTGCTCGCCACGCGCGGCGCGCTCGGCCATCGCGGCCAGCAGCGGCGCGGCCAGCGGCGTGTCGTGGTCGGCGCCGGGGTGGGCCTTCTCGCGCGTCATGTCCAGCAGCCGCACGGCGGGCAGCGCGCCGCCGCCGATGCGCGCGGGCATGCGCAGCAGGCGGTAGCGGCCGGCGCCGCCGTGTTCAGCCGGCAGCGCGTTGTGCCAGCTCTCCAGCGACGGCGTGGCCGACCCCAGGATCACCGGCACGCCCTCGATGTGGCCCCGCATCACCGCCAGGTCGCGGGCCGAGTAGCGCGCGCCCTCCTGCTGCTTGTAGGACGGCTCATGCTCCTCGTCGACCACGATCAGGCCCAGCCGCGGCAGCGGCGTGAACACCGCCAGCCGCGTGCCCAGCACCACGTCGGCGGCGCCGGTGTGCGCCAGCAGCCAGTGCTGCAGCCGCTGCGCGGGCGTCAGTGCGCTGTGCAGCGCCACCACGCGATCGGCGCCGAAGCGCTCGGCAAAGCGGCCGTGCAGCTGCGGCGTGAGATTGATCTCCGGCACCATGACCAGCGCCTGGCGGCCGGCCGCCAGCGTGCGCTGCACCTCGCGCAGATACACCTCGGTCTTGCCGCTGCCGGTCGCACCGAACAGCAGGCTGGTGCCGCCGTCCTGCCCGGCCAGCTCCTGCAGCACGGCCGCCTGCTCGGGGCTGGGCTCGGGCCAGGCCGGGTTCTGAGCTTCAGCAGGCGCGCCCCGGGCGTCGGTCTGGCCTGCAGGGGAGCGTGCCATGGCCGTGTCGTGCGCCGCGCGGCCGGCTGCGGGCGCGCGGGCGGCCGCTTGGCTCAGGCGCCTGGCCAGGCGCTTGAGCCGGCGCTGCAGCTGCACGCCGTCGAGCTGGCGCAGCTCCGGCGGCAAGGCGGCCAGCGCCACCTCACCCAGACCGCGCTGGTAGTACTGCGCCGCAAAAGCGATCAGGCGCAGCCAGGGCGGCGGCAGCGGCGGCAGCGCCGTCCAGGTCTCAGCCACCGGCTTCAGGCGGGCCGCGTCCTGCCGCCCGGACGCCGCGCCCTCCCCCCCGGATTGGCGCGGCCAGACCACGCCGCACACCTGCCGCGCGCCCAGCGGCGCGCGCACCAGGGTGCCGGGCGGCACGTCGGGGCCCAGATAGTCCAGCGGGCCACCCAGCCCGCTGTGCTGTGGCGTGTCGACCACCACGGCCAAGAGGGCCACCGCGTCCGTCGCCTCGGGAGCCGGTCCACCCTCTCCTGCGGCTGCCCCTGCGGGGTTGGGATCGCCAGACGCAGCCGACGCGGCCGACCTCACTGGCCCCGACCCCTGTCGTACAGAGCGGCGGCGGACAGCAAGCTTTCCGCCATGCAGATCAAGACCCGGCTTCACAATGGGCCACCTGCATGACGTTGTGCGAGTCCGTTCTTAAGCAACGCACGCAAGTGCTTGATTTGCATGAGTCATCCACATCATCCACGCCTTCTGTGGATAACTTTGTGGGCAAGCTGCGCAAACGCGTTCTAACTGCTTGTCAGACTGGGCCGACAGTTGGATTGCCTCCCAAACGGGCAGCCGTCCGACCCTATAAGAATCAAACACTTAGGACGCCTGCGCGGTGGTCTGTCAAGGGCCTGTCACACATTCGGCGCGCTTTGCCGGGCGGCGACTTTTTGGGGATAAGTCAAGCCTCGGCAAGACAAATTTGCGGGAAAACCCCGCGCGCCAGCCGCCGGCCGGCCTGTGCAGGAAAGCCGCCACTCACCTCAACGTCGCATCCTGGCTACGCCCGGCCCGCTCGCACCGGGTCAACCCTCAGCGCCGCGAATGCCGGTGCACAGCCTCAACCAGCGCGGCCACGCTCTCCGGCGGCGTGTGCTGGTTGATGCCGTGGCCCAAGTTGAAGATGTGGCCGGCGCCGGGGCCAACCGGGCCGAAATCGTCGATCACCCGCGCTGCCTCAGCCGCCACCTGGTCGGCCCCGGCAAACAGCACCATCGGGTCCAGGTTGCCCTGCAAGGCCACGCGATCGGCCACACGGCGGCGCGCCTGGCCCAGGTTCACCGTCCAGTCCAAGCCGACCACCTCGCAGTCGCGCTCGGCGATCTGCTCCAGCCACTGCCCGCCGCCCTTGGTGAAAACAATGCGCGGGATGTCCGCACCGTCGTGGCGGCGCTTGAGCCCGGCCAGCACCTGCCGTGTGTAGGCGAGGCTGAAGGCCTGGAAGGCGCCGTCAGCCAGCGCACCGCCCCAGGAGTCGAACACCATCACCGCCTGCGCGCCGGCGTCGATCTGCGCATTCAGATAAGCCGTCACCGCCTCGGCGTTGACCTGCAGGATGCGGTGCAGCAGGTCGGGGCGCCGGTAGAGCATGGTCTTGACGGTGCGGAAGTCGTCCGAGCCCCCGCCCTCGACCATGTAGCAGGCCAGCGTCCAGGGGCTGCCCGAGAAGCCGATCAGCGGCACCCGGCCGCGCTGAACGCCGTCGGCGCCCGGCTGGGCCAACGCGCGGCGGATGGTGGACACCGCATCGAAGACGTAGCGCAGCCGCTCCATGTCCGGCACAGCCAGACGCTTGACGTCGGCCTCGGTGCGCACCGGGTAGGCGAACTGCGGGCCCTCGCCGGCCACGAAGTTGAGCTCCAGGCCCATCGCATCGGGCACCGTGAGGATGTCCGAGAACAGGATGGCCGCGTCCAACTCATAGCGGGCCAGCGGCTGCAACGTGACCTCGCAGGCGTACTCCGGGTCGGTGGCCAGCCCCATGAAGCTGCCGGCGCGCGCCCGCGTGGCGTTGTACTCCGGCAGGTAGCGGCCCGCCTGGCGCATCAGCCACAGCGGCGTGCAGTCGGTGGGCAGCCGCCAGCAGGCGCGCAGGAAACGGTCGTTGTGCAGGGCGGGCAGCAGGGGGGTCGTCATCCCCCGGATTGTAGGAAGTGGCTGCAAGCCCGCCCCTGACCCCTCATCCCGGGCCGCTTTGGCGCGCGCGGTCAATAAAGGCGCCAGAACCCCCGCGTTCGGGGTTGTCCTGCATGAGTTCCCCTTAGTTACATTTCTTTGCCGCTTCAGTGCGCCAGGGCGCCGCCCGTGGCGGCCCCACTCAAGAACACTCATCCGGAGGTCCACCATGCTTCGTCCTATCACGGCTGCCGCGCTGAGCGCGCTTGCTCTGTCCTTCACCCCGGCGGCCTTTGCCGCCTCCTATGGCATCGGCACCGTCGACAGCGACGGCCCCGGCGGCAACCCGGCGGTGACCTACGAGGAAGTGAAGTTCTACAAGCCCTCCACCTCGTCCTTCCCGACCTACGTTGGCACCGCCACGCCGGCAGACCTGTGCACCAGCGGCAGCGTCAAGTCCGACATCTGCGGTCAGAAGCTCAGCTTCGACACCCAGCTCGGCGGCGTGCTGGAAGCCACCAGCACCTACACCGAAAAGACCACCACCAAGACCTGGGACTGGAAGAAGCACAAGTGGGTCTATGAGACGACCACCGTCACCAAGCCTGCCCTGGTGATGCAGGATCTCAAGCCGGCCTACGGCGGCCTGGGCGTGATCAAGAGCGTCAAGAGCAACGGCAGCGCCGTGGTCGGTGGCGACGAGATCAATGCCAACGAAGTGCTGACCCTGACCTTCTCCAACGTGGTCAACGTCGTCGGCTTCCACTTCATGGACGCCGACCACGGCTGGGCCAGCCGTCGCGCCTACGGCATGCTGTCGGTGGACGGCGGTGCCTTCGAGCGCATCTCGCTGGCCAGCTACGTGACGAACGATCCGACCAAGTTCTTCACCGGCACGTCGTTCAGCTTCATGATCTACGACGACTGCGGCGACACGGATTACTACCTCGGTGCCGTCAAGATCGCCGCCGTGCCGGAGCCCGGTACCTATGCGCTGATGCTGGCCGGCCTTGGCGCCGTGGCCTTCGTCGCCCGCCGCAGCAAGCGCGCCTGACCCGGCTGCGGCCATCGGTCACGGCCGGTGGAGGGCAGAAGAAAAGCCGCCCGAGGGCGGCTTTTCCTTTATTGGTCCGGCCACCGCAGCAGGGGCAGCGCGAGCCTCGCGGGCTTCAGACCTGCACGAACTGCATCTGCGTGCCGGCCAACTCGATGACGTCACCGTTCTTCAGATGGACCGGGTCGCCGGCCACCGGCGAGCCGTTGACCGTCGGCCGGGCGCTGCCCTCGACGTGAGCGAAGACGTAGCCGCCCGGGCGCTTGGTGATGGAGGCCACCTGAACGCCCGGCTTGCCTACGGTGGTGACGACCTTGGTCAGGCTCACCTCGCGGCCGGCGGCGGCGCCGTTGAGCACCTTGATCGAAGCCGGCGACGCACCCGTGCCCAGCCCGCCGAAGCCGGAGGCCAGCGCGCCGGTCAGGGTGCTGTTGAAGGACGGCGCCGGGGCGGCCGCGCCGGCCATCGCCGGCATCGCAGCCACCGGGGCGGGACGCAAGGCAGGCGACGGCGCGGCGTTCATGCCCGGGCGCATCACCATGGTCTTCTCGAAATCGTTGACCTCGTCAGCGGTGTACTTGATCTTGTACTTGCCGATCTCGATGGTGTCGTTGTGCTGAAGCAGCTGCTTCTTGACCGCACGGCCGTTGATGTAGGTACCGTTGGTGCTGTTGAGGTCTTCGATGAAGACGTCATTGCCGATCATCTGCAGCACGGCATGCTCGCCACTGACCGCCAGGTTGTCGATGACGATGTCGTTGTAAGGGCGGCGGCCCAGGGTGGTCTTGTCCTTGGTGAGCTGCAGCTCCTTGATGACGACCCCGTCGAGCGAGACGACCAGTTTTCCCATACGGACCCTTGATTTGTCGGTGTGCGAGCTGAGTGGAGGGGCCGCGCCGTCGGCCGGGCGCGGGCCCGGCGGGCGCAGCGGACTTGTCCGGCGTGTGGCCTTCAGGACATGGGCGTCAGGCCGCTGCGCTTGAACGGCCACCAGGAGCGGGACGAGGCGGCCGGGCCCCCGCGCGAACGCGCCAGGACCACGGCAATATTATCCTTTCCGCCTGCCTCGTTGGCAGCGGAAACCAGGGCCTGACCGGCCGCTTCCAGGTCGTCGTGGTCGGCCAGGATGAGGGCAATCTGTGCGTCGGCGAGCATGTCCGACAGGCCGTCGGAGCACAGCAGGTAGAGGTCGCCCGGCTGCACATCGTGCAGGTGGGTCTCCAGCAGCACGCTGTCTTCCACGCCCACGGCGCGGGTGACGAGGTTCTTGTTGGCCGAGAAGGCCGCTTGCTCGGGAGTGATGATGCCGGCGTCGATCTGCTCCTGCAGCAGCGAGTGATCCCGCGTGATCTGGGTCAGGCGCCCGTTGCGGAAGCGGTAGCCGCGCGAGTCGCCCACATGCCCCAGCAGCAGCCGGCCCGGGCGGAAGACGGCCACGACGAGCGTGGTGCCCATTCCCGCGTACTGCGGGTTTGAGTTGGCGGCCTGAAAGATCGCCCGGTTGGCGTTGTCCACGCAGATATCCATGGCGCGCTTGACGTCGCCATCGGTGGCGTGGGGGGCGGCCTCGGCCATCCAGCGGCCGAGCTCCTCGCGGATGAAGTCGCAGGCCATCTGGCTGGCGACCTCGCCGGCGTTGTAGCCGCCCATGCCATCGGCCAGCACGGCCACGCCTGCGCTGTCGTCCAGGGACACCGCGTCCTCGTTGTTGGTGCGAGAGCGGCCGGTGTCGGTGAGGCTGTAGAACTCGAAGTCCATGCGTCAATGGGGCAGGCGGCCGCGGCGGGTGGCTGGTCGTCTCTCAGGCCGCTGGGCGGACGGCGGGATTGTCGCCTGCCGCCGGGTCGGACAGATGCAAGGCCAGTGCCCGCAGGTCGGCCGCCATCTGCAGGCCGTCGGCGTAGCGCACCTCCGGGCGCTTTTCCAGCGCCAGCGCGACGGCGTTGGCCAGCGCTTCGGGCAGCTCCGGGCGCAGGCTGCGCACGTCGGGCGCGGCCTCGTTGGCGATCGCGCGCATCAGTGCAGCCATGGAGTCGTGCATGAAGGGCAGCCGCCCGGTGAGCAGCTGAAAGAGGGTGACGCCGAGGCTATAGAGGTCGGAGCGGCCGTCCACGCGCAGGCCGGCAAGCTGTTCGGGCGACATGAAGGACGGCGTGCCCAGGACCATGCCGGTGCGGGTGCGGGCCGCATCGGCGATGCGCGCAATGCCGAAGTCCATCAGCTTCACGACCTGGGTGTTGAAGTCCACCATGATGTTGGCCGGCTTGATGTCGCGGTGGGTGACACCCCGGCTGTGCGCATAGGCCAGCGCCTCGGCCACCTGGGCGGCGATCTGCAGCACGGCGACCACGGGCAGCAGCTTGCCCGGCACGGCGTGGGCAGCCAGGTCCACGCCATGCACCAGCTCCATGGCCATGTAGGCCAGGCCGTCGGACTCGCCGGCGTCGAAGATGCGCACGATGCCCGGGTGGTCCAGGCGGCCGGCCAGATCGGCCTCGCGGAAGAAGCGGGCTCGGGCCTCGGCCAGGTCGGGGCCTTCGAACTCGCGGCCCAGGGCCAAGGTCTTGAGCGCCACCGGCGCGGCGCGCTGCGGGTCGTGGGCCAGGTAGACGGCCCCCATGGCGCCGCGGCCCAGTTCACGGTCGATGACGAAGCGGCCGATCTGCCGCGGCATGTCCGGCGGGGCGTCGCCCGGCTGGTGCAGCGGCGGGTGGGTGAGCATGCTCTGCGCCAGGCCGCGGGCGCGCAGCAGGCGGGGCTTGAGGTCGCGCCAGCCGGGTTCGATGTCGGCCATGCGCTCCAGCACGGCGCGCGCCAAGTCGAAGCGCTGACCGCCTTCGAAGGCCGAGGCAATGCGGTCCAGCGCCGGCAGCAGGCTGCGGCTCTGCGGATCGGCGGCGGGAACGCGCTTGAGGTGGCTCCAGGCGGCCTCGAAGTGACCCTCGGCCAGCAGCGACAGGCCCTGCAGGTGGGGCGAGACGGTGACCGAGGCCGGGTCGGGCGCCGGGCGAGGCGCGTCGCTGGGCGGCAGATCCATCAGGTCGCCGGCAGCAGTCTGCTCGTGGTCGTCGGCAGGGTCGCCGGGCGGCGGGGCGCAATGGCCCGACGCTGCAGGCGGCGGGGAGGGGCGAGCCATCAAGGGCTCGGCATGGTTGGCGCGGATGCGCGGCACCATGAGCGTGTCGGCCCAGCTGTCGGCCTTGCGCTCCCTGCCGCCGGCCTCCTGGGACTGCTCACGCCGGCGCGCAGCGGCGGCGATCTGGGCCGGCGCGTCGGGCGGCGGCACGGCCCAGGATGGCAGGCGCTCGCCGTCGGGTCCGACGGCCGCCTGGCGCTGCGCCTCGCGGCGCTCGCTCCAGCGGCTTAGCAGCACGATGCCCGTCCAGCCCACGGCCGCGCCCAGGCCGAGTACGGCCAACCAGATCCAGACGGAATGGGCTGCGGTGTCCATGCGTGAGGTGGTGGGATGCGGCCGTCGACGCGCCCGGACACGACAGCGCGCGACGCGGGTCCGGCTGCCGCGAGCCGGGCCCGGGCGCCCACGGCGGCAGAGGTGGCCAAGCCGGCAGAGATAGGGCAGCCAGTGTAGGCGGCGGCGGGGCTGCACAGCACCGGGTTGCGCCGGACGGCGGCGTGACCGAAGACCGCCGGCGCCGCGTGGGCCGGCCCAGGGGCGAGCCGCTGCCCCCGCAGGGCGCAGCAGCCTGGACAGGCTGAACAGGAGAGGCGACGGCGCAGGGCTGCCTCAGCCGTGCACCGCACCCGACAGGTCGAAAACCAGCGCGTGAGCGGCGCTGCGCGGCGCCGCCACCTGCGGCTGGCCGCGGCCGCCCAGGGCCAGTCGCAGCATGTCGGCCGCGGGCATGGGCCGGGCGAAGAGAAAGCCCTGCAGCTCGTCACAGCCGAGCTCTTGCAGGATCTCCTGCTGGGCTGGCGTCTCCACGCCCTCGGCCACCACCTTGAGGTCCAGCGCGTGCGACAGCCGCACGACGGCCTCGACGATGGCGCGGGCATCGCGGCTCTTGTCCAGGTCCTGGATGAAGCTGCGGTCGATCTTCAGCTCGGTGGCGGGCAGCCGGCGCAGGTAGCTCAGGCTGGAGTAGCCCGTGCCGAAGTCATCGATGGACACGCCCACGCCGATGGCCGCCAGCTGCTCGAACACGCGCAGCGAGACGGTGGTGTTCTCCATGGCGACCGACTCGGTGATCTCGCACACCAGCATGCGCGGGTCCACGCCGTGGCGGGCCAGCGCGGTGCGGATGCGCATCTCCAGGTCCGACTGGCGCAGCTGGTGCACCGACAGGTTGATGGCCACGCGCAGCGGCAGGCCGTGATCGGCCCATTCGCGGATCTGGCGGCAGGCCTCCTCGATGACCCAGTTGCCCAGCGTGCCGATCAGACCGAAGCGCTCGGCCACGGGGATGAACTCCGCCGGGCTGACCATGCCGCGCAGCGGGTGCTTCCAGCGCAGCAGGGCCTCGACGCCGCGCACGGCGCCGGTGCGCGCATGGCGCTTGGGCTGGTAGTGCAGCATCAGCTGGCCCTGGGCGATCGCCTGGCGCAGGTCGCGCTGCAGGTCGATGCTGTCGGTGTCGTCCTCGCCCATGCCGGGCTCGTAGAAGCAGTGCGTGGCGCCGCCGGCGCGCTTGGCCGCCTGCATGGCGGCATTGGCCGCGGCGATCAGCGACAGGTCGCCTCCGTGCTCGGGCGACAGCGCCAGGCCGACGGAGCACGACAGCGTCACCTCGTGGCCGTCGACGATGAAGGGCCGGCTCAGTGCCTCGCCGGCGCGGCGGGCCACCAGTTCGGCGCTGTGCGCGTCCAGCGGGCCGCTGCACAGCATGAGGAACTCATCGCCTGCCACGCGCGCGACCACGTCGTCGTGGCGCACCAGCGCGTGCAGCCGGCTGGCGCATTCACGCAGCAAGGCGTCGCCAGCGGCCGCGCCCAGCGAATCGTTGATGACCTTGAAGCCGTCCAGGTTGACCATGGCCACCGCCAACGAAGGCGGCTCATCCCCGGGTCGCTGCAGCCGCTCCTGCAGCCGGCGCTCGAAGCCCAGGCGGTTGGGCAGCCGGGTGAGCGCGTCCCGAAAGCCGGTGGACTCCAGCTCGCTGTGCACTTGGCGCAGCGTCTGCGCCAGCCGGTCCTGCTGCGAGCGCAGCCGGTGCTCCAGCACGGTGGCCATCTGGGTGACGCCGCACAGCACGAGCGTGGTGGCGGCCACGAGCTTGGCCAGCGCGTCGCCGGAGAGCTGATCCAGCGTCAGGCTGACCGAGAGCATGGGGAATTCGGCCGCAGCGATCAGCGCATGGTGGAAGCCCCGCAGCAGCAGCCCGCACAACAGGGCCACACCCAGGCGCGCCGCCCAGCCGGGCGTGCGCTCATCGGACAGCAGCCGGCGCAGCGCCCAGGAAGACAGCGCCAGAGCGACACAGCCATACCCCAGCGCGGCGACCAGCTCGACGGCGTCCCACTGCACAGCCGGGTACATGGAAAGAGCCGCGATGCCCATGCCGTGCGTGGCAATGAAGGCCCCGGCGGCAAAGACGGCACCGACGATGCGCCAGCGCAGCGCGATGCGGCGCCCCAGCAGTGCCAGCACCGGCACCATGGCCAAAACCAGCGGCATCCAGGTCAGCAGGATGAGCTGCGTGTCGAAACCCAGCGGCACCGGCAGCTCCAGCGCCAGCAGGCCCAGGAAGTGCTCGGCCCAGAAGCCGGTGCCCACGCAGACCGCGCCGCCCAGCACCCAGCCCAGGGCGATCTCATGGTCGGCCGCGCGCACGCGGCGCACCACCTCCACCATCAGGAAACAGCTGTAGACGGCCACGGCCAAGGCCAGCAGCGCCGGCGTGGGCGACAGGCCTTTCTGCATGGTTTCGAGCATGGCGGTCCTTGTATGGAGCCCTCCCTCAGGGCCCGCGGCCCGCCTCGGCCCGCTGCCGCATGGCGGGCGACCCGGCGGGGATCGACAGGGCCTCGCCGCGGCCGCTCACCGCGGACCCACGAGACCTGCAGCGGCTATCGGCCGCCGCACCGCCACACTTGAGCGCTGGCGCCACCAAAGGGCTTCAGCGCCGGCATTGCCCGGCCCAAAGCCCGGAAAAAGTCACGGGCCCGCAGCCGGGAAGGCTGTGGGCCCGTGGGGCGGGGTGGCCGGCGCGGGTGCCAGCCGGCCCGGCTTGGAGGAACATCGTCTCAGTGCATCACCACCGGGTGATGGGCCAGTTGGGTGTAGCCCTCCAGGTAGGCGTCGATCTCCTCGACCGTCGGCGAGGTCTCGATCAGCGCCTCCACGCCCTCCTTGAAGCGCTGGGCGAGCGCGCCCTCGATGTAGATCTCCTTGCGGGCGAACTTGTCGACGATCTCGTAGCCGCCGCGCATGAGCTGCGGCGCAGTGTCTTCGCCAGCGGGGTCTTCCAGGGCCGTGGCCAGCTGGATCTGTACCACGGCGTAGTGATCGGAGTTGTAGAGCATCTGCATGGCGGCTCCTGGTGGATGAGCACGACGTGACGGCGCACGGCGTGTTTTTCAAGGGGATGCCCAGGAAGTCGGCAGCCCGCGGCGCCGGCTTGAGGCCACCGCCGCAGCAGGGCGGCTCAGGGCGTGGCGGATTGCGCGCGGCGCACCAGGTCCAGCGGATCACCGCTGGCCTCGGCGTAGCGCACCCGTAGCGGCCAGTGCGGCGGGCTGGTGTCCAGCCAGAGCTCCACCCGGGTGTCGTAGGGCCCCTGCGGCTCGCGCACCAGGCGCCAGGCCGGCGGGTCGGCCGCAGTGTCAGCCTGTACGTCAAAGGTCCAGCGCGCCATGCCGCCGCGCAGGCCAGCCACGCCCAGCACGATGGGCTCTTCGACCGGCTGGCCGTTGGCGGTGCGGGCGTTCATCACGCCGACGATCTGCAGCAGCCAGCCGAGCCGGTCCTGCAGGCCATCGGGCAGCGGCAGGCGCTCGGTGCTGGCCGAAAAGCTCAGCTCGCCGGCATGGCCGCCGTCGGGCCCCGGAACCAGCGCGCGGCGGAAGTTGGCCGCGCGCTGGCCGCGCCCGTTGCGCTGGTCGACGAAGCGCTGCGGCTCCAGGCCGTGCCCGCCGATGGCGCCGGTGCTGTGTTGACGCAGCGTGGCGCCCGAGCCGGCCTCCGGCGTGACGATCAGCTCGACCTCGTAGCGGCCATTCTGCGGCGTCCAGCGAAGCACCGCGCGGCCGCGCATGGCGCCACGAATGGCGTCAAAGTGCAGCTCCGCCGCCTCGGGCAGCCTGGGCTCATAGAGCGGCAGTGGCTCGGCCAGGAGGATGACGGGCTCGCCGGCCCCGTCGTCCCGCCCAGCCAGGGGCGTGGCAGCCGTATGGTTGTCGGGCACGGGCGGACGGGCCTTGGCAGGGGCGCCGTGGGCCAGGGCCGCATCCGGCATGGCCGCGGCCCGCCGCGGCGGCGGCGGGGCAGCCGGCGGGGGCATCGTCTGCGCCGTCTGCCCACCGGGCGCCGTGGCCCGGGCAGGCGACTGCGCAAGGGGGCCCGCAGTCGCCGGCCGCAGCTGCACGTGCCAAGCCGAGGGTGCAGGGGACGGGTCGGCCTGCGGCAGCAGCGGGCGCCCGCCGCCGACCAGCCAGGCATGCAGCATCAGCACCGCACCGGCCGTCAGGCCCAGCCGGCGCGCTTGACGCCGGGTCCGCCACCGGCCCCACCGCATGCCGCCGTCAGCCGTGGCCCCCCCGGCGTCATCCGGGCCGGGCCGGACGGAGCCCGGGCCGCTCACCGCTCGTGGCCTCCCGGCGGCCGGCCTGCCCTTGCACGCACCGCGTCGTGCACCCGGTGACCGCCGCGCCGGCACCACCGGCCGGCGCGCGCAAGAGTCCAGCCGACCGCCAGCCTCACGCGCCCTGGGCCGCCGGGTTGGCCAGCGGCGACTCGATCTGGCGGCCCATGGCGCGACCCACTTCCAGGCCCTCCAGCACCACCTGCACCACCTGGGCCAGGGCCTGCTCAATCTGCGCCTCGCTGTGCGCCAAGGTGATGAAGAAGCGCAGCCGCGCCTGCCCCCAGGCACAGGCCGGGTGCGACAGCGGGTGTACGCCGATGCGCCGGCCATGCAGAGCGAACGACGCATACCAGGTCAGATCGCGGTCCTTGAGGATCACCGGCAGGATGGGCGCGTGCGACGCGGTGCCGATATCCAGCCCCATCGACAGCGCGATGCGCTGGGCCGCGGCCACGCGCTGCTGCAGCTGGCGGGCGCGGTGCGGCTCCTCCTGCAACACGGCCAGCGCCGCATCTGCCGCCGCGGCGGCGCTGGGCGGCAGCCCGGTGCTGAACAGGAAGCCCGGACAGTTGAAGCGCAGGTAGTTGATGAGATCGCGCGAGCCGGCGATGTAGCCGCCCACGCTCGCCAGCGCCTTGCTCAGCGTGCCCATCCAGATGTCCACCGCGTCGCGCGGCAGGCCCCAGTGCTCGGCGATGCCGCGGCCGCTGGCACCCAGCGTCCCCAGCGAGTGGGCTTCGTCGACCATCAGGAAGAAGTCGTGGCGCTGTTTGAGCTCCACGATCTCACGCAGCGGCGCGATGTCGCCGTCCATGCTGTAGGCGCCCTCGATCAGCACCAGCACGCGGGGGTGGCGGCCGCGGTGCTCGGTGAGCAGCGCCTCCAGTGCCGCCACGTCGTTGTGCGCGAAGGCAACGCGCCGGGCGCCCGTGGTGCGCGCGCCTTCCACCGCGCTGGCATGCATCAGCGCGTCGTGGAGGATCAGATCCTTGTCGTCGAACAGGCAGCCGATGGTGCTGGCGTTGGTGGAAAAGCCGCTGTTGAAAGTCAGCGCGGCCTCCACGCCCAGGAAGTCCGCCAGCCGCTGCTCCAGGCTGCTGTGGAGGTCCGTCTGCCCGCCGCAGACGAGACTGGCGGCGGCCGTGGTGCCGTAGCGACCGATGGCCTCCCGCGCGGCATCCATCACCCGAGGGTCCTGCCCCAGGCCCAGGTAGTCGAAGCCCGAGAACCCCAGCAGCTCACCGTCGGCCATCCGCACCACCGGCCCGTTGACCGCCTCCTTGGGTAGCAGGAACGTCCCGGTTTCGCCCGGCATGCGCATCAGGGCCGAAAACTGGTTGAGCAGCGCGTAGTCGTCCTGGAAGCGCGCCATGCGGCTCGAGCGGTAGGTCGGCATGAATCGATCCCTCTGCAGGTGTGTTGATCGGCAAAAACAGCGCCCTCCGGTGCCGTGACTTTTGCCTGTTAATCACGGCCCGCGAGGCAATGGTCAAAGCAAATTGCAACACCCCGTTGAAAGCAAACCAAACCGAGGTAACCAAATGCTTCTGGAACAGGCCTCGCCGGTCCCCTGTTTGCCTATGGAGCGCCCCTGGCGCACCGTGTTGGCGCCCTCTGGGGAGGGATACCCCTAGGAGTGCGTGCGCGCTTACAGTGCGCACCATCTGCTGTCACACGGAATCAATCCGATTCATCCACCCGGGACAAGGCCGCATAAAGTCGCCACCCAAGCGGCTAAAAGATTTACAGCAGCCTTCCCGTTGGACGCGCCTCTCGCGCTCTCCCATCCGCCTCCCGGCGGATTTTTTTTGCGCGGCATGTGAATCGGCGGGCATCGCCCACGCCCGGCGTGCGCACCACGGCGGACCCGGGAAAGAGAGCGGTAGCCGCCACATCCCCGCTGCCCGAAAGGCGTAGAAAAGGGCCCCAGAAGCACCCGGCAGTCAATGAGGGAGGGAGGGAGGAGGAAAACTCCCGGGGGTCGGTTCGGCACGCGCCGACCGGCTTCTGGGCCAAAACCGGAACGGGCCGAGGCCCGATCCGCACACACACGTTGCAATGCCCCGTCGGCACAAGGCCGGCGCGGCGGCTGCCAGACGGGCGTCCGGTGCAGCGTTCGATGAATTGCTTGCGGCAATCAGCGTGCCCGAAGCCAGCGCTCACAGCGCCGCCGGGTAATGGCAGTGAGATGCCCTCAACCGGCGGAAGTTCAAGCCCCGCCGACATGCGGGCGACATGCTCGCTCCCTAGAATGCGCGGCCCGTAGCCCATGGACGCGCACGATGCGCGGCCGGGCTCCATGCCTGGAGAAGTCCCATGTCCGCCCCCACCATGCTCTTTCCTGAACTCTTCAAGCAGCTGGAGGCGGTCCGCTGGAACATGGACCGCGACATCCCCTGGGACCAGTTCGACGCGTCCCTGCTGACCGACGAGCAGGCGCACACGATCAAGATGAACGCCATCACCGAGTGGGCCGCCCTGCCCGCCACGGAGATGTTCCTGCGCGACAACAAGGACGACAGCGACTTCTCGGCCTTCATGTCGGTCTGGTTCTTCGAGGAGCAGAAGCACTCGCTCGTGCTGATGGAGTACCTGCGGCGCTTCCGCCCGGACCTGGTGCCCACCGAGGCCGAGCTGCATGAGGTGCGCTTCGACTTCGACCCGGCGCCGGCGCTGGAGACGCTGATGCTGCACTTCTGCGGCGAGATCCGGCTCAACCACTGGTACCGCTGCGCGGCCGAGTGGCACACCGAGCCGGTGATCAAGGCCATCTACGAGACGCTGGCTAAGGACGAGGCGCGCCACGGCGGCGCCTACCTGCGCTACATGAAGCGCGCGCTCAACAAGTTCGGCGACGAAGCCCGCGCGGCCTTCGCCAAGGTCGGCGTGCTGATGGCCAGCGCCCGGCGCACGGCGCAGGCGCTGCACCCGACCAACCTGCACGTCAACGAGAAGCTCTTCCCCCGCGACACCATCCAGTCGCGCCTGCCCGACCCGGCCTGGCTGGAAGCCTGGCTGGACCGGCAGATCCGCTTTGACGCCGGCTGGGAGAGCAAGGTGGTCGAGCGCATCCTGCACAACCTGTCGCTGCTGATGGAGCGCAGCTTCGCCAGCGTGCAGGAGCTCAACCGCTACCGCAAGGAAGTGACCGCCCGCCTGGCGACGCCGGCCGGCCCCGCGGCCGGCTCCGCCACCGCCTGAGCGCCGCGGGCGGCCCTTGCGGCTGCCCTTTTTGCCGCCCTTTTGCCGCTCTTTAGCTGACGCTGGCGCCGGCCGACAGCGCTTGTCGGCGAGGGTGAAGCGCAGATCTCCGGCCCAGCCCGGATGCGGACGCTGTAGCCGGCGCTCCAGAAGAGGGCCGTCTGCAAGAGCGAAGCTCCCGCCTACGTCCGTTGACGCGGCGTGCGCCCTGCACGCCAGGCGGCCCATCGAGCCCAGGCCCACAATCCGGCATCGACCCCCAGCAGCGCGGCGCCGCCCGCGCGAGGACCCGACCGGATGCCCGACCGCCTGACCGCCCCGTATTTCCAGACCGACCGCTTCGACGAGGCCGGCGCTGCCCTGGCCCGCGTGCGCGAGATCTATGCCGCCAACCAGGCCTTCCTGCGCCAGGCGCTGCAGCGCTTCGTCGGCGGCGAGGACATGGGCCGCGTGCGCGCCTGCTATCCCTTCGTGCGCGTGCAGACCGAGACGGTGCGCCGGCCGGACTCGCGCCTGTCCTACGGCTTCGTGGCCGGCCCGGGGGCCTACGAGACCACGCTGACCCGGCCCGACCTGTTCGGCGACTACTACCTGGAGCAGTTCCGGCTGCTGCTGAAGAACCACAAGGTGCCGCTGGAGATCGGCGTCAGCGACCAGCCGATCCCGGTGCACTTCTCGCTGGCCGAGCACGACCATGTGGAAGGCCACCTGACGCCCGAGCGCCGCCTGCTGCTGCGCGATGTGTTCGACCTGCCCGACCTGGCGGCGATGGACGACGGCATCGCCAACGGCACGCTGGAGTTCGCCTCCGGCGAGCCGCATCCGCTGTCGCTCTTCACCGCGCCGCGGGTGGACTACTCGCTGCACCGGCTGCGCCACTACACCGGCACGTCGACCGACCACTTCCAGAACTTCGTGCTGTTCACGAACTACCAGTTCTACATCGACGAGTTCGTGCGCATGGGCCATGCGCTGATGGCCCGGCCGGTGGATGCGGCCCAGCCGCGCGACGACGACGACGTGATCGCCTTCGTCGAGCCCGGCAACGTCATCACCCGCCGCGTCGGCGCACCGGCCGAGCCGGGCGACGAGCTGGGCGCGCCGCCGCCGCGGCTGCCGCAGATGCCGGCCTATCACCTGATCCGCCGCGACCGCACCGGCATCACCATGGTCAACATCGGCGTGGGCCCGTCCAACGCCAAGACCATCACCGACCACATCGCCGTGCTGCGGCCCTATGCCTGGATCATGCTGGGCCACTGCGCCGGCCTGCGCAACGCCCAGCAGCTGGGCGACTACGTGCTGGCCCACGGCTATGTGCGCGAGGACCATGTGCTGGATGAGGAGCTGCCGCTGTGGGTGCCCATCCCGCCACTGGCCGAGATCCAGCGCGCGCTGGAGACGGCGGTGGCCGACGTGACGCGGCTGGAGGGCTACGAGCTCAAGCGCATCATGCGCACGGGCACCGTGGCCTCCACCGACAACCGCAACTGGGAGCTGCTGCCCCACGGCGGCCCGGAGCGGCGCTTCAGCCAGAGCCGCGCCATCGCGCTGGACATGGAGAGCGCCACCATCGCGGCCAACGGCTTTCGCTTCCGCGTGCCCTACGGCACCTTGCTGTGCGTGAGCGACAAGCCGCTGCACGGCGAGATCAAGCTGCCCGGCATGGCCAACCAGTTCTACCGCGAGCGCGTGGACCAGCACCTGCGCATCGGCCTGCGCGCGGTGGAGCTGCTGCGCGCCCAGGGGCTGGACCGGCTGCACAGCCGCAAGCTGCGCAGCTTCGCCGAGGTGGCGTTCCAGTGAGCGCGTGCGGGCCGGCCGGCCGGGCTCAGGCCGGCAGCGACGCCATGTCGATGACGAAGCGGTAGCGCACGTCGGCGCGCTCCATGCGCTCCCAGGCCTCGTTGATGCGGTCGATCGGGATGATCTCCACATCCGGCAGCACGCCCTTGCGGGCGCAGAAGTCCAGCAGCTCCTGGGTCTGGGCGATGCCGCCGATCAGCGAGCCGGCCAGACGGCGGCGGCCCATGACCAGCGGCACGCTGGACGGCTGGCCGATGGGCCCGATCTGGCCGACCAGCACCAGCGAGCCGTCCAGGTCCAGCAGCGGCAGGTAGTCGCCCACCGGGTGGTCCACCGGGACGGTGTCGATGATCAGGTCGAAGCGCGAGGCGGCTTTCGCCACCGCATCCGCGTCGGTGGAGATGAGTACCTCGTCGGCCCCCAGCGCCAGGGCGTCGGCCGTCTTGGTGGGCGAGCGGCTGATGACGGTGACGTGCGCGCCCAGGGCCGCGGCCAGCTTGACCGCCATGTGGCCCAGCCCGCCCAGGCCGATCACGCCCACGCGGCTGCCCGGGCCCACGCCCCAGGTGCGCAACGGCGAGTAGGTGGTAATGCCCGCGCACAGCAGCGGCGCGGCACGCGACAGGTCCAGGCCATCCGGCACGGCCAGCACGAACTCCTGGCGCACGACGAGGTGCTTGGAGTAGCCGCCCTGCGTGGGCTCATCGGTCACGCGGTCACGGCTGTTGTAGGTGGCCGTCATGCCCTCGGTGCAGTACTGCTCCTCGCCCAGGCGGCAGGGGCGGCAGTGCTGGCAGGAGTCGACCATGCAGCCCACGGCGACCGCATCGCCCACCTTGAAGCGCGTGACGCCCGGCGCCACGGCGGTGACGCGGCCGATGATCTCGTGGCCCGGCACCATCGGGAAGATGGAGCCGCCCCAGTCATCGCGCACCTGGTGCAGGTCGGAGTGACAGACGCCGCAATAGAGCACCTCCATCGCGACGTCGCCTGCGCGCAGCTCACGGCGCTCGAAGGTCCAGGGGGTGAGCGGGGCGCCCTTGGTCTGGGCGGCGTAACCGGTGGTCTTCATGGGGGGCCTTTTAGATGGGTCGCTGCCGTGCGCGGCGCACGGGCGGGCTGGCGGGATGCGGGCATCTTCGCCGCTCAGCCCGGCGCGTGCAGGCTGCGGCGTGATGTCCCGGCTGGCGGCTGGCTTCAGCGCTCTTCCAGCCCGGTGAAGAAGCGCCCGCCGTGGAAGACCAGCGGGGCGGCACCCAGGCGACGCTCGCAGCGCTCGACCTGGCCGATGAAGATGACGTGGTCGCCGGCCTCGTGGTGGCTGTGGTGGCGGCACTCGAAGACTGCGGCGACGCCGTCGAGCACCGGGGCGCCGCCCTCGCCGGCGCGCCAGGGCACGCCATCAAAGCGGTCGGCCGCCTTGCTGGCGAAGCGCTCGGCCAGCGGGCGCTGCTCGGCGGTCAACACGTTGACGGCGAAGTGGCCGCCGGCGATGAAGGCCGCCAGCGAGCTGGACCGCCGCGCCAGGCTCCACAAGATGAGCGGCGGCTCCAGCGAGACCGAGTTGAACGAGTTGGCCGTCAGCCCCACCGGCCGGCCGCCGGCCTCGCGCGTGGTGATCACGGTGACGCCGGTGGCGAACTGGCCCAGCGCGGCACGCAGATCCAGCGCGGTGAAGGGCGGGGGCGGATCGGCGCGGGCGTCGCGGGCTTCAGACACGGGTGCGGGGCATTCAGGCCGCCACGCCTGGGACGGCGGGCGGCGGCTTTCAAGGCGGGCGGGCCGCGATTGTCGCCGTGCAGGCCCGATCGCGCTGGGGAAGGGATGGAGCCGTAAAGCGGACGATGAACCCGGTGGCCGGGGGGCTGAAGCTGGTGGATGGCGATGGTGAAGGCGATGGCGCTCAAGGGCTTGCGGCGGCTGGAGGCCGGGGCGGCAAGCCCGATGCAGCGGCGCCTCACAGCGGCGCCTCACAATGGCCGCATGCCGAGTCTGCTGCCCCGTCCCATGCGCCCGCCCCGCCGCCCACGCCCCAGCCTCACGGACGGGCGGCTGGCGGCAACCGGGCTGGCGGCGGTGGCGCCTGTGCGGAGCTGGGCCGCATCGGTTTCATCGGTTGCGCGGGACGCTCGCGCCGCCCTGGCCGCCGGTGCGGCGCTGGCCGTTCTGGCCATCGCGTGGCCCGGCGGGGCCGCGGCAGCATCGGCCGCAGCAGGCAGCCAGGCGGCATCCGGCGCCCAGCCCGCGGCCAGGCCTGGCTCTGAAACCCAGAAGACCCGTTCCAGGGCCCCCGCGCAGTCCGCCCCCCAGCCCACGCCCAAGCCGGCCGCGACACCCTCGCCCGCCCCGCGCACCGCAGCCGGACCGCATCCGGCCCCCGCATCAGCGCCGCCACAGCCCGCATCGACACAGACGGCCGCCGCCTTCTGCACCCAGGCCGTCAAGCGCCTGCCCAACCTGGGCATGGCGCTGTGCGCGCCGGGCCGGCTGGTGGACTCCGGCGGGCGCTCGGTGCAGGGCCAGCCGCTGTGGCAGCGCGACATCGTGGCACCCAAGGCCAAGCGGCGCGTGCTGGTCATCGGCGGCGTGCACGGCGATGAGCTGTCCTCCGGCTCGCTGGCCTTCCACTGGATGAGCTGGGCCGAGCAGACGCCCAGCGACGTGCACTGGCGCTTCGTGCCCGTGCTCAACCCCGACGGCACGCTGCGCGACAAGCCCACGCGCACCAATGCCAACGGCGTGGACCTGAACCGCAACTTCCCGACGCCCGACTGGGACAAGGAGGCGCCGCTCTACTGGGCCAAGCGCACCCGCCGCGACCCGCGCCGCTACCCCGGCCCCAAGGCGCTGTCCGAGCCGGAGACGCGCTGGCTGATGGCCGAGATGGAGCGCTGGAAGCCCGACCTCATCGTGGCCATCCACGCGCCCTACGGCGTGCTCGACTTCGACGGCCCGGCCGTGCCGCCGCAGCGCCTGGGCCGGCTGTACCTGGATCAGGTCGGCATCTTCCCCGGCAGCCTGGGCAACTGGGGCGGCGTGCACAAGAAGGTGCCGGTGGTGACCATCGAGCTCAACCACGCGCTGCGCACGCCGCAGGACGCCGAGATGCGCCAGATGTGGCTGGACCTGCTGCGCTGGATCGGCGAGCGGCTGGGGGCGAGCTGAGGGCGCGGCGGCTCCACCGCCCGGCCCCGCTGGCGGCCGTGGCGACAATGCACCATGCCCCAAGCCGTGCCGCCCGCTGCGCCTGCCCTCTCCTCCCCTGACGGACGCTTGATCGTGGCCTGGCGGCTGCTGGCCGTCACGCTGCTGGGCTTTGCGTCGGGCCTGCCGCTGGCGCTCACCGGGCAGGCCATGCAGGCCTGGCTGAGCCTGGAGGGCCTGGACGTGGCCACCATCGGCTTCCTCAGCCTGGTGGGCCTGCCCTACACCTTCAAGTTCCTGTGGGCGCCGCTGATGGACCGCTTCGAGCCACCGGGCCTGGGGCGGCGGCGCGGCTGGCTGGTGCTCACGCAATTGGGCCTGGCCGGTGCGCTGTGGGCGCTGGCGCAGACCTCGCCGACGCAGGCCACGCAGGCGTTTGCGCTGCTGGCCGTCGCCGTGGCGTTTCTCTCGGCCTCGCAGGACGTGGTCATCGACGCCTGGCGCACCGACGTGCTGGCCGCCCACGAGCGCGGCATTGGGGCGTCGCTCAACGTGCTGGGCTACCGGCTGGCGATGATCGTCTCCGGCGGCCTGGCGCTGATCTGGACGGACGCGCAGCAAGGCGGCGGCTGGACCTGGCCGCAGGTCTACGAAGGCATGGCCGGCCTGATGGCCGCAGCCGCCGTCGTCTCGGCCCTGGCCCTGCCGCGCGTGCGGGCGGCGGTGCGGCCGTCCAGCGTGGCGCGGCATGACGTGCTGGGCTTCCTCGCCGTGGTGGCGGCCGTGGCCGTGGGCGTGCTGCTGACCGAGCGCGGCCCGGTGGGCTGGGCCGCGCGCGCCGTGGTCGCCCCGCTGCTTGCCGCAACCGATCTCGCCGCGCCGCTGCAGGCCAAGTGGGTGGACCTGGCGGTGCTGCTGGCGGGCATCGCCGTCACCCTGCCGCTGGCCGCCTGGGCCGCGCGCCGGGCGCGCTTCGAGACGCTGATCGGCGGGCTGCGCAGCTACTTCGCCCAGCCGGGCGCGGCGGCCTTCCTGGGCTTCATCGTGCTCTACAAGCTGGGCGACGCCTTTGCCGGCTCGCTGATGACGCCCTTCCTGCTCAAGGCCATGGCCTTTCCGTCGGCCGAGGTGGGCGTGGTCAACAAGCTCATAGGCCTGTGGCTGACGATAGGCGGCGCGCTGGTGGGCGGGCTGCTGATGCTGCGCCTGGGGCTGTGGCGGGCGCTCCTTCTCTTCGGCCTGCTGCAGATGGCCAGCAACCTGGGCTTCTGGTGGCTGGCCGTCAACGGCGCGGGCGCGCTGCCGGGACTGGTGCTGCCGGCCTTCGACTGGGGCATCGTCAAGCTGGCGCAGGCCACGCCGGTGGACGGCGGGCTGCTGATGGTGATCGCGTTCGAGAACCTCTCCGGCGGCATGGGCACCGCCGCCTTCGTGGCCTTCCTGATGAGCCTGTGCAACCAGCGCTTCACGGCCACGCAATATGCACTGCTGTCGGCATTTGCCTCGGTGGGCCGGGTATGGGTGGGCCCGCTGGCAGGCGTGCTGGCCGAGACCATCGGCTGGCCGGCCTTCTTCATCGTGTCCACCGCCGCGGCCGCGCCCGCGTTATGGATGCTGTGGCGGCTGCGCGTGCCGATCCGCGCGCTGGAAACCGAACCCAGCGCGTCAGCCGCCGCCGACGATTGAACGGGGCCCCCGCCCGGCCGGCGCCCGGGAGGGCCTTCCTAGAATCGTCGAGCGGCGCTGGCGCACGGCGCGGCAGATGCGGCCTGCGCCCTTGTCCGCATGCCAGCTGCCCGCATCTGACCTTCGCTGCGCCCGTCCACACCGGCGCAGCCGGGGCCGGGGCCCACCCCAGGCCCGCCCCGCCGCCGACCAACGAGGAAGCCCGCCCATGACGCCCCGCCCCTACGACCCGCAAGCCGAGTTCCAGCCGGAAGGCGACCTGCAGCTCCACCGCTGGGGCTGCCGCTGCGCGGTGCACGGCCGCCGGCTGTTCACCGGAGCGCTGGCGGCCGGCGCCATGGCCGCGACGCTGCCGACACAGGCCCAGCCGCAGCGCGAAGGCGTGGACGTCGGGGAGGAATCCTGGGCCACGCGTCTGGTGCCGGCCGAGCAGGTCGAGGCCGCCGGCGTGCAGGAGTACGGCAAGCTGATCGCCCAGGCCCGTGCCCAGGGCGCACTGGCGCCGGACAACCACCCGCAGGTGATCCGTCTGCGCAGCATCGCCCGCGCCATCATCCCCAACGCCATGCCCTGGAACGCCCGCTCCCGGCAGTGGCCCTGGGAGGTCAACCTGATCAACTCCAAGCAGATCAACGCCTTTTGCATGCCCGGCGGCAAGATCGCCTTCTTCACCGGCATCCTCGACCAGCTCAAGCTCACCGACGACGAGGTGGCGATGGTCATGGGCCACGAAGCCGCCCACGCCCTGCGCGAGCACGCCCGCGAGCGCATGGGCAAGACGGCGGCCACGCGCCTGGGCGCGGGGCTGATCTCCAGCATCCTGGGCCTGGGCAACACCGGCGACACGCTGCTCAACATCGGCAGCCAGCTGCTGACGCTGCGCTTCTCGCGCGAAGACGAGTCGGAGGCCGACCTGGTCGGCATGGAGATCGCCGCACGCACCGGCTACGACCCGCGCGCTGGCGTGAGCCTGTGGCAGAAGATGGGTGCGGCCAACAAGGGAGCGCCGCCGCAGTTCCTGTCCACCCACCCCAGCGGCGCCAGCCGTATCCAGGATATCCAGGCCAACCTGCCGCGGGTGATGCCGCTCTACGAGCGCGCGGGCAAGCCGGCGCGGCGGTTCGATCGGGGGTGAAGCCCGCATCAGCCGGGCGCGCCTGACCGCCTAGGGCCTGTTAACACTAATTGCACGAAGCCGATCTGACTGCGACAGTGGTTGCATGGAGATCACAGCAGCCCAGTTCAAACAAGTCGAGCACTGCCTGCCAAGGCAGCGCGGCAACGTGAGCCT
>JBMOQL010000002.1:0-343136 GCA_049321005.1 Pseudomonadota bacterium
GCTTGACGGCCTGTTCCTTGAACTCGGCCGTGTATTCCTGCTTCGGGATCTTCTTCACTTCTCTTCCTTCAGGTTTCGATGCTATCCATCGACCCTTGGAAGACGAAAAACGGCAGGCAGCTCACTTGACGGCTGGCGTTTGCTCTAAGCCGTCTTGAGGGGGATCACCTGCGCCCCATCGCGCAGGCGGTCGAGGTAGTCGGCCCACTGCTGCATCAGGCTGCGGCGTTGGTCGAGAAATTGCGTGCGGTTGTAGGCCCGCCCCAAGGCGTCCGGCACTGAATGCGCGAGTTGGGCCTCGATTACTTCGGCGGCGATGCCCAGGCGTTCGGCAGCCATCGTGCGAGCCATCGCCCGAAAGCCGTGTGCGGTCATGTCGTCATTGCCGTAGCCCAGCCGGCGCAAGGCGCTGCGCACGGTGTTCTCGCTCATGGGCCGGTCTGCCGTGGTGAGGGCAGGGAAGACGTAGCGCCCGGCGCCGGTCAGCGGCTGCAGCTCGCGCAGGATGGCCAGGGCCTGGGAGGAAAGAGGCACTGCGTGAGGGGCGCCGCTGATCTTGCCGGCCTTGGTGCGCTTCATCGTCTCAGCCGGCACGGTCAGCATGGCGCCGTCCAAGTCCACCCAAGCCCATTCCATGTGCCGCAGCTCGCCGGGGCGCAGCATGAGCAGGGCGGAAAGCTGCAGCCCGGCGCGGGTGATCGGGCTGCCTTGGTAGCCAGCCATGCAACGCAGCAGCTCGCCCACTGCGGCCGGGTCCGTGATGGATGCCAGGTGCCGCGTGGGGACGGCCGGGAGGGCATCGCGCAGGTCGGCGGCGGGGTTGCGCTCGCACAGGCCGCAGGCGATGCCATAGCGGAAGACCTGTCCGCAGGCGTCCTTGGCACGGTGGGCGGTTTCGATGGCTCCGCGCTCCGTGATGCGGCGCAGCACGGCCAGCAGGTCCGGCGCGCTGATGCTTGCCAGCGGAAGGGCGCCCAGCCAGGGGAACACGTCTTTCTCAAAGCGCACGCGGGTGCGCTCGGCATGGCTGGCGCTCACCTTGGCTTGATGCACCACGCGCAGCCACTCCCGAGCAACCGCCTCGAACGTCCCGGGAAGGGGCTCGCCGCGCGCCTGAGCCCGCTCTGCGTCGGCCTGCGCTCTGCGGGAAGCCTTTTCTGCCTTGCGCGCTTGGCTTGGGTCGGTTCCTGAAGCCCTTAGGCGCAGGGCCTCCCTCCGCCGCTCGCGTGCCTGCGCCAAGCTCACCTCCGGGTAAGTGCCCAGGCTTAGCAGGCTCTCACGGCCGTTCAGCCAGTACCGCAGCCGCCACCAACCGGCACCGCTCGGCTGCGCCAGAAGGCTCAAGCCCCCGCCGTCGCTGATGCGCTTGGTCTTGCGCTCCGCCTTGGCAGCTTTTAAGGCCGCCTGGATCGTCTTGTCGGTCAGAGTCTCGATAGCTGGCATACCGGATAACTCCATGCCCCAGTTATACGGTTAGGGCGAGTTATCCGGGATGTTATCCGGTCGGGTGAGCGCTGCAAGCGGCCCTATCCGGTCCCAACCGGGCAAAGAAAAAGGGCTAAGTGGTTGATTCACTTAGCCCTTTTAGAGCTTTCCGGACCTATCCGGAGCCTATGTTGGTGGAGCCGGCGGGAATTGAACCCGCGTCCGCAAGCCATCACCGGGCAGTTCTACATGCGTAGCTGTCTGATTTGGGTTCTCACGGCTTGGTCGCGCAGCAGCACGCTACCTTCGCCGCCAGTCACTGGATCTCGTCCTGGGTCGAGTGACCCGGCTCAGGACCAGCCGATGTGCATGACCTCTCAGCCCTTGCGGGCCCGGCCCATCGGCCTGCCGTTGAGAGGCTCACCGGTGTTAAGCGGCGAGAGCGAAACGTTCGTCGTTCGCAGTTGGTTTGTTCCAGTGGATTTACGAGCGAACTGGTGCTCGGCATGCCCTGCTCCGGCTCCGCACCCACGTCGAAACCAGGTCGGCCCCGGAAATCGGGTTGAAGAGGCAGATTGTAGCGGTGCGTCGCTTTTCAAGGGCGGAGGCGCAACGAAGATGGGCCAGGGGGCGGGAGACCGCGCCGCGGCCGTTGAAGCAGGCGAGCGTGACGCTCACACGGCTCATTGGAAGGCGGCGCCGGCTCATCTACAGTGCCGGCAGGGGTCAGCCCGGCGTCACCGGCGGAGGCCCGTTTATCTCGAAACCTTCCCAGCGGAGTGCTTCATGACCCAGCGTCCTATCGTGGTGGCCACCGATTTTTCCGACTGCGGCGCGGCGGCCGTGACGCGGGCGACGCGGCTGGCTGCCGCCCTGCGTGCGCCGTTGCGTCTGCTGCACGTCGCCACGCCGGGCGGCTTCAATGCGCTGCTGCATCCGCAGGGCCCCACTGCCTGGCGGCAAGAGGTGCTGACCCGTGCCCGCGAGGCACTGGCCGTGGTAGCGGCGCGCTGCCGCGAGGAGCTGGCGCAGGCCGGCGCGGCCGACGTGCCGGTGGAGGCGGAGGTGCGCGACGGCGTGCCGGTGGTGGAGATCGCCGACGCTGCCGATGCGGCCGACGCGCGGCTGCTGGCCCTGGGCGTGCGTGCCAGCGGCACGTGGGCCGATGCGCTCATCGGCAGCACCACGGACCGTGTGTTGGCCAAGGCGACGCGGCCGGTGCTGGTGGTGCGGCGGCCGGCCCAGGGGCCTTACCAGCGCATCGGCGTGGGGGTGGATTTCTCGGACTACGCGCAGCCCGCCCTGGGCTGGGCGCAGGCGCTGGCTCAAGCCACGCCGGGGGCGACACTGGAGCTGGTGCACGCGCAGGAGCCGCTGGTGGATGGCGGACTGCCCTATGCGCCGGTGGACAGCGTCGTGCTGCGCCAGCAGGCCGACAGCGAACGCGCGCAAGCCATGCAAGGCCTGGCCGACCTGGCAGCCGCGCGCGGGCTCGAGCCCGGCAAGACGGTGCGCTGCCAGGTGCTGGAGGGTGGCCCGCGCCAGGTGCTCGACGAGCTCAGCCGATCTGGACTGGACCTGCTCGTGGTGGGCAAGCACGGGCGCAGTCGCATCGAGGAATGGCTGCTGGGCAGCGTGACCCGCCACGTGCTGTCCCATGCCGGCTGCGACGTGCTGGTGACGACCGCGCGCGACTGAACGAACGGCACATGGGCGCAGCCGTTCGAGGGCCATAAGCGTCCGGGCTCGTCGGGCACGGCTGACAGCAGCTTCATCCCGGGCTGACAGCGGCGGGACGGAGCGGGCGTCAATCTGGGCTGGTGGCCGCGCTGTGGTGCTCGGCCCAGCGCGACGTGGCCCGTGGGCCGCGTTACCCGGGCGGCCGAAAGGCCGCTGATGGAACCTGCCCAGGGGCCCAGATGACGCTGCTGTCTACGCTTGCCACCCCTTTGCGCGCCGTGCCGCCGTGCGGGGCTGAGTCGTCGCGTGTCGGGCGGCATGCCGCCATCCGGGCTCATCTGCCCGGCGGCACACCGGACCCGGGCCCGCCGCCGATGCCGCCGCACCGGCCGGGCACGGACCCGCTGATCGACCCGGACCTGCCGACGCCGGGCGACCCTCCGATTCAGCCGCCCAACGATCCGCCCACGCCGCCGCTGCAGGATCCGCCAGCGCCGTCGCCGCACGATCCGCCCGCGCCGGTCATCGACCCGCCTGAGCCCCTGCCTCGTTCCGATCCGCCGGGCGATCCCTTGCCCGGTGAGCCGGCCGAGCCGCCGCCGCCCCCTCCGACCATCCAGTGAGAGCCGTGCCATGTTGAGGACCGATCAAGCGGCTCAGCCGGCGCCACCGCCCGCAGTACGGGCCGGGGAGGCCGATCTGCAGGTCGATGCCGCAAGCGGCCCGGCCGCCGACGCGGCCCCGGCCCCGGGGGCGGCCGAGGCCCGCATGGTGCCTGGCGCGGTGGCGCTCATCCCTCCGCCGGGAGGGCCGCGTCCCGACCAGCAGCCAGCCGGTCGGCATCCCGCGCGACGCGGCTCCCGCCCGGCCGATACCCGTCCTGTCTCCGCCCGCACCCTGCGCACCACGCTGCAGCGCGTCTTCGGCCTGCCGTCCCTGCGCGACGGGCAACGCGACGTGATCGAGCGCGTGCTGGCCGGCCGCTCGGTGCTGGCGGTGATGCCCACGGGCGCCGGCAAGTCGTTGTGCTACCAGCTGCCCGGCGTGCTGCTGCCGGGGCGCACGGTGATCGTCTCGCCGCTGATCGCGCTGATGAAGGACCAGTGCGACAAGCTGACCGAGCTGGGCCGCAAGGCCGTGGCCCTGCACAGCGCGCTCAGTGCGGAGGAGTCCGCGCGGGCCGAGGCCGCGGTGGACGACGGCAGCGCACGCTTCCTGTTCGTCACGCCGGAGCGGCTGGCCGACCCGGACTTCATCGAGCGGCTGCAGGCCCATCCGGTGAGCCTGCTGGTGGTGGACGAGGCGCACTGCATCTCGCAATGGGGGCATGACTTCCGCCCGGCCTTCCTGGAGATCGCGACCGCCTGGAAGGCGCTGGGCCAGCCGACGCTGCTGGCCCTGACCGCCACGGCCACGCCCGAGGTCGGTGAGGACATCGCCAAGCAGCTCAGCGGCGCCAAGCTGGAGATGCTGACCACCGGCACCTACCGGCCTAACCTGCACCTGGGCGTGGAGCAGGTGACGCGGGCCGACGAGCAGCTGACCAAGACTCTGGCGGCCGTGCGCGAGCACGAGGGCTCGGCCCTGGTCTATGCCGCCACCGTCAAGGCGGTGGACGAGGTGCACCAGGCGCTGCTGGCCGCGGGCGAATCGGCCACCCGCTACCACGGCCGGCTGTCGGCCCGCGAGCGCAAGGAGAACCAGGACGCGTGGATGAGCGGCGCCGCGCGGGTGATGGTGGCCACCAATGCCTTCGGACTGGGCATCGACAAGCCCGACACGCGCTTCGTGCTGCACCACCAGCTGCCCGCCGGGCTGGACGCCTACTACCAGGAGGCCGGCCGCGCCGGGCGCGACGGCGAGCCGGCCGAGTGCCGGCTGCTGTACCTGCACAAGGACCGCGCGGTGCAGCGCTTCATGATGAGCGGCCGCTACCCGACCCCCGACGACGTGGAGGCGGTCTGCCGCACCCTGGCCCAGGAGGCGCCGGACGGCGGCTGGACCGCCTCACGCCTGCAGCCGGCCAGCTTTGTTGCGGCCAACAAGCTGCAGGTGGCGCTGAAGATGCTGCGCGATCGCAAGGTCGTCGCCCAGGATCGCCGGGGCGTGCTGCGCCTGAAGGACGGCGTGCCGCCGCCCGACCGCATGCAGGCGCTGGCCCAGGACTGGCAGGACAAGGCCGAGCACGACCGCGCCATGCTCGAGCGCATGGTGTTCTATGCGCAGACCGGCTTCTGCCGCTGGAAGGTGCTGCTGGAGCACTTCGAGGAGGACGCCGGCTTCGAGCGCTGCGGCCATTGCGACAACTGCCTGCGCGCGCTGGCGGCTGCGGCACTGCGCAGCGAGGAGCCCGAGCAGGATGAAGCGGCTGCAGCCGACATCCCGACCGACACGTCGCCCACCGCGCGCTTCAAGCCGGGTGATCCGGTGCGCGTGCCCCGGTATGGCGCGGGGGCGGTGGTCGAGGCCGACAGCGCAAGCGTGACGATCGAGTTCGCGGACGGCAGCCGCAGGAGCTTTGTCGAAGGGTACGTGGAGGCGGCCTAGCACCCGGGCCGGCGCCAGGCCGCATCTCTACAGCGCCCGTTGCCGCGCCAGCGTCGGGTTGCGGGCCAGCCAGCGCTGGATGCCGCTGGCCAGGGCCTGGGCCACGCGCTGCTGGTAGTCGGCATCGGCCAGCTTGGCCTCTTCTTCCGGGTTGGTGATGAAGCCGGTCTCGACCAGGATGGAGGGGATGTCCGGCGCCTTGAGCACGGCAAAGCCGGCCTGCTCCACCTGGCCCTTGTGCAGCCGGCCGATCTGGCCCATGTGCGCGAGCACCTCGCGGCCCACGCCCAGGCTGTCGCGGATCTGTGCGGTGGTAGACATGTCGAGCAGCGTGCGCAGCAGGGTCTGATCGCGTGTGGCGATGTTGACGCCGCCAACCAGGTCGGCGGCGTTTTCGCGCTGCGCCATCCAGCGCGCGGCGGTGCTGCTGGCACCGCTCTGCGAGAGTGCGAACACCGACGCCCCGCGTGCCTGCGGGTTCATGAAGGCATCGGCATGGATGCTGACGAAGAGATCGGCCTGCACCCGGCGGGCCTTGCGCACGCGCTCGCCCAGCGGGACGAAGAAGTCGCTGTCGCGGGTCATCATCACGCGCACGCCTTGCAATTGCTCCAGCTGCTCGCGCAGCTTGCGGGCGATGGACAGCACCACCTGCTTTTCCTGCAGGCCGGAAGGGCCGATGGCGCCCGGGTCCTCGCCGCCGTGGCCCGGGTCCAGCGCGATGACGACGATGCGCTCGGTGGCGCGCTGTGGCGCATTGGCCGCGGTGGGTGGCGGCTCGGCTCTGCGCGGTGCCTTGCCGGGCGGGCTGCCTTGGCCGGGCATGGGGCCCTGCTGCATCACCGCGCCGGGCGATCCGCCCCGCTCGGCCGTGGCCTTGGGCGGGCGGCTGCGCGGGCCGGGGGTGTCGCCCGGCAGTCCGCCGATGAACTCGCCGAGCGCGTCATTGACCGCCGAAGCGGCTTCCTCTCCGGGCTGGGCTGCGGCGGTGCGGGTTGCACCGGCCGCCGGATCGCGCTCGCGGAGCAGGGCCAGCAGCGGGTCGGGCTCGCGCGTGGGGTGCAGGTCGAAGACCAGCCGGTGCCGATACGCCGCGACCGGCTGCAGCGAGAACACTTCCGGTGCGCTGGCCTGCTTCAGGTCGATCACCAGCCTCACCACCTCAGGCTGGTACTGGCCGACGCGCACGCCGGCGATGAATGGATCGTCCGCTCGCACCTTGCCGACCAGCTCGCGCAGCTGAGCGCTGAGCTGCAGCGACGGGATATCGATCACCACCCGCGGCGGGTTGTCCACCACGAAGTGGCGGGCGCTCAGCGCGGTGTCCGACTCGAGCGTCACCCGGGTGTAGTCGGGCGCGGGCCACACGCGCACGGCCAGCAGGCTGGCGCCGAAGGCCAGGTCTGCCGAGCTGAGCGTCAGCACCGCCAGGCCGCTGTGGATGACGAAGCGCCGGCGGCTGCAGCCGGCCAGCGAGAGGCCGCCTGTGGACGCCCCGGCACAGTGGCGCTTGCTCGTGCTGCCCGTCATGTCGCCTTGCTTGCCACCGCCCACCGGCACCTTGCGCTCAGCCATGCCGCCCCCCGGCCGGCTCGCCAGGGGGGCTTCCATCCAGCAGCGCCACGCCGCGCGGCGTGCAGGCCTGCACGTGCACGCTGCGGGCGCTGTCGCCGAGCGCCTCGATGCGCAGCTTCAGGTCGGGTACCGGCAGCAGGCCGGCGGCATGCTCGGGCCATTCGACGAGTTTGAGCCCCGGGCCGGCGAAGAGCTCGCGAAAGCCCGCATCCTCCCACTCGCGCGGATCGCTGAAGCGGTAGAAGTCGAAGTGCCAGGCCTGCAGGCCCGGCACCTCGTGTGGTTCCACCACGGCATAGCTCGGGCTCTTGATCCGGCCGGTCACGCCCAGGGCGCGCAGCAAATGGCGGGTGAAGGTGGTCTTGCCTGCGCCCAGATCGCCATGCAGCTCGATGCAGGCGTCGCCCAGTCCCGGCCGGGTGGCCAGGTCTGCGGCCCATTGCGCACACGCGGCCTCGTCGGGCCAGGTGAGATGGCGCTGGGCCAGGGCGGGCGTTTCTAGAATCGGCGGATGCATCGGTCGGGTCAGTCTGCGCCCCCAGCCGGCCTGAGCGGCACGGCGGCGGGCGCACCCCAGGCCGCGCCGGAAGGTGCGGCGCTGGTCGCGCAGCTTCGCGAGTGGGGCCGGGCGCTGGGATTCTCCCAAATCGGCGTTGCCGGTGTGGACCTGTCCTGCGCTGAGCCCGGCCTGCTGGGGTGGCTCGCCCGTGGATTTCATGGCCAGATGCATTACATGGCCGCTCATGGCCTCAAGCGGGCGCGCCCGGCTGAGCTGGTGCCGGGCACGGTCAGTGTGATCACCGCTCGCATGGACTACCTGCCGGCCGCGGTGGGCGAGGGCTGGCAGGCCATCGAATGGGCGAGGCTGCAGCGGCCTCTGGACGCCACCGTGTCGCTCTATGCCCGTGGCCGGGACTATCACAAGGTGCTGCGCATGCGGCTGCAAAAGCTGGCCGACCAGCTGGCCGCACACCTGGGCCCCTATGGCCACCGCGTCTTCACCGACTCCGCCCCGGTGCTGGAGGTGGAGCTCGCCTCGCGCAGCGGCCTGGGCTGGCGCGGCAAGCACACGTTGCTGCTGTCGCGCCAGGCGGGGTCCATGTTCTTCCTGGGCGAGATCTACGTGGACCTCGCCCTGCCGCATACCGAGCCGCAGCCGGCCGATGCTGGCTCGTGCGGCTCCTGCCGCGCCTGCATGGACGTCTGCCCCACCGGCGCCATCGTGGGCGAGCGGCTGGTGGATGCGCGGCGCTGCATCTCCTACCTCACCATCGAACACCCGGGCCCCATCCCGCTTGAGCTGCGTCCGCTGCTGGGTAACCGCATCTACGGCTGCGACGATTGCCAGCTGATCTGCCCCTGGAACAAGTATGCCCGCCGGGCGGCGCTGCCGGACTTCGACACCCGTGAGGTGTGGTCTGCCCCCATGCTGCTGCAGCTCTGGGTCTGGGACGAGCCCACCTTCCTGCGCCAGACAGAGGGCAGCCCGATCCGCCGTATCGGCTTTGAGCGCTGGCAGCGCAACCTGGCCGTCGCCATGGGCAATGCCCTGGCGGCCACCTCGCTCGCAGCGGACGACCGCCGGGCGCTGCGCCAGGCTCTCGCGGCGGCCCGGCCCCAGGCCGGCGCGCTGGTGGCCGAGCACATCGACTGGGCCCTGGCGCAGCAGCCCGCAGCGGGGTCGGGTAGCGCGCCGCAGGCGCAGGCATGACGATGCGCAGAGCGGTCGGTGGGCGCCCGGGTCGCCCTTGCGAACGCTGCGCATCGGGGCTCCCTCCGTTGTTGACCTCCATGTGCGAGGCCGCATGAGCCGCTGCCCGGGTGGCCGCCCGTCGTCGCATCCCAGGGCCCCGGCGGGCGGGGGGCGGTGGTGCATGCCGGTTGCCCTTGTCAGCCTCCGCCCCCCGCGCCACGTTAGCTCTCTGCCATGAACCCGTATCCCCGCCCCCTCCACTGCCGCGCCATTCGTGTGCCGCCTTCATCGGTCCTGCGCCGGGCCCTGGCGGCTGTCTTCATGGCGCCGGCGGTGGCCATCACCGGTGCCTTCGCCGTCGCCGTCACCGCCCCGCCGGCCGCCGCCGCTCAGGTGCGGCATGAGGGTGTGGCCTTTGACACCGTCGCCCGCGTCGGTGACGCGGCTCTGCAGCTCAACGGCATGGGCCTGCGCGGCGTGGCCTGGATCCGCGCCTTCGTAGCCGGCCTGTACGTGCAGCAGCCGAGCCGCGACGCGCAGCGCCTGCTGACCGACCCCGGCCCCAAGCGGCTGACGCTCAAGATCCTGCTCGACGCCCCCGCCAGCGAGCTGGGCAAGGCGGTGCGCCGCGGCGTGCGCAAGAACGTGGGTGAGACGCAGCTGACCGACATGGCCGACCGCCTGGAGCGCCTGGCCACGCGCATCGACGAGATCGGCCGCGTGCACCCTGGCGACACGCTGGACCTGGACTACCAGCCCGGCCGCGGCATGGTCATGCGCGTCAACGGCCAGACCCGCGGCGCGCCCATCGCCGGGGCCGACCTCTACCGGGCGGTGCTGGCCATCTTCATCGGCGAGCGGCCGGTAGACGCCACGATGAAGCAAGGCCTGCTGGCCGGGGGCGTGAACGCCAGCGGGCAGGGCGCCGGCGCACCGGGCGCCGATCGGGTTGAGCCGCCAACGGCGGCCGGGCCGGCGGGGTCGGGGGGGGCCATGGGCAGCGCCTCGTCCAACGGCTCGCCCGCATCCCCCGCGGCCGGCGCCAGCGCCGCCCCCGCCACCCGCCCCGCGCCGTGACCACCGCCCAGGGCCTGCCGCTGGCCGAGCCTGTGGCCTCCCCGGCCCTGGCCGCGAGCCTGGCTGCCATCGACCGCTTCATCGACGCGCTCTGGCTGGAGGACGGCCTCAGTGCCAACACCCTGGCCGCCTACCGGCGCGACCTCACGCTCTACGCCGACTGGCTGGCCCGCGAGCACGGCCGCGGCCTGGACGACAGCCGCGAGCCCGACCTGCTCGCCTACGCCGCCTGGCGCCATGCCGGATCGCGCTCCAGCTCGGTCAGCCGGCGGCTGAGCACCTTCCGCCGCTACTTCCGCTGGGCGCTGCGTGAGGGCCGCCTGCAGGCCGACCCCACGCTGCGCCTGGACTCACCCAAGCCCATGCAGCGCCTGCCCGGCACGCTGACTGAGGCCCAGGTCGAAGGACTGCTCGCCGCGCCCGACGTGGACACGCCGCTGGGCCTGCGCGACCGCGCCATGCTGGAGCTGCTCTATGCCAGCGGCCTGCGCGTAAGCGAGCTGGTCGGCGTCAAGACGGTGTTCGTGAGCCTCAACGAAGGCGTGGTGCGCGTCACCGGCAAGGGCAGCAAGGAGCGCCTGGTGCCCTTCGGCGACGAGGCCCGTGCCTGGCTGGAGCGCTACCTGCGGCAGGCGCGCGCGGCCATCCTGGGCGGGCAGGTCAGCGATGCGCTCTTCGTCACCGCCCGCGGCGGGCCGATGACGCGGCAGATGTTCTGGACGGTGGTCAAGGCCTGCGCGCGCCGGGCCGGTATCACGCAGAAGCTCTCGCCCCACACGCTGCGCCACGCGTTTGCCACCCATCTGCTCAACCACGGGGCCGACCTGCGCGTGGTGCAGCTGCTGCTGGGCCATGCCGACATCTCCACCACGCAGATCTACACCCACGTGGCCCGCGAGCGGCTGCGCCAGCTGCACGAGAGGCACCATCCGCGCGGCAGTTGAGCCGCCCAGCAGCGGGCTGCGAGGGGCGGGCGCCGCCACCGCGTCCAGCCTTCGCCAACTCTGGAGAAGGGCGCCGCAGCCCGGCCATGAAAAAGGGGCGCCGCGGCGCCCCCGTGCTTCAAGCCCCAGGCCCGATCACTTGAGCGCCTTGAAGCGCACGCGCTTGGGCTTGGCGGCTTCCTCGCCCAGGCGCTTCTTCTTGTCCTCTTCGTACTCGCGGTAGTTGCCTTCATAGAAGAACCACTGCGAGTCGCCCTCAGCCGCGAGGATGTGAGTGCAGATGCGGTCCAGGAACCAGCGGTCGTGGGAGATCACCATCGCGCTGCCGGCGAACTCGAGCAGGGCTTCCTCCAGCGCACGCAGGGTTTCCACGTCCAGGTCGTTGGACGGTTCGTCCAGCATCAGCACGTTGCCGCCCTGGGCCAGGGTCTTGGCAAGGTGCAGCCGGCCGCGTTCACCGCCGGAGAGGCTGCCCACCTGCTTCTGCTGGTCGTTGCCCTTGAAGTTGAAGCGGCCGATGTAGGCGCGCGAGGGCATGACGAACTTGCCGACGACGATGTTGTCCAGCCCGCCGGAGACGTCCTCCCACACCGTCTTGTTGGCATCCAGGCCTTCACGGCTCTGGTCCACGAAGGCCAGCTTGGCCGTCTTGCCGACCACCACCTCACCGCTGTCGGGCTGCTCCACGCCCTGGATCAGGCGGAAGAGCGTCGACTTGCCGGCGCCGTTGGGGCCGATGATGCCGACGATGGCGCCCGCGGGCACCTTGAAGCTCAGGTTGTCGATCAGCAGCCGGTCGCCGAACGACTTGGACACGTTCTTGAACTCGATCACCTCATTGCCCAGGCGCTCGGCCACCGGGATGAAGATCTCGTTCGTCTCGTTGCGCTTCTGGTATTCGACGTCGGAGAGTTCCTCGAAGCGGGCCAGACGCGCCTTGCTCTTGGCCTGACGGCCCTTGGCGTTCTTGCGCACCCATTCCAGCTCCTGCTTCATGGCCTTCAGGCGCGCGTCCTCGGCCTTGGACTCCTGCTCCAGGCGTTTTTCCTTCTGGTCCAGCCAGTCGGAGTAGTTGCCCTTCCAGGGGATGCCGTGGCCGCGGTCCAGCTCCAGGATCCACTCGGCGGCGTTGTCCAGGAAGTAACGGTCGTGGGTGATGGCCACCACCGTGCCGGGGAAGCGCTGCAGGAACTGCTCCAGCCAGTCCACGCTTTCAGCGTCCAAGTGGTTGGTCGGCTCGTCCAGCAGCAGCATGTCGGGCTTGGACAGCAGCAGCCGGCACAGGGCCACGCGGCGCTTCTCGCCGCCGGACAGGTTGCCGATCTTGGCGTCCCAGGGCGGCAGGCGCAGCGCATCGGCGGCCAGCTCCAGCTGCAGGTCGGTGTTCTCGGAGCCGGCAGCGGCGATGATGGCCTCCAGCTCGGCCTGCTCGGCGGCCAGCTTGTCGAAGTCGGCATCCGGCTCGGCATAGGCGGCGTAGACCTCATCGAGCCGCTTCTTGGCCGCGAGCACGCCGCCGATGCCTTCTTCAACCGCCTCTCGCACCGTCTGCTCGGGGTCGATCTGCGGCTCCTGCGGCAGGTAGCCGATCTTGATGCCGGGCATGGCGACGGCTTCGCCTTCGATGTCCTTGTCCAGGCCGGCCATGATCTTGAGCAGCGTGGACTTGCCCGAGCCATTGAGGCCCAGCACGCCGATCTTGGCGCCGGGGAAGAAGCTCAGCGAGATGTCTTTCAAGATCTGCCGCTTGGGCGGCACGGTCTTGGAGACACGGTTCATGGTGAAAACGTATTGCGCCATGGTGGTGCTCGGGAAAGGGATCGTTCAGTGAGGGATGGCGCGGGCCCGCCGCGGCCGGGCGGCCGGGCGGCCGCAGCAGCGGCCCAGGTGCAGTTCAGGAGCCGCCAGGAGCCGCGCGCGCAAACCCGCTAGCTTAGCGGCAATGCAAAACGGCCCCACGGGCTTCAAAGCCCTGGGGCCGCGATGGTCGGAAGGCCGAGCTGCTCAGGAGAAGCTGAAGTGGTCGGCGTGCATCTGCATGACGCTGCGCGTGGGCGCCATCATGGCCTTGGCATGGGCCTTGGCACGTGGCAGCAGGCGGTCGAAGTAGAACTCCGCCGTCTCGATCTTCGCGCGGTAAAACTCAGGCGTCTCCTTGCCGCCCCTGGCCAGCTTGTCCTGTGCCACTGCGGCCTGCAGGGCCCAGAAGTAGCCCATCATCACGAAGCCCGAATACATCAGGTAGTCGTAGCAGGCGGAGCTGACGATGTCGCGGTCCTTGGCCGCGCGCAGCATGATGCGCGTGGTCAGCAGGTTCCACTGCAGCGAATGCCGCATCAGCTTGCGCGCCAGCGGGCCGATGCGGCCGTTGAAGAGGTTGGCGCGGGCAAAGGCGTTGACCTGGGCAGTGAAGTTGCGCACGCACTTGCCACGCGTGGTCAGCAGCACCTTGCGGCCCAGCAGGTCCAGCGCCTGGATGCCTGTCGTGCCCTCGTACAGCGTGGAGATGCGCGCGTCGCGGGCGATCTGCTCCATGCCGTGCTCCTTGATGTAGCCATGGCCGCCGAAGACCTGCATGCCCAGGTTGGCGGACTCCAAGCCCATCTCGGTCAGAAAGCCCTTGAGGATAGGCGTGAAGAAGCCGAGCCGGTCGTCGTATTCGTCCGCCTTGGCCTTGTCGCCTTGGGCGATGCCCACCACCATGTGGTCGGCCAGCTTGGCCGCGTGGTAGATCATCGCCCGGCCGCCTTCGGCCACGCACTTCTGCGTCAGCAGCATGCGGCGCACGTCAGCGTGCCAGATGATGGCGTCGGCGACGTGGTCGCCGTCCTTCTTGCCCGAGAGCGCACGCATCGAGCGGCGCTCCTTGGCATAGGGCAGGGCGCCCTGGTAGGACAGCTCGGCGTGGGCAATGCCCTGCACCGCCGTGCCGATGCGTGCGGTGTTCATGAAGGTGAACATCGCCTCCAGGCCGCGATTGGGCTCAGCGATCATGTAGCCGACGGCGCCGTCGAAGTTCAGCACCGCGGTGGCCGAGGCACGGATGCCCATCTTGTGCTCGATGGAGCCGGCGCGCACCGCGTTGCGCTCGCCCAGGCTGCCGTCGGCATTGATCAGGAACTTGGGCACGATGAACAACGAGATGCCTCGCGTGCCCTTGGGTGCATCAGGCAGGCGGGCCAGCACGATGTGGATGATGTTCTCCGTCAGGTCGTGCTCGCCGGAGGAGATGAAGATCTTGGTGCCGGTCAGCTTGTAGGTGCCGTCGCCTGCAGGCTCGGCCCGCGTCTTGACCTGGCCCAGGTCGGTGCCGCACTGCGGCTCGGTCAGGCACATGGTGCCGGCCCAGCGGCCCTCCACCAGCGGCGGCATATAGGTGTTCTTCTGCTCCGGGGTGCCGAACTGGTAGATGGTGTTCATGCAGCCCAGGCTCAGGCCCGGGTACATGGTGAACGACCAGTTGGCCGTGCCCATCATCTCGGACTTGATCAGGTTGAGCGACATGGGCAGCTCCTGACCGCCGTACTCCTTGGGGTGCGACAAGCCTTGCCAGCCCCCGGCGGCGTACTGCTCATAAGCCTCCTTGAAGCCCTTGGGAGTGCGGACCTCGCCGTTGTCGAAGTGGCAGCCCTCCAGGTCGCCCGGTAGGTTCAGCGGCGCCAGCACCTCCTCGCAGAACGTGGCACAGCCCTCCAAGATGGCGTCGACCATGTCGGGCGAGGCCTCCCCGCCGTTGGGCAGCTTGGCGTAGTGCCCGGGGTAGTCGAAGACTTCGTTGAGCAGGAAGCGCATGTCGCGCAAAGGCGCCTTGTACTGCGGCATGGGTCGACCTCGGTAGCGGTGGTTTTGTTGGGCAGCCGGTGTGATGCCACCGGCTGGTCTGCACTTGGCAGGCATTTTTGAAACGCAGGCTTCAAACATCCGTTTGAAGTTGCGGCGCGCATTTATACCGGAAAGCGCCGTCCCCCATCATTGCGGGCGCCACGAGGCCTCGATTCGGGTGGGTCGGCCCCTTGAGCGCCGGGGCGGCCAGAAACGCAAAAGGCCGCAGCGCTTGCACGCTGCGGCCCCGCATGGTCCGCGAAACGGGTGCCTTGGCGGGGAGGTCATCCGGCCGCCCCTTGGCCGACCGATGGTTGCCCCGCCGCGTGCGGCCCGTGGCTGGCTCAGGCCGTAGGCTGACCGCCGTCCTGCTCGAAGGGCAGCTTGAACTGACTGAGATCCTTGCGGGTCTCCACCAGCACCAGCGGCCCCTCGTCAACGACGGCGGCGGCGCGCCGCTCGCGCGGGACGCGCACCGGCTGCGGCTCCCGGGCGATGGCCTCCTGCACGCTGCGCACCTTGTCGGCGTCGGAGTTCACCCATTCCAGCCCCGCCTCGCGGGCCAATTGGGTCAGCGCGTCCAGCGGCAGCACGAAGGGCGCCGCCGTCACCGGTCGTGTGACCGCGACGGATGCTTGCGCGGTGCCATTGGCTGCTTGAGCCGGCTCGGCAGCGGGGGGCTCGTCGGCGACGGCAGGCCGGGCTGCGGTGGCCGGGGCAGCCTCGGCAGGCGTTTGAACGGGCAGTTCAGCGGGCGGCTCAGCCAGCCCTTGTACGGGCTCAAGGCCTTCGGCAGCTTCCGCTGCGGGTTGCTGGCCTTCGCCTTCAGCGCGCTCGCCCCGGCCACGGCCGCGGCGGCGGCGACGGCCGCCCTCGCGTTCGCCTTCCGCCTCGCGGTCAGGCTCGCCGGTGCGCTCGCGGCTTGCACCTCGCCGTCTGCCGCGGGCTCCCCGGCTCGGGCTGCCGTCTGCATCTCAGCGGCCGGCATGGCCGAGCCGGTCGCGCCGGCACCGGCCTGTGCGTCGTCGGTGTTCAGGTCCAGGTTGTCCTGCTGGGCCTCCTCGGCGCGCTCGGCGCGGCCTCGGCCGCCACGGCGGCGGCGCCGGCGGCCGCCCTCGCGTTCGCCGCTGTCCTGGCCTTCTGCCGGCTCCAGCCCGGAGGGCACGGTGTCCGCAAAGGCATTGGTCTCCAGGGCCGGCTCATCCATGGGGACGGTGGTCGCCTCCGGCACTTCGCGGCGCTCGCCCCGCGGGCGGCGCTCTCGCGGCTCGCGGCATTCGCGCGGCTCACGGCCCTCGCGTGGGCCTTCCTCGCCAACCGGGCGCTCAGCACGGGCCTCGGTGGCGTCCCGGGGTTCACGGGACTCCCGCGCCTCGCGCGGCGGACGGGCGGGTTTGTCACTGCGCTCGGGCCGGCCTTCGGCCTGGCGCTCGTTACGACTCGCGCGGGCTTCTTCACCACGCTCGCTGCGCTCGGCACGGTCTCCGCCGCGCTCACCACGGCGGCCGCGGCCCTCACCGCGCTCGCCACGTTCACCACGCGGGCCGCGGCCTTCGCGGCGCTCGCCTTCGCTGTCACGCTTGCGGCGGCCGTCGCCTCGAGGCTTGTCGGCAGCGGGCTCGGCAGCCGGCGCGATCGGCCCGGGGGCCGGTGCCGCCGCGGGCTCGGGTGCAGCGGCGAAGAGCCGCTTGATCCACCCGAAAAAGCCGCCACCGGCCGGAGTCGGCGCGGAGAAGCTCGGCTGCTGCACCGGCTGCTGGACGGGGGCCGGCACCGGGGCGGGGGCGGGCTCCGCCTTGGGCGGCGCCATCGGAGCGGGCTCGTCGGGCAGCACGCCCTTGATCACCGGCTCCTGCTTGGGCTTGGCCTTCTCGCGACGCGTGATGCCAACCTCGTCCTCGGGCTCCTCGATCATCGTGTAGCTGGCCTGTAGGTTCTCCAGCTTGGGATCGTCGTGGCGCAGCCGCTCCAGCTTGTAGTTGGGCGTCTCGAGGTTCTTGTTGGGCACCAGCAGCACGGTCACGCGCTGCTTGAGTTCGATCTTGGTGATCTCGGTGCGCTTCTCGTTGAGCAGGAAGGAGGTCACCTCCACCGGCACCTGCACGTGCACCGCGGCGGTGTTGTCCTTCATGGACTCTTCCTGAATGATGCGCAGGATCTGCAGCGCGGAGGACTCCGTGTCGCGGATGTGGCCGGTGCCGTTGCAGCGCGGGCAGGTGATGTGGCTGCCCTCGGACAGGGCCGGGCGCAGGCGCTGGCGCGACAGCTCCAGCAGGCCGAACTTGCTGATGGAGCTCAGCTGCACGCGGGCGCGGTCGAAGCGCAGCGCATCGCGCAGCCGCTGCTCGACCTCGCGCCGGTTCTTGGACTCCTCCATGTCGATGAAGTCCACGACGATCAGGCCGCCCAGATCGCGCAGGCGCATCTGGCGGGCGATCTCGTCCGCCGCTTCGAGGTTGGTGCGGAAGGCGGTTTCCTCGATGTCGCTGCCCCGTGTGGCGCGCGCGGAGTTGACGTCCACCGACACCAGTGCCTCGGTGTGGTCGATGACGATGGCGCCGCCGGAGGGCAGGTTCACCGTGCGGCTGAAGGCCGTCTCGATCTGGTGCTCGATCTGGAAGCGGGAGAACAGCGGCGCATCGTCACGGTACCGTTTGACGCGGTTGGCGTTGTCCGGCATCACGTGCAGCATGAACTGCTTGGCTTGCTCGTAGATGTCGTCCGTGTCGATCAGGATCTCGCCGATGTCCGCGGTGAAGTAGTCGCGGATGGCGCGGATGACGAGCGAAGACTCCTGATAGATCAGGAAGGCGCCCTTGCCCGCCCTGGACGCCTCGTCGATGGCCGTCCACAGTTTGAGCATGTAGTTCAGGTCCCACTGCAGCTCGGCCACCGAGCGGCCGATGCCGGCGGTGCGGGCGATCAGCGACATGCCCTTCGGGTAGTCGAGCTGGTCGAGGTTTTCCTTCAGCTCCTCGCGGTCCTCGCCCTCGATGCGCCGGCTCACGCCCCCGCCACGCGGGTTGTTGGGCATGAGCACCAGGTAGCGCCCGGCCAGCGAGACGAAGGTGGTCAGCGCCGCGCCCTTGTTGCCGCGCTCTTCCTTCTCGACCTGGACCAGCAGCTCCTGGCCCTCCTTGATGGCGTCGGCGATCTTGGCGCTGCGCACGTCCACGCCGTCGCGGAAGTACTGGCGCGAGATCTCCTTGAACGGCAGAAAGCCGTGACGGTCCTCGCCGTAGTCGACGAAGCAGGCCTCCAGGGATGGCTCGACGCGGGTGACGACGGCTTTGTAGATATTGCCCTTGCGCTGCTCGCGGCCTTCGATCTCGGTTTCGAAGTCCAGCAGCTTCTGGCCATCGACGATCGCCAGGCGACGCTCTTCCTGCTGCGTCGCATTGATCAGCATGCGTTTCATGTGCACTCCAGCGCCGGCCGCGCATGGATGGCGAAGCCGGCAGACGGTTGTTGCCGCACCGGCTTGCTAGGCCGGGCAGCGCATCACCGATGCACGAGACAGACGCAGACGAACCAAAGGAATCGCCCGAGGCTGCGCCGACCCTGTCAGGAGGTCAGAGCGGCAGCGGGGCTGCTGGCGAGGAAGTGGGGACGCAGGACAGGGCAGGGAAGGGCTGGGGGCCCGAGCTCCACCGGGCCGACCGCCCACCAGGCGCGACAACGCGGCCCGGCGGCGCGGATGGCGCGGCAGCGGGCGGCAGGTCGGGCAGGCAGGGGGACGGGTCATCCGCGAAAGACACTCGACGCGGGTGGCAGGCCGCCTGACGGAAAGACATGCTCCCCCGGCAAGCCTGCAACCGATAACCTTGGTAGCGGTTCGTTCGACGCTGGCTCTGCCGCATCGCCCTTGGCCCCCGCCGGCACACCTTGGGTGACGGCCTGGAGCGGCGGACGCGCGTTGCATCGCCTCGATGGGCAGAAAGGATTGCGCGTCAGCGGTGATCCTTTTGCCCCACCGCGTTTGGCCGGTTCGTGTCCCAGGGCTTAAAATCCTGAAAAATCAAACACTTACAGCGCTAACGTGGTGCAACCCATTATAGGCGTGAAAACGCGGCGTCAAGCTGGGAAGACGCCGATGGCGCCCCGGGTATCGCCATCTGCCTTGCAAACTCCTGCGCTGCCTGCCGATCCTCCGGCCGTGCGCCACGTGCGTATCGATGAGGAGGGGGCTGGCCAGCGGCTGGACAACTTCCTGCTGCGCGTGCTCAAGGGCGTGCCCAAGACGCACGTCTACCGCATCATCCGCAGCGGCGAGGTGCGCGTGAACAAGGGCCGGGCTTCGGCCGACACGCGGCTGGCCACCGGCGACGAGGTGCGCGTGCCGCCAGTGGCGGTGGCCGAGCGGCCTTCGCACGACGCCACGCCCCCACGCGAATTCCCCATCCTTTTCGAGGACGAGCACCTGCTGGCCATCGACAAGCCGGCCGGCGTGGCCGTGCACGGGGGCAGCGGCGTGAGCTTCGGCGTGATCGAGCAGCTGCGCCGCGCGCGGCCGCAGGCGCGCTTCCTGGAGCTCGTGCATCGGCTGGACAAGGAAACCTCTGGCATCCTGCTGCTGGCCAAGAAGCGCTCGGCGCTCACTGCGCTGCAAGACCAATTCCGCCAGCGCCAGACCGGCAAGACCTACGCAGCCCTGGTTTGGGGCGCCTGGCCGGCCGGCCGCAAGGTGATCGACGTGGCCCTGCATAAATATGTGGGCGCTGACGGCGAGCGCCGCGTGCGCGCGGTGGACGACGACCATGCCGAAGGCCGGCGCTCGATCACGCTGGTCAAGGTGGTGCGCAGCTGGCGTGACGCCAGCCTGCTGGACGTGACCATCAAGACCGGCCGCACGCACCAGATCCGTGTGCACCTGGCCGGCGAGGGCCATGCCATCGTGGGCGACGAGAAGTACGGCGACTTCGCACGCAACAAGGCCCTGGCGCGCGGCGAGGGCGGCCTGCGCTTTGATCGAATGTTCTTGCATGCACGCCTGCTGCGCTTCACCCACCCGGCAAGCGGTGAGACGATCGAGCTGCAGGCCCCGCTGCCGCCGGCCTGCCAGGCACTGCTCAGCGCGCTGCCCGCTTGACGCCTGCAACCCCTTTCACTCACGCCCGGTGGCGTGTCCCTCGCTGAACTCCATGACCCTGCGCCCCCGCCAGTACGACCTGGTTGTCTTCGACTGGGACGGCACCCTGTTCGATTCCACCGCGCTCATCGTGCGCTGCATCCAAGACGCTTGCATCGATCTGGGTCTGCCCCGGCCTGCGGATGCGGACGCCGCCTACGTGATCGGCATGGGCCTGCACGAGGCGCTGGCCCACGTCTGCCCTGGCATCGACCGCGAGCAGGTGGCGGCAATGGCCGGCCGCTACCGCCAACACTACTTCGCCCGCCAGCATGAGCTCACACTGTTTGCCGGCACGCTGGAGATGCTGCAGGCCCTCAGGGCCCGCAACCACTGGTTGGCGGTGGCCACCGGCAAGTCGCGCTTGGGTCTTGACGAGGCGCTGAAGACCGTGGAGCTGCGCGGCATGTTCGACGGTAGCCGCACGGCCGACGAGACGGCGTCCAAGCCGCACCCGCGCATGCTGCTGGAGCTGATGGCCGAGTTCGGCGTCGACCCCCAGCGCACGCTGATGATCGGTGACACCACGCACGATCTGCAGCTGGCCGCCAACGCGGGCACCCATGCGCTGGCCGTGAGCTACGGCGCCCACGAGCCGGTCAGCTTTGCGGCCTACGAGCCGCGCTTCGTCGCACATTCGGTGGCCGAGCTGCACCGCTGGCTGGATGAGCACGCCTGAGCCGTCGACTCCCTCATCCGCTGGCGTGCCGCTGTGCGCGTCGGCCGATCTGGTCGAGCGCGGCCGGGCCGCGCTGTTTCTTGTCAGCCAGTACGGGCGCCAGGTGCCGGCCTTCGCGCTGCGCTTCGACGGCCGCGTAGTGGCCTATCTGAACCGCTGCGCCCACGTGCCGGTGGAGATGGACTGGCAGCCTGGGGAATTCCTGGACGCGGATCGTCGCTACCTGATCTGCTCCATCCACGGCGCCCTGTATGAACCGGCGCATGGCGGCTGCGTGGCCGGGCCATGCGCCGGGTCGCGGCTCACGCCGATCGATGTGCGCGAGGTGGGTGGGCAGGTGTATTGGTATCCTTCCCGGCACATCCAGCCGCTGCCCGAGCCGCCTGCCACCAAGGCGCCTTGAATCCCTGACCGGGCCGCCATGATGGCCCGCGCCGCGCCGCCGCGGCCATGCCACGCCCTCAAGTCGTTTGTTCCCTCGCCCGAGGTACCCCATGACCGACCCCGTCGCCTCCGCCCCCCAACCGGCCGGCACCGTGCTGCCGCCGGGCCTGGTGGCGGAGTTCATGCAGACCTACCTGGACGACAAGCGCCGCGAGCGCCGCCGGCGCGTCATCTGGCGCGTGGTCTGGGTGGTGCTGCTGATCGTGCTGGCCGTGGGCCTTTTCCAACGCGTGGAAGGCGAGGCAGCGGTCAGCTCGCCCCACACTGCGCTGATCGAGATCAACGGCGCCATCGCCGAGGATGAGCCAGCCAACGCCGACGCATTGACCAGCGCGCTGCGTGACGCCTTCGAGGACAGCGGCTCGCGTGCCGTGGTGCTGCGCATCAGCTCGCCCGGCGGCAGCCCGGTGCAGGCGGGCATCGTCAACGCCGAGATCCGCCGTCTGAAGGCCCTGCACAAGAAGCCGGTCTATGCCGTATGCGAGGAAATGTGCGCCTCTGCCGCCTACTACATCGCGGTCGGGGCCGACCAGATCTTCGTTGACAAGGCCTCCATCGTCGGCTCCATTGGCGTGCTGATGAACGGCTTCGGCTTCACCGGTGCAATGGAGAAGCTCGGCATCGAGCGCCGCCTGCTGACCGCCGGCGACAACAAGGGGCTGCTGGACCCCTTCTCGCCGCTGGAGGAGCGGCATCGTGCCTACGCGCAGGCGCTGCTGGATCAGATCCACCAGCAGTTCATCACCGTGGTGCGCGAGGGGCGCGGCAAGCGGCTGAAGGAGACGCCGGAGACCTTCTCAGGCCTGTTCTGGAGCGGCCAGCAGGCAGTGGCCAACGGCCTGGCCGACCGCTACGGCAGCCTGGACGAGGTGGCCCGCGACGTGGTCAAGGCCGAGGACATCATCGACTACACGCCCAAGGAGAACGTGGCCGAGCGGCTGGCCAAGCGCTTCGGCGCGGCTGTGGGCGCGGGCGCGGTCAAGGCGCTGGGCACAGGCGCGGCCATCCGCTGACCGGCCCGCACGCAGCGCAGGGCGCCGCAGCGCCCCCTGTGCCTTCAGCTGTCGATGTCATGCAGCAGGTGCAGCGTGGCCTCGGGCGACAGGCTGAGCAACTCGCCCAAGTCGGTCAGGTCATCGGGCAGCGAGGCCTGGGCGCCGGGCGTGTCCCAGCCGTCCTGGGTGTGACGGGCCACGCGCACGGCCAGCATCACGGTGCGCGTTTGCGGGTGATGGGCCGTCTTGTCGTCGGTCATGCGGATGAGCAGGCCCGGCAGCCGCCAGACCTTCATCAGGCCCTGCTCCAGGTCCTGCAGCTCGATGCCGAGTACCTCGCGCTGGGCAGCGGAGGAGCGCAGGGCGGCATCAGCCCGCTGCAGCGCCTGGATGCGCAGCGCCAGCTCGGGCGCATGGCACCACAGCAGCATCTCGGCGAAGTCGTGCAGCAGCGCCGCCGTCTGCACGACGGCCGCGTCCTCGTCCATGCGGTGCACGGCAAAGCCCAGCGCGAAGTTGGCGGAGCGCCACGCGCGCTTGAGCACGCGCTGCAGTCCCAGCATGGCGGGAACCTGGCCCTCCAGGCGCGTGGCCACGGACTCCAGCGTGGTGAAGGCGCCGAAGAAGGGGTCGATGCCCATCATGACCACTGCCGCAGTGACAGTCTCGGCGTCGGTCACCACGGTGTCCGGCCGCCGGCGCGCGGCCTCGATCAGCACGCGCAGCGCCATCAGCGGGTCGCTGCCCACGCTCTGGCTGATCATCTTGGCATCGACGCAGCCGCGCTGCTCTTCGGCCTGACGCAGCAGGGCCAGCTCCTCGATGGTGCTGGGCAGCACCGGGATCTCGGCCTTGCGGAAGTGGTTGATCCAGGCCGACAGATCGGGCAGGGGGCGGGTCAGCATGGCGGCTCTTTCGGTCCTTGACGACAGCATCGGCGTAATGCCGGTGGACTTGAGCCGGCACTTTCCCGGCCCTCTTCGCAGCAGGTCTGTGCATGCGCCGCCCATCGTGTGCGTGCCTCCATAAAGCAAGACGACCCCCGGATGGTGGTCCGGGGGTCGTCAGGCAGGGGCGGGCGGCTTACTTCGCCTTGCCCAGCAGGCCGTCCTTCAGGCTGCTGTCCACAGGGTCGCTGCCCAGCCAGATGCGCAGGATGGCTTGGTAGAAGTCCTCCCCTGCGATGTCACGGCCCTTCTGCTCACCGTTGAAGATCACGCGGGTGCCGGTTCCGGGCAGGTAGTTGAGCTCCAGTTTGGAGCCCTTCTTGGCCGTGCCCACCTGCAGCATCAACGCGCGCAGTTCGTCGAGCTTGGATTGGAACTTTGCCACGTCGGCAGCCGAGTTGTTCGCCTTGAAGCCTTTGATCATCGCCTCGGCGAAGTCCTCGCCGCTGAGGTCGCGCAGCATCACCGCATGGACACTCTTGGGCCCCGGCTGGCTGAGCACGCCGGTGGTGGTGGCGTCCTTGCGCGGCAGGTACAGGCCTGCGGCATAGACCTTGATGATCACCTTGGTGCGCAGGCCGGCGCCGTTGAGCACCAGGGTCTGGCTGCCGAGCTGGGCGGTGTCCTCGAACTTGATGCCAGCCACTTCGATGGCCGCCCAGGCCGGGGCGGTGGCGATGGCGGCCACGATGGCAGCGGCGCGCAGGAAGGTTGCAGTCTTCATCGTCTTCTCCTGTTGGTGGACCCGGCGCTCGGCCGGGGCGTTGTCGAGCGGGCGCGGCATGTTACGCGGCTGGCCAAAGGGGGCCGCAATTCCTCACGGCTGCAGATGTAACTGATTGGCGAGTGCAGCTGGCGCCGCTGTCACAATCCCCCCGTCTTCACCTCACGCCCGAGCCTCGGGCTGCCGGCCTTGTTCCCCACGATCGTCTCCTTGCCGCCCCGCCGCCGGGCCCCCGCCGTTTCGTCCAAGCAGGGGCAAGAGGCATGAGCTTTCTCGTGATGGACATCGGCAACACCCGCCTGAAATGGGCGCTGTATGCCGAGCCGGACCCCCGCTCGCCGTTGCTGCACGGCGGCGTGGCGCTGCTGGAGGACATTGACCAGCTCGCCCGTGTGCAGTGGCATGGTCTGCCGCATCCCGAGGCCATGCTGGGCTGCGTCGTGGCCGGCGAGGCCGTGCGCCGCCGCGTGGAAGAGCAGCTCGGCATGTGGCAGCTGCAGCCGCGCTGGGTGGTGGCCCAGGCCGAGGCGGCCGGCGTGCACAACGGCTACGAGCATCCCGCCCGCCTGGGCGCTGATCGCTGGGCCGCCCTCGTGGGTGCGCGCCACCGTCTGCTGCGGCAGGCGGCCAGTCAGCCGGCGCGGCCGGCCGTCGTGGTGATGGTCGGCACGGCCGTGACGGTGGATGCGCTGGATGACACCGGCCGCTTCCTGGGTGGCTGCATCCTGCCGGGCTACGGCTTGATGCTGGCCGCGCTGGAGACCGGCACCGCCGGCCTGCGCGTTCCCTCCGGCGAGGTGCGCGACTTCCCCACCAACACCAGCGATGCGCTGATGAGCGGCGGCACTGACGCCATCGCCGGCGCCGTCGAGCGCATGGCCCGCCGGCTGTCCACCCGCACCGGCCAGGCACCTGCGGTGCTGCTGTCCGGCGGTGCGGCAATCAAGGTGGCGCCCAGCCTGGGCCTGCCGCACGAAATGGTCGATACGCTGGTCTTCGAAGGGCTGCTGCAGCTCGCCGCCGAGCCCGCGTGAGTGGCCGGCCCGGGCCGCCGCGCTGGTAACTGATCAGCACGACGTGGTCGGCCCACGGCTACGGTGGTCCCGGCGAGGGCTACGGAAGGCGTGAACGGCCCCGTGTCCGGGCCCTCCGTGCGGGCAAGCTCGGTCGGCTTACGGCTTCTCAGAGGATGAAGCGTGACAGGTCTTCGTTGTGGGCCAGCGCGCCCAGTCGCTCGTCCACGTAGACGCCGTCGATGATCAGCGTCTGGCCCTGGCGTTCGCTGGCCGCGAAGCTGATCTCGTCCAGCAGCCGCTCCATCACCGTGGACAGCCGCCGGGCGCCGATGTTCTCGGTGCGCTCGTTGACTTCATAGGCCACCTGGGCCAAACGCTTCAGGCCGTCCGGCGTGAACTCGATGGCCACGCCCTCGGTGGCCAGCAGCGCCTGGTACTGGCGTGTCAGGCTGGCCTCGGTCTGCGTCAGGATGGCTTCGAAATCCTCGACGCTGAGCGACGCCAACTCCACCCTGATCGGGAATCGGCCCTGCAGCTCCGGGATCAGGTCGCTGGGCTTGCTCAGGTGGAAGGCGCCGGAGGCGATGAAGAGGATGTGATCGGTGCGCACCATGCCGTACTTGGTGTTGACCGTGGTGCCCTCCACGAGCGGCAGCAGATCGCGCTGCACGCCCTGGCGGGACACATCGGCGCCGCCGGCCTCCGAGCGCGTGGCCACCTTGTCAATCTCGTCGATGAAGACGATGCCGTTCTGCTCGGCGTTGTGCACAGCCCGGGCGCGGATCTCGTCCTCGTTGACGAGACGGCTGGCTTCTTCGTCGATGAGCTGCTTGCGCGCTTCGGCGATGGTCAGCTTGCGTGTGCTGCGCTTGCCTGCGCCCAGCTGCGAGAACATGCCGCGCAGCTGCTCGGCCATCTCCTCCATGCCCGGTGGGGTGACGATCTCCATCGCCTGGCCGCGCGCCTCGGCCAGCTCGATCTCGATGACCTTGTCGTCCAGTGCGCCCTCGCGCAGCCGCTTGCGCATGATCTGCCGCGCGGCGTTGTCCTCCGGCTGCGCGCTGCCCGGTGCGATGCCGAACTCGCTGCGCGGCGGCGGCACCAGCACGTTCAGGATGCGTTCCTCGGCCGCGTCCTCGGCCTTGCCGCGCAGCGCGTGCACCTGGGCCTGGCGCTCCTGCTTGACGGCGGACTCAACCAGGTCACGGATGATGGAGTCCACGTCCTTGCCCACATAGCCCACCTCGGTGAACTTTGTGGCCTCCACCTTGATGAACGGTGCGTCGGCCAGCCGGGCCAGACGGCGGGCGATCTCGGTCTTGCCCACGCCGGTGGGGCCGATCATCAGGATGTTCTTGGGCGTGATCTCCTGGCGCAGGGCGGCTTCGACCTGCTGGCGGCGCCAGCGATTGCGCAGGGCGATGGCCACGGCGCGCTTGGCATCGCGCTGGCCGATGATGTGGCGGTCCAGTTCGGCGACGATCTGCTGCGGGGTGAGGGCTGCGCTCATGATGTGTCCTTCAGCGGCCGCCCGGGGCGGCGGTGCCGCCCAGCGTCTCGATGGTGTGGTTCTGGTTGGTGTAGATGCACAGGTCGCCGGCGATCTCCAGCGCGCGCTTGACGATGTCGGCCGCCGGCATCTCGGTGTGCTGCAGCAGGGCGCGGGCGGCGGCCTGCGCATAGGCGCCGCCGGAGCCGATGGCGATGATCCCGTGCTCGGGCTCCAGCACGTCGCCATTGCCGGTGATGATCAGCGAGGTCTGCGCGTCGGCCACGGCCAGCATGGCCTCCAGGCGGCGCAGCACCCGGTCGGTGCGCCAGTCGCGGGTGAGCTCCACCGCGGCGCGGGCCAGGTGCCCCTGGTGCTTCTCCAGCTTGGCTTCGAAGCGCTCGAACAGGGTGAAGGCATCGGCCGTGGCACCGGCAAAGCCGGCCAGCACCTGCTCACGGTAGAGCTTGCGTACCTTGCGCGCGCTGGCCTTGACGACGATGTGGCCGAGCGTGACCTGGCCGTCGCCACCCAGGGCGACTTGCCAGCCGCCCTGGCCGTCGGGCCGGCGCACGCTGACGATCGTGGTGCCGTGATAGGGCTCCATGGCAGTGTCTCTCTCAGGAAACGGAAAAGGATAGCTGGCACACGCGCGAGAGCCGGCAAAGGCCTCGCGGCGCACGAAGCGGTTCAGATGGGGGCGGCCCGCGGCAACGCAAGACATGCGCAGCCGTGACTCTGCCGACACAAGCGCCGGCGGCGGCGCGTCAGACGTTGCGCAGCCTCACGCGAGCGTGCTCGTTGATGCCCATGGCGCCGAAGAACAGCGCCACCAGCCGGTTGGCCTGCTCGAACTGGATCAGGCGCTGCTCGCCGCGTCGGGCGAGCACCCAGTTGAGCAGGTCGCCTGCGGCGATGAAGTCCACGCGGATGAGCCGCGTGCAGGCGATCTCAACCACGTTGGCCGCACCCAGGGCCTCGTCCAGGCCCTTGAGCGTGGAGCCGATGTCGCCGATAAGCTGCCCACTGAGTTCCAGCGTGGCCACCTGCAGCTGCGCCGGCTCGTCCATCAGTCGCGACTCGACGAAGGACGTAGAGACCTCGCTGATGCGGGACAGTGGCGCAGCGGTGGTGCTGCTGCCCTCGTCGTGCATCTCCACCTTGCAAGCGGTGGGCTCCCAGGAGGGCGGCGAGACCTCGTAGGTCACGCAGTAATCGATGGCCACCTCGTCGAACTGGTCGGCGCGGTTGACCAGGCGCATCACATCCAGGCGCAGCAGCCAGTAGGCGGGGTCCACGTCGCGCACCCCCGTCGGTGTGAGGTCACGCAGCACGCCCTGCAACTGCTCCACGCCGGCCCAGTGCATCTCCATCGGCTCCTTGGCCCAGGCGCGCAGCAGCTGGCTGAGTTCGGCACAGGCCTGGGTCTCGATGCTGCCCAGGTCGGTCCAGTCCAGATGCCACGGGCGCGGCGTCTGCAGCAGCTGAGAGCGCAGCCGGGCGACGGCCTCGACATCCAGCCGCACCGGGCTGACCCATCCGGCCACGGGCGGGCCGGACGCAACCGGGCCGGCAGCCGCACGGGTGGGTGCCGGCGTGGCTGCCTGGGCCTGCTCAGCGGCCGCGGCCACTTGGCGGGGCAGCGAGAACCACTGCGGCGCCGACTGGCCGAAGCGCTGGGCGAAGGTGACGGCCAGATGCTCGAACTTGTCCTGCTGGTCGGTCGCCCGGTAGAGGTCAAAGAGCACCAGCCAAGTGTCAGGGTGATCAGCCCGGCTCGCGCCGTCGGCGATCAGGCCCATCAGCGACCGCTCACATTGATCGAAGTCGGCATTGGCAAAGGCGATTACCGCCTCGTCCAACTCCGGGTCGTGCACCACCTCGCTCACGTCCACCGCCATCGCGTTGACAAAGTCCGACGGCGTGCCGCCGGCCAAGGGCGACAGCGGCGAGGTGGGGGGCAGCGTCAGCGGGGCCGTGGCGGCGTGCTGCCAGCTCATGTCAGGCGCGGCCTGCGGCTGGCCGGCCGCGCGGGCGGCCTCGATGACCGCCGGCGAGATGTTGTTGTCCGCCTCGGCGGGTCGGGCCAGCGGCTCCTCGCCCATGGCAGCCGGCAGCGTCGTGGCGCTGAAGAAGGAAGCCGAGCGCTCCTGCTGCACGGCGTGGCGGCGCAGCGACTCGCCCACCATCTGCTGCTCGATGGCGTCAATCTTGTCCTTGACGGCGACCTGCGGCCGCGCGTTGTCGGGCTGCCGGCCCTCGGAGTCGAGGTTGGACGTGGGCAGCAGCGCTTCGGGCTGGCCGCTCAGGCCCTCCCGGCGGATCTTGCGCAGCATGTCGAGCTCGCGCTTGCGCACGAAGTCGTTGCGCCGCTTGCGCTCGATCATGGCCTTGATCTCCGACTTGGCGTACTCGCTTTCGGCCGCGTCGGGCCCAACTGAGGCCAGGTCGGACCAGTCGGTCGTCGGGTTGGCGACGAAGCGCGCCACCTTGGCGAGGAAACCGGGGACGTTCTTCGGGTCGGCCATCTGGAGACGCAAAGGCGGATGCTGCCGGGAGCGTCAGTCCCCGAACAGCTTTTGCTTCAGTTCTCGGCGCTGCTGGGCTTCGAGGGACAGCGTGGCGGTGGGCCTGGCGATCAGCCGGCCCAGGCCGATGGGCTCGCCGGTTTCATCGCAATAGCCATAGTCGCCCGCTTCGATGCGGGCCAGCGCTTGAGAGATCTTCTTGAGCAGCTTGCGCTCGCGGTCGCGGGTGCGCAACTCCAGGGCGTGCTCCTCTTCGATGGTGGCGCGATCCGCCGGGTCGGGGACGATGGAGGTGTCCTCGCGCAGGTGCTCAGTCGTCTCGCCAGCGTTGGACAGCAGGTCGTTCTTCAGCTGCTCCAAGCGGGTGCGGAAGAACTCCATTTGCTTGTCGTTCATGTACTCGCTGTCGGGCATGGCGAGCACTTCTTCGTCGGTCAGGTCGCGGCCCGCCTTGGTTTTCCAGGCGTTGGCAAGCTTCGGGTCGACCTTGGTAGCGGTTTGGGGCATGGGGGCTTCGGAGCGGCTCGCCCTGGCGCTGGTGCCGGAGGAACGGGCCGTTGTGGAGGCGGGCAGGGCGGGCGCCTGGGGCGCGGCCGCCTTGGCTGCCTTGGATGATTTGGCATCGGCGCTGCGGACGCCGACTTGAGTGGGGGTTTCCGGTTGTGAGCCCTCAGCCGGCCGGGGCGCGGCCTTGGTCTTTGCCGCGGGGGCCTTCTTGGCAGGGGCTTCGGCGCGCGTGGCCGCCTTTGCGGGTTTGTCCGCTGCTGCCGTCTCGCGCTGGGCCGTGGTCTTGCTCACAACTTTCTCCTGGCGATGGTCAGGTCCGGGCGGGGCGCCAACCGGGGTGCCCGTTTTGGGCGCGGCGATTGTAGCCACCGCGCCCCGCGTCAGGCCCCGTACTGCCCCGGGTATCGCCTCCGCGGGGCGCCGGCGGGCGCCGGCAGGGCAAGCCAGGATCGCGCCAGGAGCGGGATGCCGCTCAGGCCAGGCACTGGGCCAGGCCCTGCTCCAGGATGTCGCGCGGCAGATCGATGCCGATGAACACCATCTTGCTCACCTTTTGCTCGCCGGGCGCCCACTTGGGGCCGACGTCGCTGCCCATGAGCTGGTGGACGCCCTGGAAGACCACCTTGCGATCCATGCCGACGACATTCAGCACACCCTTGTAGCGCAGCATCTTCGGGCCGTAGAGCTGCACCATCGCGCCCAGGAAATCCTCGAGCTTGGCGGCGTCGAACGGTCGGTTGGAACGGTAGACGAAGGACTTCACGTCGTCGTCGTGATGGTGGTGATGCGGGTGGTCGCAGTGCTCACCATGCTCATGGTCGTGGTGATGGTGCTCATGCTTGTGGCCATGACCGTCGCCGGAGAGGAAGTCCGGGTCCACGTCCAGCTTGGCATTGAGGTTGAAGCCCCGCAGGTCGAACACCTCGGTCAGCGGTACCTCGCCGAAATGCACCCGGCGCTGCGGCGCGCGCGGGTTCATGTGCTTGAGGCGGTGGGCCAGGGCGTCGGCTTCCTCGGACGTGACCAAATCGGTCTTGCTGATGAAGATCTGGTCGGCAAAGCCCACCTGGCGACGTGCCTCCTGACGTTGGTCGAGCTGGCTCTGCGCATGCTTGGCGTCCACCAGCGTGAGGATGGAGTCGAGCAGGTAGAACTCCGCGATCTCGTCGTCCATGAAGAAGGTTTGCGCCACGGGGCCCGGGTCGGCCAGGCCGGTGGTTTCGATGACGACACGCTCGAAGTCCAGCTCGCCCTTGCGCCGCTTGGCGGCCAGGTCGGCCAGCGTGGCGCGCAGATCCTCGCGGATGGTGCAGCACACGCAGCCATTGCTCATCTGGATGATCTGCTCCTGTGTGTCGGACACCAGGATGTCGTTGTCGATGTTCTCCTCGCCGAACTCGTTTTCGATCACGGCGATCTTCATGCCGTGGCTTTCGGACAGCACGCGCTTGAGCAGCGTGGTCTTGCCGCTGCCCAGGAAGCCGGTGAGGATGGTGACAGGGATCAGGCTCATGTTTTCTCGCTGCAAAACGCCATGCTAGCGCTGCTCGGGGCTGCGCCGGGGCATGGGGTATTCTTGCTGGATCCCAACGACGACACCCGCCTGTGTCCGATCCCTATCCCAGTCGGCCGCCGCGCGGCGACCGCTCCGCCGAGCGGGGCGAGCGCGCGGGTGGCTACTCTGACCGCCGCAGTCTCTTCGAGCGGGTGGTCGAATTCCTGTCTCCCGGCCCGGATTCCAAGGCCGAACTGATCGAAACGCTGGCCGACGCCGAGCAGCGTGAGTTGATCGAGCCGCAGTCCCGCGTGATGCTGGAGGGTGTGCTGCGCATGGCGGACTTGACCGCTGGCGATGTGATGGTCGCTGCCCGGCGCATGGACCTGCTCGACATCGACGCGCCGTACGACGAGCTGCTGCACCTGGTCATCGACACCGGGCACTCGCGTTTCCCGGTCTACGAGGGCGATCGCGAGAACATCATCGGCATCCTGCTGGCCAAGGATCTGCTGAAGCTGCAGCGCGCACCCGAGCTCAACCTGCGCACACTGCTGCGCCCGGCGGTTTTCGTGCCCGAGTCCAAGCGGCTCAACGAGTTGCTGGGGGACTTCCGCTCCAACCGTAATCACCTGGCCATCGTCGTGGACGAGTTCGGCCGCACGGCCGGTCTGATCACCATCGAGGACGTGCTCGAGGAGATCGTCGGCGAGATCGAGGATGAGTTCGACGACAAGGACGGTGACAGCGCCATCTTCACCCTCGCTGACGGCAGCCAGCGGGTGGCTGGCGACGCCGAAATCCGCGCGGTTAACGAGGCCTTCGGCGTGCATTTGCCGGACGACGAGTTCGACACCATTGGTGGCCTGGTGGCTCACGAGGTGGGCCACGTGCCACGCCGCGGCGAGGCGGTGGACCTGGCCGGGCTGCGCTTCACCGTGATGCTGGCGCGCGGCGGCGCCGTGCGCTGGTTCAAGGTGACGCCCGCCGAGGGCGAGCGCGCCGGACTGGCCCAGTGAAGGCCGGTTCGCCGGCGCGGCCGACGGCGTGGCCGCTGTTGCCTGATCTGCTGCTGGCGGCCCTGGCCGGGTCGCTGCAGGCGCTGGCTACGGCGCCGGGTGTCCTTGGCATGATAACCCTGTGGCCGCTGACGCTGTTGTCGGCCGGCTGGCTCGCCGCCCGCGCGGCGCGCGCGCCGTCGGCTTGGCGGGCCATCGGTCTGGGCTGGGCCTGTGGCACCGCCTGGCTCGTGGCGGGCACGGGCTGGCTTTTCATCAGCATGCATCGCTATGGCGGCATGCCGGCCTGGCTGTCGGCCACTGCGGTGCTGGCGCTGTCCGGTGCCTTGGCGCTCTACTTGGCGCTGGCGATGGGGCTGTTCCGGCGGCTTGCCGGCCAGGGCCAGGCGGGCGACGCGCTGCTCTTCGCGGCGCTGTGGGCCGTGGCGGAATGGGCGCGCGGGGTCATCTTCACCGGCTTTCCGTGGGCGGCCAGCGGCTACGCGCAGGTGGACGGGCCGCTGGCGCGGCTGGCACCTTTCATCGGCGTCTACGGTATCGGCGCGGTGGCGGCGGGCATGGCCGCTTGGGCGGCGCTCGCGCGCTCGGTGCGCGCGGCCGTGCCGGCGCTGCTCGCGACGGGCGCGGCCCTGGGCGCGCTGGCCGTCTGGGACGGCATGAGCTTCACCCAGCCCGTGGGCGAGCTGCGCGTCACCCTGTTGCAGGGCAACGTGCCACAGGACCAGAAATTCGACCCCGACCACATGCTGGCCGCGCTGGAGTGGCACACCCGCCAGCTGGCTGATGCGGGGCCGGGGCTGGTGGTGGCACCGGAGACCGCCATCCCACTGCTGCCGCGGCAGATGCCGCCGGGGTACTGGGACGAGCTGCGGCGGCTGTTCAATCGCCCGGGTCATGCCGCGCTGGTCGGCGTGCCGCTGGGCAATGAGAAGCAGGGCTATACCAACTCTGTGGCCGGCCTGTCGGCAGATGCGGTGACGACCCGGGCGGGCTACTACCGCTATGACAAGCACCACCTGGTGCCCTTCGGCGAGTTCATCCCGTGGGGCTTTCGCTGGTTCGTCGACCTGATGCACATGCCGCTGGGCGACTTCAGCCGCGGGCCGCTGGCCCCGCCGCCATTTGCGGTGGGCGCGCAGCGCATCGGGGCGAACATCTGCTATGAGGATCTCTTCGGCGAAGAGCTGGCTGCGCGACTGGTCGATGAGGCGACCGCGCCGACGATCTTTGCCAACGTGAGCAACATCGCCTGGTTTGGCCGCTCGCATGCGGTCGAGCAGCACCTGCTGATCTCGCGCATGCGCACGCTGGAGCTCCAGCGGCCGATGATCCGCGCGACCAACACCGGTGCGACGGCCGTGATCGACGAGGCTGGCCGGGTGACGGCCATGCTGCAGCCGTACACGCGCGGCGTCTTGACCGGGCAGGTGCAAGGCCACAGCGGCCTGACGCCCTATGCCTGGTGGGTCGGGCGCGCGGGGCTGTGGCCGCTGATTGCGCTGATGGCGGCCGTGATCATCTGGGCCGCGTGGCAGCGCCGGTGAGCGTTCCGGGCGCGACGCGACGCACTGCCGCGCCCGACTTGTCAGTCACCTCTTACTTAGAATCCGCCGATTGCCCGCGCGACAGCGGCGGCCTCTTCATCTCCAGCAGGCGGCCGGCCCTGCCATGGCTCGCGGCCTGCGGCTCCACGAATCCTTGACCCACGATGCTGACCTTCCAGCAAATCATCCTGCGCCTGCAGCAATACTGGGACGCGCAGGGCTGCGCCCTTCTGCAACCCTATGACATGGAAGTCGGCGCGGGCACCAGCCACACCGCCACCTTCCTGCGCGCGATCGGCCCCGAGCCCTGGAAGGCCGCCTACGTGCAGCCCAGCCGCCGGCCCAAGGACGGCCGCTACGGCGAGAACCCCAACCGCCTGCAGCACTACTACCAATATCAAGTGGTGCTCAAGCCGGCCCCGGCCAACATCCTGGAGCTGTACCTGGGCTCGCTGGAGGCCCTGGGCTTCGACCTCAAGAAGAACGACATCCGCTTCGTCGAAGACGACTGGGAGAACCCCACGCTCGGCGCCTGGGGCCTGGGCTGGGAGGTCTGGCTCAACGGCATGGAGGTGACGCAGTTCACCTACTTCCAGCAGGTGGGCGGCATCGACTGCCGGCCGATCACCGGCGAGATCACCTACGGGCTGGAGCGGCTGGCCATGTACCTGCAGGGCGTGGAGAACGTCTACGACCTGACCTACGCGCCGGGGCTCAAGTACGGCGACGTGTTCCATCAGAACGAGGTGGAGCAGAGCACCTACAACTTCGAGCACAGCGACGTGGACTTCCTGCTGACCGCCTTTGCGGCGCACGAGAAGCAGGCGCAGCACCTGATGGCGCAGCAGCTGGCGCTGCCGGCCTACGAGCAGGTGCTCAAGGCCGCGCACACCTTCAACCTGCTGGATGCGCGCGGGGCCATCAGCGTGACCGAGCGTGCCGCCTACATCGGCCGCATCCGCAACCTGGCGCGCGCGGTGGCGCAGAGCTATTTCGACAGCCGCGCGCGGCTGGGCTTCCCGATGGCGCCGCGCGCCTGGGCCGAGGCCGTGGCCGCGCAGCAGGCCGCCGCCGAGGCCAAGTCCGCCAAGGCGGCCGCCTGAACCCCCTCGATGAGCCCGCTGAAAGAACGAGAACCGATGTCCGCCAAGAACCTGCTCGTCGAACTGTTCGTCGAAGAACTGCCGCCCAAGGCCCTGAAGAAGCTGGGCGAGGCTTTTGCGTCCGGCCTGGTGGCCGCGCTGCGTGCCCAGGGGCTGGTGGAGGAGGGGGCGGTGGTGACGCCCTATGCCTCGCCGCGCCGCCTGGCCGCGCATGTCACCGGCGTGCTGCCGCGTGCGGCCGACAAGGCCGTGTCGCAAAAGCTCATGCCGGTGGCCGTGGCCCTGGACGCCGGCGGCCAGCCCACGCCCGCGCTGCTCAAGAAGCTGTCTGCGCTCGGCGCGGATGCGTCGGTCGTGCCGCAGCTGCAGCGCAAGCCCGACGGCAAGGCCGAGGCCTTGTTCCTGGACACGACGGTTGCCGGCGCCACGCTGGCCGAGGGCTTGCAAAAGGCGCTGGACGAGGCGCTGGCCAAGCTGCCCATCCCCAAGGTGATGACCTACCAGCTGGAGACGGGCGAGGGCGCGGACTTCCAGCCCGGCTGGACCAGCGTGCACTTCGTGCGCCCGGCCCACGGCCTGGTGGCGCTGCACGGAGCGGATGTGGTGCCGGTGTCGGTGCTGGGCCTGCATGCCGGCCGCGACACCCACGGCCACCGCTTCGAGGCGGCGGCCGACCCCATCGCGCTGCCGGATGCCGATGCCTATGCCGAGCTGCTGGAGCGCCAGGGCGCGGTGATCGCGTCGTTTGACGCCCGCCGCGCCGAGATCGCCCGCCAGCTGCAGGCCGCTGCTGCGGCGGCCGGGCAGGGCCTGAAGCCCATCGAGGACGATGCGCTGCTCGACGAGGTGACCGCACTGGTGGAGCGGCCCAATGTGCTGCTGGGCCGCTTCGAGCAGGCCTTCCTCGACGTGCCGCAGGAGTGCCTCATCCTGACGATGAAGGCCAACCAGAAGTACTTCCCGCTGCTGGACGCGGCCGGCAAGCTGACCAATCAGTTCCTCATCGTCAGCAACATCCGCCCGCAGGACCCCAGCGCGGTGATCGGCGGCAACGAACGCGTGGTGCGCCCGCGGCTGGCCGATGCCAAGTTCTTCTTCGACCAGGACCGCAAGAAGACGCTGGCCTCGCGCGTGCCGGGCCTGGCCCGCGTCGTCTATCACAACAAGCTCGGCACCCAGGGCGAGCGCGTGGAGCGCGTGCGCGCCATCGCGCGGGCGCTGGGCGAGCTGTGGCGCGCAGGCGATGCGGCCTTTGCCCAGCAGGCCGACCAGGCCGCCGAGCTGGCCAAGGCCGACCTGCTGACCGACATGGTGGGCGAGTTCCCGGAGCTGCAGGGCATCATGGGCGGCTACTACGCCCGCCACGATGGCCTGCCCGGCGCCGTGGCCGAGGCGATCGAGGACCACTACCGCCCGCGCTTTGCCGGCGACGAGCTGCCGCGCAATGACGTCGGCGTGGTCGTGGCCCTGGCCGACAAGCTGGAGACGCTGGTCGGCCTGTTCGGCATCGGCCAGCTGCCCACCGGCGACAAGGATCCGTTCGCCCTGCGCCGCCATGCGCTGGGTGTGATCCGCATGCTGATCGAGTGCCGTCTGCCGCTGGGCCTGGGCGAGGTGCTGGAGGCTGCGGCGCTCGTCTTCCCCGGCCGCATGCCGACGCAGACGCCGTTCAGTGGCTCCACGGCCGCGCTGCAGACCTTCATGCTGGAGCGCCTGGCTGGCAGCCTGCGTGAATCCGGCTACACGGCCCAGGAGGTGGACGCCGTGCTCGCGCTGCAGCCCCAGCGCCTGGCCGACGTGCCTCAGCGCCTGGCGGCGGTGCGCGCCTTTGCCGCGCTGCCGGAAGCGGAGTCGCTGGCTGCCGCCAACAAGCGCGTGGGCAACATCCTGCGCAAGGTGGAGACGCCGGTGGAAGCCCGCGTGGACGCGGCGCTGCTCAAGGAGCCGGCCGAGGCCGCGCTGGCCCAGGCCTTGCAAGCGGCTGCCCCGCAGGCCGATGCGGCCTTCGAGCGCGGCGACTACACCGCGTCGCTGCAGGCGCTGGCGGTGCTCAAGGGCCCGGTGGACGCCTTCTTCGACGGCGTGATGGTCAACGCGGACGACCCCGCGCTGCGCGCCAACCGCCTGGGCCTGCTGGCCACGCTGCATGCGGCCATGAACCGCGTGGCCGATCTGTCCCGCCTGGCCGCCTGACAAGGCAATCCGATGCAAGCAGTCCCCCGTCTGGTCATCATCGACCGCGACGGCACCATCAACGAGGACCGTGACGACTACGTCAAGTCGCTGGACGAGTGGGTGCCCATCCCCGGCGCGCTGGAGGCCATCGCCCGGCTCAACCAGGCGGGCTGGCAGGTGGTGGTGGCGACCAACCAGTCCAGGCTGGGGCGGGGGCTCTTCGACATGGCCGCACTCAATGCCATGCACGCGCGCATGCACCAGTTGCTGATGCAGCTGGGCGGGCGCATCGAGGCGGTGTTCTTCTGCCCGCACACGCCGGACGACCAGTGCGGCTGCCGCAAGCCGCAGCCGGGGCTGTTTGCCGCCATTGCGGATCGATTCAACGTGGACCTGCGCGGCGTGCCGATGGTGGGCGACATGCCGCGCGATCTGCTTGCCGGCGTGGCGGTGGGCTGCCGGCCGCACCTGGTGCGCACGGGGCAGGGCGCGCGGCTGACCGATGACGACATCGCCGAGCTGCGCCGCCAGGCGCCGGGCCTGCGCGTGCATGCCGACCTGGGCGCCTTTGCCGATGCCCTGATTGCCGATGAAGCGCGGGCTGAGCCGCGCTCGCCGGCTGCGCTGGAGACCGCATCGTGAACCTGCCGCTGCTGGCGCTGCGCTCGCTGCTGCTCAATGTGTGGATGGCCACCACCGTGGTGCCGTGGGCCATCATGATGATGGTGCTGTCCATCGGCATCCGCGGCGAGCGCCTGTTCTGGGTGGCCGCGGGCTGGCTGCGCATCGCGCTGTTCGGTGCACGCCATATCTGCGGCATCCGCCACCAAGTCCACGGCTGGTCGCACATCGAGACCCTGCATGCCCGCGGCCAGCGCGTCATCCTGTGCTCCAAGCACCAGTCCACCTGGGAGACCTTCTTCTTTCCCACGGTGATGCCGCGCGCGCTGAGCTATGTCTTCAAGCGCGAGCTGATCTACGTACCCTTCTTCGGCTGGGCCATGGCGCGGCTGGACATGGTGCACATCGACCGCTCCAAGGGCACGCAGGCCTGGGAGCGCGTGGCCAGCCAGGGCCGGCGCTTCATGGAGCAGGGCATGTGGGTGATCATGTTCCCCGAGGGCACCCGCATCCGCCGTGGGCAGACCGGGCGCTACAAGACCGGCGCGGCCCGCCTGGCGGTGGCCACGGACACGCCCATCGTGCCGATCGCCGTCACCTCTGCCCGCTGCTGGCCCAAAAGTTCGGTGATCAAACGTCCAGGCGTGATCGACGTGTCCGTGGGGCCGCCCATTTCGCCCGCCGGGCACACCGTGGATTCATTGATGGCCGAGGTCGAGGGCTGGATCGAGTCCGAGATGCGCCGCCTGGACGCCGAGGCCTATGCCCGCGCCCCGGATTCGACGCGCAGCCCGGCTTCGGCCTGACCCACACGGCGCAGAAGCGATGGGCGGCGACGCACGCGACAGCTCCCGGGCCGCGGCCGCGCAGCTCAGCCTGTTCGGTGACGGTGAGGGACCGGTCGCCAGCAGTGCCAGTGTTGGCCGGCAGCCGGGGGAGAGTCCGATAGCCGGCCTCCGTTTGCACGGGATGTCGCCGTCCGGTCCTGGTTGGGCAGACCATGGTGCGGGTGCGCCGGCCGTTGCCCCGCCCCATCCGACAGGCGGAGGGGGACATCCGCAAGTGGGTTCGCCGGCTGGGCTGCCTGATGAGCGGCCTGACGGTCTGCCAGGCGCGACGGTTGCGCCGTCCGATGCACGGCGGCTCCTCGGCGGCGCGCCGCCGGTTGCTGGATTGCAGCCGGGCGCCGACGCGGCCTCGCCAACGCCTGCCGCCTTGCACGCTGCCGGAGCACAGCCGCCGTCCTCGGCCGTGCTCTTTCGCCACCCGCGTGCCAGCCGCGAGATCCGCCTGGGCGAGGCCGTGGTCGCCTACGAGCTCACGCGGGCGCGCCGGCGCAGCATCGGCATGGTGGTCAGCAGCGAGGGCCTGAGTGTGCGCGCGCCGCGCTGGGTGGGCGTGGCCGAGATCGAGTCCGCGCTGCGCGCCAAGGCCGGCTGGATCCGCGGCAAGCTTGTCGACCAGCGCGAGCGGGCCCGGCGCAGCCAGGCCGCGCGCATCGAATGGGCCAACGGCGTGACGCTGCCCTTCCTCGGCGAGACGGTGATCCTGGTGCTGGACGAGCGCGTCACCGGCGCGGTGCTGCACACCGATCTGGAAGCGCTGCCCGGCGTGCCGCGGCTGACGCTGCACCTGGGGTTGCCGCACGCCGCCGAGCCGTCGCAGATCCGCGACGCAGTGCAGGCGTGGCTACAGCGTCAGGCCCGGCGGATCTTCGAGGAGCGTTGCACCCACTATGCCGGCAAGCTCGGTGTGCGCGTGACGCGGCTGCAGTTGTCCAACGCGCAGACGCGCTGGGGCAGTGCCAGCGCTGACGGCTCCATCCGACTGAATTGGCGGCTGGTCCACCTGGGCATGGCCACCATCGACTACGTGGTCGCCCATGAGCTGGCCCATCTCCGCGAGATGAACCACAGCCCCCGCTTTTGGGACGTCGTGCGGTCGGTGATCCCCGACGTGGACCGCGTGCGCCAGGGACTGCGTAACGAGGTGCTGCCCGACTTGGGGGGGTGAGCCCGACACGTCGGCTTCGTTCGCACCTTTCAGACAGCCGAGAAGCGATAGACGCCGTCTGCGCCGCGTTCGCGCTGCAGCTCGCCGGCCAGCCACAGCCGGTGCAGGTGGGCCAGGGCCTCGCCCATGGCAAAGGTGGTCTGGTGCAGGTCGAGCTGGCGACGGAAGAGCACCGGCAGCAGGTCGGCCGCGCTGGTGGGCTGCTGGCGGCAGGCGTGCAGGGTCTCGTCCAGCCGCTCGTCGTGATGGCGGGCCAGTTCGTTGATGCGCGTGTGCGCGCCGCCCTGGCCGTCTGCCGCCTGCTCGCCGCCGAAGGGCAGGCCATGCGAGGGCAGCACCAGTGTCTGGGGCGGTAGCAGCCGGGCCAGCACGGCAAGCGAGTCCAGATAGAGCGACAGCGGGTCGCCCTCGGGCTCGTTGTTGTGCACGCTGACGTTGGTCGAGATGCGGGGCAGCAGCATGTCGCCGGCGATGTAGAGGCCCCGTGCCGGGCAGTGCAGGCTGATGTGCTCCGGCGCGTGGCCGTAGCCGGCGATGCAGTGCCAGCTGTCGTCGCCGATGCGCAGCACCTGCCCGCCCAGCAGCCTCACGTGCTGGAGCGGCAGCGCGGGCACCAGGCGCTGGTAGTAGCCGGCGCGCTCGCGTACGCCGTTCTGCGCGGCCGGGTCGGTCAGGCCATGGCTGGCGAAGAAGTCGGCCGCGCGGTCCCCGCCAGCATCGGCATCATGGCTCATCGCCAGCTGGGCGGCGAAGTAGTCGCCCGCGCTGACCCAGGCGCGGCAGGCATGCTGCGCGGTGGACCAACGATCGGTCAGCCAGGCGGCCGAGCCAATGTGGTCCGGGTGCATGTGGGTGACGATGACCCGCAGCACCGGCAGGCCGCCCAGGGCACTGGCGAAGACCTGCTCCCACTGCTCATGCACGTCGGACTTGCCCAGGCCGCAGTCGACGATGGTCCAGCCCTCACGGCCGTCCAGCTGGTCGCGCAGCAGCCACAGATTGATGTGGTTCAGCGCAAACGGCATGGCCATGCGCACCCACAGCACGCCATCCGCTATCTGCAGCACACCGCCCGGTGCGGGCACGGCCTGATCGAAGGGGTAATGCAAGGCGGCCGGGGCGTGGGGCATGGAAGAAGGCAGGAGGCGGCGGAGCGGCAGATTCTAGGAAGGGCGCCCCGGTCCATGTCGGCTCCACGGGTTCAGGATGAGCCGTTTGGTAAGACGGCATACCGGCAGGCGGCATGAACATGCCGGTTCTTGCCTTGCATATTCCGTTATGCAGAATCGCTGTCCGTGGTGGGCCTGCGATGCCGATCAGTCTGGCCGAAGATGCAGAGCTCCGTTGCCGGGCCCGGGTGGACAATGGCGGTTTGCCCTCCTGCTGGCACCCCGCCGGCCGGACGGAACGCCCCACCCGGGCCACCCCGCTCATGGGGACGCCGGCTGCCGCGGTCGCTGGCATGGTGCTTGCGGCCCGACATCTGAGGCGCGGGCCCGTCGCCTGCCGGCTGTGCTGGCCGCCGGGCCGCCCGGGCCTGACCTGTAGCGATGAAACTCACCCACCTTTTCGACAACAACCGCGCCTGGGCGCGTGACATCGAGCAGCGCATGCCCGGCTTCTTCAGCCGGCTGCGCGCCCAGCAGGCGCCGCAATACATGTGGATCGGCTGCGCCGACAGCCGCGTGCCGGCCAACGAAGTGGTCGGCCTGCTGCCGGGCGAGCTCTTCGTCCACCGCAACGTCGCCAACGTTGTGGTGCACTCCGATCTCAACTGCCTGTCGGTGATGCAGTTCGCCATCGACCTGCTGAAGGTGCGCCACATCATGGTCGTGGGCCACTACGGCTGCAGCGGCGTGCGCGCGGCCATGGACAACCTGAGCGTGGGCATTGCCGATAACTGGCTGCGCCACGTGCAGGACGTGCGCAACCGCCACCAGGACTGGCTCGACGGCCTGCCCGACGACACCCGCCGCCACGACGCGCTGTGCGAGCTCAACGTGCTGGAGCAGGTGGTCAACGTCTGCCAGACCACCGTGGTGCAGGAGGCCTGGTCCCGCGGCCAGGACGTGGCCATCCACGCCTGGGTCTACGGCATCCACAACGGCCTGGCCAAGGACCTGGCCTTCGACGTGGCCCAGGCCGGCAGCGTGCGCGCCGCCTATGACCACGCCCTGCAGGCGCTCAAGCGCCGCCACGAGGAACTGCTCGCCCTGCCGGCCGCCGGGGAGGGCGCCTGAATGCTGACCACGCTGCCCACCGTCCACACCGACGCCCTGGACATCGCCCAGGCGATGCTGGAGGGCTTCAACCGCCACTACCGGCTCTTCCGCAAGGCCAGCGCCGAGGCCAAGGAGCGCTTCGAGGTGGCCGACTGGCACGGCCAGCAGCGCGTGCAGCGCGAGCGCATCGAGTTCTACGACCTGCGCGTCGATGAATGCGCCGAGATCCTGGAGCGCGACTACAAGGCCAGCACCCTGCCGATGGAGGTCTGGCAGATGGTCAAGCTGCACTACATCGGGCTGCTGACCAACCACCACCAGCCCGAGCTGGCCGAGACCTTCTTCAACTCGGTCACCATCCGCATCCTGCACCGGCGCTACTACCGCAACGACTTCATCTTCGTGCGGCCAGCCGTCTCCACCGAGTACATCGAGATCGACGAGCGCCAGGAGCTGCTGACCTTCAAGGCCTACTACCCCAAGATGGAGACGCTGGGGCAGACGCTGCGCGAGATCGTCGACAACTTCAGGCTCAAGACGGAGTTCGAGGATCTGGACCGCGACATCGGCTTCGTGCTGGACGAGCTGCGCGCGCAGGTGGGCAATGTGCGGCTGCGCACCAACTTCCAGATCCAGGTGCTGTCCTCGCTGTTCTTCCGCAACAAGGGCGCCTACATCGTCGGCAAGGTGGTCAACGGCTTTCGCTCGCTGCCGTTCGCCATCCCCATCCTGCACAACTCGCGCAACCGGCTGTATGTGGACACGGCGCTGTTCGGCGAGGACGACATGCAGGCGCTGTTCAGCTTTGCGCGCGCCTACTTCATGGTCGAGATGGACATCCCCTCGGCCTATGTGCAGTTCCTGCGCTCAATGATGCCGCGCAAGCCGCGCGCGGAGCTCTACAACGCCATCGGCCTGCAGAAGCACGGCAAGAACCTCTTCTACCGCGACTTCCTCTTCCACCTGCGCCACTCCAGCGACAACTTCCGCATCGCACCCGGCATCAAGGGCATGGTGATGCTGGTGTTCGACCTGCCGTCCTATCCCTTCGTCTTCAAGGTGATCAAGGACTTCTTCCCGCCGCAGAAGGAAACCACGCGCGAGCAGGTGATGGAGAAGTACCAGATGGTCAAGCGCCACGACCGCGTCGGGCGCATGGCCGACTCGCTGGAGTTCACCAACGTGGCCTTTCCGCGCGAGCGCTTCGACGAGGAGCTGATGCGCGAGCTCAAGCACTTCGCCCCCAGCCTGATCAAGGAAGAGGGCGAGGCGCTGATCCTGCGCCACGTCTACATCGAGCGCCGCATGATCCCGCTCAACATCTACCTGCAGGAGGCCAGCCCCGAGCAGGTGGAGCACGCGGTGATCGAGTACGGCAATGCACTCAAGGACCTGGTGGCGGCCAACATCTTCCCCGGCGACATGCTGTGGAAGAACTTCGGCGTCACGCGCAACGGCAAGGTGGTGTTCTATGACTACGACGAGATCGAGTACGTCACCGACTGCAACTTCCGCAAGGTGCCGCCCGCGCCCAGCGAAGAGGTGGAGATGTCGGGCGAGATCTGGTACCGGGTGGGCCCCAAGGACGTCTTCCCCGAGACCTTCGGCCCCTTCCTGCTGGGCAATCCACAGGTGCGCGACGTGTTCATGAAACACCATGCCGAGCTGCTGGACGCCGCTTTCTGGCAGGGCCACAAGGAACGTATCCTCGCCGGCCACGTCCACGACGTCTTCCCCTACGACGTGTCTCGGCGCTTCAAGAACCGGCTGCCCGCAGCCGAAGCCGAACAACGGGATCCGACATGAACGCCTTCAAAGAAAACATTCCAGGGTTGTTCCACCAGGCCGATGAAGCGGGCACGGCGTCGCGGCCGGCCGTGCAGCCGGCGCGCGCGCCGGTGGCGGTGGGCGAAACGGTATCCACCACGGTGCACTTCAGCCTGGCCGACATCGCGGCATTCGCCACCGCCTGCCATGACCGCAATCCGCTGCACCGTGACAGCGATGCGGCGGCGCATTCGCGCTTCGGCGAGGTCATCGCCAGCTGCTCGCACGCGCCGTCCATGCTGATGGGCCTGTCGGCGAGCTACTTCTCGCGCAGCGACGACGGCGTGCAGCGCGAGATGGTGGGCTTGAACTACAACTTCTCGTTCAAGGCGCCGGTGTTCGCCGATGAAGACATCCAGCTGTCCTGGCGCGTGGCGACCGTGGAGTGGCATGCCCGCCTTGGCGGGCACCTGGCCCAGATCGAGGGGACGGCCAGCACTGCGCGCTCAGGCACGGCCCTGATCGCGCGCGGCACCATCCTGGTCAAGACGCTGGACTGATCCGATCACGGCCCGCCTGCGGCGTCGTCGGATGCCCGGCTGCCGCAGCGCGGTGCCGGCTCTGACCGTTCAGCGCGCCAGGAGGTCCTGCGTCTCGCGGTGGCGCTGCATGTAGGTGCGCACGTACGAGCAGGCGGGGTTGACCTTGTGGCCCTGCTCGCGCGCCCATTGCAGGGCCTGGCCCACCAGCGCGGCGGCGATGCCGCGGCCCTCCAGCGGGCGCGGCACGCCGGTGTGCGTCATGTGCATCACGCGGCCGGCCGGGCCGTCGGTCAGGTGGTAGTCGGCCACGCACAGCAGGCCGTCCACGCGGGTTTCGAAGCGGTGCTCAGCCGCGTTGTGCACGACCTCGACACCGGGCGAAGGAGGGGAGCTGCTGGTGTTCATGCAGGCAGTTTGGCACCCCGGTGCCGGGCCTGACGTCAGCAGGCTCATCGCGGCCGTGTCGGCCGGCGGCTGACGCGCGTGCATCAGGCGCTACACCGAGGGCACTACACCCAGGGTGCTACACCCAGGGCACTACACCCAGCCCAGCATCCCGGCCAGCGCACCCGCGGCCAGCAGCCACAGCAGGTGCAGCCGCGTGTGCCAGACGATCAGCGCGCAGGCCACGGTCAGGGCCACGGCGGCGGGCTGGTCGGCCGGCGGGGCCAGCAGCCAGCCGGTGGCCGCGATCAGCCCCAGCGTCACCGGCGCCATGCCGAGCTTGAAGGCCTGCACCGGCAGCCAGTCGCCGCGCCTGCGGCCCCAGCGCGAGACCACCAGCGCCAGCGTGGTCGAGGGCAGCATGATCCCGGCCAGGGCTGCCAGCGCGCCGGCCACCCCGGCGGCATGGAAACCCATCACCGCCACGAACAGCACATTGGGCCCCGGGGCGGCCTGCGCCAGCGCCATCGAGCTGGTGAACTGCGCGTCGCTGAGCAGCCCCTGCTGGCTCACGAAGACGCGGTGCATCTCCGGCGCGACCGACACCGCCCCGCCGATGGCCAGCAGCGACAGCTGCACGAAGCCGGTGAAGAGCTGCAGCACGGCATCCCAGTCGGTGGCCATTCAGTCTTCCTGGCCGGCCGTGCCCGGCGCGCGCGCCCGGGCCTGGGCCTGGCGCGTGAGTTGCCAGCCCGCCCAGGCGATGGCCGGCAGGCCGACGCCGGCCAGCACCCACACCAGCGGCAGCCGCACGAAGGCGATCAGCACAAAGGTGAGGCCCGCGGCCGCCGCGCAGGCCAGCCGGCCCATCGCGCTGTGGCGCAGTGGAGCGGCCAACCGCAGCGCGGTGCCGCCGATCAGCCCGGAGACGGTCAGCCCCATGCCGTGCAGTGCGCCGTCCACCAGCGGATGCACGCCGCTGCCACCCAGCAGGGCCGCCAGCACCAGCACGATGAGCAGCGGCAGCGCCGTCATGCCGGCCAGCGCGGCAAAGGCGCCGCGCCAGCCGAAGAAGCGGTCGCCCACCATCAGCGACAGGTTGCACACATTGGGCCCGGGCAGCACCTGACCGATGGAGAGGATCTCCACGAACTCGGCCGGCGTGAGCCAGCCGCGGCGGTCGCAGAGCTCGCGCTGCGCCACCGCCAGCACGCCGCCGAAGCCCTGCAGCGCCAGCACGGTGAAGGTGGTGAACAACTCCCAGGGCGAGGCCGGCCCGCTCGGCGGCGCCGCCCCGTCCGCTCGTTCAGGCATAGACGGCGACGACTTGGTAGCCGTAGGCCGCCAGCGAGCCGTCCGGGGCCCACAGCAGCGCGCGCTCGTTGACGTAGCCGTCAGCCGCGGCCAGCGCCTCCTTGTCCACGCGCCACCAGCCGGTCGTCGCCGAGCCCTGCCGCAAGGGCCGCACCTCCAGCGCCCAGGACACCGAGCTCGCCGGCCCCATCTTCTGCAGGCGGCCCAGCACCGGCGTGGGCGCGGCGTCGGCCAGCAGCACGGTCATCAGCTCGTCCAGGTGGGCCAGCTCCGCCGGCAGCTCGTCGCCATGCAGCCGCATGTGGATGCTGGAGTTCCATTGCTGGCCGCCGGTGAAGGGCAGGGCGCCGTCCGACCAGCGGAAGTCGATGTGCTGGGTGAAGTTGGGCGTCAGCCCCGGCACGAAGGGCAGGGCGGGCAGGTCGTCGGCCTCGCGCAACGGGGCAGGGCGCTGCGGGATCAGCGGTGGCAGGGAGGTCTCGCGCGGTGCACCGAACACGCCCAGCAGCACCGCGGCCAGCTGGCCGCCTTGTGACACGGTGGCCTGCACCTGCCGCACGTTCTTGCCCTCGCGCAGCAGCGTCACGTCCACATCGACCTGCCCGATGCCCACCGGGCCGACGAAGTTGGTCTGCAGCGCGCGCAGGCTCACGTCGGCGGGCCAGGCTTGGCCGGCGATGTCGCGCATGGCCTGCACGCCCAGCACGGCGATCAGCCCGCCGAAGGTGGTGCGGCCCTGCAGCCAGTCCTCGGTCACACGGGCCTGCACTCGGCTGCCGCTGACGGTGCGCGCGGCCAGCAGGTCATACAGATGGACGGGCGGGGTACTCATGCAAACACCTCGGTATACAAGCAGGAGGGCGTGGCATTATCGAACGAACGTTCGTTCACTTTTGCCGGCCAGGGGCATCCGCCGGCAAGCGCCACGCCCATGCCACCTGTCGCCACGCCCGCGCCCTCCTATCACCCTCGCCGCCCGGCTCGCAGCGCCTTTGTCGACGTGCGCGGCCTGCGCTACCACTTTCTGGAGTGGGGCGACCGCAGTCTGGCCACGCCCGAGCGGCCGACGGTGGTCATGGTGCATGGCTGGATGGACGTGGGCGCGTCCTTCCAGTTCGTGGTCGATGCCCTGGGCGAGGACCGCCACATCATCGCGCCCGACTGGCGCGGCTTCGGCCTGACGCCCGGCCCCGGCACCGACGCCTACTGGTTCCCGGACTACCTGGGCGACCTGGACGGCCTGCTGGATGCCTGCGGCGTGCAGCAGCCCATCGACCTGGTCGGCCACAGCATGGGCGGCAACGTGGTGATGGTCTACGCCGGCGTGCGCCCGCAGCGCATCCGCACCCTGGTCAACCTGGAGGGCTTCGGCATGCCCGCCAGCCTGCCCACCGAGGCGCCCGCCCGCCTGGCCGGCTGGCTGGACGAGCTCAAGAAGCCCGGCCGCCTGAAGGACTACGACAGCCTGGATGCCGTGGCCCAGCGCATGCAGGCCAACAACCCGCGCCTGACCCACGAGCGCGCCCGCTGGCTGGCGGCGCACTGGGCCAGCCAGGGGGAATCCGGCCGCTGGACGCTGCGCGGCGACCCGGCCCACAAGCGCAGCAACCCCATGCTCTACCGCAAGGAAGAGGTCATGGCCTGCTGGGCCGCCATCACCGCGCCCACGCTCGTCATCGAGGCCGAGATCGACGAGACGCGCGCCTGGTGGGGCGACCGCTATCCCCGCAGCGAGTTCGCCCAGCGGCTGCAGGTCGTGCCCTGCGCCCGGCGCGAGACGGTGGCCGCCGCCGGCCACATGCTCCATCACGACCAGCCCGAGCGTGTGGCCGCCCTGCTGGAGGCCTTCTGGATGCAGGGCGCATGAGAAAATCCACGGCTTCGGCCGCAGCGGTGATGCGCGGCCCCTGACACCCCAGCCCGGCGCTGCGCCGCGGCCAAGACAAGGATCAAGCCATGGACATCGAACGCATCAACGCCCTGGGCGCGCAACTGGCCGACCTGACCCAGCGCACCCAGGACTTACGGAGGTATCTTTGACTTCGATGAGAAGTCCCGCCGCCTGAGCGAGGTCAACGCCGCGCTCGAAGACCCGGCCGTCTGGAACGACCCCAAGGGCGCCCAGGAGCTCGGCCGCGAGAAGAAATCGCTCGAAGCCGTGGTGCTGACCATCGAGTCGCTCACCGGCAACCTGTCGGACAACCTTGAGCTCTACGAGATGGCCAAGGCCGAGGGCGACACCGACAGCCTGCTGGCCATCGAGGCCGATGCCGGCGAGCTGGCCAAGCAGGTCGAGGGCCTGGAGTTCCGCCGGATGTTCAACAACCCGGCCGACCACATGCCCTGCTTCCTGGACATCCAGGCCGGCGCCGGCGGCACCGAGGCCTGCGACTGGGCCAGCATGCTGCTGCGCCAGTACCTCAAGTACTGCGAGCGCAAGGGCTTCAAGGCCGACGTGATGGAAGAGTCGCCCGGCGACGTGGCGGGCATCAAGAGCGCCACCATCAAGATCGAGGGCGAGTACGCCTTCGGCCACCTGCGCACCGAGACCGGCGTGCACCGCCTGGTGCGCAAGAGCCCGTTCGACTCGTCCGGCGGGCGCCACACCTCGTTCGCATCGGTGTTCGTCTACCCGGAGGTCGACGACTCCATCGAGATCGAGATCAACCCGTCAGACGTGCGCACCGACACCTTCCGCGCCAGCGGCGCTGGCGGCCAGCACATCAACAAGACCGACTCCGCGGTGCGCCTGACGCACATCCCCACGGGCATCGTCGTGCAGTGCCAGAACGACCGTTCCCAGCACCGCAACCGCGACGAGGCGTGGCAGATGCTGCGCTCGCGGCTGTACGAGCACGAGATGCGCAAGCGCATGGCCGAGCAGCAGAAGCTGGAGGACAGCAAGACCGACGTCGGCTGGGGCCACCAGATCCGCAGCTATGTGCTCGACCAGAGCCGCATCAAGGACCTGCGCACCAACGTCGAGATCAGCAACACGCAGAAGGTGCTCGACGGCGACCTCGACGCCTTCATCGAAGCCAGCCTCAAACAGGGCGTCTGAGCCGCGGGCCGGCCCGGCCCCCTCAGCGCGACGCTCCCGTCAACCCACAGAGAGACCACCATGATGCGCGAAGGCACTGCCAGCATCGTCCGGCGCGAGGACTACACCGCGCCGGCCTACTGGATCAAGACGGTCGACCTGACCTTCGATCTGGACCCGGCCAAGACCCTGGTGATCAACCGCATGCAGCTGGTGCGCAATGCCGACCAGCCCGCCGGCCCGCTGCGCCTGGACGGCGAGGACCTCAACCTCACGCGGGTGCTGGTCAACGGCGAGTCGGTGTCCTTCCGCGTCGAGGGCCACCAGCTCGTGCTGGACAACCTGCCCGAAGGCGAGTTCACCCTGGAGGTGCGCACCACCTGCGCGCCCGAGAAGAACACCCAGCTCAGCGGCCTCTACACCTCCAGCGGCGGCTTCTTCACCCAGTGCGAGGCGCAGGGCTTCCGGCGCATCACCTACTTCCTGGACCGGCCGGACGTGATGGCGGTCTACACGGTGACGCTGCGCGCGGACAAGAAGCGCTTCCCCGTCCTGCTGTCCAACGGCAACCTGCAGGAGACCAAGGACCTGGACGGTGGCCGTCACGAGGCCCGCTGGCACGACCCGCATCCCAAGCCCTGCTACCTGTTCGCCCTGGTCGGCGCCGACCTGGTGGCGCGCGAGCAGAAGGTGAAAGCGCGCAACGGCCGCGAGCACCTGCTGCAGGTCTATGTGCGCCGCGGCGACCTGGACAAGACCGAGCATGCGATGAACTCGCTCATCGCCTCCCTGGTCTGGGACGAAGCCCGCTTCGGCCTGCCGCTGGACCTGGACCGCTTCATGATCGTCGCCGTCAGCGACTTCAACATGGGCGCCATGGAGAACAAGGGGTTGAACATCTTCAACACCAAGTTCGTCCTGGCCAATCCCGCCACCGCCACGGATGCCGACTTCGCCAACGTGGAGAGCGTGGTCGCCCACGAGTACTTCCACAACTGGACCGGCAACCGCGTCACCTGCCGCGACTGGTTCCAGCTCTCGCTGAAAGAAGGCCTGACGGTCTTCCGCGACCAGGAGTTCAGCCAGGACATGGCCGGCTCGCCGTCGGCCCGCGCGGTCAAGCGCATCGAGGACGTGCGCCAGCTGCGCCAGTTCCAGTTCTCCGAAGACGCCGGCCCGATGGCCCACCCGGTGCGCCCGGACAGCTACCTGGCCATCGACAACTTCTACACCGCCACGGTGTACGAGAAGGGCGCCGAGGTCGTGCGCATGATGCACACGCTGGTCGGCCGCGAAGGCTTCGCCAAGGGCATGAAACTCTACTTCGAGCGCCATGATGGCCACGCCGTCACCTGCGACGACTTTGCCCAGGCGATCGCCGATGCCAACCCGGACAGCGAACTGGCGAAGAAGCTCGACGCCTTCAAGCGCTGGTACGCCCAGGCGGGCACGCCGCGCGTCAAGGCGCGTGGCGTCTACGACGCCGAGTCGCGCAGCTACCGCCTCACGCTCTCGCAGTCCTGCCCGGCCACCCCCGGCCAGGCCGAGAAGCAGCCCTTCGTCATCCCGGTGGCCCTGGGGCTGGTCGCCCCGGACGGCCGCAATCTGGTCATCCACCCAGAAGGCGAGCTCATGCCCGGCGGTACCGAAGAGGTGGTCGTGCTCGACCAGTCCGAGCAGACCTTCACCTTCGTGCACGTGCCGGTGGAGCCGGTGCCCTCGCTGCTGCGCGGCTTCTCCGCGCCGGTGGTGCTGGAGGCGAACTACACCGACGACCAGCTCTTCACCCTGCTCGCGCATGACCATGATCCGTTCAACCGCTGGGAGGCCGCCCAGCAGCTCGCGCTGCGCCGGCTGGTGGCAGCGGTGCAGGGCAGCGGTGCCATCACGGCCGATGAGCGCTACGTGGACGCCCTGCGCGCCATCCTGCGTGCGCCGAAGCTGGACGCGGCCTTCAAGGAGCTGGTGCTGACCCTGCCCGGCGAGAGCATCGTCGCCGAGCAGCTGGACGTGGTCGACCCACAGCGCATCCACGCCGCGCGCGAGTCGCTCAAGAGCCAGCTGGCCGCTGCGCTGCACGAGGAATGGGCGGCGATCTGGGAGGCGCACCACGACACCGGCGCCTACTCGCCCGACCCGGTCAGCGCGGGCCGCCGCGCGCTGGCCAACCTGGCCCTGGCCAACCTGGTCCTGCATGCCACCGAATGCGGCAACCCGGTGTGGCCCGGCCGAGCGCTTCAGCGCTTCAAGGACGCCAGCAACATGACCGACCGCTTCGGTGCCTTGGCCGCGCTCGTGCATGCGCATGCCGAGCTGGCCGAGCCGGCGCTGCAGCGCTTCCACGCCCAGTTCCGCGACGAGCCGCTGGTCATCGACAAGTGGTTCGCGCTGCAAGCCGCGGCGCCCGAGCGCGACGGCCGCGTCTTCGCCCGCGCCAAGGCGCTGATGCAGCATCCGGACTTCACTCTGCGCACGCCCAACCGCGCACGCAGTCTGCTGATGAGCCTGTGCATGCTCAACCCCTCGGCCTTCCACCGCACCGATGCGGCGGGCTACGTCTTCTGGGCTGATCGCGTGATCGAGATCGACCCCATCAACCCGCAGCTGGCCGCCCGCCTGGCCCGCGCCCTGGACCGCTGGACGCAGCTGGCCGAGCCCTACCGCAGCGCCGCGCGCGAGGCCATCGCCCGCGTTGCCGGTCGGCCCGAGCTGTCGGACGACGTGCGCGAGATCGTCACCCGCGCCCTGCAGGCCTGAACCCTTACAGAACCCGGAGGAGCCCCATGACCCAGAACGTCAGTCTGACGCGCTACCTGATCGAGCAGCAGCGCGACAACGGCCGCATCACACCCCAGCTGCGCCTACTCATTGAAATCGTCGCCCGCGCCTGCAAACGCATCGCCATCAACGTCAACAAAGGTGAGCTCGGCGGCGTGCTGGGCAGCCTGGGCACCGAGAACGTCCAGGGCGAGGTGCAGAAGAAGCTCGACGTCATCGCCAACGAGGTGCTGATCGAGGCCAACGAGTGGGGCGGCCACCTGGCGGCCATGGCGTCCGAGGAGATGGACGACATCTACACCGTGCCCAACCGCTATCCCCACGGCGAGTACCTGCTGCTGTTCGATCCGCTGGACGGCTCCAGCAACATCGACGTCAACGTCAGCATCGGCACCATCTTCAGCGTGCTGCAGCATCGCGACGGGCAGGACGTGAGCGCCCAGAGCTTCCTGCAGCCCGGCTCCGAGCAGGTGGCCGCTGGCTACTGCGTCTATGGCCCGCAGACCACGCTGGTGCTCACCGTGGGCAACGGCGTGGTCATGTTCACGCTGGACCGCGAGCAGGGTTCTTGGGTCATGACGGAAGACAAGGTTCGTATTCCGGAAGACACCAAGGAGTTCGCCATCAACATGTCCAACATGCGCCACTGGGCGCCGCCGGTGAAGCGCTACATCGACGAATGCCTGGCGGGCAAGGAAGGTCCGCGCGGCAAGGACTTCAACATGCGCTGGATCGCCTCCATGGTGGCCGACGTGCACCGCATCCTCACCCGCGGCGGCATCTTCATGTATCCCTGGGACAAGCGCGAGCCCGGCAAGCCCGGCAAGCTGCGCCTGATGTACGAGGCCAACCCCATGGCCTTCCTGGTGGAGCAGGCCGGCGGTGCCGCCACCGACGGCCGCCAGCGCATCCTCGACATCGCCCCTACCGAGCTGCACCAGCGTGTGGCCGTGGTGCTGGGCAGCAAGAACGAGGTCGAGCGCGTCACCGCCTACCACCACGAGGCGGCGTGACGCGAGCCCGCCGCCCCTCCAGCGGGCGGCGCGGCGGGGCTTGCAGCCCGGTGGGCTCTTGCTAGAATCGCATGCTTTGCACCTGCCGGTGTAGCTCAGTTGGTAGAGCAGCTCATTCGTAATGAGAAGGTCGAGGGTTCGACTCCTTTCACCGGCACCAATTCCCGCCTGTCTTGCGCAACGCAAGGCCGCATCCCTCAAAAGCCGCCGCGTGCGGCTTTTGTCTTTTCCGGGCGTCCTCTGGCCCGAGAGCGAGCGGAGCCCCGAGCAGGGCGGGGCGCCTCGTTTGCTGGAGGCCCGGTATCGCCCTTGGCTGTCCTTGCCGTCCTTTTTTTGCGCGTTCGCCCTCGTACGCCATGCGTCCGCCACCGCCTGCCGCCTTGCCTCGCGCAGTTTGGGCGCTGGGCTTCGTAAGCCTGCTGATGGACGTCTCTTCCGAGATGATCCATAGCCTGCTGCCGCTGTTCATGGTGGCAGGCCTGGGTGCGAGCACGGTAATGGTCGGGCTGATCGAGGGCCTGGCCGAGTCGCTGGCCCTCATCGTCAAGGTCTTCTCGGGCGTCGTCAGCGACCGCATGGGGCAGCGCAAGCCGCTCGCGCTGCTTGGCTACGGGCTGGGTGCGGCAAGCAAGCCGCTGTTTGCCCTGGCGCCCGTGACCGGCGTGGTGCTGGCTGCCCGGCTGGCAGACCGGCTGGGCAAGGGGCTGCGGGGTGCACCGCGTGATGCGCTGATTGCAGACGTCACGCCCCCCGAGGTGCGCGGGGCGGCCTTTGGCTTGAGACAGTCGTTGGACACAGTGGGCGCCTTCCTCGGCCCGTTGTGCGCCGCCGGCCTCATGCTGCTGTGGCAGGGGGACTATCGCGCCGTGTTCTGGGTGGCCGTCGTGCCGGGGGCGTTGGCAGTTCTGGTGCTCTGGCAGGGCGTGCAGGAGCCGGCTCGCCACGCCGACTCACGGCCTGCCCGCATGCCCATCAGCCGAGCCGAGTTGCGGCGGCTGCCCTCCGCGTACTGGTGGGTGGTCGGCGTGGGCGCGGTCTTCACGCTGGCCCGTTTCAGCGAGGCTTTCCTCGTGCTGCGCGCTCATGAACGCGGTATCCCGGTGGCCTGGGTGCCGCTGGTCATGGTGGCGATGAATGCAACGTATGCCGGCTGCGCCTACCCATTCGGCAGGCTCTCGGACCGCGTAGACCATCGACGGCTGCTGGCAGCCGGCCTTGTGCTGCTCATGGCGGCCGACATCGTGCTGGCCCTTGCAGGCTGCTCCGCCGACGGATGGGCCTGGGTGTTGGTGGGCGTCGCGTTGTGGGGGCTGCACCTGGGCGCGACGCAGGGGCTGCTGTCCGCGCTCGTGGCCGACACCGCGCCGCCTGACCTGAGAGGCACCGCCTTCGGCTTCTTCAACCTGGCCAGTGGCCTGGCCATGCTGATCGCCAGTGTGGCTGCAGGGCTCCTGTGGGATCGAGCAGGTCCGGCGGCGACGTTTGTCGTCGGTGCCTTGATCAGCCTGCTGGCGCTCATGGTGCTGCAACAGGCGCCGGCATGGCGGCGTGCGGAGCAGGGGCCACCCGGCCTACATGGCCCCCCGAAGGGCTGAGGGGCGAGTTAGGCCGCAAGGCCCCGCATCGCTACGGGATCAGCTCTTGCCCCCGGAGATCTTGTGACGCATCAGCCGGCCCTTTTCCTTCTGCCAGTCGCGCTCCTTGACCGTCTCGCGCTTGTCGTGCTCGGCCTTGCCCTTGGCCAGGGCCACTTCCACCTTCACCCGCCCGCCCTTGTAGTGCAGGTCCAGCGGCACCAGGGTGTAGCCCTTTTGCTCCACCTTGCCGATCAGGCGGCGGATCTGGTCCTTGTGCGCCAGCAGCTTCTTGGTGCGGTCGGCATCGGGCTTGACATGCGTGGAGGCGCTGCGCAGCGCGTTGATGCGCAGGCCGATGAGGAAGAGCTCGCCGTTCTTGACCACGATATAGCCGTCAGTGAGCTGCACCTGGCCCTCGCGGATGGCCTTGATCTCCCAGCCTTCCAGCACGATGCCCGCCTCGAAGTGCTCTTCGATGTGGTAGTTGAAGCGGGCCTTGCGGTTCTCAGCGATGCTCATCGAAGGGGCGCGTTGGAGTGCGGACCCCGGCGCAGGGGCGCTCAATACAATCGGGCCATTGTATGAAGCAAGTCAACAAGTCCGTCCTGCTGTGGTACTCGCCGCAGCAGATGCACGACCTGGTCACCGCCGTTGAGGACTACCCGCGTTTCCTGCCCTGGTGCAGCAAGGCCGAGGTGCTGCAGCGGCACGAGGACGGGGTCACCGCCCGGCTGCACCTGCACTTCGCGGGCATCAGCCAGTGCTTCACCACGCGCAATGTCATCGTGCCCGGCGTCTCGGTGCACATGAGCCTGGTCGACGGGCCGTTCTCGCTGCTGGATGGCATGTGGCGCTTCTTGCCGCTGGGCGCGCCGGAAGGGACCGCGGCAGGCCCCAACGCACCGGCCTGCAAGGTGGAGTTCGAGCTGCGCTACACATTTGCCAGCCGGCCGCTGGAGCTGGTCGTGAGCCCCGTCTTCGACCGCATCGCCAACACCTTCGTCGATGCGTTCGTGAAGCGTGCGGAGCAGGTGTATGGCGCCCGCTGAGACGACCGCGGTGCAGGTCGAGGTGTGCTTCAGCCCGGCGCCGCGCACTGTCTGGAGCCGGGCGCTTGCGCTGCCGGCCGGCAGCACGGCAGCCGACGCCTTGCGCGCCAGCGGCTTGCTTCAGCAGTATCCGCAGTCGTCAGGCTGCATGCTGGCCCGGTGGGGCCGGGCTTGTGAGGCCACCGCGATCCTGCGTGATGGCGACCGCCTGGAAGTGCTGCGCCCACTCAAGGCTGACCCGAAGGAGTCGCGTCGCCTGCGCTATCGCGGGCAGCCGGCGCGCACGCGCACGCGCACGGCCGCGGCCGTATCCGCTGCCAAGCGCTAGCGGCAGTCTGACGCGATGATCTGCTGCGTGCGGCGCGTCTCTTCGGCGCGCTGCTCATCGTTGAGGATCTCGCGCTCGCCCTGGGCATTGGTGCGGGCGATGCGGATGCCGTCGTTCAGGCTCCGCAGATAGCCCTGGGCGCGCTGGCAGTTCTCGGCGCGCTGCTTGGCCAGCTTGTCTTCCTCGGCCTTGCGTTGGGCATCTTGCTGCTCCTTCTCCTTGCGCCGACGGGCTTCCAGCTCCGGGTCGGACGCTGCAGCAGCAGGGCTGGCGGCGGCTGGGCTGGCTGCGGGAGACGGGGTGGTGGCGGGCCGGGCGGCGCCGCGCGGCTGCTGCAGGATGTCCTTCTCGGCGACGCCGGGTGGGGGCGGGCGGTCGCTGTACTGCACGCGGCCGTCTGGCGTGCGCCACTTCCACTGGGCCGCAGCGGGACCCGTGAAGGCCGTCAACAGGGCAGCCAGGCTCAGGGCTGCAGCGGTCAGGGCAGGCTTCATGGCGCAGGAGTTTAGGCCGCGGGCCGTGGGCGGCGTATGCGGGTTTTGTGACCAATTGACTGGTCGCGGCCAGGCACGGGGCGCGCGTACGGGCGAGCGATCCCCGCTGGGCAGCGGGCAGCGGGCCCCGCCTTCCTATAATCCGCTTTTGTGTCTGGAGCCAGCTCATGCGCCTGCTTGGTAAAGCGCTCACCTTCGACGATGTGTTGTTGGTGCCGGCCTTCTCCCAGGTGTTGCCCCGCGACACCGATCTCTCGACCCAGTTCTCCCGCAACATCCGGCTCCGGCTGCCCCTCGTGTCGGCCGCGATGGACACGGTCACCGAGGCGCGCCTGGCGATCGCCATCGCGCAGGAGGGCGGCATCGGCATCGTCCACAAGAACCTCAGCCCCAAGCAGCAGGCCGCCGAGGTCTCGCGCGTCAAGCGCTATGAGTCCGGCGTGCTGCGCGACCCGATCACCGTGGCACCCGGCGTGCCGGTGCGCGATGTCATCGAGCTGTCGCGCCAGCACGGCATCAGCGGCTTCCCGGTGGTCGAGCACGGCAAGGTGGTCGGCATCGTCACCGGCCGGGACCTGCGCTTCGAGACCCGGCTGGACGCCCCGGTGCGCGAGATCATGACGCCGCGTGAGCGGCTCATCACGGTCAAGGAGGGCGCCACGCTGGCCGAAGCCAAGGCGCTGATGCACCAGCACAAGCTGGAGCGCGTGCTGGTGGTCAACGACGCCTTCGAGCTGCGCGGGCTGTTCACCGTCAAGGACATTACCAAGCAGACGACCTTCCCCAATGCTGCCCGCGATGCCCACGGGAAGCTGCGCGTCGGCGCGGCCGTCGGGGTGGGCGAGGGCACCGAGGAGCGCGTGGAGCTGCTGGTCAAGGCCGGCGTGGACGCGATCGTGGTCGATACGGCCCACGGCCATAGCTCCGGCGTGATCGAGCGTGTGCGCTGGGTCAAGCGCAACTTCCCACAGGTCGACGTGGTGGGCGGCAACATTGCGACCGGCGCCGCCGCCCTGGCGCTGGCCGAGGCCGGCGCGGATGCGGTCAAAGTCGGCATCGGCCCGGGCTCCATCTGCACGACGCGCATCGTCGCCGGCGTCGGCGTGCCGCAGGTCACCGCCATCGACAACGTGGCCACGGCGCTGAAGGGCACTGGCGTGCCGCTGATCGCCGATGGCGGCATCCGATACTCGGGCGATATCGCCAAGGCCATCGCCGCGGGGGCCTCCACCGTGATGATGGGCGGCATGTTCGCCGGCACCGAGGAAGCGCCGGGCGAGGTCATCCTCTACCAGGGCCGCAGCTACAAGAGCTACCGCGGCATGGGCTCGATCGGCGCGATGAAGGCCGGCTCGGCCGACCGCTACTTCCAGGAGAACGACGAGGCCACGCACCCGGGGGCCGACAAGCTGGTGCCCGAGGGCATCGAAGGCCGCGTGCCCTACAAGGGCTCGGTGGTGGCCATCCTGTTCCAGATGGCCGGTGGGCTGCGGGCGTCGATGGGCTATTGCGGCTGCGCCACCGTGGAGCAGATGCGCGAGCGCGCGGAGTTCGTCGAGATCACCACGGCCGGCATCCGCGAGAGCCACGTGCACGACGTGCAGATCACCAAGGAAGCACCCAACTACCGCATGGAGTGACACCCGCGCCTCGCCGCACTGCGGCGATGCCGCCTGCCGCGCGCACGGCCCTTTGCACGGGTGGCGCGCGGTTTTCAATTTGAGCCGCCCGCATGACGACCCACCACGAGACGGTGACCGACACGCCTGCCGCTGCCATGCCTGAGGCAGGCCGGCGCTCGGCCATGCCTTTCATCATGGCGACGGTGCTGATCGACATGCTGGCCATCGGCATCATCATCCCGGTGCTGCCCACGCTGGTCGGGCGCTTCGTGTCCACGCCGGCCGATCAGGCCTGGTGGTATGGCGCCGTCACGGTGGCCTTCGCGCTGGCCCAGTTCGTCAGCGCGCCCATCCTCGGGGCGCTCTCCGACCGCTACGGCCGCCGGCCGGTGCTGCTGCTGGGCCTGTTCGCGCTGGCGGTCAATTTCTTTGCCACCGCGCTGGCCACCGAGCTGTGGATGCTGGTAGCGGTGCGCGTGTTCGGTGGCGCGATGTACGCCAACATCGCGGTGGCCAATGCCTACGTGGCCGACGTGACACCGCCTCAACACCGGGCACGCAACTTCGGGCTGCTGGGCGCGATGTTCGGCGTCGGCTTCATCCTGGGCCCGGTCACTGGCGGGCTGCTGGGGGCGCGTGACATCCACCTGCCGTTTTTCGTGGCCGGCGCGCTGGCGCTGATCAACTGTGCCTACGGCTGGTTGGTGCTGCCCGAGTCGCTGCCGCGCGAGCGGCGGCGGGCGTTCCGGCTGGCCGCGGCCAATCCGTTGAGCGCGCTCCGGCGACTGGCGGAGCTCAAGAGCGTCGGGCTGCTCCTGGGCGTTATCGCGCTGACTTCGCTGGCGCAGTTCACGCTGCACACGAGCTGGCTGCTCTACACGCAATTCAAGTTCGGCTGGGACGCCGAGGCTAATGGCTGGTCGCTGTTTGCAGTGGGCTTGATGGCTGCCATCGTGCAGGGTGGGCTGCTGCGGATGATGCACAAACACATCCGGCTACAGCGGCTGGCACTCATCGGCCTCGTGTCGTCCACGCTGGCCTTTGCCGCCTGGGGCGCAGCGACCGAGGGCTGGATGATGTATGCCGTCATCGTGGCCAACCTCTTCGGCTTCGCCACCCAGCCGGTGATCCAGAGCATGATCTCCAACGCAGTGGACGCCCGCAGCCAGGGCAGCAGCATGGGCGCGGTTGCATCCATCAACAGCATCTCCGCGGTGCTGGGGCCGCTGCTGAGCGCGCCGCTGCTGGCCTCGGTCGCCACATTGCCGCGCACGGATTGGCGGCTGGGGCTGCCGTTCTACTTCTGCGCGCTGCTGCAAGCGACGGCGGCACTGGTTGCCGCGCTGCATTTCCGCCGGCTGCACCAGCACCATTCCCCCATCTCGCCGGCTGCTGCGGCGAGCAATTCCAAGACCGAGACGGCCGCCTGAGCCGGCTTGCCATGCACGACAAGATCCTCATCCTCGACTTCGGCTCCCAGGTCACTCAGCTCATCGCCCGCCGCGTGCGCGAGGCGCATGTGTACTGCGAGATCCATCCCAACGACGTCTCGGACGACTTCATCCGCGGCTTCGGTGCCAAGGGGATCATCCTGTCGGGCAGCCATGCCAGCACCTACGAGGACCACGAGCTGCGCGCGCCGCAGGCGGTGTTCGACGCCGGTGTGCCGGTGCTGGGCATCTGCTACGGCATGCAGACCATGGCGGTGCAGCTCGGCGGCCAGGTGCAGTGGAGCGATCACCGCGAGTTCGGCTATGCCGAGGTGCGCGCCCACGGGCACACCCAGCTGCTCGATGCCATCGAGGATTTCCGCACCGCCGAGGGCCACGGCATGCTCAAGGTGTGGATGAGCCACGGCGACAAGGTCACCGCGCTGCCGCCGGGCTTCAAGCTGATGGCCTCCACGCCCAGCTGCGAAATCGCCGGCATGGCCGACGAGACGCGCCGCTACTACGGCGTGCAGTTCCACCCGGAGGTCACGCACACGCTGCAGGGCTCGGCGATGCTGCACCGCTTCGTGCGCGAGGTGTGCGGCTGCTCGGGCGACTGGATCATGGGCGACTACATCGCCGAGGCGGTCGAGCGCATCCGCGAGCAGGTCGGCGAGGAGGAGGTCATCCTGGGCCTGTCGGGCGGTGTCGACTCCAGCGTGGCCGCAGCACTCATCCACCGCGCCATCGGCGACCAGCTGACTTGCGTCTTCGTCGACCACGGCCTGCTGCGCCTGAACGAAGCGCAGATGGTCATGGACATGTTCGCCGGCCGGCTGCATGCCAAGGTCATCCACGTCGATGCGGTGGACCAGTTCATGGGGCAACTGGCCGGGGTGTCCGACCCGGAAGCCAAGCGCAAGATCATCGGCCGGGAGTTCGTCGAGGTCTTCACCGCCGAGGCCGAGAAGCTCAAGGGCCAGGGCAACAAGGGTGCCAAGTGGCTGGCCCAGGGCACCATCTATCCGGACGTGATCGAGTCCGGCGGGGCCAAGACCAAGAAGGCCACCACCATCAAGAGCCACCACAACGTCGGCGGCCTGCCCGAGACCCTGGGCCTGAAGCTGCTGGAGCCGCTGCGCGAGCTGTTCAAGGACGAGGTGCGCCAGCTCGGCATCGAGCTCGGCCTGCCGCCGGAGATGGTCTACCGCCATCCCTTCCCCGGCCCGGGCCTGGGCGTGCGCATCCTGGGCGAGGTGAAGAAGGACTATGCCGACCTGCTGCGCCGCGCCGATCACATCTTCATCGAGGAGCTGCGCAAGACGCTGGACCCGGTGAGCGGCAAGACCTGGTACGACCTCACGTCGCAGGCGTTTGCCGTCTTCCTGCCGGTCAAGAGCGTGGGCGTGATGGGCGATGGCCGCACCTACGACTACGTGGTCGCGCTGCGCGCCGTGCAGACCAGTGACTTCATGACGGCCGACTGGGCTGAGCTGCCGTACAGCCTGCTCAAGAAGGTCTCGGGCCGCATCATCAACGAGGTGCGCGGCATCAACCGAGTGACCTACGACGTCTCGAGCAAGCCGCCGGCCACCATTGAGTGGGAGTGAAGCGGGGGACCTTCCCCGTGTGACGGCTTGCCGGCTCACTTGCTGAGCCGGGCTTTTGCGGGATCCGCCGATCCGTGGACGCGGTGGGTGGCCCGTCGCAGGGCGGCCCGTCGATGAGGGCTGCGTGTCGACATTGTTCACACAAGCTTCACCGCCCGCGCCCTATCCGTCTTTTTTTCATACGGGTGTCCTCGTGCGTCCGTAGCGTCGCCGTTCTTGTTTTTCCTTGTCCTTGCAGTCGGAGTCTGAATGAGTGGAGTCGTCCTGCGGCGCGTGAGCCGTTGCGCCGTGGTGCTGTTGTGTCTGGCGGGCGCCGCGCTGACACAGGCTCGGGAGGTGGTCGGTGCCGGGGCCTCGTTCCCTTCCAAGGTCTACGAGCGCTGGGCCAGCGCCTACGCAGAGCGGCCCGATGCCGCGATCGTCCGCTACCGGGCTACGGGCTCCGGCGATGGGATCAAGCAGATCACCGCGCGGTCGGTCGCGTTCGCGGGCACGGACTCACCGCTTAGCGCGGCGGAATTGGCTCAGCGCAAGCTGGTGCAGATCCCGATGGTGGTTGGCGGGGTGGTGCCGGTGGTGAATCTGCCAGGCGTGGCTCCGCATGCGCTCAAGTTGACGGGCGACGTGCTGGCCGACCTGATGACCGGGCGGATCGCTCTTTGGAATGACCCGCGCGTGGCGGCGCTGAATCCGGGTCTTGCGTTGCCGCGTCTGGCGGTGCGCCGCATCGTGCGGGCGGAGAAGTCGGGCACCACCGAAGGCTACACGCGCTATCTGTCCCGGGTCTCCGCAGTGTTCCAGGCCACAGTGGGCATCGGTCAGCTCCCGCGCTGGGGAGAAGGCGTCACCGCCGCGGAAGGCAATGACGGCGTGGCCCGTGCGGTCAAGTCCACGCCCGGCGCCATTGGCTATGTCAGCTACGACCGCGTGCTGCGTGACGGGCTGACGCCGGTGTCATTGCGCAATGCCGCGGGGCGTTATGTGCGGGCCGACGAGCGCGCCTTCCGCGCGGCCATCATGGAAAGCGATCTGCAGCGCCTGGGCGACGACACCGCCAGCGTGCTCGACCGCCCGGGCAGCGGGAGCTGGCCGATCACCCTGGTTACCTTCGTGCTGGTGGATGCACGGCCGCAGGACGCCGGGCCCACGCAGGCGGCGCTGCGCTTCCTGTACTGGGCCTTCATGCATGGCGACGAGCTGACCCGCGGCACGGGCTTCGCGCCGCTGCCGCTGAGCGTGCAGTCGCGGGCGGCGGGCCGGTTCGGGCAAGTGCGTGACCGCGAAGGCCTGACCTTGCGCTATACCGATCTTTGAGAGGCCGGGTCGGCCGGTGCGCGGCCCACGGTGGCCGGTGTGGACGAGAGGAGCGGATGATGCGGGGTGGAATCGGTCTGATCGCGCTGGTGCTGGCGCTGCTGATCGTTGGCCTGTTGGCGGTGAAGCAGCTGCGTAGCCCGCATGCGGTGCCGTCTGCTGAGGCGCAGACCGGTGCAGCCTCGGCTCCGGGTGCCGTGCCGGCCGCCTCGCTGCCGGCCCAGGTTGGGCGTGAGCTGGATCAGCTGATGCAGAACCGCCCGCGTCAGCTCGACGAAGGGCAGTGATGCAAGCCTCGTTGGACGGTTTCGATGCGCCGGCCCGGCCGACGGACCGGTTGTTCTTCGCCCTGTTCCCCGATCCAGCCACCGCCCGGCAGGCGCGCGCGCTGGCCGAGGCGCTGCGCCTGGCGCACGGCCTGAGCGGCCAGCCGCTGCGGACTGATCGGGTGCATGTGACGCTGTGCCACCTGGGCGACTTCGCCGGACTGCCCGCCGGCCTCGTGGACGACGCCTGCCGCGCCGCCACGTCGCTGGATGAGCCGGCCTTCGATGTGCGGCTGGAGCGCGTGGGCAGCTTCGTCGGCCGGCCCAGCCGGCTGCCGTTGGTCGCTCTCGGCGACGATGGCGTGCAGGCCGTCAAGGGATTCCAGGCCCGGCTGGACCATGCGCTGCGTCGGTACGGTGTCTTGCGGGGCGGCTCGGGCAACTTCGTGCCGCATCTGACCCTGCTCTACGACGACCGGCGCGTGCCGCAGCAGCCGATCGAGCCGCTGCAGTGGCGGGTCACCGAATTCGCGCTGGTCCACAGCTTCCTGGGGCAGACGCGCTACGAGATCCTCGGGCGCTGGCCGCTGCGCGGCGCTTGAGCCAGCCGCGTCCGCAAAGAGCGCACGGCGCGGGCCGCTTGCCTGTGCAGAGAGCCACGGGCCGCGGCCGATAATCCCGGGCCGCCTGCCGACCGTTGCCGTGACCCCGCCCATCCTGCCCACCGACGAATACGCCATGCGCCTGGCGCTGGACCAGGCGCACAACGCCTGGCTGGTCGGCGAGGTGCCGGTGGGCGCGGTCATCATGCGCGCCGGCCAGGTGATCGCCACCGGCTACAACCGGCCGATCACCACGCACGACCCGACCGCGCATGCCGAGATCGTGGCGTTGCGCCATGCCGCGCAGCTGCTGTCCAACTACCGGCTGCCGGAGTGCGAGCTGTTCGTCACGCTGGAGCCCTGCGCCATGTGCGCGATGGCGCTGATGCACGCGCGCTTCAAGCGCGTGGTCTTCGCCGCGCCCGATCCCAAGACCGGCGTGGCCGGCTCGGTGCTCGACCTCTTTGCCGATCGGCGGCTCAACCACCACACCCAGATCGTCGGCGGCGTGATGGCCGAGCAGAGCGCGCAGCTGCTGCGCGAGTTCTTCGCCGAGCGCCGCGCGCAGGCCAAGGCCCAGCGCGACAGCCGGCGCCGCGCCAGCGATGCGCCGCAGGCTCCAGCCGCCTTGCCGGACGAGCTGGACGCCGGCGAGTCCAGCACCATCCCGGTCGGCCAGATCATCGAGGACGAGCCGCCGCGCGACTGAGCGCGGCACCGCTTTGCACTCTGCCAGCGCCTTCCCGACCGCGCGTCCTGGACCGCGTCCTTCAACACGCCGCTATCGCGCCGCCTTCACCATGAGCGACCCCCGACCCGACCTCGTCATCTTCTCGCCGGCAGGCGTCGTCGCCCGCGCGCCAGCGCTGCGCCGTGCGGCCAAGCGGCTGGGCCAGCTCGGCTTTGACGTGACCGTCGACGAAGCCGCCGCGCTCAAGGTCCAGCGCTTTGCCGGCGACGACGATACGCGGCTCGCCGCCCTGCATCGCATCGCCCAGGCCGCACCATCAGTCGCGCTGGCCAGCCGCGGCGGCTACGGCCTGGCCCGGCTGCTGGACCGTATCGACTGGCCGTTGATCCGCCGCAGCGTGGAGCGCGGTACCCGCTGGGTTGGCTACAGCGACATGACGGCGCTGCAGCTTGCGGCACTGGCGCACGGCGCCGCGGGTGACCCGGGCAAGCCCGGGCGCCACCACCGCCATCACCGTGCGGATGGTGATGACCACGAGCCGCATGCTGGCTGCTGCCAGCCCGGCGGCTTCTGGGCCGGGCCCATGGCCTGCGGCGACTTCGGCGACGAGGCGGCAGCAGGCGGCGGCGACGACGTGACGCAGGACGTCTTCGTCGAAGCCATGACCGGCGAGCTGGAGGCGGTGGGCTTTCGCACCGATGCCGGCTTCGATGGCCTGGAGACCGGCGGGCGGCTGTGGGGCGGCAACCTCACCGTGCTGCTGTCGCTGCTGGGCACCCCGCACTTCCCCAGGGTGCGCGGCGGCGTGCTCTTCCTGGAGGATGTCAACGAGCACCCCTACCGCATCGAGCGCGGTCTGCTGCAACTGCACCAGGCCGGCGTGCTGGGCACGCAGAAGGCGGTGCTGCTGGGCAGCTTCACCGATTGGCGCAAGTCACCGCTGGACCGGGGCTACGGCCTCAAGACGGCCATCGAATACCTGCGCAGCGTCAGTGCTGCGCCCATCCTCACCGGCCTGCCGTTCGGCCATGTGCCGACCAAGCTCTGCCTGCCGGTGGGCCGGGCCGTCAAGCTGGCGGTGTCGGGGCGGGATGCCTTCGTCGTCTGGTAGGCCGGGCTCATGTCGGCCGCGCTGACGCTGTGCGGGGCGACGGTGGCCGAGGCGCTGGCGCGCGCCGGCTGGCAGCCCGGTGAGACGCTTCCCTCTTGGCTGTCTGCTGCGGAGCAGGTGCGTGTGGCCGGCATTGGGTCTGCCGATCGCCGGGCGGCCTTCCTCGCGGGGCGCTGGCTGCTGCGTGAGGCAGTGGCCCGCCACACCGGTATCGCTCACGGCTGGCAGGCCACGGCCGGGCAGGGCGGCCCGCCGCGCTTGCATCACGCGGACGGTGCCGAGCTGCACGCGGGCCTGAGCCACAGCGGCCGCTTCGTCGCGGTCGCGGTCGGCCCGCACCCGGTCGGCCTCGACATCGAGGACCGCCGCCTCAACGCGGGCCGCAACTGGCCGCGCCTGGCGCCACGCATCCTGCATCCACAGGAGCAAGCTTGGTTGGCGCAGCAGCCCGACGCAGCGACGGGCTGCCTGACGCTGTGGACGCTGAAGGAGGCCGCGCTCAAGCTGCGCGCGCAGCCCATGGGCCTGCGGCGGCTGCCGCAGCTCGTCTGCCGACCCGATGCGGCCGGGCCGCCCGCCCGTGCCGGCACCCCGGCCACCGTGTGGTGTGCGCCGGACTGGGTGCTGAGCCTGGCCCTCGATGCCGCCAAGGGGCGGGACGCCGTGGTGCTGCACGGCCTGCTCCCGGCCGCCGGCCCTCGTGTGTCCGCCCGGCCCTGGACGGTCGTTCACGAAGGGTAAGCCGGCCCCGGCGGGCGAGGCCCATGCCGCAGAATCGGCCCCCATGCGAACACTGCGAGCAGCACTGGCCGCCGCGGCCCTGGCCTGGGCCGCCGTCACGGGCGCGCCGTCCGCCCAGGCGGCCCACGCCTATGCCCAGTTCGGCGACGTGAAGTACCCGCCGGGCTTCAGCCACTTCGACTATGTCAACCCGGCCGCGCCCAAGGGCGGGCGCATCTCACTGGTGGCGCCGCTGATCGCCAGCAGCTTCGACAAGTACAACCCGTTCACCCTCAAGGGCACCGAGCCGCCGGGCCTGGAGGGCCTGCTGTTCGACACCCTGCTCACCGGCAACATGGATGAGCCGGCCACCGCCTACGGCCTGCTGGCCGAGGATGTGGACGTGGCGGCGGACGGCCGCTCCGTCACCTTCCGCCTCAACCCGAAGTCGCGCTTCCACAACGGCGACCCGGTGCTGGCGCGCGACGTGAAGCACAGCTTCGAGCAACTCACCAGCCCCGGCGCCGCCCCGCAGTACCGGGCCTACTTCGCGCCGGTCAAAGGCGCCACCGTGCTGGGCGAGCGCCTCGTCCGCTTCGACTTCAAGGAGGCCAACCGCGAGCTGCCGCTCATCGTCGGCGGCCTGCCGGTGTTCAGCCACAAGTGGGGGCTGAAGGACGGCAAGCCGCAGCCGCTGGATGCCATCGTCACCGACATCCCCATCGCCTCCGGCCCCTACCGCATCGGCAAGGTGGACTTCGGCAAGGAGATCACCTACGTGCGCGACCCGGCCTACTGGGCGCGGGATCTGAACGTGCGGCGCGGGCAGTTCAACTTCGACCGCATCACCTACCAGCTCTACAAGGACAACGTCGCCGCCTTCGAGGCTTTCAAGGCCGGCGAGTTCGACTTCATCCAGGCCTTCTCCGCCAAGGACTGGGCCCGCCAGTACCAGGGCGGCAGGTTCGCCACGGGGGAGTTGCTCAAGCGCGAATGGCAGCACGGCAATGCGGTCGGCTTCCAGGGCTTCATCTTCAACACCCGGCTGCCCAAGTTCGCCGACCCGCGCGTGCGCCGCGCCATCGGCCTGGCGATGGACTTCGAATGGATGAACCGCCAGCTCTTCTACGGCGCCTACACCCGCGTGCGCGGCTACTTCACCGGCAGCGAGTACGAGGCCCGCGGCCTGCCTGAGGGCGACGAGCTGGCCGTGCTGCAGTCGCTCAAGGCCCGCCCGCCGCGCGCGGTGCTGGAGCAGCCGGTGCCGCTGCCGCCGTCCACCACGCCGCCGGGCTCGCTGCGGGCCAACCTGCGTCTGGCGCGCCAGTTGCTGGCCGAAGCGGGATGGACCTATCGCGACGGCATGCTGCGCAATGCCAAGGGTGAGCCCTTCACCATCGAGTTCATGGACACGTCCGGCAGCATGGGTCGAGTGGTCAACCCCTACATGCGCACACTGGAGAAGCTGGGCTTCCAGCCGAGCTACCGGCAGATCGACTATGCCGTCTACGAGCAGCGCATGCGCCGCTTCGACTTCGAGGTGATCAGCTCGCGCACGCTGGGCCGGCTGGTGCCGGGATCGGAGCTGACGCAGTACTTCCGCGCGGATCTCGCCAAGCAGGACGGCTCGTCTAACCTGGGCGGCGTGCAGGACCCGGTGGTCGATGAGCTGCTGCGCCGCATCGATGCCGCGCAGACCCGCCCGGAGCTGGCAGCCAGCGTGCGCGCCCTGGACCGCGTGCTGCGCCACGGCTACTACGCGGTGCCGCATTGGTACTCGGCCGTGCACCGCGTGGCCTATCGCGCTCACCGCTTCGGTCAGCCGCAGGTGGTGCCGCGCTACTACCAGCCCGAGGGCTGGGCGCTGTCCACCTGGTGGGCCGCGCCGGCGGGCAACTGACCCCCGTACGACCCAGGACGAGCCGATGCTCAGCTACCTCCTCAAGCGCCTGCTGCTGATGATCCCCACGCTGCTGGGCGTGCTGACGCTGACCTTCGTCGTCATCCAGTTCGTGCCCGGCGGGCCGGTGGAGCAGATGGTCTCGCAGCTGCAGGGCCGCGACACGGGCGGGGAGGGCGCGGCGCGCAGCACGGCTTACCGCGGCCGCCAGGGCATCGACGCCCAGCAGATCGAGGACATCAAGAAGCTCTACGGCTTCGACAAGCCGGCGCATGAGCGTTACTTCAAGATGCTGGCGGACTTCGCCCGCTTCGACCTGGGCCAGAGCTTCTTCCACCACAAGGACGTCTGGACGCTGGTCAAGGAGAAGCTGCCGGTGTCCATCTCGCTGGGGCTGTGGACCTTCTTCCTGAGCTACCTCGTCTCCGTGCCGCTGGGCATCGCCAAGGCCGTGCGGGCCGGCAGCCGCTTCGACACCGTCACCAGCCTGCTGGTGCTGGCCGGCTACGCCATTCCGGGCTTCGTGCTCGGTGTGGCGCTGCTGGTGCTCTTCGGCGGCGGCAGCTTCCTGTCGTGGTTCCCGCTGCGCGGCCTCACGTCGCCCAACTGGGATGAGCTGAGCCTGCCCGCCAAGATCGTCGACTACCTCTGGCACATCGCGTTGCCCGTCACGGCCATGGTGCTGGGCAGCTTCGCGGTCATCACCATGCTGACCAAGAACGCCTTCCTGGAGGAGATCCGCAAGCAGTACGTGCTGACCGCGCGGGCCAAGGGCCTGGCCGAGCGGCGGGTGCTGTGGAAGCACGTCTTCCGCAATGCGCTCATCCCCATCATCACCGGCTTTCCGGCGGCCTTCATCGGCGCCTTCTTCGCCGGCTCGCTGCTCATCGAGACGCTGTTCTCGCTCGATGGCCTGGGCCTGCTCGGCTATGAGTCGGTGATGCGGCGCGACTATCCCGTGGTGCTGGGCACGCTCTACCTCTTCACCCTGATCGGCCTCGTCACCAAGCTGATCAGCGACCTCTGCTACGTGTGGGTGGACCCGCGCGTGAAGTTCGACTGATGGCCGAGACCACCCCTTCTGCCGCTCCTTCCGCCGTGCCGCCCGCCGCACCGCCGGTCCTGCCGCTGGATGCCACCGGCCCGGCGGCCGCCGTGCTGCCTCCCGCGCCGTCGCTGTCGCCCAGCCGCCGCGCCTGGCAACGCTTCAAGCGCAACCGCCTGGGTTACTGGAGCCTCGTCGTCTTCTGCGTGCTGGTGCTGCTCAGCCTGGCCGCGGAGCTCCTCTCCAACGACAAGCCGCTGCTCGTGCGCTACGAGGGCCGCTGGTACGTGCCGCTGGTGCAGACCCTGCCCGAGACGACCTTCGGCGGCGACTTCGACACGCCCACCGACTACCTCGACCCCTTCATCCAGCAGCAGCTGGCCAAGCCGGGCAACTTCGCGCTCTATCCGATCAACCGCTCGCACCATCTCACCATCAACTACTTCGCACCGTCGCCCAACCCCGCGCCGCCGTCGGCGCAGAACTGGTTGGGCACCGACGACCGCGGGCGGGATGTGTTCGCCCGGCTGCTCTACGGCTTTCGCGTGTCGGTGCTGTTCGCGCTGGCGCTCACGGTGATCGGCGTGCTGCTGGGCGTGGTCACCGGTGCGCTGCAGGGCTTCTACGGCGGCAAGACGGACCTGGCCTTCCAGCGCTTCATCGAGATCTGGGGCTCCATGCCCGAGCTCTACCTGCTGATCATCTTCTCGGCCGTGCTGGAGCCGAGCGTCGGCCTGCTTTTGCTGCTGCTGTCGCTCTTCGGCTGGATGGGCCTGTCGGACTACGTGCGGGCCGAGTTCCTGCGCAACCGCCAGCTCGACTACGTGCGCGCCGCCCGCGCGCTGGGCGTCTCCAACCGCCACATCATCTGGCGCCACCTGCTGCCCAACAGCCTCACCCCGGTGGTCACCTTCCTGCCGTTTCGCATGAGTGCGGCCATCCTGGCGCTCACGTCGCTCGACTTCCTCGGCCTGGGCGTGCCGCCCGACACACCCAGCTTGGGCGAGCTGCTGGCCCAGGGCAAGAACAACCTGGACGCCTGGTGGATCTCGCTGTCCACCTTCGGCGTGCTGGTCGGCACGCTGCTGCTGCTGACCTTCATGGGCGATGCGCTGCGTGACGCGCTGGATCCGCGCAAGGAGGGGCTGGCATGAGCGGGGACCATCCCTTGTCTCCAAGCCGTGCATCGCCAACGGCCGATGATCGCGCCGCGAACGGTCCGGCCGCTGCGCCGCTGCTGGACGTGCGCGACCTCACCGTCGCCTTCGGCGGCAAGCCGGTGGTGCAGGGCGTGTCCTTCAGCCTGCAGCCGGGTGAGAAGTTCGCCCTGGTCGGCGAATCCGGCTCGGGCAAGACGGTCAGCGCACTCAGCCTGCTCAAGCTGCTGCCGCAGGCCCAGGTCAGCGGCTCGGCTGCCTTCCAGGCGCGCGAGGGCGCCTGCGACCTGCTGCGCCTGCCCGAGCCGCGCCTGCGCGAGATCCGCGGTCGGGATGTGGCGGTGATCTTCCAGGAGCCGATGACCGCGCTCAACCCGCTGTTCCCGGTCGGCGACCAGATCGCCGAGGTGGTCGAGCTGCACCAGCTCGCCAGCCGGCGCCAGGCCTGGGAGCGCGCGGTGCAGCTGCTGGCCGACACCGGCCTGCCGGACCCGGCCGCCAAGGCGCGCGCCTATCCGCACCAGCTCTCCGGCGGCCAGCGCCAGCGCGCCATGATCGCCATGGCGCTGGCCTGCCAGCCCCGGCTGCTGATCGCTGACGAGCCCACCACGGCGCTGGACGTCACGCTGCGCCAGCAGATCCTGGGCCTGCTCGACGAGCTGCAGCAGCGCCACGGCATGGCGTTGCTGCTCATCACCCATGATCTGCCGCTGGTGCAGCGCTTCGCCGACCGCGTGGCCGTGATGGAGCGCGGCGTGCTGGTGGAGCAGGGCACCGTGGCCGAGGTCTTTGCCCGCCCGCAGCATCCCTACACCCGCAAGCTGCTGGACAGCCGCCCCGTGCGCGATGTGGTCGACACCCCGCCACCTGCCGCGCCGCTGGTGCAGGCGCAGGCGCTGCAGGTGGCCTATCCGGTCAGCCGCCCAGGCTGGCGCGGCTGGTTCCGCAAGGGCGAGTTCGTCGCCGTCCGCGGTGCCGACTTCACCGTGAAGCCCGGCCGCACGCTCGCGGTCATCGGGGAATCCGGCTCCGGCAAATCCACGCTGGCCCTGGCCACGCTCGGCCTGCAGCCCAGCCGGGGGCAGCTCGACGTGCTGGGCGCACGATGGCGCGGCACCCCGCGCACCGACCGCCCGCTGCGCCGGCGCATCCAGGTGGTGTTCCAGGACCCGTTCTCGTCCCTGTCACCGCGCATGACGGTCGGCGAGATCGTCGGCGAGGGCCTGCAGGTGCATGCCCCGGCGCTGTCGGCCGCGCAGCGCGCCGAGAAGGTCCGCGCCGTCCTGGCCGAAGTCGGCCTGGCCGAGCTGCAATTCCCCCGCCTGCTCGACCGCTACCCGCACGAGTTTTCGGGCGGCCAGCGCCAGCGCCTGGCCCTGGCCCGCGCGCTCATCGTGGAGCCCGACGTGCTCGTGCTGGATGAGCCCACCAGCGCACTGGACGTGACGATCCAGAAGCAGGTGCTCGCGCTGCTGCAGGGTCTGCAGCGCAAGCGCGGCCTGAGCTATCTGCTGATCACCCACGACGTGGAGGTCGTCGCCGCCATGGCCCACGACGTCATCGTGATGAAGGACGGCGCCATCGTCGAATCCGGGCCGGTCGCCGAGGTCATCGGCCGGCCGCAGCAGTCCTACACGCGCAAGCTGCTCGAGGCCGCGCCGCCCGGCGTCGTCGACATGCTGGCCTCGGCCATCGGCTGACGGCCGGTGCCGGCGGCGTGTGCCCTTGAAGGGTACCGCCGGGGCCGGGCGGACCCGCGTCGGCGCGCGCCAGCGGGGCTCAGCCTCCCGCCGCTTCGCCGCGCTCCGGCACGCCCATCGCGTGGCTATAGCCGGCATCCACGTACGTGATCTCGGCCGTCACCCCGCCGGCCAGGTCCGACAGCAGGAAGGCCGCCACATTGCCCACGTCCTCGATGGTCACGTTGCGGCGCAGCGGGGCGGCTTGCTCCACCGCGTCGAGGATACGGCTGAAGCCCTTGATGCCCGAGGCGGCCAGGGTCTTGATCGGCCCGGCCGAGATGCCGTTGACCCGGATGCCGCGCGGCCCCAGGCTGCCGGCCAGGTAGCGCACGCTCGCCTCCAGCGATGCCTTGGCCAGCCCCATGGTGTTGTAGTGCGGCACGATGCGCTCGGCGCCCAGGTAGCTCAGCGTCAGCAGCGCCGCATTGGGCGACAGGCGGGGCAGGGCGGCCTTGGCCATCGCCGGGAAGCTGTAGCTGGAGATGTCGTGCGCCACGCGGAAGGCCTCGCGCGACAGGCCGTCCAGGAAGTCGCCCGCGATCGCCTCGCGCGGCGCAAAGCCGATGGAGTGCACGAAGCCGTCGAAGCTCGGCCAGGCGTCGCCGAGCTGCTCAAACAGGCGCTCGATCTGTGCGTCGTCGCTCACATCGCAGTCGAACACCAGTTGCGAGCCGAACTCGGCGGCGAATTCGGTGATGCGGTCCTTGAAGCGCTCGCCCACATAGCTGAAGGCGAGCTCCGCGCCCTCGCGCTGGCAGGCCCGGGCAATGCCGTAGGCAATGGAACGGTTGGACAGCAGTCCGGTGATGAGCAGGCGCTTGCCGGCCAGAAACCCCATGGGCGTCTCCGATATTGGTCGCAGGAAAAGGCGGCGGATTCTCTCACGCGACCCGGCCATGGACGCCCGGCCAGGGGGCGGGCCCGGCATGAGCCTTGCGAGCACGGCCGCCCCGGGCTAGAATCCGCTCTTCTTTACGAGAGAGGTCTGCTGCGTTGGCCCTGATGGGGCGCAGGCAGAGCACGTTCCAGCGGCTTGAGGGTCGCAGAAAAGTGGGCGGAGTAATCCAGCCCTTTTTTTTTGCTCCTCCTTTTTCCAGATGCACGGGCCGCATGGGGTACCCCGCGGGGTCGGCGAGCTTGCCGGTGCCGGGCAGGCCTTTGTCGTTGAAGAGCAGAACCTACCCGGCGCTTAGACGCCTGTCGACCTGCCTGTTGCCCCTTTGAAGAGAAATCCTTCTGCTGCTCCCGCGCGCTCGCCGCGGGCCGCTCCGGCGGCCCGGCGGTCGCGCGCGCCTGTTGCTGCTGCGGCCACTGCGCCGGGCCCGTGGATGCAGGCGGTCGAGCGCACGGTCGCGGGCCTGGGCTATGACGTCGTCGAGTGCGAGCGCACCGGCGGCGGGTTGCTGCGCGTCTATATTGACCGCCGCCCGGGCCAAGCCTATGACACCGGCCCAGGTGACTTCATCCTGGTCGAGGACTGCGAAAAGGTCACACGCCAGCTGCAGTATGTGCTGGAGGTTGAGGGTTGCGACTACGCCCGGCTGGAGGTCTCCTCCCCGGGCCTGGACCGCCCGCTGCACAAGCCTGCCGATTACGCGCGCTTCGCTGGTGAGCAGGTCGACGTCACGCTCAAGCTGCCCTTTCAGGGGCGCAAGAAGTGGCGCGGCCTGCTGCAGGTGGCCGAGGCCCGGCCGCCCGCGAACGAGCTTGGCGCCCTCCAGGAGGGTCAGTCCTGGCAGCTGCTGATCGACGACGGCAAGCAGCAGCAGGTGTTGGGTTTCACGCTGGACGAGGTGCGCGAGGCCCGCCTGGTGCCGGTGGTGGATTTCAAGGGCCGCGCCCGCAAGGTGCCGGCCGCGGCAGCCCCCTCGGCTGCCTACGACGAGCAGGATTCCGGAGGTCACAAAGAATGAACCGTGAACTGTTGATGCTGGTGGATGCGATCTCGCGCGAGAAGAGCGTCGATCGCGAGGTGGTGTTTGGCGCCGTCGAGTCGGCGCTCGCGTCCGCCACCAAGCGGCTGCATGGCGCCGACGTGGACATCCGCGTCAGCATCGACCGCGAGACCGGCGAGTACGAGACCTTCCGTCGCTGGCACGTCGTGCCCAACGAGGCCGGCCTGCAGATCCCGGATGCCGAGATCCTGCTGTTCGAGGCTCAGGAGCAGATCCCCGACATCGAGGTCGACGACTACATCGAGGAGCCGGTGGAGTCAGTGCCCATCGGCCGCATCGGCGCGCAGGCCGCCAAGCAGGTCATCCTGCAGAAGATCCGCGATGCCGAGCGCGAGCAGCTGCTCAATGACTTCCTCGCCCGGGGCGAGAAGATCTTCGTGGGCACGGTCAAGCGCCTGGACAAGGGCGACATCATCGTCGAGTCCGGCCGCGTCGAGGGCCGCTTGAAGCGCGGCGAGATGATCCCCAAGGAAAACCTGCGCACGGGCGACCGTGTGCGCGCCTTCATCGCCGAGGTCGACCCGACCGCGCGTGGCCCGCAGATCATGCTGTCGCGCAGCGCGCCGGGCTTCATGGTCGAGCTCTTCCGTCAGGAGGTGCCCGAAGTCGAGCAAGGCCTGCTTGAGATCAAGAGCTGCGCCCGTGACCCGGGCTCGCGCGCCAAGATCGCCGTCCTCTCCCACGATCGCCGGGTCGATCCGATCGGCACCTGTGTGGGCGTGCGCGGCTCGCGCGTCAATGCGGTCACCAATGAGCTCGCCGGAGAGCGCGTGGACATCGTTCTTTGGTCCGAGGATCCGGCCCAGTTCGTGATCGGTGCGCTGGCGCCGGCCAACGTCCAGTCAATTTTCGTGGACGAGGAAAAGCACGCGATGGACGTGGTGGTCGACGAGGAGAACCTCGCCATCGCCATCGGCCGTGGCGGGCAGAACGTGCGCCTGGCGTCCGAGCTGACCGGCTGGCGCATCAACATCATGACCGCCGAGGAGTCGGCCGAGAAGCAGGCGCAGGAGACCGAGGTCGTGCGCAAGCTCTTCGTCGAAAAGCTCGATGTGGACGAGGAAGTCGCCGACATCCTGATCGCCGAGGGCTTCACCAGCCTGGAAGAGGTGGCCTATGTGCCGCTGCAGGAAATGCTGGAGATCGAGTCCTTTGACGAGGACACCGTGCACGAGCTGCGCAACCGCGCCAAGGATGCGCTGCTGACCATGGAGATCGCCCGGGAAGAGGCGGTGGAGTCGGTGTCGCAGAATCTGCGCGGCCTCGAAGGCCTTAACGCCGAGCTCATCGCCAAGCTGGCCGAGGCGGGCATCCACACCCGCGACGATCTCGCCGACCTCGCGGTGGACGAGCTGACCGACATCACCGGCGTGGACGAAGAGCAGGCCCGCGCGCTCATCATGAAGGCCCGCGAACACTGGTTCGCCGCCTGAGCAGTCGCCTAGAGCCTGCCCCACGCTTCGAATTTCGCAAGGACTGAACACAATGGCCGTGACCACCGTCGCACAATTCGCCGCGGAACTGAACCGCCCGGCAGCGACACTGCTGGAGCAGCTTCAATCCGCCGGTGTCGCCAAGGCCTCGTCGGACGACGTGCTCACGGAAGCCGACAAGGAGCGCCTGCTCGACCACCTGCGCAGCGCGCACGGCACCGCCGGCGCCGAGCGCAAGAAGATCACGCTGACGCGCAAATCCACCACCGAGATCAAGCAGGCCGATGCCTCCGGCCGCGCCCGCACCATCCAGGTCGAGGTGCGCAAGAAGCGCGTGTTCGTCAAGCGAGACGACGCCCCCGCGGGCGCCGACGAGTCGGTCCAGGCCGCCGCCGAGGCTGCTGAGCTGCAGCGTCGCGAGGAAGAAGCCCAGCGCCAGGCTGAACTGCTGCGCCAGCAGGAGGCCGAGCTGGCGGAAAAGCGCCGTCAGCGCGAGGAAGAGGAGCGCCAGCAGCGCGAGGCCGCGGAGGCCGCAGCCCGCGAGGCTGCCGAAAAGGCCGCACGCGAGGCAGCCGAGCAGGCTGCACGCGAGGCCGCGGAAGCCGCTGCGGCCAAGCCCGCCGCTGCTGCGCAGGCGCCCGTGGCCGAAGCCCCTGCCGCCCCCGCCCCTGTTTCGGCTCCCGCCGCCGCCCCCGAGACGCCCAAGCCTGGTGTGCGCGTGGTCAAGGCGGCCGAGATCGAGGCCGAGGAGAAGCAGCGCCTGGCCGACCTCGAGCGCCGCCGCAAGGCTGCCGAGGCCGAGGCAGCCGCCATCCGCGCGATGATGGCGGCTCCGAAGCGCGTGCTGACCGCCAAGAAGCCCGAGGAAACCAAGCCCGCCGAGGCCAAGGACGGTATCAAGGGCACGATCCACAAGCCCAAGACCGCGCCCGGTGCCGCCGCACCGTCGTCCACCGCGAAGCCGGGCGACAAGAAGGCGGTCAAGTCCGAGAAGCTGTCCTCCAGCTGGGCTGATGACGCCGCCAAGAAGCGCGCCGGCCTCAAGGGCGGCCGTACCGACGCCGCGGGCAGCGCGCGGGGAGGCTGGCGTGCGCCCGGTGGCCGTGGCGGCCGCCGCGACCGGGGCGACAGCCCGTCGAGCTACGTGGCGCCGAGCGAGCCGCAGACCTACGAGGTCCACGTGCCCGAAACCATCAGCGTGGCTGACCTGGCCCACAAGATGTCGGTCAAGGCCTCCGAGGTCATCAAGCAGATGATGAAGCTCGGCCAGATGGTCACCATCAACCAGCAGCTCGACCAGGAGACCGCGATGATCGTGGTCGAGGAGATGGGCCACAAGGCGTTCGCCGCCAAGCTGGACGACCCGGAAGCCTTCTTGGAAGAGAACGCCGAACAGCCGACCGAGCAGGTCACGCGCGCGCCGGTGGTCACGGTCATGGGCCACGTCGACCACGGCAAGACCTCGCTGCTGGACTACATCCGCCGCAGCCGCGTAGCCGCAGGCGAGGCCGGGGGCATCACTCAGCACATCGGCGCCTATCACGTCGAGACGCCGCGCGGGATCATCACCTTCCTCGACACCCCGGGCCACGAGGCGTTCACCGCCATGCGTGCCCGCGGTGCGCAGGCCACCGACATCGTCATCCTGGTCGTGGCTGCCGACGACGGCGTGATGCCGCAGACCAAGGAGGCCATCCACCATGCCAAGGCGGCCGGCGTGCCCATCGTCGTGGCCATCACCAAGGTGGACAAGCCCGATGCCAACCCGGACCGTGTCAAGCAGGAGCTCGTGGGCGAGGAGGTGGTGCCCGAGGAATATGGCGGCGACTCGCCCTTCGTGCCGGTGTCGGCCAAGACCGGCCAGGGCATCGACGAGCTGCTGGAGCAGGTGCTGCTGCAGGCCGAGGTCCTGGAGCTCAAGGCACCGAAGGACGCCATGGCCAAGGGCCTGGTCATCGAGGCCAAGCTGGACAAGGGCCGCGGCCCGGTCGCCACGGTGCTGGTGCAGTCGGGCACGCTCAAGCGTGGCGACGTGGTGCTGGCCGGCAGCAGCTATGGCCGCGTGCGCGCCATGCTGGACGAGAACGCCAAGCCGGTGAACGAGGCCGGCCCGTCGATCCCGGTGGAGATCCAGGGCCTGTCGGACGTGCCTCAGGCCGGCCAGGAATTCATGGTGCTGGCCGACGAGCGCCGGGCCCGAGAGATCGCCACGTTCCGCCAGGGCAAGTACCGCGACGTCAAGCTGGCCAAGCAGCAGGCCGCCAAGCTGGAGAACATGTTCGACAACCTGGGCGGCGACGTGCAAACCCTGCCGCTCATCGTCAAGGCCGATGTGCAGGGCTCGCAGGAGGCGCTCACGCAATCCCTGCTCAAGCTGTCCACGGCCGAGGTCAAGGTGCAGATCGTGCACGCGGCTGTCGGCGGCATCAGTGAGTCCGACGTCAACCTGGCGATCGCCTCCAAGGCCGTCATCATCGGCTTTAACACCCGCGCCGATGCCAACGCGCGCAAGCTGGCCGAGCACAACGGCGTGGATATCCGCTACTACAACATCATCTACGACGCCGTGGATGAGGTGAAGGCGGCCATGTCGGGCATGCTGGCACCCGAGCAGCGCGAAGAGGTCATCGGTAACGCCGAGATCCGCACGGTGTTCGTCGCCTCCAAGATCGGCACCGTCGCTGGCTGCATGGTCACGAGCGGCATGGTCACGCGCAACGCGCGCTTCCGCCTGCTGCGCGACAACGTGGTGATCTACACCGGCGAGATCGAGTCGCTCAAGCGCATGAAGGACGATGTCCGCGAAGTCAAGGAAGGCTTCGAGTGCGGTATCAAATTGAAGAACTACAACGACATCCGCGAGGGTGACCAGCTGGAGTTCTTCGAGATCAAGGAAGTGGCCCGCGCGCTCTGACCGTCAGCCGCCCGCACCGCAGGCCCCGCCTTCGCGAGAAGGCGGGGTTTGTGTTTGGCGGGTTGCTTGCGGCACGGGCCCTGGGAGTCAGACATGCGACACAAACGCTCCACCCCCAATCGCGGCTACCGGGTCGCCGACCAGATCCAGCGCGACCTGGCCGAGCTGCTGCGCGAGCTGAAGGACCCGCGCATCGGCATGGTGACGCTCAACAGCGTCAAGGTTTCGCCCGACTATGCGCATGCGCAGATCTACTTCTCGGTGCTGGTCGGCCAGCCGCAGGAATGCGAGGACGCGCTCAACGAGGCGGCCGGCTTCCTGCGCAACGGGCTGTTCAAGCGCCTGCAGATCCACACCGTGCCGACGCTGCACTTTCACTTCGACCAAACCACGGAGCGTGCGGCTGAGCTCAATGCGCTGATCCGCCAGGCCAACGCAGGGCGCGCTGCCGATGACGAGGGCAGCCAGTCTTGACCGGTCTGTCGCCTGCCTGCGTCAGCCTGATCGGGCCCGCTGAACTTCCTCTTACGCCCCTGCCTCGCCGGGGCGCCTCGTGGCCGAAACGGCCCCTATCTGACCTTCTCGACGCCGTGAGCACCGCGCCTATGCCAGCCCTGCCGCGCACTGCACCGCGCCCGCCCCGCCTGCCGCGGCGAGCGCTGCATGGCGTGCTGCTGCTGGACAAGCCGCTGGGCCTGTCCAGCAACGACGCGCTGCAGAAGGTCAAGCGCCTGCTGCGCGCGGAGAAGGCTGGCCACACCGGCACGCTGGACCCGCTGGCCACCGGGCTGCTGCCGCTGTGCTTCGGCGCGGCGACCAAGTTCTCGCAGGTCAGCCTGGAGGCCGACAAGACCTACCGCGCCACGCTGAAGCTGGGCCAGGTGACGACCACCGGCGACGCTGAAGGCGCCATCGTCCGCGAGCGGCCGGTGGCCTTCGACGCCGCCACGCTGGACGCCGCGCGTGCCGGTCTGCTGGGCCCTATTGATCAGGTGCCGCCCATGCATTCAGCGCTCAAGCACGAGGGCCGTGCGCTGTACGAGTACGCCCGCGAAGGCGTCGAGGTCGAGCGGGCCGCCCGGCGCGTGACGATTCATCGCCTGGACATCCTGTCGCAGCAGCATGACAGGCTGGAGATCGAGGTCTGCTGCAGCAAGGGCACCTATGTGCGCACGCTGGCCGAGGATCTGGGCGAGCGGCTGGGTTGCGGGGCGCACCTGGTGGCATTGCGTCGCACCGGCGCCGGCCGGCTGACGCTGGATGCCGCGGTGACGTTGGAGCAGCTGCAGGCGTGGTCGGAAACCGAGCGCGAGGCCGCGCTGCAGCCGCCCGACGCCCTGTTGGCCGAGTACCCGGCCGTGGAGCTCGACGCCCGTGAAGCCGGCCGCTTCCTCACTGGCCTGCGCCGCCGCGTGCAGCAGGCCGATGCGCCGCTGGTGCGCGTCTACGGGCCGGCCCCGCTTGCTGCCGACCACCCTGCGCCGCCCGCCGGCCGCGTGCTGCTGGGCAGCGCCCACATCACCGCCGGCGAACTGATCCCTTCGCGCCTGCTCAGCCCCGTCGAGGTGCAGGCGCTGGCCCATGCCACCCGCGCTGCGCCGTCTCCGGCATGGGCCAGCAGCGCGCCCACCGTTTCCTGAATCACCCGAGAGCTGTCATGAGCACCCAGATCCGCAACATCGCCATCATTGCCCACGTCGACCATGGCAAGACCACCATGGTCGACCAGCTGCTGCGCCAGTCCGGCACCTTCGCCGAGCACGAGAAGGTGGTCGACACCGTGATGGACAACAACGCCATCGAGCGCGAGCGTGGCATCACCATCCTGGCCAAGAACTGCGCGGTCAGCTGGAAGGGCACGCACATCAACATCGTCGACACCCCGGGCCACGCGGACTTCGGGGGCGAGGTGGAACGGGCGTTGTCGATGGTTGATGGCGTGCTGCTGCTGATCGACGCCCAGGAAGGCCCGATGCCGCAGACCCGCTTCGTGACCAAGAAGGCGCTGGCCCTGGGGCTGAAGCCCATCGTCGTGGTCAACAAGGTGGACAAGCCGGGTGCCAAGCCGGATGCGGTGATCAATGCCGCCTTCGACCTCTTCGACAAGCTCGGCGCCAACGACGAGCAGCTGGACTTCCCGGTGGTCTATGCCTCGGGCATCAACGGCTGGTCCTCGCTGGAAGAGGGCGAGCCCGGCGCGCAATGGGGCCCGGACATGTCGGCCCTGTTCGAGACCATCCTCAAGCATGTGCCGCCGCACCAGGGCAACCCGGCTGACCCGCTGCAGCTGCAGATCTCGGCGCTGGACTACAACAGCTTCGTCGGCCGCATCGGCGTGGGCCGCATCAACGCCGGCAAGATCAAGCCGGGCATGGACGTGGTGGTGATGGAAGGGCCGGAAGGCAAGACCATCAAGGGCCGCATCAACCAGGTGCTGACCTTCCAGGGCCTGGACCGCGTGCAGGTGACCGAGGCTGGCCCGGGCGAGATCGTGCTGATCAACGGCATCGAGGACATCGGCATCGGCGTGACCGTGACCGACCCGGCCAATCCGAGCCCGCTGCCCATGCTGAAGGTGGACGAGCCGACGCTGACGATGAACTTCTGCGTCAACACCTCGCCGCTGGCCGGCCGCGAGGGCAAGTTCGTCACCAGCCGCCAGATCTGGGACCGGCTGCAGAAGGAGCTGCAGAGCAACGTGGCCCTGCGCGTGCGAGAGACCGACGAGGACGGCGTCTTCGAGGTCTCCGGCCGCGGCGAGCTGCACCTGACCATCCTGCTGGAGAACATGCGCCGCGAAGGCTATGAGCTGGCCGTCTCCAAGCCGCGCGTGGTGTTCAAGGACATCGACGGCGTCAAGTGCGAGCCGATGGAGCTGGTCACCGCCGACGTCGAGGAAGAACACCAGGGCGGCGTGATGCAGGCGCTGGGCCTGCGCAAGGGCGAGATGGTCAACATGGAGCCTGACGGGCGCGGCCGCGTGCGCCTGGAGTACCGCATCCCGGCGCGCGGGCTGATCGGCTTCACCAACGAGTTCCTCAACCTCACGCGCGGATCGGGGCTGATCTCCAGCATCTTCGACGGCTACGAGCCGCACAAGGGCGAGATTGGCGGGCGCAAGAACGGCGTGCTGATCTCCATGGACGACGGCGAGATCTTCACCTACGCCCTGGGCAAGCTGGACGACCGCGGCCGCATGTTCGTGCGCGCCGGCGACCCGGTGTACGAAGGCATGATCGTCGGCATCCACAGCCGCGAGAACGACCTGGTGGTGAACGCCACGCGCACCAAGCAGCTGACCAACTTCCGCGTCTCGGGCAAGGAAGACGCGATCAAGATCACGCCGCCGATCGACCTGACGCTGGAGTACGGCGTGGACTTCATCGACGACGACGAACTGGTCGAGATCACGCCCAAGAGCATCCGGCTGCGCAAGCGCTTCCTGAAGGAGCACGAGCGCAAGCGCGCCCAGCGCGAAAGCGCTTGAGCGCTTTCGCTTTGCGCCCAGGATGGAGCACCCTCTGCCTTGCAGGCCGCAGCCTCGCAGAGCGAGGCTCCCTCGTCCGGTCCCGGCTCACGCAGGTGAGTCGGGAGCCGCTGGGCTCAGCCCCCGCCGAGCGGGGGTTCTAGTCAGATGACGTCCAAGCCGCTTCGCGGCCCTCTTTGCTGCTGCGGTCTGCTGCTATGGCTGACGTATTGACCTGCGCTCCGTCGCCCTGGCGCCTGTCCGTGGCGCCGATGCTCGATTGGACGGACCGGCATTGCCGGACCTTCCACCGGCTGCTGAGCAAGCGCGCCCGGCTCTACACCGAGATGCTGACCACCGGCGCCCTGATCCACGGGCAGATGGTGCGCTTCCTGGACTACAACGACGGCGAGCATCCGCTGGCGCTGCAGTTGGGCGGTAGCGAGCCGGATGACCTGGCGCAGTGCGCCAAGCTGGCACAGCGCTGGGGCTATGACGAGGTCAACCTCAACTGCGGCTGCCCCAGCGAGCGGGTGCAGCGCGGGGCCTTCGGCGCCTGCCTGATGACTGAAAGCGCGCTGGTGGCCGACTGCGTCAAGGCCATGCTGGACGCCACCGGCGGTGGCGAGGCCATGCCGATCACCGTCAAGCACCGCATCGGCATCGATCAGGTGGAGAGCTATGACTTCGTGCGCGACTTCGTCGGCACGGTGGCGCAGGCCGGTTGCCGGGTGTTCATCGTCCATGCCCGCAATGCCTGGCTCAAGGGCCTGAGCCCCAAGGAGAACCGCGACATCCCGCCGCTGCGCTACGCCTTCGTGCACCAGCTCAAGCGCGACTTTCCGCACCTGACCATCGTGCTGAATGGCGGCCTGCGCAGCAACGACGACTGTGCCGCCCAACTGGCACCCGGTGCCGCGCTGGACGGCGTGACGCTCGACGGCGTGATGGTTGGCCGCGCGGCCTATCACGAGCCCTGGATGCTGGCGGAGTGGGACGCGCGCTTCTTCGGCGAGCCAGCCGGCGTCCTGGAGCGCGAAGCGGTGGAGGCCGCGATGGCCGAGTATGCCGAGCGTGAGACGGCGCGCACGGCCGGCTGGGCGCACGGCGAAGTGAAGTGGCCGATGGTGATGCGCCACGTGCTGGGCCTCTACAACGGCCTGCCCGGGGCGCGGCGCTGGCGCCAGGTGTGGTCGGACCACCGGCTCAAGAGCCGCCCGGCGTCCGAGGTGATGAAGCTGGCGCGCCAGGCGCGGCTGCAGGGCCAGGCCTCGTTCGAGGCGGTGCGCGGGCTGGCTGCGCAGCGCACAGACTGAGTGAGCCGCTCGACGCGAGCCTGCGAACAGAGGCTGCCCGCGGCGCCACCAAAGCAAACGGGCCCCGCGGGGCCCGTTGCTGCATGAGAGGTGTGCGCCGCGAGGGCGCTGCTGCCTCAGACGCGCTTCTTGTACTCGTGCGTGCGGGTGTCGATTTCGATCTTGTCGCCCGATTCGACGAACAGCGGCACCTGGATCTCGAAGCCGGTGCCGACGATGCGGGCGGGCTTCATGACCTTGCCGGAGGTGTCGCCCTTGACGGCGGGCTCGGTCTCGATCTCGCGCACGACGGTGGTGGGCAGCTCCACCGAGATGGCCTTGCCTTCGTAGAACACCACTTCGACTTCCATGCCGTCCTGCAGGTAGTTGACGGCGTCGCCCATGTTTTCGGCTTCGACCTCGAACTGGTTGTACTCGGCGTCCATGAAGGCGTACATCGGATCGGCGAAGTAGGAGTAGGTGCACTCCTTCTTCTCCAGGACGATCTGGTCCATCTTGTCGTCGGCCTTGAAGACGACTTCCGCACCTGCGCCGTTGAGCAGGTTCTTCATCTTCATGCGGACGGTGGCGGCGCCGCGGCCGCCGCGGCTGTATTCGGTCTTGAGCACGACCATCGGGTCCTTGCCCTGCATGATGACGTTGCCGGCGCGGATTTCCTGTGCGAGTTTCATGGCTGGTGGCCTCGACGACAGATCGGGGCGGGAGGGGTTGGTCGAAGGATGAGTGGGCGGGGCCCGGCCGCTTGCGGCCCGTGCACGACCCGAGCGCGGGGCCTTTGCAGACCCATGCGGTCCGGCTGGGGGACAGCTGGCCTGCAAAGGCAGGCGCCGTTCTCCTCGATCGGCGGACGATCGACGCCGGTCGCGCGCAAAGCCTGTGATTGTAGCGGGCGCGCGTGACGGCCCGGCGAGCGCTGCTGCCCGCCACGTGATCGGCGCCACGGCGTGGCGGCCGGTCCGCTGGACGGCTTGAAAGGGGCGGTGTCCCGCGCCGATCAGCGCAGGCGCCCCGGAGAGCGTCAGGGCAGGCCTCAGGCCTGGGGCTCCACCTCGTAGCCCTCGCCCTCGACCGCCTGGCGCAGCGCCGGGCGGGGCAGGGTGGAGACGACGCGGACGGTGCCGCTCGGCAGGTCGATTTGCACGTCGGCTGTGGCGTCAAGGGCCTGGATGGCTTGAGTGACGGCGCGCACGCAGTGCTGGCAGGTCATGCCGCGGACGTGGAGGACTTCAGTGGCGGGGGCGGTGCTCATTGGGGTGAGGGCGGAGGTCAGAGGCTGGCGCGCACGGCGCGGGCGAGCTGCTCGGTCTGCTCGTCCAGCGCCGAGCTGATGAAGCGCACGCCGAACTCGCGCAGCCAGGCGTGCTCGGCGTCGTTGGCCGCGCCGGCGATGATGGCCAGGCGCGGGTTGAGCTCGCGGGCGGTGCGGCAGACCTGCATCTTCTCAGGCAGCGACAGGTCGGCGACCAGCAGGATACGGGCGCCGGTGATCCCTGCATCGCGCAGGGCCTGCGCGTCGGTCGGCTTGCCGAGGCGATGCTCCACGCCGGGGCCGTCGACGGTCTCCCGGTCGTCCAGCGGCGTGTCATCCAGCACACGAAGGGCCACGCCCTTGTCGGCGCAGCGGCGGGCCAGCCGGCGGCCCAGCGAGCGGTAGCCCACCAGGATGACGCCGCCGGGCGCGGCCGGGGCAGCGACGGCCGCAGCAGGGGCGGCCACGGCTGCCTCGGCTGCCGCAGCAGCCTCACGCGCGGCCGCGTCGGCGCCCGCCCAGCGGTTGCGCACCAGCTTGAAGAGCACCGGGTTCAGGCCGATGGAGAGGATGGCCGCGGCCACCAGCGCGTCCATGGCTTGTGGCGGCAGCACGTGCATCGACACGCCGAGACTGGCCAGGATGAAGGAGAACTCGCCGATCTGCGCCAGGCCCACCGACACAGTGGCGCCGGTGCGCCGGGTGTCGCGCAGCAGCCGCACGATCAGCCAGGCTGCGGCCGGCTTGAGCAGCAACACCACCGCGACGGCCGCCAGCACGAGAAGCGGCTGCTCCAGCACGAAAACCGGGTCGAACAGCATGCCTACCGAGACGAAGAACAGTGCGGCGAACACGTCACGGAAGGGCGCCATGTCGTGCGCCGCCTGCGCGCCGAAGCGCGACTGGCCCAGAACCAGCCCGGCGAAGAAGGCGCCCAGGGCCACCGATACGTGAAAGACGTTGGCCGCGAGCACCGCCACCCCCAGCGCCATCACGAAGATGAAGAGCGTGAAGAGCTCCGAGGAGTGCGTCTTGGCCAGGCGCTCCATCAACCCGAACACCACCCGCGTGCCCACCACCCACACCAGAACGGCAAAGCCGGCGGTCAGCCCCAGCGCCTTGAGCAGCGAGGGGCCGACCTGGGCCGGGTCGGCGCTGCCCGCAGCAATCACCGGCAGGATGACCAGGGCCAGCACGGTGAAGAAGTCCTCGACGATCAGCCAGCCCATGGCGACATGACCATCGCGCTCGCTCAGGCGCTCCTCGTGGATGAGCATCTTGGTCAGCACCACGGTGGAGGCCACCGCCAGCGACATGCCGAAGACCAGCCCCGCGGCATCGCTCCAGCCGAAGGCACGGGCGATGGCCCAGCCGGCGACCGTTGCGCCCAGGCTCTGCACCACCGCGCCGGGCACCGCGATGCGCCAGACGCGCAACAGGTCCTGCGGATGGAAGTGCAGCCCCACCCCGAACATCAGCAGGATGACGCCGATCTCGGCCATCTGGCTGGCGAGGGCGCGGTCGGCGACGAAGCCGGGCGTGTGCGGGCCGACGGCGATGCCGGCGATCATGTAGCCCACGAGCGTGGACAGGCCCAGGCGCTGGGTGATCCAGCCCATGACGAGCGCGGCACCCAGGCCGCCCGCCAGGGTAAGGATGATGGTCAGGTCGTGCATGGTTGTCGCTTTAGGCGCGGCCCGCAGCCGGATCGGCCGTCAGTGGATTGTCAGGGCAAGCCGCAAGGCGCTGTGCAGGCGGCAAGGGGCTGAGCGCCAGAGGGGGCTTCACCGTGGCCCCGGCACGCCGCTTGCCGCATGCTCTCTCGTGCCCGGAGCAGGCCCGCGTTGCATGGGCCTGCTGATGTCCGATCTCACTGTCCGCCGCGTCTTGACCCTCGCACCGCCCCGATCGTCGATTGCCTTGCCTTCCTGGAGCATGCCGCTTGGATGGCCCGCCCGTCTGCTGCAGCCCTGGCTGGTGCTCCTGGCCGCGCTGGGCTTGACGTTGACCGCAGCAGTGCTGGCGCAGCGTGCGGCCGAGGCCCGCGAGCAGGCTACCGTGCTGCGTGCGGTGGAAGACGACATGCGCCGGCTGCAGGCGCGCATGGATGCCTATGTGGCGCTGCTGCGCGCCACCCGCGCCTTCGTCGACACGCAGGACGAGCGCCTGAGCCGCGAGACCTTCGCGGAGTTCGTCGACCGCCTGCGCATCCAGCGCGACTACCCTGGCATCCAGGGCGTGGGCTGGACGCCGCGCGTGGATGGCCAGCGCGTCGCCCGCTTTGAGGCCGATGCCCGGGCGCAGGGGCTGGAAGGCTTCACCGTGCATCCGCCCGGCCCGCGCGAGCCGATGTTCAGCATCCTCTACCTGGAGCCGCTGGACGCGCGCAACCGTGCCGCGCTGGGCTACGACATGTCCACCGAGCCGGTCCGCGGCCGTGCGATGGCCGAGGCACGCGACCATGCCGGCCCGGCGCTCACCGGCCGGGTGACGCTCAAGCAGGAGATCGATGCCGACAAGCAGGCCGGCTTTCTGATGTACGTGCCGGTCTATGCGGACGGCGCCGCGCCGGCCACGGTGCCGGCGCGGCGAGCGGCCCTGATCGGCTATGTGTATGCGCCGTTTCGCGCTGTGGACTTTTTTGGCGGCCTGTTCGGCAGCTCGCCGGCGTCGGCGGCCGTGCGCGTGTACGCGGGCGGCGATATGAGCCCGCAGTCCCTGCTCTACCAGTCGGCGCCGGTCCCTGACGGCGGCCGCGAAGTGCGCCGCAGCCTGGCCGTGGGCAATGGGGGCTTCACGCTGCTGTTCGTCGCGCGGCCGGACGTGCTGCCCTTCGGCGAGAGGCTGATGGCGCCCGGCATCGCGCTGGTCGGCGGCGCGGTCAGCCTGTTGCTCTTCCTGCTGGTGCGTGCGCAGATCCAGCTGCTGCAGCGCCAGCGCGAGCAGCACGCCCGCACGGCGGAGCAAAAGGCGCTGCTGGACCAGCTCATCGACCAGAGCGGCGAGGGCATCATCATGGCCGATGCGCAGGGTGTGGTGCGGGTCTTCAACCCTGCGGCCCGGGATCAGCATGGCGTCGACGCCAGCGCCGGGCGGCCGGAGGACTGGAGCCGCGACTACGGTTTGCTTGATCTGTCTGGCCAGTCGCTGGCCTTGACCGACACGCCGCTCTACCGCGCGCTGCAGGGCCAGGCCGTGCAGGACGCGCGCTGGCAGGTGCGCCGCCCGGACGGCAGCCTGCGCGTGCTGGCCGGCACCGCCACGCCGCTGCGCGGGGCCGACGGCCGCGTGGCTGGGGCCGTGCTGATCACGCGCGATGAAACCGAGCGGCTCAAGGCCGAGCAGGAGCGGGAGGCCTTGTTGAACGAGATCAGCCGCTCCAACCGCGAGCTGGACCAGTTCGCCTACGTGGCCAGCCATGACCTGAAGGCGCCGCTGCGCGGCATCGCCAACCTTGCCCAGTGGATCGAGGAGGACCTCGGCGGCAACGTGCCGGACGGCGTGGCCGAGCAGCTGCGCCTGCTGCGCGGCCGCGTGGGGCGCATGGAGTCGCTGATCGACGGCATCCTGCTCTACAGCCGCGCCGGCCGCACCGCGGCCACACAAGAAGCGGTCGACGTGGCCGTGCTGCTGCGCGAGACGGTGGAGCTGCTCTCGCCGCCAGCGGGCGTGGAGGTGCGCATCGAGCCACCGCTGCCGCGCTTCACCACCGACCGCGTGGCGCTGCAGCAGGTCTTCATGAACCTCATCGGCAATGCGATCAAGCATGCCGCGCCGCGACCGGCCGACGGGCAGGGGGCGCGCGTGGTGGTGCGTGGCCGGGATGCGGGCGCGCTGTGGGCCTTCAGCGTCAGCGACAACGGCCCAGGCATCGCGCCGGCCTACCACGAGCGTATCTGGGGCTTGTTCCAGACGCTGGAGGCGCGCGACAAGGTCGAAGGCACTGGCATCGGCCTGTCCATCGTGCGCAAGGCGGTGGAGGCCCACGGCGGCCGGGCGTGGGTGGAGTCGACCGAGGGGCAGGGCGCCACCTTCTGCTTCACCTGGCCCAAATCATCCTGAACCCGGCGCCCGGCCGCTACGCTGGCGCCACGCACCCGCCCGGCCGCGTCCATGTCACCATTCCGATCGAGGAGCCCACCATGCCCACCCGCTTCACCCCGCCCGGCGAGCCTGACCCGCGCTGCCTGCACATCCTGCTGGTCGACGATGACGAGGTCGACGTGATGAATGTGCGCCGTGCCTTCCAGCGCGCCAACGTGACCAACCCGCTCTACACCGCCGGCAGCGGCATCGAGGCCCTGGCCATGCTGCGCGGCGGGACGGTGCCTGCGGGCCGCCGCCTGGTGCTGCTGGACCTCAACATGCCGAAGATGAACGGCATCGAGTTCCTGCGCGAGCTGCGCGCCGACCCGGCGCTGCGCGCGACCTCCGTCGTCGTGCTCACCACCTCCAACGAGGACCGCGACAAGGTCGAGGCCTACAACCTCAACGTCGCCGGCTACTTGCTCAAGCCGGTGACCTTCGCCACCTTTGTCGATGTGATGGCCGCACTGGACAAGTACTGGACCCTGGTGGAGATGCCCTGAGCCCGGCCTGAATGCGACGTGCCATGAAGCGCCTGAACGTCCTGCTGCTCGACGACGACGAGCTTGACCGCATGGCGGTGCGCCGTGCCCTGGCCGCCAGCGGCCTGGACGCCGTGCTGACCGAGGTGGCCGATGCCGCCAGCGCGCTCGATGCTCTGTTGGCCGGGGGCTTCGACTGCGTGCTGCTCGACTATCACCTGCCGCGCTTGGACGGCCTGGCCGTGCTGCAGCACATGCGCTCGCTGGGCGTGACCGCGCCAGTCATCATGTTGACCGGCCAGGGCGACGAGGCCCTTGCGGTGGAGCTGATGAAGGCTGGCGCGTCGGACTACATCGCCAAGAACGCGCTCACGCCGCGGCGGCTGGCGCGCGGCATGCTCTCTGCGCTCAAGCTGCACGAGGCCGAGGAGGCCGCGCGCCAGGCGCAGGAGGCGCTGCGCCGGCAGGTGGAGTTTGCGGAGATGTTCGTCGGCATCGTCTCGCACGACCTGCGCAATCCGCTCAACGTCATCCTGCTCAATGCCGCGCTGATGGAGCGGCTGGATGGCCTGCCCGATGCCGCGCGGCCGAGCATCCAGCGCATCCGCAGCAGTGGCCAGCGGGCCACGCGGCTGATCCGCGACCTGCTGGACTTCACCCAGGTGCGGCTGGGCCGCGGCATCCCGCTCAGCCCGGTGGCGTGCGACTTCCATGCCGCCGTGCGGCAGGTGGTGGACGAGGCGCGCCAGGCCCATCCCGGACGCGAGCTGCACCTGCTCACCCAGGGCGACGGCGCCGGCATCTGGGACCCGGACCGGCTGGCCCAGCTGGCGGCCAATCTGGTCAGCAACGCGCTGGTCTACGGGCAGGCCGACCGCCCGGTCAGCGTGCACGTCGAAGGCGAGGCCGACAGCGTGGTGCTCAAGGTGCACAACGAAGGGCCGCCCATCCCGCCCGACGTGCGCGACGTGCTCTTTGAGCCGCTGCGCCAGGGCTCCAACAGCCGCGGTGGCCCGCCGGGCAACATCGGCCTGGGCTTGTTCATCGTGGACCAGATCGTGCGCGCGCATGGCGGGCGGGTGGCGGTGGAGTCACAACCCGAGGCGGGCACCACCTTCACCGTGACGCTGCCGCGGGCCGTGGAATGAGGCCCGCCTGCGCGGCTTGAAGAGGCGCTGGCGCCACGCGCCGCGCCGCGCTGCCGGTCAGCCGTGAGCAGTTTGGCAGTGCTGCGCAGACTTGGGCCGCGCCGCTTGACCCGGATCAAGCAAGCCGGCTGTGCCGGCTCTAGAGTCTGGCCTCCGACAGACTGCCCTGCACCAGGCCCCCGCGTAGGGGCCTGCGTCTTTCTCGCCGACCCATCCTCTCGCCGCGCGCCATGCCCATCGAGCTGTACAACCACGACGGGCACCGCTGCCTAATGTTCACCGACCTCAGCGACGAAGGCGGCGAGGCCGTGCAGGCCAACCAGTTCCTGATCGTCGACGATGGCACCGGCGCCATCATCGACCCCGGCGGCAACCTGGCCTACAACGAGCTGTACATGGCCATGGCGCAGCACTTCGCGCCGAGCAAGCTGTCGTGCATCCTGGCCTCGCATGCGGACCCGGACATCATCGCCTCGCTGGACCGCTGGATGACCGGCACGCAGGCCAGGCTCTATATCTCCAAGCTGTGGGAGCGCTTTGCACCGCACTTCTGCAAGCCGGGCAAGACCGAGGGACGCATCGTCGGCATCCCGGACAAGGGCATGCACATCAAGGTGGGCCGCAACGAGCTGGTGGCGCTGCCGGGGCACTTCATGCACTCGGAGGGCAACTTCCAGTTCTGGGATCCGGTCAGCCGCATCCTGTTCTCAGGTGACCTGGCCGTCTCTCTGGGCGGCGAGCCCAAGCGCATCATCACCTCGCTGCCCGAGCTGCTGCCCAAGATGGAGCCCTTCCACCGCCGCTACATGGTCAGCAACAAGGTGCTGCGCCTGTGGGCAGGCATGGCCCGGCAGCTGCCCATCAAGATGATCGTGCCGCAGCACGGCGCACCGCTGGCCGGCCCGGCTGTTGGGCAGTTCATCGACTGGGTGCAGACGCTGGAGTGCGGCATCGACCGCCTGACCGAGCGCGACTACGCCATCCCCGGCTGATCCGGCGCCGGGCGGCTGCCCGACACGCCCGCCCGCCGCCGCAACCGCCGGCGCAGCGCGGCCTTGCGCAGCTCGGCCGCCCACAGCACGCTGCTGGCCATGGCCACGCACAGCGCCCAGTGGCCGGCCGAAAGCGGCACGGTGTCGAAGGCGGCGTTGAGCAGCGGCAGCTCCACGACCGCCACCTGCAAGGCCGCGCCTAGCGTAATCGTGGCCCACAGCCAGGGGTTGGTCAGCAGGCCATGCCTGGCGCTGGCGGTCTCCGATCGCGCATTCAGGCAGTTGAAGAGCTGGGCCAGCACCAGCACGGTGAAGGCCGCTGTGCGCGCTGTGGCCAGATCGTGGCCGGCGGATGGGCCGGGCGCCAGCAAGCCGCCGGGCAGCAGCAGGTCCAGCGTGGCCAGGCAGGCCAGGGCCATCACCAGCCCGGTCTGCGCCACGCCCCACCACAGGCGCGCATCCAGCAGCCGCTCGTCTGCGCGGCGCGGCGGGCGGTCCATGACGTCGTCGGTCTGCGCATCAGCGCCCAACGCCAGGGCGGGGCCGGTGTCGGTGACCAGGTTGATCCACAGGATCTGCGTGGCCAGCAGCGGCAGCAGCACGGAGCCGTCTTCGCTGCGCAAGCCCAGCAGCCCGGCGCCCACGACGCCGAGGAAGACGGTCAGCACCTCGCCGGCGTTGGACGACAGCAGGTAGCGCAGGCACTTGCGGATGTTGGCCACGATGGCGCGGCCCTCGCGTACGGCATCGACGATGGTGGCGAAGTTGTCGTCGGCCAGGATCATGCGCGCGGCCTGCTTGCTCACCTCGGTGCCGGTCAGGCCCATGGCGATGCCGATGTCGGCCGACTTGAGCGCCGGCGCGTCGTTGACACCGTCGCCCGTCATGGCCACCACCTCGCCCTGGGCCTGTAGCGCGTCAACGATGCGCAGCTTGTGCGCCGGCGCCACGCGGGCATAGACCGACGTGCTGGCCACAGCCTGCGCGAAGGCAGCCTCGTCCAGCCCGTCCAGCTCCCCGCCACTCAACACCGGGCTGCCCGGGGCGGCCAGGCCCAGGTCCGCGGCGATCCGCGCCGCGGTGCGCGGGTGGTCGCCGGTGATCATCACCACGCGGATGCCGGCCGCGCGCGCCTGGCGGATGGCGGCCGCAGCCTCGGGCCGGGGCGGGTCGATCATGCCCACCGTGCCGACGAAGATCAGGTCGCGCTCCAGCGCGCGGCCCTGCGTGGCGTCCTCCTGCGGTTGAAGCGGCCGGTAGGCCACGGCGAGCGTGCGCAGGGCGGCGTCGGACAAGGCATCCACATCGGCCAGCACCTGCGCGCGCCGCGCCTCGTCCAGCGGCAGCACCTGCGCGCCCACGCGGACCTGTGTGCAGCGTGCCAGCAGCACGTCGGGGGCACCCTTGCTGATCACCACCAGTTGGCCGCCGTGCTCGCTGTCGCGGGCGATGGCCGACATCATCTTGCGGTCGGAGCTGAAGGGCACCTCGCCCACCCGCTGAAAGCGCCGGCCGCGCCGCTCGTGCGCGCCCAGCTTGCGCTCGGCCACCAGGAAGGCCGCTTCGGTCGGGTCGCCCAGGATGGACCAGCCGCCGGCCTCGTCCTGGCGCAGCTCCGCATTGCCGGCCACGCTGCCGCCGCTGAGCACGGCCACGTGTTCCTGGTGCACCGGGCCGCCGGTCAGCGCTCGGTCCTCATGCATCACCTGGCCGTGAGGCGCATAGCCCACGCCGGTCACGCGGCTGCTGCCCGATGCGGTGACCACGCGCTCGATGGTCATCTCCGAGCGGGTCAGCGTGCCGGTCTTGTCGGTGCAGATCACCGTGGCCGACCCCAGCGTCTCCACCGACGAGAGCTTCTTGACGATGGCTCGGCGCCGCGCCATGCGCTGCACGCCCAGCGCGAGCACCACCGACAGGATGGCGGGCAGGCCCTCGGGCACCGCGGCCACGGCCAGCGACACGCCGAGCAAGCCCACGGCCACCAGATCGGCAAACGTGCGCACGTCGGTCAGAGCCAGCACGGTGCCCACCACGATGAGTGCGATCGCGACCACGCCCAGCCCCAGCAGGCGTCCGGCGCGTCGCACCTCCTTCTGCAAGGGCGTGGCGTCCTCCTCGGTCGCGGCCAGCAGGCCGGCGATCGCGCCCATCTGCGTGCGCATCCCGGTGGCGGTAACGATGGCCCGGCCCGAGCCTTCGGCCACCGCCGTGCCCTTGTAGACCATGCAGCTGCGATCGCCCAGCGCCACGGGACCGGGCAGGGGGGCGGGGTCCTTGAGCACGGGAGCGCTCTCGCCCGTCAGCGGGGCCTCCTGCACCAGCAGGCCAGCTGCGTCGAGCAGCCGCGCATCGGCGCCCACGGCGTCGCCTTCGGCCAGCAGCAGCACGTCACCGCGCACCAGCTGCTCGCTGGGCAGGCGCTGGCTGCGGCCATCGCGCACCACGGTCGACATCGCCGCCGTCATGCGCACCAGCGCCGCTGCCGCATCGGCCGAGCGCGCTTCCTGCACGAAGCCCAGCACCGCGTTGAGCGCCACCACGGTCAGGATGACGACCGCATCGGTGGGCCAGCCGACGCGACCCTCGGCCCACCAGGCCACAAGCGTCACCCCGGCGGCGATCAGCAGCAGGATGACCAGCGGGTCGCGCAACTGTGCCAGCAGCCGTTGCCAGGCCGGCAGGGGCGGCGCGGACTGCAGCGCGTTGGGGCCGTCCTGCGCCAGCCGGCGCGCGGCCTCCTGGGTGCTCAGGCCGCGCATCGGGTCGGTTCGCAGGCGCTGCGCTACCGCCGCGCCGTCGGTCAATGAGGCGTCCGGCAAGGCATCAGGTGAGGGATCATCCATCGAGTCGGGCGTCATGGTGCGGTCAGTGTGCCTGCTGGCACGGGCCGGGCTCACGGGATGCCCGATCGAGCCGGCGGCCCGTGCGAGGGCCGCAAACAAGAAAGGGGCCCTCGTGCGGTCTATTGATCCCCTGCTGCTCGCCGCCGTGCGGGTGTCCACCTTCGACGGCCAGCGCGGGCTGACCAACGCCAGCGGCTTCTTCTTTCGCCGCGACGAGCGGCTGTACCTGGTCAGCAGCCGCCACGTCTTCATCGATGAGGCCAGCGGGCATCACCCAGACCGCATTGAGCTGGAGCTGCATGGCGACCAGGAGAACCTGGCCGACTCCATCGCCCTGTCGGTGCTGCTCTATCGCAACGGGCGCGCCCGCTGGCGGCAGGGCCGTGACGCCGGCAGTGAGATCGACGTCGCCGTACTGGAGATCGACGAGTCAGACTTGCCGAGCGCGGTCGCGCTTGCCGCCTTCACGCCGGACCATCTGCCGGGCGCGGAGGATCCGGTCGTTCTGGGCCAGGCGCTGCTCATTCCCGGATTCCCTCTGGGCTTTCACGATGCGCTGCATCACCTGCCGGTGGTGCGCCAGGGCATCGTCGCATCGCCCTATGGCTGGCGCTTCCAAGGCAAGGGCTGGTTTCTGACCGATGCGCGCACTCACCGCGGCATCAGCGGTGCCCCGGTGGTCATGCGTGCTGTGGACCGCCGCCCGCTGCGCTGGCTGCTGCTGGGCATCCACTCGACCCGCCTGGACATGGGCGACCGCGACCTGATCGCCGATGAATCCCTGGGCCTGAACGCCGCCTGGTATCCGGACATCCTGATGACCTTGACTCGGCTGGACGGCGAGGAACATGAGGGGATGCACGCGGCGGGCATACCGCGCCCGGCGATGGCGAGCCGCTTGGCTGAGGCGGCATGGCCGGTGGCGCGTTGAAGGCACGCGGCTGTGAGACGGAGCGCCCGCCGCAGCAGTTCGGGATGGAAGCTTTACAGGCTTCCAGCGCCGGTACTGCCGCCGAGTCTTTCTTTCCGTCCTCGACGGAGATGCTGCGGGGGCAAAAGCGGCTTTCGGTTGCTGGGTGAACCGATCTGGCCTGCCCGGAGGGACTCGAACCCCCGACCTGCTGCTTAGAAGGCAGCTGCTCTATCCAGTTGAGCTACGGGCAGCCGGGTCGGAAGTGTAGTGGCCGGCCCTGACCGGCGGCGGGTGGCCTCAGGCGGCGGCCGTGCGCAGGCGCCGGGCCACGGCCTCCTGCCGGGCGTAGAGCAGGGCGGCGATGAGCAGTGGGGCCAGGTAGTACAGCGCGCGGTAGGCGAGCAGGGCGGCGATGAGTTCGTTGTGCGGCACACGGTGGCCGAGCAGGGCGACGAACACGCCTTCCAGCACGCCCAGGCCGGCGGGCACGCGCATCAATACGCCGGCTACTGCACCGAGCATCAGCACCGACAGCACGGCCAGGTAGCGCACTTCACCATGCAGCAGCACCCACACGGCCGCGCCCATCAGCGACCAGTTCAGCGCCGATGCCGCCAGCTGCAGCACGGCCAGCCGCGCAGCGGGCAGCTCCACCGCATGCCCGCGAAGCATCCACACCCGCTTGCGCGCCAGCGCGCACCAGGCGACATAGGCCAGTGCCGCCAGCACGCCCACGGCGCCGATGGCGGCCAGCGCCACGTCGCTCAGCGGCCAGCCGGGCGGCACGCGGGCCGAGCCCGTGGCAAAGAGTGCTCCGGCCAGCAGCCCATAGCCCAGCCAGTTGGTGGCGACGGCAAACGCCAGCACGCGCGAGATGGTCGGCCCATCCAGCCCCAGCCGGCTGTAGAGGCGCAGGCGCACGCCCACGCCGCCGATGACGTTGCCCAGGCTGAGGTTGAAGGCATAGCTGATGAAGCCGATCAGCGCTGATTGCCGGGCTGCCAGCGCGTGCCCGGCGTACTGGCGGGCCAGCACGTCGAAGCTGCTGTAGACCGTGAAGCTGGCGGCCACGAAACCGGCGGCTGCCAGAAGGGTGCCGCGCTCGTAGCGCTGCAGGCTGAACCAAACCGCCGGCCAGTCCACCGAGCGCGCCACATGCACGAGCAGCCCAATGACGGCGAACATGAAAACCACGCCGGCCCAGCGGGCAATGCGGGCCCAGCGGCTGCGCGGCGCGCGAGGTGACGGCGCGGTGCCATCAGGGTGGGCGGGCAGGGCAGCGGTCATGACGGGGCGCGCGATGTCCAAGGACGCCGGAGGAGTCGCCGCGGCTGCTTACGCCGCCCGCTGGCCCAGCGGCTGGGCGGCTGGCTCGGCGGCCGCTGACGGCAGGGGTCCATCCGCAGCGGTCCCGGCCGCCATGGCGGCGGCGGGCACCGCGGTCATCTCGCCGTCGGCTGGCCGCACCGGCTTGACCCGCGGTCGGTGTTCCGGCAGCAGCTGCGCCCAGCGCGGAAAGCGCCGCAGCAGGTGGAACGCGATGACGCTGGCCACCAGGCGCAGGCCGCCACGCTTGGGTGCGTCCTGCGGCGCGATCTGGCGGCAGTGCTCGCGCATCAGCGCCTGCAGCCGCTCGCGCAGGTGCTGGTTGAAGCCGCGGTCCAGCAGCACGACGTTGGCCTCCAGGTTGAGCGACAGGCTCAGCGGGTCGAGGTTGCTCGAGCCCACCGTGGCCCATTCGTCGTCGGCCAGCGCGACCTTGCCGTGCAGCGGGCGGCGGCAGTACTCGTGGATCGTCACGCCGGCGTCGAGCAGGTAGGGGTAGAGCATGCGCGCCGCGAAGGTGACGATGGCCATGTCCGGCTGGCCCTGCAGGATCAGCGTCACCTTGACGCCGCGTCGTGCGGCAGCGCGCAGGTCGCGCAGCAGCCGCAGGCCAGGGAAGAAGTAAGCGTTGGCAATGATCACCTCGCGCCGCGCGGCGCGGATAGCCAGGCGGTACTGACGCTCGATGTCGTCCAGGTGGCGGCGGTTGTCGCGGGTGACAAGCAGGGCCTGCGCGCTGCCGGCTGCCGGCTGGCTGGCCGGCGCCTCGGCGGATGCGGCTGCTCGGCGTTGCCACCAGTGCCGCGGCGCGCCGGGCCGCCCCGGCGGATCGGCCAGCACCACGCCACCGGTCTGATGGACGCCGGGATGGGCACCGCCGGGCGCCGGCAGGGCGTCGCCGGCGCTGCGGGCGGCGTCTTCGCGGCTCGGCGGATGGCGGCACCCGGCGGGCTCTGCTTGCACCTGGGCGTCGCGCCATGGCCATGCGCCACCGAAGAATCGCGCCGGCCGGATGGCGCGCAGCGCAAAGCGGTGGATGTCCTCCACGATCGGGCCCTGCAGCTCAACCGCGTAGTCCTGCTTGGCCTCGGGGCCGAAGTCACCCAGGTGGTCGGCCGAGAAATTGATGCCGCCGATGAAGGCACGCTCGCCATCGATGACGACGATCTTGCGGTGCAGCCGCCGAAACAGGCTCAGCCGCCGCCACAGGCGGGGCGCGGGGTCGAAGATGTGCAGCGCCACGCCGGCCTGCGTGAGTCCGTCGATGAACTCGCGCGACAGATCGGGCGAGCCCCAGCCGTCGATGGTCAGCGCCACCTTCACGCCGCGGCCGGCCGCCTCGATCAGATGGCGGCGCAGCTCCAGCCCCACCTTGTCCTCGAAGAGGATGAAGGTCTCGATGATGACCTCGTGCCGCGCCTGGGCGATGCACTGGAAGACGCGCGGGTAGTAGGCCTCGCCGTTCTCCAGCAGGCTCACGCGGTTGCCGCTACGCCAGTTGCGCTTCATGGCCGCAACTGGGCGAACAGCCCGGCATGGTCGGTCAGGTGCTTCCAGGGCTGCATGGACAGCACCTGGGTCTGCAGTACTTCGACGTTGCGCACGTAGATGCGGTCCAGCCGCAGCACGGGCCAGCGGGCCGGGAAGGTGCGTGCGGCCTGGCCGCGCGTGCTGACGAAGACCTCGCGCAGCCCGGCACAGCGCGCCAACGCGTCGTGCGCGCGCAGCCGCCAGTCGTTGAAGTCCCCGGCGATCAGCAGCGGCGCATCGGGCGGCACGGCACGGTCCAGCTGCCGGCACAGCAGATCCAGCTGCCGCCGACGGTGGCTTTCTCGCAAGCCAAGGTGCACACAGATGGCATGCAGCTGCTTGCCGGTAGACGGGTGGCTCATCACGCAGTGCAGCAGGCCGCGCTTCTCGGGCCCAGCGATGGAGACATCGTGGTTCTCATAGCGCAGGATCGGGAACTTGGACAGCAGCGCATTGCCGTGGTGGCCGTGCGGGTAGACCGCGTTGCGGCCGTAGGCAAAGTCGGTCCAGATCTGGTCGGCCAGGAACTCGTACTGCGGCGCCGTGGGCCAGTTGTCATGGCGGGCGGCATGGCGGTCGTGCGTACCCAGCACCTCCTGCAGGAAGACGATGTCCGCCGACACGCTGCGGATGGCCTCACGCAGCTCCGGCAGGGCAAAGCGCCGGTTGAAGGCGGTGAAGCCCTTGTGCATGTTGATGGTCAGCACCTTGATCGGCGCTGGCTGCTGGGCCGACTGCTGGGGCGCCTCGGGCCCGCCGGCCGCCGACCCGGATGCTGCGGGCGCGTTGTCGGGGCGCGTGGTGCCGGCGGACATGGTCCGCCGTGTGCCGGTGCGGTCAGCAGCCGGGCGACCGTCGGCAGCGGCATCCCGCTCGCCTGCCCCGCCGCTGTCCCGGTCGCGCAGGAGATGGGCAGACGGGTTCATCAAACTTGCGGCCGGGGCGTCTCGCCATCCTGCGGCTGGGCCGGCCCGCGGCGGTCGGTGGGTTGCTGGACGATGTCCGGGTGCGGATGCTCGGCCGGCGGCAGCGGGCTGCGCGGCTCGTGCAGGCTGTCTTCCGGGCGGGCGTCTGGCGTCGGCTGCACGCCAGTGAGGTTGCTCGTTGGCGTCTCCGTACCCAGGTCCTCGGCGGTGCCGTCTTCCGGGGAGCCTGGGCCGTGGCCAATGCTCGTGCCGCCAGCCTGATCAGCCAGCGTGGCGGCTACCGTGCGCCGGGCCAGGCCGGTCCCCAGCCAGAGCCGGGGCCGTGGCTGCCGCGTTCCCGCCGGCGGAAGAGGAAAGCGTGGGCTAGAGGGCGGGCGATAAGGGGTCGGCAACAGGGCCATGTCTTGCTCCAACAGCGTGTGCGATGTCGAGCAAGCATCGTTCCTGCGCAGCCGCCGCGCTGTCGGCCGCAATCCCGTCGCGTTCGTCAGCGGATGCGACGCTGCGCGTAGGCCTGATCCGGCTTGCCGGAATTGCGTGCCACCGCGATGCGCTGGTTGCGCCGGCCAATCACCCGCCATTGCCACGTGCGCTCGGCGGCCAGCGCGTCGCCCTCGTCGGCATGCCAGGCGGCCTGCAGCAGCCGCTTGCCCGCGGCCAGCGCGTCGGGCGAGCGTTGCAGCATCTCGGCGATCAGCTCATGGGCGCGGGCCAGCGGGTCGTCGGCCAGATGGGTGACCAAGCCCAGAGCGCGCGCGGTGGAGGCATCCACGACGCGGCCGGTGAAGGTCAACTCCTTGACCACGTCGATGGGCAGCAGCTCACGCAGCAGGGCCGCGCCCCCCATGTCGGGCACCAGGCCCCACTTGCTTTCCATGACGGACAAGCGGGCATCGGGCGCCGCGATGCGGATGTCTGCCCCCAGCGCCAGCTGCAGCCCCGCGCCGAAGCAACTGCCGTGCACCACTGCGATCACCGGCACCGGCAGCCGGCGCCAGCCCATGCTCCAGCGCTGGAAGCGGTTGCGAACCGGCGACCACAGCGTCAGCGTGGCCAGGGCGGCCTGCAGCGGCCGGGAAAAGGTGGACTTGAAGTCCAACCCGGCGCAGAAGGACGGGCCATCGCCGCGCAGGATGACCGCGCGCAGGGCCCGCTCGCGCCGCAGCTTCTTCTGCACGGCCAGCAGCTCGTCGAGCATCTGGAAGTCCATGCCGTTGTGCTTGTCGGCGCGGCTCAGGGACACCAGGGCCACGCCCTGCTCGATCTGCAATTGCACGCGTGCGTTCATGGGTGGATGAGAGCGGGAAGGAGCCGCAAGCGGCGGAAGGAGGGCGACCGGCGTCAGGGCCGGCGACGGCGTTGGCGATGGGCCAGCCGGCCGTCAATGGCGGGCGATTATGGGCGGCCGCATGCACCGCGCCCACTGCCGCTGACGCCCGGCCTCCGGGTGCCCCGCACAATGTGCAACCCGCCACGCCACCCGCTCCCCATCCCATGTTTCCTGCCCGCGTCACGCTGGTTGAAGTCGGCCCCCGCGACGGCCTGCAGAACGAGTCCCACCCCGTGGCCACCGGCCACAAGCTCGGCCTCATCCAGCGCCTGCTCGACGCCGGCCTCACCCACATTGAGGCCACCAGCTTCGTCAGCCCACGCTGGGTGCCGCAGATGGCCGACGCGGCCGACGTGATGACCGGCGTGCCCCGTCGGCCCGGCGTGCGCTATAGCGTGCTCACGCCAAACCTGCGCGGGGCCGAGGCCGCACTGGCCGCGGGCGCGGACGAGTTCGTTGTCTTCGCCGCGGCCAGCGAGGCCTTCAGCCAGCGCAACGTCAACTGCTCGATCACCGAGTCCCTGGACCGCTTCCGCCCCGTGGTGGACCTCGCCCGTGTCCATGGCAAGCGCGTGCGCGCGGCGGTGTCCTGCGCCTTGGGCTGCCCCATCCAGGGCGAAGTGACGCTCGATGCGGTGGATGACGTGGTCGCCCGCCTGGTGGACCTGGGCGTGGATCACGTCGGCATTGCCGACACCATCGGCGTCGGCACCGCCGGGCAGGTCAGCCGGGTGATGGAGCGCACACTGCGCCGTCTGCCCGCGGAGCGCGTCAGCGGTCATTTCCATGACACCTACGGCCAGGCGCTGGCCAACATCCATGCCAGCCTGCTGCTGGGCGTGCACGTCTTCGATGCCAGTGTGGCTGGCCTGGGCGGCTGCCCCTATGCACCGGGCGCGACGGGCAACGTGGCCACCGAGGATGTGGTTTACCTGCTGCAGGGCCTGGGCATCGAGTGCGGGGTGGAACTGGGCCGGCTCATCGACGCTGGCAGCTACATCTGCGAGGCCTTGGGCCGGCCCACGGCATCGCGCGTGGCCCGGGCACTGCAGGCGCGTCAGGCGGCCCACCAGCCGGCCTGAACGGGCCCACCCGTTGGCCGGGCCGGGGCAGCTCAGTGCTCCAGGCGCCATTCCCGCCGGCTTGCTGCGGCGCCTGTCCCCGCGACGAATGCCAGGCCGGGCACGGGATATGCCCTCATGTACGGTCGGGAATCATCACCGGCAGGCAATATTCAGCCCTGCCTTCTCGACAAGACCATCGTCCCAGATGCATTCGCGACCCACCGAAAACCTGGAGTGGCCACCGGAAAAGATTGCGGCGGCGCGCACCATCCAGCGCCTCATGGAGTTCTGGCAGATCAAGCCCTCGGAGCTGGCCACCCGCCGCTTGCCCGAGGCGCCCCAGCTTGCGCCGGCACCTGCACGGCCGCGATACCGCCATCCGGTGAGCGGTGAGACCTGGGACGGCCAGGGCTCGCAGCCGCCCTGGCTGCGCCAAGCCCTGCTCAAGGAAGGTTATCTGGTGGAAGAGCTGCGTGTGGCCGACGACGAGCCGGTCGCGGTTGCCGTGCCGCCTCCCGCCACGGCAAACGTCGCGGGGCCCGCGGCCGAGGCCAGCAGCCTGGGCTGATCTGCCGCCGCGGCGGCAGCGCGTGCCCGCGGGCCGTCCCCAGCGCTGCATGACGGCGCCCGCATCGGCGCCAGCGTGGCGTGCGCCTGTCCCGCCGGACCTGCCGTTCGAAATCAACGCCCTGCGGCAGGCTGGTCTCCGCTGCTTGCCGGATCGGGGCTGCCGTGCGTCTCGCCTTGGTTGCCGCGCAGCGTGCGCTTGTAGAGGTTGTCTGTGACCGGGCCGCGGCCGGTGTCCTGCTGGCCGTTTTCCACATCGCGCCGCGCCTGCTCGATCACATCGCGACGCGGGCCCGTCTGGCTGTCCGCCGACTCATCGCGCTCGTGCGGCAGACGCGGCGTGGAGGTGTCGGCGTCGCGGTCACCCTGGCCCGGCTCGCCGTTCTCCTGCCGGCGCGGGATGGTGTCGCCGGTGGCGGTGTCGTGCGCGGGGGGCGACTCAACCGGCGTGGGTTCGCGTGGCCCGTCCTGAGGAGTGGCCGTGGGGGCGGCGTTGACGCTGGTTCGCATGGTCTTCCTTTGGCTGTGAGTCGCCTTGCAAGCGGCAAGGCGAATACCCATGGGCGGGTTGCCCGTGTCACGCAGCGCCGGCCGCCGCCGTTGTCGGCCTGTGGCGACAAAGCCCGAATGCAGCGGCCGACAGCGCCGCGACGCCGCTGTCCGTAAGGTGATCGCACTGCAACCGCTTTCCATCCAAGGAGACCGCCATGACCGCGACCACCGCACACCCGGACGACGCGCTAGAGCAACTGTGGGAGCGCATCGCCCCCGTGCGCTTTGCCATGCTGACCACCCGCAGCCGAGACGGGAGCCTGCGCTCGCGCCCGCTGACCACTCAGAACAAGGCGCTGGAGGCCGATGCGACGCTGTGGTTCTTCGTCGACCGCGACAGCGAGGTGGTGGCCGACGTGGAAGAGGACGGCATGGTGCATGTCGCCTATGCACATCCCGACAAGCAGGTCTATGTGTCGCTGTCTGGCGCCGCCCGCTGTACCGACGACGCCGCCCTCAAGCAGCGGCTGTGGAGCACGATGGACAAGCCCTGGTTCGACGGGCCGCAGGATCCGCGGCTGACGGTCATCGGCGTGCGCCTGGACCGGGCCGAATACTGGGACGCACCGTCCAGCAAGATGGTGCAGCTCTTCACCATGGTCAAGGCCGCCCTCACCGGCGAGCGTGCCCACCCCGGCGAGCACACCAAGATGAGCCTGTGAATGCACGCTGCGGCATCGGACGGCAGTGGGTGTCGTCCGATGCACGAGGTAATCCATTCTGACAAGCGATCCCGGGCCGACCCTGTAAAAACGCTAGACGGGCGTGTAGCCCCTGCCGCAGCTCTGCCGGCACGGGCTGCCAGATGCCCCCCGATCCAGCGAACATTTACAGACAGCCGGCCATGACACACGCACTCATCGTTGACGACGACGCCGATTCCGCCAATCTGATGGCCGAACTGATCGGCATGGAGGGGTTCACCACCGCCATCGCGCACAGCCTGCACGATGCCCGACGGCAACTGGCGCTCCAGGAACCGGACCTGCTGCTTCTTGACCTGGTGCTGCCCGACGGCAGCGGCATGGACCTGCTGCGGGACGACGCTGCGTCCTTGTCCAACACCGAGGTCGTCCTCATCACCGGCCACGCCAGCGTGGAGACCTCCGTGCAAGCGCTGCGCATGGGGGCGGCTGACTACCTCACCAAGCCGCTGAACATCAAGCACCTACGCGGCGTGCTCTCCCGCCTCATGCGGCCTTCCGCCCTCGAGGCCGAGATCCAGACCCTGCGCGAGGAGGTGGACCGCATCGGCCGCTTTGGCCCCCTGTGGGGCCGCTCGCAGCCCATGCGCCGCATCCAGGACCAGATCGCCAAGGTCTGCGGTACCGGTGTCACGGTGCTCATCACCGGCCAGAGCGGCACCGGTAAAGAGGTGGTGGCCCGCGCCATCCACGATCTGAGCCGCCGCCGCAAGCAGCCCTTCCTGGCTGTCAACTGCGGTGCCATCTCGCGCAACCTGATCGAAAGCGAGCTTTTTGGCCACGAGAAGGGCAGCTTCACCGGCGCCGACCGGCAGCACATCGGCTTCTTCGAGCAGGCCCACGGCGGCACGTTGTTCCTCGACGAGGTGACCGAGATGCCGCCCGAGCTGCAGGTCAAGCTGCTGCGCGTGCTGGAGACGGGAACCTTCTCGCGCGTGGGCTCCACCCGCATCCAGGAAGCCGACGTGCGCGTCATCGCCGCCACCAATCGCAGCCCGGAGCAGGCCGTGGCCGAAGGCCAGCTGCGCGAGGACCTGCTCTATCGCCTCAACGTCTTCCCGATCCACCTTTGCCCGCTGCGCGACCGGCTGGAGGACATCCCGCTGCTGGCCCAGCACTTCCTGCAAGACATCGCCAAACGTGAAGGCACCAACAAGACCTTTGCTCCGGGCGTGCTCGACTTGATGCAACGCCACACTTGGCCAGGCAACGTGCGCGAGCTGCGCAATGCCGTGCAGCGCGCCTATGTCATGGCCGACGGGGCGGTCATTCAGGCCCGCGACCTGGTGCTGGGCACGCAGGGCTTTGAGGACGCCGTGCTGGCGCCGGCCGGCACCGGGCCCGCATCAGCCTCCTTGGCTGCGCCGCTCAACGGCAGCCCCTCCGGCGCCTCGTCTCCTGCAGGCGCCGTGGCGCGCGACGATGCCGGGGGCCCGGCGATCACCGTGCGGGTGGGCACCGCGCTGGCTGACATGGAGCGGGACCTCATCCTGGCCACGCTCAAGCACTTCAACAGCCACAAGGAAAAGACGGCCGCCGCACTGGGCGTGAGCCTGAAGACGCTCTACAACCGGCTCAAGGAGTACTCAGCCCAGGGCTACACGGCTTGACGGGCTGCGCTGAGGGCTCAGGGCGCCGCGCACCGGGAGCCCTGACGCTCGGCAGCCGGTGCCTTGGGCCGCCGATCAGCAGCCCAGCCGCTGCAGCCAGTCCTCAACCCTGGACAGGTCCACCGTCAGGCGGACTTGCTTGATGCGCGCGCTCTCGCCGCGAACCAGCGACACCTGCTGGCGGCCGGCGTGCAGTTCGCCCGCCAGCCACTTCAGCAACGCCTCGTTGGCTTTGCCGTCCACCGGCGGCGCAGCCAGTCGCACGCGCAGCCGGCCGCCATGCTGGCCTTGTGCCTCGGTGCGGCGGGCATTGGGCGACACGCTCAGCTCCAGCAGCACCGTGCCATCGCGCTGCACGCACATGAAAGGTCGATCCGGCATCACCTTGTAAGTGGCCATCGGCCAGTGCGCAGCCGGGCGGCTTGAAGCATCCCCTGCGCGGTACCGCTGTACCCGTCACCAGCCCCTTGCACATCAAGCAAAAAGCCCGGCCGGGGCCGGGCTCGTGAGCCCCCGGCTGCACACAGCCGGGGCAGGCAAGGCGGCAGCCGGAGCTGCGGCCTTGCCGCATCTCGATCAGGGCTTGTTGCCCGTCGGGAAGGGCCAGGCCGCTTGCGGGCTCAGCGTGGTCTTGGCAGCCGGAGCCTTCTTGGCAGCCGGCTTGGCGGGGGCAGCCTTCTTGGCAGCAGGAGCAGCCTTCTTCGCAGGGGCAGCCTTCTTGGCCGGCGCCTTCTTCGCAGCGGCCTTCTTGGCGGTTGCCTTCTTGGCCGGTGCGGCCTTCTTGGCAGCAGCCTTCTTGGCCGGCGCGGCGGCCTTCTTGGCAGCAACCTTCTTGGCAGGCGCGGCCTTCTTGGCGGCGACCTTCTTGGCCGGTGCGGCCTTCTTGGCAGCAACCTTCTTGGTGGCGACCTTCTTGGCCGGTGCCTTCTTGGCGGCCACCTTCTTCACCGCCACCTTCTTGGCGACGACCTTCTTGGCCGGTGCGGCCTTCTTCGCGGTCACCTTCTTGGCCGGCGTGGCCTTCTTCGCGGCGGCCTTCTTCGCCGGGGCCTTCTTGGCGGCCGATTTCTTTGCAGTTGCCATTACGTTTCTCCTTGATCAAGTTGCAAAGAGCAGGGCGCCACGGTGGTGGCACCCGGATTCGCCGCCTGCGCATCCTTGATCAGAGGACATCGTGCGGCGAATGGGGATGCGGCCCGCATCGACCGCTTCTGGCGTCGGTCGGTTGCGGGCCGCAGGTCTTGATCTCATCGTTGTTTGGGGGCGGTCGGCGGGACTAGTCCCAGGACAGTGCCCCGCCGGACTGGTACTCGATGACGCGCGTTTCGAAGAAGTTGCGCTCCTTCTTCAGATCGATCATCTCGCTCATCCACGGGAAAGGGTTCTCTTCATGGGGGAAGAGCTCTTCAAGGCCGATCTGCGTGGCGCGCCGGTTGGCGATGTAGCGCAGGTAGCCCTTGAACATCGAGGCGTTCAGGCCCAGCACGCCGCGCGGCATGGTGTCTTCGGCGTAGCGGTACTCCAGCTCGACGGCCTTCTCGAACAGCGCCTTGATTTCGGCCTTGAACTCGGCCGTCCACAAATGCGGGTTCTCAAGCTTGATCTGGTTGATCAAGTCGATGCCGAAGTTGCAGTGCATCGACTCGTCGCGCAGGATGTACTGGTACTGCTCGGCCGCACCGGTCATCTTGTTCTGACGGCCCAACGCCAGGATCTGCGTGAAGCCCACGTAGAAGAACAAGCCTTCCATCAGGCAGGCAAAGACGATCAGGCTCTTGAGCAGCGTCTGGTCGGCCTCGGGCGTGCCCGTGCGGAAGTCGGGGTTCATGATCGCGTCGATGAACGGGATCAGGAACTCGTCTTTGTCGCGGATGGACGCCACCTCGTGGTAGGCGTTGAAAATCTCGCCCTCATCCAGGCCCAGCGACTCGACGATGTACTGGTAGGCGTGGGTGTGGATGGCTTCCTCGAAGGCCTGGCGCAGCAGGAACTGGCGGCATTCGGGCGCGGTGATGTGCCGGTAGGTACCCAGCACGATGTTGTTTGCGGCCAGCGAATCGGCGGTGACGAAGAAGCCGAGGTTGCGCTTGATGATGCGGCGCTCGTCCTCGCTCAGGCCGTTCGGATCCTTCCACAGCGCGATGTCGCGAGACATGTTGACCTCTTGCGGCATCCAGTGGTTGGCACAGGTGGCGAGGTACTTCTCCCATGCCCACTTGTACTTGAACGGCACCAGCTGGTTGACGTCGGTGTGGCCGTTGATGATGCGCTTGTCGGCCGCCGACACGCGGCGCGTATCGGATGCCACGGCGCTCACGGCAGAAGCCGGCGTGCGATGTGGGGCAGAGGGCGTGGATGCGGCCGGTGCACGGGCTTGCACGGCGGGCTGCAACGCAGGCTGGGCTGCAGCGATGAAAGAGGCGGAAGCAGCGTGAGCGAGAGACGGTGAGGCGGCCCGCGCATCGTGCCCATCGGGGCGCGCGGTGCTGGTCGTCGCTTGTGAACCAGGGCGGGTGTCGTCTTCCCAGACCAACATGGATGTACTTCCTATAGGGGCGGATTATCAGAGGTGTTGCGTGTCAACACCAAGCACTTCTTGACACGCGCGCATCGAAGTTGTTGCGACGCTGCATCGAAGATGGGCAGCGCTTGGTTCATCGCCATGAGCTTCATGCGTGTGAACCCGCGGTGCGTTGCATGTGGTCCATGCAACGACGCGAAGGTGGGCCATGCAAGAGCGGCGCGAGCATCACGGCCACCGCTTGCATGACCTTCACTCGCGCCGCCGGCATGGGGCCGCCTGGCCTTACTGGCAGGCCTCGCAGTCCGGGTTGTCGATGGAGCAGAACTTCACGTCGCTAGCAGGTTCGCTGCTCATGACGGCCGGCTGTGCAGACATGCCGCCCATGCCTGCATCGGCGCTCACTGCATTGAGCTGGCCCGCCTTCACGGTGGACTTCTCGGCATGCGTGGCGCTCATGGTGCGCAGGTAGTAGGTGGTCTTCAGGCCGCGCAGCCAGGCGAGCTTGTAGGTCTCATCCAGCTTCTTGCCCGAGGCACCGGCCATGTAGATGTTGAGCGACTGGGCCTGGTCGATCCACTTCTGACGGCGCGAGGCGGCCTCCACCAGCCACACCGGCTCCACTTCGAAGGCCGTGGCGTAAAGGGCCTTGAGCTCCTCGGGCACGCGGTCGATGCGACGCAGCGAGCCGTCGAAGTGCTTGAGGTCCATGACCATCACGTCGTCCCACAGGCCGACCTTCTTCAGGTCGCGCACCAGGTACTCGTTGATGACGGTGAACTCACCCGACAGGTTGGACTTGACCGACAGGTTGCCGAAGCAGGGCTCGATGGAGGCATCGACGCCGACGATGTTGGAGATGGTGGCGGTGGGCGCGATGGCCACGCAGTTGGAGTTGCGCATGCCGTGCTGGGCGATGCGGCCGCGCAGCGCGTCCCAGTCCATGGAGGTGGACGTGTCCACCTCGACATAACCGCCGCGCTGCTCGGCCAGCAGCTTCAGTGAATCCAGCGGCAGCACGCCACGGTCCCACAGCGAGCCGCGATAGCTGGAGTAGCGGCCACGTTCCTCGGCCAGCTCGGTCGAGGCCCAGTAGGCGTAGTAGCAGACGGCTTCCATCGAGCGGTCGGCAAACTCCACCGCCTGCTGGCTGGCATACGGGATGCGCAGTTGGTACAGGCAGTCCTGGAAGGCCATGACGCCCAGGCCGACCGGGCGGTGGCGCAGGTTGGAATCACGCGCCTTCTTGACCGCGTAGTAGTTGATGTCGATGACGTTGTCGAGCATGCGCATAGCCGTGCGCACCGTCTTCTTCAGCTTGTCATGATCAATGCCGCCGTCCTTGATGTGCTGGGCCAGGTTGACCGAGCCCAGGTTGCACACGGCGATCTCGTTGTCGTTGGTGTTGAGCGTGATCTCGGTGCACAGGTTGCTGCTGTGCACCACGCCGACGTGCTGCTGCGGGCTGCGGACGTTGCACGCATCCTTGAAGGTGATCCAGGGGTGGCCGGTCTCGAACAGCATCGAGAGCATCTTGCGCCACAGGTCCACGGCGCGGACCTTCTTGAACAGCTTGATCTCGCCGCGGGCGACCTTGTCCTCGTAGGCCAGGTAGGCGGCCTCGAAGTCCTTGCCGAACTTGTCGTGCAGGTCCGGGCAGGTGGCCGGGGAGAACAGCGTCCACTCGCCGTTTTCCATCACGCGCTTCATGAACAGGTCCGGGATCCAGTTGGCCGTGTTCATGTCGTGGGTGCGGCGGCGGTCGTCACCGGTGTTCTTGCGCAGCTCCAGGAACTCTTCCACGTCCAGGTGCCAGGACTCCAGGTAGGCGCAGACAGCGCCCTTGCGCTTGCCGCCCTGGTTGACGGCCACGGCCGTGTCGTTGACCACCTTCAGGAAGGGCACGACGCCTTGCGACTTGCCGTTGGTGCCCTTGATGTGCGAACCCAGCGCGCGCACGCGGGTCCAGTCGTTGCCCAGACCGCCGGCGAACTTGGACAGCAGGGCGTTTTCCTTGATGGCCTCGTAGATGCCGTCCAGATCGTCGGGCACCGTGGTCAGGTAGCAGGACGACAGCTGCGAGCGGCGCGTGCCGGAGTTGAACAGCGTGGGCGTGCTCGACATGAAGTCGAAGGACGACAGCACCTCGTAGAACTCGATGGCCCGGGCCTCACGGTCAATCTCATTGAGCGCCAGGCCCATGGCCACGCGCATGAAGAAAGCCTGGGGGAGCTCGATGCGCTCGTCCTGCACGTGCAGGAAGTAGCGGTCGTACAGGGTCTGCAGGCCCAGGTAGTCGAAGAGGTAGTCGCGCTCGGGCTTGAGCGCGGCGCCGAGCTTCTTCAGGTCGAACTGCAGCAGCTTGTCGTCCAGCAGCTCGGCATCCACGCCACGCTTGATGAAGCCGGGGAAGTACTCGGCATAGCGCGTGCCCATCTCGGCCTGCATGACCTCTTCGCCCAGCACCTCGCGGCGGATGGTGTGCAGCAGCAGCCGCGCGGTGACGCGGGTGTAGCTCGGGTCCTTCTCGATCAGCGTGCGGGCGGCCAGGATGGCGGCCTTGAACACCTCGTCGATCGGCACGCCGTCGTACAGATTGCGCTGGGTCTCGGCCAGGATGGGGGCGGCGCTCACCTCGCTGCCAAGGCCCTCGCAGGCGGACTCCACCAGGGCGCGGAGCTTGGGCAGATCCAGCGGCACGCGCTGGCCGCGGTCGGTGACGTGCAGCTCGACCGCAGGCGCGGCCGCTGCGGCGTCGGCCTGCTGGCGGGCACGCTCCTGCGCGCGGCGCTCGCGGTACAGCACATAGGCGCGGGCCACCTCGTGATGGCCGCCGCGCATCAGGCCCAGCTCGACCTGATCCTGCACGTCCTCGATATGGAAAGTGCCGCCGCCCGGGCGCGAGCGCAGCAGGGCGCGCACCACGTTCTCGGTCAGGCCGTCTACCGTCTCGCGCACGCTGGCGGAGGCCGCACCCTGGGTGCCGTGCACAGCCAGGAAGGCCTTCATCAGGGCCACGGCGATCTTGCTCGGCTCGAAGGACACGACCGCGCCGTTGCGCCGGATGATTTGGTAGCCCGCATAGGCAGAGGCCGCATGGGCCGGCTCGGCGCCGGGCTGCATGGGCGCGAGAGACGAGGGCGGGATGGCGCTGGGCGTGAGTGCTTGCATGGGAGTCCCTTCGGGGCCGGATGAGGTGTGAGACTGGCGCGTCGGGCGGGCGAGGCGGGCCGGGCGTTGGGCGCCGCGGCGCCTCAGCAGCGGGGCGCGCTGCGCTGGCTGGCACCCCTAGGGCCCTCGCGTTGACAGGGCACTATATCTAGGGGATGGCGCGGCTTCAAGCGCTATTAGTAGCGTGGGGGCGGGATTATGGCCCACAAGCGGGAAAGCCCGCAGCAGGGCGTGTCGGCGGCCCCAGGGATCGCCCGGTTGCGGCGCGGCCGGCGCTGACGCGCGGTGCAGGGGCGGCCGGCTCTCTAGGCGCGTGGCGGCAGCTTCTCGTCTGGCCAGCCGAGCAGCCGCTGCAGCCGCGTCCAGTCGAAGCCTGGCCCCGGGTCCTGCTTGCGACCAGGGGCCACATGCTCGTGCCCGACGACCTGAGTGATGGGCCAGTGCGCAGCCAGGTCGCGCAGCAGACCAGCGAGGGCGGGGTACTGGCGGTCGTCGAAGGTCTCGCCTTCCAGCCCTTCGAGCTCGATGCCCACGGACCAGTCGTTGCAGTTGTCCCGGCCCTGCCAGCAGGAGCGGCCAGCATGCCAGGCGCGATGATCCACGCCGACGAACTGCAGCACCCGGCCATCGCGGCGGATGACGAAGTGCGACGAGACCTGCAGGCCTCGGATCTGCTCGAAGTACGGGTGGGCCGACCAGTCCAGCGTGTTGGTGAAGAGCCGCTCGATCTCGTCGCCGCCGTAGACGCCGGGCGGCAGGCTGATGGAGTGGACGATGGCCAGCGTGATGGGCACGTCCTCAGGCCGCGGGCCGTGGTTGGGCGACGGGATGGCACGGGCGCCGTGCCACCACCCGCCCTGCCAGGCCGGCGGGTCGTCCGTGCACGGGGTCATGCCAGCGCGCACACGAGCGGGGCGATCATGCTTCGTCGCCCTCGTCGCTGGACGAGCGCGTGGCCGAGGCCGGGTCGTGCACGACGCCATGGTCGGTCACCTGCACTCCCAGGCGGGCCATGCGGTAGCGCATCTGCCGCAGCGACAGACCCATGCTGGCGCCAGCGGCGGTGCGATTGCAGCGGTGCTGCTCCAGCGCACGCATGAGGATGTCGCGCTCGATGTCGTCCAGGTAGCGGGCCAGGTCGCTGGGCACCGGCGACTGGGCGAGCGCGGCCATCACCGCAGGCGGTACGCCGCCGGTGTCGTCGGCTGCAGGCGGCGTGGCCTCCAGCGGCTGAGGCGCAGAGGCGGCCCAGTCGGCTGCGGCCGCAGCCCCAGTTGCTGCGGGCATGCCGGTCGTCACACTGCCGAAGGCAGGTGGCCAGCTTGGGTAGACAGCGTGTGCTTCGGCAGGCTGCAAGGGCATCGGCGTGCCATGCGCGGAAGCCGCCGCAGCCGGCCCGGTGCCGGCAAGCCGCCGCAGCCAGTCCGCATCGGACGGCGTTTGCGGCGGGGGCAGGCCGAGATCTTCGACGCCGATCTGCTGGCCGCCGCTGAGAGCCACCGCGCGGTGCAGCAGGTTCTCCAGTTCGCGCACGTTGCCCGCAAAGGGCTGGGGCATCAGGTGAGCCAGTGCCTCGCGGGTCAGCACGGGCACGTGTGGCATACCGGCCTCGTGCGCAATGCGCTCCAGCAGTCGCACGCAGATGGCGGGCAGGTCTTCCACGCGCTCGCGCAGCGGCGGCACGCGGATCTGGATGACATTGAGCCGGTAGTACAGATCCTGGCGGAATCGGCCGGCCTGCACCTCGGCGGCGAGGTCCTTGTGCGTGGCGCTGAGAATGCGCGCGTCGATGGGCACCTCGCTCACGGCACCCACCGGGCGCACCGCGCGCTCCTGGATGGCCCGCAGCAGCTTGGACTGCATGGACAGCGGCAGGTCGCCGATCTCATCCAGGAACAGCGTGCCGCCGCGCGCGGCCTGGAAGAAGCCTTCGCGATCCTCCTGGGCCCCGGTGAACGCGCCCTTGCGATAGCCGAAGAACTCGGCTTCGAGGAGATGCTCGGGAATGGCGCCGCAGTTGACCGCGATGAACGGCCCGCTGCTGCGCGCACTCACCTCGTGGATGGCACGAGCGACCAACTCCTTGCCGGTGCCTGATTCGCCGTGGATCCACACCGGGGCCATGCTGCGCGAAACCTTGTCGATCAGCGAGCGCACCTGCTGCATGGCCACCGAGCTGCCGGCCATGCGCTGAAGCGTGGGGCTGGTTGGGGCGGCAGGCGCGGCCAGTGGGGCGGGGGATGAGGAGGTGACAGCCGTCATCGGCGGCGGCGACAGCGGGCGCGACCAGGCCGATGGCCCGGCGGTGGCCGAGCCGCTGGAGGGGCTGGAGGCGGGCTCGTCGGCGAGTAGCGAAGCGGCGGCCGCGCCGGGCGCGGAGGCCGTGCTTGCAGGGGCCGCGCGGCCCGCGCCGGCCACCGGGAGCGCTGCCGTACCCACCACCGTCTTGGCCGAGGCCCCGGCTGGCGCGCCACCCAGGCCCAGCGCCGAGGCGACGACGCTGCGGAACTGCCGCAGGTCCACCGGCTTGGTCAGGTAATCGAAGGCGCCGGCTTTGAGCGCCTCCACCGCGTTCTCGGCCGAGCCGTAGGCGGTGATGACGATGGTCTTCTCGCGCCGCCCCGCAGCCTCGATGCGATGCAGCAGATCGAGGCCGGTGCCGTCGGGCAGGCGCAAGTCGGTGATCACCGCGCTGTAGGTACGGTCCTTGAGGTGCAGCCAGGCGTCCTCCACGCTGCCGGCGGTCTCCACGTCATAGCCCTCCCGCAGCAGCGTCAGCTCGTAGAGCGTGCGCAGGTCAGGCTCGTCGTCGACCACCAGCAGGCTGAACAGGGCAGGGGACGTCATGGCGGCGTGAGGGGTTGGGCGCGCAGCGTGAGGAAGAACTCGTTGCGGTGGCGCACGCCGCCGCCGGGATGCTGGCGGTAGTCGATGCTCGCGCCATAGCGTTCGCACAGCTCGCGGCAAATATACAAGCCGAGCCCCGTGCCGCGGCTGCGGGTGGAGAAGAACGGCTCGAACAGCGAACGCTCCACGTCCGGCGGGATGGGCGGGCCGTCGCTGAGCACGCTCAGGCGCAGCATCACCGGACGCCCGGCCTGGCCGTCCAGTGGCGCGGCGCGCTTGCCGTGTTCGTGCAGCTGCACCAGCACCGCGCCGGCGTCGTGACTGCCGTGGCGCCAGGCGTTGTCCAGCAGGTTGACCAGCACGCGCTGCAGGTGGTCGGGCTCGAAGCGGCAGCCCAGGGCGCGCGCGCCGGCCGCGATGTCCACCACCAGTGCGGCCGACTGCGGGCCGCTGGCCAGGTTGTTGGCCTGGCGCCATTCAGCGCAGAAGCGCTCTACCGTGGCCGCCAGGTCGATCTGCGGTGGTGGCGGGCGTTGCCCCGGCGGCGCCACGGTGAGGATGTCGTCGACGATGCGTTTGAGCCGCTCGACGTTGTCCGCGATCATGCGACTGAGCTGCGCCTGGCCCGGCTGCACCGCGTCCTCGGCCAGCAGCGCATTGGCCTGTGCGATGGCGGCCAGCGGGTTGCGGATCTCGTGCGCGATGCCGGCGGACATGCGGCCCATGGCGGCGAGCTTTTCCTGCCGCGAGCGCGTCTGCAGGTGGCGCATGTCCTCCAGGAACAGCACGCACAGATCCTCGGGCGCCTGGGCGTCGCGGCGGCGGGTGAAGCGCACGCGCAGGCGCAGCTCGCGGCGCAGCGGGCCGCCATCCGTCGGCAGGTCCAGGGTGACGCTGGTCCCGCCGTCGGCGTCCAGGCCCTGCGCAAACGCCTGCTCCACCGCGGCGACCAGTGGCTGCCATGCCGACTGGCTGCGCAGAGGGAAGGGCGCGGGGGGCGTCATGTCGTGGCCCGACAGCAGCCGCCGCGCGGCTGGGTTGGCCGAGCGCACGCGGCCGTGGCGGTCCACCACCAGCACGCCGTCTTGCATCTCGTCGATCACCAGGCGGTTGATCTGGGCCTGCTGGCGGGCGAGTTCCAGGCTGCCGCGCGCGGTCTGTTCCTCGCGCGCCAGGCGGCTGGAGAGCTCGCCCGCCAGCAACGTGATCAGGAAGAGGCCGCCACCCAGAAGGCCCGCCTGGGTGATCAGCGCGGTCACCTCGCTACCTGTCAGGCCGCGCAGCATGGCGGTGGCCAGCAGCATCAACGTGGCGGCCGCGGCTACCGCCAGTGCCTGGCGGCGCGTGGTCAGCACGCCGGCCATCAGCACCGGCAGCACGAGGAAGGCTGGGTGGTTCAGATTGCTGCCGTCCGACGCCACGTGCAGGGCCGACAGGGTCAGCAGGTCGGCGCCGATCGTCGCCGCCCACTGCCGGCGCCCCAGCGTCTGGCGCAGCTCGCCGGGGCGCACGCGCAGCGGCCGGCGCAGCCACCAGGCGGCAAAGGTCTGTAGCGCATAGGCCAGCGCGATCCACACCGGCCAGCCCAGTGTGGTGTTGCCCAGCGCCACCGGCACCATCTGGGCGGCCAGCAGCACCAGGCCCACGCCGACACGGGCGCTGGCAAAGGCGCGGTAGATCCGGGCGAAGGGGTCGCCCAGCGCGGTGGGGCGTGTGCGCGGGAGCGGCGGCGCCGGGCCCGGGTCAGATGTGCGCCCCACGCCCGGCGTCGCCCCGGGCTCAGATGGCTGGTCTAGGCTGAGCGCGCCGAACCACGAGGCTTGCAGCGTCGTCGGCTCGGCTGGCACCGCCGTGCCGCGGCGAATGCGCGGGCCGCGCGTGGCGGACGGATCGGCGTCCCGGCTCACGCCCCGCGCGGCCCGCGCCGGCCGGCGTCCGACAAATGCGCGATGCGATGCGCCTCGCTGCAGTAAGGCCGCCCATCGGGGCCCATGAAGGCTTCGTCCACCGGCAGGTGGAGGTCGCAATGGGTGCAGGCGACGACGGTCTGCGGCCCGCTGCGACGCGCCGCCGGCTGCCCGCGCAGCGCCTGCGGCGGCGTCGGCGACTGGGCTGCCGGGTGCTGGCCGCTTCTGCGCAGCAGCCACAGCACTCCGGCCACGAGCAGGATGACCCCGATCCACTTCAACAGCATGGCGTCCTCGCCGTCTGGCCGCCGCCGGTCCGCCCGGTCGGCGGCCGGTGTCGTCTATCTATCTATATATGCGTGCATGCACGCCGCCGCGCTCAGGCCAGCGGCGGCCGATGCAGCACCACCTCGAGTACAAAACGCGAGCCCACGTACGCCAGCAGCAGCAGCCCGCTGCCGGCATACAGCCAGCGCGTGGCGGTGCGGCCCCGCCAGCCCAGCGCTGCGCGGCCAGCGAGCAGCGCGGCAAAGACCAGCCAGGCCAGCACCGAGAAGACCGTCTTGTGGTCCCACTGCCAGGGCGTTGCCACCCACCAGCCCAGCACAATGGCCACCGTCAGCACCGCAAAGCCCGCGCGTACGAAGCGGAAGATCAGCGATTCGATCTTCATCAGCGGCATGCCCATGTGCGACGGGCCGTCGGTAAGCGCTGCCCGCGCCACGGTGCGCACGCCGCTGCGCAGCTGCCGGTCCCCCTGGCGCCACATCAGCGCATGCAGCACCGCGGCACCGAAGAGCCCATAGGACGCAAAGCCGAGGACCCAGTGCAGCGGCGCCCAAGCCGAGGCGACATGCGGCCGGAGCTCGCCTGGAAAGGCCCAGGCCAGTGCCGCGGCGGCCATGCCAAGTGCCGCCAGCACCCGCCGTGCGCCGGGCAAAGGCAGCCAGCGGCTTTCGACGGCATAGACGGCGACCACCATCCATACGGTGGCCGACAGCGCCGGTGCAAAGCCGAAGCGGGCGCCCCGGTCGGCCAAGCCCCAGCCGAGATTGTCAGCCAGCAGGGCGACCGCCTGTGCCAGCCAGCCGACGATGAGCGCAAGCCCAAGCCGGCGCTTGCTGCCACGCAGGCAGGCTGCGGCATAGGACAGCACGGCGACCGCGCTCGGCACGGCCAACACCAGCGGAGCAGATGAGGGCAGTACCGAAGGGCCGGGCGATAAAATCATCCGGCTAGTGTACGGGGGCGGAACGCGCCAGACGGCCGCGCCGGCCGCCCCCTGTGCTGCAGACGACTGCTCACAGCTTGCCGCTGGGGCCTACCGACGATGCGGCCGGACACCGCGGCTGGTGTACTGCAGTGGCCGCGGCTGCGCCGGCCCGCGCCGGCAGGCGATCATCCCTGTCGCGCCCGCCCTTCCTTCACCCTTGCTCTCAGCGTGCCGCCGCACGCCACTCCATGGCATCCAACCTGTCCGAACGACTGGGCCGACTGGTCAAGACCATGCGGGGCCAGGCCCGCATCACCGAAAGCAACGTGCAGGACATGCTGCGCGAGGTGCGCATGGCCCTGCTGGAGGCCGACGTCGCGCTGCCGGTGGTGCGCGACTTCATCGCCCGCGTGAAGGACAAGGCGCTGGGCCAGGACGTGCTGGGCTCGCTGACGCCGGGCCAGGCGCTGGTTGGCATCGTGCACAAGGAGCTGATCGCCACCATGGGCGAGACCGCCCCGGACGGCACGCTGCGCCCGGTGGCCGACCTCAACCTCGCCACGCAGCCGCCTGCGGTCATCCTGATGGCCGGCCTGCAGGGCTCCGGCAAGACGACGACCACCGCCAAGCTCACCAAGCACCTGATCGAAAAGCGCAAGAAGAAGGTGCTGACGGTCTCGGCCGACGTGTACCGGCCCGCGGCCATCGAGCAGCTCAAGACGGTGACCAGACAGGCCGGCGGCGAGTGGTTCCCGTCCGCCCCGGACCAGAAGCCCCGCGACATCGCCCTGGCGGCCATGGACCATGCCCGCCGGCATTACTTCGACGTGCTGATCGTCGACACCGCCGGCCGGCTGGCCATCGACGAGGCGCTGATGGCCGAGATCCGCGAGCTGCACCAGCTGCTCAAGCCGATCGAGACGCTGTTCGTCGTCGACGCGATGCAGGGCCAGGACGCGATCAACACCGCCAAGGCCTTCAAGGAGGCGCTGCCGCTGACCGGCATCGTGCTGACCAAGCTCGACGGCGACTCGCGCGGCGGCGCGGCACTGTCGGTGCGCAGCGTCACCGGCGCGCCGATCAAGTTCGCCGGCGTGTCCGAGAAGATCGACGGCCTGGAGGTGTTCGATGCCGAGCGCCATGCCGGCCGCGTACTGGGCATGGGTGACATCGTCGCGCTTGTCGAGGAGGTGCAAAAGGGCGTCGACGTGGCCGCCGCCCAGAAGCTCGCCGAGAAGATCAAGTCCGGCAACAACTTCGACCTGGAGGACTTCCTCTCCCAGCTCTCGCAGATGAAAAAGATGGGCGGCCTCTCCGGCCTGATGGACAAGCTGCCCACCGAGATCTCCGCCAAGGCCGGCCAGGCCGACATGGACCGCGCCGAACGCGACGTGCGCCGCATGGAAGGCATCATCCATTCGATGACGCCGCTGGAGCGCCGCAAGCCCGAGCTGATCAAGGCCAGCCGCAAACGCCGCATCGCTGCCGGTGCAGGCGTGCAGGTGCAGGACGTCAACCGCCTGCTCAACCAGTTCGAGCAGATGCAGTCCATGATGAAAAAGATGAAGGGCGGGGGCCTGATGAAGATGATGAAGCGCATGGGCGGCATGAAGGGCCTGCCCGGCATGCCGCGCTGAGCGGCGTGGCAGCCGGCACCGGGCCCGATCACGCCGGCCGCACCCTGGAGCGCGCAGCCTGGCACGGCAAAGGCCGTCCCGCGGGCTAACCCGCGGCGGGTCGAAACGCCTTGGTACGCATCCCGCGTTGACCCGCCCAGGGACGGCTGATACGTTAGGCGGTTCACTCCGCAGTACCGGCACCGAACATGGACTCCCTTCCCCTGGGCGCGCTCGCGCTGGCTCTGGCTTGTCTGGCGGCCCTGGCGGGCCTGCTGTTGTGGCGGCGGCGCGTCCGCTCCATACCAGCACCAGCAGTCGGGCGCGGCACGGCCCGCCCACGCGCGGTGGAGGCCCTGGACACGGTGGCCTCCTGGCCGCCTGAGCCCAGCCGCATTCTGACTGCAGCCGAGCGCCAGGCCTGGAGCGTGCTGCGCGAGGCCGTACCCGAGCACTTGGTGCTGGCCCAGGTGCCCATCTCTCGCTTCATGCGCGTGCCCACGCGCAATTCCTACAACGAATGGATGCGCCGCGTCGGCCACCTGTGCGTGGACCTGCTCGTGTGCAATGCGCAGTCCGAAGTCATCGCCGTCGTGGAGGTGCGCTCCCCCGTGGGCGAGAGCGACCGCACCGCGCGTCGCCATGCGCGCATGGACCGCGTGGTGCGCGCCGCAGGCATCGCGCTGCACGTCTGGCCTGAGACCAATCTGCCGACGGCGGCCGCGGCACGCGAGGCCATTCTGGGCGCCGACGCGCGGGAGGGCCTGCGCGCCGCCGAACAGCGCTTTACCGCGCCGGCTCAGCGTCTGACGGCCTTCGACGAACCCGAGGTGGGCGAGACGCAGGAGCTGCGCGAGCCCCCGCCATCCACCTGGTTCGACGAGCTGGAAACGGCCCCGGCGCCGCTGGACGCTCGGGACTCCGGCGGCCCGGTCCATCCGGGGCGGCGCGAGACAGCCTGATTGGGTGGCCTGCAGCGGGCCTTGCGCGCCTCCTGGTCACCCCGGGCGCAGGCCGGGCGCCGCACAGCCTGCGCTCAACCCAGCAGCGCTTGCGCAAACTCCCGCGCGTCGAAGGTTTGCAGGTCTTCCAGCTTCTCGCCCACGCCGATGAAGTAGACCGGCACCGGCGTGCCGCGCTGGCGGGCCCACAGCGCGATCGCCGCCAGCACGCCGCCTTTGGCCGTGCCGTCGAGCTTGGTGACGATCAGCCCGGTGAGGCCGAGCGCCGCATCGAAGGCCTGCACCTGCGTCAGCGCGTTCTGCCCGGTGTTGCCATCCACCACCAGCAGCACTTCGTGCGGTGCGCCGTCCATGGCCTTGGCAATGGTGCGGCGGATCTTCTTGAGCTCCTCCATCAGGTGCAGCTGCGTGGGCAGCCGGCCGGCGGTGTCGGCGATCACCACATCCCGCTTGCGGGCCATGCCGGCCTTGATCGCGTCGAAGCTCACGGCGGACGGGTCGCCGCCTTCCTGGCTGACGATCTCCACTTGATTGCGGTCGGCCCACACGCCCAGCTGCTCACGGGCCGCGGCGCGGAAGGTGTCAGCCGCGGCCAGCAGCACGGACTGCCTGGCATCGGCCAGGTGACGCGTGAGCTTGCCAATGCTCGTCGTCTTGCCCGCGCCGTTAACGCCCACCACCATGATGACCGTAGGCTGATGGCGGCCGATCTCGAGCGGGCGCTGCAGCGGCTGCAGCAGCTCTGCGATGGCATCGGTCAGCAGCCCCTTGACCGCCTGGGGTTCGGTGGCCTTGGAGTCCTTGACCCGGCGCTTGAGGTCGGCCAGCAGATGCTCGGTCGCGCCCACGCCGGCATCGGCCATCAGCAGCGCGGCCTCCAGCTCCTCGTACAGCGCATCGTCGATGCGCGTGCCGGTGAAGACCTGGGTGATGGAGGAGCCTGTCTTGCGCAGGCCGGCGCGCAGCTTGTCCAGCCAGCCACGCCGGGCGGCGGGCTCCGCTTCGGGTGCGGGGGCGGGTGCGGGGGCGAGCGCCGGGCTGGCTGCGCCGGCCGCCGCTGTCGGCGTTGCCAGCGTTGACGCTGTCGCAGGGGTTGCTGCCTGCGTTGCGGCAGGTACGGGTGCGGCCGCGGGCGACGGCAAAGGGGCCGGCGGAGCGGGCGCGATGGCGGGCTCCGCAGGGGCGGGAGCGGGGGCCTTCTTCCGGAAGAAACTGAACATTCGGCCATTCTAGGGACCGGGACGCGGCGGCATGGGCGCCTGCGACGCTGCGACATGGGGCCGTCCCCTGCCGCGATTGCAGCTCGCTGCCGCGGCCGGTAAGCAGGCGCCGAGCCAAAGTGCATTACGGTGCGCGCCACAATCCCGTGGTGACTGCCCGCCGCCCGCCGCCCCGATCCGACCCCCCGTCCACCAGCCGTCCTGCGTCAGGGCGCTCGCAGCGGGCCGGCGCGGCCACGCGGGCCGCGCCGCACGAGTTGCGCATCATCGGCGGCCTGTGGCGCCGCAGCCGCCTGCCCGTACCGGATGCGCCGGGCCTTCGGCCCACGCCTGACCGCGTGCGCGAGACGCTCTTCAACTGGCTGGGCCAGGACTTGGCCGGCTGGAGCGTGCTGGATGCCTATGCCGGCAGCGGCGCACTGGGTTTCGAAGCCGCCTCGCGTGGTGCCTCGCCGGTTGTCTTGCTGGAGCGCGATGCCCGCCTGGCTGCTGGCCTGCGGGCGGTGCGCGAGCGCCTGCAGGCCCAGGCGGTCGAGGTCCATACAGCCGACGCCCTGGCCTGGATGCACCGTTGCACGCAGCGCTTCGGCCTGGTGCTGCTGGATCCGCCATTTGCCGACGACCGACTGCTCCCGCTGCAGGCGGCACTGCCGCTGCTGCTGCCCGATGGATGGCTCTATCTCGAATCCGGCGAGCCGCTGAGCGAGCAACAGGCTGCCGCGCTGGGCCTGGCGCTGCACCGCTTTGGCCGTGCCGGTGCGGTGCATTACCACTTGCTGCGCCGGGCGGGCGGCTGATCCGGAGATGGCAGCGGCATCGCGCTACTAAACTGCCCGCCAACCTGTGCCCGGCGCTGCTCCGATGCGTGTGCGCCGGCGCATGACCTGACCCGACCCGACGGACGCCCAACGTGAGCTCCCCCCAAAGCCTGACCGCCATCTACCCCGGCACCTTCGACCCCATGACGCTCGGCCATGAGGACCTCATGCGCCGTGCCAGCACGCTGTTCGACCGGCTGATCCTGGCCGTGGCGGCGGGTCACCACAAGCGGACCATGTTCAGCCTGGATGAGCGGCTGGAGATCGCGCAGGAGTCTGCGCGGGCCTATCCGAACGTGGAGGTCATCGCCTTCCGCGGTCTGCTGCGCGACTTCGTCATCGAACACGGCGGCCGCGTGGTGGTGCGTGGCCTGCGCGCGGTCAGCGACTTCGAGTACGAGTTCCAGATGGCCGGCATGAACCGCCAGCTCATGCCTGATGTGGAGACGGTGTTCCTCACGCCAAGCGACCAGTACCAGTTCGTCTCCGGTACTTTCGTACGCGAGATTGCCGTGCTCGGCGGTGATGTCTCCAAGTTCGTGGCACCCTCGGTGCTCGCACGCCTGAAGACCCGCGTGGCCCAGCCGAGCAGCTGACCGGGCTGAAGGCGAGCGCCTCTGGACACGGCTGTCCTCCGTCACATCGTTACACGCCATGGCGCTCAAGATCACCAGCGAGTGCATCAACTGCGACGTCTGCGAGCCCGAGTGCCCAAATCAGGCGATCTCGATGGGCCCGGAGATCTACGTCATCGACCCGGCCCGCTGCACCGAATGCGTCGGCCACTTCGATGAGCCACAGTGCGTGCAAGTCTGCCCGGTGGAGTGCATCCCGGTGGATCCGGACCACACCGAGAGCCGCGACCAGCTCTGGGCCAAGTACCGCCGGCTGCAGATCAAGGCCGCCTGAGCCGGCAGTGACGGTGATGCGCGGCAGCATGTGACGCGCCGACCGGGGCATGGTCCCCGCGTGCGGGTCAGTTGCCGCTGCGCTTAGGGCGGGTGCCCGGCACCACGGCGGTGAAGTCATCCGATGGCGTGCGGGCACCGCGCTTGTGCGCGCGGCCCGAAGCCTTCCTTGCGGTCGGCTGGGTCGAGACCTGCTCCTGCCTCGGCGCGCCGCCGAGCGATGCGGCGCCCTGCCGGGCGGCGTGACGTTCGCGTTGCTCGCGCTCGCGGGCCAGGTCCGCCGCCAGTGCGGCATCGCGCTCCACTGCTTGGCGGGTGGCCCGCATGTCGGCCGCGCTCGGTGTGTCGCCGCGCAGCTCCACCACCGTAGCCTGCGGACACGGCACTTGCGAGAAGCTGTTGCCGCACCGATAGATGGACGCCGCCGATGCGGAACTCTGGGCCCCGCCCGCAGCGGCCAGTGCCAGCATCAGCAGCAGGCTTGGCGGTGCCGGACGGCGGCTGGGTCCGTTGCCGGCAAGGCGGGAAGCGGGGAGGCTGCGGTCGTGGTCCATGTCGGCTCGAGAGGTCGGTGGTGGAAGGGGCTCGGGCGCGTAGCCCGTTCAGGCCACCCCGCCACCGCCCGCACTGGGGCTGCCGGGCGACGGGCTGGGGCGGTCCGCTGGCGTCTGCGTGCCCTCGGCAGCCGGGGCGGGGCCACTGCCTGCCGTCGGCGCCATCTGTGGCGCGGGGCGGCGGGCCGGCTGAGGCGGCCTGGGCCGCTGCGGTTTGGCATGGATCAACCGCACCGCGCGCTCCATGTCTCCGGCCAGAAAGGCGTCCAGCGCCGGCAGCGAGCGGTCGATGCAGCCTTCCAGCGCCTCGCGTTCGGCCACCGGCGGCCTGCGCAGCACATAGGCCGCCACCTCGGCACGGTCGCCCGGGTGGCCGATGCCCAGGCGCAGGCGCCAGAAACCGGCGTCGCCCAGCTGGCCCTGAATGTCCTTGAGCCCGTTGTGGCCTGCGGGGCTGCCACCGTGCTTGAGCTTCATGTCGCCGGGGAGCAGGTCAAGTTCGTCGTGCGCCACCAGGATCTCCTGCGGCGCAATCTTGAAGAAGCGGGCCAACGCGGCGACCGACTTGCCCGACAGGTTCATATAGGTCTGCGGTTGCAGCAGCCAAACCGGGCCGCCGGGCAGGTTGGCCCGGGCGACCAGAGCGTGATAGCTGCGGTCCGGCTGCAGCGTCACGCCCAGCTTGCGGGCGACCGCGTCCACCCACCAAAAGCCGGCGTTGTGCCGCGTGGCGTCGTATTCCGGCCCCGGATTGCCGAGGCCGACGAAGAGTCGGATCATGGGAGGCAGCGGCCAGGGCCGCAGCAAGTGGAGCGAGCCGGCGGGCAGATGCGGCATCGCACGAGGCCGGCCAGCATGCCGGCCAGGGGCCACAAACGACAAGCCCCGCTTGAGCGGGGCTTGTCAGGCAAGTGAGGTGCGCGGCTCAGCAGGGCGCGCGCAAGCCGGCACACGGCCGGCGAGGCATCACTTCTTGCCCTTGGCGGCCTTGCCCTTGGCGGGCGCAGCGGCCGGGGCGGCGGCCACGATGACTTCCTCGGCCACCGGCTCGACGACGGTGGCGATCACCGGGTTCTTGCGGCCGTGCGTGACGACCTTGATGCCGGCGTCGAACTTGACGTCTTCCACGTGCAGCGACTGGCCCTTCTGCAGGTTGCCCAGGTCAATGGTCAGGAACTCCGGCAGCTTCTCGGCCAGGCATTCGATCTCGAGCTCGGAGACCACGTGGTTGATCACGCACTTGTCCAGCTTGACGGCGGGCGCCTCGGCCTCGTTGATGAAGTGCAGCGGCACCTTCTTCTGGATGCGGGTCGTGGCGTCGACGCGCTGGAAGTCCACATGCAGAACCTGGGGCTTGAAGGCGTGCATCTGCACGTCGCGCAGCAGAACCTTCTCGGTCTTGCCGGCCAGTTCCATCTCGAGGATGGAGGAGTGGAAGGCTTCCTTCTTCAGCGCGTGGAAGAGGGCGTTGTGGTCCAGCTCGATGGTGGCGGGCTGGCCGGCACCGTAGACGATGCCCGGGACCTTGCCGGCGCGACGCAGGCGGCGGCTCGCTCCGGTCCCCTGCAGTTGGCGCTCGAATGCGACGAATTTCATGGATGACTCCAGTTGAAGTGAAAGCGCCCGCGACCAGGCGCTGGAAAGCGGGCCACGGCTGAACGCCGCGACCCCGGTCATGCGGATCAGAAGTTGTTGTTCTGCTCCGCGAAGAGGGAGGTGACCGACTCGCCGTCAGAGATGCGGCGGATGGTCTCGGCAAAGAGGAAGGCCACGGAGAGCTGACGGATCTTGCTCGTGCCCTTGGCCTCGGTGCTCAGCGGGATGGTGTTGGTGATGACCACCTCGTCGAGCTGCGAGCCCTTGATGCGCTCGATGGCCGGGCCGGAGAACACCGCATGCGTGCAGTAGGCGAACACGCTCTTGGCATTGCGCTCCTTGAGCACCTCGGCTGCCTTTACCAGCGTGCCGGCGGTGTCGATCATGTCGTCCATGATCACGCAGTTGCGGTTCTCGATCTCGCCGATGACGTGCATCACCTCCGACACGTTGGCCTTGGGGCGTCGCTTGTCGATGATGGCCAGGTCGCAACCCAGCTGCTTGGCCAGCGCGCGGGCCCGAACCACGCCGCCGACGTCCGGCGACACGACCACCAGGTCCTCATAGCGCTTGGACTGCAGGTCCGACAGCAGGACTGGCGAGGCGTAGATGTTGTCCACCGGGATGTCGAAGAAGCCCTGGATCTGGTCAGCATGCAGGTCCATGGTCAGCAGGCGGCTGACGCCCACGGCCTCGAGCATGTTGGCCACGACCTTGGCGGAGATTGGTACACGGGTGGAGCGCGGGCGGCGGTCCTGGCGCGCGTAGCCGAAATACGGGATGACGGCCGTGATGCGCTGAGCGGAGGCGCGCTTGAGCGCGTCCACCATGATCAGCAACTCCATCAGGTTGTCGTTGGTCGGCGCGCAGGTGGACTGCACAACGAAGACCTCGCGGCCGCGCACGTTCTGCTGGATCTCGACCGTCACCTCGCCGTCGGAGAAGCGGCCGACGGTCGCCTTGCCCAGTTCGACGCCCAGGTGGCGGGCAATCTCTTCGCCCAGGGCGGGGTTGGCATTCCCAGTGAAGATGACGGTGTCGGACAGCATGGGGCTGGTCTTGAAAGTCTGGAGGAGGACGGGCGCGGCGCGGGGCGGCGGCGCTTCAGGAGGGGTGAGCAGTGTGCCCGTAGCGACCAGCGTGGCCACGGCGCTGCGCCAGAGCAGCGGCGGGTGATCGGGTCAGGCGGGACGGGAGGGTGATGGCAGTGGCGAGGCCCCGGTCAGGTGCCGGGTCGACTGGACTCCCGTCGGATGGCGAGATGCCGGCCGGTCATCGACCGAAAGGGCCCAGGATCGCGATGTGGCGCTGGGCGGCACGACATGTCGTCTGTGTAGGTTGGCAGGGGAGGAAGGATTCGAACCCTCGAATGTCGGAATCAAAATCCGATGCCTTAACCAACTTGGCGACTCCCCTACACAGGGCACGGCTTGCGCCGTGACCAAAAACCGCTCCTTGCAAGCCCGTGCCGCTTCAGCCGGCCCCGCGGTTTTCGGGGTCGCTGGCCCAGCCGACAAGCGGATGGGCCGGCAAGGCCTGACACAGGCGGCCCGTCCAGCCTTGGGGCAGGGCTGCGGTCCAGGCGCTGTGCCGGACGTCGCTGGTCCAGGCAAACACCGCGCTGCCGGAGCCGGTCATCCGGCTGTTGCCGAACGTGCCGCTCAAGAGCTCCAGGGCCTGGGTCACATCGCTGCTGAGGGCTTTGGCGGCCTCCTGCAGGTCGTTGCGACCGTAACCCCGGGGGGCTGCAAGAAAGTCTGCGACTATAGCCGGCTTTTCTGACCTGAGCAAGTGGGGGCTGGCAAACACGGCGGCGGTCGGCAAGGCCTGGGGCGGCTTGAGGACCGCATAGTGCGCGGGCAGCTGGGCTGACGGCGGCAGTGGTGTGAGGCGCTCGCCGATGCCTTCTACCCAGGCCGGGCGGCCGAGGACGAAGAAGGGCACATCGGCGCCCAGCGTGGCGGCAAGCTGCAGCAGCCGCTGGCGTGGCCAGTGCAGGTCCCATAGCCGGTTTAGCGCCAGCAGCACCGTGGCCGCATCCGAGCTGCCGCCGCCCAGGCCGGCGCCCCAGGGGATGTGTTTGTCGATGTGGATGTCGGCGCCCAGCCGCGTGCCGCTGGCCTGCTGCAGCGCGCGGGCGGCGCGCAGGCAGAGGTCATCTGCCGGCAGGGTCGTGCCCAGGTCGTGGCGGTGCAGATGGCCGTCGTCGCGGCGTTCGATGTGCAGGGTGTCCTGCCAGTCGATCAGCACGAAAACGGACTGCAGCAGGTGGTACCCATCGGCACGCTTGCCGGTGACGTGCAGGAAGAGGTTGAGCTTGGCCGGGGCGGGCAGGTCGTAGAGGGCGCGCATGGGTCGGCGGTCGGATCAGCGGTCGAGCTTGATGCGCACGCGCACACGCGGCGGCGTCTCGCGCTCGGCGATCACCCAGCCCTCACTTTGCTGGGTCAGATCGATACGCCAGCCAAGTTGGTTGAAGCCAGCCTGCGGCGGGGGCAGGGGATCGGCCGGTACGCCGGCTGCGGGCTGGCCGCGGACCCAGGCGAGCAGGGCGGCGACGGGCAGGCGCTCGCCCAGCGCGTCTTCCGCCAAGTCGTCGAGCCGGCCGCTGCGCCGGCTGCCGTCGGGCCCGGTGAACTGCGCGCGTTCGCCGGCCCAGCGGGCCTCGGCGACGACGGTGCCCAGGGGGGTGCTCAGGCGCAGGCGGCCGTTGTCGGGCGCGCCTTCAAAGTCGAAGGCGCCGGAGAAGCCCTGGCCCGGTTCATCCAGCGGGCGCACCGCCAGCCGGCCGCTGAGCTGGCCGGGCGGCAGCGGCGGCCAGGCCGACGGTGCGGTGGCGCAGCCGGGAAGCAGTGCGCAGGCGAGGAGCCAGGCCGCGGCGGCGCGCCGGGTCGGGCCGGGCGCCGAGCCTGCGTGAAGCGGGTCCACGTACTCCCCGCTGATGCGTGGCGCACCTGCATGCCGGGCCTCGGTGTGCCGGCGGCCTCCCGGCCACATGCGGACCTGCTGCATCAGGGGCGTACCTTCAGCCGCTTGAGCGTGTCTCGGAGCGTCTGGTTGGCCGGGTCACGTTGCTGCCCCTCGCGCCAGATGCGCCGGGCTTCGTCGCGCTGGCCTTGGGCCCAGAGCACCTCGCCGAGATGGGCGGCGATCTCCGGGTCGGGCTTGCCTTCATAAGCTTGCTGCAGCAGGCGGCGGGCTTCGTCCAGGCGGCCCAGGCGGAACTCGACCCAGCCGAGGCTGTCGGTGATGAAGGCGTCGCCAGGCGAGAGCTCCAGCGCGCGCACGATCAGCCGGCGGGCCTCTTCCAGACGCAGGCCGCGGTCGGCCAGGCTGAAGCCCAGGGCGTTGTGCGCGTGGTAGTGCTTGGGGTCGATCTCGATGATGCGGCGCAGCAGCCGCTCCATGTCGTCATAGCGCCGCAGCTTCTCGGCGACCATGGCCTGCTCATAGAGGAGGTCGGCGTCCTGCGGGAAACGCGTGACCGCCTGCTGCAGCAGGTCGTAAGCCGCGTGCCAGCGCTGCGCTTCGCGCAGCAGGGCCGATTGCGCCTGGAAGCGGGCGCGCTCCTCGGCCTCGCTGGAAGCGGGCGCGTGCTGCAGCAGCGCGAGCCCCTGGTCGAGTCGGCCTTGGCGGGCGAGCAGACTGGCGCGGCGCATCTGCACGAGCAAGCTGGTGCCTTGCTCGGGGATGCGGTCAAGCCACGACTGGGCCTGACGCAGGTTGCCGCGCTGCTCAGCCGCCTGTGCGAGCAGCAGATAGGCCTGGGCGTCTTGCTCGGCGGTCGCGGTGTCGGTGCTCAGCACGAGGAGGGGGCCCTGGGGGCCTTCACCACCTTCAGGCGCCGAGGCGGCCTGCGCGCGCGCCTGGGCCTGGGCCTGAGCCTCGGCACGGCGGGCGCTTTCGCGCAGGGCCAGGTAGCGGTTGAGTGCCGCCTCGGCCTGGGCCGGCTGCTTGAGGTCCAGCCGCACGGCGCCCAGCGTGATCCAGGCGCCGCCATACTCCGGGCGCAGCTGGGTGGCCACCTCCAGCTGCTCTGCGGCCGGTGCCAGGCGCTGCGATTCGATCAGGCGGCGGGCGTACGCCAGGCGCACCAGGGCGCTGTCCGGGCGGGCCTGCAGATGGGTCTGCAGCAGCTCTTCGGCCACGGGCCGGCTCTTCATCAGTTCGACGGCGAGCAGTCCCGCGGATTCGTCGGCGGCTGATGCGCCCAGCGCACGGCGCAGGGCTTCGAGCGCTCGGTCGCCATCGTCAGCGGCCAGCCAGCCCCAACCGCTGGCCGCCCATGCGCTGGCCGCGGCGCCCTCCTGTGTACGGAAGGGGGTGGTGATCTCGTCGACGTAGCGCGCGGCCTCCTGGCGGTCCTGCACCCGCCCCATCAGGCGCGGGATGGTCGCCAGGGCGCCGGGCAGCTGCTCTGGCGGCGTCAGGCGCAGCAGGTCGCGCAGGGGTTCGACGGCCTCACCGGGGCGGCCCAGGGCCAGCAGGATCTGCGCGGTGTATTCATGGCCGGCACGCGAGCTCGGCAGCGCGGTGCGCCAGGCGCGGGCGGCGGCCAGTGCCTGCTCGCCTGACTGGCCGCGCACGGCGATCTCCACCGCCCGCTGGAACAGCTGCTCGTCCTTGGTGCGGCGGGCAGCGTCCAGGATGATCTCGTAGGCGGTGCCGGGCTGGCCTTCGCGCAGCTGCATCTCGCCGATCAGCACCTCGTAGAAGAGGCGCGCGTCCATGTCCGAGCGCGGCACGTGTGCCGCTGCCGCGCGGGCGGCATCGGAGCCGGGTGGGGCATGGGATGTGGCGGCTGCCTGAGGTGCGGCGAGCCCCGGCTGGGCCGCCAGGCTGCACAGCAGCGCGAGCGCAGCGGCGGCGCGCCGGGCGGGCGCCGGGCTGGCGGGAAATGGGCCGCGCCGCATGGTGCGGGCGGCGTCGACGGCCGGATCGGCGCAGGAGAAGGCGCGAGCCGGACCGGCCCGGTGCGTGGCAGACCGCGGGGCGTGCCCAGCGGCGTATGGGTCAAGGGGCATGCAGGCTCCTGTGGCGTCGGGCCATTCTAGGTAGGGGGCATGTCATGGCGCTGGCGAACGTTCTTGCGCCGCGGGGCCGGGCGAGGCGGTTCGGATAATCGCGCCCATGCCCGAGCTGCCCGAAGTCGAAGTCACCCGGCAGAGCTTTGCCGATCGCATCCTGGGTGCGCACGTGACCGGCCTGCGGCTGGGCAAGCCGCTACGCTGGCCGCTCGGCATCGACCCGGCGCTCCTGGCCGGCGCGGTGGTGGGCGTGGTGCAGCGACGGGGCAAATATCTGTGGGTGCCGCTGCTGCGGCGCCATGCGGACGAAGCCGAGCCGGTCGGTGGGTTGCTGATCCACCTGGGCATGTCGGGCTCGCTGAGCTTTTCCTCCGCCAGCACGGCCGTCGGCTTGCACGACCACATGGACCTGGTCACGGATCGCGGCGTGCTGCGCCTGACCGATCCGCGGCGCTTCGGCGCGGTGGTCTGGAGTCCGTCGCTGGATGCCGGCATGGCCGCGCGGCTGCTGAGCGGCCTGGGCCGCGAGCCCTTTGATGAGACGCTGACCGGCGCCCACCTGCACGCCGCCTGGCGCGGCCGGCGTGCGGCCGTCAAGCCGGTGTTGATGGCGGGCGATGTGGTGGTGGGTGCGGGCAACATCTACGCCTGCGAGGCGCTCTTCATGGCCGGCATCGATCCCCGCGTGCCCGCTGGCAAGCTCAGCCGGGTGCGCTGCGAGCGCCTGTTGGACGCCGTGCGTAGCGTGCTGCGCCGCGCGGTGGAGGTGGGCGGCAGCAGCTTGCGCGACTTCCGGGACGCGCATGGCGACCCGGGTGCGTTCCAGCTGGAGACCCGGGTCTATGGCCGCGAGGGTGAGCCCTGCCGGATGTGCGGCACGCCGGTGCGGCGCATCGTGCAAGCCCAGCGGTCGACCTTCTTCTGCCCCCGCTGCCAGAAGCGCTGAGGCGCGACCGGGGCACGGCCGGGCTGCCGGCGTGGCGCCGGAGCGCGTGAAAGGCCCGCCGCCGCACGCCCGCGTGGTAACCGCCTGGTAACGCTGCCGTCCGATGCCCCGGCCAGGATCTGCGCTCGGATACCATGATTCATTGCCCCTTTGCAACCTTGCCGAGCAGGCAGCATCCTGGCCATGACGCAGAACTCCGCCCCGACCTTTGCCCGCCAGCTCGACGAGCTGAGCGCCTGGCGCGCGGCCCTGGATGCCCGGCTGGGCCGCCTGGCGCGGCTGGTGCGCGACGAGGAGTTGCTGGACGAATCCCAGGCGGGCTGGTTCGACGCCATGCGCGCGCGGCTGGCCGGCGAGAAGCTCGTGGTCGCGTTTGTCGCCGAGTTCTCCCGCGGCAAGTCCGAGCTGATCAACGCCATCTTCTTTGCTGAGACCGGCCGGCGCATGCTGCCCGCCACGCCGGGGCGCACCACCATGTGCCCGGTGGAGCTGGGCTATGACGCCGACGAGCCGGTGGGCCTGGTGCTGCTGCCGATCGAGACGCGGCTGGAGGCCGCATCACTTGCCGAGCTGCGGCACCAGCCGCGCTGGTGGACGCGCATCGAGCTTGATCTCTCCCGCCCGGACGACATGGCGCAGGCGCTGCAGGAGGTCATGCGCACCCGCGTCGTATCGCTGGAAGAAGCCAAGGCGCTGGGCTTCTGGGACGACGAGCGCCCGGACGGCAACCCGCCTCTGGATGCCGAAGGCCGCGTCGAGGTGCCTGCCTGGCGCCATGCCCGTATCAACCTGCCGCACCCGCTGCTCAAGCGCGGGCTGGTGGTGCTGGACACGCCGGGGCTCAACGCCATCGGCACCGAGCCCGAGCTGACGCTGGGCCTGCTGCCCTCGGCGCATGCCACGGTGTTCATCCTGGGCGCCGACACTGGCGTCACCAAGTCGGATCTCGCCATCTGGCGCGACCACCTGGGTGGCCCGGCGCTGGCGCGTTTCGTGGCGCTCAACAAGATCGACGCCCTGGCCGACCCGCTGAGCACGCCGCAGCAGGTGGCCAAGGTGATCGAGCGCCAATGCGACACCGTGGCCCGCGACCTGGGCATCACGCGTTCACAGGTGTTCCCCATCTCGGCCCGCCAGGCGCTGGCCGGCCGGGTGGAGGGCGATGCGGGCCAGGTGGAGGCCAGCCGCATCCTGGGCCTGGAGGCTGCGTTGTCCGAAGGCCTGCTGCCGCGCCGACGCGAGATGCTGGCCCAGGGCGCGATGGACGGCGTGCGCCAGCTGCAGGCGCAGATCGTGCGCACGCTCAACGACCAGCGCCGCCAGGGGGCCGAGCAGATGCTGGAGCTGCGCGGCCTGCGCGGCAAGAGCGCGGGCAAGGTGCAGCTGATGCTGCAGCGCACGCAGGCCGAGGCCGCCGAGTTCGAGCAGTGCACCACCAAGCTCGCCGCCATGCGCAGCGTGCACAGCCGCATGCTCAAGGACGCGCTGCTGGGGCTGACGGCCGACCGCCTGCGCGAGCCGGTGGAGCGCTTCCAACAGGAGCTGGGCAGCTCGCTGCTGCTGATCGGTGCGCGCCGCGTCTTCACCGAGACCTGCGAGGAGCTGCGCGGCTACCTGCGCGAGGCCCATCAGCGCGCCGGCGAGATCCACGCCATGCTGAGCGCAGCCTTTTCCCGCCTGAATGCCGAGTTCGGCTTCAGCCTCGCACTGGAGCCGCCGCCGGACCTGGCCCGCTTCGCCGACGACCTGACGGTGATCGAGCGCAACTACGTGCAGTACCTCGGCCTGGGCCAGGCCATCCGGCTGGCGCAGCCGCGGTTTCAGGCGCAGTTCCGCCGCATGCTGGTCTCGCGCCTGCGTGTGGTCTTCGAGAACGCCAGCAGCGAGCTGGAGCTGTGGAACAAAACGGCCTCGGCGCAGGTGGATGCGCAGCTGCGCGAGCGGCGCCGCGCCTTCAAGCGGCGGCAGGAGGCGCTGGAGCGCATCCAGCTGGCCGCCGGCGATCTGGAATCCCGCCTGACCGAGCTGCAGACCCAGGACGAGGCCCTGCAGCAGACGCTGCAGCGGCTGGGCGAGGCCGTGGATGCCGTGCTGGAGCAGGCCGCCAGCCCCTACGCCCTGACCGGGCCGGCCACCCCGGAGGCGGTGCCGGGCGTCAGGCTGATCGATCCAACCGAGGAGCCCGGCCGCCACGTGCGGGCCTGACCGTCGGGCTCCGCCCGGTAAGCACCTGCTCTGTCCCACACGCTGTGCTGGGGCCGGCAGCCGTGACGGCCCCCAGGGTGCGGCGGCTGGACGGGCTGCAGCCCCTTGCATACGCGCCGGGCGGCCCGGCACCGGGGTTCGCATCGCGCCATTCGTGTGGTGGCGGTCGTCAGGCTCAGCCGGGGCGCGGCACACTCGCGCTTCTCGTGGCGCACCTCGCGCAGCCCGCTTTGCTTATCTGCCCCATGACCTTGCCCGCCCCATCGGCCGCCCGGCTCGATGCCGCGCTTGCTGCCCGCGTGGCCGCTTTGCGTTGGGACTTTGCTGCGCAGGTCATAGCCTGGCAGCGCAGCCATGGCCGGCATGACCTGCCCTGGCAGGTGCGCGATCCCTACCGGGTCTGGCTGTCGGAGATCATGCTGCAGCAGACTCAGGTGGCCACCGTGCTGGGCTACTACGGCGCTTTCCTGCAGCGCTTCCCCGACGTGTCAACCCTGGCGGTTGCGCCGCTGGACGACGTGCTGGCCGCCTGGGCGGGCCTGGGCTACTACAGCCGGGCGCGCAACCTGCACCGCTGCGCGCAAGTGGTGATGACCGAGCACGCCGGGCGCTTCCCGGACAACGCCCGGCGGCTCGCCGAGCTGCCTGGCATCGGCCCAAGCACGGCCGCGGCGATCGCCGCGTTCTGCTTCGACGAGCGCGCGGCCATCCTGGACGGCAACGTCAAGCGCGTGCTTGCCCGTGTGCTGGGCCACGGCGGCGATCTGGCCGACAAGCGGCAGGAGCGTGCGCTGTGGCAGGCCGCGCAGGATCTGCTGCCTATGGAGGCGGCCGGCATGCCGGCCTACACCCAGGGCCTGATGGACCTGGGCGCCACCGTCTGTACCGCCCGTCGCCCGGCCTGCGTCGTCTGCCCACTGAACACCATGTGCGCCGCCGCGCGCGAGGGCCAGCCGCTGGCCTATCCGGTCAAGAGCCGGCGGTCGGTGCGTGGCTCGCGCGAAAACTGGTGGCTCTGGCTGGAGCACGACGGCTGCATCTGGCTGGAGCAGCGCCCGTCCACCGGCGTGTGGGCCGGCCTGTGGAGCCTGCCAGTCTTCGACAGCGAAGAGTCGCTGCATGACGCCTTGGTACGTGGTGGCCTGGGCGGCGTGCCCCTAGAGCGGCAGCCCCAGGTGCGGCATGCGCTGACGCACTTCGACTGGACGCTGCATCCCCGCCGGCTGGTGCTGAGGAGCCCGGACCATGCCGCCGCATGGGGAGGTCGCCATCGCGCCGGGATCGACGTGGCTGCGGGCGAGCCAGGGCCTGGTGAGCTGGCGGTCCATGAGCCGGTGGCCAATATGGCGCCGCACCATGCGCCCGCGGGCCGCTGGATCGCGCGCGAGGACTTGCCTGCCCATGGCCTGCCGGCGCCGCTGAAGAAGCTGCTGGGCTGAGAGCCGTCTTCTCCGTCTCCCGCCACGCCAGCCCGGCCCGCGCTTGCGACTCCGTTCGCTCAGGCCCCCAGGCGTGGCAGGAGCGGAGCCGGCCATCTCCGATCGGCGCCTCGCCTTCTGGCCTCAAGCTCCTTGCGCCGTGCGCGGGATAGGCACCACGTCAGTCGGCGTGACCGCCCACGCCCGGCCCTGGCGGGGGTCCACCTCCCAGCCGCCGGTAAAGGCGCCAAAGGCGGGCAGCGTCAGCACCCTGCCGCACAGCCAGAAACACGGCAGGCGCAGGCGCTCATGGCGGCTGCGCAGCACGACGACCGGATGCAGGTGCCCGGCCAGGATCAGCGGTCCGGTGCCCCCCAGCGGCTGGTCCTGCGCGTCGAGGGGCGGCTCGTGGCAGCCGATCAGGCCGTCGCCCTGCCAGGCCAGCGGCTCGACGTGGAAGCCGAATTCGCTGCCCACCGTGCCGGCGTGGCGGTCGTGGTTGCCGGGGACGACAGTGCAGTGCAGCTGGCGGTGCCGCTGGCGCCAACGGGCGAGCGCGGCCAGCGTCGGGGGGGCGTGGCTTTCGCGCGCATGCAGGAAGTCGCCAAGCACCACCAGCCGCTCGGCTCGGGTGGCGGCCAACAGGGCGGACAGGCGGCCCAGCGTCTCGGTGGTCGTGCCCTGCGGCACCGGGATGCCGCGTGCACGGAAGACCGCTGCCTTGCCCAGGTGCAGATCGGCGATGAAGACGGTGCGCAGCGCGGCCGCGTGCGCGGCGCGCTCGGGCAGCAGATCGACCGGCAGGCCGTTCATGGCGTCAGACGGGCGGCAGGGTGATGGGCGCCGAAGGCCACATGCATGAGGTCAGGCCGGCGAGAGGCGGGTGATCTGCCCGGGAGTGGCGCGGGGCGTGCGGGCAATGTGACGACGGCGGAGACGCGCGTTGCGGCGTGCCGCGTGGCCGGATACCGGCTGCCGGGCGTCGGGTTCCGGCATGCCGTCGCTGCGCCGTTCGTCGACCCGGCCGGCAGGTGCCGGGAGACCGGGTCAAAAGCGGAAGTTCGACGGCCCGCTGCCTGCCGCCGGGGCGCGAGGCGGCACGGTCGCCGCAGGGGCCGGTGCGGCCGAAGGGGCCGGTGTGGCCACGGCGGGTGCACCGCGCGGTGCCAGCGGTGTGCCGGGAGGCTGCTTGAAGCTCGCAGGCAGCACCGACTGGCGCGGATAGCCAGCCGCGTCCAGGTAGCTGTTCCACTCTGACGCGGCAAAACCCGGGATCTGCTGGCCGCCGACGCGCAGCAGCGGCAGGCCGTCGGTCTGCTCGATGCGGCGCAGCGCCTGCACGTCTTCCGGCGTGTTGACCGTGCGCTCGATGAAGGGCACGCCACGTGTCATCAGCAGCGCGCGGCCGGCATCGCAGGGCTGGCAGTTGTTGCCGGTGTAGAGCGTGACCGGAAAGCGCTGCACCACTTGCCGGATTGCGAACGGCAGCACGGTGCCGCCCACCACCGAGCCCGATGACGACACCGGCTCGGTGCGGGTCTGTGCATCGGTGGGCGGTCGGTCGGTGTAGGTGACCTTGCCGTCCGGGCCGACCACCTTGTAGAGCGCCCAGGCCGGCGCCGTGGGAGCGAAGACACCGGCGGCCAGCAGCAGGACGGCGGTCGCGGCTCGTACAGAAGACAGGCTGGGCAGGGCGGTCATGGCAGCGGGCAAGAAGGTGTGTGGGCGGTAGACAGCTGGGCCAGGCGGGGCCTCAGGCCATGCCCTGGTGGCGCAGCAGTGCGTCGATGCTGGGCTCGCGGCCGCGGAAGGCCTTGAAGTTCTCCATCGCGCTGCGGCTGCCGCCCATCTCGAGGATGGCCTGGCGATAGCGCCGGCCGGTCTCGGGGTTGAGCACGCTGCCTTCGATGGCCGATTCTTCAAACGCGCCGTAGGCGTCGGCAGACAGCACCTCGGCCCACTTGTAGCTGTAGTAGCCGGCCGCATAGCCGCCCGCGAAGATGTGCGAGAAGCTGTGCTGGAAGCGATTGAAGGGCGGCGGTGGCAGCACTGCGACTTCCGCGCGCACCTCGTCGAGCACCCTCTGCACCAGCTCGCCGCCGGCCTGCTCGCTGGCGGCCTGCGGCTCCGCGTGGATGCGCATGTCGAAGAGCGAAAACTCGATCTGCCGCAGCGTCTGCAGCCCGCTCTGGAAGTTCTTGGCCGCGATCATCTTGTCGAACAGCGCGCGCGGCAGCGGCTCGCCCGTGTCGACGTGGGCGGTCAGGCTCTGCAGCACCTCCCAGTCCCAGCAGAAGTTCTCCATGAACTGGCTGGGCAGCTCCACCGCATCCCATTCCACGCCGGAGATGCCGGCCACGCCCAGGTCTTCCACCTGCGTGAGCAGGTGGTGCAGGCCGTGCCCGCACTCGTGGAAGAGGGTGATGACGTCGTCGTGCGTGAGCAGCGCGGGCTTGCCGTCCACGCCGGCGGCGAAGTTGCACACCAAGTGCGCCACCGGCGTCTGCAGGCCGGCGTCCGGCCGCTGCCAGCGGCCGCGCACGTCGTCCATCCAGGCGCCCGGGCGCTTGCCGCTGCGGGCATACGGGTCCAGGTAGAACTGCCCGACCAGCTCCGTGTGCCCGGCCGCGTGGCGCTCGATGCGGAAGAAGCGCACGCTCTCGTGCCACACCGGCGCGGTGTCCGGGCGGATGTGCACGTCAAAGAGCCGCTCGATGATCCTGAACAGGCCGTCCAGCACCTTGGGTTCGGTGAAGTACTGCTTCACCTCTTGGTCGCTGAAGGCGTAGCGGGCCTCCTTGAGCTTCTCGCTGGCGTAGGCGATGTCCCAGGCCTGCAGCTCGGGAAGGTCCAGCTCCTGGGCAGCGAACTCGCGTAGCTCGGCCAGGTCCTTCTCAGCATGCGGCCGGGCGCGCCGGGCCAGATCGCGCAGGAAGTCCATCACCTGCTGCGGCGAGTCGGCCATCTTGGGCACCAGCGAGACGTCGGCAAAGCTCGGGTATCCCAGCAGCCGCGCCTCCTCCTGGCGCAGGGCGAGCATCTCGCGCATCAGCGGGCCGTTGTCCTGCTCGGGTTTGCCGAACTCGCTGGCGCGGGTGACGTATGCACGGTACATCGCCTCGCGCAGCGCGCGGTTGTGCGCGTACTGCATCACCGGCAGGTAGCAAGGCATGTGCAGCGTGAGCTTGAAGCCCTCGCGCTGCTCGGCCGCAGCAGCGGCCTGCGCAGCCTGCTTCACGTCGTCCGGCACGCCGGCCAGCTCGTCGTCGGTGGCCCAGTAGGCAAAGCTGTCGGTGGCATCCAGCACGTGTTCGGAGAACGCCTGGGCCAGCGCGGCCTGGCGCTCCTGGATGGCGGCGTAGCGGGCCTTGGCCTCGCCCTGCAGCTCCGCGCCGCCCAGCACGAAGTCGCGCAGGGCGTTGCTGAGCGCGCGCTTGCGCGGGGGCAAGAGCTCGGCGGCTGCCGGCGTCTGGCTCAGGGCCTTGTACTTGGCATACAGCCGCTCGTCCGAGCCCAGGCGCGTGTAGAACTCGGTGATCTTCGGCAGGTTCTCGTTGTAGGCCGCCCGCAGCTCCGGGTTGTCAGCCACGGCGTTGAGGTGGCCCACGGCACCCCAGGCGCGACCCAGGCGCTCGGTGGCCACGTCCAGCACGGCGGACATGGCGTCGTAATCAGCCGGCACCTGCGGGCCGACGACCTTCTCCAGCGCCTGGCTGGCCTCTTTGATCAGCGCGTCGATAGCCGGCGTGACGTGTTCCGGGCGGATGGCGTCGAAGCGCGGCAGCGGCGAGCGGTCGAGCAGCGGGTTGTCGGCGGCAGACTGTGTGGCTTGCGTGGCCTGGTTCATCGGGTGTCGTCCTTGGTTGCTGTCGATGTCGATGATGCCGCCGGTTGCCATTCCTGGCTGCCGGCAGGCTCAGCCGGCCGCGCCTGCGGCGGCGCGCTCGGCCGCTTCGATGGTGTTGACCAGCAGCATGGTGATCGTCATGGGCCCGACGCCGCCAGGCACCGGCGTGATCCAGCCGGCCACCTCGCGCACGCCGGTGAAGTCCACGTCGCCGCAGAGCTTGCCCGCATCGTCGCGGTTCATGCCCACGTCGATCACCACGGCGCCGGGCTTGACCATCTCGGCCGTCAGCACGTTGCGCTTGCCCACGGCAGCCACGACGATGTCGGCCTGGCGGGTGAGGGCGGCCAGATCAGGCGTGGCCGAGTGGCAGATGGTGACGGTGGCGCTGGCTTGCAAGAGCAGCATGGCCATCGGCTTGCCCACGATGTTGCTGCGGCCGATGACCACCGCATGCTTGCCGCGCGGGTCGCAGCCGATGGACTCCAGCATCTTCATGCAGCCATAGGGCGTGCAAGGGCGGAAACCCGGCTGGCCGACCATCAGGGCACCGGCGCTGGCCACGTGGAAGCCGTCTACGTCCTTGGCCGGCGAGATGGTCTCGATCACCTTGTGGGCGTCGATGTGCGCCGGCAGCGGCAACTGCACGAGGATGCCGTGGATGGCCGGGTCGGCATTGAGCTGCTCGATGCGCGTGAGCAGCGCGGCCTCGGTCAGCGTGGCGGGGTGGCGCTCCAGCAGCGAGTGCAGGCCGCTTTCCTCGCAGGCCTTGACCTTGTTGCGCACGTAAACCTGGCTGGCCGGGTCGTCGCCGACCAGCAGCACCGCCAGGCCGGGCTTGTGGCCGCGGGCGGCCAGCGCGGCGGCGCGGGCGGCCACGTCGGCGCGCAGTTGGCGGGAGAGGGCGAGGCCGTCAATGAGCTGGGCGGTCATGATGCGTGCGTCTGCAGGTTCGATTCAGGAGTGGCGTGCGGGTGTCGGGCTCCGGCGCCGGAAAACGAAAACGCGCCTGGGCAGGCGCGTTTGGTGATGCGTTCAACGGTGGACGGCTGGGGCCGCGGCCACGGCGTCGGGGCGCAATTGAGGCGGCCGCTTCAGGGCGCCTTGGCTTGCGTGGCGCCCAGTGCGATCTTGAGCAGGTCGGCCACCGTGTTGGCGTTGAGCTTTTCCATCACATTGGCGCGGTGGGCCTCCACCGTCTTGATGCTGATGCCCAGGTCGTCGGCGATCTGCTTGTTCAGCCGACCGGCGACGATGCGCTCGAGCACCTGAGACTCGCGGGTGGTCAGGCGGGCGAGCAGGGCCTCGCGGCTGGCCGCCTCCTGCGACTCGGAGAAGGCGTGGCGGGCCTGCTCCAGCATGCGCTCGACCAGGGCAACCAGCGCTTCTTCGTTGAAGGGCTTCTCGATGAAGTCCATGGCGCCCTTCTTCATCGTGTTGACGGCCATGGGCACATCACCGTGGCCGGTGATGAAGACGATGGGCAGTGGCGACTTGCGCTCGATGAGCTTGTCCTGCAGCTCCAGGCCGCTCATGCCGTCCATGCGGATGTCGGCGATCAGGCAGGCCACCTCGCGCGGGTCGAAACGCGCCAGGAAGGATTCAGCCGAGTCGAAGCAGCGCACGCGGTAGTCCTTGCCCTCCAGCAGCCACTGCAGCGAATCGCGGACGGCCTCGTCGTCATCGACGACGTACACGGTGCCTTTTTTCGGAATCAAGCTCATGGGTTATCGGCGATGAGATCCAGAGGAGGGTCGGACTTGGACTCGCTGAAGCCAGCGGGGACGTCGGCGATGACCGGCTCGACGGGAAGGACAAACCAGAACCGGCAGCCCACCACGTCCGATCCATTGTAGAGGTTCTGAACATGGATCCGGCCCTGGTGAGACTCGATGATGGAGCGGCACAAATTGAGCCCGATGCCCATGCCGTCGGACTTGGTGGAGAAGAACGCTTCGTAGGCGCGGTCGATGACCTCCTGCTTGAGCCCGGGGCCGCCGTCGGCCACGCTGAACTCCACCACCTCGGCCCCGCCGTCGTCCTGCTTTGGCACCACGCGCAGCTCGATGCGGCGGCGCGAAGTGGGCAGCTTGGCGCCGTCGATGGCCTCGGCCGCGTTCTTCAGCAGGTTGAGCAGCACCTGCTCGATCAGGATGGGGTCGACCATCAGCAGCGGCAGGCGGGGCGCCACGTAGCTGTGGATGAGCACCTTGCGCCGGCGCAGCTCGATGCTGGCGAGCTCCACCGCGTCCTCCACGATGTCCTTGATGCGCGAGGGCTGGCGCTGCGGCTCGCTGCGCTTGACGAACGCGCGGATGCGGTGGATCACCTGCCCGGCGCGCTGCGCCTGGCGGGCGGTCTTTTCGAGGGCGGCGATGAGGTCGTCCTCGTTGATGGACTTGCGCCGCACCCGCGACACCATGCCGGTGCAGTAGTTGCTGATGGCGGTCAGCGGCTGGTTGAGTTCGTGGGCGACCGATGAGGCCATCTCGCCCATTGTGATCAGCCGGCTGGTGACCTGCGCCTTCTCCGCCTGCTGGGCGGCGACCTCCTCGGCACGGCGGCGGGCGGTGATGTCGGTGGCGATCAGCATCTGCGCCAGGCGGCCGTCAGTCCACTGGATGTAGCGGGTGCGCACGTCGAACCACTTCTGCAACGACTCGATGTGCACCTCGTGGGTGTCGGAGCCGGCTTCTGTCAGCTGCTGCGTGGGCAGCCCGCCGAAGTTGTCCACCGGGTCGTCGTGATCAGGGGTGGCCGGCGTGTGTACCTCGCCGGCCAGCTGGGCATGGCCGGCCGGGTCGGTGCCGAACCACAGGCGGTAGGAGCGGTTGGCAAAGAGCAGCTCGCCGCGCTGCACGCTGAGCACCGACACGGCGGCATCCAGCCCCTCCAGCACGGTGGTGAAGCGCTCGTGCGCCGCCGAGAGCTGGTCGCGTACGCGCTTGGCCTCGGTGATGTTGGTGACCGAGGACATCCAGCCCGTCTGCCGGCCGCGCGCGTCGATGAGCGGCGACACATACATGCGCGCGTCGAACTGGCTGCCGTCCTTGCGCATGATGCGCACCTCGACACCGCCGGCGGGGCTGCGGCCTTGCAGCTCCTGCTGGAAGAGGCGGTTGTTCTCTTCCATGCGGTCCAGCGGCCAGTAGGGGTAGGGCGGCATACGGCCCAGCAACTCGGCCTCGGTGAAGCCGGTCATGGCGCAGAAGGCCGGGTTGACGTAGGTGATGCGGCCTTCGTTGTCGATGACGCGCATGCCGGTGAGCATGGAGTTCTCCATGGCTCGGCGGAAGTTCATCTCCGACATCAGCGTCTTCTGAATCTGCAGGCGCCGGTTCATGTGCCGCCATGTGCCCAGCAGCATCCACACGGTCAGCGCAGACAGGCCGATGACCATCCAGAACAGCGTGTTGCCGATGACGCCGACCGAGGTGCGATAGCCCTGGCCGCGCAGGATCAGGCCGTTGCCGATCGGTGTGACGATGACTTCGTGCACGAGGGCGGACTGCGGGCTGCCGCCGGCAGCCACCGTGCTGCTGAGCACCTTGCCGCGGTAGTCCACCAGGCTCATCGCGTGGCGGCTGGCAATCTCGCGCGGCACCATGTAGCGCAGGATGGCGTCCACCGAGTATTCGGCCACCAGCGTGCCGGCGAAGCCCTTGCGGTCGATCAGCGGCACGTGGATCTGGATGACCTCGGTGTCCAGCGCTGCATTGGTGATCGGCTGCGAATAGATGGGCTGGCGCTGCTCGCGCGCAGCGCTGAAGGCCGAGCTTGCCTGCTGGTCCGCCAGCAGGTCGCGCGAGTTGGCCTGCGAGGCGATGTCGGCGGCCAGCGGCAGGTCTAGACCAAGGGCGTCGAGGGGCATGCTGTGCGAGAGCTGGCTGGCCTTGATGCGGCGGTCGGCCTGCGCCCAGCTAAGGCTCACGATCTCCGGGCGGGTCTGCACGAAGGCGGTGGCGGCCTCCAGGAAGCGGCCGGCGTCGTCCGGGCGGGCGGCCACCTCCCGGGCCAGGCGCTGGAGCTGCTCCTGGTTCTCGGTCAGGCGCAGGCGGATCTGCTGCTGCACGACCTCGGTGTCGCGCTTGACCGACTCGCGCTGGCGGTCCTGCTCTTCATTGCGCAGGTACCAGAAGGCCACCAGCATGGCCGCCATGAAGAGCATCACCGAGACCAGCGGCCCAAGGGTGACGAAGCGGTCCTGGCGCGAGGGCGACTGCTCACGCCACCAGCGGCGCAGCAGCCGTCGCGGGTTGGCCGGGCCGGGCCGGCGTGCAGCGGGCGCGGGAGACGGTACGTTGGCCGGGGACAGCATCCCGCCATTATCCGAGCCGGCAAGCGGCGTCGCCGGGGGCGCCGGCTCGGGGCAAGCCCCGGGGACATGGACCGCGGAGCGGGATGGTCCGCCGGTTAGCATGTGCCTTGCCATCTTGATAGTGCCGGCTGCGTCAAGCCCCTGAACCAGGAGATCTGCCCATGTCCGCCTTGCCCGAATCCGTCGTGCCGTTCTTCAAGGAGGACAGCGACCCGCAGGAGACGCGCGAGTGGCTGGATGCCCTGAGCGCGGTCGTGCAGGCGGAGGGGCCGCAGCGTGCGCACGGGCTGCTGGAGGCGCTGATCGACCAGGCGCGCCAGGCCGGCATCGACCTGCCGTTCTCGGCCAACACGGCCTATGTCAACACCATCCCGCCGGAGCAGGAGGCCCGCAGCCCGGGCAACCTGGAGATGGAAGAGCGGCTGCGGGCCTACATGCGCTGGAACGCGATGGCGATGGTGGTCAAGGCCAACCGGCTCAACCCCGAGGACGGCGGCGACCTGGGCGGGCACATCGCCTCGTTCGCCTCGCTGGCGACGCTGCTGGGCTGCGGCTTCAACCACTTCTGGCATGCCGAGCACGAGGGCCACGGCGGCGACCTGATCTACTTCCAGGGCCACTCGTCGCCCGGCATCTATGCGCGCGCTTATCTGGAGGGCCGGCTGACCGAGGAGCAGCTGCTCAACTTCCGCCAGGAGGTCGGCGGCAAGGGCCTGTCCAGCTACCCGCATCCCAAGCTGATGCCGGAGTTCTGGCAGTTCCCGACCGTCTCCATGGGGCTGGGCCCCATCATGGCCATCTACCAGGCGCGCTTCCTCAAATACCTGCACGCCCGCGGCATCGCCGACACCGCCAACCGCAAGGTCTGGGTCTTCTGCGGCGACGGCGAGATGGACGAGCCCGAGTCGCTGGGCGCCATCGGCCTGGCCGCGCGCGAGAAGCTCGACAACCTCATCTTCGTCATCAACTGCAACCTGCAGCGCCTGGACGGCCCGGTGCGCGGCAACGGCAAGATCGTGCAGGAGCTCGAAGGCGACTTCCGTGGCGCCGGCTGGAACGTCATCAAGCTGCTGTGGGGCAGCAACTGGGATCCGCTGCTGGCGCGCGACCACCACGGCATCCTGCGCAAGATCATGATGGACATGGTCGACGGCGACTACCAGGCGTGCAAGGCCAATGACGGCGCCTTCGTGCGCGAGCATTTCTTCGGCCGCCATCCCGAGGCGCTGAAGATGGTCGAGCACATGAGCGACGAGGACATCTGGCGTCTGCAGCGCGGCGGCCATGATGCGCAGAAGGTCTATGCCGCCTACCACCGTGCGGCCAATCACAAGGGCCAGCCCACCGTGCTGCTGGTCAAGACGGTCAAGGGCTTCGGCATGGGCAAGGCGGCCGAGGGCAAGAACATCGCCCACCAGGCCAAGAAGCTGACCGACGACGACATCCGCGCCTTCCGCGACCGCTTCAACATCCCCATCCCGGACGAGGACCTGCCCAAGCTGCCGTTCGTCAAGCCGGCTGAGCACACGCCGGAGATGACCTACCTGCATGCGCGCCGCCAGGCGCTGGGCGGCTATCTGCCCAAGCGCCGTCCCAAGGCGGACGAGCAGCTGCCGGTGCCGGACCTGTCCACCTTCCAGGCCATCCTGGAGCCCACGGCCGAGGGCCGCGAGATCTCCACCACCCAGGCCTTCGTGCGGGTGCTCAGCACGCTGCTGCGCGATGCCAAGCTGGGGCCGCGCCTGGTGCCCATCCTGGTCGACGAGGCACGCACGTTCGGCATGGAAGGGCTGTTCCGCCAGATCGGCATCTACGCGCCGGAGGGGCAGAAGTACACCCCGGTGGACCGCGACCAGGTGATGTACTACCGCGAGGACGCGGCGGGGCAGATCCTGCAGGAGGGCATCAACGAGGCCGGCGGCATGAGCTCGTGGATCGCGGCGGCGACGTCGTACTCGACGAACAACCGCATCATGGTGCCGTTCTACATCTTCTATTCGATGTTCGGCCTGCAGCGCATCGGCGACCTGGCCTGGGCCGCCGGCGACATGCAGGCGCGCGGCTTCCTGCTGGGAGGCACGTCCGGGCGCACCACGCTCAACGGCGAAGGCCTGCAGCACGAGGACGGCCACAGCCAGCTGGTGGCCTCCACCATCCCCAACTGCCTGAGCTACGACCCCAGCTTCGCGCACGAGGTGGCCGTGATCATGCAGCACGGCTTGAAGCGCATGGTCGAGCAGCAGGACAACGTCTTCTACTACCTCACGCTGCTCAACGAGAACTACGCCCAGCCGGGCCTGAGGCCCGGCACCGAGGCCGAGATCATCCAGGGCATGTACCTGCTGGCCGAGGCGCCCAAGCTCACGCCGCGGGTGAACCTGCTGGGCTGCGGCTCCATCCTGCGCGAGTCGCTGGCCGCACGCGACCTGCTGGAGCGCGACTGGGGCGTGGCGGCCAATGTGTGGAGCTGCCCCAGCTTCAACGAGCTGGCCCGCGAGGGTGCGCAGTGCGAGCGCTGGAACCTGCTGCACCCCACCGAGGCGCCGCGCCTGCCCTTCGTCACCCGCCAGCTGGAGAAGCACGCCGGCCCGGTGGTGGCCTCCACCGACTACGTGCGCGCCTTTGCCGACCAGATCCGCGCCTACATCCCGCGCGGGCGCAGCTACAAGGTGCTGGGCACCGACGGCTTCGGCCGCAGCGACTTCCGCCACCGGCTGCGCCGGCACTTCGAGATCGACCGCCACTACATCACGGTCGCCGCGCTCAAGGCCCTGGCTGACGAGGGCAGCGTGCCGGCGGCCCGCGTGGCCGAGGCGATCGCCCGCTACGGGATCGACACCGAGAAGGTGGCGCCGCTGCTGGCCTGAGGCTTGCCCGGCCCTTCACGGCTTGCCCATCCCGCTTGCATCGCTTGGACGAACAACAACCATGCCCCTGACTGAACTGCGCGTGCCCGATATCGGCGACATGGCCGATGTGCCCGTCATCGAGATCCTGGTGAAGCCGGGCGACACCATCCAGCCCGAGCAGAGCCTGATCACGCTGGAATCGGACAAGGCTTCGATGGAGGTGCCCGCCTCGCAGGGCGGGGTGCTCAAGGAGATTCGCGTCAAGCTGGGCGACAAGGTGTCGGCCGGCAGCGTGATTGCGGTGATCGAGGCGGCGCAGGCAGGCGCAGGGCAGGGCGCGGCTGTACCGGCTCAGGGCTCGCCTGCTGCGCTGCCTCCGGCGGCCTCGGCCGCGCCTGCCGCGCCGCCCACCGCTGCGGGCCCGGATGCTCGCGAAGCGTCCGATGTGTCCGGCCAAGCCCGCGCACCGGCTGATGCCCCGGCACCTTCTGCTTCACCATCCGCTTCACCGTTCGCTTCACCGTCCACTGCACCATCCACTGCACCATCCACCGCGGCCCAGGCGTCCGAGCCGACGCCACCGGGCCGGCTGCCGCATGCCTCGCCCTCGGTGCGCCGCTTCGCGCGCGAGCTGGGCGTGGCGCTGGACAAGGTCAGCGGCAGCGGGCCCAAGGGCCGCATCACGCACGAGGACGTACAGGGCTTCGTCAAGTCGGTGCTGTCCGCGCAGGGCGCGACGCCCGCCGCAGCGGTTGGTCCGGCCACCGGCGCAGGCCTGTCGGTGCTGCCGTGGCCGCAGGTGGACTTCACCCGCTTCGGCCCGGTGGAGCGCAAGCCGCTGTCGCGCATCCAGAAGATCTCCGGGGCCAACCTGCACCGCAACTGGGTGCTGATCCCGCACGTCACCAACCACGACGAGGCGGACATCACCGAGCTGGAGGCCCTGCGGGTGCAGCTCAACCGGGAGCAGGACAAGCTCAAGGACGGCGCCAAGGTCACCATGCTCGCCTTCCTGATCAAGGCGGTGGTGGCGGCGCTGAAGCAGTTCCCCGTGTTCAATGCCTCGCTGGACGGCGAGGAGCTGGTGCTCAAGCAGTACTTCCACATCGGCTTTGCCGCGGACACGCCCAATGGGCTGGTGGTGCCGGTGATCCGCGATGCCGACCGCAAGGGCATCCTGCAGATCGCGCGCGAGACGGCCGAGCTGGCCAAGCTGGCCCGCGACGGGAAGCTCAGCCCGGCGCAGATGCAGGGCGGGTGCTTCTCCATCTCGTCCCTGGGCGGCATCGGCGGCACCACCTTCACGCCCATCATCAATGCGCCGGAGGTGGCCATCCTCGGCGTGTGCCGCGCGGCCATGAAGCCGGTGTGGGATGGCCAGGCCTTCCAGCCGCGGCTGATGCTGCCGCTGAGCCTGAGCTACGACCACCGCGTGATCGACGGCGCCGTGGCCGCGCGCTTCAACGCCTACCTGGGCCAGGTGCTGGCCGACTTCCGCCGCGTGCTGCTGTGAGGCACCCGATGTCCGCCCGCACCTCGGCCCCCGACCCCCTATGCCCCACGCCATGAGCGCCATCGAAGTCAAAGTCCCGGACATCGGCGACGTGCACGACGCCGCCGTCATCGAGATCCTGGTGCAGCCCGGAGACACCATCCGCGCCGAGCAGAGCCTGATCACCATCGAGTCCGACAAGGCGTCGATGGAGGTGCCCTCACCGCAGGCCGGCGTGGTCGAGCAGGTGGCGGTCAAGTTGGGTGACAAGGTGTCGCAGGGCTCCTTGATCCTGACGCTCAAGGCGGCGGCGGGGGCGGCCGCCGAGAGTGCCGGCCAAACGCCCGCGCAGGGCGGGTCGGCCCCCGCATCCGCCGCCCCATCCGCTGCCGCGCCTGCGGCAGCCGCCTCCTCGGCGCGACCGGCTGCGAGTCACGCCGCCGCACCCCCTGACGGCTCCTCCGCCGACGGGGCGACCGGCACCGCGCAGCCCTCGGCAGCCGTGGCTTCCCCCACGCAGCCGCCGCAAGCCGCCGCCGCCCCGGCGGGTGCTCTGCCGGCCGCGGACATCACCTGCGATCTGCTCGTCCTGGGCGCCGGCCCTGGCGGCTACAGCGCGGCCTTCCGCGCCGCGGACCTGGGCCTGTCGGTCGTGCTGGTGGAGCGCTATGGCGAGCTGGGCGGCGTGTGCCTGAACGTCGGCTGCATCCCGTCCAAGGCGCTGCTGCATGTGGCCGCGGTGATGGACGAGGCGCGGCATTTCGCCGACCTCGGTGTGCGTTTCGGCGAGCCGCGCATCGACCTGCCCGCCCTGCGCAGCCACAAGCAGACCGTGGTGCGCAAGCTCACCGGCGGCCTGGCTGCGATGGCCAAGATGCGCAAGGTGACCGTCGTGCGTGGCTACGGCAACTTCGATGGTCCCAACCTGCTCAAGGTGGAGGACACCGACGGCGCCGGCCAGGACAAGACCGGGGCCACCCGGACCATCGCGTTCAAGCGGGCCATCATCGCCGCGGGCTCGCAGGCCGTGCATCTGACCTTCCTGCCGGACGACGCCCGCATTGTCGACTCCACCGGCGCGCTTGCCCTGCACACCATCCCCAAGCGCATGCTGGTGATCGGCGGCGGCATCATCGGCCTGGAGATGGCGACCGTCTATTCCAGCCTGGGCGCACGCATCGACGTCGTCGAGGCCGGCGACGCCCTCATGCTGGGCGCGGACCGTGACCTGGTGGCCGTGTGGCAGAAGAAGAACGCCCATCGCTTCGACCACCTGTGGCTGAAGACCCGCACCACCGCGGCCCGGTCCACCGACAAGGGCATCGAGGTGACGCTGGAAGGCGAGGGCGCCCCCGCCGAGCCGCAGCGCTACGACCTGGTGCTGCAGGCCGTGGGCCGCACGCCCAACGGCCGCAAGATTGGCGCCGACCGGGCCGGCGTGGCGGTGGATGAGCGCGGCTTCATCCGCGTGGACGCCCAGATGCGCACGAGCGTGCCGCACATCCTGGCCATCGGTGACATCGTCGGCCAGCCCATGCTGGCCCACAAGGCGGTGCACGAGGGCCATGTGGCCGCCGAGGTGGCCGCCGGCGAGCTCAAGGGCGACGAGGCCCTGGCGCGCAGCGCCTTCGATGCCTGCGTGATTCCGAGCGTGGCCTACACCGACCCGGAGGTCGCCTGGGTGGGCCTCACCGAGGAGCAGGCCAAGGCCCGGGGCGTGGCCGTGACCAAGGGGCTCTTCCCCTGGGCGGCCTCCGGCCGGGCGATCGCCAACGGCCGCGACGAAGGCTTCACCAAGCTGCTCTTCGATGCGCAGACCCACCGCATCGTCGGCGGCGGCATCGTGGGCACCCATGCAGGCGACCTGATCGGCGAGATCGCCCTGGCCATCGAGATGGGGGCGGATGCCGTGGACATCGGCCGCACTATCCACCCGCACCCGACGCTGGGCGAGAGCATCGGCCTGGCCGCCGAAGCGGCCGAGGGCGTCTGCACCGACCTGCCGCCGCCGCGCAAGCCGCGTTGAGCGGCTCCATCGGAGACCCTCATGGCCGTGCGACCGATCCTGAAGATGGGCGACCCCCGCCTGCTGCGCATCGCACAACCGGTGCAGCGGTTCGACACGCCCGAGCTGCATGCTTTGGTCGCAGACCTGCTGGACACCATGCGCGCGGCCGACGGCGCTGGCCTGGCCGCCCCGCAGATCGGCGTGGACCTGGCGGTGGTGATCTTCGGCTTCGACAAGCTGGAGCGCTATCCCGACGCCCCGGCCGTGCCGCGGACGGTGCTGAGCAACCCGACGATCACGCCGCTGTCTGATGAAGAGGAAGAGGGCTGGGAGGGCTGCCTGAGCGTGCCCGGCCTGCGCGGCGTGGTGCCGCGATTCGCGCGCATCCGCTACACCGGCTTAGACGCGCACGGCCAGCCGATCGACCGCACCGCCGAGGGCTTCCATGCCCGCGTGGTGCAGCATGAGTGCGATCACCTGATCGGCAAGCTCTATCCGATGCGGGTGCGCGACTTCAGCCGCTTCGGCTACACCGAGGTGCTGTTCCCCGGGCTGGACGCCCGCGACGACTGAGCGCGCGGCCGCACCTTACGCCGCGCCTCACTCCACCCCGCTGCCGGGCCGGGGCCCCGGCGTGGCCGCCGGCCCGCCGATGCCCGGCTGGCGCTTCATCAGCGTCATGGCCGTGCCGATCAGGGCCGAGACCTCGCTCATGTTGCCCGGCACGATCATGGTGTTGTTCTTCTGCGCGAGCTGCGCATAGGCCTCCACCGCCTTCTCGGCCACTTTGAGGTTGACGGCCTCCATGCCGCCCGGCTCGCGGATGGCCGCGGCGATCTTGCGGATGGCATCGGCCGTGGCATCGGCCACCGAGGTGATGGCCGCGGCCTCGCCCTGCGCCTTGTTGATCTCGGCCTGCTTCTCGCCTTCGGACTTGGCGATGAAGGCCTCGCGCGCGCCGGTGGCCAGGTTGATCTGCTCCTGCTTCTTGCCCTCGGACTGGGCGATCAGCGCCCGCTTCTCGCGCTCGGCGGTGATCTGCTGCTGCATGGAGCGCAGGATCTCCGCTGGCGGTGTGAGGTCCTTGATCTCGTAGCGCAGCACCTTCACGCCCCAGTTGAGCGCGGCCTCGTCCAGCGCGCTGACCACGGCGGCATTGATCGCATCGCGCTCCTCGAAGGTGCGGTCCAGCTCCATCTTGCCGATGGCCGAGCGCAGCATGGTCTGGGCCAGCTGCGTGATGGCCGCCACGTAGTTGCTCGACCCGTAGCTGGCGCGCATGGGGTCGGTCACCTGGAAGTAGATGATCCCGTCGACCTGCAGCTGGGTGTTGTCCTTGGTGATGCAGACCTGGCTGGGCACGTCCAGCGGGATCTCCTTAAGCGAATGCTTGTACGCCAGCCGGTCGATGAAGGGCCAGATGACGTGCGGGCCCGGCGTAAGGGTGGCGTGGTAGCGGCCCAGCCGCTCGACGATCCAGGCGTGTTGCTGCGGCACCACCTTGACCGACTGGGCGATGAAGATGACGGCCAGGACAAACAGGACGAGTGCGACTTCAGGCATGGGGCGGGCTCCCTCGTGGTTGTGATCGGGTCGGTCAGCGCGCGAGCACCAGGCAGCTGCCCTCGATCGCCTGGATGCGGTGATCTCCGGCTGTAGGGGCATCAGGGCCGGCATAGCGGGCCGCCCAGGATGCGCCGCGGTACTGCACGCGGGTGGTTCCGTCGGGCTGCCAGGCGGCCACATGCACACGCTCGCCGATGTCGAGGTTGACGTCGCGGTTGGACGACGCTGGCGCAGCATGGCGCTCCGGCCGCAGCAGGTGCCAGGCGGTGACTGCGCCGCCGCCGGCCACGGCCGCCACGACCAGCTGCAGGGGCAGGCCCAGGCCCAGGTGGGCCGAGATTGCCGCAGCCGCCGTGCCCAGCGCCAGCATCAGCAGGTAGAAGGTGCCGGTGACCATCTCGGCGGCCACCAGCACGCCGGCTGCAATCCACCACAGGGTCGCATCGCTCATGAGCTGTCCTCGTCTCCAGGGTCGGTGCCGGGTGTGCGGGCCGGCGGGGCAGGGATGGCGCCAGGTCACAGAAAAGGCGAGGGCAGTTTACGGCGCCCCCTGGGCCCAGCCGGGCGGTGGAGTGCGCTTTGCCACGCCGCTTCGCCTGCGCCTACACGGCGGGTCGTCGGCGTCTGACGGCCCCTGCGAGTCACGGCTTTTAGCGTTGCTGAACAACCCCGCGCCCGACCAGGAGTTCCGCATGCCGCGCACTTTGCCCCGACTGCTCACGCCGTTTCGTGTCCAGCGTCCGGACTTGCTGCCGGCAGACGTGGCGGCTGTTGCCGATGCGTCCGCCCTGGCGCCGCTGGCAGCCCCGCTGACCGCGTCCGGCGGCTTGGCTGACACGGCTCTTGGCACGCTGGCCCCACCTGCCTGCCGTGGCGACAGCCCCTTGCCGCCTTGCGGCCGCGTGGCCTGCCCGTCGGCGGGTTGTGCCGGCTCCGCGGCCTGACGCCGACCCTGACGCCATGACCGCCGCCGCCCGCAGTCCCGTGCCGGACACCGACGCGCCGCACGTGCAGCGTGCCTACCGCTGCCGATGCGGCAACCGGGTGTTCTTCCGCAACTCGCTTTGCCTGGCCTGCTCGGCGCAGCTGGGCTATGTAGCCGAACGCCAGCAGCTGTTGTCCCTGCAGCCGGGCCCGCAGGAGGGCCTGTGGACGCTGGATGACGGCAGCCCCGGGCTGTGGCGACGCTGCGCCAACCACGCCCTGGCTGCCGGCTGCAACTGGCTGGTGCGGGCGGCACAGGCCCCCGATGCGCAGCCCACGCCGGATGCGGAAGCCGTGCCCATCCAGACCCTGTGCGAGGCCTGCCGGCTCAACCGCACCGTGCCCAACCTCGATACCCCGGGCAATGGCGAACGCTGGCAGAAGATCGAGCTGGCCAAGCGCCGGCTGGTGTCCTCGCTGCTCGGTCTGGGCCTGCCGGTAGAGCGCCGGGAAGATGGCGTCAGTCAGGGCCTGCTGTTCGACTTCGTCGAGTCCACGCCCCAGGGACCGGCCGTGCTTACCGGTCACGACAGCGGGTTGATCACGCTCAACATCCTGGAGGCCGACGACGACTACCGCGAGAAGATGCGCGTACAGCTGGGCGAGCCCTACCGCACGCTGCTGGGCCATCTGCGCCACGAGGTGGGGCACTACTACTGGGACCGGCTGGTCGACGACCCGCAGTGGATCGAGCGCTACCGCGCGCTCTTCGGCGACGAGCGCCAGGACTACGGCGAGGCGCTCAGGCGCCATTACGCCAGCCCGCGCCAGGACTGGGCGGATTCGTTCGTCAGCGTCTATGCCAGCAGCCATCCGTGGGAGGACTGGGCCGAGACCTGGGCGCATTACCTGCACATGGTGGATGTGGTCCATACGGCCAACAGCTTCGGCCTGCAGGCGCGCGAGTACGAGCATGCGTCCGAACCGGATGTCTTCAACCTGGATGATCTCTATGACCCGGGCGACGAAGGCGCGCAGGTCTTCCTGGACTGGCTGCACGAGTGGTTTGCACTGACGGCGGTGCTCAACGAGATGTCGCGCAGCATGGGGGAGCATGACTTCCACCCGTTCGTGCTGCCGCGTGCCGCGGTGCCGAAGCTCCACTTTGTGCACATGGTGGTCTCGGCCGCGCGCGCCGCGGCCCCCTTGCCGCCCAAGCCCTTCAAGCCCGAGGAGCCGGGGGAGCTGCCGGACGGCACTGACCCGGCTGGCACGGGCGATGATCCGGCCGCCGCGACGGCCGCTGAAACGGTGGCGGCCTCGGGCTCCGGCAGTCAGCCGGGCGGCGCCGCGCCGGGCGATGCGGCGACAACCCCGGCCGACAGCGCCCCCGCCCAGCCGGCCAACCCGGTGGACCAGGCGACACAGTCTGGCGCGCAGCCGGCCTGAGAAGGTCCGAACGCGCCTGCCCCGGCGCAGGCCGGCCGCCTGCCGGCCTGCCCTTGCGGCACATCCACGTCACGCCCCACGCCTACACTTCGCGCTTTGTCGTGACCGGCCCATCTGGGCCGCGGAGTCTTGCCCATGCTGCGCTTCCACTTCCCCATCGTCATCATCGACGAGGACTTCCGCTCCGAGAACACCTCCGGCCTGGGCATCCGCGCATTGGCCGATGCCATCCAGAAGGAAGGGTTCGAGGTGGTGGGCGTCACCAGCTACGGGGACCTGAGCCAGTTCGCCCAGCAGCAGAGCCGGGCCTCGGCCTTCATCCTGTCCATCGACGACGAGGAATTCGGCGCCGGCTCCAAGGACGAGGTGGACGCCGCGCTGAAGAACCTGCGCGCGTTTGTGAGCGAGATCCGCTTCAAGAATGCCGAGATCCCGATCTACCTGTATGGCGAGACGCGCACCAGCCAGCACATCCCCAACGATGTGCTGCGCGAGCTGCACGGCTTCATCCACATGTTCGAGGACACGCCGGAGTTCGTCGCCCGGCACATCATCCGCGAGGCCAAGAGCTACCTCGACAGCCTGGCACCGCCGTTCTTCCGCGCGCTGGTCGACTATGCACAGGACGGCTCCTACTCCTGGCACTGCCCGGGGCACTCCGGCGGTGTGGCCTTTCTGAAGAGCCCGATCGGGCAGATGTTCCACCAGTTCTTCGGCGAGAACATGCTGCGCGCCGACGTCTGCAACGCGGTGGAAGAACTGGGCCAGCTGCTCGACCACACCGGGCCGGTGGCCGCGTCGGAGCGCAATGCCGCGCGCATCTTCAATGCCGACCACTGCTACTTCGTCACCAACGGCACGTCCACCTCGAACAAGATGGTGTGGCACCACACGGTGGCCCCGGGCGACGTGGTCGTGGTGGACCGCAACTGCCACAAGTCCATCCTGCACGCGATCATCATGACCGGCGCGGTGCCGGTGTTCCTGACGCCCACGCGCAACCACTACGGGATCATCGGCCCCATCCCCAAGAGCGAGTTCGAGCCCGCGGCCATCCGCAAGAAGATCGCGGCCAACCCGCTCTTGGCCGGTGTGGACGCCGACAAGGTCAAGCCGCGCATCCTGACCATCACGCAGAGCACCTACGACGGCGTGCTCTACAACGTTGACCAGATCAAGGCGCTGCTGGACGGCGAGATCGACACGCTGCACTTCGACGAGGCCTGGCTGCCGCACGCCACCTTCCATGACTTCTACCGCGGCATGCATGCCATCGGCCGTGACCGGCCCAAGACGCGCGACTCGCTGGTGTTCTCCACCCAGTCCACCCACAAGCTGCTGGCCGGCTTGAGCCAGGCCTCGCAGATCCTCGTGGCCGATGCCGAGAAGAACCGGCTGGATCGGCACATCTTCAACGAGGCGTACCTGATGCACACGTCCACCAGCCCGCAGTACGCGATCATCGCCAGCTGCGACGTGGCCGCGGCCATGATGGAGCCGCCGGGCGGCACCGCGCTGGTGGAGGAAAGCATCCTCGAGGCGCTGGACTTCCGCCGCGCCATGCGCAAGGTGGACACCGAGTTCGGCAACGACTGGTGGTTCAAGGTCTGGGGCCCGGACGAGCTGGCCACCGGCGGCATGAGCCAGCAGCAGGACTGGGTGCTCAAGGCGGACGAAGACTGGCACGGCTTCGGCAGCCTGGCGCCGGGCTTCAACATGCTGGACCCGATCAAGTCCACCATCATCACGCCCGGGCTGGATGTGTCGGGCCAGTTCGCGCCCAGCGGTATCCCCGCGTCCATCGTCACCAAATACCTGGCCGAGCACGGCGTGGTGGTCGAGAAGACCGGCCTCTACAGCTTCTTCATCATGTTCACCATCGGCATCACCAAGGGCCGCTGGAACACCATGCTGACGGCGCTGCAGCAGTTCAAGGACGACTACGACAAGAACCAGCCGATGTGGCGCATCCTGCCGGAGTTCTGCGCCCAGCATCCGCGCTATGAGCGCATGGGCCTGAAGGACCTGTGCCAGGCCATCCACGAGATGTACGCCCGGCACGACATCGCCCGGCTGACCACCGACATGTACCTGTCCGACCTGCAGCCGGCGATGAAGCCCAGCGACGCCTTCGCCTACATGGCGCACCGCCGCACCGAGCGGGTGGACATCGACGACCTGGAAGGCCGCATCACCACCTCGCTGCTCACGCCCTATCCGCCCGGCATCCCCCTGCTGATCCCCGGCGAGCGCTTCAACCGCAAGATCGTCGACTACCTGCGCTTCGCACGCGTGTTCAACGAGACCTTCCCCGGCTTCACCACGGATGTGCACGGGCTGGTGGAAGAGGAGATCGAGCCGGGCAAGCGGCGCTACTACGTTGACTGCGTGAAGCTCGACTGAGCACCGGCTGGCCCCATGACGAGACCCGCCGCGCGCGGGTCTCGTCGCGTCTGGCGGGGCCGTCAGGCGCGCAAGAAGCCCGCGATCGCCTGCGCTGCCGCGGCCGGCTGCTCCTGCATGAAGCAGTGGCCACCGCTCATCTGCCCCACTTGCACTGCGTCGTTCAGGTCGCGCCAGCGGCGGGCCGACTCGCTGACGAAGGGGAAGGTCTGCTCCGCATGCAGCAGCAGCGTGGGCGTGCGCACGCCGCCGAGCACGGACCAGAGGCGGTCCGGCGCGCTGGCGAAGATCTCCGCCTCGCGGCTGGGCGCGCACTTGAGCGTCACGCCGCCTTCCGGGGTGTCACGCAGCGCATGCTCGACGAAAGCCTGCAGCGCCTCGGGCGACCAGCCCTTGTAGACGCCGCGGCCCTCCAGGCCGGCACGTGCGTCCTCGCGGCTGGGCCAGTGGCTGCGTCGGCTGCGCGCCTGGCGGGCCAACGGGCTGTGGCGCGTCATCCCGGTCAGCTCGCCCACGGCCATGCCCATCAGCATGGCCGGCGTGAAAAGCACCGGGTCGAGCAGCACGGCCCGCTCGAAGCCGTGCTGGCGGCCGCCCAGGATCAGCGCGGTGAGCACGCCGCCAAAGCTGTGGCCCACCGCATATTGCGGCACGTCGCGGAAGGCGCAGCCCTCGGCCAGGAAGGCCTCGTGCGCCAGTTCGGCATTGCGGTTCCAGCCCAGAAAGCGCGGACCCGGGTCGCTGTCGCCATGGCCCTGCACATCGGACAGCCACAGGTCGAAGTCCCCGGCCAGACGGCGCAGCAGCGGCTCATAGGTGCGGCCGCAGAAGCCGTTGCCGTGCAGGAAGTGGATGAGCGGCTTGCCGGTGGGCGGGGTGTGCCAGCCGCGCAGCGTGAAGCCTTCACGCGGGGTATGAGACCAGGGGATCAACTGCATGGCAGCAAGTGTCGCGCGTTGGCGGGGCAGTCGGCCGCATCCGTGCGCGTGGCTCGAGGGGCGGGCGGCTGGCTGCAGGCTCGTCGGTTCAGGCTGCGGCTGCAGCCGGGCCAGAAGTGGCCGCGCGTGCTTCAGCCTCGGCATTGGCCTGCTGCACGCGCAGCGCCAGGCCGCCGGCCGGGCGGGTACCGCCGGCTTCCACCGGCAGGCGGCCCAGCCGGGCGTCAAAGCGCCGGCGCAGGGCCTGCACCTGCTCGTCGAGCTGGGACGCCTCGGCGATCTGTGCACGGTAGCGCTGCAGCGCCAGCGCGCCCATGTCGATGAGGCGGCTGTTGCGGTGCTCCTCACCGTGACGCAGAAAGGCGCGCACGGCATCGGCATGACGGCCGGCCAGGGCCTGGCTCATGGACTGCTCGGCCAGCCGGTTGATGGTGTGATGCGCCTCCTGGACGATGGCCTGGTGGTCGGGCCAGTGCTCGGCACTGCGCGCCAGCATGTCGGTGGAAGCCTTGCTGACGCAGTAGCGCAAGGCCAGCGCGCGTACGCCTTCATCGGCCTTGTCCACGGCCACGCCGTGCTTGGCCAGGCGCGACAGCAGCACCAGCGCATTGCAGGCGGCCTCCAGGTCGGCGTCCTCGCTCAGGGTGTCGCGCACCAGGCGGGCGGCCTCCTGTGCGGCGGTGGAGGCCTGGCGGTCGAGCCCCAGGCGCAGCGCGGTCAGCACGCTGATGAAGCGCAGCAGCCGCGGGCTGCAGCCGATGCGGTAGTGCGCGCGCTGGAGGTCGTCCAGACAGCGCTGCAGGCCCTTGCCGTCACGCTCGTCGAAGCGCACCACGCCCAGCATCACCAACGTCTGGAAATCGAACATCTTGGATTGCCGGCCCAGCGCCACTGCGCGCTCCAGCGCCTTGGCCGCCTCCTCGCCCTCACCGAGGTAGAAGGCCAGCAGGCCTTGCTTCTGCAGCCGGCCGATGGAGCCGGGCGTGATGGCGCTGGCACGGCGGTAGGTCTCCAGCGCCTCGGCGAAGTGGCCCTGCTCCAAGTGCACGCGGCCCATCACGTCCCAGGCGTCGGCATAGGTTGGTTGGTCCACCAGCAGGCTCTCCAGCGTGCGCTTGGCCGGCAGCAGCTCGCCCTTGTCTACCTGGGCGCGGGCCACGCCCAGCTTGGCCCAGGGCGCGGCCTTGGCCTGGATGACGGCGGTGAACAGCTCCTGCGCCTGCGCCGGGCGGTTGAGCCGCAGCAGCAGCTCCGCGCCGATGCGCGCGGCGTAGAGCCAGTACTCCTGCCGGGCCTGGAAGCGGGCCAGGCAATGCGCGGCCGCGGTTTCGAAGTCGCCGGCCTCGATGGCCTCGAAGATGACGGACAGCGCCTTCTTGCGCCGCCGCGCCTGGCCCAGCCGCTCTTCCAGCGCGGCGGCCGCATAGGGCTTGAGCAGGTAGCTGTCCAGCGCCGCCTCGGCGGCCTCGGCCACCATGGCGTAGCTGGCCTCGGAGGTCACCATCACGAAGACGGTGGAGTAGGGCAGCAGCTGCGCACGGCGCAGGTCATCCAGCAGGTCGCGGCCGGAGTAGCTGTTGTGGTCGAAGTGGTACTCACATACCACCACGTCGTATTCGCGCGACTCCAGGTGGCGACGGGCATCCTGCGGCCGGCTGGCCTGTGTGACTTCGTTCACGCCCAGGTCGCGCAACTGCGCCACCAGCAGGCTGCGCGAAGTGGGGTTGCCGTCGATGACCAGCGCCCGGCTCTGCAAGATGTCGCGGTCCAGCGGGCGCATCAGCAGGCGGCGGCGCAGGCATGCGTCGCGGGGCGGAGAGGGCCGTTGATCGAAGGCATCACGGCATATCGGCTGCGCCCTATGTGCGCTTGAGCGGGGCGGACCCGCAGCCGCTGGCCCACGCGCGCCGGCCAGCAGAACGAAGACGGCCGGCACCCCGCTGGGATGCCGGCCGTTGGTTCCAGGGCAGCGGTGCCCGGGGCGTGCGCCTGGAGCCTTACTTGAACAGATCCTTGACCCGATCCGTCCAGCTCTTGGCGTTGGGCGAATGCTTGTCGCCGCCGCGGCGGATGGACTCGTCCAGCTCCTTGAGCAGCTTGCGCTGGTGCTCGGTGAGCTTGACCGGTGTCTCCACCGCGATGTGGCAGTACAGGTCGCCCGGATAGCTGGAGCGCACGCCCTTGATGCCCTTGCCGCGCAGGCGGAAGGTCTTGCCGTGCTGCGTGCCCTCGGGCAGCTCGATCTCGGCCTTGCCGCCCAGCGTCGGCACCTGGATGCTGCCGCCGAGTGCCGCGGTGGTCACCGGCACCGGTACGCTGCAGTGCAGGTCGTCGCCGTCACGCTCGAAGATGTCGTGCGGCTTGATGCGGATCTCGATGTAGAGGTCGCCCGGCGGCCCGTGGTTGACGCCCGGCTCGCCGTTGCCGGCCGAGCGGATGCGCATGCCGTCGGCGATGCCGGCGGGGATCTTCACCTCCAGCGTCTTGTGCTTCTTGATGCGGCCTTGGCCGGAGCAGGTGGGGCAGGGCTCCGGGATGATCTTGCCGTTGCCGTGGCAGTGCGGGCACGTCTGCTGGATGCTGAAGAAGCCCTGGCGCAGGTGCACCGTGCCGGATCCGTGGCAGGTGGGGCAGGGCTTGGGCTGCGTGCCCGGCTTGGCGCCGCTGCCGTGGCAGGTCTCGCAGTCGTCCCAGCTCGGGATACGGATCTGGGTGTCCTTGCCGGCGGCGGCTTCCTCCAGCGTGATCTCCATGGCGTAGGACAGGTCCGCTCCGCGGTAGACCTGCTGGCCGCGCCGGCCTGCGCCGCCCCCGCCGCCGAAGATGTCGCCGAAGATGTCGCCAAAAGCCTCGGCAAAGCCGCCGAAGCCCTCCGCGCCTCGACCCGCCCCCATGTTCGGGTCCACGCCGGCATGGCCGAACTGGTCGTAGGCCGCGCGCTTCTTGGCGTCGGAGAGCATCTCGTAGGCCTCCTTGGCCTCCTTGAACTTCTCCTCGGCCTCCTTGGCCCCGTCGCCCTGGTTGCGATCGGGGTGGTACTTCATCGCCAGCTTGCGATAAGCCTTCTTGATGTCGTCCTCGGAGGCGTTCTTCGCCACGCCCAGGACTTCGTAGTAATCGCGTTTGGCCATCTTTTCGCTTTCAAGCGTCGCCGTTGCATTGCCGCCCTGCCGATGGGGCCGGCGCTTTGATCGGCTGTGGCCGGTGCGCGCCGGCCGTCGGTTCAAGCCGCAAGGGCACAGGGCCCAGCGCACCGGTGACGGACCGGCCGCTGCGCGCCTGTGCCCTGCGGCATGGCGGTGCGGGGCTGATGCCCCGCAACGGCCATCAGTCCTTCTTCACTTCCTTGAAGTCGGCATCGACCACGTTGTCGTCGGCCGGCTTGGACTCCGAAGCACCTGCTGCCCCGCCTGGCGCCGCACCGGCTGCGCCCGCAGCCGCCTGCGCCGCCTGGGCATCGGCATACATCTTCTCGCCGAGCTTCTGGCTGGCGCTCATCAGCTCGTTGGTCTTGGCCTCGATGGCGTCCTTGTCGTCGCCCTTGATGGCTTCTTCCAGCGCGGTGATGGCGGCTTCGATCTTCTCCTTCTCGCCGGCTTCCAGCTTGTCGCCATGCTCGCCGACCGACTTGCGCACGCTGTGCACCAGCGCATCGGCCTGGTTCTTGGCCTGCACCAGCTCCAGCTTCTTCTTGTCCTCGGCGGCGTTGAGCTCGGCGTCTTTCACCATCTTCTGGATCTCCTCCTCGGACAGGCCCGAGTTCGCCTTGATGGTGATCTTGTTCTCCTTGCCGGTGCCCTTGTCCTTGGCGCTGACGTGCAGGATGCCGTTGGCATCGATGTCGAAGGTCACCTCGATCTGCGGAATGCCGCGCGGTGCCGGCGGGATGCCCTCGAGGTTGAACTCGCCCAGCAGCTTGTTGCCGCTGGCCATCTCGCGTTCGCCCTGGAAGACCTTGATCGTCACCGCCGGCTGGTTGTCGTCGGCCGTGGAGAAGGTCTGCGAGAACTTGGTCGGGATGGTCGTGTTCTTGTTGATCATCTTCGTCATCACGCCGCCCAGGGTCTCGATGCCCAGGCTCAGCGGGGTGACGTCCAGCAGCAGCACGTCCTTGCGCTCACCGCCCAGCACCTGGCCCTGGATGGCGGCGCCCACGGCGACGGCCTCGTCCGGGTTCACGTCCTTGCGCGGCTCCTTGCCGAAGAAGGCCTTGACCTTCTCCTGCACCTTCGGCATGCGGGTCATGCCGCCGACCAGGATCACGTCGTCGATCTTGGAGACGTCCACACCGGCATCCTTGATGGCGATGCGGCAGGGCTCGATGGTGCGCTCGATCAGGTCCTCGACCAGGCTTTCCAGCTTGGCGCGGGTCAGCTTGATGTTCAGGTGCTTCGGGCCGGTGGCGTCCGCGGTGATGTAGGGCAGGTTGATGTCGGTCTGCGAGCTGTTGGACAGCTCGATCTTGGCCTTCTCGGCGGCTTCCTTCAGGCGCTGCAGGGCCAGCACGTCCTTGGACAGATCGACGCCTTGCTCCTTCTTGAACTCACCGATGATGAAGTCGATGATGCGCTGGTCGAAGTCCTCGCCGCCCAGGAAGGTGTCGCCGTTGGTGGACAGCACCTCGAACTGCTTTTCGCCGTCCAGGTCGGCGATCTCGATGATGGAGATGTCGAAGGTGCCGCCGCCAAGGTCATAGACGGCGATCTTGCGGTCGCCCTTGCCGGCCTTGTCCAGGCCGAAGGCCAGGGCCGCGGCGGTGGGCTCGTTGATGATGCGCTTGACCTCCAGGCCGGCGATGCGGCCGGCGTCCTTGGTGGCCTGGCGCTGGCTGTCGTTGAAGTAGGCCGGCACGGTGATCACCGCCTCGGTCACTTCCTCACCCAGGTAGTCCTCGGCGGTCTTCTTCATCTTGCGCAGCACCTCGGCGCTGACCTGCGGCGGGGCCAGCTTCTTGCCGCGCACCTCCACCCAGGCGTCGCCGTTGTCGGCGGCCGTGATGGTGTAGGGCATCAGGTCGATGTCCTTCTGGACTTCCTTCTCGGTGAACTTGCGGCCGATCAGGCGCTTGACGGCATAGAGCGTGTTCTTGGGGTTGGTCACCGCCTGGCGCTTGGCCGAGGCGCCGACCAGCACCTCGCCGTCTTCCTGGTAGGCAATGATGGACGGCGTGGTGCGCGCGCCCTCGCTGTTCTCGATGACCTTGGTGGAGTTGCCCTCCATGATCGCCACGCACGAGTTGGTCGTGCCCAGGTCGATGCCGATGATCTTGCCCATTGGTGTGCTCCTGTGATCTGAAAAACCGGGTTGTTCTGGGAAATAGGGGGCCGCGCAGCGTTTTCAAGCACATGAGGCGAAAACCGCCTCTGGCGTGCGGTGTGCCGGGGCGCGGCTTATTTGGGCGCGGCCACCGTGACCAGGGCCGGCCGCAGCACGCGCTCAGCGATCAGGTAGCCCTTCTGCAGCACGGTCACGACGGTGTTGGGCTCCTGCTCGGCTGGCACCACGCTGATCGCCTGGTGGTGGTGCGGATCGAAGCGCGTGCCCGCGGCAGGCGAGATTTCCACCACCTTGTTGCGCTCCAGCGCCGAGGCCAGCTGGCGCAGCGTGGCATGTACGCCTTCGAGCAACTGCTCCACCGTGGCGTTGGGCTGGGCGGCGTGGGTGGCAATGGCCATCTCCAGGCTGTCCTTGACCGGCAGCAGGCTCTCGGCGAAGGACTCCACGGCGAACTTGCGGGCCTTGCTGATCTCTTCTTCGGCGCGGCGGCGCGTGTTCTCGGCGTCGGCGCGGGCCCGCAGCATCTGGTCCTGCAGCTCGGCCAGTCGCTGGGCCAGCTGGCCCTCGGCGGACTCGGGCGGAGTCTCGGGCAGGGCGCCAACGGGGGCGGCATGCGGCGCGTTGGGGTCCGGGATGGGATGCGGCTGTTGAGGCTGGTTCTCGCTCATGGTGTCGTGGGAAAAGTGAGAGGTCGCTGGAGGCCTGGCGCGCCAGTTGGGGGCACGCAATAGGCTTTCAAGTGCAAGGGCTTTCCCGGGCAGCCGGGTATTGTCGCCAAGCCCGCAGCGCTCGGGCTTGGCCGGGCTGGCGCCCCTCAGCCCCGCGAGCGGTCGGCCTCGGCGCTCCAGCGCTCCCAGTCGGCCAGCTTGCGGCGGTCGCGCTTGGTCGGGCGGCCGTGTTCCAACGAGGCGGCCGGCTCGGCGGCCAGGCGGCGGCGCTCAGCAAAGGCGGCGCGGCGCTCGATGCTCTCCGACGTCTCGCGGTAGAGCTGCTGGGCCACCGGGGCGGGGCCGCGGATGGTGCTCAGCGCCACCACCTCCACGGTGCGCCAGTCGCCCGGGCCGATGCGGATGTCCAGCCGGTCGCCGGGCTTGAGCTCGCGCGAGGGCTTGGCCGTCTGGCCGTTCACATCGACCCGACCGCGGTCTACCTCATCGGCGGCCAGGCTGCGCGTCTTGTAGAAACGCGCGGCCCACAGCCACTTGTCCAGGCGCAGGCGCTCCGGGGCGTGGCTCATGGGCGGGCCTTCATTGCGCAGCCCCCAGCCGGCGCGCGCGCTCCTGGCGCACCTGCAGCGCGGCGGCGTCCTCGGGCGCCGGCTCCCAGCCCTGCAGGTGGCGCTCCACCAGGCGGGTGAGTGCGGCCATGCCGCGCGGGTCGTCGTTGAGGCAGGGGATGTAGTGGAAATCCTTGCCACCGCTCTCAAGAAAGGCCTCGCGGCCTTCCATCGCGATCTCCTCCAGCGTCTCGATGCAGTCGGCCACGAACCCCGGGCAGACCACGTCCACCCGCCCGCAGCCGGCCTTGCCCAACTCGCGCAGCGTGGGCTCGGTATAGGGCTGCAGCCACTCGGCCCGGCCGAAGCGGCTCTGGAAGGTGATCACCCATTGCTCGGGCTTGAGCGACAGCCGCGCGGCCAGCAGCCGTGCGGTCTTCTGGCATTCACAGAAATACGGGTCGCCCAGCGTCAGCGTGCGACGCGGCATGCCGTGGAAGCTCATGAGCAGCTTGTCCGGGCGGCCGTGCTTCATCCAGTAGGCGCTGATGCTGGAGGCCAGCGCGTCGATGTAGTCGGCGTCGTCGTGGAAATGGTTGATCGTGCGCAGCTCCGGCACACGGCGGGCCTGGCGGGCCCAGGCGAAGACCCGGTCCAGGGCGGTGGCAGTGGTGGCCGCGCTGTACTGCGGGTAGAGCGGCAGCACGAGCACGCGGGTGGCGCCGTCGTCCACCAGGGCCTGCATCTGGCTTTCAATGGACGGATTGCCGTAGCGCATGGCGTGGCGCACCAGCAGCGGGCGGCCGCGCTCGCCCAGGTAGCCCGTCAGCAGTTTGGTCTGGCGCTCGGTCCACACCCGCAGCGGTGAGCCTTCGGGCATCCAGATGCTGGCGTACTTGGCCGCCGACTTGGCCGGGCGCACGCGAAGGATGATGCCGTGCAGGAGGGGCTTCCACAGCGCCATCGGGATCTCGATGACGCGCGGGTCGCTGAGGAACTGACCGAGGTAGCGGCGCAGCGCCGCAGGTGTGGGCTCGTCGGGGGTGCCGAGATTGATGAGGAGCAGGCCGATACGGCTGGCCTGGGCGTGGGTGTGGCGGGCGTCGTCGCGCTTCATGCGGTGGGTGAGGAGCGGCGCTGGTGCAGCGTGTCGCGCAGGGCGCCCAGCTCACCCAGCACCTGCTGGATGTCGATGGGCTTGGTCCAGTAGCCGGCAAAGCCAGCGGCCTTGGCGCGCGCCACGTCTTCGGGCATGGCGTCGGCCGAGCACATGTAGGCGGGTGTCTGCTGCAGGCCCGGCACGGCGCGCAGCGCGACCAGGGCCTCGAAGCCGCTCATGCCCGGCAGGTGTGCATCGAGCACCAGCACGTCTGGCGTCCATTGGCCGGCCAGGTCCAGGGCCTGCTGGCCGTCCTCGGCGATACGCAGCTCGATGCCGGGCAGCACGCCAAAGGCCTGCTCGAACAGCAGGGCGTTGATGCGGTTGTCCTCGACATAGAGGACGCGCATGCGGTCGTCCGCGCGACCGGTTTGGGCGGAGGAAAGCGTCATGGAATCGGGGGAGTCAACTGCGGATTCTCCGCCGTCCGTCGCCGTTTGCGCCAGCGTGGGCATTTCGATGCGCACGCGCGTGCCGGCGCCGGGCTCGCTGCTGACGGCCAGGCTGCCGCCCATCTCCTCGGTGAGCTTGCGGGCGATGATCAGGCCCAGGCCCGTGCCTTCGATGCCGGAGGTCTCCTTGCCCAGGCGCTCGAAGGGCTGGAACAGCTTGGCGAGCTGCTCGGCCGTCAGTCCAGGCCCGTCATCCTCGATCACCAGCGCGATGCGGTCCGGCCCCGCGCCCTCCAGCGACCAGCGCACCTGGCCGCCGCGGCGGTTGTACTTGATGCCGTTGGAGCCGATATTGAGCAGCACCTGGCGCAGCCGTTGCTCGTCGGCCTGCACCTGTACCGGAGCTGGCATGGCGAGCCGGTCGACCAGATCCACGTCCTGCGCGCGGGCCTGTGGCGTCAGCAGCTCGATGGCCTCGCGGCCGGCGCGGTCCAGCGCGACGGGCCCGAGCGTGAGCGCCAGCCTGCCTTCCTCCACACGCTGCAGATCCAGCACGTCGTTGACCAACGCCAGCAGGTGCTGGCCGGCGCGCAGGATGTGCTCCACATAGGCATCCTGCGGAGGCCCGGCGTGCGCCATGCGCAGCAGCTGAGCAAAGCCGAGCACGGCATTGAGCGGCGTGCGGATCTCGTGGCTCATGCGCGAGAGGAACTCGCTCTTGGCCCGGCTGGCGAGTTCTGCGGCCTGGCGGTGGCGCAGGGCCTCCTCGGCCTGCAGCTGCTGTGTGATGTCAGTCAGCGTGCCCACCAGGCGGCGGGGCTGGCCGTCGGTGGTGCGGGCGACGATCCTGCCGCGGTTGAGCACCCACCGCCAGTTGCCGTCGCGGTGGCGCATGCGGCCCACGGTGCTGAACTGCGGCAGCTCGCCGCGCAGGTAGCCCTCGAAGGTCTGCAGCACGTGAGTGCGGTCGTCCGGATGGATCTGAGCGAGCCACTCGGCGGCCGTGTCGGCGATGGCATGCTCGCCATAGCCCATCACCTCCTTCCAGCGCGGCGACAGGAAGAGCCGGTTGGTCTCCAGGTCCCAATCCCACACGCCCGCATCGGCGCCCTCCAGCGCGAACTTCCAACGCTCCTCGCTGATGGCCAGCTCCTGTTGGGCCTGCAGGGTTTCAGTGATGTCGCGGAAGGTGGCGACCGCCGCGTAAACGGACTGCTCCGGACGTAGACGCAGCGGTTGCACGCTGACGCTCAGCCAGCGCACCGTGCCGTCGCCGCGGCGTAGCGCCAGCGTGCGCTCGACGATGGCCGGCCCGCCCAGCAGCACCTGGCGCACTGGCAGCTCGCCGGCTGGCAGCGGCTGCAGGTCGGTGCCCAGCAGGGTGAAGGGGAAAGGCGGGCCGCGCCCGATCAGCGCATCGGCGGCCACGCCCAGCATGCGGCAGCCGGCCGGGTTGACCGCGGCGGTGCGGCCGTCCAGCGACACCACCACCAGCCCGTCGCTGATGGCCGCGGCCACCGAGCGGTAGAGCTCCTCGCTGACGCGCAGCTTCTCCTGCGAGCGCACCTGCTCCGTCACGTCGCGCACGACCGCGATGAAGTGCGTGACGCGCTCGGCGCTCTCGCGCACCGGGCTGATGTGCCATTCGTGCACGCGTACGCCGTCGTCGCCGTCATGCTCGACCACCGCGGTGGCTGGCTGCTGGCGCAGCACCGCGTCCTCCAGTGTGGAGGTCGCTGCCTGCTCCTGGCGCGCCCCGGCCAGCGCCACGCGCCAGGGCTGGCCCCAGAGCTCGCCACGCGAGCGGCCGGACAGCCGCTCGAAGGCAGGGTTGGCATAGACGATGGGCAGCCCCGGCTCGCCACCGTCAAGCACCAGCATGGCCAGCGAGACCTCGGCCTCCAGCACCTGCTCCATCAGCGCCACGTCGCGGCGCAGGGTGCGCAGCTCGGTGAGGTCGCGAGTCAGGTAGAGAGTCTGCCCGTCCGGCATGGGCGACAGCCGGGCCTCGATGCTGCGCAGCTCGCCATCTTGGGTCGGCATCTCGTACTCGATGCGCTGCACCTGGCCGGTGGCATGGGCAGCCACCAGCGCCTGGCGCGTGCGCTCAGCCAGCTCGGCGGGGCAGTCCGCATCGAAGCGGCGGCCCACCAGCGTCTCGAAGGGCCGCGACAGCAGCGGGTGCTGCGGCTGGCCGCACTCGCGCCAGCAGTCGTCCTGGTCGAGCACGAACCACAGGTCGGGGATGGCACGCAGTACCGCGTCCAGCCGCGCCTCAGACAGCCGCAGCCGCGCCTCCTGCTCGGCATGGGCCAGCTCCGCCTGCTTGCGCTCGGTGATGTCGATGGACAGATGCACCCGGCTGCCATCGGCCAGCAGCCGGTCGCTGATGAGCAGCCAGCGGTTGTTCCAGCGCACCTCGTGGCGTTGTGGCTCGGGTGCGGCCAGGCCCAGCAGCCACGAGACGAAGGACTCCTCGCGGCCGACCGCATCCGGATAGCAGCCGGCGGCCACTTCGGCGCGCACCACCTCGTCCCAGATAAACGTGTCCCCGTCCGCCGTGCCGTGCTGCGCGCGCCAGGCGGCGTTGCTGAGCACGATGCGGCCGTCCGCGTCGCTGATCATCATGGAGGCGTTGACGCTTTCCAGCGCCTGCTGCAGCAGGCGTTGCGCGCGCAGCGCCTCGCCACGGATCTGCTGCTCTCGGGTGATGTCGCGCGTGGCGCCGCGGTAGCCGCGGAAGCGGCCGGCCGAGTCGAACACGGGGATGCCGCTGATCTGCATCACCATGCGCCCGCCGGGCATGTCGCGCTCACCCACGGCATTGGAGAAGGGCTCGCGCCGCTGGCGGGCCTGCAGGTAGCGCTGCCAGGCGGCCCGGCTTTCGGCGTCCTCGGGAGGCTCCAGCTCCTCAAAGGCCGCGGCCTGCCAGGCCTCACCGCGCGGCAGGCCGGTGTGCAGCCAGGTGTTCTCCGACACCCAGGTCAGCCGGCCGTCGGCGTCGGTCTCCCACAGCCAGTCGCTGGCCGCCTGGCTGGCGGTGCGCATACGCGCCTCGCGCAGCCGGGCGCGCTGCAGGCTCAGGCGCGCACCGAGGTGGGCTTCGACCGCGGCAGTCAAGTCGGCCAGCGCTGCGGGGGCCGGCGCGCTGGCGGCAGATCCCGGCGTGGCCGGCAGCACGATCAGCCCGCCGATCACCAGGCCGTCCAGCCGCAGCGGCATGTGCCAGGCCGGCCGCGTCGACCAGGTGGGCACGGGCGGATGCACGAGCGCGGCGAGCCGTGCCTCGCCATCGAGTGCCGCTGCCGCGGGCGTGCCCGCAAGCGGCAGCGGTGCGGCGTCGGGCTCCACCAAGTGGCCATCGTCGTCGCGCAGGTGCGCGCCTTTGATCCACTGTGCGGTGTCGTCGGCCAGGACCACCCAGGCCCCCTGGCCCAACCCGGCGCTCACCGCCAGCCGGCACAGGCCGTCCAGCACATCGTCACGCGGGCCGGCCTGCAGGCGCAGTGCCTGCAGCGTCTGGCTGCGCCGCGCGACGTCGTCAGGCGTGGGGGTGAGGGTCATGCAAGACAATGCAGCATCGCCGTCCCAAGCTGGTTGCCGGCCGTCATGGGGCTGCCTGCCGGCACCGCGGTGGAGGGACCCAGGGAGAGGACCTGCGCCGAGGCCAGCCACTGTAGCCCACGCGCGTGCCGCTGCCATGCCGGGGCAGCCCCCTGCCGCCGCGACTCTTTTCATGCCCGCCATCCGCGCCCTGACGCTCGATCTGGACGACACGCTGTGGCCCGTCTGGCCCACCATCCAGCGGGCCGAGGCCGCGCTGCACGACTGGCTGGCGCAGCGCGCGCCAGCCTTCGCCCGCGACCACGGCCCGCAGCAGCTCGCTGCGCTGCGCCGCCGTCTGGCCGCCGAGCACCCGGAGCTGGCGCACGACCTCAGCCGTCTGCGCGTGCACGGCCTGCGCATGGCGCTGGCTCGGGCCGGTGAAGACGCCGCCCTGGCCGAGCCGGCCTTCGAGGTCTTCCTGGCGCACCGCCAGCAGGTGGATTTCTTCGCCGATGCGCTGCCGGCCCTGCACCGCCTGGCCGCGCGCTACCCCATCGTCGCCGTGACCAACGGCAATGCCGACCTCGCCCGCGTGGGCATCGCTGGTTGCTTTGTCGCCAGCGTCTCCGCCGCTGACGCCGGCGTGGCCAAGCCGCATCCCGGCATCTTTCACGCCGCTGCGCAGCGGCTGGGCCAGCCGCCACAGGCGCTGCTGCACGTGGGCGATGACGCGCGCATGGACGTGCAGGCCAGCCTGGACGCCGGCTGGGCCGCGGCAGCCTGGGTGCGGCGGGGCCAGGCCTCCGCTGGCGACGCCCCCGCGCTGTCTGAGCTGGCCACCCGGTGCGCCGTCTGGCCGGTGGCGGACCTGCTGGAGCTGTGCGAGCGGCTCGGCGTTTAGTGCCCGTCGCCACCCTGCTCGCGTGGCCGGGCCGACGCCCATCCGAAGGCGGGTCTGCAGGCGCTCTGCGGTCCGTTTGCAGGCGCGCTGCAGACCTATGTCGCCACGGCGATTCTCAGGCCCCGCGTGGCTCGGTGTCGGCGAAGGTCAACACCTCGAAGCGCACCAGCGCCGCCTGGCCCTCCGTCGGTGCGGCACCCAGCCCGATGACGCCGCTGCCGTGCAGCACGCAGCTGCCGCGGCGCAACGCCACCGCCTGCTCCTCGCGACCGAAACGCACGTAGGTGCCGTTGTAGCTGAGGTCGGTGAGCTGGAAGTGGCCGCCGTGGCACTCGATGCGCGCATGCGAGCGCGACACGCGCGAGTCGTCCAGGCAAAAGGTCGCTTGCGGGCTGCGGCCCAAGATGATCACCGGCGTGTCGCTGCCGAAGATGCGGCTGTCGTCGCCCCAGCTCAGGCGCAGGCCCTCTGGCGGTGTGCTGCTGATGGCGTCGTCAAACAAGGTGGAGGCGGTGTCGCCGAAGCGCCGACCCTCCAGCCGGTGCACCAGCACCGGCTCGCTGCGCCCGCGCAGGTGCAGCCGCTCCAGTCGCCTGAATCGCGCCTGATCTTCGGGCGGCAGACGCTCCAGCGCGCCGTCGGTGGCCAGCGTTTCGTTGTCGCCGGCCAGGTCCAGCAGCCGGGCCGCCACGTTCACTGCATCACCGAAGCAGTCGCCCTGCAGATCGACCACCTCGCCCCAGGCCACGGCTGCCTTGAGCCGCAGAGCGGTATGCCGGGTCCCGGGCGAGGTCGGAAGCTCCACGATGCGGTCCAGTGACTCGTGCATCTCGTCGGCCGCATCCACGGCCGCGCGGGCATCGTCAAACACCGCCATCAACCCGTCGCCCAGCGTCTTGACCACCCGCCCGCCTGAGCGCGCGACGATCTGGCCCAGCAGGCCCAGGCTCTGCGTCACCACGGCGGCAGCCGGCGCGTTGCCGAGCTGCAGGTACAGCGATGTGCTGCCCCGCAGGTCGACGAACAGAATCACGCGCTCGGCCGTCTTGCCCATGACTGGGATGATGCCGGCAAGCTGGCCCAGCCGCGCGGCGAACAGGGCGTGGAAAAGGTCTCAGACGCCGCAAACGAAAAACCCGGCCGAGGCCGGGTTTTCCAGTGGAGAGAGAAGACTCAGATGTTGTCCAGGTACGTGCGCAGCTTGTCACTCCGAGACGGGTGCTTGAGCTTGCGGATCGCCTTGGCCTCGATCTGGCGGATGCGCTCGCGGGTGACGTCGAACTGCTTGCCCACTTCCTCCAGCGTGTGGTCGGTGGACATCTCGATGCCGAAGCGCATGCGCAGCACCTTGGCCTCGCGCGGCGTCAGGCTGTCGAGGATGTCCTTGACCACGTCGCGCAGGCCGGCCTGCATGGCGGCCTCGATCGGGGCCACGTTGTTCGTGTCCTCGATGAAGTCGCCCAGATGGCTGTCGTCGTCGTCGCCGATCGGCGTCTCCATGGAGATCGGCTCCTTGGCGATCTTCATGATCTTGCGGATCTTGTCCTCGGGCATCTCCATCTTCTCGGCCAGCGTCGGGGCGTCCGGCTCGAAGCCGAACTCCTGCAGGTGCTGGCGCGACAGCCGGTTCATCTTGTTGATCGTCTCGATCATGTGCACCGGGATGCGGATGGTGCGCGCCTGGTCGGCGATCGAGCGCGTGATCGCCTGGCGGATCCACCAAGTGGCATAGGTGGAGAACTTGTAGCCGCGGCGGTATTCGAACTTGTCCACCGCCTTCATCAGGCCGATGTTGCCCTCCTGGATCAGGTCCAGGAACTGCAGGCCCCGGTTGGTGTACTTCTTGGCGATGGAGATCACCAGGCGCAGGTTGGCTTCGATCATCTCGCGCTTGGCCTCGCGCGAGTTGGCCTCGCCCTCGTTCATGCGCTTGTTGATCTCTTTGAGGTCCTCGATGGGCACCACCGCGCGGGCCTGCAAGTCGATCAGCTTCTGCTGCAGCTCCTGGATGGCCGGCAGGTTGCGCGACATCACCGCGCTATAGGGCTTGCCCGCCGCCACTTCCTTCTCGGCCCACTTCAGGTTGAGGGCGTTGGGCGGGAAGGTCTTGATGAACTGCTCCTGCGGCATGCCGCACTTGTCCACCACGATCTTGCGCAGTTCGCGCTCGTAGCGGCGCACGTCGTCGACTTGCGAGCGCAGGATGTCGCACAGCTTCTCGATCGTCTTGACCGTGAAGCGGATGCTCATGATGACGTCGCTGACCGCGGTCTGGGCCTTGTTGTAGGCGGGCGACTTGTAGCCCTCCTTCTCGTAGGCCTTGCGCATCTTGTCGAAGTGCGAACGCAGCTCGTCGAACTTCAGCAGGGCCTGGTTCTTCAGCTCTTCGAGCTTCTTGGTCAGCGCCTTGGAGCCGCCGGCGCCATCGTCGTCGTCCTCTTCGTCGAACTCGTCGAAGTCTTCCTCGGCCACGTAGTCGTCGGCTTCGTCATCGGAGACGAAGCCGTCGACCACCTCGGAGATCTGCATCTCGCCAGCGGCGATCTTGTCGGCCATGGCCAGGATCTCGGCGATGGTCGTCGGCGAGGCGCTGATGGCCAGCATCATCGACTGCAGGCCGCCTTCGATGCGCTTGGCGATCTCGATCTCGCCCTCACGCGTGAGCAGCTCCACCGTGCCCATCTCGCGCATGTACATGCGCACCGGGTCGGTGGTGCGGCCGAATTCGCTGTCCACGGTGGACAGCGCGGCTTCGGCCTCTTCCTCGGCCTCTTCCTCGGTGGAGGTCGACGTGCCGGAGTTGGTCAGCAGCAGCGTGGCCGCATCCGGCGCCTGCTCGTAGACCGCGATGCCCATGTCGTTGAGCATCGAGACGATGGCCTCCAGGATCTCGTTTTCCACCAGCTTCTCGGGCAGGTGGTCGTTGATCTCCTGGTGCGTCAGGAAGCCGCGCGTCTTGCCCATCTTGATGAGCGTCTTGAGCTCCTGACGGCGCTTGTTGACCTCTTCCTCGGTGAGCGTCGTCTCGTCCAGGCCGAACTCGCGCATCAACGCACGCTCCTTGGCCCGGCTGACCTTCATGCGCAGCGGCTTGGCCTTGGGCGTGTCAGCGGCGGCGACCTCCTCGGTGCCTGCAGCTTCCTCGGCCACCTCGCCTTCGAGGTCGGCCTCGACGTCGGCGAAGTCTTCCTCGGCCTCGAAGGCGGCCTTGCCGTCCTTCTTGGACGCCGTCTCAGCCTTGGGCTTGCGGCCGCGCTTGGCCTTGGTGTCCTCGGCGACGGCCTTGGTCGCAGCCGACTTGGACGCGGCTTTGGCCGTGCCCTTGAGCTCCTCGGCCGCCGCGGCCTTGGCCGGCGACTTGGCGGTGGAGGTCTTGGCAGCAGGGGCCTTGGCCGTCTTGGCGGGGGCGCTTTTCTTCGCGGTCATGCAGTTCCTCGGAAGGAGAGGGCGAAACGCCGCGCCCGGCAATATGCCGGGGCGCGGGCGTGTCGTTGCGGTCGGATCGGGGCAAGCGGCGTGCGGCAAGAGCGTGCGCGGCCTGCATGTGGGCCATATGGATCGCGACGTCCCTCATTTCAAGCGCGCCGCGGGCATTCCGGCGGCGCCGGCAGGGGGCGCCGTCCAACGGTGCCCGCCCGCCCAGGGACGTGACGCAAACAAGCACGACTCGCCGGCGCGCGGCCGCATCCGCGAGTGGCGCAACTGTCTTGCGCTCCGCACGGCCTTGCCGCCCCGTCGGGCCAAAATGAAACCCTCAATTATCTGTCAAGCCCACCGCACCGTCAAAAACAGCGGGTTTACCCGGTGGGCTGGCGGCCGGCCCTCAGCCGCCGGCTCGGCCGGGAGAGGGCCCGCCGCCCAGCAGCGCCGCTTTCAGGCGGGCCAGCTGCTCGTGCGTCTGGCGCAGCTGCTGCAGGGCAACCGGGTCCGTGGCCGCAGCGGCGATCAAAGATTGGCTGCGGCGGCTCAGTTCGTCGATCCACAGCTGCTGCAGGACGCGCTGCAGATCCTCCAGTCGAGGTTCCTCCTCGGCAGCCATGGACGACATGAGCTGCGCGGCGAACTCTGCGTGCTCATGGCCGGCGAGCGTAGCGGACAGCTCGGCCCAAGGCGCCGGGCCATGGTGCTCCAAATGGCGCTCCAGCCAGGTGAACAGCCCGCCGTGCGGGGCCGGCAGCTCGTGCAGCAGCTGATGATCCGGTGCCGACAGCGCGGCCCACCATTCGCTGTGAGCCAGCAGCAGGCGCAGGGCGTTGTCCGGCGGCGAGGCGGGCGGGCGTCGCGGCGTGGACGGCGGCAGGTCCGGCGTCTCCCCCCGCCGCCAGCGGCTGCGCCCGCGCCAGCCTTCGCTGCCACGGCGCCCGGGCGGCCGGGATCCTGCGGCCTGCCACGCGCCAGGACCGTCTCTGCCGTCTCTGTCTTCGTCGGGCCCCGCCGGCGGCGCGTCTTCGGGCGGGCCCCAAGGCGCGTCGTCCGGCGGCTCAGCGCGGTGGGTGGCGCGACCGGATGCGGTTGGGCGCCACAGATCCATCAGGTCGGACTCCGTCAGGTGCGCCCGCTCGGCCAGCTCGCGCAGCAACTGCCGGCGCAGCGCGCCGTCGGGCAGGGCCAGCCACAGCGCGCGTGCCTGCGTCAGCAGCCGGGCGCGGCCCTCGGCGGTGTCCAGCTCGCAGCCCTCGGCGGCCAGCTCGATGAACTGACGCGACAGCGGTACCGCCTGCTCGATGCAGGCCTCGAAGGCTGCCGTGCCGTGCTCGCGGATGTAGGAGTCCGGGTCGTGCTCTGGCGGCAAGAAGAGGAACTTGATGCTGCGCGTATCGCTTGCATGCGGCAGCGCCGCCTCCAGGGCCCGCGCTGCCGCCCGGCGGCCGGCCGCATCCCCGTCGAAGCTGAAGACGATGCGTTCGGTATGGCGCACGAGCTTGTGCACGTGGTCGGCCGTGCAGGCGGTGCCCAGCGTGGCCACTGCATTGGGCAGGCCATGCTGTGCCAGCGCGACCACGTCCATGTAGCCTTCCACGACCAGCACATACCCCTTGTCGCGGATGGCCGCGCGTGCTTCATAGAGGCCGTAGAGCTCGCGTCCTTTGCTGAAGACGGGTGTCTCGGGCGAGTTGAGGTACTTGGGCTGCCCCTGGTCCAGCACCCGGCCGCCGAAGCCGATGACCTCGCCCTGCACCGAGCGGATCGGGAACATGATGCGGTCGCGAAAGCGGTCATAGCGCTTCTGGGCCGCACCCTCCTCGCCTTCGCCCTGCACGATCACCAGGCCGCTTTCGACCAGCAGCGGATCGTCGTAGCTCGGAAAGACGCTGGCCAGGCCCTTCCAGCCGGGCGGCGCGTAGCCGATGCGAAAACGCCGGCAGATCTCGCCGCTCAGCCCACGGCCCTGCAGATATGCCTTGGCGCGGTCGCTGCCCTTGAGCTGGGCGTAGTAGTGCTGGGCGGCCTTGGCCAGCACATCGCTGAGCGTGGCTTGCTTGGCCTTGAGCGCCTTGGCGCGCTCCTTGTCGCGGGGATCGGCGTCGTCCTCGGGCACCTGCAAACCGACCTGCTGAGCCAGGTCGTGCACGGCCTCCGTGAAACTCATGCCGGCGTACTCGGTCAGGAAGCGCAGCGCGTCGCCGCTGGCATGGCAGCCAAAACAGTAATAGAACTGCTTGGTCGGGCTGACGCTGAAGCTGGGCGACTTCTCGCCGTGGAAGGGGCACAGCCCCATGTAGTTGGCGCCCGACTTCTTGAGCTGCACGTGCCGTCCGACGATCTCGACGATGTCGGCCCGGGCGAGCAGGTCCTGAATGAAGCTGGGCGGGATCACGCGGGCAGTGTAGGGGGCGGCCCGGTGCGGGGCAGGCAGAAAAAAGCCGCCTCGCAAGGCGGCTTAGGCGGGGCGGCGCGTGGAGGGCGCTCAGCCGAGAGCGGCCAGGGCGCGCTCGGTGATCTCGGCCACGGTGCCCGTGCCGCTGATACGGCTGTAGCGAGGGGCGGCCGCATCGCCGCTGGCGGCCCAGGCGGAGTAATAGTCCACCAGCGGGCGGGTCTGCTGGTGGTAGACCTCCAGGCGCTTCTTCACCGTCTCTTCGCGGTCGTCGTCGCGCTGGATCAGGTCTTCGCCGGTCAGATCGTCCTTGCCGGCCACCTTGGGAGGGTTGTAGGTGACGTGATACGTGCGACCGGAGGCCGGATGCACGCGGCGGCCGCTCATGCGCTCGATGATGGCGGCATCAGGCACGTCGATTTCCAGCACGTGGTCGATCTTCACGCCGGCTGCCTTCATGGCGTCGGCCTGCGGGATGGTGCGCGGGAAGCCGTCGAAGAGGAAGCCGCGGGCGCAGTCGGGCTGGGCGATACGCTCCTTGACCATGCCGATGATGATGTCGTCGCCCACCAGGCCGCCGGCATCCATCACCTGCTTGGCCGCCAGGCCCAGCGGGGTGCCGGCCTTGATGGCCGCGCGCAGCATGTCGCCGGTGGAAATCTGCGGGATGCCGAACTTCTCGCACAGGACGCCGGCCTGCGTGCCCTTGCCGGCGCCGGGCGCGCCCAACAGTATCAGTCTCATGTCTCTCCTCGATTCCCGGCAAGGCGCCCGCGACCCGACGACAGTGGGGGAGGCCGGGCCGGCAGCGGTCGAGAATACCATGCGGCTCCAAGGGCCACGGCGGGGTGCCGGGTGGCCGGCGCCGGGGAGCGCGGGGCTCAGGCGGCGCAAGCCGGGCGCGGCGTGGAGGGGCTCAGTCCTCGCGCCAGACGGCGCGCACGCGGGCCAGATCTTCCGGCGTGTCCACACCGGGGCCCGGCCCTGCCGCGCAGCTGTGCACGGCGATGCGCTCGCCATGCCAGAGCACGCGAAGCTGCTCCAGACTCTCGATCGTCTCCAGCGGTGAGGGTGGCAGCAACGGGAAGCGGCGCAGGAAGCCGGCCCGGTAGCCATACAGACCCATGTGGCGCAGCGTGCCGGCGGCCAGCGCCGGGGAGCCGGCCGCACGCGCATCGCGCCACCATGGGATGGGCGCGCGCGAGAAGTACAGCGCCCGGCCGGCGGCATCGGTCACCACCTTGACCACGTTCGGGTTGTCCAGGTCGGCGACGTCGTGCAGCACGTGGGCCGCGGTGCTCATTACGCAGTCGGGGCGCTCATCCAGCAGGGCGGCACAAGCGTCGATCAACGCGGGATCGATCAGCGGCTCGTCGCCCTGCACGTTGACCACGCGGTCGTCGCCCTCCAGGCTCAGGTGCTGGCAGGCCTCGGCCAGGCGATCGCTGCCGGTGGCATGGTCAGCACGGGTCATGACCCAGCCCACGCCGTGGTCCGCGCAGGCCCGGGCGATGCGCTCATGGTCGGTGGCCACCACCACGCGCGTGGCGGCGCTGCGCGCAGCCCGCTGGGCCACGCGCACGATCATGGGCTGGCCGTGGATGTCGGCCAGCGGCTTGTCAGGCAACCGGGTGGAGGCCAGCCGGGCGGGGATGAGGACGGTGAAGCTCATGGGCTGCGCCCCGGCGCGGGCGGGTGCCGGGGCAGGAGAATCAGCGGGCGATCGGTCGGGGAGACGCAGCGTGGCGGCCGCCAGGCTCGGCCGTCGTCTCAGGAGGCCGCACCGGCGCCCAGCTCGGGCGGGGCGGGCGGCGTCTCGGCCCAGGGCTGGGCTTCGTTCTCAAGCATGACCGGGATGCCGTCACGCACGGGGAAGGCCAGGTGGTCGGCCGGGCAGATGAGCTGCCGCGCTTCGCGGTCGTGCTGCACCGGGCCCTTGCAGACCGGGCAGACCAGCAGTTCGAGCAGGCGGACGTCCATGGGGGTGGTGGGATGAGGGGCGGCGCCCGGTTCAGGGAAGAAGGCGTTCAGGCGCGGGGGCCGCGCAGCCGCTCGCGCAGCGGCGGCGGCAGGGCGGCGTGCAGGTCGCACCAGAAGGCGGGATCGGGCTCGAAGTCTAGCGTGGCGACCCAGACGCGCGTGGCCGGGCGGCGGGCCGCCACGTCGGCGGCGTCAAGCTTGACCGCATCTTTTTCGGTGACGATCAGCTCGGTGGCCTCGTCCGGCCAGGGCAGGGCAGACAGGTCGGCATGGTCGGGCAGCGGCAGGCCGCGAACCGCGATGCCGGCGCGTTGCAGCTCATCGAAGAAGCGCTGGGGCACGGCGATGCCGGCCAGCGCCCACGGCGGCTGCGCGCCAGTGGGCCGCCACTGGTCCGCGGCCATGCCCGGCCGGCCGGCCCACCAGTCAGCCAGCGGCACCAGATGGTGGAGCCGGCGCCGGCCCAGCGTGCCGGGCAGCCGGGTGGTTGGGCGACCGGCGTTGTAGAGCACGAGCAGCCGCGGCGCCCAGCCGCGCCAGCCCACCGGCTCGCGCAGCGGCCCGGCCGGCAGCGGCCAGCCGTTGCCGCCACCGCGCTCATCGAAGACCAGGATGTCCACGTCGCGGGCCAGGCGCAGGTGTTGCAGGCCGTCGTCGCAGACGATCAGGTCCAGAGAGGGTTCCTGGCGCAGCAGCTCCTGGCCGGCTTGCACGCGGTCCCGTCCCACCAGTACCGGCGCGCCGGTGCGGCGCTGGATCAGCAGCGGCTCGTCGCCCACGTCCTGCGCGCGGCTGTGCGGGCCGACGCGCAGCGGCGCGACGCCCTTGCGGCCATGACCGCGCGAGACCACGCCCACGCGCAGCCCGCGCGACTGCAGGTGGCGCACCACGGCGATGGTCGTGGGCGTCTTTCCGGCACCGCCGGCCACGCGGTTGCCGACCACGCACACCGGGACCGCCAGGCGTTGGCTGCGCAACACGCCAAGGCGGTAGAGCAGCCGCCGCAGCGCAGCGAGGCTCAGGTAGAGCCCTGCCAGCGGCAGCAGCGCGCAGGCCACGGGCCCGCGGACGAGCCAGGCGCGCGTGAGGCGCTGTTCGAGGCCCGCTGCCGGCGGTCGGGTGGAGGGAGGGCTTGCCGTCACGGCGGGCAGGTCTGGACGCTGGGGCAAAGGTTGGCGGCCGGGCAGGGATCAGGTTCGCAGCCTGGCAAGGAGCATGGCGACAGCCAAGCGAGCCCGGCGCGCGGCGACGGCCGAAGCCACCGGCGCGCTGCTTTCACATCCGGTCCGCAACCGAGAGGCGCGGTTTCAGGGCGCAGCCTCGCCGCTCGCCCCGGCCTGAGTGGCGAAGGTCAGCCGGTTCAGCCCCGCGCGGCGGGCGGCGTCCATCACGTTGATCACGCTCTGGTGGGCGGCTGCGGCGTCCGCCGAGATGATCAGCGTAGCCTTGTCGTTGCCAGCGGCGGCCTGCACCAACGCTGCAGCCAGCAGCTCCACCGCGCGGCCTTCCACCGGCGTGCCGTTGACGGCATAGCGGCCGTCGGCGGCCACCATGACCACGATCTCCTTGGCCCTTTGCTCCAGCGGCTGGGCATTGGCACTGGGCAAGGTGACCTGCAGCTCGCGAAAGCGCGAGAACGTGGTGGCCAGCATCAGGAAGATGATGATCACCAACAGCACGTCGATGAAGGGCACGAGGTTGATCTCGGGCTCTTCCTTCGGGCGGGTGCGGAAGCTCAGCGCCATGGCCCTCTCTCTGCTTCAGCCGGCCTTGCCGTTGGCAAAGCGCATCAGGTGCGGCACCAGCCGTTCAGTGGCCATCTCCAGCTCCAGCGTGTAGGCATCCACGCGGCCACGGAAGTAGCGATAGGCCATCAGCGACGGGATGGCCACGATCAGTCCGAAGGCGGTGTTGTAGAGCGCAATGGAGATACCGTGCGCGAGCTGCTGCGTGTTGCCGCCCGAGCCCATCTGCGCCTCGCCTGCGGCGAAGATCTCGATCATGCCGATCACGGTGCCCAGCAGCCCCAGCAGCGGGGCCGCGGTGGCGATCGTGCCAAGGGTGTTGAGGTAGCGCTCCAGACGGTGCACGGCGTGGCGGCCGGACAGCTCAAAGGCGTTGCGCAGTTGCGCCTCGCTCAAACGCGGCTCGGCGATCACTGCACGCAGGCCGCTGGCCAGCACCTCACCCAGCGTGGAGTTCTCGGCCAGCTTGTTGACGGTGTCGGCCGCGGGCAGGCTGGCCCGGGTAACCGAGACGACCTCGTCCAGCAGCCGGGGGGGGGCAACGCGGGACTCGCGTAGCGAAACAGCGCGCTCGATGATCAGCGCCAGCGCGACGATGGAGCACAGCAGGAGCGGCCAGATCGGCCAGCCGGCGGCTTGAATGAAGGTGATCAACGAAACCCCCCTGGGAACGGGCGCGGGCGGTGCAGTCCGCAACGAAAGAAGCGGCCGGCGGGCCGGCCGGCCGAGGCGGCGGGATTATGCGGCGGCGCCGTGTGGCGGCCCGGCGTGTGTCGCATCGGGAAAGCCCGGCATGATGCGCCGTCCGGCCGCGCTGGCGCGCTCACGCCCTGCGGTGCGGTTCGCGACAACCGTCCACCGTTCTTGTGGATAACTTTGTGGGCAACGCCGGGATGGCAGGCCGCGAGGCTCGAAAAATCGGGGCTTTCAACGCTTTGCCCAAATTTTCAGCAAGTATTTCTCCTTATGAATCAAGCACTTGATATGCGCGAGCACCCTTCCGGCCGGACGGCGGCCTGCGGATGCGTGTGGGCGCTGGCATTGTGGACTTCCCCTGCAGCCGCGGTTTGTTGCAAGCCGTTTTTTCCAGGCGTGACGGCCACTTGCGTGACGACTTGCGAGCGGTTTTGCAGATGAGCCGCCCGGGTCCCCTGCATCGCGTCTGGACGGTGAGCGGGCTGGTGCAGGCCGTCTCTGACGCGCTGGGTGCGCGCTTTTCCACCTGCGTGGTGCGGGGCGAGGTCAGTGGGCTGACGCGGGCAGCGAGCGGCCACGCTTACTTCATGCTGAAGGACGAGCGTGGCCAGGGGAGCCTGCGCTGTGCCATGTTCCGGCGCGCCCTGGCCCAGACCACCGTGACGCTGCGTGAAGGGCAGGTCGTGCAGGCGCTGGGCAACCTGTCGGTCTACGAGCCGCGCGGCGAGCTGCAGTTCGTCGTCGAGGCCCTGGAACAGGCGGGGGCCGGCGCGCTGTACGAGCAGTTCCTGCGCCTGAAGGCACGGCTGGAGGCCGAGGGGCTGTTCGATGCGGCGCGCAAGCGGCCCGTGACGCCCTTTCCGCGTCGGCTGGCGGTGATCACCTCATTGGCGGCGGCCGCGCTGCACGACGTGCTGACCGCGCTGGAGCGGCGGGCGCCGCATGTGGCCGTCGTCGTCGTCCCCACGCCGGTGCAGGGCGCCGATGCGCCGCCACAGATTGCCGAAGCCTTGGGCCGTGCCGGGCGCCTGGACGTGGACACTGTGCTGCTGTGCCGCGGCGGCGGCTCACTGGAGGACCTGTGGGCCTTCAACGACGAGCGGGTGGTGCGCGCGGTGGTCGCCTGCTCCCGGCCGGTGGTAGTGGGCGTGGGCCACGAGACCGACATCACGCTGGCCGACTTCGCGGCCGACCTGCGTGCGCCCACGCCTACCGCGGCCGCCGAGCTGGCCGCGATGGCCCAGGCCGATGCGGTTGCGGGCCTCCAGGCCCTGCAGGCTCGCCTGCGGCGGCGGGCCCACGAGCGGCTGGATGCCGCTGCGCAGCGCCTGGACCGCCTTTCAGTGCGGCTGGCGCGACCGGCGCGTGCGCTGGCGCCTCATCGCCAGCAGCTCGACCGGCTGCAGCACCGCCTGGCTGCCGCCGCGCGGCTGCGCCTGTTGCGAGCGGAGCATCGGCTGGCGCACTGCCGCCAGTTGCTTGCCGCCTGTCCGCCGCGACAGGCGGCGGCGCTGCACCGGCGGCTCGAAGGCCTGGGCGGCCGGCTGCATGCGCTGGATCCGCAGCGTGTGCTGGAGCGCGGCTATGCGCTGCTGACCGATGGCCGCTCGGGCCAGCCGGTGGCGTCGGCCGCTGCGCTGCATGCTGGCCAGGCGCTGCAGGCCCGGCTGGCCGATGGCGTGGCAGATGTGACGGTCGACCAAGTCCGGCAGCAGGGAGACGCTCCGCCAACCCCACCTGCCAACGCGGCGCGTTGACGGCGTGGGACGCATGTGGCCGCGGCCTGCGGGGGCTGCGCCAAGCAATTGGCGTCAGGCCCATGCGGGCACCGCGCGCAGGGATCAGGCCGGCTTGCTACCATCCCTGAGCTCTGCGCGCCTGTGCTGCCCGTCACGAATCGCCGTGCGCCGCGCTGCCCAGGATGCCTCTTCATCCCCAGACAACGAGCAAGGATTCGACCCATGGAACACACCCTGCCTCCGCTGCCCTACGCCCAGGATGCCCTGGCCCCGCACCTGTCCAAGGAAACGCTGGAGTACCACTACGGCAAGCACCACCAAGCCTACGTCACCAACCTGAACAACCTGATCAAGGGCACCGAGTTCGAGAACGCTGACCTGGAATCCATCGTCAAGAAGTCGCAGGGCGGCATCTACAACAACGCCGCGCAGATCTGGAACCACACCTTCTTCTGGAACTGCATGAAGCCCCAGGGCGGCGGGGAGCCCAAGGGCGCGCTGGCCGAAGCCATCAACAAGAAGTTCGGCAGCTATGCCGCCTTCAAGGAGGCCTTCGCCAAGTCGGCCGTGGGCAACTTCGGCTCCGGCTGGACCTGGCTGGTCAAGAAGGGCGACGGCTCGGTGGACATCGTCAACATGGGCGCGGCCGGCACGCCGCTGACCACGCGCGACACGCCGCTGCTCACCATCGACGTGTGGGAGCACGCGTACTACATCGACTACCGCAACCTGCGTCCGAAGTTCGTCGAGACCTTCCTGACGAACTTGGTGAACTGGGAATTCGCTGAGCGCAATTTCGCCTGAGCGCGCTCCTGCATCGCTACACGAAAGCCGGCCCTGCGCCGGCTTTTTGTTTTCTCGGTGGGCCTTCTTTGGCCCCGGGCGCAACCCGGAATAAGGCCCAATAACCCGCCCGGCTTCGTCTGTTCCAGCCCCCCTTGTTCGAGGGGCGCGGTGGTACAGTGGCCGCGGATCCGTTACCAGTCCCTTCCCGTCGCCTTCTGTTTGCGCAGTCAGGCGGGTCGCAATCCGCCAACCGGTCAAGCCGTGTCGCGGAAGGTTGTCCAACCAGCCAGCAGCTCCGGAAACCGGAGCGTGAGGTGAGCGAAATGATGCAGCAATACAGGTCGAACTCGTACCTGTTCGGCGGCAATGCGCCGTATGTCGAGGAGCTCTACGAGGCCTACCTCGACAACCCGGGTTCCGTGCCCGACAACTGGCGGGCGTACTTCGACGCCCTGCAGAACGTCCCCGCGGTCGATGGATCGCAGTCGCGCGACGTGCCCCACGCCCCTATCGTTGAATCCTTCGCGCAGCGCGCCAAGGCCAACGCGTTCGCGCTCAAGACCAGCAGCACCGACCTGGCCGTGGCCCGCAAGCAGGTCCACGTGCAGTCGCTGATCGCGGCCTATCGCTTCCTCGGCTCGCGCTGGGCCGATCTGGATCCGCTCAAGCGCCAGGAGCGCCCCAAGATCCCGGAGCTGGAGCCGGCGTTCTACGACCTGAGCGAGTCCGACATGGACATCACGTTCAGCGCGACGAACACCTACTTCACCACGGCCGAGCACATGACCCTGCGGGAGATCCTGCAGGCGCTGCGCGAGACCTACTGCGGCTCCATCGGCCCGGAGTTCATGCACATCACCGACCCCGGTGAGAAGCGCTGGTGGCAGCAGCGGCTGGAGAGCATCCGCTCCAAGCCCACTTTCAGCGTCGAGAAGAAGAAGCACATCCTGGAGCGCCTGACCGCTGCCGAAGGCCTGGAACGCTACCTGCACACCAAGTACGTCGGCCAGAAGCGCTTCTCGTTGGAAGGCGGCGAGAGCTTCATCGCCTCGATGGACGAGCTGATCCAGCGTGCCGGCGAGAAGGGCGTGCAGGAGATCGTCATCGGCATGGCCCACCGCGGCCGGCTCAATGTGCTGGTCAACACCCTGGGCAAGATGCCCAAGGATCTGTTCGCCGAGTTCGACCACACTGCGCCGGAGTCGCTGCCGTCCGGCGACGTCAAGTACCACCAGGGCTTCTCCAGCGACGTGTCCACGGCGGGCGGCCCGGTGCACCTGAGCCTGGCCTTCAACCCGTCGCACCTGGAGATCGTCAACCCGGTGGTCGAGGGCTCGGTCAAGGCCCGGCTGGACCGTCGCGGCGACAAGGACGGCGACCAGGTGCTGCCCGTGCTGGTGCACGGGGATGCGGCATTCGCCGGCCAGGGCGTGGTGATGGAGACGCTGGCGCTGGCGCAGACGCGCGGCTACTACACCGGCGGCACGGTGCACATCGTCATCAACAACCAGATCGGCTTCACCACATCCGACCCGCGCGACAGCCGCTCCACGTTGTACTGCTCGGACGTGGTCAAGATGATCGAGGCGCCGGTGCTGCACGTGAACGGCGACGACCCCGAGGCCGTCGTGCTGGCCACGCAGCTGGCGATGGACTACCGCCAGGAGTTCAACAAGGACGTGGTGGTGGACATCGTCTGCTACCGCAAGCTGGGCCACAACGAGCAGGACACGCCCTCGCTGACCCAGCCCCTGATGTACAAGAAGATCGCGGCCCATCCGGGCACGCGCAAGCTGTACGCCGACAAGCTGGTGACCCAAGGCTCCATCGGCGCCGAGGTCCCGGATCAGCTGATCAAGGAGTACCGCTCGGCCATGGATGCGGGCAAGCACACCGTCGATCCGGTGCTGACCACGCACAAGAGCAAGTACGCCATCGACTGGACGGCCTACCTCGGCAAGAAGTGGACGGACGCTGCCGACACCGCGGTGCCCCTGGCTGAGTTCAAGCGCCTGGCCGAGCGCATCACCACCGTGCCGGCCAACTTCAAGCCGCATCCGCTGGTGGAGAAGGTTTTGGCCGACCGAGCGGCGATGGGCCGCGGCGAGATCCCGGTGGACTGGGGCATGGGCGAGCACATGGCCTTTGCCTCGCTGGTGGCCAGTGGCTATCCGGTGCGGCTGTCCGGTGAGGACTGCGGGCGCGGCACCTTCACGCACCGCCATGCCGTGCTGCACGACCAGAACCGCGAGAAGTGGGACGTCGGCACCTACATCCCGCTGCAGCACGTGGCCGAGAACCAGGCTCCGTTCGTCGTCATCGACTCCATCCTGTCGGAAGAAGCCGTGCTGGGCTTCGAGTACGGCTATGCCAGCGCCGATCCGAACACCCTGGTGATCTGGGAGGCGCAGTTCGGCGACTTCGCCAACGGCGCGCAGGTGGTGATCGACCAGTTCATCGCCTCGGGTGAGGTGAAGTGGGGCCGCGTCAACGGCCTGGTGATGATGCTGCCGCACGGCTATGAAGGGCAGGGGCCGGAGCACTCCTCCGCGCGGCTGGAGCGCTTCATGCAGCTGGCCGCGGACAACAACATGCAGATCTGCCAGCCCACCAACGCGGCGCAGATCTTCCACCTGCTGCGCCGGCAGATGGTGCGCATGTTCCGCAAGCCGCTGGTCATCCTCACGCCCAAGTCCCTGCTGCGCAACAAGGACGCGACCTCGCCGATGTCCGACTTCACCAGCGGCGAGTTCCGCACGGTGATCGGCGAGACCAAGGCCGATCTGGATGCCGCCAAGGTCAAGCGGGTGATCATGTGCTCGGGCAAGGTCTATTACGACCTGGTCAAGAAGCGCGAGGACAAGAAGGCGACCGACGTGGCGATCATCCGCGTCGAGCAGCTCTATCCCTTCCCGCACAAGGCCTTCGGCGCGGAGCTCAAGAAGTACCCCAACGCCACCGAGCTGGTGTGGTGCCAGGACGAACCGCAGAACCAGGGGGCCTGGTTCTTCGTGCAGCACTACATCCACGAGAACATGCTCGAAGGCCAGAAGCTGGGCTATGCCGGCCGCGCCGCGTCGGCATCGCCGGCCGTGGGCTACGCCCACCTGCACCAGGAGCAGCAGAAGGCGCTGCTGGATCAGGCCTTCGGCAAGCTCAAGGGCTTTGTCCTCTCCAAGTAAGAGTCATGACGGGCGCCCCGGCGTCGTCATGGCCCGCGGCTTGCAGCAGGCAATGGGCCGATGCAAGCCCGGCAGGACGGCAGGGCGCCTCACGCTGAGAAAGACATCAAATGGCTATCGTTGAAGTCAAGGTTCCGCAGCTCTCCGAATCCGTGGCCGAGGCCACGCTGCTGCAGTGGAAGAAGAAGCCCGGTGAAGCCGTGGCCATCGATGAGATCCTCATCGAGATCGAGACCGACAAGGTCGTGCTGGAAGTGCCCGCGCCGTCGGCCGGCGTGCTCACCGAGCTGGTCGTGGGCGATGGCGGCACGGTGACCTCCGATCAGGTGATCGCGCGCATCGACACCGAGGCCTCGGTGGGCCAGGCCGCCGCTGCGGTGCCCGCCGCTCCGGCGGCTGCGCCGGCTGCGCCGGCTGCATCTGCCCCCAGTGCTGCTGCCGCGGCTGCCGGTGGCAGCAGGTCCGACGTGGCCATGCCGGCTGCGGCCAAGCTGCTGGCTGAAAACAGCCTGACCACGGCGCAGGTGGGCGGCACCGGCAAGGACGGCCGCGTCACCAAGGGCGACGTGCTGGCCGCGGTGGCTGGCGGCGCCAAGCCCGTGGCATCTGCCCCGGCACCGGCCGCGCCCGCGCCCGCGCCCGCTGCCAAGGCTCCGCTGCCGGCCGTCGCCGCGCCACTGCCGCCCACGCTGAACCTGGACGACCGCCCCGAGCAGCGCGTGCCGATGTCGCGCCTGCGGGCTCGTGTGGCCGAGCGGCTGCTGCAGTCCCAGGCCACCAATGCCATCCTGACCACCTTCAACGAGGTCAACATGGCCCCGGTGATGGAGCTGCGCAAGAAGTACCAGGAGAAGTTCGAGAAGGAGCACGGCATCAAGCTCGGCTTCATGAGCTTCTTCGTCAAGGCCGCGGTGCATGCGCTCAAGAAGTACCCGGTGGTCAATGCCTCCATCGACGGCAATGACATCGTCTACCACGGCTACTTCGACATCGGCGTGGCGGTGGGCTCGCCGCGCGGCCTGGTCGTGCCCATCCTGCGCAATGCCGACCAGATGACCTTTGCCGAGATCGAGAAGAAGATTGCCGAGTTCGGCGTCAAGGCACGCGACGGCAAGCTTGGCCTGGAAGAGCTCACCGGCGGCACCTTCTCCATCTCCAACGGCGGCGTCTTCGGCTCCATGCTGTCCACGCCCATCATCAACCCGCCGCAGTCGGCCATCCTGGGCGTGCACGCCACCAAGGACCGCGCCGTGGTCGAGAACGGCCAGATCGTGATCCGCCCGATGAACTACCTGGCGATGAGCTATGACCACCGCATCATCGACGGCCGCGAGGCCGTGCTGAGCCTGGTGGCCATGAAGGAGGCGCTGGAAGACCCGGCCCGCCTGCTCTTCGACATCTGATGAGCGGGGCACAGATAACCATGAGCCAATCATTCGACGTGGTGGTCATCGGGGCCGGCCCCGGTGGCTACATCGCGGCCATCCGCGCGGCCCAGCTGGGCCTGAAGACCGCCTGTATCGACGCCTGGACGAACGCCCAGGGCGGCCCTGCGCCGGGCGGCACCTGCACCAACGTGGGCTGCATTCCGTCCAAGGCGCTGCTGCAGTCGTCCGAGAACTTCGAGCAGGCCGGCCATCACTTCGCCGAGCACGGCATCGGCATCAAGGGCCTGTCGCTGGATGTGGCAACGATGCTCGGCCGCAAGGACAAGGTGGTCAAGCAGAACAACGACGGCATCCTGTTCCTCTTCAAGAAGAACAAGGTGACCTTCTTCCACGGCACTGGCTCGTTCAAGGGCCAGGCCGAGGGCGGCTGGGAGATCGCCGTGGACGGGGCCAAGCCGGAGACGCTGATCGCCAAGCAGGTCATCGTGGCCACCGGCTCCAGCCCGCGGGCGCTGCCGCAGGCGGCGTTCGACGAGGAGCGCATCCTCTCCAACGACGGCGCGCTGCGCATCCCCGCCGTGCCCAAGAAGCTGGGGGTGATCGGCTCGGGCGTGATCGGGCTGGAGATGGGCTCGGTGTGGCGCCGCCTGGGCGCGGAAGTGACCGTGCTGGAAGCGCTGCCCACCTTCCTGGGTGCGGTGGACGAGGCGGTCGCCAAAGAGGCGCTCAAGCTCTTCACCAAGCAGGGCCTGAAGATCGAGCTGGGCGTGAAGATCGGTGACATCAAGGCCGGCAAGTCCGGTGTGTCCGTGGCCTACACCGATGCCAAGGGCGCCGAGCAGAAGCTGGACGTGGACCGGCTGATCGTCTCCATTGGCCGTGTGCCCCACACCGCCGGCCTGAACGCCGAGGCCGTGGGCCTCAAGCTGGACGAGCGCGGCGCCATCGTCGTGGACGCCGACTGCCGCACCAACCTGCCGGGTGTGTGGGCCGTGGGCGACGTGGTGCGCGGCCCGATGCTCGCGCACAAGGCCGAGGAAGAGGGCGTGGCGGTGGCCGAGCGCATCGCCGGCCAGCACGGGCATGTCAACTTCGACACCATCCCCTGGGTCATCTACACCAGCCCGGAGATCGCCTGGGTCGGCAAGACCGAGCAGCAGCTCAAGGCCGAGGGCCGTGCCTACAAGGCCGGTCAGTTCCCGTTCATGGCCAACGGCCGGGCGCGGGCGCTGGGCGACACCTCGGGCTTCGTCAAGTTCCTGGCCGATGCCAAGACGGACGAGATCCTGGGCGTGCACATCATCGGCCCCTTCGCGTCCGAGCTGGTCGCCGAGGCGGTGGTGGCGATGGAATTCAAGGCCAGCAGCGAGGACATTGCGCGCATCTGCCATGCACACCCGTCGCTGTCGGAGTCGGTCAAGGAAGCCGCCCTGGCGGTGGACAAGCGCACGCTCAACTTCTGAAGACCGTGGGCGGCCCGACCGGGGCTGCCCATCCTCCTTCTGACGCTACCCCGTCGGTTGAGCCGGCCGGTGCGCTGCCACGAGCGGTGCGCCGGCCGTTTTTGTTGATCGGCAGCCCATGCAGGGCATGATTCAGGCCCCGCGCCTGACTGCATGAAAGCGGCTCGCACGTCGCACAGCTTTCCCTTCTCGACGTTCATGGAACCGAACGCATCCCCCGCTGCGCCCGCCGGTGGCCCAGTCACCGTACGCGCCCTGTACGACGCCATGCTGGCCGAGCGCGGCTACACCAGCGACCCGGCGCAGCTGCGCGCCATCGATGCGCTGCAGCGCTGCCAGGACGAGTGGATCGCCTACAAGGCGCGGCGCTCCAACGCCGTCACCAAGCTGCTGCGACGGCCGCCGCTGCCGCGCGGCGTCTACATGTATGGCGGCGTCGGCCGTGGCAAGAGCTTCCTGATGGACTGCTTCTTCAACGCCGTGCCGCTGCAGCGCAAGACGCGGCTGCATTTCCACGAGTTCATGCGCGAGGTTCACCGCCAGCTGGCTGACCTCAAGGGCACGGTGGACCCGCTGGACGTGCTGGCCCAGCGCATCTCGCGCCGCCACCGGCTGATCTGCTTCGACGAGTTCCACGTGGCCGACGTGACCGACGCGATGATCCTGCACCGGCTGCTGGAGGCGCTCTTTGCCAACCGCGTGAGCATCGTCACCACGTCCAACTTCCACCCTGACGAGCTCTACCCCAACGGCCTGCACCGCGACCGGATCCTGCCGGCCATCGAGCTGCTCAAGGACAAGCTCGAGGTCATCAACGTCGACAACGGCACCGACTACCGCCGGCGCACGCTGGAGCAGGTCAAGCTCTATCACACGCCGCTGGGGCCGCAGGCCGATGCCGAGATGAGCGCCGCCTTCGACCGCCTGGCCGAGAAGAAGGACGACGACCCCGTGCTGCATATCGAGCAGCGCACCATCCAGGCCCGGCGCCGCGCCGGCGGCGTGGCCTGGTTCGACTTCAAGACCCTGTGCGGCGGCCCGCGCTCGCAGAACGACTATCTGGAGCTGGCCCAGCAGTTCCACACCCTGCTGCTCTCTGATGTGCCGCAGATGCCGCCGCGGCTGGCATCCGAAGCGCGGCGCTTCACCTGGCTGATCGACGTGCTTTATGACCGCCGCGTCAAGCTTGTCATGTCCGCCGCCGTGCCGCCCGAGGCTCTGTACATGGAAGGCCCGCTGGCGCATGAGTTCCCGCGTACGGTGTCGCGGCTGGGGGAGATGCAGTCCAGGGAGTTTTTGTCCTTGGAGCACCGCGAGGTGGATACCGGGCTGGTGTGAGGCGGCACGCCGCCAGGGCCGGGCCCCTAGAAGTGACGCCGCCGTACGCGCCTGCGGCGGGTGGCGGCCGGCAAGGTGGAGGCGCTGCCTTCGACAAAGGGCAGCTCATCGTCGGGCGGCGGCTCGGCTTCGGGTTGGGCGGCCTTCGTGCCATCGGCCGCCGCGTGCAGCTCATCCAGCAGCCGCCTGAGGCGGTCCTGCAGCTTCTCGGTGGTGAGCTGCTCGCGCAGGCGTTCCACCAGCAGGGGGAAGGACAGCGGGCTGAAGCGGCTCAGGGTCAGGATGCGCCATTCGGCGGCGCGCAGGCGGGCCAGGGTGTGCTCCAGCCGGTCGAGCTCGAACTCCTGGCGCAGCACCTCGCGCTCGGCCTGGGTCAGCAGCAGGTTGTGCGGGTCGTGCTGGCGGAAGACGTCGAAGAACAGGCCGGCGGAGGCCTGCAGCTGCTTCATGCTCTTGGGCTGGCCGGGGTAGCCGGTGAAGACCAGGCCCGAGATGCGCGCGATCTCGCGAAAGCGCCGGCGTGACAGCTCGGCGGCATTGAGGCTGGCCAGAACGTCGGGCAGCAGGTCGTCGCTGGACAGCAGGCGGGGCAGGGCGCTGCGCAGCTCGTCCTCAGGCAGCTCGCGCCGGGCCATCAGCTCCAGACCGTAGTCGTTGACCGCGATCGACCAGGTGCCCGGCTGGCCGGCGGACAGGCGCCAGGCCCACAGCGTGGCCAGGCTCAGGTGGACCTGCCGGCCGGCGAACGGGTAGATATAGAGGTGGTGGCCCTCGCGGCTCTTCAGCCGCTCCACCAGCACGCTGCCCGGGCGCGGAAGCGCCGACCAGCGGTGCTGGATCTGCAGCAGCGGCCAGGCCGCACGCAACTCGGGTGGCAGCTCCGGCGGCAGGCCGGCGGGGACGGGGCGGGTGTGGTCGCCTGCGTCGCTGGCATCCAGCGCCTGGGCGGCCTCGGCCAGGACCTCCTGCATGGCGTCGGCCAGCGTGGAGGACAGCGGCATCTTGCCGCCGTTCCAGCGCGGCACGGCGCCGCGGCTGCTGGTGGCGACCTTGACCTGCGCGACCATGTTGTGGATGCGCACCAGCTCCAGCATGCGGCCGGCGAAGAGGAAGACATCGCCCGGTCGCATGCGGGCGACGAAGCTCTCCTCCACATGGCCCAGCACGCCGCCGCGCTGCCATTCGATGCGCACGCTGGCGTCGCTGACGATGGTGCCGATGCCCAGGCGATGGCGGCGCGCGAGCTGCGGGTGGATGACCCGCCACAGGCCGTCCTCGCCCTGCTCGATGCGGCGGTAGTCCGGGTAGGCCTTCAGCGCCTCGCCGCCGCGGCCGGCGAAGTCCAGCACCCAGGCCCATTCATCCAACGTGAGCTGGGCGAAGGCGAAGGTGCCGCGCACCTCCTCGTACAGCGCATCGGCGTCGAAGCCGCCGCCCAGCGCCACGGTGACCACGTGCTGCACCAGCACGTCGAAGGGCTTGTCGGGGCTGCGCACGGTCTCGATGCGGCCGGCCGCCACGGCGCGCTGGGCGGCGGCGGCCTCGATGATCTCCAGGCTGTGCGTGGGCACCAGCGTCAGGCGTGACGGCTGGCCCGGCGCATGGCCGCTGCGGCCGGCGCGCTGCAGCAGCCGGGCCACGCCCTTGGCCGAGCCGATCTGCAGCACGCGCTCCACCGGCGAGAAATCCACGCCCAGGTCCAGGCTGGAGGTGGCCACCACGGCCTTGAGCGTGCCGGCCTTGAGCCCCGCCTCCACCCATTCGCGCACGGTCTTGTCCAGCGAGCCGTGGTGCAGCGCGATCAGCCCGGCCCAGTCCGGCCGCGCCTCCAGCAGGGCCTGGTACCAGAGCTCGGCCTGCGAGCGGGTGTTGGTGAAGGCCAGCGTGGTGGTGCTGCGCTCGATCTCGGCGATCACCGCGTCGCGCATCGCCATGCCCAGGTGGCCGGCCCAGGGAAAGCGCTCCACCGCCTCGGGCAGCAGGGTGTCGATGCGCAGGGCCTTGGGCAGCGCGCCTTGCACCAGCAGGCCTTGCGGGCCGGTCAGCACGTCACGCGCATGGCCCAGGTCGCCCAGCGTGGCCGAGAGGCCCCAGACGCGCAGGCCGGGGTTCCAGCGCCGCAGCCGCGCCAGGGCGAGCTGCACCTGCACGCCGCGCTTGTTGCCCAGCAGCTCATGCCATTCGTCGACCACCACCAGCTGCACGCCGCCCAGGCGCTCGGCCGCGCGCTCATGGCTGAGCATCAGGCTCAGGCTCTCGGGCGTGGTGACCAGCGCGGTGGGCAGGCGCTCGGCCTGGCGGGCGCGGTCGGCGCTGGACGTGTCGCCGGTGCGCCGCTCCAGCGTCCAGTGCGGCGCCAGATCGGCCAGCGGCGCGCGCAAGGCCGCCTCGGTGTCGCCGGCCAGGGCGCGCATGGGGGTGATCCACAGCGCGGTGAGCGGCGGCGCGCTGCGGCGGGCGGAGGTGCGTGCGGTGGCCCGGGCGCGCGTGGGAGCACCGGTGGCAGTGCGGGCTGCAGTGCGGGTCGATGCGCTGACGGGTGCGGTGGTTGAGGCGGTGGTTGAGCCGGTCGTTGAGCCGCTGGCGGGTGCGCCCACGGCCGCGCCGGCTGCCGCGTCGCGCGGGCTGGCCTCGTGCCCCTCGCCAGCCTCACCGGCCTGGCCCGCCGTGCCCGCCAAGGCGGCGAGCGCGCCCAGCCAGACGGCGTAGGTCTTGCCGCTGCCGGTGGTGGCATGCAGCAGGCCGCTGGCGCCGTCGGCCATCAGGCGCCAGACCTCTTGCTGGAAGGCGAACGGCGTGTGGCCGCGGCCGGCCAGCCAGTCAGTGGGCGTCATGCGGGCGCGCTGAGGGGGCGGGGCATGGTGAGGAGGCGTCATGCAACGACTTCATGCGGCCGTGTCATGCGGCCGGTGTTTGGGGCCGATGTCATGGGGCCGGTGTCGCCCGCGGCGCGTTGGTGGCCGGGGCGCTGGCGGCGGGCCCGGTCGCCTCGTCAGCCAGCGGCTCAGCCGGTTGCCCGGTCGGCCGCCGCCCCGCGGCCTGCGGCCCGCTGCGCGGCCCGGCCAGGTCCAGCAGCGCCTGCAGCGACTGCAGGGTGTCGGCCTCGTCCACCGGCTTGTCCCAGCGCAGCCGCAGCATGCGCGGAAAGCGCACCGCGATGCCGGACTTGTGCCGCGGCGAGGCCTGGATGCCCTCGAAGCCCAGCTCCACCACCAGCGTCGGCGTCACCGCCCGCACCGGGCCGAACTTCTCGGTGACGGTCTGGCGGATGCGCTGGTCGACCTGGGCCATCTCCTCGTCGGTCAGGCCGGAATAGGCCTTGGCGAACGGCACCAGCCGGCGCTCGGTGCCCGGCGTCTGCGGGCCGTCCCAGACGGCAAAGGTGAAGTCGGTGTAGAGGTTGGCCCGCCGGCCGTGCCCGCGCTGGGCGTAGACGATGACGGCATCGATGCTCAGCGGGTCGATCTTCCACTTCCACCACAGCCCGGCCTCCCTGGTGCGGCCGATGCCGTAGCGGCTGTCGCGGTGCTTGAGCATGAAGCCTTCGACGCGACGCTCGCGCGAGGCCTCGCGCAGCGTGGCAAGCGTGGCCCAGTCCGGCGCGGTGACGGCTTCGCTGATCTGCAGCGCGTCCACCGCCGGGGCCGGGCCCACGCCGGCCAGCGACGGCCGTGCCGACCCGGCCCGCACCTCGGCCACCAGCGCCTCCAGCCGCGCACGCCGCTCGCGCAGCGGCAGACCGCGCAGGTCGTCACCCGCCTGCTCCAGCAGGTCATAGGCCATGAAGGCCGCGGGCGTCTCGGCCAGCGTCTTCTTGCTCAGGCTCTTGCGGCCGATGCGGGTCTGCAGCAGGGCAAAGGGCTGCACGCAGCCGTCGCGCCAGACGAGGATCTCGCCGTCCAGCACGGTGCCGTCGGGCAGGTGTTCGGCCAGGGCGACGAGCTCCGGGAAGCGGTCGGTGATCAGGTCCTCGCCGCGCGACCAGATCCAGCACTGCCCCGCACGGCGCACCAGCTGCGCGCGGATGCCGTCCCACTTCCACTCCACCTGCCAGTCGGCCGGGTCGCCCAGGGTCTCGGGCGCGGCCTGCAATTGGTGCGACAGGAAGAAGGGATAGGGCTGGCCGCGGTCCGGTGCATGCCCGCCATCGGCGCGCAGCAGCGCGCCATAGGCCGCGGCGCTCGGCACATGCGTCTTGTCGGTGTAGCCGATGAAGCGCTGGGCCAGCACGGTGGCATCCACGCCGCTGGCCTCGGCCAGGGCGCGCAGCACCAGCAGCCGCGCCACGCCGACGCGAAAGCCGCCGCCGATGAGCTTGGTCAGCAGGAAGCGGCCGGCGGTGTCCAGCTCGCCCCAGTAGCGCAGCAGGGCCTCGCGCTGCGCGGCCGGATCCAGCGAGCGCAGCGGCAGCAGGCGCTGCTCCACCCACGCGTGCAGCGGCAGGTCGGTGACGGCGCGCGCCGGCGGCAGGATCAGCGCCACCGTCTCGGCCAGGTCGCCGACGATCTGGTAGCTCTCGTCGAACAGCCAGGGCGCGATGCCGGCGGCCTCGCAGGCGGTGGCCTGGATCAGCGGGCCGGGCACCGCCTGGCGCGGCTTGCCACCGGCCAGGAAGTACAGCGCCCAGGCGGCGTCGGCCGCAGGCGCCTGACGGAAGTAAGCCACCAGCGCCTCGGTCTTGGCCCGGGTGGAGGTGGTCTGGTCCAGCGCGGCGAAGAGGGCGGAGAAGGCTTTCATGGGCGCTCCCACCCCTGCTGCCGGTCCTGCGGCTGGTCTTGCTGCCGCTCTGCACCCATGTCCGCCTCATCTACCCCGTCCGCATCGGCAACCTCGGCCCGCTGCGGCTCCACCGTGACGGCCGGGCCCAGCGTGGCTGCGCTGTCATCCGCCGCGCGCGACGGCAGCGGGTCGGCCAGGCCGGCGGTCTCCTCGTCCGCCTCCAGCCGCTCGTCGCCGAACTCGGTCTGGAAGGCGCCCGCCTGCCAGCCGTGCTCCTGCAGATGCCGCACCAGCGGGTCGATGTAGCCGTGCGTCACGATCACGCGCTGCGCCCCGGTGGCGGTGATTGCCTCCAGCAGCCCGGGCCAGTCCGCGTGGTCCGACAGCACGAAGCCACGGTCCAGCCCGCGCCGGCGCCGCATGCCGCGCAGCTGCATCCAGCCCGAGGCGAAGGCATCGCCATGCTCACCGAAGCGCCGCAGCCAGCCGGTGCCCTGCGCGGACGGCGGGGCCAGCACCAGCGCGCGGCCCAGATCGGCCTTGGGCAGGTCCGTCACGCGGTGCGTCTGCGGCAGCGGCACGCCCGCCTCGCGATAGGCGGCATTGAGCGCGGTCATCGCGCCATGCGTGACGATGGGCCCGATGCCGGCATCCACACCGGCCAGCAGCCGCTGCGCCTTGCCGAAGGCATAGGCATAGAGCACGCTGGCGCGCCCGGCCTGCGCATTGGCCTGCCACCAGGCGTTGATCTGCGCGAACACCTCGTCCTGCGGGCACCAGCGGAACACCGGCAGGCCGAAGGTGGATTCGGTGATGAAGGTGTCGCAGCGCACCGGCTCGAACGGCGGGCAGGTGGCATCCGGCCCGGTCTTGTAGTCACCCGACACCACCCACACCCGGCCCTGGTGCTCCAGCCGCACCTGCGCCGAGCCCAGCACATGCCCGGCCGGGTGCAGCGAGATGCGCACGCCGCGGTGCTCCACCGCCTGGCCATAGGCCAGCGTCTGCAGCGCGATGTCCGCGCCCAGCCGGGCCCGCAGCACGCCTTCGCTGTCCTGGCTGGCCAGATAGCGGGTGCTGCCCCGCCGCGCATGGTCGCCATGCGCATGCGTGATCACCGCCTGCCCCACCGGCCGCCAGGGGTCGATGTAGAAGTCCCCCGGCGGGCAGTACAGCCCTTCCGGGCGCGCGATGACGAGATCGTCGGCAGGGGCAGGGGACGAGGCGGGCCGGCTCATGGTGTGCCGGGGATGATGCCGGCAAAGCGGGAGCGGCGCGGCCGTCGGGACTTCCGCGCGGCGGTGTCCGACGCGGGTGATTCATGCAGTCGGACGCACGCCGAGTAAACGAGCCCGCTCGCAAAGGCGGCGTGTTGGCATCACTGTCCAAAAGGCTCAGGTGCTCGGCCGCTGTCCAGACCATGATGGCGGTCGAGGCGCAGAGAATCAGCGCGGCCTTGCCCTCTGCGAACACCGCCCACGGTTCATGGAAGGCCCGGGCGGGCAGCCGCTGGCGCGCCTCGGCGCAGCCGCCACGCGCAGGCAGGAGGGCGGGGCGCGTCAGCGCCATCGTTGAACTGACTCGCCGCGGATGTTCGAGCGCAGCGCACGCCGCAGGCGGGCGCGTAGCGAGTTCTGCGGCGCCGCCCTCCTGCCGAGCATGGCGGGCACCCTCGCGCAGCGAGGGCAAGCCGTCGAAGCGCCAGCGGCTGCCCGCCCGGGCCTTCGCGCTCAGCCCATCAAGCCCGGCAAAGGCCCCCAGGCCGAGCCACGAACCGCAGCACCGCCGTCACTCGTAGCTCGCCACCGGCGGGCAGGAGCAGAACAGGTTCCGGTCCCCCCATACGTTGTCCACGCGCCCGACCGGCGGCCAGTACTTCTGGCGCTTGAGCGCGGCCAGCGGATAGGCCGCCTGCTCGCGGCTGTAAGCATGCGTCCAGTCGGCAGCCAGCAGGGCCGCAGCCGTGTGCGGCGCGTGCTTGAGCGGGTTGTCCTCGCGCGGCCACTCGCCGCTCTCCACACGGCGGATCTCCTCGCGGATGGCGATCATCGCGTCCACGAAGCGGTCCAGCTCGGCCAGCGATTCGCTCTCAGTGGGCTCCACCATCAAGGTCCCCGGCACGGGGAAGCTCAGCGTCGGCGCATGGAAGCCGTAGTCGATCAGCCGCTTGGCCACGTCCTCGGCCGTCACGCCGCTCGTCTCCTTCAGCGGGCGCAGGTCCAGGATGCACTCGTGCGCCACGCCGCCGCCGCGCACGCCGGGGATACCGCCGCTGTAGTGCAGGTCATAGTGGTCCGACAGGCGGGCGGCGATGTAGTTGGCATTCAGGATGGCCACCTCGGTCGCGGCCTTCAGGCCCGGTGCGCCCATCATGCGGATGTACATCCAGCTGATGGGCAGCACCGCCGCGTTGCCTAGAGGTGCAGCGCTCACCGCACCGACAGACTGCTCGCTGCCCACGCCCGCGCTGCGATGCGCCGGCAGGAACGGCACCAGGTCCTCCACCACGCAGACCGGGCCCACGCCCGGGCCGCCACCACCGTGCGGGATGCAGAAGGTCTTGTGCAGGTTGAGGTGGCTGACGTCGCCGCCGAACTCGCCCGGTGCGGCCAGGCCCACCAGCGCGTTCATGTTGGCGCCGTCCACGTAGACGCGGCCGCCGTGCTGGTGCACCAGGGCGCACAGCTCCTTCACCCGCGGCTCGAACACGCCGTAGGTGGACGGGTAGGTGATCATCACCGCGGCCAGGCGGTCGCTGTGCTGCTCGCACTTGGCGCGCAGGTCGTCCAGATCGACGTTGCCGTCGGCATCGCACTTCACCACGATCACCCGCATGCCGACCATCTGCGCGCTGGCCGGGTTGGTGCCGTGGGCGCTCTCGGGGATCAGGCACACGTCGCGCTGGCCCTGGCCGCGGGCGGCTTGCCAGGCGCGGATGACCAGCAGCCCGGCGTACTCGCCCTGCGATCCTGCATTGGGCTGCAGGCTGATGCCGGCATAGCCGGTGGCCTGGCACAGCCAGTCGCGCAGCTGCCGGTCCAACTCGGCATAGCCCTGCAGCTGGTCGGCCGGGGCGAAGGGATGCACCTGCGCGAACTCCGGCCAGGTGATGGGGATCATCTCGCTGGTGGCGTTGAGCTTCATCGTGCACGAGCCCAGCGGGATCATCGTGCGGTCCAGCGCCAGATCCTTGTCGGCCAGCCCGCGCAGGTAGCGCAGCATCTCCGTCTCGGAGTGATGCGTGTTGAAGACCGGGTGCGTCAGGTAGGCGCTGCGGCGCCGCAGCCCCGGCGGGATCAGCGGCTGGGCGTCGGTGGCCAGTGCCTCGAACGCGGGCAGGGCCTGACCGTCGGTGGCGAAGATGCGCCACAGCAGCGTGATGTCCTCGCGCGTGGTCGTCTCGTCCAGCGAGATGCAGATGTACTCGCCCCAGGCCACGCGCACGTTGGCGCCCAGCTGCACGGCGCGCTGCGCCAGGGCCTGCGTGCGATCGCCGGTCTTGAAGCTGAGCGTGTCGAACGCCGTGTCGTGGTGGGTCTGCGTCCAGCCCAGCTGCGCCAGGCCCCGGGCCAGGATGGCGGTGTAGGTGGCCACGCGCTGGGCGATGCGCTTCAGGCCCTGCGGCCCGTGGTAGACCGCGTACATGCTGGCCACCACCGCGGGCAGCACCTGGGCCGTGCAGATGTTGGATGTGGCTTTCTCGCGGCGGATGTGCTGCTCGCGTGTCTGCAGCGCCAGGCGATAGGCCGGCTGGCCGTGGCTGTCCACGCTCACGCCCACCAGCCGGCCGGGCATGGAGCGCTTGAACTCGTCCCGGCAGGCCAGGTAGGCCGCATGCGGGCCGCCCGCGCCCATCGGCATGCCGAAGCGCTGCGTGCTGCCGACCACGATGTCCGCGCCCCATTCGCCCGGCGGCACCAGCAGGGTCAGCGCCAGCAGGTCGGCGCTGACGATGGCCGCGGCCTGCTTGGCATGGATGCGCTGCACGTCCGGCGCCCAGTCGTGCAGCCAGCCGCTGCTGGCGGGGTACGGGATCAGCGCGGCGAAGAAGTCGCCATCCAGCGCACGGTCCCATTCCTCGGCGGAGTTGGCGACGACCACCTCGATCCCGAGCGGTTCGGCCCGCGTGCGCACCACCTCGAGGGTCTGCGGATGGCAGTCGCCGGCGACGACGAAGGTCTGGGACGCGCTCTTGACGCTGCGCTTGGCCAGCGTCATCGCCTCAGCCGCTGCCGTGGCCTCGTCCAGCATCGACGCATTGGCGATCGGCATGGCCGTCAGGTCGCACACCATGGTCTGGAAGTTGACCAGCGCCTCCATGCGGCCCTGCGAGATCTCGGCCTGATAGGGCGTGTAGGCGGTGTACCAGGCGGGGTTCTCGAGGATGTTGCGCAGGATGACGGCCGGCGTGTGCGTGCCGTAGTAGCCCTGGCCGATGAAGCTGCGCAGCACGCGGTTGCGGCTGGCGATGGCCTTGAGCTCGGCCAGCGCCTGGGCCTCGGTGGCCGGCGGCGGCAGGTCCATCGGCCGGCTGCGCGCGATGGAGGCCGGCACCAGCGCCTGCATCAGCGCCTGGCGCGAGGCCGCGCCGATGGCGCTCAGCATGTGCGCCTGGTCCGCCTCGTCCGGGCCGATGTGGCGGGCGGCGAACTCGGCGGTGTGCTCCAGCTCGAGGAGGGCAGCAACGGAGGAGGTGGGGTCGGACGTCGGCATGGCGCAGCTCGGGAGGCGGTCGCTGTCGGGTGGTGACGCGGCAGCGACAGGTCAATATCGGCCTGGTGTGCACAGGCCACACCGGACGGCGGATCGCCTGCCCGATGCAGAGGGGGAACGCAGCGGTCGGGGCGCAGCCGGGGCGGCGCCGCCGGGGCGTCAGCTGTTCTTGACCAGCTCGTCGTAGGCGGTCGAGTCCATCAGCGCGTCGTATTCCGTCTGGTCGCTCAGGCGGACCTTGAAGAACCAGCCCTGGCCCAGCGGGTCGGTGTTGGCCAGCGACGGGTCGGCGCGCAGGGCCTCGTTGACCTCGACGATCTCGCCGCTGACCGGCGCGTAGACATCGGCCGCGGCCTTCACGGACTCGACGACGCCGGCCACGTCCTTCTGCGCGAAGGTCTTGCCCACTTCGGGCAGGTCGACGAACACCACATCGCCCAGCGCATCCTGCGCATGCTGGGTGATGCCAACGGTGGCGATGCCGTCGTCGGCCAGGTCGATCCATTCGTGGTCGGCAGAGAACTTCATGTCGGGCTCCAGGTATCGGGAAGGAAGAAGGGAAGGGTCGGAAACGGATCAGCGTTTGTAGCCGGGAGGCTTGAACGGCAGGGCGGTGACCACCATCGGCACGCGCTTGCCGCGCACCTCGGCCAGCAGCGCGGTGCCGGCGGCGGACAGCGCGCGCGGCACGTAGCCCATGGCAACCGGGCGGCCCAGCGTGGGGCCCAGCGAGCCGCTGGTGACGCGGCCAACCGGCGTGCCATCCGGTGACAGCAGCGGGGCGCCCTCGCGCACCGGGACGCGCTCCTGGCCGATCAGGCCCACGCGCACGCGGGCCGGGCCATCGGTCAGCTCGCGGCCGATGCGCTCCGCCCCGGGGTAGCCGCCGGCACGCTCGCCACCGGGGCGGCGCACCTTCTGGATGGCCCAGGTCAGGCCGGCTTCGACGGGCGTGGTCTCGGCCGTGATGTCGTGGCCGTACAGGCACAGGCCGGCTTCCAGGCGCAGCGTGTCGCGCGCGCCCAGGCCGATGGGGGCGACCTCAGGCTGCGCCAGCAGCGCGCGGGCCAGGGCCTCGGCCTGGTCGGCACGCACCGAGATCTCGAAGCCGTCCTCGCCGGTGTAGCCCGAGCGGGTGACGAAGCAGGCCGCGCCAGCCAGCGTGAAGTAACCGCCGGTCATGAAGGCAAGGGCATCCACCGCCGGGTCCAGCCGTGCCAGCGCCGTGACGGCGCGCGGGCCCTGCAGCGCCAGCAGCGCCTGGTTCCGCAGCGGCTGCACCACGCAGCGGCTGCTGATGCGGGCCTGCAGGTGCGCCAGGTCCTGCGCCTTGCAGGCGGCGTTGACGATGAGGAAGAGGTCGGCCTCGCGGCGGGTGACCATCAGGTCGTCCAGCAGCCCGCCTTGCTCGTTGGTGAAGAAGGCATAGCGCTGCTTGAGCAGCGGCAGGCCGATGATGTCCTGCGGCACCAGGGTCTCCAGCGCGGCATCGGCATCCGCGCCCAGCAGCCGGATCTGGCCCATGTGCGAGACGTCGAACAGGCCGGCGGCGGTGCGCGTGTGCTCATGCTCGGCGAGGATGCCGCTCGGGTACTGCACCGGCATCTCGTAGCCGCCGAACGGCACCATGCGCGCGCCCAGCTCCAGGTGCAGGGCATGCAGCGGCGTGCGCTGCAGCGGCGCGGCGGCCGATGAAGACGGCGACGAAGCCGAGGAAGACGATGCCGAAGGAGGGGACGCAGACATCGGGCGCTCCAGCAAAGAGGCGGCGCAGGCCCGGCCTAGGGCACGCGCGCGAGGGGCAGTGGATCGGCAGGCAGCCATGCTGCCTGATCGAAAGAGCCCTCGCTGTCCGCTTTACCTGAGAGATTGACCCGTGCACACCGTGGCGGTGATCGAGCGGGCTTGCCCCTTCGGTGGGCCGCCTGTCGGGATGATGACGGCGGCCTCTCTCCAGTGAGGATCGCCCGGGTGGCCGCTGCCCTGAGCTGCGGCTGCCTCGCGGCGTTGGCCAGTCCTTTTGCCTGAGCGTTCGAGACGGGCGGCTGGCGGCCGGCTGCCTCTGCGCCTTCGGCGGCGGCTGCTGCAACTGGGGCTGCACGCCGCTCTCTCCTGGCGGGCGGCAGTGTACTTCAGCCCCCCTGGCCGACGTGAGCTTGTCATGCGTCAAGCGGGGCGGCGCATGGCTTGCCAGCCGTCACGATTTGCTGTTATCAAGGCAGTCAGCAAGACAGGTGGCAGGGCCGCCACCGCGCACAACAACAAGGGCAATCAGTGGTGAACGCAAGCAGCAAGGGGCGGTGGCGCGGCGTCGCCGCGGGTGTGGCGGTGGCCGTAGCTGCCGGTGGAGGCTGGTGGTGGTGGCAGCAGCGGGCTGCCGCCCAGTTGCCCGAGGGCATCGCCAGCGGCAACGGCCGCATCGAGGCCACCGAGATCGCCATCGCCGCCCGCAGCCCAGGCCGGTTGACGGAGGTGCTGGTGCGCGAGGGCGACGATGTGGCTGCGGGCCAGGTGGTGGCGCGCATCGATGTCGCGTCGCTGCAGGCTGAGCTGGACCGCGCGCGCACCGGCGTCATCCAGGCCCGCCAAGCCCGCGACACGGCGCAGGCCATGGTGAAGATGCGCGAGCAGGCGGTGCGCACCGCGCAGGCGCAGCTGGCGCAGCGGCGCAGCGACCTGTCGCTGGCCGACAAGGAGCTGCAGCGCGTGCGCCAGCTGGTGGCGCAGAACTTCCTGTCGCCGCAGAAGCTCGATGAGGCGCAGGCTGCGCGCGCCGCCAGCCAGGCCGGCGTGGCCGCTGCCCAGTCGCAGATCCTGGAGGCACAGGCGGCGCTGGCCGCGGCGCAGTCGCAGGCGGTGGAGGCGGCCTCTGCCATCGCGGCGGCCGAGGCCGGCGTGGCGCGGCTGCAGGCCGACGTGGGCGACGCCACGCTGCGCGCCCCGCGGCCGGGGCGGGTGCAGGTGCGCGCAGCCAACGAAGGCGAGGTCGTTGCCGCCGGCACGCGCATCCTGTCGCTGGCCGACCTGAGCGACGTCTACATGACCTTCTTCCTGCCCGAGACGGCCGCCGGCCGACTGGCCATCGGCGCGCCGGTGAGGCTGGTGCTGGATGCCGCGCCGCAATACGTGATCCCGGCCAGCGTCAGCTTCGTGGCCAGCGTCGCGCAGTTCACGCCCAAGACGGTGGAGACCAAGTCCGAGCGGCAGAAGATGGTCTTCAAGGTGCGCGCGCGCATCGACCGCGAGCTGCTGCTGCGCTACCGCAACCACGTGAAGACCGGCCTGCCCGGCATGGCCTATGTGCAGCTCAACCCGGACGTGGCATGGCCCGCGCAGCTGCAGGTGAAGTTGCCGCCGCTGCCCGACCCGCCGGCACCGGCCCCGTCGGCCCCGTCGACCGCCGGGCTTGCTGCGTCGCCTGCCGCTTCCGCTGCCGCGCGATGACCCGCATCGGGGCAGACATGCAGGCCGGCAGGGACGCGCCGGGCCATGCCGGCTGCGTCGCCCGCCTGCGCGGCGTGGTCCATCGCTATGGTGACCGCGACGCCGTGGCTGGCGTAGACCTGGACCTGCCCGCTGGCCGCATGGTGGCGCTGGTGGGCCCCGACGGCGTGGGCAAATCCACGCTGCTGGCCCTGCTGGCGGGGGCGCGGCGCATCCAGGCCGGCTCTGTGGAGGTGCTGGGCGACGACATGGCGCGTCCCGCCCACCGCCGCCGTGTCTGCCCGCGCATCGCCTACATGCCGCAGGGACTGGGGCGCAACCTCTATGCCACCTTGTCGGTGCGTGAGAACACCGCGTTCTTCGCCCGCCTCTTCGGCCACGGCCGCGCCGAGCGCGAGGCGCGCATCGCCGAGCTGCTGCAGGCCACCGGCCTGGCCCCGTTCGCCGACCGGCCGGCGGGCAAGCTTTCCGGCGGCATGAAGCAAAAGCTCGGTCTGTGTTGCGCCCTGATCCATGACCCGGATCTGCTGATCCTGGACGAGCCCACCACCGGGGTGGACCCCCTCTCTCGCCGCCAGTTCTGGGAGCTGATCGAGCGCATCCGCGCGCGCCGTCCCGGCATGAGCGTGATCGTCGCCACGGCCTACATGGACGAGGCCGAGCGCTTCGACCACGTGGTGGCGATGGACGCCGGCCGCATGCTCGCCCAGGGCTCGCCGGCCGAGCTGCGTGGCCGCACCGGCACCGCCTCGCTGGAGGCTGCCTTCCTGGCCTTACTGCCGGCCGAGCGCACCGCCGGCCATGTGGCGCCGCAGCTCACGCCTCGCCCGCCCGACCATGCCCGGGTGGCCATCGAGGCCACGGGCCTGACCCGCCGCTTCGGCGACTTCACCGCGGTGGATGGCGTGAGCCTGCGCATCGAGCGCGGCGAGATCTTCGGCTTCCTCGGCTCCAACGGCTGCGGCAAGACGACCACCATGAAGATGCTCACCGGCCTGCTGCCCGCAACCGAAGGCCAGGCCCGGCTGCTGGGCCAGCCGGTGGATGCGCGCGATTTGTCCGTGCGTCGCCGGGTGGGCTACATGTCGCAGGGCTTCAGCCTGTACGGCGAGCTGACGGTGCGGCAGAACCTGGTGCTGCATGCCCGGCTGTTCGACCTGCCCGAGGCCGCCATCCCGCCTCGCGTCGATGAGTTGCTGCAGCGCTTCGGCCTGGCCGGCTTTGCCGACTGCCTGCCCGACGCCATGCCACTGGGCCACCGCCAGCGCCTGCAGCTGGCCGTGGCCCTGGTGCACGGGCCGGAGCTGCTGATCCTGGACGAGCCGACGTCCGGCGTGGACCCGGTGGCGCGTGATGCCTTCTGGGTGCTGCTGATCGAGCTGTCGCGCCGCGACGGGGTGACGCTGTTCATCTCCACGCACTTCATGAACGAGGCGCTGCGCTGTGACCGCATCTCCCTGATGCACGCCGGCCGGGTGCTCGACAGCGGGACGCCGGCCGAGCTGCAGGCCCGGCACGGCGCGGCCACGCTGGAGGACGCTTTCATCGACGTGCTGCTGAAGGCGCAAGGGCAGAGCGGCGGTGCCAAGCCGGCTGAGGCAGGGCTCGGCCCCAGCCTGGCGGCACGGGAGACCGCGGCCTCGCCAGCGCCCGGCGCGGCGGCCGGGCGTGTGCCGCCCCCGCCGCGCTTCAGCCTGGGCCGGCTGTGGAGCTATGCCTGGCGCGAGTCGCTGGAGCTCAGGCGCGATCCCATCCGCTCCACCATGGCGCTGGTGGGCACCGTGCTGCTGATGGTCATCATGGGCTACGGCCTGAGCATGGACGTCAAGGACCTGCGCTTTGCCGTGCTCGACCATGACCAGACCGCCGCCAGCCGTGACTACGCGCTCAACATCGCCGGATCGCCCTACTTCATCGAGCAGCCGCCGCTGCTCGGTGACGCCGACATGGACCGCCGTCTGCGCAGCGGCGAGCTCGCGCTGGCCATCGAGATCCCCACCGGCTACCACGAGGACATCCTGCGCGGCCGCCCGGTGCAGATCGGCGCCTGGGTGGACGGCGCCATGCCGCAGCGCGCCGAGACGGTGGCCGGCTACCTGCAGGCCCTGCACGCCGGCTACGTGGCCGAGCGGCTGGCTGCGGCCGGGGTCTCCACCGCCCAGGCCGCCACCGTGGAAGTGCGCTACCGCTACAACCCCGAGGTCAAGAGCATCAACGCCATGGTGCCGGCGGTGATCCCCATCCTGCTGATCTTCATCCCGGCCATGCTGACCGCGCTGGGCGTGGTGCGCGAGAAGGAGCTGGGCTCCATCACCAACCTGCAGGTCACACCGGTGACCCGGCTCGAGTTCCTGGTCGGCAAGCAGCTGCCCTACATCGCTGCCGGCATGTTCAATTACGCGCTGCTTGTTGCCATGGCGGTGTGGGCCTTCGGCGTGCCGCTCAAGGGCAGCCTGCTCACGCTGACGGCGGCGGCGGCTCTGTACATCGGCGCGGCCACGGCGCTAGGGCTGTTGATGTCCACCTTCACCAAGAGCCAGATCGCCGCCATCTTCGGCACCGCGCTGGCCACCATGCTGCCGGCCATTCAGTTCAGCGGGATCATCAACCCCACCTCCTCGCTGGAGGGCATGGGCAAGCTCATCGGGCAGGTCTATCCCACAGGGCCCTTCCTGACCATCAGCCGCGGCGTGTTCTCCAAGGCGCTGGGCTTCGATGCGCTGCAGGCCTACTTTGTCCCGCTGCTCATCGCCGTGCCGGTGCTGGTGGGCCTGAGCGCCGTGCTGCTCAAGAAGCAGGACCGCTGATGCCGCGCGTGGACTGGTCCGCCTCGCTGGCCCGGGTGCTGCACCTGGGCGTGAAGGAGCTGCGCAGCCTGTGGCGCGACCGGCTGATGCTGCTGTTCGTCGTCTGGGCTTTCAGCGGAGCCATCTACACCGCGGCCACCAGTGCGCCGGAGCGGCTGAACCGTGCCCCCATCGCCGTCGTCGATGAAGACCAGAGCGCGCTGTCGCAGCGCATCGTCTCGGCTTTCTACCCACCGCACTTCACGCCGCCGCAGCTCATCGACCTGCAGGGCATGGACGCCGGCATGGACGCCGGGCGCTACACCTTTGCGCTGGACATCCCGCCCAACTTCCAGCGTGACGTGCTGGCCGGCCGCCAGCCGGCTATTCAGCTCAACGTGGATGCCACGCAGATCAGCCAGGGTTTCGTCGGGGCAGCGGCGGTGCAGACCATCGTCATGGGGGAGGTGGCGGAGTTCCTGGCCGACGAGCGACGCATCAGCACCTCGCCCATCGAGCTGGCCGACCGCTACCGATTCAACCCGACGCTCAATGAGGGCTGGTTCACCGCCACGGTGGAGTTGATCAACCAGGTCACCTTGCTGTCCATCATCCTCACCGGCGCTGCCCTCATCCGCGAGCGCGAGCACGGCACGCTGGAGCACCTGTTGGTGCTGCCGCTGCGCGCTGGCGAGATCATGCTGGCCAAGGTCTGGTCCATGGGCCTGGTGGTGCTGGCTGCTACCGGGCTGTCCCTGTGGGGCGTGGTGCATCAGGCGGTGGGCATGCCGCTGGGCGGGTCGGTGGGGCTGTTCCTGTTCGGCTGCACGCTGCACCTGTTTGCCACCACGTCCATGGGCATCTACATGGGCACCGTGGCCCGGTCCATGCCGCAGCTGGGCCTGCTGATGATCCTGGTGCTGCTGCCGCTGGAGATGCTCAGCGGCGGCATGACCCCGCGCGAGAGCATGCCGGAGCTGGTGCGCACCGTGATGCTGGCCGCGCCCACCACGCATTTCGTCGCCCTGGCCCAGGCCATCCTCTACCGCGGCGCCGGGCCGCACACGGTGTGGCCGCAGCTGCTGGCGCTGGCGGCGATCGGCGCGGTGTTCTTCGTTGCCGCGTGGATGCGCTTCAGGCGGGCGGTGACCGAGATGCAGGGCTGAGGGCAGCCGGCCGCTCGTGCCTCAGCCCGGCAGGCCGTCCTGCGGCTCGCCATCCCAGTCGATGTCGCCGCACACCACTTCCCAGCGCGGCGGCTGGCCAGCCGGCACCGGCGGGCGGTAGGCCACCGACACGGTGGTGCACATGCGGCTGCCGTGCAGCGAGCGATAGGGCCGCGTCACCTGCACCTTCTGCGGCGCCTCCATCGCGCGGCGGAAGTACGGCCGGCGCACCCAGCAGGCGCCGCGTGCATCGCGCAGCGGCTCGTGGCCCGGGTGCGGGCTGGCTTGACCGCCGGGGGCCCACAGGTTGCACTGCACCTGGTAGCCGTCCTCATCCAGCCGGTAGCACAGCTGCGCGCGCGGCAGCTGCAGGAAGGGGCCGCAGGCTTCCTCCATCGGGCGGCCGGCGCTGAGCAGCACGCCGGCATGGCCGATGGCATTGAGATAGGGCGCGATCGCCTCGCGGTGGCGGCGGCGCTGGCCGTGGCGCAGCGCGGCAAAGGCCCGCGGCAGCCGGGTGAGCTCATCGGGCGCGTGGCCGCTGGGCCGCGGCTGCGCCTGCGGGCGGCCGAAGTGCCAGCCCTGCACCAGGTCGGCATCGGCCTCCATCGCCATCAGCGCGGCGGCCTCGTCCTCCACGCCTTCCATCAGCACCAGCGCGCCGCATTCATGCAGCAGCGAGGCCATCTGTGCCACCACCCGGCCGGCGCGGGCATCCTGTGCGGCGCGCATGGTCAGGCTGCGGTCCAGCTTGACGACGTCGGGCTGCAGCCGCCAAACGCGGTCGAAGTTGGAATGCCCGGCGCCGAAGTCGTCGATGGCGATCAGGCAGCCTTGGGCCCGCGCCAGCGCCATCGCGTCAGCAAACTCTGGCCCGTCGGATGCGGCCGTCTCCAGCACCTCCAGCACCATGCGGTGCCCGGGCAGGCCGAAGCGGCGGCTCACCGCATCCAGGTAGGCCGGCGCATCCGGCAGCGCCAGTCGGGGCAGGCTCTGCGGATGCATGTTAAGGAACAGCCACTGGCCATCGCCCGCCCGGCTGCTGTAGTTGGCCAGGTGCACCAGCCGGCTCAGGCTGTCGCAGTGCACCAGCTCACGCTCGTCGCGACAGGCATCGAACACCTGCGGCGGCGGCACCGGCCGGCCATCGCCATCGGCCGCGCGCAGCAGCGCCTCATGCCCCACCACCCGCGCATGCGACAGGCTGTAGATCGGCTGGAAGTGGCTGTCCAGCCGCAGCCCCGCGAAGGCCGCCGTGGTGCGGCCATCCTCGTCCCGCAGGTCGGCCAGCAGCCGCGACAGTCGCTGCGCCGCGGGTGGCGGGCAGGGCGCCACGTCATCAAGCGCGGAAGGCAAAAGAGAGGGCAAGGTCCGGTCAGCGCAGGGCATGCGGCTACATCGGCCGCGTGCGGCGATTCTTGACGGATGGCACCAAGGGCCGGCTACGTCAAACGCCGTAGTCCGCTGCAGCCCGCCGTGACGCACGCGACCAGCCGCGCCGGGGCTCAGCCAGCATCGCCCGCGGGGCAGCGCCCCAGCGCCCTGAGGGTGGCCATCGATTGCGGCTGCAGGTATCGCACAGCCCAGGAGCGATGGCACTTGCCGTCGGTGAAGTTGAGGTGCTCCAGAAAGGCCACCCCCAAGGCATTGACCACCGTGGAGTCCCCGGCCCGCAGCGCCTGCTCGATGAGCGAGAAGCACACCTGCAGCGCCGTCCTCTCGCCGGTGTCGATCAGTGATTGGGCGTGGCGGGCAAACGTGCCGACCTGCAGGCTGAAGAGGCCGTGGTCTTCTTCCAGCTGCTCGGTCAGCGCCGGGGCCGCAGCCCGCACTGCAGCGATGAACTCGTGCTTGTTCACGAGGGGTCTGCGGTCTCTGTGTTGCCCATATGCCATCCGTGCGTCGCCCGTACGTGCCGATGCGCGGCCACCGACCTACATGCCGCCTATGCGCTCCCGCGCTGATTCGACGGCGCGCGTCAGCGTCTGATTACCGTGCCACGTGGGCAGCCCGATATCCAGCCGCTGCTCGATGGCGGCCACGTCGTCCAGCGTGCCGGCGTCTTCCTGAAGATGATCGAGCACTGCATCGATGTCGAGCCGCAGCTTGCCGACGTAGTCATCGAACGACGGAGCGAGCTCGATCCAGGTCGACTCGCGCTGGCCGCCCGCCCAGGCGGGCCGGCCCTGCACCAGGGCCACCACGCGGCCTTTGCCCTCGGCGCTCAGGTCCAGGTAGACGACCGATCCACCGCCGTCCCGGGCGAAGGGCAGTACGCGGCGGGGCAGGCCGGTGTGCTCCCGGCCTGAGCGGATCTCGGCCAGGAAGGTCTCGCTGCCCCCGCCGTCCGCGGAGAACAGGCCGCAGAACGACAGGGCCTGGGTCTCGCCAACTTGGCCCTGGCCCTCTCCGGCCCGGCCCGTTGCCAACGGCACGTCGATCAGGTATTCCAGATACCCGCCGTTGGCGGCCTCCAGATAGCGCCGGAAGGAGGCCGGCAGCGCGGCACCGAGTTCGGCCTCTATGGCATCGACCTGGGCCGCTGTCGGCGGCGGCTTGGCGCCTTCGATGGCAAGGTGGCGGAAGGCGGTGCAATTCATGGGCAATGGGGTGAAACCTGGGCTCAACGCCCGGGGGGCATGCAGCGCACGGCCCAGAGAGCGCCGTCATGGTTGCGCCTGATATTGCGCCGCCGCCTGCCTGCGTAGATTCCATCAGGGCTCGGCATCAGGAGGCTGGTGCCTCCGATCTACCGATCAATCTCAGGAAGCTGTCCATGCGTGTCTTGCCATTCTTGCTCACGAGCAGCCTGGTGCTCACCGTGCCGGTTCAGGCTGCGGTGCCGGGCGGGTTGGTCGTCTTTGGCGACAGCTACAGCGACACGGGTCTGGCGTGGCAGGCGTTCCAGTCGCAGGGCGTCAACCTGCCGCAGGCGCCGTACTACTTGGACGGGCGCTTCTCCAATGGGCCGGTAGCGGTGGAGCGCATGGCGCAGACATGGGGAGTGGCCCTGGACAGCCGGGCCTGGGGCGGGGCGACAACGGGGCAGGCCAACATCCTGGCGACCAGCGGGCCTGTGGCTGGCACGGGCATGCAGTGGCAGGTGGCGCAGTACCTCGGCGAGCAGCCAGAGGCGCAGGTGGATGCGGGCGCGCTGTACGTGCTGTGGGCGGGCGCCAACGACCTGGTGGTGAGCCCGTCGATGGCGGTGTCGCAGCAGGCGGCCGGCCAGTTGATGCAGGCGCTGGACACGTTGTATGCGGCCGGGGCGCGGTCGTTCCTGGTGCCGCTCATGCCGGACCTGTCGCAGCTGCCCATGATCCGCGGCCTGCCCACGGCGGCGGCCTACGCGGCGGTGTCGCAGGACTTCAATGCCCGCCTGCTGGCCGGCGCCCAGGCGCTGCGGGCGGCGCACGCCGATGCGGCGGTGCATACCTTCGATACGCCGGCCCACCTGGCCGCGCTGGCGGCGGACCCGGGCAGCGGGATCAGCAACACCACCAGCGCCTGCGTCACCGGCGACTTCTGGGCCGTGACCGCCGTGTGCGCCCAGCCGGGCAGCCACATGTTCTGGGATGGCACGCACTTCAGCGCGGCCACGCACGCCTATCTGGGCCACGCGATGGCGGCCAGCGTGCCGGAGCCGTCCAGCGCGGCGCTGTTGCTGCTGGGCGGCGCCGGTGTGGGTGCGTGGCGGCTGGTGCGCCGCCGCGCAGCCTGAGTCGCCTGCGTGAACGGATGGCGCCTCAGCGGCAGAAGAGCCTGACGTCGCTCTGCGCTACCTCGATGTCGTGGGCGTCGGTCGGGGCGCCGTTGCGGTGGCGCACGGCGCCGCTGAGCACGTCGCGCGCCAGGGCGCAGCGTGAGGCGTCGGTGCCGTGCTCGCGTCCGCCGGACAAGGAGCGCTGGGCCTGCTGCGACTGCTGTGCCGGCTGTTGCGGTGCCGGGGCGGGTGGCGACGGCAAGGCTGCGCGCTGGGCGGCTGCAGAGCCGGCCGGGGCAGCGGATGCCGCGGGCTTGGCCTGGACCTTCACCTCACGCACCGCGGCCCCGCGCGTGGCGGCCGTCTTGTCGGTCGAGTAGTGGGTGACGCCCTTGTCGTCCACCCATTTGTAGATCTGGGCTTGGGCCCCCAGGCTGGTCAGCAGGGCGGCGGCCAGCAGCAGGCGGCGGCCGGCGGATGAGTCGAGCATGTGGTTCCCTCCCTTGGATGCCGGGCGGCAGCTCAACGTGCCCGCAGCCGGCGGGGCGGGATCTTCACATGCCGCGTTGCGGCCAGGGGGCGCGGATGGCCCGTGTGCCGCCGGTGTCGGGGGCCTGGCGCCGCAGCATGAAGAAGAAGGGCTCGGCCATGCCCTTGAGGTCCATCACGGCGAAGACGCTGTCGTCGTCCAGCCTGCGGAAGACATCCAGGATGGGCAGCTGGTCATAGACCATCGTGGCGCTGCAGACGCCCCGGTAGACGGTCATGCGCAGCCGCGCGCCGGAGCGGCGGGTGGCCAGCAGCGGCAGCAGGGCCTGCACGACACGGCCGGCGGCGGCCGACCGCGGCAGCGGCACGCGGCCGATCAGCGGCAGGGCGGGGCGGGCCCAGCCGGGGTTCAGGCACACCGTGCCGCCGGTCAGCGTGGAGAAGACGAGCGGGTGCACGTGCTCGGCGCTGTCGAAGCGCTTGCCCCACCAGTGATACGCCGGCAGCACGCCGTCCAGCGGGTGGCCGGTGTCGAAGCCGGAACCCCGCCACGCGCCGAGCATGAAGGCCTCATCCACGGCCGGCAGCGCGTCCAGGATGGCCAGGGCCTGCTGCGGCAGGGCGCGGCCGGCCTGCAGCATGCCGTGCTGCTCGGGGGACAGCGCCGGTGCACCGGCGGGCGTTAAGCCCGCCGCCTCAGGGGGTGGGGCGCCCGGCGCCCATGCTGGCGTGGCTGCAACCGAATCGTCGGGGTTCAGAACCTGATGCTGTGTCGTCGGCATGCCCGCTCCGTTGGCTGCGGCCATCCGGGCCGCAGCGCACAGGGTAGCGGCAAGTGCGGCAACGAGAGGGGCGCCAAGCCGGGCGGCGCGAGAAGCGGGCCCGCCCCCGGGGCCCCTGCCTGGTGGCCGCCTTATGCCGCCTGGGGTGCAGCGTCAAGCTTGAAGACCTCCACCAGCCGGATAAGGGCCGCTGCCTGCACGCGAAGGCTTTCAGCCGCGGCAGCGCTTTCCTCGACCAGTGCGGCGTTCTGCTGCGTCACCTGATCGAGCTGGGTGACGGCATCGCCGACCTGGCCGATGCCGGTGCTCTGCTCATGGCTGGCCGCGGAGATCTCGCTGAGCAGGTCATTGACCCGCGCCACTTGCTGCACCACAGACTGCATGGTGTCGCCAGCCTGGCCGACGAGCGTGCCGCCCGCTTCCACGCTCTCCACGCTTTCGGCGATCAGGCCCTTGATCTCCTTGGCGGCCTGCGCACTGCGCTGGGCAAGGCTGCGTACCTCGCCTGCGACCACGGCGAAGCCGCGGCCCTGCTCACCGGCACGGGCGGCCTCCACGGCGGCATTCAGCGCCAGGATGTTGGTCTGGAAGGCGATGCCGTCGATGACGCCGATGATGTCGGCGATGCGGCGGGAAGAGGTGGTGATGCGCTCCATCGTCTGCACGACCTGGCCCACCACCTCGCCGCCCTGGCTGGCCACGCGGGTCGCGTCCTTGGCGAGCTGCGAAGCGGCCACTGCAGCTTCGGTGTTCTGGCGGACCGCGGCGGTGAGCTGCTCCATGGAAGCCGCGGTCTGCTGCAGATTGCTGGCTTGCTCTTCGGTACGCTGACTGAGGTCGGCATTGCCGGTGGCGATCTGCCCGGATCCGGTGGCAATGGAGTCGCTGCTGGCGCGCACCTGCGAGACGATCGCGCGCAGCCTGTCGGTCATGTTGGTCAGGGACCGCAGCAGTCGGGCCAGCTCGTCGCGGCCTCTGGGCTGGATGGAGACGGACAAGTCGCCGCCGGCCACGGCTTCGGCCAAAGCCACGGCCTCGTCCAGCGGCCGGGTGATGGAGCGCACCAGCAGCACGGCGACCCAGACGGCGCCGATCACGGTGATCAAGCATGCGGCGGCAGACACGGCCATGGTGCGCCGGTAGGTGGCGACCGAGGCTTCGTACTCCTGCCTGGCGACGTCGAGCTGGACCTGGGTCATCGCGTCGATGGCACGCGACAGCGGATCGACCGCTGGATAGAGCTCGCGCGCGGCAAAGTCACTGACGCCCTGCACATCGCCGGCGCCAAGCAGCTCCGCCAGGCGTGCGGTGGCCTGTTCGGCGGCCTGCATCGCGGGTTCGGCCTCGCGCACGAGCCGCAATTCGCTCTCCACGAGGTCCGTGGACTTGAAGGCGTTCCAGTCTCGTCGAATCTGTTCGCGCGCCTTCTGCAATGCAGACAAGGCCTGCGGCGGGGGCAGGGCGCCGTCCCGAACCTTGTGGGCCGCATCGACGATGGCCACGGCATAACCGTCGGCCACTGTCTTGAGCTGCCGCAGCGGCACCACACGGTCCTCGTACACCGTGCCCAGCGCGACGTTGGCTGTGCGCACGGCGAGCATGCCCATGGCAAAGGTGAGGAGCAGTGCGGAGATCAATGTCCCCACGAGCAGCGTCAGCCGCGCCCTGATCGAAAGACGGTTCATCTGGCGTATTCCTTTTGTTGGCCCCGGCCCGGGGGATGGCCGTGATCTCCGCCCCATTTCGGCAGAAGGCGTTCAATCTGTAAGGAATTCGCAAGCGGCTCCTGTGCGCCCCGGCCATGAAGAAAAGCCGCCCGGCTTGCGCGGGGCGGCTCTTGCCGGGCTGCTGCGGTGGCGGCTCAGTCCAGCTGGCTGGCGGCTGATAGCGCCTTGAGCAGGGCGCGGTTGATCTCGGCGAAGCCGGTCATCAGGTGGTCGGCCGCGTCGCGGATGGCGTGCGGGTCGTCGCCCTCGATGGCGCGCACCAGGTCGAAGTAGGGACGGTAGGGGCCGGTGTTGTCGGCCAGGGCCTGGTAGACGCGCTCGGGTACCGGGATGGTGTTGAGCAGCTCGCTGAAGGGCTGGCGGAACATGCGGTCCAGCAGCGAGAAGACGCCGCAGATGAACATCTCGTTGCGCATCTCCTCGTCGCCACTGGAGCGCACCAGCTCTTCCATCAGCAGGCCGCGGCGCACGGCGGCGAACATGACGGGGCGCAGGTTGACGTCCTTGCTTGCCGTGGCCAGCAGCAGCGCGAGCCAGCGCTTCAGGCGCTGGTAGCCCAGGATCATGATGGCGTGGCGGAAGGAGCTGATCTCGACACTCAGGCCGAAGGCCGGCGAGTTGATGTAGCGCATCAGCTTGTAGGCCAGCGGCGGGTCGCGCTTGAGCGTGGCCTCCAGCTTGTCGATGCCCTCTTCCTTGTGCACCTGGTCGATGAGCTGCACGATGACCTGCAGGCCCGGCTGATCGGCCGGCTTGGCTCCGGCCTGCACCGCATCGTCTATGGGCCAGCCGAGCACGGCGGCGGCACCGCGGCGGAAGCTGGCCTCCATCTCGGCCACGGTGCGCACGCCGCTCTGCACATGGCTGATGGTGCGCACCATGCCGTTAGGGGCGATGCCGATGCCGCCGGTGGCCTGGTCGACGCGGCGGTCGTCGTCCAGGTCGATGATGGAGTGCTTGAAGCAGGGCAGCACCTCGCGCGGCAGCTCGCTGACCGGGCGGCCCTTGAGCAGCAGGATGTTGCCGTTGGCATGCAGGTCGCGCAGCGCGGAGGTGTAGCTCGGGTCAGCAGCCATGAAGGCCGGCACCTCCACCATCATGTGCGTGGCCGGCTGCTTGACGAGCAGGTCGCGCAGCAGGGCCTCGCTCATCACGTTCAGAGCCACCGCCGGGCCGCCCACGGGCCAGACCTCGCTGACCGCGTCGAGCAGGCCGGCAGAGTCCAGCTCCAGCCCGGGATGCAGCGGGAAGATGCTCAGCCGGGTGGCGATCACGCTGCGGTTGCGGTCGATGATCGGCGAGTAGCCCAGCGCGATCTGGGCGAGGATGGGTGTGTCCATGAAGCGGGCAGCGGCGTGTGCGGGTCGGGGAGGGCGGCGCGGCTCAGCTGATGTAGTTCATCAGCGACATGCGCTGCACCAGAGAGTACGCCTGCAGTGCGGCGTTGTAGCCGGTCTGCTGGTTCTGGAAGTCGGAGATGGCCTGCACCATGTCCAGGTCCTCGGCATTGGACTTCTCGGTCTTGGCGGCCAGCTTCTGCGCGTCGAGCCGGTCGGTCACGCCGTCCAGGCGGTTGAGCGTTTCGCCCACGGCGGAGCGGGCGGAGGCCACGTTGTTGGTCACCGAGTCGATGTCGCGCAGGCCTCGGTTGATGGCCTGCTTGACCTGGCCAGTGGGGGCGGAGGCATCGCTCAGCGTGGCGATGGCCGCGTCAAGGGCGTCGAAGACGCTCAGCGACCTGTCCGACGGCTTGACCGAGAACTCGTCGCCGTTGGCCGGATCGCCTTGGATGGTGAGCGACATGCCGTCCACCGCGATGCTCTTGCCCGACGTGTAGGGCGCGCCGCTGACCAGCGTGGTGCCGGCGGTGGTGTCCAGCACGCTGTAGGTGGTGACGGCCGGTGAGCCGCTGACGCTGAACTGGATGCTGTAGTCATGGCCGGTGATGGCCGACGGGTTGGTGACGCTGCCGGCGTCGATCCAGGCGCTGCCGTTCTGCACGGCGGCTGCCGTCTCGAAGACGCCGTTGCCGCTGCCGGCCTGCAGCCATACGGCGCGGCCGTCGGTGGTCAGCGGCACCGGCTCGCCGGCGCTGGCCTGGTTGCTGCCGCCCTGGCCGATGTAGTCGACGCCGCCGACGGTGTCGACAAACGGCGGGGCCGACGAGCCCTGGCCGCCGAAGAGGTAGCCACCGGCGCCGTCGGAGCGGTTGGCGGTGGCGAAGAGCTGCTCGCGGATCTGCTGCAGCTTGGTCGCCAGGGCCTGGCGCTCGGCCGCGGTGTAGGTTCCGTTGCCAGCCTGCACCATGGTCTCGCGGGCGGTCTGCAGCAGGTCCACCGCCTGGCCCAGCGCACTTTCCGTCAGCGTCATCACATTGCGGCTGGTGTCGGCGGTGCGCTGGTCGGCCTCTGCGCGGCTGATGAGGGCGGCGGCGCGCTCGGCCCGCGCGGCGGCCACCGGGTCGTCGCTGGGCTTGCTTACGCGCTTGCCGGTGGTCATCTGCCCCTGAACATCGACCATGTCCTGCTGTCGGCGCTGCAGGGTGGCGATGGCCGAGTCGTAGCTGTAGGCGGTGGCGATTCTCATGGTGGTGTCCGGTCAGGCGTGCGGTGGGTTGGACGGCCTCAGCCGCCCAGGCTCAGCAGCGTGTCGAAGATCTTCTGCGCGGCCTGCAGCACCTTGGCCGCGGCCTGGTAGCTCTGCTGGAACTGGATCAGCCGGGCGGCTTCCTCGTCGAGGTTGACGCCGGTCTCGTTGGAGACGGCGGCCTCGGCCTCGGACGCGATGGACCCCGAGATCTCGGCCATGCCGTTGGCGCTCTGCACGCGCACGCCGATGTCGGACATGGCCTCGGCATAGGCGCCGGTCACCGTCTGCCCGGGGGCCAGCGAGCCGCCGCCCAGGTCCTGGCGCCCGACGAAGCCCTCGTCGCGCAGGGCCAGCATCGCGGTGGCGTTGCCGTTGTTGGTGGTCCAGTAGTCGTTGGGCGCCACCGAGATCTTGTCGCCCGTGGCCGGCACGCCGTTGAGCGACAACTTCCACTGGTTCGCGCCGTCGTTGTAGGTGATGGGCTGGCCGGCGCTCCAGGTGCCGGTGGCCAGCGGTACGTCGGATGCGCTGGGCGGCAGCGTGACACTGGAGTCGTAGATGGCGTAGCTGGCGCTGCCGCCCGACGTGCCGCTGAAGTAGATGTTGACGCTGGAGAAGCTGCCGCTCGGCGAGGTGCCCAGGGCCAGCGAGGCCACCGTGGCCGTGCCGGCGTTGGCCGTGGCCGGCGTGGCCACGATGGGCGAAGCCGCGGCGATGCCGGTCGGGTCGTCCAGCACGCGCTGCAGGCCGGAAGCGGCCGTGGCCACGGGCTGCAGCAGGAACTTGTCGGTGGCGGCCATGCCGGCGCCCGGCGTGGTCACGTTGAGCGTCAGGCCGTCGAAGGTGCCACCACTGGCCAGCGTGAAGGACTTGTTGTCCGACAGCCGCGTGACCGTGTATTGCCCGGCGGTGCTGCTGGGCTCCAGCCGGTAGTCGCTGGCCTGCAGCTGCGTGGCGTCGGAGATGGTCAGGCTGACGCTGGAGGCAGCCGCACCGGTGGCGTTGGTGGAGGCGGGCAGCACGCGGGGCTCCGCCTCGCTGAATAGCGCGTCGCCATAGTGCTGTGGCGTGCGCAGATCCAGGCCGTAGCTCTGCTGCTGGTTGACGCGCGCGGCGAACGCGGCGGCGATCTGCCCCAGCATGTTGCGGGCATCCACCAGGTCCTTGTCCTGGAAGCTCAGCAGCCCGGCGATGGTGCCACCGGCCTGCGTCACGCTGCCGTCCAGGGTGCGCACGCCGCCGGACTCCACGATGCCCACCCGGCTCTTGCTGGCATCGAAGGTGTCGGCCACCACCTGCAGCGTCTCGGCCTGGTTGCCCAGCACCAGGCGCTGGCTGCCGCCCACGAAGACACCGAGCGTGCCGTCCTCGGCCGGGATGGTGGTCACCTGCACGTACTCGCTGAGGTCGTTGATCAGCGTGTCGCGCTGGTCGAGCAGGTCGTTGGGCGCGTGCTCGGAGCCGCGGTAGGAGGCGATCTTCTGGTTGACCTTGGCGATCTCGGCCGCCAGGCGGTTGACCTGGTCCACCGAGTTCTTCAGGTCGGCATTGACGCCGGCCTGCAGCGTGTCGATCTGGCTGCCGGCCGAGCGCATGCGCGAGGCGAACTCCTCCGCGCGCGACAGCACCACCTGGCGGGCGGAGGTGTCCTTGGGCTGGGTGGCGACGTCGGCAAAGGCGTTGAGCACCTCCTGTCCGGCCTGGCCGATGCTGGAGCTGCCGGTGGTGAAGAGCTTCTCCAGCTGGGTGAGCTGGCTCTCCAGCGTGGTATCGGCCGCGGCCTGCGAGCGGGTGAGCGCCGCCTCGCGCGTGAGGAAGGCGTTGGACGAGCGCACGATCGTCTGCACCTGCACGCCGTTGCCATAGAAGCCCGAGCCGGTGTACTGGCCACCCGAGCTCGCCAACTGCACCTCCTGGCGCGAGTAGCCGGGGGTGTTGACGTTGCTGATGTTGTTGCCGATGGTCTGCAGCACCGCCTGGTTGGCGGCCATGGCCCGGGTGCCGATATTCAGCAGGGATGGCATGTCGGGTCCTCAGGCTCAGGCCAGGCTGCGCTGCAGCCGCGCGGCGGTGTTGATGACGCGCGTGAGCTTGTCGGCATAGGCCGGGTCGGTGGCATAGCCGCCGCGCTGCAGGCCCTGGGCATAGCGGCGCGCATCGTCGGCGTTGGCCACGGCGCCGGCATAGCGCTGGTTCTGCGTCAGCAGCTGCGCGTGGTCGCGGAAGGCCTCTTCGGCCGAGTCATAGGCGCGGAAGCGCGCCGTCACCTTGCGCGGCACGCCGTTGATGTACTCGGTGGTCGTCACCTCTGCCACCTTGCCGGTCCAGCCGGCGCCGGCCTTGATGCCGAATAGGTTGTGGCTGGGCGTGCCGTCCTTCATGCGGATCTGGTGGCGGCCCCAGCCGGTCTCGTGCGCGGCCTGGCCGATCAGGTGGGCGGCGGGAATGCCGGTCTCGGCCTCGATCTTGCGCGCGGCGTCCAGGTGCTGGCGCACGAAGGCCTGCGCCGGGCGCAGGTGGGGCTGGACATCGCTGCCGGAGGCGGTGGCCGCCGCGCCGGTGGCCGACGCGGCCCCACCGGCTGCGCTGCCGGGTGCATTGGCAGCCGCGGCGGGCGCGGCGGCGGCAGCGGCGGCGCTGCGCGCGGCCAGCGCGGCGGTCGACAGGGTCAGTTCGCTGCCCAGGCGGGTGGCCGCGCGCGAGCCGGCCAGCGTGCCTGGCGCCGCCACGGGCAAGCTGCCGTCGGCATTCAGCGCCATCGGGCCGCGCGAGGCGGCGTCCACCGTGGACGTGCTGCTGCCCAGCCCGCGGCTGAGCTGGCGCTCGATGGCCTGGGACAGCCCATTGGGCAGCCCGGTCATGCGCGTGGCGTATTCCTTGTCGAGCAGCTCGGTGCCCAGCTCGGAGCCGGAGTTGTCCATCATGCCGCTGCTCATCGTGGAGGCGCGCATGCTCTTCATCAGCTCCTGCATGAACAGGCCTTCGAGCTGGCGCGCGGCAGCGGCCGTGGCAGCCTTGGGGTCGCGCCCGGCGGCGGCCCTCAGCGCATCCAGGGAGCGCGTGTCCGTGGAGAGCCCGGAGAGCTGCGTCGACATGCCGCCGGACAGGGCGGCAGTGGGCAGGGTGGACGAGCGGTCCAGCGCCATGTCAGATCACCTCAAGCTCCGCGTTGAGCGAGCCGGCGGCCTTCATGGCCTGGAGGATGGCCAGCAAGTCCTGCGGGTTGGCGCCCAGCGCGTTGAGGGCGCGCACCACGTCGGTCAGCTTGCTGCCGGCGGGCACGTTGATCAGTGATCCGGGGTCCTGCTTGACGGAGATATCGGCTTTTTCGCCCACCACCGTCTGACCGCCGGACAGCGGCCCCGGCTGGCTGATGACCGGCGTGGAGCTGATGGTCACCGACAGGTTGCCGTGGGCCACCGCGCAAGGGCCCAGGGTCACCGCCTGGTTCATCACGATGGAGCCGGTGCGGGCGTTGATGACCACGCGGGCGGCGGGTGCGGCGCGGTCGATGTTGAGGTTCTCGATGTCGGCCAGGAAGGCCACGCGCGACTGCGCATCGCCCGGCATGGCCACGCGCACCGTGCGGCCGTCCTGTGCCTGGGCCACCTCGCGGCCGGCCTTGGCATTGATGGCCCGGGCCACGTCGCGCGCGGTGTTGAAGTCGTCGGCCTGCAGGTCGAGCTGGATGCTGTCGCCGCGCAGCCAGGGGGTCGGTACGGCCCGCTCCACCGTGGCCCCGGCAGGGATGCGGCCGGCGTTGAGCTGGTTGATCTGCACCTTGGAGCCCCCGGCGCTGGCGCCGGCTCCGCCGATCACCACATTGCCCTGGGCCATGGCGTAGATCTGACCGTCGGCGCCCTTGAGCGGCGTGGCGATGAGCGTGCCGCCGCGCAGCGACTTGGCATTGCCGAGGGACGAGACGTTGATGTCGATGGCCTGCCCCGGCTGGGCGAAGGCCGGTAGCTGGGCCGTGACCATCACCGCGGCCACGTTGCGCAGCTGCATGGCCGTGCCGGGCGGCACGGTGATGCCCATCTGCTGCAGCATGGCGTTGACGCTCTGCGTGGTGAAGGGCGTCTGCGTGGTCTGGTCGCCGGTGCCGTCCAGGCCCACCACCAGGCCGTAGCCCACCAGCTGGTTGGTGCGCACGCCCTGCACGCTGGCGATCTCCTTGATGCGCACGGCAGCAGCCGGGGCGGGCCACAGGGCGGCGCAGGCGGTGGCCAACGCGGCGGCGGCGATCAGGAGGCGGGGAGCTTGGTGGGTTGTCATGGGCACTCGGGGCAGTCTGCTGCCGTTGTGCCCATTGTTTAAAAACTTAAAGCGGCAGAACGCTCAAAAAGAATCGCTGCACCCAGCCTATTTCGTTGGCGTCGGCCTGGGCGCCGCGGCCGCGGTGCTCCAGCCGCACGTTGGCAATGGCGGTGGAGGCTACGGTGTTGCCGGCCTGGATGGCGCGCGGGTCCACCTGGCCGGAGAAGCGCAGCACGTCCACGTTGCGGTTCACACCGATCTGCTTCTCGCCGGCAATCACCAGGTGGCCGTTGGGCAGCACCTCGATCACAGTGGCGGTGATCGTGCCGGAGAAGTTGTTGGAGTTCTGCGTCGAACCCTTGCCGTCGAAGGTGTTGCTGGTGCTGGCCTGGGCGCTGGCCTTGGCCGCGTTGATGCCGATACCGGGCAGGGCGCTGATGCCCGCATCAATGGACCCCTGCTTGTCGATCTTGCTGGTCGAGCTCTGGCTGGCCGAGATCTGCTCGGTGATGCGCACCGTGATGGTGTCGCCCACCAGGCGGGCGCGGTGGTCCTCGAACATCGGCCGGTAGCTGGCCGTCTGGAAGATGGAGCCGGTGGGCTCGCCGGCCACGGGCGGCGGCGCAGGGCGCATGGCGGTGGGCTGGGCGACGTCCACGCTCGGATTGATGCGATCGCTCACGGTGGAGCAGCCGGCCAGGGCAAGGGCGGCCAGCAGGACGGCGGGGCGTGAAATCTGAACGGGCATGGCGTGGGCGGCAGGGGGGCGACGGGGCGGGGCGCGGGACAGGACGCGCGGTGGGGCCCCGCGCGGGCATCAGCTCAGTCAGCGACCGGCTTACAGCTGGCTCAGGCGCTGCAGCATCTGGTCGGAGGTCTGGATGGCCTTGGAGTTGAGCTCGTAGGCGCGCTGGGTCTGGATCATGCTCACCAGCTCCTCCACCACGTTGACGTTGGAGGTCTCCACATAGCCCTGGGCCAGCGTGCCCAGGCCGTTGGTGCCAGGCGCGGCGCTGTTGGGCGTGCCGGAGGAGGCCGTCTCGATGTAGAGGTTCTCCCCGCGCGGCTCCAGGCCGGCCGGGTTGATGAAGTTGGCGATCTGGATCTGGCCCAGGTTCTGCGGGGCGGTCTGGCCGTCCACGGCAGCCGTCACCGTGCCGTCGCTGGCGATGGTGATGCTCTTGGTGTTGGCCGGCACCACGATGCCGGGCTGCAGCGCATAGCCGTTGTTGGTGACGATCTGGCCCTGAGAGTCGAGCTTGAACGAGCCGTCGCGGGTGTAGCCGGTGGTGCCGTCGGGCAGCGTGATCGGGAAGAAGCCGTTGCCCTGGATGGCCACGTCCAGCGCGTTGGTGGATTGCTGCAGGCTGCCCTGCGAGAACTCGCGCGTGGTGGCCACCGGGCGCACGCCCAGGCCGACTTGCAGGCCGCTGGGCAGGGTGGACTGCTCGGAGCTGTTGGCCCCGGTCTGGCGCAGCGTCTGGTACATCAGGTCTTCAAAGACCGCGTGCGAGCGCTTGTAGCCGTTGGTGGCGCTGTTGGCCAGGTTGTGCGAGATGTGGTCCAGCTGGATCTGCTGGGCTTCCATGCCCGACTTGGCGATCCATAGTGAGCGCATCATGGTGCGGTACTCCTGTTAGCTTGGTGCGGCGGCCGGTCAGTTGGTGCTCAGCAGCCGGGAGGCCGCCTGCTCGTCGCTCTCTGCGGTCTTCATCAGCTTGGTCTGGGCCTCGAACTGGCGGGCCGCGGCGATCATGGCCACCATCGTGCCCACGGCGGACACGTTCGATCCCTCCAGCGCACCGGGGGCGACGCGGGCAGTCGGGTCGGCATCCAGCGGATCGCCACTGGCGGTGCGGAAGAGGCCGTCGTCGCCCCGCACCAGCTTGGCCTCGGGCGTGACCAGCTTGAGCCGGCCCACCGGCGTCGATGTGCCGTTGGCCTGGCGCGCGCTGACCGTGCCGTCTGCGGCGATGGTGGGCACCGTGTCCGGCGGCAGCACGATGGGGCCGCCATCGCCCATCACCGGCAGGCCCGACTGCGTCACCAGCGTGCCCTGGTTGTCGATCGTGAAGGAGCCGGCGCGGGTGTAGGCCTCGGTGCCGTCCAGGCCCTGCACGGCCAGCCAGGTGCGGCCCTGGGCCGCCACGTCCAGCGGCCGGTTGGTCACCGTGATGGCGCCGGCGCTGTCGTCGTAGCCGGTGGTGGTTTCCAGCGCATAGACGCGGGTGCTGGCGCCGTCGCCGCGCACCGGCACCGCGCGGAAGGCCTGCAGCTCGGCACGAAAGCCCGTGGTCGAGACGTTGGCCAGGTTGGTGGACAGCACCTCCTGACGTTCCATCGTCGCCTTGGCTCCCGTCATCGACAGGTAGATCATGCGGTCCATGGATGCGATCCGTGATGAAGGTGGTGGGGCGCGTGCAGCAGGTTGGGGGCGCTCAACCTCAGCGCAGGTTGACCAGCGTCTGCATCACCTGGTCTTCCGTCTTGATGGTCTGCGCGTTGGCCTGGTAGGCGCGCTGGGCCACGATCATGTTGACCAGCTCCCCGGTGAGGTCCACGTTGCTTTCCTCCAGCGCGCCGGCTTGCAGCACACCGAAGTTGCCGGTTCCCGGCACGCCGACGATCGGGTCGCCGGAGGAGTAGGTCAGCGTCCACTCGTTGCCGCCCAGCGGCTGCAGGCCTTGCACGTTGGTGAAGTTGGCGATGGCGACCTGCGCGGCCGGCTTGGTCTGGCCGTTTGAGTAGCGGGCCAGCATCACGCCGGAGGCATCGATGCTCACGCCGGTCAGCTGGCCGGGGGCGTAGCCGTTCTGCTTGAGGTCGGTCACGCCGAAGGACGAGCCGTACTGCGTGATGCTGCGCAGGTCGATCTGGATGCCGGAGATCGGCTCGCTCAGGCCGCCGGTGGTCAGGTCCACGGCCGGGATGGTGGGCAGCGTGAAGACGTTGTTGGCGCCGCCGCCGTTGATGTCGCTGGGGTTGCCACCCGTGCTGGGGAAGGTGAGGCTGGCGATGGCCGTCGGCGTGGCGCCGGCGGGTACGTAGTCACCGTTGGCGGTGGCGTACACGTCCCACTGGTCGGCGCCGGTCTTCTGGAAGTAGTAGGTCAGCGTCACCGGCTGGCCCTTGGCGTCGTAGACCGTCTGCGAGGTGGCGTTGTTGTAGGTGCTGGCGTCGGAGAAGTCGATCGGGTCGCCGGAGGCCAGCGGCGTGGCCGGCCGCACGCCGGCACGCGAGTCGAGCGAAGCCTCCATCGAGATGGTGCTCGTCTGCTGCGGTGCCACGCCGCCGGTGGGCAGCTGCACATCGCCCGGGTCGCCGCCCACGGGGTTGCCGTCGGCATCCAGCGCATAGGCTTGCAGGCGATGGCCCTCGTTGTTGACGATGTAGCCGTCGCGGTCGATCTTGAACTGGCCGTTGCGGGTGTAGACGTCCTGCTCGCCGTTGGCCACGATGAAGAAGCCGTTGCCATTGATCGCCAGGTCCAGGGGGTTGCTGGTGGTGGAGATGTTGCCCTGCGTGAACTGCTGGGCTACGGCGGCCACGCGCACGCCGATGCCGGCCTGCTGGCTGCCCGCGCCGCTCATCGAGTTGGCATACATGTCCGCGAACTCCGCCCGGGCCGTCTTGGCACCATAGGTGTTGGCATTGGCCACGTTGTTGCCGATGACCTCGAGGTTGCGGCTGGAGGCGTTCAGACCGGAGAGACCTTGCTGGAAGCCCATGGTGTGTTCCTTGTGCGGACGGGGTAAGTGATGCGGATGTGGATGCGGTGCCTAGGAAGCCGTGAAGGCGTTCGCGCCCGTCAGGCCACCGACTTGATCTTGTTGTAGGCCAGCGGGCCGTTGTTCTGCAGCTGCAGGGTGAGGCTGCCCGATTCATTGGAGACGGAGGTCACCAGATCCACGTTGAGCGGCGTGGCCGGGACCGAGGTGCCGCCGTTCTTGGCGACGACACGGAAGGTCACCTCGTCGGTGCTCACCCCGCTGGCGGGCTTCCAGGTGAATCCATGCTGGCCAGCGTCCTGGCTGCCCAGGTTCACGGTGTCCATCACGGTGCCGTTGGCCGAGAGCACCTCCACCGTGACGGAGGAGGCCTTGCTCGACAGCTCAAAGCCGGCGCTGGCGGTGCCGTCTTCTCCCGCAACGAGCTTGTTGCCCTCCACCAGCACGCTGCGGCCTACCAGCGCTGCGCCCTGCAGCAGCTGGCTCTGCGTGAAGCTGTCGCCCAGCGAGGTCATGGTCTGGTTGAGCTGCGCGATGCCGCTGACCGTGTTGATCTGCGCCATCTGTGTGGTGACCTCCGCGTTGTCCATCGGGTTGAGCGGATCCTGGTTCTTCATCTGCGCCACCAGCAGCTTGAGGAAGCGGTCGGCGGTGGCGTCCACCGTGCTCTGGTCGGAAGTCGTCGTCGACGAAGTCAGGGACGCGGTGCTGGTCGTGCTGGTGGTGCTGCTGACGGCGGCCATGGTGTCCTCTTGGGTGCGTGCGGCGGTTCAGTGGGTGGGGCGATCAGGAGCCCATCTGCAGCGTCTTCATCAGCAGGCTCTTGGCGGTGTTCATCACTTCGATGTTGTTCTGGTAGGAGCGCGAGGCCGAGATCATGTTGACCATCTCCTCCACCGCGTTGACGTTGCTGTAGGTGACGTAGCCGCTGGCATCGGCCGCCGGGTGGGCCGGGTCGTGCACGCGGCGGCCGGGGGCCTGGGATTCGCTGATCTGCGACACCTTGACGCCGGCGGCTCCCACCGAGCCCATCAGCTCGGTCTGGAAGACCACCTGCCGTGCCTTGTAGGCCGAGCCGTCCGGGCCGGCCACGGTGTCGGCGTTGGCCAGGTTGGAGGCAACGGTGTTGAGCCGCTGCGACTGCGCGCTGACCGCGCTGCCGGCGATGTTGAAGATGTTGAACATCGACATGGCAAGGCTCCTTCAGGGCTTACGGCTGCCCGGTGATGGCGGTGAGCATGGTCTTCACCGAGCCGTTGATGAAGCGCAGCGTGGCTTCGTACTTGACGGTGTTGTCCGCGAAGCTCGCACGCTCGCGGTCCATGTCCACGGTGTTGCTGTCCAGACTGGTCTGGCTGTTGCGCGCGTAGAGCAGCTTGGGGTCGGTGGCCAGGCCGCTGGCCGTGCCGCCGCCCAGGTGGCGGGCGTTGGTCGCGGCCGGGGCCAGCGAGGCTGTGGAAACAGACGAGGCAGCCGCCGCCGCCGCGGTGGGCAGGCGGGTCACCGTGGCCTGGCCGGCGATGCTGCGCTGGCCGATGCTGCGCGCGCCGGTAGCCTGGCTCAGTGCCTGGGCGAAGTCGAAGTCCTTGGCCTGGTAGCCCGGCGTGTCGGCGTTGGCGATGTTGCTGGCGATCAGGCGCTGGCGCTCGGAGCGCAGCTCCAGGGCCTTGGCCTGGAAGTCCAGCGATTGGGTCAGTCGGTCCAGCATGGCGGGTGTCTCGTGGTGCAGCGGGCAGGGCGCTGGCGCGGGGCTTGCATTCGTCCCGCCGGGGCAGGGCGGGCACCGCTTCCGTTCGCGGCCGGTCTTGTCCCGGGTTGCGCGGCCTTGGGCGGCAGGGCCTCGCGGCGCGCCTTTCCACGCCGTGCCGTCATTCTTGAAGTGGCCCGCGCCAGACATGAGCCGAAATAGAGCCGTCCCCGCCCGTCAATTCCGCCCCTTGGGCCGAGTGGGCCGAACCTAGAGTGGCGTCGTCATGAAGGCCACTGTCCGTCTTCCTCGCCACCTGATCAATCGGGCCCATCTGTTGAGCCCGGCTGCGCTGTGCCGCGCCGCCGTCAGCCTGTGGTTCGCGCTGCTGGCCGTCATGGCCCTGGCGATGCTGGCCACTGGCGGCGCCCTGGCCCAGGGGGGCGCAGCAGATGCGGCCCCGCCCGTGCCGGTGGCGCTGGTGCGCGGCGAGGGCGGCAGCGCCTCGCTCAACGTTCTGCCCATCCCGGTGGCCGAGGTCGAGGCCCAGGTGCTGGAGATCACCCGGCTGCACACGCAGCGTGCGCTGGCCGGCGCGGCCGACAACGTGGCTCAGGCCGCCTCCGAAGTGGGTGCACCCTGGACCGAGGTGGCCGGCGAACCCGTTACCCGCCGCATCCAACGCGTTGAGGTGGCCCTGGGTGGCGCCGACCCGCGCCTGAAGCTCGCGCCCTGTGAAAAAGTGCAGACCTACGTCCCGGAAGGCAGCCGCCTGTGGGGCAAGAGCCGCGTCGGTCTGCGCTGCGAGCAGGGCGCCGTGCGCTGGAGCGTGTTCGTGCCGGTGACGGTGCGCGTGTGGGGGCGCGGCGTGATCGCCGTCGTGCCGCTGCGCCCCGGCGCCCGGCTGGAGGCCGCCGACCTGCGCGTGGCCGAGGTCGACCTGGCGGCCGAGTCGTCCAACCCGGTGCTCGATCCGGAAGAGGCCATCGGCCGTGTGCTGATCCGCGGCGTCCAGGGCGGGCAGAGCCTGCGCCAGTCGCACCTCAAGCCGCGGCGGTACTTTGCCGCGGGCGACGCGGTCCAGATCCAGATCCAGGGCAGCGGCTTTGCCGTCAGCGGCGAGGGCGTGGCCCTGACGCCCGGCGACGAAGGCCAGTGCGCCCGCATCCGCGCCGGCGCACGGGTGGTCTGCGGCCGGCCCGTCGGCGACCGCCAGGCCGTCTTGATGCTCTGAAACCCTGCTTATCCCGCAAGCGCAGGTAAACAGTTGTGAAAAATGGCCCGGGATGCGAATGAGCCTAAAGTTTGGCGGCGCCCTGTCGAAACTGGGGCTGTGATGGTCAGGTCCACCCCTGGCCGAAGGAGCACCTCATGAAGATTGGCAATTCCACCGAGCAGGCCTCCGGCGTCGCCTCCACCCGGGCGATCGGCGAGGAGACCAAGGCCCCGCCGTCGCGCACGTCGGGCCCGGGCAAGTCCACCACCGCGGCCGAGCAGGACAAGGTCAGCCTGTCCAGCACGGCCAGCTCGCTGATGTCCACCTCGTCGGCCGATCCGGCTTTCGATGCGGAAAAGGTCGAGCGCATCAAGCAGTCCATCGCTGACGGCAGCTACCAGGTCAATCCGGAAGCGATCGCCGACAAGCTGATTTCCAACGCCCAGGAAGTCCTGAGCAAGCGGCCGCAGTAATCCGCGCCGCCATTCGTCCACCCGGCGGCGCCGCGTGCGCAGCCCACCGGGCCAGTTGCTGATCGGCAGCCTGGCCAGAGAACTGAAGACCCCGCGCCGCCAGCGGCCACGGGGCAGCCGGTCCGCTCCACGTCCCTTGCCAGTTTTCGCACGCACATGAACTTCAGCACCACCGGCCTGGCCGGCACCACGGCGATCTCCCAGCAGTCCCCGGGCGTGTCGGCGCAGGAGCTGGAGGGCATGCTGGCGCGCGTGGAGCAAGAGCTCGACGCGCTCGGCCAGGCGCTGATCCGCCGCGAGGCCGCGGCCATCGACCGCCATGCCGGTGAGTTGCAGCGCAGCCTTGTGCAGGCGCTGGACGGCTTCTCCGCCGCCGCCCGCCGCGGGGTGGTGCCGCCGCCGCTGCGCAACCGCCTGGCCCGCGCCGGCGGGCAGGTGGCCGCCCAGCGCGAATGCCTGGCCCGCGCCACCGCCGCACTGGACCGCGCCATCGATGCCATGCTGCCGCGCGATGCGACCGCCGGCGGGGTCTACACCGCGCAGGGCGCCCGCAGCCTCAGCGGCAGCACGGGCAGCGCCAGCGCCTGATCGGCCTGCGGGCTTCGACCAGCCGCGTTCCGATTCAGCGGCCCGGGCCGTCCTGCCCAGGCGCCCGCATGGCACGGCGCCGTGCCGGTATCCGCATCGCCATCTTTTCGATCTGATCTGATCCGCCCAGTCGCGGCCCGGCTACTGCGCGGCGTATGCTTGCCCGCCCCGCCGCATCCCGCCGGCGCCTGCCTGCAGGCCGTCTCTTGAAGTCCGCACTCCCCACCGACCCCGCCGCCGGCGCGCAGCCGCCGGCCACCGCTCGTTTCCTTGACGCACTGCGTGCCAGCCTGGCTGAGGGCCGCTTCGTCAAGCTGGTGCTGGCCAAGCCCCGCGGTGCCGGTGACCTGAAGCGCGCCACGGCACGCCGCATCGAGGTGCGCGGGCAGGCGGCGCTGAGCTGGGTCCACACCCACGCGACGCGGGATCTGACGCACAACGTCCCGCTGGCCCAGGCGCTGGACAAGCTGCCGGCTGAGCTGGATGGCCGCTGGGGCCAGGCGCACCTGCTGGCGGCCGACGAAGACCTGCAGCTGCTGATCAGCAAGGACGGCCGCTCCACCCTGCGGCGCAGCGCGGTCCAGCGCGAGGCCGCGCCGGCCGCCGCCCACGACCGTGCCAAACGCCGCCACCTGAGCCTGGCCAGCCCCTGGCTGCACGCACTGGGCGTGACGGATGCGCAGCAGCGGCTGGTGCCAGCCATGGCGCGCAAGTGGAAGCAGATCAACAAGTTCGTCGAGGTGGTGGACCACGCTTTGGCCGACGCCGGCCTGAAATTGCCCCGGCCGGGCGGCACGCCGCTGCGCGTGGCGGATTTCGGCTGCGGCAAGGGCTACCTCACCTTCGCCCTGCACGAGCACCTGAGCGCCGCCCTGGGCTTGCCGGCGGAAGTGACCGGCATCGAGCTGCGTCCCGATCTGGTGCAGCTGTGCAACGACGCTGCACAGTCGCTGGGCTTGGCCAACCAGGGCCTGCGCTTCATCCAGGGCGACGTGCGCGACTGGCAGCCGCCGCAGCTCGACGTGATGATCGCCCTGCATGCGTGCGACATGGCCACCGACCATGCGCTGCATCTGGGCATCCGCGCCGGCGCATCGGTGCTGGTGTGCTCGCCCTGCTGCCACAAGCAGATCCGCCCGCAGTTGCTCAGCCCGCATCCGCTGCGCCCCATCCTGCAGCACGGCATCCACCTGGGCCAGGAGGCCGAGATGCTCACCGACGGCCTGCGCGCGCTCTTGTTGGAGGCGGCCGGCTTCGACGCCCGGGTCTTCGAGTTCATCTCGCTGGAGCACACCAGCAAGAACAAGATGATCCTGGCCGTGCGCCGCCCCCGCCCCCGCCCCAGGCCGGTGGATGAGACGTTGCGCCAGATCGCTGAGATCAAAGCCTTCTACGGCATCCGCGAGCACGCGCTGGAGACGCTGCTGCGGCGCGACGGGATGCTGCCGGCGGCCGGCTGAGTTCAGTCAGCGCGTTCCCGCGCAGGCCGGACCGCCGTCCGGCACTCAAGCCGCCCGTGGCTCCAGCCGCAGCAGCTTGCCCGGTGCGCCGTCGGTCAGCAGGTAGAGCAGCCCGTCCGGGCCCTGGCGCACGTCGCGGATGCGCTCGCCCCGCTCGGTCAGCAGCGCTTCGCGGCTGACCACGCGATTGCCGTCCAGCCCCAGCCGCCACAGCGCCTGCCCCGCCAGCGCGCCGATGAACAGGCTGCCGCGCCAGCCGGCGTAGCGCTCGGACGTGCAGAAGGCCAGCCCGCTGGGAGCGATGGACCGCGGCACCCAGTAGGTCAGCGGCGGCTCCATGCCCGGCCCCGTGCCGCCTTCGCCGATGGGCGCGCCGCTGCCGTACTCGCGCCCGTAGGTCGCCACCGGCCAGCCGTAGTTGCGCCCGGCGCGGGCGATGTTGACCTCGTCGCCGCCTTGCGGGCCGTGCTCGCAGATCCACAGCTCGCCGCTGGCCGGGTGCAGCGCCGCGCCCTGGATGTTGCGGTGGCCCCAGCTCCAGATCTGCGGCAGGGCGCCCGGGCGATTGATCAGCGGGTTGTCGGGCGGCACGCTGCCGTCGGCGCGCACGCGCACGATCTTGCCCAGGTGGTTGTCCAGCGTCTGCGCGCCGTCGCGCTCGGTGAAGCGGTCGCCCAGGGTGATGAAGAGCGTGCCGTCGGCGCGCGGCACGATGCGCCCGCCGTAGTGGTTGGCGCCTCGGCCGGTCTTGGGCTGCTGGCGGAAGATCACCTGCACCTCGGTCAGCGCCGTGCCGGCCGCATCGAGCACCGCCCGCGCCACCGCGGTGCCGCTGTCCGCGCCCTGGCGCTCGGCATAGCTCAGGTAGAGCCGGCGGTTGCGCGTGAAGTCCGCGTCCAGGGCCACGTCCAGCAGCCCGCCCTGGCCGGCGTGATGCACGGCCGGCACGCCGGCCACCGTGCCCAGCAGCCGTCCACGCGCATCCAGCCGCCTGAGCCGGCCCGGCTTCTCGGTCACGAGCAGGCCGCCACCGGGCAGGAAGGCCAGGCCCCACGGTTGCTGCAGGTCGTCAGCCAGCGTGGTGGTGCGCAGGGTGCGCGGCGCCTGGGCCGGCCGCCCATCCTGGGCGCCGGCAGCGCAAGCCGGCCACGCCAGGCCGAGCGCCGCAGCGGCACCGCCGGCACCCAGGGCAAGCACTTGCCGGCGGCTGCGCGCCGGCAAGCCGGTTGTCGCGGCGGGGCCCAGCGCGGTGGGTGGGGCAGGGAAGGCAGCGGGGGCAGGGCGCATGGCAAAAGCGTGCAGAACCGTGGGCAACGGCAAATGGGCGGGCCGCCGTCACCACGCCGGCGGCTGCGGGACCGGGGCCATTGTCACAATCGCCGGCTTCCCCCTGACGACACCTCGCCATGTCTGCTGATCCGGCCGCCGCAGGCCAGCTCCACCGCGGTCTGCGCAACCGCCACATCCAGCTCATCGCCCTGGGCGGCGCCATCGGCACGGGGCTGTTCCTGGGCTCGGCCGGCGTGCTGCAGTCGGCCGGGCCCTCGATGATCCTGGGCTATGCCATCGGCGGCTTCATTGCCTACCTGATGATGCGCCAGCTCGGCGAGATGATCGTCCACGAGCCGGTGGCCGGCTCCTTCAGCCACTTCGCCCACCGCTACTGGGGCGGCTTCGCGGGCTTCCTGGCTGGCTGGAACTACTGGGCGCTGTACGTGCTGGTCGGCATGGCCGAGCTTTCCGCCGTGGGCAAGTACGTGCAGTTCTGGTGGCCGCAGGTGCCGGCCTGGGCGACGGCTGCGGTCTGCTTCGTGCTGGTCAATGCCATCAACCTGGCCAACGTGCGCGCCTTCGGCGAGGCCGAGTTCTGGTTCGCCATCGTCAAGGTGGCAGCCATCATCGGCATGATCGGGCTGGGTGCCTGGCTGTTGGTGAGCGGGCAGGGCGGCGAGCAGGCCAGCATCACCAACCTGTGGCGCCACGGCGGCTTCTTCCCCAATGGGGTGGGCGGCCTGGTGATGGTGCTGGCCATCATCATGTTTTCCTTCGGCGGGCTGGAGCTGGTGGGCATCACCGCGGCCGAGGCCCAGGACCCGCAGACGGTGATCCCGCGCGCCATCAACCAGGTGGTCTGGCGCATCCTGGTGTTCTACGTGGGTGCGCTGACGGTGCTGCTGTCGCTCTATCCCTGGGACGCCCTGGTGCGCTCGCTGACCGCCGGCGGCGATGCCTACGGTGCCAGCCCCTTCGTGCAGATCTTCTCGCTGCTGGGCAGTAACGTGGCCGCCCACCTGCTCAATGCCGTCGTGCTGACGGCCGCGCTGTCGGTCTACAACAGCGGCGTCTACTGCAACAGCCGCATGCTCTTTGGCCTGGCCGAGCAGGGCGATGCGCCGCGCGCCCTGGCCCGGGTGGACCGCCGGGGCGTGCCGGTGGCCGCTCTTGCAGTCTCGGCCGTGGCCACGCTGTCATGCGTGCTGGTCAACTACCTGTTGCCGCACGGGGCGCTGGAGCTTTTCATGTCCCTGGTGGTGGCCGCCCTGGTGCTCAACTGGGCCATGATCAGCCTCACCCATCTGCAGTTCCGCCGCGCCATGCGCCGCCAGCGGGTGGCCACCCGCTTCCCCGCCCTCTGGGCCCCTGCCGGCAACCTGCTGTGCCTGGGCTTCCTCGCGCTCATTCTGGTGCTGATGCTGATGACGCCGGGCATGCGCGGCTCGGTGTTGCTGCTGCCGCTGTGGCTGGCAGTGCTTGCAGCCGGCTGGGGGCTGCGCCGCAGCCGGGCGTAGGCGGCCCAGCCGCCACCATGAAAACGGGGCGCCCCAGGCGCCCCGTTTCTCCATCTGCTGCCACCCGGCCGGGTGGCCGGGCGGAGGAGTTGCGTCACATGCCCGAGTAGTTCGGGCCGCCGCCGCCTTCCGGCGTCACCCAGACGATGTTCTGCGTCGGGTCCTTGATGTCGCAGGTCTTGCAGTGCACGCAGTTCTGCGCGTTGATCTGCAGCCGCTCCTTGCCGGCGTTGGCCTCGTCCGGCACGAACTCGTAGACGCCGGCCGGGCAGTAGCGGCTCTCCGGCCCGGCGTACTTGGCCAGGTTGATCTTGACCGGCACGGTCGGGTCCTTGAGCGTCAGGTGCGCCGGCTGGTGTTCCTCGTGGTTGGTGTTGGAGACGAACACCGAGCTCAGCCGGTCGAAGGTCAGCTTGCCATCCGGCTTGGGATAGGCGATGGGCTGGCATTCGGCGGCAGGCTTGAGGTAGGCGTGATCCGGCTTGTCGCGGTGCACCGTCCACGGCGGGCTCTTGATGCCCAGCTTGGGCAGCAGCCAGTACTCGATGCCGGTCATCAGCATGCCGACGTACATGCCGTGCTTGAACCAGGTCTTGAAGTTGCGCGCCTGCTTGAGCTCGTCGTGCAGCCAGCTCTGCTCGAAGGCCTGCGGGTAGGCGGTCAGCTCGTCCTGCTGGCGGCCGGCCGTCACCGCGGCGAAGGCCGCCTCGGCGCACAGCATGCCGGTCTTGATGGCCGCGTGGCTGCCCTTGATGCGCGGGGCGTTCAGGTAGCCGGCATCACAGCCGACCAGCGCGCCGCCCGGGAACACCTGCTTGGGCAGGCTCAGCAGGCCGCCGGCGGTGATGGCGCGCGCGCCGTAGCTGATGCGCTTGCCGCCTTCGATGTGCTTGCGGATCTCCGGGTGGGTCTTCCAGCGCTGCATCTCCTCGAAGGGGCTCAGGTACGGGTTCTCGTAGTTCAGGCCGGTGACGAAGCCCAGCGTGACCTTGTTGCCCTCCAGGTGGTAGAGGAAGCCGCCACCGTAGGTCTTGGTGTCCATCGGCCAGCCGGCGGTGTGCACCACCAGGCCCGGCTGGGCCTTGGCCGGGTCGATCTCCCAGAGCTCCTTGATGCCGATGGCATAGCTCTGCGGGTCACGCCCCTCATCCAGCTTGAACTTGGCAATCAGCTGCTTGCCCAGGTGGCCGCGCGAGCCTTCGGCAAAGACGGTGTACTTGGCCAGCAGTTCCATGCCGAGCTGGAAGTTGTCGGTGGGCTGCCCTTGCTTGTCCACGCCCAGGTTGCCGGTGGCCACGCCGCGCACGGCGCCTTTGTCGTCATAGAGGATCTCGGCCGCCGGGAAGCCCGGGAAGATCTCCACGCCCAGGCTCTCGGCCTGCTGCGCCATCCAGCGCACGACGTTGCCCAGGCTGATGACGTAGTTGCCTTCGTTGTGGAAGCAATCCGGGATGAGCGCGGCCGGCGTCCTGGTGGCGCCCGTCTCGGACAGCACCAGCAACTCGTCGCCGGTGACCGGCTGGTTCAGCGGCGCGCCCAGCTCCTTCCAGTTGGGAAAGAGCTCGTTCATCGCCTTGGGGTCCATCACCGCGCCCGACAGGATGTGGGCGCCGGGCTCGGAGCCCTTCTCGAGCACGCAGACCGAGACCTCCTTGCCCTGCTCGGCGGCGAGCTGCTTGATGCGGATGGCGGTGGCCAGGCCGGCGGGGCCGGCGCCAACCACGACGACGTCGTACTCCATCGATTCGCGCGGGCCGAACTGCTCAAGAATCTCCTGAGGCGTCATTGCAGTGTTTCCTTCGTGGGTCTGGGCGCCGGACCATACCGGCTCGCCCCGCTACAGGCGGGCAAACGCGCGATTTTATGCGTCCACCGCTGGGCGTCGCGCAGCGCGTCAGAGCGTCCCGCCAGGCGGGCGCCGGGCAGGGGCTGCGTGCTAACGTTGTGCGGCACCGCGACGCGGGCCCGCCACGGCCCTGCCGTGCACGGCACACCCGGGATGGCCCGACCGCCGGTGCTGTGTACGGGCCGGTACAGTTGGCCGCGCCCCGCACGGCTGGCTGCACCGCCACAGCCGTCATCCGAACCGCACCCCCTGACAAGGTTTCCCCATGAGCTACAGCATCGATCTCTCCGGCCGCGTGGCCTTCATCACCGGCGCCTCCGGCGGCCTGGGCCAGCAGTTCGCCCGCACGCTGGCGCAAGCCGGTGCCGCTGTCGTGCTGGCCAGCCGCCGCGTCGAGCGCCTGAAGGACCTGCGTGCCGAGATCGAGGCCGCTGGCGGCGATGCCCACGTGGTCGGCCTCGACGTGACTGACCCGGCCAGCATCCGCTCGGCCGTGGCCCACGCCGAGACCGAGGTCGGCGCCATCGACATCCTCATTAACAACTCGGGCGTCAGCACCACCCAGAAGCTGATCGACGTGACGCCCGAGGACTACGACTACGTCTTCGACACCAACACCAAGGGCGCCTTCTTCGTGGCGCAAGAGGTGGGCAAGCGCATGCTGGCCCGCGCACGCGGCGCCGCGCCCGGCACCTACACCGGTGGGCGCATCGTCAACATCGCCTCCATGGCCGGCCTGCGCGTGCTGTCGCAGATCGGCGTCTACTGCATGAGCAAGGCCGCGGTGGTGCACATGACCAAGGCGATGGCGCTGGAGTGGGGCCGCTTCGGCATCAACGTCAACGCCATCTGCCCGGGCTACATCGACACCGAGATCAACCATCACCACTGGCAGACCGAGCAGGGCAAGAAGCTCATCGAGATGCTGCCGCGCAAGCGCGTGGGCCAGCCGGCCGACCTGGACGCGCTGCTGGTGATGCTGTGCTCCAACGAGAGCCACTTCATCAACGGGGCCGTCATCTCGGCCGACGACGGCTTCGGTGCCTGAGGGGGCTGACATGCGGCTGGATCTGCCAGAGCAGAAGGCGCTGGTCTTCGAGTTGGACCAGCCGGTGGACTGGGGCGACATGGACGCCCTGGGCCATGTCAACAACACGGTGTACTTCCGCTACATGGAAAACGCCCGCGTGACCTGGCTGCGCTCCCTGGGCGCCCAGTTGGAGGCCACGCGCGAGGGGCCGGTCATCGTCAACACCTTCTGCAACTTCCTGCGCCAGCTCTCCTGGCCGGGCACGGTGCGCAGCCGGCTCTATGCCGGCCAGCCCGGGCGCAGCAGCGTGGACCTCTTCGTGACGATGGAGCGCACCGACGAGCCGGGGCAACTGGTGGCCGCCGGTGGCGCGACGCTGGTATGGGCCGTGGCGGCCGAGCAGCGTTCGGTGCCGCTGCCGGACTTCGTGCGGCAGGCCATCGCTGCCGGCGTGCCGGGATAAGCGGCCACTACCCACGGACAGCGAATCGCTGTCTCGCTGTGCCCAAGCCCTTGCCCGGCACGGCAGGCCCTGCAAACCGCGCGGCGCCCCGGCACGACCCCTGCTTGCCCCAGTTTGCTGCTGTGCAGCAAATCGTTTACGGTTGACGCCGCCGCGGCCGGCGGGCCGCCCTCCCAGGAGCTGGATCGATGAACAAGGTGTACCCGAGCGCGGCAGCCGCGCTGGATGGCGTGATCCGTGACGGCATGATGCTGGCCGTTGGCGGCTTCGGCCTGTGCGGCATCCCCGAAGCGCTGATCGATGCGCTGCAGGCCACGGGCGCCAAGGGCCTGACCGTCATCTCCAACAACGCGGGTGTGGACGGCTTCGGCCTGGGCAAGCTGCTGGCGACACGGCAGATCAAGAAGATGATCTCCAGCTACGTCGGCGAGAACAAGGAGTTCGAGCGCCAGTACCTCAGCGGCGAGCTGGAGCTGGAGTTCACGCCCCAGGGCACGCTGGCCGAGAAGCTGCGGGCGGGCGGCGCCGGCATCCCGGCCTTCTTCACGCGCACCGGCGTGGGCACCATCGTGGCGGACGGCAAGGAGATCCGCGAGTTCGACGGCCATGCCTACGTGATGGAGCGTGCGCTGACGCCCGACGTGTCGCTGGTCAAGGCGCACACGGCCGACAAGGCGGGCAACCTGGTCTTTCGCCGCACCGCGCGCAACTTCAACCCCAACGTCGCCCAGGCGGGCAAGCTGACCATCGTCGAGGTCGAGCACCTGGTCGAGACCGGCGCGCTGGACCCGGACGCCATCCACCTGCCAGGCATCTTCGTGCACCGCATCGTGGTCAACGCCTCGCCCGAGAAGCGCATCGAGCAGCGCACCACGCGCGCGTCCTGAAGCCGCCGCAACGAACTGGAGACCGACATGCCCTGGACCCGCGACGAGATGGCCAAGCGTGCCGCCAGCGAACTGCAGGACGGCTTCTATGTGAACCTGGGCATCGGCCTGCCCACGCTGGTGGCCAACCACGTGCCGCCCGGCATCGAGGTGTGGCTGCAGAGCGAGAACGGCCTGCTGGGCATCGGCCCCTTCCCGACCGAGGCCGAGGTGGACCCGGACCTGATCAACGCCGGCAAGCAGACCGTCACCACGCTGCCCGGCTCGGCGATCTTCAGCAGTGCCGACAGCTTCGGCATGATCCGCGGCGGCAAGATCAACCTGGCCATCCTCGGCGCCATGCAGGTCAGCGAGAAGGGCGACCTGGCCAACTGGATGATCCCCGGCAAGATGGTCAAGGGCATGGGCGGCGCCATGGACTTGGTGGCCGGCGTCGGCCGCGTGATCGTGCTGATGGAGCACGTGGCGCGCAAGAAGGACGGCACGGTGGATCTCAAGATCGTCCCCGAATGCACGCTGCCGCTGACCGGTGTGGGCGTGGTCAACCGCATCATCACCGACCTGGCCGTGATGGACGTGACGCCCGAAGGGCTGAAGCTGGTGGAGCTGGCGCCCGGCGTGAGCCGCGACGAGCTCGCCTCGGTCACTGGCGTGCCCCTGCACTGAAGCGCTGAAGCGCTGAAGCACTGAAGCCGAGAATCGCCCGCACGGCGGCGGGACGCGCAGGAGCCGGGACGGCTGTCCGCGGCGCAGCGGCGGCTGCGGCCCCGCGGGGTGCCTTGAAGCGTGATCCGGACGCGCTCCGGGTCGTTGACCCGGCGCAGTGCCGACCCGCGGAGCCGCCGCTTGCGCCCGGGGGCCCGACCCCCCGGCTGCCACAATCCCCGGCATGACGAACTGGATCATGCTGGGCCTGCTGGCCCTCAACGTCTTGCTGCTGCTCTGGCTGGCCCTGCGTCCCGCGCGGCCGCAGGCCGCATCGCCGGAGCTGCTGCAGCAATTGGCCGCGCAGGGGGCGCAGCTCGGTGCGCAGATGGCCGCGCAGACCGAACGCCTGGAGCGCGAGCTGCGGGATGAACTGGCCCGCAGTGCGGGGGGCACGCGGCAGGAGCTGGGCACGACGCTTGCCGCCCTGCAGCAGACCCTGCTGGCCCAGCAGGGCGACACCGTCCGCACACAGAACGAGCAGCTCGACAGCTTCCGCGTGCAGCTGGCGTCCATGCAGCAGATGCTGGCCGACACGCTGCGGCAGACCACCGAGTCGCTCAACGCCGCCGCGCTGACCGCGCGCGAGGCGCAAGAGGCCGCGCTGCGCCGCTTCGGCGACGCACAGGCCGAGCAGCTGCGCGCCCTGGCCGAAGGCAACGAGCGCCGGCTGGCCGAGGTGCGGACGACCGTCGATGCCCGCCTGCAGGCCCTGCAGGCCGACAACGAGAAGAAGCTGGAGCAGATGCGCCAGACGGTCGACGAGAAGTTGCATGCGACGCTGGAGCAGCGCCTGGGCGAGAGCTTCAAGCACGTGGCCGAGCGCCTGGAGCAGGTGCACCGCGGCCTGGGCGAGATGCAGGGCCTGGCCCGCGACGTGGGCTCGCTCAACCGCGTGCTGTCCAACGTGAAGACGCGCGGCATCTTCGGCGAGGTGCAGCTCGCCGGCCTGCTGGAGCAGGTGTTCACGCCCGAGCAGTTCGCCACCAACGTGGAGACGGTGCCGGGCACCGGCGCGCGCGTGGAGTTCGCCATCCGCCTGCCCGGCCGCGGCGCCGACGGCGTGCCGATGTGGCTGCCCATCGATGCCAAGTTCCCGCGCGAGGACTACGAGCGGCTGCTGGAGGCGCAGGACCGGGCCGACGTGGCCGCGGTGGATGCCGCCGGCAAGGCCATCGAGCAGCGCCTGAAGCTGGAGGCCAAGGCCATCCGCGAGAAGTACTTGGCGCCGCCGCATACCGCCGACTTCGGCATCCTCTTCGTGCCCACCGAGGGCCTGTATGCCGAGGCGCTGCGCCGCCCGGGCCTGGTGGAGTGCCTGCAGCGTGACCACCGGGTGATGCTGGCCGGCCCGACCACGCTGCTGGCCACGCTCAACAGCCTGCAGATGGGCTTTCGCACCCTGGCGCTGGAAAAGCGCTCCTCCGAGGTTTGGCAGGTGCTGGGCGCGGTCAAGACCGAGTTCCTCAAGTTCGGTGACGTGCTGGCCAAGACGCGCAAGAAGCTGCAGGAGGCCAGCAACGTCATCGACGACGCCGAGACGCGCACCCGCGTGATGGGCCGCGCCCTCAAGCAGGTGGAGGCGCTGCCCGAGAGCCAGGCGCAGCAGCTGCTGCCCGGCGCGGCGCTGATCGACGAGGCGGAGGGCCGGGCCTGATGCGGCGCGGCGCGGCATCGCCGGTGGTCTGGGCGCTGCTGCGCGGCCTGCTGGCCGCCGTGGTGATGGCCACCGGCCTGAGCGCCTGTGCCTCGCTGCCGGAGCCACAGCCGCGCCCCACGACCACCGCCTGGCCCGCGCCGCAGGACACGCTGCTGGGCCGCGTGGCGTCGGCCGGCGCGCCGAATGCGCGCTACTCGGGCTTCAAGCTGGTGGCCTCTGGCGAGGAAGCGCTGGGCACCCTGGTGGCGCTGGCCGACCATGCCGAGCGCACGCTGGACCTTCAGTACTACCTGATCCATCCCGATGCCAGCACGCGCGCCATCTTCGCCCGCGTACTGGCCGCCGCCGACCGGGGCGTGCGCGTGCGCGTGCTGCTGGACGACATGCACACCGCTGGCAGCGATGCTGCGCTGCTCAGGCTGGCCGCTCACCGCAATGTGGAGGTGCGCCTCTATAACCCCTTCCCGGCCGGGCGGGCGTCCACCATCACGCGGGTCATGGCCTCGCTGACCGACATCGCGCGCATCAACCACCGGATGCACAACAAGATGTTCGTGGCCGACAACGCGCTGGCGCTCACCGGCGGGCGCAACCTGGGCGATGCCTACTTCCTGCGCAGCTCGGACACCAACTTCCTGGACCTGGACGCGCTGGTGGCCGGGCCGGTGGTGCGCCAGCTGTCCGCCGCGTTCGATCGCTACTGGAACAGCAGCCACGCCTGGCCGATTGAGGAGCTGGCCCAGCGCGGGTCGCAGCCCGCGGCGGCGCCTGCACCGCCTGCAGCGTCAGCATTCGCACCGGACGACCGTGGCACGCCGGTGCGCAAGGGGCAGCATGCGTCCGCCGACATGAAGGACGCCGTCGCTGGTCGGAGCAGCCAGCCGCTGCCCCAGCCGCGACGCGATGCGCCCTCTAGCCAGCCCTCGCCTGAGGTGGTGGCCAGCGTGCCCCAGGTAGACCTGCCCGCGCAGATCCGCGCCGGCCGGCTGCCGCTGACCTGGGCGCCGGCAACCGTCATCGTCGACAAGCCCAGCAAGATCGCCAGCGAGGGCAATCCGGATCAGGACGAGACGCTGGCCGACGATGTGGGGGAGATCGCCAAGGCCGCCCAGACCGAGCTGGTGCTGATCTCGCCGTACTTCGTGCCGGGCAAGCGGGGCGTGGCGCTGTTGCGCGGCTTGCGCGACCGCGGTGTGGTCATCCGCATCCTGACCAATTCACTGGCCGCCACCGATGCCGCGGCCGTGCACACCGGCTATGCCCGCTACCGCGAGGATCTGCTGCGCATGGGCGTGGAGCTGCACGAGCTGCGCGCCCGGCCAGGCGGAGGCATGCCGACCAAGTGGGGCGGCTCGTCCGGCTCGGGCAGCGGCTCGTCGTCGGCCAGCCTGCACGTGAAGGCCATGGTGATCGACGGCCGTACCTTGCTCGTGGGCTCGATGAATATGGACCCGCGATCGGCCTATCTCAACACCGAGCTGATGCTGGCCATGCGCAGCCGCGAGCTGTCGCAGCGCGTGATCCAGCTCTACCAGGAGGCGGCGCGCACCGGCAGCTGGCGCGTGACCTGGGAAACCGGGCCAGGGCTGGTGTGGACGGCGCCCGACGGGCGGCGCGTGACCACCGAGCCGGACGCGCCGCTGTGGCTGCGGGCGCTGATCAAGGTGCTGGGGCCGATCGCGCCTGAAGAGATGCTCTGAGCGACAGCGTGGCCCGCGGCGTCAGCCGTTCAGGCCGGCGGCCAGCGCCTGCACCACCTCAGCCGCCGGAGCCTCGCGGCAAGCGCGGCGGGTCCCCGACCATAGCGGCGTGAAGTCGTCGCGGCCCTGGGCCTCGGCACGGGCCCGCAGCGGGGCCAGTGCGCCCGTCGCCAGGGGGAAGGGCGGCGCCGCATCGCTGACCGGGCCCAGCTCGCGCATCACACGGTTGACGATGCCGCGCGCCAGCCCGCCAGAGAAGAGGTTGGTCAGCGCCGTGGGCGCATCCGGGTCGCGCAGCCGGGCGCGGTGCAGCGCGCCGGTGGTCGCCTCTGGGCAGAGCAGGAAGGCGGTGCCCGCCTGTACCGCTGATGCGCCTTGCTCCAGCGCCGCGCGCGCGCCGGTTGCGTCGGCAATGCCGCCGGCGGCGATCACCGGGATGCTGACCGCCGCGACGATGGCCGGCAGCAGCGTGGGCAGATCGGCCTGTCGCGCCGGGTCCGTGCTCAGGAAATGCCCGCGGTGCCCGCCGGCCTCCAGGCCCTGGGCGATGACCGCATCGGCGCCGTGCGCCTGCAGCCACAGCGCCTCCTCGACGGTGGTGGCGCTGGACCACACCTGGCAGCCCAGCCGCTTGACGCGCGCCAGCACATCAGACGCAGGCAGGCCGAAATGGAAGCTCACCACTGCCGGGCGGAAGGCTTGCAGCACCTCGGCCGCCTCCTCATTGAACGGCCGGCGCATGGCACCGCTGGCAGGCGTGGCCGCATCCACGCCCAGCTCGGCGTAGTAGGGGGCCAGCTCGGCCCGCCACCGGGCCTCCCGTGCGTCATCGGGCGTGGGTGGCGTGTGGGCAAAGAAGTTGACGTTGTACGGCCGGCCGGCCGTCTGCAGCATGCGCAATTGCTGCTCCAGCGCGTCGGCACTCAGCATCGCGGCAGGCAGCGAGCCGAGCCCGCCAGCCGCACCGACGGCCAGCGCCAGTCGTGCGTCCTGCGAGCCCGCCATCGGTGCCTGGATCAGGGGCAGCGCAGTGCCCAGGAGGGTCATGTCGCGCATGGTGCGAGGTGAGGATGAAGGAGAGCGTCTGAGCCTAGTCCGATGTGCCGGCCGGCTGTTGGCGTGCCGCCCATCGCCCCACATCAAGCGCGTCGCGCAGGTCGGCTTCAACCGGGCACGGGCAGCCGCTGACCCAGGACGCCAGCAGCCGGCCGGCCAGCGCTGCCCAGGTCAGCCCGCGGGATCCCAGGCCGCTCAGCATGAAGAGGCCGCCGTGCTCGTCGCGCAGGCGCGGGATCAGGCGCGGCTGGTCGGCCCGCGTGCCGGGCGGGGGCAACAGCGGCACGGCACCGATCAGCGGCAGGCGGTCGGGCGTGACCGCGCGCCAGCCCACGCGGCCGCCGGCAGCGGCCAGCGCGGCGGGCACCGCGTCGGCCCGCAGCGCACCCAGGCGCACGGCCTGGGCCAGGTTGTGCTCGTGGTCGGCTGCGCGCACGGCGGGGTCGGCATCGTCGTGCCGGGTCGTCGCGCCGCAGACCAGCCGGCCGTCGGGCAGCGCCAGCGCATAGCCGGCGCCGGCCACGGGGTGGCGGGGCAGGGTGACGCCGGGTAGCTCCGCGGGCAGCAGGCTGATTTGTCCGCGCACGGCCGATAGAGGCAGCGGCGCATCGGTCCACGGGCGCAGCAGCTCGGCCGCCTGATGCGCCGTGGCCACCACCACCACCGGCGCCTCGGCCAGGCAGCGGCCCTCGGTGTCCAGGGCAGACCACAGCCCCGCTCGCCGCTCCAGCCGGGCGACCTGCTGGCCGCCGATGAAGCGGGCGCCGGATTGCTCCAGCAGCTCCTGCGCGTAGCCGCCGGGCGACAACCAGCCCGCCTGTCCGAACCACCAGCCGCCGGACGGGACCGGCAGGCCGGCGCGTGCGCGGGCCGCCTTCGTGTCCAGCCACTGCAGCGTCTCCACCGGCCAGCCCTGCCGAGCCAGCAGCGCTGCAGCCTGGGCCTGATCGGTCTTGCGGTCCAGCCGCAGCAGCCCACCGTCCGAGCCGGCCAGCCGGCCGTCGCGCAGCCACGGGCCGACCACCGCGGCCGTGGTCAATGCCGCGGCGCGATGCGCGCGCGCATGGACGCCGTCTTCGCCGTGCACGATGGCATGGAACAGGCCGCCGGCATTGCCCGATGCCGCCTGCGCCGGTGCGGCTGCTGCGTCGATCACCGTGCTGGACCAGCCCTGCTCGGCCAGGGCCCAGGCCGCGGCGCAGCCGGCCAGGCCGGCGCCGATGATCAGCGCCTGGCGCTCGCAGGAAGGGGTCAGCAGCCCCCCTGCCGGCGCGGCCGCTTGATATCTCGGCTCGAAGCGCGCGACCGTCATGTCGCGCTTGCCTGCAAAGCCGGGTGCGCGTTCGACGGTGAAGCCGGCCGCAGCCAGTGCATCGCGCACACCGCGCGCAGCGCTCCAGGTGGCCGCCGTGGCGCCGGGTGCGGCCAGGCGATTCAGTCGCTGCAGCAGCGGCTCGGCCCACATGTCCTGGTTGCGGGCCGGCGCGAAGCCATCCAGGTAGACGGCATCGGCCTGCAGCATCAGCGCGGGCAGCAGGTCGGCGATGTCGCCGAAGCCCAGGATCAGCTGCACGCGGCCGGCCTCGAAGCTCAGCGTGTGCAGATTGGGGGTCAGTGGCGGCCAGGACTCGACCAGCTGCCGGGCCAGCTCCGGCGCCTCGCTCGCCTCATGCGCGCGCCGCAGGTCCGCCTGCCGAGGCGGATGCTTGTCCAGCGAGACGAAGATCAGCCGCTCGCAGCGCGCCAGGTCGTCACGCCATGCCGCCCAGGTGGCCAGGAAGGTGTTGCCCAGGCCGAAGCCCGTCTCCAGGATGACGAAGCGCTCGCGCCCCGCCCAGCGGCCCGGCAGGCCGTTGCCGGCCAGGAAGACATGCCGAGCCTGGGCGAATGCGCCGGCGGCAGCGTGATAGACGTCGCCGAAGGCCGGCGCGGTGGGCAGCGGGGTGCCGTCGGGAGCGGTGGTCCACGCCAGCTCGGCGGGCGCGATGGGATGGGTGCGCATTCAGCGGATCGATCGCGCACGCGGGCCGGCTGTAGCGGCTGGGCCGCGCCGGCAGGCGCGCGCAGGAGTCCTGAGGGATGCAGCAGGCGGGCAGGACGGGCAGGGCGGCAGGCCGCCCCAGCCTCACTGCGCCAGCCAGCCGCCGTCCATGTTCCAGGCTGCGCCGCGGACCTGCTCGGCTGCGGGCGAGCACAGGAAAACCGCGAGCTCCCCCAGTTGCTCCGGCGTGACGAACTCCAGCGAGGGCTGCTTCTCGCCCAGCAGGTCGCGCCGCGCCTGCTCCACGGTGATGCCTTCGTTCCGGGCGCGGTCGTCGATCTGCTTTTGCACCAGCGGCGTCAGCACCCAGCCCGGGCAGATGGCGTTGACGGTGACGCCGGTGCGCGCCGTCTCCAGCGCCACGGCCTTGGTCAGGCCGACGATGCCGTGCTTGGCGGCGACATAGGCCGACTTGCCCGCCGAGGCCACCAGCCCGTGCGCCGAGGCGATGTTGATGACGCGGCCCCAGCCCTTGCGCTTCATGCCGGGCAGGGCCAGCCGCGTGGTGTGGAAGGCCGAGCTCAGGTTGATGGCGAGGATCGCATCCCACTTCTCGACCGGGAAGTCCTCCACCGGCGCGACGAACTGGATGCCGGCGTTGTTCACCAGGATGTCCACGCCGCCGAACTCTCGCTCGGCATAGGCCATCAGCTCGGTGATCTCGGCCGGCTTGCTCAGGTCGGCCCCATGGAAGCCGGTGCGCACGCCATGCTGCTGTCCTGCGGCCTGCACCGCCTGCTGCGGTCCCTGATGGTCACCGAAGCCGTTGAGGATGACGTGGGCGCCCTGCGCGGCCAGCCGGGTGGCGATGCCCAGGCCGATGCCGCTGGTGGAGCCGGTGACGAGTGCAGTCTTGCCTTGGAGCATGGCGAATCCTTGTGATACGGAGGTTTCAGTTGAGCGCGCACAGGGCTTGGCAGAGGGCTCGCGTAGGATTATCGGGGCGCCCCTTGCGACGCCGCCTGCGCGGCTGCAAGGCCCGTGCATGCTCGATGCCAGCCTCGATGAAGGGCCCCCTATGAACGCCACACACGACCCCCGCCTGCACCATGTCGATTGCCTGGACGCCCTGGGCCTGCACCGCATGGCCTACTGGGAATGGGGCGATCCGGCCAACCCGCGGGTGCTCGTTTGCGTGCATGGCCTGTCGCGCCAGGGCCGCGACTTCGACACCCTGGCCCGGGCGCTGTGCGGCCACTACCGCGTGGTGTGCCCGGATGTCGTAGGGCGCGGCCGATCAGACTGGCTGGTGGACCCGATGGGCTACCAGGTGCCCGCCTACGTGGCCGACATGGTCACGCTGCTGGCGCGGCTGAACGCGCCGCACGTGGACTGGCTCGGCACGTCGATGGGCGGGCTCATCGGCATGGGCGTGGCCTCGCTGCACAGCCCGCATGGCTCGCCCATCCGCAGGCTCGTGCTCAATGATGTCGGCCCCCGCATCCAGCCGGAGGCCGTCGCGCGCATCGGCGACTATCTTGGTCAGCCCATCCGCTTCTCCGACCTGGACGAGGCTGCCGACTACATGGCCTCCATCTCACAGGGCTTCGGCACCTTCACCCGCGAGCAGTGGCTGGAGCTGTGCCGGCCCATGGTGCAGCCGCTGGAGGAGGGCCCCGGCCTGCGGCTGCACTACGACCCGTCGATCGCCGTGCCGTTCAAGGCCATCACGCCGGAGATGGCGGCCATGGGCGAGACCCTGCTATGGCAGCGCTATGACGCGATCAAATGCCCGACGCTGCTGCTGCGCGGCGCCGACTCGGACCTGCTCACGCGGGAGACGGCCGATGAGATGACCCGCCGCGGCCCCCGGGCCCGCCTGCACGAGTTCGCCGGCGTGGGCCATGCGCCGATGTTCGTCGCCGACGAGCAGATCGCCGTGGTGCGCGACTTCTTGCTCTCGCCTTGACTGATTCCCTCTCATCATGAAGACCGGCCTGCTCGATGCTGAAGGCGCAGCCGCGCCCATCGTTGCGCTGACCGGCGCCCAGGCCGCGGGCTCCGAGGCCCTGGCGGCGGAGATGACCAAGCTCACGCGGGCGCGCGCGTTTGCCGAGCCGCTGCTGGCCGGCCGCCGCTTCGACACCGGCGAGGACGCCCTGGCCCATGCCGACGGCGTGGCGGCCATCCTGTGGGGCATCGGCGCCTCGCCGGCCATGCGGGCGGCGGCCTACCTGGTCTATGCCAGCGACTTCCTCAACCAGCCCGAGGACGTGATCGCCCAGGCCTTTGGCGTGGACGAAGCCAGCCTTGTGGCCCACACGCGCAAGCTGGTGCAGATCCAGCGCAGCGCCCGCGACAGCCTGGGCGACACGCCCGACCAGAGCCTGCGCGCCGACCAGGTCGAGCGCGTGCGCAAGATGCTGCTGGCCTTCTCGCGCGACCTGCGCGTGGTACTGCTGCGCCTGGCCTCGCGGCTGCAGACGCTGCGCCACTATGCCCACAGCAAGCAGGACTGCCCGCGCGTGCTGGCCAGCGAATCGCTGCAGGTCTTCGCGCCGCTGGCCAACCGGCTGGGCATCTGGCAGATCAAGTGGGAGCTGGAGGACCTGTCCTTCCGCTTCCTGCAGCCCCAGGCCTACCGCGACATCGCCCGCGCGCTGGACGAAAAGCGCGTGGAGCGCGAGCAGATGGTCGAGGCCGCGCGCCAGCGCCTGGCCGATGAGCTGGCCGCAGCCGGCATCCGCGCCCAGGTGCAGGGCCGGCCCAAGCACCTCTACAGCATCTGGAAGAAGATGGCCGGCAAGGGCCTGTCGCTGGACCGCATCTTCGACGTGCGGGCGCTGCGCGTCATCGTGGCCACGGTGGAGGACTGCTACGCCGCGCTGGCCCGCGTGCACGAGGTCTGGCGCGCGCTGCCCGAGGAGTTCGACGACTACATCGCCCGGCCCAAGGCCAACGGCTACCAGTCGCTGCACACCGTCGTGCTGGACGAGCACGGCCGCAGCATCGAGATCCAGATCCGCACGGCTGACATGCATGAGCGGGCCGAGAGCGGCGTGGCGGCCCACTGGGCCTACAAGGAGGCCGGCACGAAGGGCTATGCCGGTGTGACGGCAGCCGGTGACTTCGAAGCCCGCGTGGCCGAGGCGCGCAAGACCGTGCTGCGCCAGCTGCTGGCCTGGGAGCGGGATCTGGCGCAGGCCGAGCTCGACGGCCAGGCCGGTGCGGCGGGCGAGACACCCTCGGGCGCAACGCCCTCTGGGCAGGGCCTGTTCGACGACCGCATCTACGTCTTCACGCCGCAGGGCGCCATCATCGACCTGCCGGCCGGAGCCACGCCGGTGGACTTCGCCTACACCGTGCACACCACGCTGGGCCACCGCTGCCGCGGCGCGCGGGTGGACGGCGCGATGGTGCCGCTGAACACGCCGCTCAAGAGCGGGCAGACGGTGGAGATCGTCGCGGCCAAGGACGCGCTGGCCGGGCCGTCGATGGACTGGCTCAACCCTGAGCTGGGTTACCTGCAGAGCCCGCGCGCCCGGGCCAAGGTGCGCGCCTGGTTCAACGCCCTGGCCCAGCAGCAGACCATCGCCCGCGGCCGCGAGGCGGTGGAGCGGCTGCTGCAGCGCGAGGGCCGCACGGCGGTCAAGCTCGATGATCTGGCGGCGCAGCTCGGCTTTCGCAGCGCCGAGGCGCTGTTCGAGGTGGTGGGCAAGGACGAGTACTCCCTGCGCCACATCGAGAACCTGCTGCGCCCGGCCGCACCGCCGCCGGATGCGGACGCGCTGCTGGCCCAGCGCATCGCCCGCAGCGAGCCGACCGCGCTCAAGACCACCGCAGCCGGCGGGCGGGGCGTCATGGTCGTCGGGATGGATTCCCTGCTGACCCAGCTGGCCCGCTGCTGCAAGCCCGCACCGCCGGACGACATCGGCGGCTACGTCACCCGCGGCAAGGGCGTGGCCGTGCACCGCATGGACTGCTCGAACTTCCGCCAGATGGTCGGCCGGCACCCCGAGCGTCGCATCGACGTGGAGTGGGGCGGCCAGCGCACGGCCGATGGCCGCGACGCCGTCTACGCCGTCGACGTGGCCGTGCAGGCCCATGACCGACCCGGCCTGCTGCGTGACATCTGCGACGCCTTCGCCAAGGACAAGACCCACGTCATGGCCATGCAGACGCAGACGCACGGGGAGCGCGTGGACATCACCTTGACCGTGCAGACCGCAGATGCCACGCGGCTGGGCCAGGTGCTGCAGCGCGTCGGGCAGCTCAGCGGGGTCAGGAGCGCGCGTCGGCGGTGAAGCGTCATTGCGGCGCCAACGAAAAAGGCCGGCAAGTCAGATGACTTGCCGGCCTTCGTATTGGTAGGCGCGATTGGACTCGAACCAACGACCCCCACCATGTCAAGGTGGTGCTCTAACCAGCTGAGCTACGCGCCTGAAAGACGGCGACTATAGCATGGGTTCTCGAAGGTTCAAGCCCCGGGCCTTCAACGCTGCTGTTGCTGGGCGCGCATGCGGGCTTCTTCTTCGTGCATGTGGCTGATGAAGTAGCGGACAAAGTACACCGCCATGCCCAGGATGAAGGCCAGGCCGATGATGCTCATGAGGCCGTAGTCGGTGGTGAACAGATCCTTGAGTGCTTGCATGGCGGGCTCCTTGTTGCCGTGTGTGATAGCGCACAGCCATGCTCGACCCCTTTGGCAGCCGGGTCTTTGCGCGAGGTCAAGCCTTGCTGCCCCGCGCGACGCCGCAGCCGCGCCGCGCTGCGCGCCGGCAGCACAAGCGGTAGCCCGTCACGGTTGGCGCAGCGGGTGCCTCCGTGCCCCTACAGGATCTCGAAGTCGATGGGCTTGAAGGAGCCGTTGTTGGAGCCTTCGGCGGAGCAGGCGGTGAGGCCGCAGATGAGGTCCATCTCGGCGCGCAGCACGATGTGGTCGCCAGCACGCGAATGAGGAACCCCCACGGTGATGCGGCCCTGCGGGTCGATGGTGACGTTCATGAAGATGTTGAACGTGGTGCCGATGTCCTCGGGCCGGATGCCGTGGCGAGCCAGGGCGGTGTGCAGGTTCTCGAAGCAGCTGGGGTGGTGGCCCTGGTGGCGGTAGAGGATCTCGAACATCTCCTGGCTGCAGGGCGTGAGCAGGAAGTCGTGGCGGCCCACGGTGTCGGCTTCGATCGTGAACATCACGCGACTGTCGTTGGCATAGAGCGCATCGCCGGTGCTCAGGTAGAGCTTGCTCGCATAGTCCAGCGAGCGGCCGGACGACAAGCGGCAGGCTGGCTCGTCGGCCTTGACGGCGAACAGGTCCGACACCTGCTCGCCCAGCGGGTCGATCACCCTGAGCCGCTGGCCCTTGCGCAGCATGAAGGCTGTGCCGCTTTGCGGCGGGATGCGTTGCAGGCCGCGCGGCTGATCGGCGGGCGCCGCGGGCTCGGTGCGCGGCAGCTCGCGCGGGGGGCGGTTGGTGACGTGGCTCATGTCGCCTTGTGGTTGGAGGGGATGGCCGTGGCGGGCTGCGCTTGCCGGGGATGGGCAGCGCCGGCTGCGTGGAACGGACAAGTCCAGTCGTCGCCCACGGCGCGGCCGGCGTACTGACGGGCTTCGGAGCGGGTGCCAAAGTCGTCCAGCATGGGATTGGGGCTGCCTTGCAGTGCCGTGTCGCGCTGGCGAATGACGGCCTTCATGCGCTCATAGCGGCCCGCGCGGCGCAGGGCGTCGAACTGGCGGTGCAGGTTGAAGACCAGCATGGGCCAGGGCGCGCGGCGGGCCAGGCGCGACGCCGCCGGGTGCAGGCCGATGACGAAGAAGGGCTCGCCTCCGATGCAGAAGGCGAAGTCCGCGTCGGCAGGGTCGGCGCTGTGGCCGGGGCTCCATCCATGCTGGCGGGCGTCATGCTCGTGCATGAGCTGCAGGTGGCGCCAAAGCGCGCGCTCGAAGCCCGCCTCGTCCATGCCGGGCTCAGCCATGTAGGCCGAGACCCAGGTCATTGGCGCGTCACGGTCGGGGTCCTGGCCCATCCGGGCGACATAGCGCTGCAGATCCTCGCAAGCCCGACGGGCGCTGTCTGCATCGCCCAGCCGCCCATGCACCGCCACCTGCATGCGGCCGCGGTTGGCTGCCGAGCGCGCGGCAACGCAGGGATAGTCTTCGGCCAGCACATGCCGACGCAGCGCACCCTCCACAGCTTGCACGTCGGGCGGGCGGGCACACCCGTCGATATCCGCGGGGCGCACGAAGCGGGCACGGGCGGCCGCAGCGCGGATCAGCGCATCGGCCGGCATGAAGCCGGCCTGATGCGGCGGGGCGGCGGAGGCGGCCGCACCGGCCAGGCCGGCGCGGGGCCAGCCGGTGGCAGGGCGGAAGGGGTACAGCACAGACATGGCAGGGCTTGAAGCTGGAATGTGCTTGAGCGTGCCGTCGGGCACGGCGCTGCGCCGTCGGTGCGGGGCGCGGGTGCCGGGTAGGCGGAGCCCGCGTTCGCGTCGGGCCAGGCTGACAGGCCGAGCACTCATCAATCCCGGGTTGGCCCCGTCGCGGTGCCGCGGAATGCGGCTTGCCCGATGCCCGAATCGCAGCAGCCCTCTGCGCCGGCACGGCGGGCTGCGCAGGGCTGCGACCCCGCACAGGCACCCACACGTACAGGAGAGACGCATGAGCCCCGACCAGCCGCAAGCCCAGCCGCCCCAGCACCAGGCCGAGCAGCCCGGCCATGAATCTCAGATGACACCCGCGCCGGTCTATGACGAGCCCGATCGCAAGGGCGCCGACAAGCTCAAGGGCAAGGTGGCCGTCATCACCGGCGGCGACAGCGGCATCGGCCGGGCGGTGGCGGTGGCTTTCGCCAAGGAAGGCGCTGACGTGCTGATCGTCTACCTCAAAGAAGAAGAGGACGCCGCCGAGACGCAGCGCGCGGTGCAGGCCTATGGCCGCCGCTGTGAGCGCGCAGCCGGTGACGTGGGCAGCGAAGCCTTCTGCCGGCAAGTGGTGGAGCAGGCGCTCCAGGCCTTTGGCCGCATCGACATCGTCGTCAACAACGCGGCCGAGCAGCATGAGCAGAAGCAGCTGGAGGACATCACCGAGGAGCAGCTGCTGCAGACCTTCCGCACCAACGTCTTCGGCATGTTCTTCCTCACCAAGGCAGCACTGCCCCACCTGGGCAAGGGCGCACGCATCATCAACACGACGTCGGTCACCGCCTATCGCGGGAGCCCGCACCTGGTGGACTATGCGTCGACCAAGGGCGCCATCGTGGCGTTCACGCGGTCGCTGTCAGGGCAGCTGGCCGACAAGGGCATCCACGTCAACGCGGTGGCGCCGGGGCCCATCTGGACGCCGCTGATCCCGGCTACCTTCGATGCCGAGAAGGTGGCCAGCTTCGGCACCAGCGTGCCGCTCAAGCGACCGGGGCAGCCGGTGGAGGTGGCGCCGGCATATGTCTTCCTGGCCAGTGCCGATGCGTCCTATGTGACCGGCCAGGTGCTGCATCCCAACGGCGGCGAGGTGATCAACACCTGAGCCGCGTGCGCCTGACTTTGAACACGGTCCATCCGACAGGAGACTCCGCCCGCCGATGAACAGCCTGGACCTTGCCGAGATCTTCCGCTTCAGCCTGCACCCTGCCGAGCTCGTCATCCGCGGCACGGCGATGTACTGGTTCCTCTTCCTGATCTTCCGCTTCGCGCTGCGGCGCGACGTGGGCTCGATCGGCATCGCGGATGTGCTGCTCATCGTGCTGATTGCCGACGCATCGCAGAACGCCATGGCGGGCGAGTACCGCTCGGTGGCCGACGGCGCGGTGCTGGTGGCCACGCTGGTCGGGTGGAACCTGCTGATGGACTGGGCGGCCTTCCGCTTCGACGCGCTGGCGCGGGTGCTGGAGGCGCCGCCGCTGCTGCTGATCCATCGCGGGCGCATCGTGCACCGCAACCTGAGGCGCGAGTTCCTGAAGGTGGAAGAGCTGCAGGCCGAGCTGCGCAAGCAGGGTGTGGATGACCTGGCCCAGGTGCGCGCCGCCTACATGGAAAGCGACGGGCACATCAGCGTGCTCAAGTACGGCGCCTAAGGCCGTCTGCGCCCCACCAGAGTGGCCAGCCAGGCAAGGCCGGACAGCATCAGCGCAGCCGCGCTCGGCTCTGGGATGGGGGCCAGGCCCTGAGGGCCGAGCGTCGCGCCCGACTCGGCCACCACGGTGAAGCCGTCCACCCAGCCGCCGGCGGTGCCGGCGCGGATGCCGTCGAGCTGCGCGGTGTGCAGGTAGTCGGCGCTTACGGTGGTGCCGTTGCAGCAGGGGTAGACGCTGACCAGCAGTGCCACCTCCACGTCGAACGGCATGCCCCACTGGAAGGCAAAGCCTGCCGTGCTGCGCACCGAGGTCGAGCCGCTGAGGCTGCCGGGGGCCAGCACCAAGTCGCCGGGCAGGCCGCTCGCGCCGCCGCGCACATAGGGGAGGCCGTCGTTGATCACCGTGCCGTTGAACGCATACCAGATGCCCTCGGGCTTGCCGTTGACCCGGATGCCCAAGGCGACGTCGCCCTGCTGCGTGTAGGGCGGGTTGGGCAGGCTGGAAAGGGCGCCGTGGATGAGGAAGCTGAAGTCGATGACGCCGGCCGTGCCGGTGGCGATACCGGGTGCGCTCAGCGTGAGCGTGTCGGCAAAGCGCGCAAAGGCGGCGGACTGGTGGTAGGTGAAGGGTGAGGTGGCGCCGGTCATCGTGCCGTCTGCCTGCACACCCAGGCTCCAGTAGCCGGCGCGGGCCCGGGCGCTGCCGCTGTAGCTGCCGCCGCTGACTGCGCCGTTGCCGGTCTGCGCGGCCAGCAGCGGGCCAGACAGCGCGCTGCGGTTATCGATACCGCCGCCCAGATTGCAGCCGGCAAAGCCTTCGGTGGGCAGGCTCACGCCAGCGAACCAGCCGTTGCCGATGGTGGGCCCGCTGGTGGCGCAGGCGAAGGGGCCGCCGCTGCCCTGCGCGATGCCGGCCACCACGCCGGCATAGGCCTGCAGTTCGCGTCCGTGGGCGGTCTGCCCGATCGCGCCGGCGGCAAGGGCCGCCAGCGTGAGCTTGATTGCCAGCTGCATCGTGTCTCTCCCGGGCCTGGAATCCTGGCCATGCCGCCGCGCATGGCGGGCGGCCTGTTCCGTCCACGCTGAACCCACTGTGGACTGGGGCCGCGAGCGCGTCCATCCTGAAAACTAGGTGCAGCGGCAGCGACGCGCGTGCAGCGGGCCTGCCGATTGCTAGGGCGCCTGCTCGGCTGCGCGAGAAGGGCGCCCCGCGCGCCGAGGCCGGACAGGGCGAGGCAGGTGTGCGGCAGCAGCGGCGCACAGCCGGCAGACCGGAGACTGCCCGGCGGCAGAAGGGGCGCTCGCACGATGCGCCAGAGGCCACAGGGAGCCCATATGCCGCTATCGCCCGAGACCGATACCCGCCGGCCGAGACGCTACACCGATCGACGCGATGCCGGCCGTCACCTGGCCCGCGCGCTGACGCCGCTGGCCAGCGCCCGCCCGCTGGTGCTGGCCTTGCCCCGGGGTGGCGTGCCCGTGGCCCACGAGGTCGCCTGTGCGCTGCACGCCCCGCTGGACGTGCTGTTCGTGCGCAAGCTGGCGGCGCCCGGCTCACCGGAGCTGGGGCTGGGCGCCATCGTGGATGGGGCCGATCCGCAGCTGGTATTCAACGACGACATCGTGCGTGCGCTGCGGCCATCGCCGGCCTACATCGAGGCCGAGCGCGACCGGCAGCTGGAGCTGATCGAGCAGCGCAAGCGCCGCTGGCGCCTGACGCGGCCGGCCGAGCCTGTGGGTGGGCGGCTGGTGATCCTGGTGGACGACGGCGTGGCCACCGGGGGCACCGCGCGGGCCGCGCTGCAGGCCCTGGCGCGCAACGGCGCCCGCCGCGTGGTGTTGGCCGTGCCGGTGGCCCCGGCCGATGCCCGGGCGCGGCTGGGGCTGGCGCCCGAGGATTTCGTCTGTCCGCTGCAGCTTCGCCACCTGGGCGCGGTGGGCGAGTACTACGACGACTTCGAGCAGACCACGGACGAGGAGGTCGTGGCGCTGCTGCACGCCGCGCAGCAGCGGCAAGGCGCCCTGCCCACGGGCTGCGGCGATGGCGGGGGCGCCAGGCAGCCCTGAGGGCGATCAGCGTGGCGGCTTGGCATGGGACGGGCCGCTGCCCGTCGTGCCGGCTCCGCCGCCTGGCCCCTCGCCGGCCAGCTTGCGGGCCGTGGCCAGATGGTGCCGCAGCGTGGGCAGCGTGGCGCTGGCGAACGCCTTGACGTCCGCGTCCTTCGCCTCGCGTGAGGCGCGCTCGAAAGCGGCGATGTCGCGCTGGTGGGCATCGATGCCGACCTGGGTGAGGAAGAGGCGGTCGAAGTCTGCGCCGCTGGCCTGGCCCAGCTTGCCCAGCGTTTCACGCTGCGCGGCGGAGACGGTGGTGGGCAGGCTCACGCCCTTGGCGGCGGCCAGGTCGCGCAGGCGCTGGGCGGCATCCGTGTGGTCGGACGACAGCGTGGCTCCCAGCGCTTTGACGCCGGTGTGCCGGCTCTTCTCGCTGGCCATGCGGCCGGCCTCCACCTCGAACAGCCCGCCTTCGGCCGCCTGGGCCAGAAAGTTGCGGTCGCCGATGGCCAGTGAGGCGGCCGCCGCCGATGCACGGTCGCCCGGGCCGGGTTGCGCACCGGCGGCGGTGGCGGGCAGTCGGTCCAGCGGGTCGCCGCTGGGGCCGCGGGCCAGGTTGCCGGCACCGTTGCGGCCACCGCTGCTGTTCACCGCCACGCCGTTGCCATTGGTGGTGACGCCCGCGGCGGTCGTGGTGCTGCCCACCAGGCCGGCGCCGCCGGGGCCAGTGAGGGCGGGGTCGCCTGAGACGGTACCCGTGGCGATCCGGTTGGTGCCAGCCGCCTGCGGTGAAGCGCCGGTCCCCGAGCCGGTTGCGGCCCGGCCCGCATCGCCCAGGGCCAGCCCGCCGGGGTTGTCGGTGGAGGTGACGCCCGTTCCGTCGGTACCGCTGCCCATGGCCACGGCGCCGTCCTCTTTGGGGTCGTTGCTGGCCATCTTGGGGTTGCGGTCGCAGGCGGACAGCAGGCTGGCGGCAGCCACGACCGCGGCCAGCAGGGCGAATCGGGTGGGAAGCGGGGCGGTCATCGTGCGGCTCCTGGTGGTCCGTTCGGTCTGGCCGACTGGCGTGGCGGATGAGCCGCCAGCGCCGTGGCCCGGGCAGCTCTCAGCTCAGTGCGGCAGGCTGTCGCGCAGCGCCTTGACCTCGTCATGGTTGCGTCTGGCGCCTTCGGCCTGGCGCTCGATCAGGGCGCGGATGTCGGGCGGCAACTCGCCGGCCAGGGTTTCGCGGTAGGCCTTGAGGGCCACGTCCTCGCCGCGCTCGCATTCATCCAGCACCGCGCGGTCGGTCAGCGTGCTGAGGGTGCTGCGCACGGCGACCCAGCCGCGGTGCACGGCACCGGCCACGCTGCCGTCGGTGTCGGGCTTGCCGCCCAGGTCCAGCACGCAGCTCTGCAGTTCTTCGGCCGCCCGGCGGCAGCCTTCGGCGCGGGTGGCGAGCAGGGCCTTGAGCTGCGGTGACTGTGCCTGCTCGGCACAGGCCTTGAAGCCGTACTCGCCGTCCTTGCAGGTTTCGATCAGGTGGTTGAGCTGCTTGACCACCTTGCCGGTGTCGTATGCGGGCGGCAGCACGGAGGAGGGGGTGGTGTAGTTGGTTCGGGAGTAGGGGGTCTGCATGGCGGTCTCCAAGGGGCCGGGGTGGTGAAGAAAGGCCCGCGCAAGCTTTGCGCGTCGGCCACAGGCGGCAGGCGACGTGCCCGACTGGCGGGCGGCACGGCGCTTGCCGGGCGCAGCCGATGCCGGCGCCGCGCCTGACGGCCCGCATGCCAGGACATCCGCTCACACCCTCCACGATCCCTCACGACACAGGAGCCGCAATGAACCCCATCTCTTGCTCGACCCCGTCCGGCCGCATGCCGCTGGCCGCCGTGGCCTTTGCCGCGCTGGCCTTCACCGTGCCGGCCGCCTGGGCGCAGAGCGCCACCACCGGCACGTCGGGCAGTGTCGCGCCCAACCCCAAGGACGCCGCCGCCAGCAGCTACAACGAGGGCAGCACGACGGTGACGCCCTATGGCGCGCATCCTTCGGGCAGCCTCAGTGGCTCGCAGTCCGGCGCGGGTGGGCGTGCCCCCTACGGCACCAGCTCCAATGTGCCGTCCGGCACTTCGCCCGACAGCATGAGCAACTCGAAGAGCGGCACCACCTCCGGCGTGTCGACGACCGGCATGGGCAGCGGCAATGCCGTGCCGCCCGCCACGGGGGCCGCGGGCACCACGGGCGCGGCTTCGGGCAGCAATTCCTCGCTGGGCAGCACCAGCTCGCAATCCGGTTCGGGCCTGAGCACGCCGGCCGCCGGTGTGGACACCAGCGGCAGCAGCAGCTACGACCCGGCCACCAGCGGGTCGGGCAGCTCCAGCAGCAGCGGCGGCATGAGCAGCAGCATGGGCAGCGGCTCGTCGTCCGACATGGCCCTGCCCAGCGAGCCCACCAGCGCCGGCCCGTCCGGCAGCAGCCGCTTCGACTCGCGACGCCAGTCGTGGATCCCGTACACCAGCAACGGCTACGTCAGCATCGCCTATGGCGGCGCCGACTTTGGCGACCTCAGCTGCGCCACCGGCTTCAACTGCGACAACCCCGACTGGGCGGTCAAGGTCAACACCGGCGGCATGCTCAACGAATGGGTCGGCATCGAGCTGGGCTACATCCACACCGGTAACGCCGACCACAACGGCGGCGATGCCCGGGCCCGCGGGGTCAACCTGTCGCTGACTGGCTTCCTGCCGCTGAACTACGGCTTCAGCCTGATGGCCAAGGTGGGCGGCACCTACGGATGGACCAAGCTGTCGGGCACGGCGGCCGGCACGCCACGCGGCAGTGAAGAGGGCTTCGGCGTGGCCTACGGCGCCGGCCTGAGCTTCGACTTCAACCCCAACTGGAGCCTCACGCTGGAGTGGGAGCGCCACCGCATGAAGTTCGCCGGTGATGACGACCGCGACGTGGACCTGGCCACGTTGGGCGTGCGCTATCGCTTCTGACCGGCATCACGAGCCGCGCCCGCACCATGGCCGCCCTGGATCGTGCCGTGGAGCGGGCGTTGCCCGATCCACCCGCTGCCGCTGCGCTGGCGTCAGCGCCCGCGCTGCCGGCCGGGCCCTGTCCGGTGGAGGGACTGCGCTGGTCCAGCGATGAGCAGCCGGGCATACGCCGCCTGCGCCAACGCGCAGGCTTTCGCTACGTGGGCCCCGACGGGGCGCCCGTCCGCGACGAGCCCACGCTGGCCCGTATCCGCAAGCTGGCCATCCCGCCGGCCTACGAGGACGTGTGGATCTGCCTGCGGGCCAACGGCCACATCCAGGCCACCGGCCGCGACGCCCGCGGCCGCAAGCAGTACCGCTACCACCCCGACTGGCGCGTCGCCCGCGATGCCGACAAGTTCGTGCGCATGGCGGCCTTCGGCGCCGCGCTGCCGCGCATCCGCAAGCGCGTGGCGCAGGACCTGAAAGCCGGAGACACCCCGCGCCCGCCCGCCCAGGCGGTGCTCGCCACCATCGTCAAGCTGCTGGACGAGACGTGGATGCGCATCGGCAATGAGAGCTATGCGCGCGAGAACGGCTCGTTCGGCCTGACCACGCTGCGCAACCGCCACGCCAAGGTCAAGCCCGGCCGCATCGAACTGCGCTTCCGGGGCAAGCATGGCGTGCAGCACAGCGTGGGCCTGGACGACCCGCGCGTGGCGCGCATCGTGCGCCGCTGCCAGAACTTGCCGGGGCAGGAGCTGTTCGAGTACGTCGACGACGACGGCAGCATCAAGTCCATCGACTCGGCTGACGTCAACGCCTATCTGCGCGAGGCCTCCGGCGAGGACTTCACCGCCAAGGACTTCCGCACCTGGCATGCCACCGCCTATGCGCTACAGCTGATGTGTGCCGCTCATCCCGAGGAGCCGCTCAAGCCCACCGAGCTGCTCAAGCAGGTCGCCCAACGCCTGGGCAACACGCCGGCGGTGTGCAAGAAGAGCTATGTGCACCCGGAGCTGCTGAGCTGCCAGGAGCTGGGCCGGCTCACTGCCGCCCGGCTGCCGCGCGTGGCCGGGCTCAAGGAGCATGAGCGGCGGCTGCTGGCTTATCTGCGCAGCGGGGAGCGGGCGGCAAGGAGGGTGGCGACGAGGGTGGCGAAGAAGCCGCAGGCCCTGACCTGAGAGGCGCATGGGGTACGCCACTTGCCCGCGCTGGGCATCTCCCCAACGCGAGGCAGGTCATGAGAGAACTCGAACGCAAGTCGGTGCTGGTGACCGGCGGGGCCGGCTTCCTGGGCTCCCACCTGTGCGAGCGGCTGCTGGAGCAGGGCCACGAGGTGATCTGCGTGGACAACTTCTTCACCGGCACGCGGCGCAACGTCGAGCACCTGCTGGACCACCCGCGCTTCGAGCTGATGCGGCATGACGTCACCTTCCCGCTCTACGTGGAGGTGGACGAGATCTACAACTTCGCCTGCCCGGCCTCGCCCGTGCATTACCAGCACGACCCGGTGCAGACCACCAAGACCAGCGTGCATGGCGCGATCAACATGCTGGGCCTGGCCAAGCGGGTGAAGGCCAGGATCCTGCAGGCCTCCACCAGCGAGGTCTACGGCGACCCCAAGGTGCATCCGCAGCGCGAGGAGTACTGGGGCCACGTCAACCCGACCGGCTTCCGCGCCTGCTACGACGAGGGCAAGCGCTGCGCGGAGACGCTGTTCTTCGACTACCACCGCCAGCACCGGCTGCGCATCAAGGTCATGCGCATCTTCAACACCTACGGCCCCGGCATGCATCCGAACGACGGCCGTGTGGTGTCGAACTTCATCGTGCAGGCGCTCAAGGGCGAGCCCATCACCGTGTTCGGCGACGGCTCGCAGACGCGGTCCTTCTGCTACCGCGACGACCTGATAGAAGGCTGCCTGCGGCTGATGGCCACCGGCGACGACATCACCGGCCCGATCAACATCGGCAACCCCGGCGAGTTCACGGTGCGCGAGCTGGCCGAGAAGGTCGTGGAGCTGACCGGCTCGTCGTCCCAGATCGTCTACCAGCCGCTGCCGGCCGATGACCCGATGCAGCGCTGCCCGGACATCACCAAGGCGCGCGAGCTGCTGGGCTGGCAGCCGACCATCGCGCTGGAGGAAGGGCTGCGCCGCACCATCGCCTACTTCGATGCGCTGCTGAGCGGTGGCGACTTCCAGGCCGCGCGCGGGCTCACGGCGATCCCCGCGGCGGTGCTGCAGACGCACGCACCGCGGCCGGGGGCGAACTGGTCGATGTAAGAGGGCGCAGGGCGCGCCGCATCACGCCTTGCGGGCCGGCGCCGGCGCCTCCTGCAGCACGCTGGCCAGGGTGTTCAGCAGGACTTCATTGTTCAGCGGCTTGTCCAGATGGGCGTCGTAGCCGGCCTGCAGCGAGCGCAGCCGGTCATCCGGCCGGGTGGCCGAGCTGAAGGCGATGGACGGCAGGCGGCGGCGCGGCGTGCGCAGCTCCAGAGCGCGCAGCCGGCGCATGAAGGAGTAGCCGTCCTCGCCGGGCATGCGCAAGTCCGAGATGATCAGGTGCGGCTGGCGCTCGTTGCTGAGGTTGGACAGGTATTCGAACGCGCCCTGCGCGGTGTCGAAGTTCACCGGTACCGCGCGCGCCTCGCGCAGCAGGGCGTGCAGCATGGCGCGGGTGGTGGTGTCGTCGTCAATGATGATCACGCGCAGGTCCGACAGCAGCCGGTGCGCGCGTGCGCCCAGGCTGCCCCAGGAGGCCAGCGGCAGGTCAGGCTGCACCAGCGGGCGGGCCGGGGCCAGGGGGGCCACGGGCTGGCCCATCAGCGGCAGCTCCACGGTGAAGGCCAGGGCCGAGGGATCGCTGTCCTGCAGCGCGGTCACGCGGCCGCCATGTACGGCCAGCACGCGGCGGGCCATCTCGATGGCCAGCAGCTGGGAGCGGGTGGAGAAGGTGGCCACGCCGCTGGGCTCAGGCGGCTGCAGCCGGGGCGAGCCGGCGCGCACCGGGCCGCAATCAGCCTGGATCACGATGGCGTTGGCCCGGCGTTCCACGCTGATGTAGAGCAGCCCGTCCTCCAGCGCCAAGCTCACCAGGTGGGCCAGCAGCCCGCCCAGTGCGCGGACCATGCGGCGGGTGTCGGCGCGCACCTGGCCGACGTCTGGCGCCACCGACACCTCCACATGGATGCGCTTGAGGTCTGTGCTGGCCTTCACGCGGGTGATGGACTCCTGGAGCAGCTCTCCCACGTCGCAGGGCACGGCTTCCAGGGGCGCCGCGGGGGTGAGCAGCGCGCGGTGGTCTCGCAGGTCATCCAGCAGCCGGGCCTGGGCATGGATGCTGCGCTCGATGGCCTCCACCGCGCGGGTCTGCATGCCGTTCAGATCCCCGGCGCGGCTGAGCATGTGCACCCAGCCGCGGATGGCGTTGAGCGGCGAGCGCAGTTCGTGCGAGACCAGCGAGGCGAACTCGTCCTGCTCCCGGGCCAGGGCCAGCGCCTCGTCGCGGGTGATGGTGGCCAGCTCCATGCGCCCGGTCTGCTCCAGCTGCTGCTGCCGATCCGCGGTGATGTCCTGCACGAATCCGCCGATGCAGTCCACGCCGTCCTGGCCGGCCGACAGCCGGAAGCGCCGGTCCTGCAGCCACAGCGTCTGACCCGCCGTGCCGCGGATGCGGTACTCGCGCACCCGCGTGGCGTCCGGGTCGTCGAAGAAGGGGCGAGGCAGGACCGACACATCCTCCGGATGCACGGCGGTGTTCCACAGCGTGGGGTCGTCGATCAGGGCCGCAGCCTCGCGCCCCCAGAGGCGCTCGAAGCTGGCGTTGACATAGAGCAGGCGTTGCGCCGACAGATCGGCCAGCCAGACCACGTCCCGGCTGCTGGCGCCGAGCAGGGCCAGGGGGACAAGCAGATCGGACGAATTCATGGGACTCCTGGGGGGGATCGGGTCGGGCCGGGACAGCCCGGCCGCCGGCCTGGGGGCCGGCTGGTCGCCCTGGGGGCGCAAGAACAATGCCAGCGCAGTCTGACAAGCCCTTGTCGGTGTGCGCTGTCTGAAACGCGGCGGCGCGGCTGATGGAACGGGTTTTAAACGCGGCACCCAGGCCGTAATGCTGACGGTAATACCTTCCGCTCCGGCAAGGCATACCGGTTGCTCCGGGTTTGTCAGAACCCGCTGGCAGCAAGGGGTTTGTCGTCCTACAGGAAGGTCGTCACCCGACTACAGCGTCCGCCAGGCGCGGTTTGCAAACTGATTCACACGTTGCGCCCGCATCCGAGGGGTGGGCCCACGGACGGCGCAACGGAGGCGATCAGGGCCATGGACACAAGGGGCGACAGCATGACGCGTGCAGCGAGCCGGCCGATGCAGCCGGCCACGCAGGGAGCCGCGTCCCGCGTGCGCACCGCCGTGCCGCCGCTGCCCTTTGGCGCCCATCTGACCCAGGAGCGCGGCGAGTCCGGAGCGCGCTTTCGCGTATGGGCCCCGCATGCCCGCCAGGTGGCGGTGATCGGCGACTTCAACGACTGGGCGCCCACGCCACTGCACCACGAGGCGGGCGGCGAGGGGAACTGGTCCGGCTTCATCGCCAACGTCGTGCGCGGTGATCGCTACAAGTACCAGATCGTCACGCACGACGGCCGCACGCTGGACAAGGCGGACCCCTGGGCGCTGTATGCCGAGGCGCCGCCCGCCACCGCCTCGCGCGTGTGGGACCTGGACCACCAGTGGGGCGACAGCGAGTGGATGCGCACGCGGGCACAGCGCCAGTCCATGAACTCGCCCATGTCGATCTACGAGGTGCACCTGGGCTCCTGGCAGCGCAGCCCCGAGGGCCGGCTGCTGACCTATGACGAGATCGGCAAGCGGCTGGCGGAGTATGTGACGCGCATGGGCTTCACCCATGTGGAGCTGATGCCCGTGGCCGAGCATCCGTTCTACGGTTCGTGGGGCTACCAGGTGACGGGCTACTTTGCGCCCACTGCGCGCTATGGCACGCCGCAGGACCTGATGACGCTGGTGGACACGCTGCACCGCGCGGGCATCGGCGTGATCCTGGACTGGGTGCCGTCGCACTTCCCGTCCGACCCGCATGCGCTGGCGCACTTCGACGGCACGCCGCTGTACGAGCATCCGGATCCGCGCATCGGCTTCCATCCGCAATGGAACAGCCTGATCTTCGACTACGGCCGGCCGCAGGTGCGCGAGTTCCTGATCCGCAATGCGCTGTTCTGGCTGGAGCACTACCACTTCGACGGCCTGCGCGTGGATGCGGTGGCGTCGATGCTGTACCTGGACTTCGCCCGCGAGCCGGGGCAGTGGGTGCCCAACGAGTACGGCGGCAACCAGAACCTGCATGCCGTGCGCTTTCTGCAGGAGCTCAACACCCGCGTGTATGACGCCCATCCTGATGTGCACGTGATCGCCGAGGAGTCGTCGGCCTGGGAGGGCGTGAGCCGCCCGGTGTACGCCGGCGGCCTGGGCTTCGGCATGAAGTGGAACATGGGCTGGATGAACGACACGCTGCGCTACATCCAGCGGCCGCACTTCTTCCGCGACTACCACGGCGACGACATCCGCTTCTCGATCTGGTATGCGTTCAACGAGAACTTCCTGCTGCCGCTCTCGCATGACGAGGTGGTCTACGGCAAGGGCAGCCTGATCACGCGCCAGCCGGGCGACGAATGGCAGCGCTTTGCCGGCCTGCGCGCGCTGTTCGGCTACATGTGGGCGCACCCCGGCAAGAAGCTGCTGTTCATGGGCGGCGAGTTCGGCCAGGCGCGCGAGTGGCACCACGAGACGCAGCTCGACTGGCACCTGCTGGAGCGGCCGATGCACGCCGGCCTGCAGCGCTGGGTGGCCGACCTGAACCGCGAGCTGCGCGCCAAGCCGGCGCTGCACGAGCAGGACTTCAGCGCCGAGGGATTTGAGTGGGCCGCCAGCGACGCGCACCGGCCTACGGTGCTCGCCTTCTTCCGCCGTGCGCACCGCGATGCGCCGCCGGTGCTGGTGGTGTGCAACTTCACGGCTCAGCCGGTGCGCCACTGGCGCCTGGGCGTGCCGGACCTCGGGCCCGGTGGGGGCACCTGGCTCGAGACGCTCAACAGCGATGCCCACGTCTACGGCGGCAGCGGCATCGGCAACCTTGGCGGCTGCAGGGCGCAGGACGTGCCCTGCGGCGGCTATCCACACAGCATCGTCATCACGGTGCCCCCGCTGGCCGTCGTCTATTTCGAAGGCACCGGCCCGCAAGGCAACCTGCCCAGCGACCCTTACCGCGAGACCCCCAGGAGACTCCCATGATTGCCGGAAAGACCGTACTTGCCTTCGTCATGGCCGGTGGTGAAGGCACCCGGCTGCACTCGCTCACCGCCGACCGCTGCAAGCCCTCGGTGCCGTTCAACGGCAAGCACCGCATCGTCGACTTCGTGCTGAGCAACCTCGTCAACAGCGAGATCTACGGCATCTACCTGCTGGTGCAGTACAAGTCGCAGTCGCTGATCGAGCACATCCGCTCGTCGTGGACCATGGCGCGCTTCATCCCGCAGCACTTCGTCACCGTGGTGCCGCCGCAGATGCGCCACGGCCCGGAGTGGTTCCAGGGCACGGCCGATGCGGTGTTCCAGAACCTGCACCTGATCGAGACCTTCCGCCCCGACCTGGTGGCCGTGTTCGGCGCCGACCACATCTACCGCATGGACGTGCGTCAGATGGTGCAGTTCCATGTGGACAACAAGGCCGACGTCAGCGTGGCGACCTTGCCGGTCCCCGTCGAGCAGAGCAAGAGCTTCGGCATGGTCGAGATCGACCGGCGCAATGTCATCACCGCCTTCAACGAGAAGCCCGCCACCACGCCCTCCATGCCGGGCCGCGACGGCTATGCCCTGGCCTCCATGGGCAACTACATCTTCAATGCCGACGTGCTGATCCGCGAGCTGCAGCGCGCCAGCGAGGCCGGCGAGAGCGACTTCGGCAAGCACATCCTGCCGCGCATGCTGCACACCCACAAGCTGGTCGCGTATGACTTCGCCACCAACGTCATCCCGGGCGTGGCGCCCTACGAGGAGCCGGCCTACTGGCGCGACGTGGGCACCATCGATGCCTACTTCGATGCCCACTTCGACACCCTGGGCGCCAAGCCGAAGTTCCGCATGACCAACCCGCAGTGGCCGATCTACGCCAGCCCGGATCAGGCCGAGTCGGCCCAGATTGAGAACGGTGTGATCAACCGCTCGGTGGTGGGCTCCGGCAGCATCGTCAACGGTGCCAAGCTCGACCACGCCATGCTGCGGCGCGCGGTGATGGTGGAGCCCGAGGCCTGCCTGGAGCAGTGCATCGTGATGGAGCGCTCGGTCATCGGGCAGGGCGCGAGGGTGCGCCGTGCCATCGTCGACCAGGACAACCACATCCCGCCGGGCGAGCGCATTGGCTACGACCTGCAGCGTGACGCGCAGCGCTTCCATGTGAGTGAGGGCGGCGTGGTGGTGGTGCCGCGCGGCTACTTCAAGCACGCCACCGGCCTCGGCGGCGCCACCGTGCATGCGCTGCCCGACCAGGGCGATCTGCCGATGGCCCGCACGGCCTGCGCGGCCTGACCACGCGCAGCTCGGAAGGCCGCTGCGGCGCCGGAGGGCCGTCGCGCTTCCGGCGCCGCGCAAGAAAGCTCATGCCGTGCCCGGCCGCTGCGCCGGCTGGCGCGGCCTTCACCTGATCGAGGCCCACGAATGACCAAGAAGAAATGGACCATCGAAGCCGGCCAGCCGCATCCGCTAGGGGCAACCTGGGACGGGCAGGGCGTCAACTTCGCGCTGCACTCCAGCGTGGCCGAGAAGGTCGAGGTGTGCATCTTCGACGCCAAGGGCAAGGAAACCCGCCTGGCCCTGCCCAAGCGCACCTACCACACCTGGCACGGCTATGTGCCGGGCATAGGCCCGGGCACCAGCTACGGCTTCCGGGTCCACGGCCCCTATGACCCCGAGCGAGGCTTGCGCTGCAATCCGCACAAACTGCTGCTCGATCCGTATGCCCGCGCCGTGGTCGGCCAAATGGTCTGGACGCCAGCCCACTACGCCTACGACATGGAAGGCGAGATCCAGGACTTGGCGTTCGACGACAGCGACAACGCGGCCCACACGCTCAAGGGCCAGGTGATCGACGAGCGCTTCGACTGGGGCGACGACCGCCGGCCCTGCGTGCCGCCATCCGACACGGTGTTCTACGAGGCCCATGTCAAGGGCCTGACCCAGCTCCACCCCGGCATCCCGCCGGAGCTGCGCGGCCGCTATGCGGCGCTGGCCCATCCGGTGATGCTGGACTACTTCAAGCAGCTGGGCGTCACGTCGGTGGAGCTGCTGCCGGTGCATGCCTTCCTGGATGACCAGCGGCTCATCGAGGCCGGCATGCGCAACTACTGGGGCTACAACAGCATCGGCTTCTTCGCGCCGGAGCTGCGCTACGGCCCGGCGCGCCAGGGCGGGGTGCAGGCCTGGGACGGCGGCGCGGTGGTCAACGAGTTCAAGGGCATGGTCAAGGCCCTGCATGCCGCGGGCATCGAGGTCATCCTCGACGTGGTCTACAACCACACGGCCGAGGGCAACCACCTGGGGCCCACGCTGAGCTTCAAGGGCATCGACAACACCACCTACTACCGGCTGATGCCCGACAGCCCGCGCATGTACCTGGACCATACGGGCTGCGGCAACACGCTTAACACGCACAACCCGGTGGTGCTGCGGCTCATCCTGGACAGCCTGCGCTACTGGGTGGAGCAGATGCACGTGGACGGCTTCCGCTTCGACCTGGCCAGCGCGCTGGGTCGTGGCGCGGATGCCTTCGACCAGCGCAGCGCCTTCTTCGCGGCCATCCACCAGGACCCCGTGCTCAGCCGCGTCAAGCTGATCGCCGAGCCCTGGGACATCGGTCTGGGCGGCTACCAGGTCGGCGGCTTCCCCACCGGCTGGATGGAGTGGAACGGCCGCTACCGCGACGCGGTGCGCAGCTTCTGGAAGACCGACGCCGGCACGCTGGGCGATTTCTCCAGCCGGCTGTGCGGATCGAGCGACCTGTTCCAGCACGACGGCCGCAGCCCCAGCGACAGCGTCAACATCATCACCGTGCACGACGGCTTCACGCTGCACGACCTGGTGAGCTACAACGACAAGCACAACGAAGCCAATGGCGAGGACAACCGCGACGGCGAGAGTCACAACCGCAGCTGGAACTGTGGTGTCGAGGGCCCGACCGATGACCCGGAGGTGCTGGCCCTGCGCGAGCGCCAGAAGCGCAACCTGCTGGCCACGCTGTTCTTGTCGCAGGGCACGCCGCTGCTGCTGGCCGGCGACGAGCGCGGCCACACCCAGCAGGGCAACAACAACGTCTACTGCCAGGACAACGAGCTGGCCTGGATCGACTGGACGCCCGGTGAGCAGGCCGATGCCCTGACCGACTTCGTGCGCCGCCTGATCGCCTTCCGCCGCGAGCAGCCCACGGTGGGGCGCAGCGCCTTCTTCAACGGCCAGCCCGGGCCGGAGGGCTACAAGGACGTCACCTGGCTGGACCGCGATGCCCAGGAGATGCAGCCCGAGAAGTGGAACGACCCGCACACCCATGTGGTGGCGGCGCTGCTGTGCGGCCGGCACACCGGCGAGCTCGACAAGGCGGCCCGCCCGGTCACTGGCGACAGCGTGCTGCTGCTGATCAACGCCTCGCCGGAGAACCAGACCTTCACCCTGCCGGAGCACCGCACGCCCGGCTGGACCTGCCATTTCGACACCGCGCGCGACGGCGGCGAGCCGGAGCGGCGCGACTGGCAGGTGGGCGACAGCTGCGAGGTGGTGGCCCGCTCGATGGTGGTCTTCACCCAGCCGTTCGACAACGCCTGAGGCGGCCGGCGCCTGCGAACCCGACCCGCGAAGGACAACCCGCCATGAGCCTGCTGAGCCCGGATCGCCCGTCTGCCTCCCCCTCTGCTTCCCCGTCGACCTCCCCCGCTGCCGATGCGGCTGCGCAAGCGGGCATGCGCACGTCGCTGCACTTTGCCCATGCCATGCCGTTCGGCGCCTGCCTGCGGCCCGAAGGCGGGGTGCGTTTTCGGCTTTGGGCACCGGATGCCGGGCAGGCCAGCGTGTGGGTGGACGACGCCGAGGGCGCCGAGGACCAGGTCATCCCCGCGCAACGGCTGGAAGGCGGCTGGTTCGAAGCGATTGCGCCGAACGTGTCGGCCGGCGCCTGCTACCGCTGGCGCGTGGACGACAAGCTCGACGTGCCGGACCCGGCCTCGCGCTTCAACCCCGAAGGCCCGCACGGCCCCAGCCGCGTGGTGGACCCGATGGCCTTCACCTGGGGCGATGCCGAGCGCACCTGGACCGGCCGCCCCTGGCACGAGGCGGTGATGCTGGAGCTGCACGTGGGCACCTTCACGCCGCAGGGTACCTATGCCGCGGCGATGGACAAGCTGCCGGCGCTGGCCGAGGCCGGCATCACCGCCATCCAGCTGATGCCGCTGGCCGACTTCCCCGGCCGCTTCGGCTGGGGCTATGACGGCGTGCTGCCCTATGCGCCGCACGAGGCCTATGGCGAGCCGGATGACCTCAAGCGCTTCGTGCAGGAGGCCCACCGCCTGGGCCTGATGGTGCTGCTGGACGTGGTCTACAACCACTTCGGGCCGGACGGCAACTACCTGCATGCCTATGCCAGCCGCTTCTTCACCGAGCGCCATCACACCGCCTGGGGCGCGGCCATCAACTTTGACCAGCCCGGCAGCGAGGTGGTGCGCGAGTTCTTCGTCCACAACGCGCTGTACTGGCTGCTGGAGTACCGCTTCGACGGCCTGCGCTTCGACGCGGTGCATGCCATGCTGGACGACAGCCGGCCCGACATCATGGAGACGCTGTCGCGCCGCGTCCGCGAGGCCTGCCCCGGCCGCCACGTCCACCTGGTGCTGGAGAACGACAGCAACGACGTGGATCGCCTGGGCCCGCCCGGCACGCCGGGCCGCTTCGACGGCCAGTGGAGCGGCGACTTCCACCACACGCTGCACGTGCTGCTGACCGGCGAGCGCGACGGCTACTACGCCGAATACGCCTCACCCGACGGCCGCGACCGCGGCGAGCCGCTGCGCCAGCTGGCCCAGGTGCTGACCGACGGTTTCGCCTGGCAGGGCGGCCCGCACAACAGCGAGGGCGCCGCACCGCGCCGGCGCGCCGAGCAGCGCGCGCCGCTGTCGGCCACGGTCAACTTCCTGCAGAACCATGACCAGATCGGCAACCGCGCGTTCGGTGAGCGGTTGATCCGCCTGGCCCACCCGCGCGCGCTGGAACTGGCCACCACGCTGCTGCTGCTCGGCCCCAGCCCGGTGCTGCTCTTCATGGGTGAGCCTGATGGCGCGGACACCCCCTTCCTCTATTTCGCCAACTGGAGCGGCGACCTGCGCCAGGCGGTCACCGAGGGCCGGCGCAAGGAGTTCGCCCACTTCCCGGCCTTCGCCGATGCGGCCACGCGCGAGCGCATCCCCGACCCGTGCGATGCCGCCACCTTCGAGGCCAGCCGCCTCGATTGGCTGGCCCTGGCCCAACCGGCCGCGCGGCAGTGGGCCAAGCTGCACCGCGACCTGCTCAAGCTGCGCCACCGTGAGCTCACGCCGCGCCTGCCGCAGCTGCAAGGCGGCGGCCATGAGGCGCAGGTCATCGGCGACCAGGGGCTCTACGTGCGCTGGGCCTTTGCCGACCGCTGGCTGGAGTTCACCGGCAACCTGAGCGACCAGCCGGTGACCATCGCGCGCCATGCCGACGTGCGCAGCGGCGAGGTGATCGACGTGATCCACATGTCGGGCGATGCCTCGCTGGACGACCGCGCGGCCGGCCGCTTCACGCCGTGGTCGAGCTGCTGGCGCTGGCTGCACCGCCGCGCCGATGCGCAGCCGGCTTCAACCACCGCAGCCGCAGGGGAGGCGCGCTGATGGACATGGACACCCGCACCCAGAGCCACACCGACCAGGCCGACCCACCGGGCCCGGCGCTGCAGGCGCTGTGCGAGCAGATCGGCCTGGCCACCCGCTATCACGACTTCTGGGGCACCGAGCGCGTGGTGGACGCCGGCGCGCTGCGCGACCTGCTGGCCGCCATGGGCGTGCAGGCGGCCGACGAGGACCAGGCCCGGGCCGCGGCCGAGGCGCTGCGCCAGCGCCAGTCCGCCCGCTGCCTGGAGCCGGTGATCGTCGCCCGCCAGAGCCAGCTGGCCGCGGGGGTGTCCATCGCCGTCCGCCTGCCCGCTGGCCAGCGTGCCGACGACGGCCTGTGGAGCCTGGAAGGCGAGGGCGGCGAGCGCCACGGCGGGCTGCTGGCCGACACGCCGCTCGGCGAGGACGGCCTGCACCGCATCACGCTGCCGGCCAACTTGCGGCTGGGCTACCACCGGCTGACCCTGCAGCAGGGCCGCAGCGGCCAGGGCGCGGTGCTGGCCCGCAGCCTCGTCATCCTCTGCCCCGACCGCTGCTACGAGCCGCCGCGCCTGAAGGACGGCGAGCGGCTGTGGGGCCCGTGCATCCAGCTCTATGCCCTGCGCTCCGGCCGCAACTGGGGCATCGGCGACTTCACCGACCTCAAGCGCCTGCTGGAGATCGTCGCGCCGCAGGGCGCCGGCTTCGTCGGGCTGAACCCGCTGCATGCGCTCTTTCCGCATGAGCCCGAGCGCGCCAGCCCCTACAGCCCGTCCAGCCGCAACGGACTGAACGCGCTCTACATCGACGTGGAGGCCGTGGCCGACTATGCCGAGTGCGCCCAGGCCGCCGAGCGCGTGCATGCGCCGGACTTCCAGCAGCGCCTGGCCGCGTTGCGCGACGCCGAGTTCGTCGACTACGACGGCGTGGCCGCCGCCAAGCACGAGGTGCTGCGGCTGCTCTACGCCCACTTCCGCCGCCGCCACCTGGAGGCCGACACCCGGCGCGGGCGGGCCTTCCGCCAGTTCCAGCAGATGCGCGGCGCGGACCTGCGCGCCCAGGCGCTGTTCGACGCCCTGCAGGCGCACTTCCATGCGCAGGACCGCGGCATCTGGGGCTGGTCGCTGTGGCCGCAGGCCTTCCGCGACCCCAAGTCGCGCGAGGTGGCCGACTTCGCCCGCGAGCACGAGGCCGAGGTCGAGTTCTTCGAGTACCTGCAGTGGCAGGCCGAGCTGCAGCTGCACGCCGCCCACGCGCGGGCCGAGTCGCTGGGCATGGCCATCGGCCTGTACCGCGATCTGGCCGTGGGCGTCAACGAGGGCGGAGCGGAGACCTGGCAGCACCAGTCGCTCTATGCGCTGGGTGTGCACGTGGGCGCGCCGCCGGAGGAATACAACCTCACCGGCCAGGACTGGGGCCTGCCGCCGCAGATCCCGGAGCGCATGCGCGAGCAGGCGTTCGCCAGCTACATCGAGACGCTGCGCACCAACATGCGCCATGCCGGCGCGCTGCGGCTGGACCATGTCATGGCGCTGATGCGCCTGTACTGGGTGCCGCCCGGCCGCGGCGCCAAGGCCGGCGCGTACATGAGCTACCCGCTGGAGGACCTGCTGGGCATCATGGCGCTGGAGAGCCACCGCCACCGCTGCCTGATCATCGGCGAGGACCTGGGCACGGTGCCGCCGCGCATGCGCGAGGCCATGCGCGAGTGGGGCATCCTGTCCTACTGCCCGCTGTTCTTCGAGCGCGGCGAGGGCGGCAGCTTCAAGCGCCCGGCGCAGTGGCATCCGCATGCGCTGGCCGTGGTCAGCACGCATGACCTGCCCACGCTGCGCGGCTTCTGGCGCGGCGACGACGTGGACCTGCGGCATCAGCTGCACCTCTTCCCCACGGAGGAGCAGCGCGACCAGCAGGTCGTCAGCCGCGCGCTGGACCGCGCCCAGCTGCTGCTGGCCCTGGAGCACGAGGGCCTGCAGCCCGAGGGCACCAGCGTGCATCCGCCGTCCATGCACGACACCACGCCGGCCTTCACCAACGCCGTCTACCGCTACCTGGCCCGCACGCCGGCGCAGCTGGTGGGCGTGCAGCTGGAGGACGTCACCCAGCAGATCATCCAGGTCAACGTGCCCGGCACGCGCGAGGACCAGTTCCCCAACTGGCGCCGCAAGCTCGATACCGCGCTGGAGCTGCTGGCGGCCGACCCGCGCCTGCTGGGCCTGGCCGAGGCGATCTGCGCCGAGCGCCCGCCCGCTCAAGCCGCTGCGGCCGCCGTGGCCACCGGCACGCTGCCGCCGCTGTCCACCGCCGACATCCCGCGCGCCACCTACCGCGTGCAGCTGCATGCGGGCTTTCGCTTCGATGCCGCGCGCGAGCTGGTGCCGTATCTCGACGCGCTGGGCGTCTCGCACCTCTACACCAGCCCGAACCTGCGGGCCCGCCAGGGCAGCACCCACGGCTACGACATCATCGACCACCATGCGCTGAACCCCGAGATCGGCGACGAGGCGGCCTTCGAGGCGCTGTGCAATGCCCTGCGCAGCCACGGCATGCGCCAGCTGCTGGACATCGTGCCCAACCACATGGGCGTGCTGCAGGCCGACAACGCCTGGTGGCTGGACGTGCTGGAGAACGGCCCGGCATCCGTCTATGCCGACACCTTCGACATCGAGTGGCAGCCGCCCGCGCCCGAGCTGGCCGGCAAGGTGCTGCTGCCGGTGCTGGGCGACCCCTACGGCGTGGTGCTGGAGTCCGGCGAGCTGCAGCTGGCGTTCGATGCCGAGGCGGGCGAGTTCTTCGTGCGCTACTACGACCACCGCTTCCCGATCGACCCGGTGGACTATCCCGCGGTGTTCGCCGCCGCCCCCGCGCCGGCTGCCTTGGCGGCCGCACCTGAGCACCAGGACGACTGGGCGCAGCTGCAGTCGCTGATCGACGCCTTCGGCCGCCTGCCGGCCCGCGACAGCACCGACCCCCATGCCCGTGCCATCCGCCACCGTGACCGCAGCATCCACAAGCGCCGGCTGGCGCGCTGGCATGCCCAGCATGCCGAGCTGCGCACCTGGATCGATGCCTGCCTCACGGCCTTCAATGGCGTGCGCGGCCGCCCGGAAAGCTTCGATGCGCTGGATGCGCTGCTCAAGCGCCAGGCCTACCGGCTGGCCTTCTGGCGCGTGGCCGGCGACGACGTCAACTACCGCCGCTTCTTCGACGTCAGCACGCTGGCCGCGGTGCGCATGGACCGCGAGTCGGTGTTCGATGCCACCCACCACACCATCTTCCGCTGGCTGCAGGACGGCAGCATCGCCGGCCTGCGCATCGACCACCCCGACGGGCTGAACGACCCGGCCGCCTACTTCACCCGCCTGCAGCAGCGCTATGTGCAGATGCGCCAGCTCGACCTGCTGGGCGAGTGGGGCGGCCAGGCCGCTGCGGATGACGACACGCCCGGCGCCAGGCAGCCCCAGGCCCTGTACCTCGTCATCGAGAAGATCCTGGCCGAGCACGAGCGCCTGCCCAGCGACTGGCCGGTGCACGGCGGCGTGGGCTACCGCTTCGCCAACCTGGTCAACGGCCTGTTCGTCGATGCGCGCAACGAGCAGCGGTTCGACGAGCTCTATGCCGGCTTCATCGGCGAGCGTCGGGTGTTCGAGGACGTGCTGTACGCCTCCAAGCACGAGATCATCCGCCTGTCGCTGGCCGCCGACCTGCAGATCCTGACCGAGGCGCTCTACCGCATCGCCCAGGGCGACCGCCGCACCTGCGACTTCACCCGCAACCGGCTGCGCGCCGCGCTCACCGAGATGGCGGCGGGCTTTCCGGTCTACCGCACCTACATCAGCGAGCGCGGCGTCAGCGACGACGACCGCCAGCACATCGCCTGGGCCTGGTCGGCCGCCCGCCGCCGCATGCGCGCGGCCGAGGTCAGCGTGCTGGACTTCCTGCGCGACGTGCTGCTGCATGCCCCCGAGCAGCCCGATGCGCAGCGCCGCCGCGCCATGCTGGACTTCATCGAGCGCTGGCAGCAGTTCACCGCGCCGGTCATGGCCAAGTCCATGGAGGACACCGCCTTCTACCGCTACCTGCGCCTGACCTCGCTCAACGACGTGGGCGGCGACCCGCGGCACTTCGGGCTGTCGGTGGCGGCCTTCCATGCGGCCAACCAGCAGCGCTGCCGCTTCACGCCGCATGCGCTGCTGGGCTCGTCCACCCACGACAGCAAGCGCAGCGAGGACGTGCGCACCCGCATCGACGTGCTCTCCGAGATCCCGGACGCATGGGCCGCGGCCATCGAGCGCTGGAGCGAGCTCAACCGCAAGCGCGCCACGCGGGTGGACGGCGAGCTGGCGCCGTCGCGCAACGACGAGTACCTCTTCTATCAGACGCTCTTCGGCGTCTGGCCGCTGACCCCGCCGTCGCAGGCGGAGCTCGACGAGCTGCGCGAGCGCGTGCAGGCCTACATGCTCAAGGCCGTGCGCGAGGCCAAGGAGCGCACCAGCTGGATCAACCCGCACGAGGAATACGAGCAGGCCCTGGCCCGCTTCATCGACGCCGCACTCGGCACGCTGGATCCCAACCCCTTTCTGACCGACTTCCGTGCCTTCACCGAGCCGCTGCAGGTCTTCGGCTGCATCAACAGCCTCAACCTCGTGGCCATCAAGCTCACGTCGCCCGGCGTGCCGGATGTCTACCAGGGCTGCGAGGGCTGGAACTTCAGCCTGGTGGACCCGGACAACCGCCGCCCGGTGGACTACGCCGTGCGCCGGCGCCAGCTGGCCCAGCTGCAGGCCGGCTGGACGGCAGACGGCTTGAGCACCCAGACGCTGGACGAGCTGTGCGAGCACATGTCCGACGGCCGGCTGAAGCTGCTGATCACCTGGCGGCTGCTGGCCCTGCGCCGCTGCCTGCCGACCCTGTTCGAGCAGGGCGGCTACCACGCGCTGCCGGTGCAGGGCGCCGCGCGCGAGCACGTCGTCGCCTTTGCGCGCAGCCACGGCACCGATGCCTGCATCACCCTGGGGAGCCGCCTGCTGCGCACGCTGACCGAGGGCGCCGACCACAGCGTCTGCCAGGCTGGGCCCTGGGGTGACACGGCCGTCTGCCTGGCCGGCACGCCGGCCGCCACCGGTGAGATCGCCTGGCGCTGCTGGATCACCGGCCAGCGCGTGACCCTGGCCCAGGATGACGCCGGTCACCCGCTGGTGCCGGTGTCGGCCGCGCTGACCGGCCTGCCGGCCGCCGTGCTGGTGCCCGAATCGCTGTGGCAGCGCACCGGCGGGGGTGCCCCGCGCGTCGACTGCCTGGCCGCCATCGACGCCGACGCGGCTGCCCGTGCTTCGGCAGCAGGAGGCGCCGGCGGGCAGTTGGGGGAGTCGCTGCTGTGAACGCGCGCGAGCGGCTCGCTGCCACCCCCGACCGCGCTTCGACCGCCGGCCCGCCTGCGGCAAGCGGTAGCCGCGACGTGCAGCCCGGGCCCACCCCGCCTGCGCCCCAGGGCGCGGACGGCCCGCCGCTGCGCATCCTCTTCGTCACGCCCGAATGCGCGCCCTGGGTCAAGACCGGCGGCCTGGGCGATGTGAGCCTGGCGCTGCCGCGCGCCCTGGCGCGGCTGGGCCATCGCGTGCAGGTGCTGCTGCCGGCTTATGCCGCGCTGCGCGATGTCGCCCGCCATGCGCGGCCCATCGCCGAGTGGCCCGCGGCCGACCCCTGGCCCGCGTCCACCCTGCTGCGCGCGGATGAATCCATCACCCGCCAATACGGCTTCGAGCTGCTGCTGCTGGACTGCCCGCCGCTCTACGGCGGCGAGGGCGCCGGCAGCACGCCCTACCAGGACGCCAGCGGCCAAGACTGGCCGGACAACGCCCTGCGCTTTGCCTGGCTCAGCCTCGTCGCCGCCCGGCTGGCGGTCGGGCAGGTGCCGGGCCTGCCAGCGGTCGACATCCTGCATGCCAACGACTGGCCCACCGGCTGGGCGCCGGCTTACCTCGCCATGCTGCAGGGCCGGGCCGGCATCGCGCCCGTCGCCTTGTCAGGCGGCGTGCCACCGGGCCCGGCCGCCTGGCATGTGAAGAGCGTCTTCACCGTTCACAACCTGGCCTTCCAGGGCCTGTTCCCGCTGCATGAGGGCTGGCGCCTGCAGCTCCACCCCGCGTGGCTGCAGCCGGGTGCGGCGGCCGAGTTCTGGAGCCAGGCGGCCATGCTCAAGGCCGGCCTGGAGTTGAGCGACGCCATCACCACCGTCAGCCCCACCTATGCCCGGGAGATCTGCCGGGAGCCGCTGGGCTTCGGCCTGCAGGGCGTGCTGACGGCCCACGCCGGCAAGCTGCACGGCATCCTCAACGGCATTGACACCGACGAGTGGAACCCGGCCACTGACCGCCACATCGCCCGCTGCTATGACGCCCCCACGGTGGCCGAAGGCAAGGCGGCCAACCGCGCGGCCCTGCGGCAGAAGATGGGGCTGCCGGCGGTCGTCGAGCCGGCCGGCCCGGCGGGCGGCTCCAGCCAACCGGCCACGCGCCGCGAGCCCATGCTCTTCGGCCTGATCAGCCGCCTGACCGAGCAGAAGGGCGTGGACCTGGTGCTTGCCAACCTCGACTGGTTCATCCGGACGGGCAACCAGCTCGTCGTGCTGGGCACCGGCGATGCGACGCTGGAGGCCGCGCTGCGCGAGGCCGCGCGGCAGCACCCGCAGCACATCGCCGTGCACGTCGGTTTCAGCGAGGCGCTGGCCCACCTGATCGAAGCCGGCGCCGACGCCTTCCTCATGCCGTCGCGCTTCGAGCCCTGCGGGCTGAACCAGATGTACAGCCAGCGCTACGGCACCCCGCCCATCGTCCACGCCACCGGCGGCCTGGCCGATTCGGTGATCGATGCGGACGCAGCGGCAGAAGGCACCGGCTTCAGCTTCTCGCCGGCCACGGCGGCGGCGCTGCGGCAGACGCTGGACCGGGCGGCTGCCGTGCATGCCAGCCCCGAGCACTGGGTGGCGCTCCAGCGCCGCGCCATGGCCCTGGAGCGCGGCTGGCCGCGGCAGGCCGGGCGATACGCGGAGCTTTGTCGCGCGCTGGCCTGACGCCCGTTGATCAGGGCTCGACGTCCATCCGTCGCATCGCCTGGGTCAGCGTTTGCTTCACCGCCGTCATGCCTTCCCACGGATCCCCCGGCCGCTGCGCCAGCCAGGCCGGCGCCTCGCGCACCGTCCAGTGTGCCCCGCCGCCTTCCAGGTCGCGTGCCTGATCCCAATGGATGGGCATGGACACCGGCAGCCCCGGACGGGCGCGCGGTGAGTAGGCCGACACGGCCGTGGCGCCGCGGCCGTTGCGCAGGTAGTCCACGAAGATCTTGCCCACGCGGTTCTTCGGGCCCATCTTCGCGCTGAAGCGGTCGGGCAGGGTGGCGGCCAGATGCGCGGCGATGCGCTGGCTGAAGCCTTTGACCGTGTCCCAGTCATGCCGGCGCTGGATGGGCACGACCACATGCAGGCCCTTGCCGCCCGTGGTCTTGAGAAAGCTCACCAGGCCCAGCTCATCGAGCAGGGTGCGCGTGAGCTCGGCCGCCTCCACCACGCGGCGCCAGGGCAGGGACGGGTCCGGGTCCAGGTCCAGGACGAAGCGGTCAGGCTTCTCGATCTGCGGGGCGCGGGCGTTCCAGGCGTGGAACTCCACGGCGCCCGCCTGGGCCGCACCCACCAGCGACTCGGGCCGGTCGAGGATGATCCAGGGCTCGTGCTCCGTATCCAGCTCCGGCGCGGTGAGCCGCGCCCCCGGGATCTTCATCTGGTGCAGGTGCTTCTGAAAGATGGGCTTGTCGGTGATGGAATCCGGCACACGCAGCAGGGACACGGGTCGGTCGGCCAACTCGGCCGCGAGCCAGGGGGCGACGGCCTCCAGGTAGCGGGCGATGTCGCCCTTGGTCAGGCCGGTGGTGGGGTCGATGACGCGGCTGGCATGGCTGATGGCGATGCCGTGGACGGTGCTGGCCGCGGCGCTGCCGTGGACCGGCGCGGCCGGCTTGGCGCGCGCCGGGGCCTTCGCATCAGCCGCGCCCACCTGCCGCGCGGCTGATCCGGTGAGCGCGGCGCGGGGCAGCGCGCGCTCCTGCCCCACCTGCGATGCCGGCTTGTCCTCGCGCAGGCCCTGGAAGACGGCGTGGCGCACCAGGCCCTCGTCGGTCTGCTCGGCAAACTCGATCTCGGCCACCAGCTCGGGCCGCACCCAGTGCACCGTGGCGCCGCCGGTGGCACGGCGGGCTCCGGCGGGCAGGTCCGCCACGGCCGGGCTGTCCACCACCAGCGGCTGTAGCCGCCGGTGCAGCGACATCAGCTTGGCGCCGTCGAATCCGCTGCCGCAGCGGCCGGCGTAGCGCAGCACGCCGTGGTCGTCATGCAGCGCCAGCAGCAGCGCGCCCAGACCCACGCGCGAGCCGCGCGGTGCGGTGTAGCCGATGACGATGAACTCCTGCCGCTTGCGACACTTCAGCTTGATCCAGCTCCTGGCGCGGCCCTGGGTATACGGCGCATCCGCCCGCTTGCCGATCAGGCCCTCCAGGCCGATGCCGCAGGCGGCTGAGAGCAGGCTCTGCGGCGTGCCCGGCAAGTCGGCGCTGAAGCGCACCGGGCCCTCGGGCTGCAGACCGGCCAGCCGCTGGCCCAGCAGCGTGCGGCGGGCGATGCAGGGGCTGGCGGTCAGGTCCCAGCCGTCGGCGTGTGGCAGGTCAAACGCCATGAAGACGATGCGATCGCCGCCGGCAGCCGGCCCGTCCCGTGATCCTTCAAACGCCTGCTGCAGCCGCTGGAAGCTGGGCTGCCCTTCGTCGTCGAAGACCACGATCTCGCCGTCCACCCAGGCGCTGTCGAGGGGCAGCGTGGCCAGCGCCCGGGCCAGCTCGGGCATGCGATGGGTCCAGTCCTGGCCGCTGCGGGTGACGAGCCTGGCCTTGCCCCTGCAGATGCGCGCCAGCAGCCGGTAGCCGTCGAACTTGACCTCATAGCGCCACGGCCCTCCACCTTCGCCGCCCTCGTCGGTGCCGTCCTCGGGCGCCTCGTCCACCAGGGTGGCCAGCTGCGGGGTGAGTTGAGCGGGCAGGGGAGCCTTGCGCGCGCCGGGCAGATCAGCGGGTTGAAGCGGAACGTCTGCCCTCGGGGCAGCGCCCCGCGCGATGCCGTCGGTCGTACTCCGCTTTGACGTCCGGGGCACTGCCGTGGCTTGCGTGGCCGGGCGCCCTGCGGCTTTCAGTGTCTTGGCCGCCTGGGGCGCTACACCATCGGAGGTGGCCACCTTGGAGACCGGCGCCGTGCCCGCCGCGCTTCGGCCTGCCCCGGACGACGCGGCCGGAGCCTGTTTGGCCCGGCCGTGGGCTTGGGGATCGCGCTCATCCCCCTCGGGCCCCAAGGGCTCGGGCCGCAGGTCCACCACCTCGGGCTGATCCGGGCCCACGGCGAACTCGTCCGGCTCCTTGAACAGCAGCCACTGCGGCTGGCGGTCGGGACGGCCGGTGCGCACCAGCACCCAGGCGCCGCGCAGCTTCTCGCCGTCGAGGATGAAGTGCAGCCGGCCCTTGCGCAGGCCCTCGTGCGGGTCGCCCTTGGGCGTCCAGCTGCCGCGGTCCCACACGTCCACATGACCTGCGCCGTACTGGCCGGCGGGGATGTCCCCGCTGAAGTGGCGGTATTCGAGCGGGTGGTCCTCCACCTCCACCGCCAGGCGCTTGTTGGCCGGGTTGAAGCTCGGCCCCTTGGGCACGGCCCAGCTCTTGAGCGTGCCATCCAGCTCCAGCCGGAAGTCGTAGTGCAGGCGGCGTGCGTGGTGCTTCTGGATGACGTAGCGCAGGGCTTGCGCGGCGGGCGCCACCTCACCGGCGGGCTCGGCCGTCAGCCGGAAGTCCCGCATCGAGCGGTAGCGCGCCAGCGGGTCGGCGGACGGGCGGGCGCATTCTGCGCGGCCTTGCAACGCAGGCCGACCGCGCCCCGGGCGGTCGGTCCGCGTACCGCCCCGGCCGTCGTTGGCGTCCTCGGGGCGGACATCGGCTTGCGGCTCGGGCGGGGGGCGTCGTGGGGTTCGAATGGTCGGGCGGCTGGTGGCGGCTCGTTGCGGCATGGCAGGTGGGATCGTCAGGGACTGAATGGCGCTTGGCGGCGGCCGCTGCATCGCCCTGCCTGCATCCTGGGTGCATCCGCTGGCCCCATGCAGCGGTCAGGCGCGTTTTCGGGCCGGTGGGCGGGCCGGCTCCGCGCGGCTGCTGCCGGCCGGTGCAGCGGCGCGCTTGGCAGCCGGCTTGGCTACCGTTTTGGACGAAGGCTTGGCTGCAGGCTTCGCCCTGCTGGCAGAGGCGCGGGCGCCGCTGCTGGCGCCGCCACTACGAGCGGCGGCAGCCTTGTCACGCGGGGAGGGCGCCGGCACAGCGCGCGGGCCGCTGCCGCGGGCCGTGCGGCGCGGCGGGTCGTCCCCATCGGGGCCCGGGGCGTTGTCCGCTTCAGCCGGTGCGGCGTCCGCTCGGCCGCTCCTTGCGGGCGTACCAGCTCCCGCCCCGCCGCGCAGGCTCTTGCGCAGCAGCTCGGTCAGGTCGACGATCTCGGCCGAGCTGGCCGGCGCGGCCGCCGCGCCCTCCACCGCATGGATCTCGCCCTCGTTCTGCTTGCGCTCCACCAGGGCCAGGATCTCGTCGCGGAAGGTGTCGCGGTACTGCGCCGGGTCCCAGCCGGTGCTCATGTCGGCAATCAGCTGCTCGGCCATGTCGCGTTCACGCTCGGTAGCCTGGCGCGCCGGGCCCCGCTTGGGGGCCGCGGCGGCGGACTGGCTGTCCAGCAGCGCCTCGGCATCGCGCATCTCGCTGGCCCAGCGCAGGGTGTTGAGCACCAGTGCGCGGCCCTGGGGCAGCAGGGCGGCCAGGTGCTGTCGGGTCTGGATCACCACGCGGGCGATGCCCACCTTGCCGCTGTCGGTCAGAGCGTCGTGCAGCAGCTGGTAGATCCAGCCCGCGCCCGACACCGGCACCAGCACGTAAGGGGCCTCGAAGTAGCCCACCGGGATGTCGCCCTGATCGACGAAGGCCAGCAGCTCCACCTCCTGCACGGCAGCCGAGCGCGCGGCCTTGATCTCCTCATCCGTCAGGATGACGTAGCGGCCCTTCTCCACCGCGATGCCGCGGGCGATATCGGCGGCCTCCACCCTCTTGCCCGTGGTCTTGTCGATGCGCTGGTAGCCCACGGGGTGCATGGTGCGCTTGTCCAGCCAGTCGAAGTCCAGCGACTGGCGCTTGGCCAGTGGATACAACGCCACCGGGATGTGCACGAGCCCGAAGGTGACCGCGCCCTTCCAGATGGCGCGGGCCGGGGTGCTGGGGGTGTCGTCATCGGCCGCCATGCCCCTGTTCGGCAAGCGGCATGCCGTTTGTCAGGCTGCACCAGGCGGCGTCAGGCCGCCTGCAGCCCCTTTCGGGCTTGGTACTCGGCCGCGGCCCGCGTGAGCTCGCCCAGGAAGGTGCGGGCCAGCACAGAGAGCGGCTTGCGCCGCAGGTGCACCACCTGCCAGGTGGTGTGCAGTGGGAAGCCCTCCACCGGCAGCACGACCACGTCGTCGGCCTCTACCGCGCGGTGCAGTGCGTGGCGCGACAAGATGGCCAGGCCCAGGCCGCCCGCCACCGCCTCCTTGATGGCCTCGTTGCTGCCCAGCTCCAGCCGCACGTCCAACTGCACGCCGGCGCGGGCCAGGTGCTCCTCCACCGCGATGCGGGTGCCTGAGCCACGCTCGCGCATGATGAAGCGCTCGCCGGCCAGGTCGGCCAGGGTCAGTCGCGCACGCGCCGCCAGCGCATGCCCCAGCGGCGCGATCGCCACGAGCGGGTTGTCCAGGAACGGGTGCACCGACAGCTCCAGCTCCGGCGGCGGCACGCTCATGATGTAGAGGTCGTCGGCATTGGCATGCAGCCGCTCGACCACGCGGTCGCGGTTGGCCACCTCCAGCCGCACTTCCACGCCGGGGTAGCGGGCGCAGAACGGCCCCAGGATGCGGGGCACGAAGGACTCCGCCGTGCTCACCGCGGCCAGCCGCAGCGTGCCGCGCTGCAAGCCCTTCAGGCCGTTGATGGCCTGCTCCAGCTCATGGTGGCTGGCGGCCATCGTCTCCCAGCAGGCCAACACTGCGCGGCCAGCCTCGGTGGGGTAGACCCTGCGGCCCATCTGCTCGACCAGCGGCAGGCCCACGGCCTCCGTCAGCTGGCGCACCTGCTGCGAGACGGCCGGCTGTGTGGTGTGCAGTTGCTCGGCCGCCCGGGTGTAGCTGCCGGTGGCGATGACCTGGGCATAGACCTGCAGCTGCCGGAAAGTGAAGTTCATCCCGGCAGTGTGCCGCGGCCGGGGCGACAGCCGGGCGCCGCCGCGCCCGCCGTGCGTGGAGCGCCCGGCGACGCGGGAGTCAGTGCGCCGCGTGCGTGCCGGCCGCACCGGCGCGGCCCGGCGGGCGGGAAGCCATCGCGCGGCAGGCCTGCGCGCATTCCCGGCAGGCCTGGGCGCAGGCCTGGCAGTGGTCCATCGGGTGCTGGGAACACTCGGTGGCGCAGGCCTCGCACACCTCGGCGCAGAAGCGGCAGGCGTCACTGTCCAACGCGCTGCCGCGGGCCATGAAGCCGGCAGCCAGACGGCACGCCTGGGCGCAATCGATGTCCAGGGCGATGCAGCGGGCCATGGCTTTCGGGTCTGGCTCGCTCAGGCAGGCCGTGGCGCAGTGGTCGCAGGCGTCCGCACAGGCGTAACAGGCGGCGATACAGGAACGGTGATCGTGGTGGGCCATGGGGCATCTCCTTGAAGCCGCGCCCCGCAGGATGCCGGGCGCATGCCCTGGGCGGGCAACCGGGGTTCCGGCCGCGCGCCGGGCGGGCGCCGGCGTGGCGGGGTGGCTGGAGCGCCGAGCCCTTGCGTGCGCCCCTGATGCATCGGGCCCGCGTCCGGCCCCTGCCTTGCCTGCAGGCGGCGTTCAGCGCGCCGCAGGTGCGGGCCGCGTCCGGTAGAACTGCACCGGCGCGGCCGGCACCGCGTTCAGCACGCCGCGCTTGATCTTGCCCACCACGTGCATCTCGCAGGGCTTGCAGTCGAAGCGCAGGGTGAGCTTCTCCTTGCCGTTGACCAGCACCAGCGGGTCGGCGCGCACCGTGCCCTGCACGCCGGTCACCCCCTTGGCCTGCTTGGGGCACAGGCTCAAGGAGTAGCGCACGCAGTGCTTGGTGATCATCAGGCTGACCTCGCCCAGCTCCTCGTGCGACTCGTAGGCGGCGTCGATCACCTTCACGCCGTGGCGGGCGTAGAAGTCGCGCGCCTTGTGGTTGAACACGTTGGCCAGGTAGCTCAGCGTGTCGTCGGGGTACGGGGCGGGCGGCTGCACCGCGGCGGCGCGCGGCGGACGCACGCGGGCCGCCTCGCGGGCGGACTCCAGCGCGGCGACGGCGTCGCGCCGCAGGCCGTTGAGCACCGAGGCCGGCACGAACCACGGCTGGGCCAGGTCCAGCTCGATGCCCTGCACCGCGAAGACGGTGTTGCCCAGCTTGCCCAGGTGCTCGCGCAGCGTGGCCTCGGCGCGCTCGGGCTGCTGGGCCGGCTGCAGCGCCACGGTGGTGTGCACCGTCGCCTCATGCCCGTCCTCGTCACGCGCGGTCAGCGCCAGGCCGGCCGCCGTCTCGCGCAGCAGCAGCTTCACGCCGATGCGGCGCTCGGCCGACTTGCGCGTGAGCTGCAGCTCCCAGTCGTGGTCGCGGTTGCGGCTGATCTCGGTGCCGACGCGCAGGTCCTTGAGGGCCGCGACGGGCTCCTTCGGGAAGACGCGCCAAAGCCGATGCGGCTCGTATCCCTGCGGCTCCACCCGGTTGGCCTGCACGCCGATCAGGTCACGCTGCAGCGTGTAGTAGGTCAGGCCGTCGCCGTTGTGCAGCGCCACCTCACCGGCCACCTCGAACCAGTTCGGGCCCACCTTCTCCACATGGCCGACCGGCAGGCCGACATGCTTGGGCGAGTCGAAGGCGCCGATGTCCATCTGGCGGCCGTTGACGAAGTAGTCGGTGCTGCCGCGGTTGAAGTTCTTCTCCGGCTCGGGCGTGAAGAAGAAGGTGCAGCGCCCGCTGGAGCCGCGCGCCAGCCCCGGCCGCTGCTGCAGCAGGTCGTCCAGCAGCCGGCGGTAGTGGGCGGTGATGTTCTTCACATAGCCCATGTCCTTGTAGCGGCCTTCGATCTTGAAGCTGCGGATGCCGGCATCCACCAGCGCGCGCAGGTTGGCGCTCTGGTCGTTGTCCTTCATCGACAGCACGTGCTGCTCGTAGGCCACGATGCGGCCGTCGGCGTCGGTCACGTTGTAGGGCAGCCGGCAGGCCTGGGAGCAGTCGCCCCGGTTGGCGCTGCGGCCGGTGTGCGCGTGGCTGATGAAGCACTGGCCGCTGTAGGCCACGCACAGCGCACCGTGGACGAAGAACTCCAGCTCGCAGGTGGTGGCCGCGGCCACGGCCTGGATCTGCTGCAGCGTCAGCTCGCGGGCCAGCACGATCTGTGAGAAGCCCACGTCCTGCAGGAAGCGCGCCTTCTCCGGCGTGCGGATGTCGCACTGGGTGCTGGCATGCAGCTGGATCGGCGGCAGGTCCAGCTCCAAAAGGCCCATGTCTTGGATGATCAGCGCGTCGGCGCCGGCCTCGTACACCTGCCGGATCATCCGCGCCGCCGGCTCCAGCTCGTCGTCGCGCAGGATGGTGTTGAGCGTCACGAAGATGCGCGCACCGAACCGGTGGGCATGCTTCACCAGCCGCTCGATGTCGGCCACCTCGTTGCTGGCGCCGGCCCGCGCCCCGAAGGACGGCCCGCCGATGTAGACCGCATCCGCGCCGTGGTTGACGGCCTCGATGCCGATGTCCGCCGTGCGGGCCGGGCTGAGGAGTTCCAGACGGTTGGAGCGGGTGGCGGGCATGGTGGGCAGAACAAGGGGGCGAACAGGGCGCCGGAAGGACGCGCGGTGCGAAGGGGGCGGAGCCGGCGAGGATCGCGGCAGGGCAGCGCCGGGGTCCAGGGCGCTTTCATAATGCGCCGGCGAACCCGCCAGTCTATCGGCGCGTCTGTGCGCCGCCGGGCAATCCCATCGCCCAGGCCCGGAATCCGCCACGCCCGGCCCGGTTCGCGCCGGCCGTCGCTACACCGTGGCCCCATGCAGCCCGCCGCCTTGTCCCACCCTGCCCATTCCGCCCCTGCCGGTCTTGCGAGCCCGCGCTACGACCGCCTGGACGCCCTGCGCGGCCTGGCGCTCGTCTGGATGGCCGTCTTCCACTTCTGCTTCGACCTGGCCACTTTCCGGCTGATCGATGCCGACTTCTACGCCGACCCGGTGTGGACCCTGCAGCGCACGGCCATCCTGTCGCTCTTCCTGCTGTGCGCCGGCGCGGGCCAGGCGGTGGCCGTGGCCCAGCAGCAAAGCTGGCCGCGCTTCTGGCGCCGCTGGGCGCAGATCGCCGCGTGCGCGCTGCTGGTCAGCCTGGGCAGTGCGCTGATGTTCCCGCGCAGCTGGATCAGCTTCGGCGTGCTGCACGGCATGGCGGTGATGCTGATCGCCGCGCGGCTGCTGGCGCCGCTGGGTGGATGGCTGTGGCCGCTGGGCCTGCTCATCGTGCTGCTGCCGCAATGGGTCAGCCACCCGCTGTTCGACAGCCGCTGGACCAACTGGGTGGGCCTGGTGACGCACAAGCCGGTCACCGAGGACTACGTACCCATCTTCCCGTGGCTGGGCGTGATGCTCTGGGGCTTGGCCGCCACGCAGATGCTGCTGGCCCGCGAGGGCAGCCGCCTCACCGGGCCGCTGCCTCGCCCGGCCGCGCCGCTGGCGCTGCTCGGCCGCTGGAGCCTGAGCTTCTACATGGTCCACCAGCCGGTATTCATCGGCGCCTTGATGCTGGCCATGCAGCTGCGCTGAAGGAAGCGGCGTTCACGCACCGCCGGGCCGGCGGCGCCATGGCGGGGCCAGAAAGCAAAGAAGGCGCCCGCAGGCGCCTTCGCGATCACCGGGCCGGCGGCCCTCAGTTGCCCGTGGGCTGCTGCTGCGGCTCGCTGAATTTGTAGTCCGTCTTGGCCTTCTTGCGCAGGTCCTCGCGGAACTGGGCCATGCGCTGCTGCTTGACGAACTGCTCGATCTGCGGCTTGACGGCCTCGAAGGGCGGTGGCGCGTTCTCGCGCACGTCGTCCAGGCGGATCACGTGCCAGCCGTGCTCGGACTTGACCGGCGCATCGGTCATCTGGCCCTTCTGCAGCTTGACCATCGCCTGCGAGAACTCCGGCACATAGGTGTTGGGCGAGGCCCAGTCCAGATCACCGCCGGATTCGGCCGAGCCGGTGTCCTTGGAGTTCTTCTTGGCCACGTCCTCGAACTTGGCGCCGCCCTTGATCTTGGCGATCAGCGCCTTGGCGTCCTCTTCCTTGTCCACCAGGATGTGGCGGGCGCGGTATTCCTTGCCGCCGCCGGTCTGGGCCAGCAGCTTGTCGTACTCGGCGCGCAGTTCTTTGTCGGTGACCGGGTTGCGCTTGGCCTCGTCGGCAAACAGCTCGTTGATCAGCAGGCCCTGGCGCATCAGCTCCATGCGCTGCAGGTAGTCGCGCGAGCGCTGCAGGCCCCGGCGCTCGGCCTCCTGCATGAAGATCTCGCGGATCACGACCTCGTCGCGCGCCTGGCGCTCCAGCTCCGGCGTCACGGGCTGCTGGCTCTGCTGCCTGACCTGCTCCACCAGCGCGTCGACGCGCGCCTTGGGCACGGCCTTGCCGTTGACGATGGCGATGTTCTGCGCAAAAGCCGGCGACATCAGCAGCGCGGCGCTGGCCGCAACGAGCCCGAAGGACAGTTTGTTCATGAGCGAGCGGGGAGCGGAGAGTAGGGATGCGCGCGGAGCGAGGGGGCTGGCGCTTGGCGCCGGCGGGATCAGCCCGCGGCGGGGGGAGGGGAGGCGGTGCCGCCGGACGGCGTGGCCGGCACCGATGCGCGTATGGCCAGAGCGTGGATGCCACGGTCCATCACATCGCGCAGGGCATCATACACAAGGCGATGTCGCGCAATGGCGGGCAGCCCGTGGAAGGCGGCGCTGGTGATGTGCACCGTGTAATGGCCGCCGGACTTGGCCCCTTCATGGCCAGCGTGGTGGTGGCTGTCATCCTCCACGCGCAGGGCGGTGGGGGCCAGTGCGGCGCGCAGCCGGCGCTCGATCTCGGCGATGTCGACGCGGGGCGCGGTGCTCATGGCGTGGGCTCGGTAGACGGCGCGGCGCTGGCGGGCGGCTCCTTCATGTGCCGGCTGAGGTAGACCGCCTGGCCGATCACGAAGACCAGCATCAGGCCGATGCCGCCGAACATCTTGAAGTCCACCCAGATGTCGTTGGAGAAGGCATAGGCCACCCACAGGTTGAGCACCCCCATCAGCGTGAAGAAGCCCACCCAAGCCCAGGTCAGCCGCCGCAGGACGAAGCGCGGCAGGTCGGTCTGCCCGCCCATCAGCGTGGCCAGCAGGTTCTTGCCGGTCAACCGCTCGCTGAGAAGGAAGACCAGCGCCATCAGCCAGTAGATGCCGGTGGGCTTCCACTTGATGAAGGTCTCGTTGCGGAACCACAGCGTGGCCAGGCCCAGCACGGTGACGATGCCCACGTTGGCCCACAGCAGCTTGTCGAGCTTCATGCCGCGCAGCTTCATCACCACCATCAGCACCAGCGTCACCACGATGACGACGCCGGTGGCGAGCAGGATGGGGGCTTCTGCCGGCGTGATCGGCCCGCCGGAGACCAGGCCGTGCAGGTAGCGGTTGGCCCACTCGGCGCCCAGCTCCTTGTGGCCGGCGGCGTACTTGTACGTCGCAAAGAAGAAGATCAGCGGCAGGAAGTCGAAGAGCAGCTTCATTGGGGGCTGGCGCAGGCGCGACGAGGCGACGGGCGGGGGGAAGGGAAGAAGGCGTTGGAGCGCCGGCAAGGCGGTCAGCCCCTGCTCGCTTCGCTGCCGGGGGCGGGCTCGAAGTCTATCGCCGCGGAATTGATGCAATAGCGCTCGCCGGTGGGGGCCGGTCCGTCCGGGAAGACGTGGCCCAGGTGGGCGCCACAGTCCTGGCAGCGCACCTCCACGCGCACCATGCCGTGGCTGCGGTCAACCACGCGCTCGATGATGTCGGCGCGGATGGGCTGGAAGTAGCTCGGCCAGCCGCAGCCGGCGTCGAACTTGGTGTCGGAGGCGAACAGCGGGGCGTGGCAGCACACGCAGCGGTAGACGCCGTCCTCGAAGTGGTCCCAGTACTTGCCGGTGAAGGCCCGCTCGGTGGCGGCATGCCGCGTGACCTCGAACTGCATCGGGTCGAGCTGCGCCCGCCATTCGTCGTCCGACTTCCTGATTTTGTAATCGCTCATCGCGTGGCCCCCGTACAAAGCGGTGGGCCAGTTTAGGCAGTGCGCCGGGGCGATGCAGCGTGCAGCGGGCATGTCCCCATGGCTGGGCGTGGCCTACGGTGCATCGTCCCAATCGGCACACTGACGGCGTTTCATGGGGCAAACGCATGCTGGCCTTCCACAGCGACGAGACCGATGTCAGCCTGCCGACGGGCAGCCGCTTTCCCGCCGCGCGCTTCCGCATGCTGCGCGAGGCGGTCGCCCGCGACTTGCCCGGCGTGCGGTTGCGACCGGCGTTGCCCGCCACGCGCGATGTGCTGTGCGGCGTGCACGATGCGGCCTACGTCGATGCCGTGCTGCAGGGCCGGCTGAGCCCGGCCCAGCAGCGCGAGATCGGTTTTGCCCAGACGCAGCAGACCGTGCTGCGCGCGCGCCGCTCGGTGGGTGCCACGCTCATGGCTACGCAGGCGGCGCTGCGCGAGGGCGTGGCCGCCAACTTGGCCGGCGGCTCGCACCACGCGCGTGCGGATGCCGGCGCTGGGTACTGCGTGTTCAACGACGTAGCGGTGGCGGCGCGCTGGTTTCAGCGGCAGGTAGGCGGCCTGCCGCCCGTGGCCGTCATCGACCTGGATGTGCACCAGGGCAATGGCACGGCGGCGATCTTCCGTGGCGATGCGTCGGTGTTCACCTTGTCGCTGCACGGCCAGCGCAACTATCCCTTCCGCAAGGAGCCGGGCAGCCTGGACGTGGAGCTGCCCGATGACTGCGATGATGCCGGCTACCTGGCCGCGCTGGACGCGGCGCTGGCTGCGCTGTGGCAGCGCACTGCGGACGATCCGCCGCGACTGGTCTTCTTGCTTGCCGGCGCCGACCCGCACGAGCACGATCGCCTTGGGCGGCTCAGGCTCACGGCCGCGGGCCTGGCAGAGCGCGATCGTCGCGTGCTTGCCGCCGTGCGCCCGCGACGCATCCCGTTGGTGCTGACCATGGCCGGCGGCTATGGCGAAGACCTGCCGCGCATGGTGGACCTGCAGGCCCACACCGTGCGTCAGGCCTTGCACAGCTGGCAGGACTGGGCGGCTGACAGGGCCGAGTCCGCATTCATGTACGCGGGCGTCTCTTTGGCCGGCGCAACAGAGGGCGAACCCGGGTAAACCCCCGCGTCCTGGGCGGGAATAATCGCCCGCATGAGCCGTGTCCCGCCGCGCCCGCGCACCGATTACGTCCGCTTCGTGGCCCTGCCGACGCGCTGGATGGACAACGACGTCTACGGCCACGTCAACAACGTCGTCTACTACAGCTTCTTCGATACCGCGGTCAACCGCACGCTGATCGAAGCCGGCGCGCTGGACATCCATGCCGGCGCCGTGATCGGCCTGGTGATCGAGACCCAGTGCACCTACTTTGCGCCGCTGTCCTTCCCGCAGACGGTGGAGGCCGGCCTGCGCGTGGCCCACATCGGCCGCAGCAGCGTGCGCTACGAGGTCGGCCTCTTTGCCCAGGGGCAGGAAGAGCCGGCTGCCCAGGGGCACTTCGTGCATGTCTACGTGGACCGCGCCACGCGCCGGCCGACCGAGCTGCCCGCGGTGCTCCTCCATGCCCTTCAAGAGCTGCAAATCCCATGAGCACCCGCCCCCTGGCCGAGCGCGCCGCCATCACGCCCGCCACCACCGCCGCCGTCGATGAGGCCATCACCTCGCGCCGCTCCATCCGTGCCTATCTGGCGCAGCCGGTGCCGCGCGCGGTGCTGCAAGACATCCTGCAGGTGGCCAGCCGAGCGCCATCAGGCACCAACACCCAGCCGTGGAAGGTGCACGTCTTCACCGGCGCGGCCAAGGATGCGCTGACCAGCGAGATCCTGGCGGCCTACAACGACCCGCAGCAGGCGGCCGCGCACACCGAGGAGTACGACTACTACCCGCGGCAGTGGGTGTCGCCCTATATCGACCGCCGCCGCAAGGTGGGCTGGGACCTCTACGGCCTGCTGGGCATCACCAAGGGCGACCGCGAGCGCATGCAGGTGCAGCAGGGCCGCAACTTCGCCTTCTTCGGCGCGCCGGTGGGGCTGATCTTCAGCATCGACCGCGTCATGTGCCAGGGCAGCTGGCTGGACTACGGCATGTTCATCCAGAGCGTCATGGTGGCCGCGCGCGCCCGCGGCCTGGACACCTGCCCGCAAGCCGCCTTCACGCAGTACCACCGCATCGTCGAGCGCCACTGCGGCCTGGGCGAGGGCGAGATGGTGGTCTGCGGCATGGCGCTGGGCTTTGCCGACCCGGATGCGGTGGAGAACAGCCTGTGGACCGACCGCGAGCCGGCCGCGTCGTTCACGTGCTTCCACGAGTGAAGCACCACGCTCTCCCATCCGCCCGCGGGGCGCATCGCGCCTTGAACTAGGGAGCGATCCCGAGGGCCTGCCGCGCAAGCCATTCGTAAGATTGACAAGAACCGTTTTCACCTTCGCGCCGCGGCGCGCGACTCACCCGACCGAGGAGCAACAAAGATGAGTGCATTGATGGGCCAGATGATGCGCATGCCGCTGATGATTTCGTCGCTGATCACCCACGCGGCGCGGCATCACGGTGACACCGAGATCGTCTCCAAGCGGGTGGAAGGCGACATCCACCGCTACACCTGGGCCGACTGCGAGCTGCGCTCACGCAAGGTGGCGCAGGCGATGGCCCGCCTGGGCCTGCAGGCCGGCGACCGCGTCGGCACCCTGGCCTGGAACGGCTACCGCCACATGGAGCTGTACTACGGCCTCTCAGGCAGCCAGCTGGTCTGCCACACGGTCAACCCACGCCTCTTCCCCGAGCAGATCGCCTGGATCATCAACGACGCCGAGGACAAGGCGCTGTGCGTGGATCTCAACCTGCTGCCGCTGGTGGAGAAGCTGCTGCCCGCGCTCAAGGCCGTCAAGCACGTCATCCTGATGACGGACCGCGCCCACATGCCGGCGCAGACCAGCATCGAGGGCCTGCTGTGCTACGAGGACCTGGTCGAGGCCGAGGACGGCCAGTACACCTGGCCGGAGTTCGACGAGAACACCGCGTCGAGCATCTGCTACACGTCCGGCACCACCGGCAACCCGAAGGGCGCCGTCTACAGCCACCGCTCCACCGTGCTGCATGCCATCGTCGGCGCCATGCCCGACGCGATGGGCCTGTCGGCCGAGGACGTGATGCTGCCCGCCGTGCCCATGTTCCACGTCAACGCCTGGGGCATCCCGTATGGCGCCGCGGCCGTGGGCTGCAAGCTGGTGATGCCCGGCCCGCACCTGGACGGCAAGTCGCTGCACGACATCTTCGAGGCCGAGGGCGTGACCATCAGCGCCGGCGTGCCCACCATCTGGCTCGGCCTGCTCAACCACGTGAGCAGCAACAACCTGAAGTTCAGCACCTTCAAGCGCACCATCATCGGCGGCTCGGCCTGCCCGCCGGCGATGATTGATGCGTTCCAGGACAAGTTCGGCGTGCAGGTGATCCATGCGTGGGGCATGACCGAGACCTCTCCGCTGGGCTGCGTGTCGCGCCTGAAATCCAAGCACCGCGAGCTGCCCGAGGCGGCCAAGCGCAAGCTGCTGGCCAAGCAGGGCCGGGCCGTCTACGGCGTGGACCTGCGCATCGTCAACGACCACGGCGAAGACCTGCCCTGGGACGGCAAGCAGTCCGGTGACCTGCTGGTGCGCGGCCACTGGATCATCGACAGCTACCTCAACGTGGCCAAGTCGCCGCTGGACTACGGCTGGTTCCCCACGGGCGACGTGTCCACCATCGATGCCGACGGCTTCATGCAGATCACCGACCGCTCCAAGGACGTGATCAAGTCCGGTGGCGAGTGGATCAGCTCCATCGACCTGGAGAACATCGCGATGGGCCATCCGGCGGTCAACGAGGCCGCGGCCATTGCCGTGCCGCATCCCAAGTGGGACGAGCGCCCGCTGCTGGTGGTGGTGCTCAAGCCGGGTGCCCAGGCCACGCGCGAGGAGCTGATCGGCTTCTACGAAGGCAAGATCCCCAAGTGGCAGACGCCGGACGACGTGGTGTTCGTCTCCGAGCTGCCGCACACGGCCACCGGCAAGATCCAGAAGCTCAAGCTGCGCGACCAGTTCCGCGACCACAAGTTGCCCACGGCCTGAGCCGCGCCGCATCCCGCTTCATTCACCCTCAACAGGCGCCTTCGGGCGCCTTTTTTGTACTTGCCCGTACACGTTTTCTGTTTGAACTGCGGTGCAGTTCCTGACCCCTGGGTCTACGCTGGGTCAACCCCTAGTTACAGGGTCCGCAGGTCCCCACTAACCTCATGTACGCCTTACGTCAGGTAACGAGAGGAGACCCCCCATGCGTTTGAATCGCCGAGCTCTGGGTGTGATGGCTGCATGCGCAGTGCTGGCCAACACCGCTGCCTTCGCCCAGTCGGGCGAGAAGGTCCGCATCGCCTACATCGACCCGCTGTCCGGCCTGATGGCCGGCGTGGGCCAGAACCAGGTGAAGACGCTCCAGTTCTTCGCGGAGAAGTTCAACCAGAAGAACCCCGCGGGCGTGAAGTTCGAGATCGTCACGTTCGACAACAAGGCCTCGCCGGCCGAGTCCCTGAACGCACTGAAGGCCGCCATCGACCAGGGCATCCGCTACGTGACGCAGGGCAACGGCTCCGGCGCCGCGGCTGCGCTGATCGACGCCATCAACAAGCACAACGAGCGCAACCCGGGCAAGGAGATCGTCTATCTCAACCACTCCGCGGTGGACCCGGACCTGACCAACAGCAAGTGCAGCTACTGGCACTTCCGCCTGGATGCCGACACGTCCATGAAGATGGAAGCGCTGTCCACCTTCATCAAGGACCAGCCGGACGTCAAGAAGGTCTTCTTGATCAACCAGAACTACGCGCACGGCAAGCAGGTCTCGCTCTACGCCAAGGAAACGCTCAAGCGCAAGCGCCCGGACATCCAGATCGTGGGCGACGACTTCCATCCGCTGGCCCAGGTGCGTGACTTCGCGCCCTACGTGGCCAAGATCAAGGCCTCGGGCGCCGACACGGTCATCACCGGCAACTGGGGCTCGGACCTGGCGCTGCTGATCAAGGCCGCCAACGAGGCCGGGCTGAACACCAAGTTCTTCACCTACTACGCGGGCGTGACGGGCGCGCCCACTGCCATCGGCGCAGCCGGTGCCGGCCGCGTCTACCAGGTCGCCTACATGCATCCCAACATGGGCGGCGAGGTGGGCAAGCTGGGCGCGGAGTTCAAGGCCAAGTTCAACGACGACTGGTACACCGGCTCGATCTACCACGAGTTCGCGCTGCTGACGAACGCGATGGCCAAGGCCAAGTCCACCGATCCGGTGAAGGTGGCCGCGGCGATGGAGGGGCTCAAATTCAAGAGCTTCAACGGCGACGTGGAAATGCGCAAGACCGACCACCAGCTGCAGCAGCCGCTCTACATCTCGCAGTGGGTGAAGACGGACGCCAAGAACAGCTACAGCGTGGAGAACACCGGCTACACCTTTGCGCCGGTGCGCACCTTCGACGCCTTCGTGGCCAGCACGCCCACGTCCTGCCAGCTCAAGCGGCCCTGACCGGGCTGCCCGCGCGCCGTGCCGGCCGGGCACGGCGCCGCGGCTGGGCGCCGGGGCTGTCGCAGCCGGCGCATCGTTCTTTGCGGGCTCCGTGATCGGGGCCCGCGTCGTGTCCGCAGGGGCGGCACGCCGCGCCGGCCTTCCCACCTCGTCCTCACCGACGCCTTGCGCGTCCGACTGATGGAAACCACCGTCGTCTTCCTGCTCAACGGCATCAGCTACGGGCTGCTGCTGTTCATGCTGAGCTCGGGCCTCACGCTGATCTTCAGCATGATGGGCGTGCTCAACTTCGCCCACGCCAGCTTCTACATGCTGGGCGCCTATATCGCCTACAAGATCAGCTCCGCCGTGGGCTACTGGCCGGCGCTGGTGCTGGCGCCGCTGGCCGTCGGGGTGCTGGGCGCCCTGTTCGAGAAGCTCTGCCTGCGGCGAGTGCACAAGTTCGGCCACGTGCCGGAGCTGCTGATCACCTTCGGCCTGTCCTACGTGATCCTGGAGGTGGTGCAGCTGATCTGGGGCCGCTCGGCCGTCAACTACACCATCCCCGCTGAGCTGCAGGGCCCGCTGTTCACGCTGGTGGGCGGCGAGGGCGGCCTGAGCGCCGTCTGGGGCCTGGCGGGGCCGGAGGTCTGCTCGGCCGCCGGCGCGTCCTGCACGCAGTTCCCGGCCTACCGCGGCTTCATGATGCTGGTGGCGCTGTTCATGCTGGTGGCGCTGTGGCTGGTGCTCACGCGCACGCGGCTGGGGCTGATCATCCAGGCCGCGCTGACGCATCCGGAGATGGTCGAGGCGCTGGGCCACAACGTGCCGCGCATCTTCATGCTGGTCTTCGGCGCCGGTGCCGCGCTGGCCGGGCTGGCGGGCGTAATCGGCGGCAATGCCTTCGTCACCGAGCCGGCGATGGCTGCTGCGGTGGGCTCCATCATCTTCGTGGTGGTGGTGGTGGGCGGCATGGGCTCGCTGGCCGGCGCCTTCATCGCCTCGCTGCTGATCGGCGTGATGACCACCTGGGCGGTGACGGTGGACAAGACCACGCTGAGCCTGCTGCAGGTCTTCGGCGTGGACCCGGCCCCCACGGCGCCGGGCTACTCGCTGCTGACCATCTCGGTGTCGCAGATGGCGCCGATCCTGCCTTACCTGCTGCTCGTGCTCATGCTGATCTTCCGGCCCAAGGGCCTGCTCGGCACGCGGGAGGAATGACGCCATGTCCTCCACCGTGTACCAATTCAAGCCCTACAACGTCGGCCGCTTCGTCATCTGGACGGCGTATGCGCTGCTGATGCTCGCCGCGCCGCTGCTCTTCACCAGCAGCTTTGCGATGACCATGCTGTGCCAGATCGGCATCGCCATCATCGCCTGCCTGTCCTACAACATGCTGCTGGGGCAGGGCGGCATGCTGAGCTTCGGCCATGCCGTCTATTCCGGCCTGGGCGCCTTCGTTGCCGTGCATGCGCTCAACCGCATTGCCGGGGACTGGTCCGGCCTGCCGGTCAGCTTGGTGCCGCTGGTCGGCGGCGTCGCGGGGATGTTCTTCGCGGTGCTGCTGGGCTATGTGTCCACCAAGAAGTCCGGGACCATCTTCGCGATGATCACGCTGGGCGTGGGCGAGCTGGTGTGGAACATGTCGCTGATGTTCCCCGACTTCTTCGGCGGCGAGGGCGGCATCAGCACCAACCGCGTGGTCGGCCAGCCGGTGATGGGCATCACCTTCGGGCCGCAGATCCAGGTCTATTACCTGATCGCCGTCTATACCTGGATCTGCACCGCGGCGATGTTCGCCTTCACGCGCACGCCGCTGGGCCGCATGCTCAACGCGGTGCGCGACAACCCCGAGCGCGTGGAGTTCATCGGCTACAGCACGCGGCATGTGCGCTTCCTGGCCTTCATCGCGGCGGGCTTCTTTGCCGGGATATCCGGCGGGCTGCATGCGCTCAACTTCGAGAGCGTCACGGCCGAGGTGGTCGGCGCGCACCGCTCGGGCGCCTACCTGCTCTTCACCTTCCTGGGCGGGGCCACCTTCTTCTTCGGCCCCATCATCGGCGCGGTGCTGATGGTCTTCGGCATGGTGATGTTCTCCAAGCTCACGGAGGCCTGGCTGCTCTACCTGGGCGTGGTCTTCCTGTTCATGGTGATGGTGGCGCCCGGCGGCATCGCCAGCCTGATCATGATGAACCTGCGCGTGGCCTCCTTCGGGCGCTTCCGCCGCATCGCCGCGTCGTACTTCGCCCTGGCCGGCACGGCGCTGGCGGCGCTGGCCGGCGTGGCGGTGATGGTGGAGATGGCCTACCACCTGCAGCTCAACGAGGCGCTGGGCCCGCAGATGACGTTTGCCGGCATCGAGCTCAACACGCACGGCGTGGACGCGTGGTTCGGCGCGGTCTTCCTCGCCCTGACCGGCGTGGCCCTGTTCGAGATCGCCCGCCGCCAGTACGTGCGTGAGTGGGGCGCCATCCAGGAAGACATCGAGGCGGAGATCCGCCGTCGGGAGCACCTATGAAGACGACGGTTGCATCCGCAGCCGGCATGGCCGTGGAGCTGCGCGACGTGCGCAAGAGCTTCGGCAAGACCGAGATCATCCGCGGCGCCAGCCTGGCCGTGCGCGAAGGCGAGCGCGTGGCCATCATCGGCCCCAACGGCGCGGGCAAGTCCACGCTGTTCCACCTCATCAGCGGGCGGCTGCACCCCACCAGCGGCAGCATCCACCTGCACGGCGAGCGCATCGACGGCCTGCAGCCCTACACCATCAACCGCAAGGGCCTGGCGCGCAGCTTCCAGGTGAGCAACCTGTTCACCCGGCTGTCGGTGTTCGAGAACATCCGCTGCGCGGTGCTGTGGAGCCTGGGCTACCGCTATGCGTTCTGGAAGTTCCTGGCCGACCTGAAGGACGCCAACGACCGGGCCGACGAGGTGCTCCACCAGATCCGCCTGGAGCGCAAGCGCGACACGCTGGCCGTCAACCTGACGTACGCCGAGCAGCGTGCGCTGGAGATCGGCATCACCATCGCCGGCGGCGCCAAGGTGATCCTGCTGGACGAGCCCACCGCCGGCATGAGCCAGTCCGAGACGCACCGCTTCGTCGAGCTCATCCGCGAGGTCACGGTGGGCAAGACGCTGCTGACCGTGGAGCACGACATGAGCGTGGTCTTCGGCCTGGCCGACAAGATCGCGGTGCTGGTCTATGGCGAGGTCATCGCCTTCGACACGCCCGAGGCCGTGCGCGCCAACGAGCGCGTGCGCGAAGCCTATCTGGGCTCGGTGCTGGCCGAGCAGCAAGCCGCCATGGTGTCCTGATGCTGAACGTCGACAACCTCCACGCCTTCTACGGCAAGAGCCACGTGCTGCATGGCGTGTCGCTCAACGTGCAGCCGGGCGAGATCGTCAGCCTGCTGGGCCGCAACGGCTCGGGCCGCTCCACCACGGTCAAGACCATCATGGGCCTGGTCGACGGCAAGGGCTCGGTGCGCTGGCGCGACGAGCAGCTGCTGGGCCACCATGCCTACGACATCGCCCGCCACGGCATCGGCTACGTGCCCGAGAGCCGCGACATCTTTCCCAAGCTCACGGTCAAGCAGAACCTGCTGCTGGGTCAGAAGGCGGGGGAGGCCCGCGGGCCGCGCACCACCTGGCAGCTCGACGACATGTACGCCATGTTTCCGCGGCTGAAGGAGCGTGAACACACGCCTGCGGGCGTGATGTCGGGCGGCGAGCAGCAGATGCTCACGCTGTGCCGCACGCTGATGGGCAACCCCAGCCTCATCATGATCGACGAGCCCACCGAGGGCCTGGCGCCCAAGATCGTCGAGCTGGTGGCCGACTACCTGCGCGAGATCCAGAAGCGCGGCGTGTCGGTGCTGCTGGTGGAGCAGAAGCTCACCATCGCGCTGCAGATCTCCCAGCGCTGCTATGTGATGGGCCACGGCCGCATCGTCTTCGAAGGCACGCCCGACGCGCTGCGTGCCGATGCCTACATCCGCAAGGAGTGGCTGGAGGTCTGACGCGGTCATCGCCTCGGCGGGCACCATGTGCCGGGACACCACGGGTCGCACAGTTTGCGGCCCGTTTGCTTTCCGGACGCACTGAGGCTGGATTGCTCCCCGCGCCGCCGGCTTGACCCGTGCGTCTTCGTCACGGCGGCCTGCAGGCCGCAAGAGGCTGCGCCAGCCGTGCGGGAGGCGGGTTTCAGCCCGCGCGGCAAGGGGCAAATCCTGCATGCCGGCCACGCGTACGATCTCGTACACTTGGCCGCGTCAGGCGGGCATCCGCGGGCTGCGGAGCGTTCCGCCACGCGGTTGTTCCGCTGCGAGAAACGTGCCTCCCGCAAGGGTTGTCGCCGCGCTCGCGCTGCCTAGAATCGTTCGCCTCTTTTCCTGCGTCCTTAGCGCCTTCATCGCAGCGGTGCGGCCCCGCCCTGAGCCAGGCGGATCACGCCGCGCCGGACTGCCCTGTCCAGCCTTCAGCGAGATCCTTCATGACCGCCACCTACAACGTGCAGGACGGCATCGCCGTCATCAGCCTGAGCAACCCGCCCGTCAACGGCCTGGGCCATGCAACGCGCCAGGGCGTGACCGAGGGCATCGCCCGCGCACAGGCCGACGCATCGGTCAAGGCCGTGGTGCTCATCGGTGCGGGCAAGGTCTTCTCCGGCGGCGCCGACATCCGCGAGTTCAACACGCCCAAGGCCTTTGCCGAGCCCACGCTGCACCAGGCCATCGAGGCTGTGGAGCGCTGCACCAAGCCGGTCGTTGCCGCGATCCACGGCGTGGCAATGGGCGGTGGCCTGGAGCTGGCTCTGGGCGCGCATTACCGTGTCGTCGCACCGGGTGCTCAGATCGCGTTGCCCGAGGTCAAGCTGGGCATCGTGCCCGGGGCCGGCGGCACCCAGCGCCTGCCGCGCGTGGTGGGCGTGGAGGCCGCGCTCAAGATGATCACCACCGGTGAGCCGGTCAAGAGCGAGCTGCTGGCCAAGGCGCCCGGCCAGAAGCTGTTCGATGCGCTGATCGAGGGCGAGCTGCTGCCCGGCGCCATCGCCTTTGCGCAGAAGGTGGCCGACGTGCGCCCGCTGCCCTCGGTGCGCGACCTGCAGGCCCAGGCGCCGGCCGATGCCGGCTTCTTCGCCCAGGCCAAGGCCCAGCTGGCCAAGACCGCGCGCAACCTCACGGCGCCGCAGCGCTGCGTGGACTGCGTGGAGGCGGCCACCCGCACCTCGCTGGACGAGGGCATCGCCTACGAGCGCGACGTCTTCGTGCAGCTGGTCGAGGGCACCGAGTCGAAAGCCCTGCGCCATGCCTTCTTCGGTGAGCGCGCGGCCAGCAAGATCCCCGACGTGCCGGACGACACCCCCGTGCGCAAGATCGAGCGCGTGGCCGTGATCGGCGCCGGCACCATGGGCGGCGGCATCACGATGAACTTCCTCAACGCCGGCATCCCGGTGACCGTGCTCGAGATGAAGCAAGACGCCCTGGACCGCGGCGTGGGCGTGATGCGCAAGAACTACGAGGCCCAGGTGGCCAAGGGCAAGCTCACGCAGGACAAGCTCGATGCGCGCATGGGGCTGCTGTCCACCACGCTGAGCTATGACGACATCGCCCAGGCCGACCTGGTGATCGAGGCGGTGTTCGAGGAGATCGGCGTCAAGGAGCAGGTGTTCAAGAAGCTGGACGCCGTGATGAAGCCCGGCGCCATCCTGGCGTCCAACACCTCCACCCTGGACCTGGACAAGATCGCCAGCTTCACGCAGCGCCCGCAGGACGTCATCGGCCTGCACTTCTTCAGCCCGGCCAATGTGATGCGCCTGCTGGAGGTGGTGCGCGGCAAGGCCACGGCCAAGGACGTGCTGGCCACCGTGATGCAGCTGTCCAAGAAGATCAAGAAGCTGGCGGTCGTCTCCGGCGTGTGCGACGGTTTCATCGGCAACCGCATGATCGAGCAGTACAGCCGCCAGGCCGGCTTCCTGCTGGACGAAGGCGCCTCGCCGCAGCAGGTGGACAAGGCCGTGGAGGCCTGGGGCATGGCCATGGGCCCGTTCCGCATGGGTGACCTGGCCGGCAACGACATCGGCTGGGCCATCCGCAAGCGCCGCTATGTGGAGCAGCCCGACATGCGCTACAGCGCCACGGCCGACAAGCTGTGCGAGCTGGGCCGCTATGGCCAGAAGACCGGCGCCGGCTGGTATGACTACGAGGCCGGCAAGCGCGAGCCCATCCCGTCCAAGGTGGTGGAGGACATGCTGGCCCGGCACCGGGCTGACAAGGGCATCACCCCGCGCCAGATCAGCGACGAGGAGATTGTCGGCCGCCTGATCTACGCCCTGGTCAACGAGGGCGCCAAGATCCTGGAAGAGGGCATTGCCCTGCGCGCCTCGGACATCGACATGGTGTATCTCAGCGGCTACGGCTTCCCGCTGTTCCGCGGCGGCCCCATGTTCTATGCCGACACCGTGGGCCTGAAGAAGGTGGTCGAGACCATGCAGGCCTTCGCCCGCAACCCGCATGACGACGCCGCCTTCTGGCAGCCGGCACCGCTGCTGGACAAGCTGGCCGCTGACGGCAAAACCTTCAACTGAGGAAGGCTGGAGACGGGCCCGTACGCTGGATCCGGCCCCACCTTCCACGCTGGCCCATCGCTCCCCTTTCTCTTGCTCACCATGACCCTGCGCGCCGACCTTGATTTCCTGCTGTACGACTGGCTGGGCTGCGAGCGCCTGACCGAGCGCGAGCGCTTTGCCGAGCATTCGCGCGAGACCTTCGATTCGGTGCTGGACACGGCCGAGAAGATCGCGAATGACAAGTTCGCGCCCTTCAACCGCCTGAGCGACCTGCAGGAGCCGGAGTTCGACGGCGAGCAGGTGCACCTGCCCCAGCAGACGAAGGCGGCGCTGCAGGCCTATACCGAAGCCGGCTTCCTGGCCGGCTCGCAGGACGCCGAGTTCGGCGGCATGCAGCTGCCGGTGACGGTGGAGATGGCGGCCCTCGGCTTCTTCAAGAAGGCCAGCATCTCGATGTCGGGCTACGGCCTGCTGGCCAAGGGCAATGCCAATGCCATCTGCGCGGCCGGCACGCCGGCGCAGATCGAGGCCTTTGCCAAGCCGGAGTACGCCGGCCGCTTCCTGGGCACCATGTGCCTGAGCGAGCCGCAGGCCGGATCGAGCCTGTCGGACATCCTCACGCGCGCCGTGCCGGATGGCGAGGGTTATCAGGACGATCCGCTGGGCCCGCGCTTTCGCCTCAAGGGCAACAAGATGTGGATCTCCGGCGGCGAGCACGAGCTGTCGGAAAACATCGTCCACCTGGTGCTGGCCAAGATCCCCGGCCCGGACGGCAAGCTGGTGCCGGGCGTGAAGGGCATCTCGCTGTTCATCGTGCCCAAGAAGCTGGTCAATCCCGACGGCAGCCTGACCGGCGAGCGCAATGACGTGTCGCTGGCCGGCCTGAACCACAAGTGCGGCTACCGCGGCACGGTCAACACGCTGCTGAACTTCGGCGAGGGCAAGTACCCGGTGCGAGGTGAGGGCGGCGGCGGCCTGGACGGCCGCGGCGCCGGCGCCATCGGCTACCTCATCGGCGAGGCGGGCAAGGGCCTGAACGCCATGTTCCACATGATGAACGAGGCGCGCATCGGCGTCGGCATGGGCGCCACCATGCTGGCCTACGCCGGTTATGAGGCTGCGCTGGACTACGCGCGGGACCGGCCGCAGGGCCGGCCGTTCGCCCAGGTGGGCCCGGACGGCCGCCCCGTCAAGCAGGCGGAGCAGCCGCAGGTGCCCATCATCCAGCACCCGGATGTGCGCCGCATGCTGCTGGCGCAGAAGGCGTATGCGGAGGGCGGCCTGGCCCTGGGCCTGTACTGCGCCCGCCTGGTCGACGAGCAGCACACCGGCTCGCCGGAGGCGGCGGCCGAGGCCACGATGCTGCTGGAGGTGCTGACGCCGATCGTCAAGAGCTGGCCCAGCGAATGGGGCCTGGAGGCCAACAGCCTGGCCATCCAGGTGCATGGCGGCTATGGCTACACGCGCGACTTCCCCGTGGAGCAGCACTGGCGCGACAACCGGCTCAACATGATCCACGAGGGCACCCACGGCATCCAAGGCATGGACCTGCTGGGGCGCAAGGTGATCATGGAAGGCGGCAAGGGCCTGCAGCTGCTCGGTGCTCGCGTGCAGCGCACCATTGCGCAGGCGCTGGAGGTGCCAGTGCTGAAGGACTTCGCCCAGGCGCTGGGCCAGGCCCTGCAGCAGGTGGCCGGCGCCACGCAGGCGGCCTGGTCCACCGGCCAGCCGTCCGAGGCGCTGGCCAATGCCACGCTCTATCTGCAGGCCTTCGGCCACACGGTGCTGGCCTGGATCTGGCTGGACGTGGCGGTTGCGGCAGCCCGGCGCGACGATGCGTTCGCCCGCGGCAAGCTGGCGGCCACGCAGTACTTCTTCCGCTACGAGCTGCCGAAGATCGGCGCCTGGCTGCAGCCGGTGGCCGCGCGCGACGACACCTGCCTGGCGCTCGACCCCGAGTGCCTGTGACGGCTGCTGCGCACGACGCCCTCAAGCCCGCCTCGAATCCCGCCGCATCGCGTTGAACTGCCTGCCGCCCATGACGAACGCCCGCCTGCACACGCTCATCTGGGTGCTGATCTACGGCGGCCTGCTGGTCGGCATCTGGACGCTCTTCGTCGACCCGGCCAACGCGGCGCAGGCCGCGGTGGTGTGGGGGCTGCGGGCCGGATGCGCGGTGGCCGTGGTCGTCGGTGCGGTGCTGATCGCCGTGCGGGCCCGCCGGCCGGGCTGAGCGGCTGGCTGCCCCGTGGCGCACGGCCGTGCGTCGCCCCTCCTTTTGCCTGACCCCATGATCCGCCACATCGTCATCTGGACCCTGCACCGCGCCGAAGATGCGCCGCGCTTCAAGGCGCTGCTGGAGAGCTGCCGCGCCATCGTGCCCGGCATCGAGGCCTTCGAGGTCGGCATCCGCACCGCGGGCCTGGAGGCCAATGCCGATGTGGTGCTGGTCTCCAGCTTCACGGATGAAGCCGCGCTGGCCGCCTATCAGGCGCATCCTCACCACCAGGCCGTACTCCAGGAGCTGGGCGCCATGCGCGCCAGCCGCCACGTCGTCGACTACCGCGTCGACTGAGCCCCCACCCACAGGACCCTGCCCATGACCGCTCGCCCCCTGCAGCAACTCTTCGATCTCCGCGGCCGCCAGGCCCTCGTCACCGGCGGCTCGCGCGGCCTGGGCCTGCAGATGGCCGAGGCGCTGGGTGAGGCCGGTGCCCGCGTGCTCGTCACCGCCCGCAAGGCCGACGAGCTGCAGCAGGCGGTGGCGCACCTGAAGGCCCGCGGCATCGACGCCGACTGGGTGGCCGCCGACGCCAGCCGCCCGGAGGACATCGAGCGCCTGGCCGATGAGGCGATGCAGCGCCTGGGCCAGGTCGACATCCTGGTCAACAACGCCGGCGCCACCTGGGGCGCGCCAGCGGCGGACTACCCGCTGGAAGCCTGGGACAAGGTGATGAACCTCAACGTGCGCGGCGTCTTCCTGCTGTCGCAGCAGATCGCCCGGCGCAGCATGCTGCCGCGGCGCAGCGGGCGCATCATCAACGTCGCCTCCATCGCCGGCCTGGGCGGCAACCCGGCCTTCATGACCACCGTGGCCTACAACACCAGCAAGGCCGCGGTGATCAACCTGACGCGGGCGCTGGCCGGTGAGTGGGGCCCGCAGGGCATCAACGTCAACGCCATCGCCCCGGGCTTCTTCCCCAGCAAGATGACCGCCGGCACGCTCAAGGCCGCGGGCGAGGACGCGCTGTCCGCCCATGCCCCGCTGCGCCGCCTGGGTGACGACGAGGATCTCAAGGGTGCGACGGTGCTGTTCGCCTCGGATGCCGGCAAGCACATCACCGGCCAGGTGCTGGCGGTGGACGGCGGCGTGAGCTCGCTGGTGGGCTGACCCCTTCACCTTCCAGCCGAGGCCCGGCCGATCGCGCACATGGACTTCCCCGTCCACATCCCCTTCGTCGAGCTGCTGGGCCTGGAGCTCCTCAGCATGGGCGACGGCCGCGCCGAGCTGCGCCTGCCGCCGCGCCCCGAGCACCAGAACTCCTTCCACATCCCGCACGGCGGCGTGGTGATGACGGTGCTCGACGTGGTGATGGCCCATGCGGCGCGCAGCCTCAATGTGGACGGCCAGGGCCAGCAGCACGGCGTGGTCACCATCGAGATGAAGACCAGCTTCATGAAGGCCGGCAGCGGCGTGCTGACGGCGCGCGGCGAGGTGCTGCACCGCACCGCCACGCTGGCCTTCTGCGACGGCCGGCTGGTCGACGCATCCGGTGCCTGCTGCGCCCAGGCCACCGGCACCTTCAAGTTCCTGCGCGGCATGGCCGCGCGCGACAGCGACGGGCGGCGCCTGGTGCATGCACCGCGTCCGCCCGCTGCCCTCTCCGGCGACGGCTCCGACTGACCCCGCCCCTCATCCCAACAGGAGACAAGCGATGACCTCCCGCATCAACCGCCAGATCCATCTGGTCTCGCGCCCGCAGGCCGAGCCCACGGCCGACAACTTCAAGCTGGTCGAGGCGCCCCTGCCCGAGCTGCAGGACGGCGAGGTGCTGGTGCGCAACCACTACCTGTCGCTCGATCCGTACATGCGCGGCCGCATGAGCGAGAGCAAGAGCTACGCCGAGCCGCAGCCGCTGAACGCGGTGATGATCGGCGGCACGGTCGGCGAGGTGGTCGAGACCCGCAGCCCGCGCTGGAAGGTGGGCGACAAGGTCGTCGGCATGGCCGGCTGGCAGGAGTACCAGATCGTCAGCGGCGAGGACCGCGGCGTGATGCGCAAGGTCGACACCACGCACATCCCGCTGTCTGCCTACCTGGGCGCGGTCGGCATGCCCGGCGTGACCGGCTGGTATGGCCTGGTCAAGATCATCCAGCCCAAGGCCGGCGAGACGGTGGTGGTCAGCGCGGCCAGCGGGGCCGTGGGCGGCGCAGTGGGGCAGCTGGCCAAGGCGCGCGGCTGCCGCGCGGTGGGCATTGCCGGCGGCGCCGAGAAGTGCCGCTACGTGGTCGAGGAGCTGGGATTTGACGCCTGCATCGACTACAAGGAGCACAAGGATGTGCGCAGCCTGGCTGCGGCGCTGAAGCAGGCCGCGCCCAATGGCATCGACGGCTACTTCGAGAACGTCGGCGGCATGGTGCTGGACGCGGTGATGCTGCGCATGAACGCCTTCGGCCGCATGGCCTTCTGCGGAATGATCGCCGGCTACAACGGCGAGCCCATCCCGATGCAGAACCCCAGCCTGATCCTCGTGTCGCGCCTGAAGATCGAGGGCTTCATCGTCAGCGAGCACATGGACGCCTGGCCGGATGCGCTCAACGAGCTGGGCACCCTGGTGGCCACTGGCAAGCTGAAGTACCGCGAGAGCATCGCCCAGGGCCTGGAGAACGCGCCCGATGCCTTCCTCGGCCTGCTCAAGGGCCGCAACTTCGGCAAGCAGCTGGTCAAGCTGATCTGAGCCTTCGCTGAACTGAGGAACACGACATGACCGTCCCCTTCAACGACTTCGCCGGCAAGACCATCGTGCTGACCGGCGCCGCCTCAGGCTTCGGCCTGGAGATGGCCCGCATCGCGGCCGACCGCGGCATGAACATCGTCATGGCCGACGTCAACCAGGCCGCGCTGGATGCCGCCGCCGAGGAGATCCGCGGCCGTGGCGCCCAGGTGCTGCCTTACCGGCTGGACGTGTCCAAGGGCGCCGAGGTGGAGGCCCTGGCACGCGCCACCGTGGACCGCTTCGGCGCGCCGCACATCGTCTTCAACAATGCCGGCGTGGCCTTTGGCGGCCTGATCTGGGAGCACAGCCAGAAGGACTGGGAATGGGTGCTGGGCGTCAACCTCATGGGCGTGGCCCATGGCGTGCGCGTCTTCACGCCCATCATGCTGGCCGCGGCCAAGGCCGACCCGGCCTGGCGCGGCCACATCATCAACACCGCCTCGATGGCCGGCCTGCTGAACGCGCCGAACATGGGCGTCTACAACGTCAGCAAGCATGCGGTGGTGAGCCTGTCCGAGACGCTCTACCAGGATCTGCGCCTGGTCAGCGAGCAGGTGTCGTGCTCGGTGCTCTGCCCGTACTTCGTGCCCACCGGCATCCACGAGTCGCACCGCAACCGGCCCGAGGAGATGCGCGAGGTCAAGAAGCCCACGCAGAGCCAGATGATTGCCCAGTTCATGAGCGCCAAGGCGGTCACGTCGGGCAAGGTCACTGCGGCCGAGGTGGCGCAGAAGGTGTTCGACGCCGTGGCCGCCGACCAGTTCTACATCTACAGCCACCCGAAGGCGCTGGTGATGGTGCAGACCCGGCTGGAGGACGTGATGCAGGGCCGCAACCCGACCGATCCGTTCAAGGACAAGCCGGAGCTGGGCCAGCAGCTGCGCGACGCGCTGAAGACCGCAGGCTGACGAGCCGCCGGCCCGGGCGGCGCCAGGGGCGCGCGGCGGGCCGGTCGCCAAAAGGGGGCGTGGCACACTGCCACGCCTTTTTTGCTAGCCCCTGCCTTTCTTCCCCACCGTGTTGGACAAGATCCTGCTGCAGATCGCGGCCGAGCTGAGCGTTCGGCCTGCGCAAGTGGTGGCGGCCGTCGAGCTGCTCGACGGCGGTGCCACCGTCCCCTTCATCGCCCGCTACCGCAAGGAAGCCACCGGCGGCCTCGACGATGCCCAGCTGCGCGAGCTGGAGACCCGCCTGGGCTACCTGCGCGAGCTGGAGGAGCGCCGCGCCGCGGTGCTCAAGAGCATCGACGAGCAGGGCAAGCTCACGCCCGAACTGCGCGCCGCCATCGAGGCCGCGCCGACCAAGCAGGAGCTGGAAGACCTCTACCTGCCCTACAAGCCCAAGCGCCGCACCAAGGGCATGGTCGCCCGCGAGGCGGGCATCGAGCCGCTGGCCGACAAGCTGTTTGCCGACCCCACGCTGGACCCGGCGGCCGAGGCGGCCGCCTTCATCAACGCGGATGCCGGCTTTGCCGATGCGTTTGCCGTGCTCGACGGCGTGCGCGACATCCTCTCGGAGCGCTGGGCCGAGGACGCGGCCCTGGTCGGCAAGCTGCGTGAATGGCTGTGGGACGAAGGCCTGTTCAAGTCCAAGCTGATGGACGGCAAGGACGAGAACCATCCGGACGTCGCCAAGTTCCGCGACTACTTCGACTACGACGAGCCCATCCGCACCGTGCCGTCGCACCGCGCGCTGGCCGTCTTCCGCGGCCGCACGCAGGAGATCCTGGACGCCAAGCTGGTGCTGGACGAGCAGTTGGTGCCGGGCCAACCGTCCTTAGCCGAAGGCCGCATCGCCGTGCACCTGGGCTGGTCGCATCAGAAGCGCCCGGCCGACGACCTGATCCGCAAGTGCATCGCCTGGACCTGGAAGGTCAAGCTCTCGCTGAGCCTGGAGCGCGATCTCTTTGCCAAGCTGCGCGAGCAGGCGGAGGCCGTGGCCATCAAGGTGTTCGCCGAGAACCTGCGTGACCTGCTGCTGGCCGCACCCGCCGGCAAGCGCGTGGTGATGGGGCTGGACCCGGGTATCCGCACCGGCGTGAAGGTGGCCGTGGTGAGCGACACCGGCAAGGTGCTGGACACGGCCACCGTCTACCCGCACGAGCCGCGCAAGGATTGGGAGGGCTCGATCCACACGCTGGCCAGGCTGTGCGCCGCGCATGGCGTGAACCTGATCGCCATCGGCAACGGGACCGCCAGCCGCGAGACGGATAAGCTGGCCGGCGACCTGATCAAGCGGCTGCAGCAGCTCGCACCCGGCGCGGTGATCGAGAAGATCGTCGTCAGCGAGGCCGGTGCGTCGGTCTACTCCGCCAGCGAATACGCCAGCAAGGAGCTGCCCGAACTCGACGTGAGCCTGCGCGGCGCCGTCTCCATCGCCCGCCGCCTGCAGGACCCGCTGGCCGAGCTGGTGAAGATCGACCCCAAGAGCATCGGCGTGGGCCAGTACCAGCACGATGTCAACCAGAGCGAGCTGGCGCGCACGCTGGATGCGGTGGTCGAGGACTGCGTCAACTCGGTCGGCGTGGACCTGAACACCGCCTCGGCGCCGCTGCTGTCGCGCGTCTCGGGCCTGAGCCCGTCGGTGGCCGCCAGCATCGTGCGCTGGCGCGATGCGCACGGTGCCTTCCGCAACCGCCAGCAGCTGCTGGACGTGACCGGCCTGGGCCCGAAGACTTTCGAGCAGGCGGCAGGCTTCCTGCGCATCCGCGATGGCGACAACCCGCTGGACATGTCCGGCGTCCACCCCGAGACCTATCCGGTGGTGCAGAAGATGCTGGCCGCCACCGGCAAGCCGATCACCGAGCTGATCGGCCGGGTCGACGTGATCCACACGCTGCGGCCCGAGGCCTTTGCCGACGACCGATTCGGCGCCATCACGGTCAAGGACATCCTGGCTGAGCTGGAGAAGCCCGGCCGCGACCCGCGCCCGGACTTCAAGGTGGCGCGCTTCAACGACGGCGTGGAGGACATCAAGGACCTGCAGCCGGGCATGGTGCTGGAAGGCACGGTGAGCAACGTGGCGCAGTTCGGCGCCTTCGTCGACCTGGGCGTGCACCAGGACGGCCTGGTGCATGTGAGCCAGCTGGCCAACAAGTTCGTCAATGACGCGCGCGAGGTGGTCAAGACCGGCGACATCGTCAAGGTGAAGGTGCTGGAGGTGGACCTGGCCCGCAGCCGCATCTCGCTAACCATGAAGCTGGATGCGGCCGCGCCGCGCGGGGGCGCCGGCAAGGGCGACAACAGCTTCCGGCCGGCCGGCCGGGGCGAGCGCGTCGGCGGCCGGGCCTCGGCATCGCAACCCGCCGCCGGGCAGTCCGCAATGGCCGCGGCCTTTGCCAAGCTGCAGGCCAAGCGCTGAGCCTCACCCGGGCGGGCTCTCCACGGCCCGCCTTCTTCTCCCACCCACCCGCTTCATGACCGACCTGACGCTCTACACCTTCGCCATGTCGCACTACAGCGAGAAGATCCGCTGGGTGCTGGATGCCGAAGGGCTGCCGTACCGGGAGGTCATCATGACCCCGGCCTTCCACATGCTGCCCGCGCGGCGCATGGGCGGGCGGGGGCAGACCACGCTGCCCATCCTGCAAGCCGGGCGCGAGCACATCCAGGACAGCACCCGCATCCTGGAGTGGCTGGCCGCGAACCGCGCGCCGCTCAAGACGCTGCCGGCCGACGCCGCGGCGTGCGCTGAAGTGATGGCGGTGGAAGAGCGCTTCGATGCCATCGGCAAGGATGTGGCCCGCTTCCTGTACTGGACGGGCTTCCACCATCCGCAGCAGATCAAGGCGCTGTGGACGCGTCATGCCACTCCGCTGCAGCGCGCGGTGATCCGGCTGGGCTATCCGCTGATCAAGCTGGGCTTCAAGCGCAAGCTGCGCATCAACGCCCGCGACGTGGCCCGCGCGCAGCAGCGCATCGAGGCCGAGCTCGACTGGCTGGACGCGCGCCTGGCCGCCGGCCACCGCTGGCTGGCCGGCGACGCCTTCAGCGTGGCCGACATCACCGCCGCGGCGCTGCTGGCGCCGATCGCCCGGCCGCCGCAGCATCCGGTCTATGGCGAGGCGAGCTTCGCGGCCACGCTGCCGCCGGTGGCCCGCGCCTGGCAGGCGCGCCCGGGGCTGCAGTGGGTGCGCCAGCTCTATGCCGAGCAGCGCGGCGCGGTGCGGTTCAAGACCTGAGCAACCTGCGCAGCACCCGCCGCTGGCGCGGCGCTTGCAAAGCCGACTCCACATGAAAGCCCTGCGCATCCACGCCGGCCCGCTGGCCCGGGCCCATATCGAGCGGCACGGCCTGCAACCGCAGGACATCCGGCTGGTGGCCGGTGCCGCCGGCGGCCCCAAGGGCCTGATCCTGGGCCCGCTGGACCGCTTTGTCTTCGGCCACTGGCTGCCGCAGGCCGACCACCCGGTGCACCTGCTGGGCGCCTCCATCGGCGCCTGGCGCATGGCCACGGCGGCCATGCGCGACCCGGCCGCGGCCTTCGCGCGCTTCGAGCGGGCCTACATCCACCAGCACTACGAGCCAGAGCCCGGCCGCAGGATGCCGTCGCCGGCGCGTGTGAGCCAGGGCTTCCGCCAGGCACTGGACGAGTTCTTTGCCAGCGAGGTGGAGGGCATCCTCAACCACCCGCGCTTCAGGCTACACGTGGTCACCACCCGCGGTCGGCATGTGCTGGCCCGAGAAGGCCGCCTGCGCACGCCGGCCGGCTACCTGGGCCTGGCGCTGAGCAATGCGGTGTCGCGCCGCGCGCTCAACCTGTGGGCCGAGCGCGTGGTCTTCTCCTCGCCAGGGTCCTCGCTGCCGCTGGACCTGGGCGACCTGAGCAGCCGGCGGGTGGCGCTGTCAGCGGCCAACTTCCATGACGCGCTGCAGGCCTCGTGCAGCATCCCCTTCGTGCTGCAGGCGGTGCACGACATCCCCGGTGCGCCACCCGGCGCCTATTGGGACGGCGGCATCACCGACTACCACCTGCACTGGCGCTACCGCACCCTGGCGGATGCGCTGGACGCCGCGCTGGACCGCGCCGCCTCGACGGCCGATGCGCTGATTGCGGCCACCGCGCCGGCATCGCCGTCGGCCGGTGACGACCGCGGGCCGGACCCGGCGGCAGGGCGTCTGGTGCTCTACCCGCACTTTCAGCGCCAGCTGGTGCCTGGCTGGCTGGACAAGGTGCTCAAGCGCCGCCACCGGCCCACGCCCGATCTGGACAATGTGATCGTGCTGGCGCCCGACCCCGACTGGGTCAGCCGCCTGCCGCGCGGCAAGCTGCCTGATCGCAACGATTTCGCCTTCCACGGCCGCGACACCGGGGCCCGCGTGCGCGACTGGAGCCGCGCGGTGGCCGAAGCCCAGCGCATCAGCGACGAGTTCGTCCGCTGGCTGGACGGTGGCACGCCGCTCGCGCGGGTGGAGCCGCTGTAGGGCTGTAGGGCGAGGCCGGGGGGGGGGAGGGGGCACCCCGCCGCGGCGCCGCGGCCGACAAACGTGGGGGAGGGCGGGCAGCCGCCTTGCCAAGGCTGGCGCGTACAGGCACAAGCGCCGGGCACGGCCGTGCCCCCGATAGCCCAGGCCGTGCCGCTTCATCCCTCACCAGGAGCCTCCATGCGACCCACCCGCCTTCGACTTCCCATGCGCGCCGTGCTCGTCATTGGCGCCACTGCCGTGCTCGCCGCCTGCACCACCCAGAGTCCGCTGCGCAGCGGCGCCGCTGCCGCCGCCGACCTTGGCCCCACGCAAGGCAACATGACCACCGGCACGGTGAAGTTCGATACCGTCTCCGATGGCGTCAAGGTCAGTGCCCGCGTCAGCGGCCTCAAGCCCTTGCAGGAGCACGGCTTCCACGTGCACGAGCGGGGCGACTGCTCCAGCCCGGACGGCATGAGCGCCGGCGGGCACTTCAACCCGCTGGGCCAGCCGCATGGCCATTACGCAGCGGGCCCACGGCACGTGGGCGACATGCCCAATCTCAAGGCCGATGCCAACGGCAACGCCGAGGTCGAGTTCACGCTCAAAGGCGTGGAGCTGTCCACCGGCGGCCCGGCCGACATCCTGGGCAAGGCCGTCATCGTCCATGCCAATCCCGACGACTACATCAGCCAGCCGGCCGGCAACGCCGGCCCGCGCCTGGCCTGCGGCGTGATCCGGCTGCGCTGACCGGCCAAGGGCCGCCGCAGCGGCCCCGTCGCTACACTGGCCCGATCCCTTCACAGCAGGGCGGCGGTCCCGTGCGGCGGCCGGCCCTTGTCTCTCGTGAGCGTCGCCACCAGCCTGTTCCTCATCTTCGCCCTGATCCTGGCCAGCGCGTTCTTCTCGATCGCCGAGATGGCGCTGGCCGCTTCGCGCCGCATCCGGCTGCGACAGATGGCCGATGAGGGCGATGCCCGCGCCGAGCGGGTGATCGAGATGCAGGAGCAGCCCGGCAGCTACTTCACGGTGGTGCAGATCGGGCTGAACGCCATCGCCATCCTGGGCGGCATCGTGGGCGAAGGCATGCTGACGCCGACCTTCGCCGCCTGGCTGTCGGCGGTGGTGGAGCCGCAGCAGGCGCAGACGCTGGGCTTCGTCGCGTCCTTTCTCGTCATCACGGCCTTCCTGCTGCTGTTTGCCGACCTCATCCCCAAGCGGCTGGGCATGCTGCAGCCGGAGGCATTGGCCGTGCGCGTGATCCGGCCCATGCTGGTGTGCATGGCCGCGCTCAAGCCGGTGGTGTGGGTGTTCAACAGCCTGACCGACGCCATCTTCAGGCTGCTGGGCCTGCCCGCGCGGCGCGAGGACCGCATCACGCACGACGACATCCTGGCCATGGCCGAGGCCGGCACCCAGGCCGGCACGCTGGGGGCCGAGGAGCAGCAGGTGATCGAGAACCTGTTCGAGCTCGACACCCGCACCGTGGCCAGCGCGATGACGCCGCGCGACCGCATCGTGTTCTTCCTGCAGTCGGACGACGACGCGACGGTGCGCGCGCGCATCGGCGCCCGGCCGCACTCCACCTACCTGGTCTGCGAGCGCGACATCGACGACGTGGTGGGCTATGTCGACGCCAAGGACCTGCTCACCCGCGTGCTGAACCAGCAGCCCATCGACCTGCGCGCCGAGGGCCTGCTCAACAAGGTGCTCATCATCCCGGAGCAGCTGACGCTGCTGGAGGCGCTGGAGACCTTCCGCGAAGTGCACGAGGACTTCGCCGTGATCGTCAATGAGTACAGCCTGGTGGTGGGTGTGATCACCATCAACGACGTGATGAGCACGGTGATGCGCGGCCTGCTGTCGCCGCTGACCGAGGAGCAGATCGTGCGCCGGGACGAGCGCTCCTGGCTGATCGACGGCAACACGCCGATCGCCGACGTGCTGCGCGCGCTGGACCTGGACGAGCTGCCGCGCCAGGACGAATACGAGACGCTGGCCGGCTTCCTGATGGTGATGCTGCGCCGCATCCCCAAGCGCACTGACGGCATCACCTGGGGCGGCTACCGATTCGAGGTGATGGACGTGGACAGCTTCCGTATCGACCAGGTGATGGTGACGCGGGTGGACGAGGCGACAGGCGGCTGACGCCCACCGCCCGTCATGGGCCCGCTGCGCGCTGCGAGCCGCCGCAGGTCCGTGGTGGGGGCCCTGCGGGCGGCGCATGCAGCGCGCCGCAGCGCAGTCAGCCCGTGTGTTCTGCCGCGGCGGGCCCGGCGCTGCCGCGGCGCAGCAGCTGGCGCAGGGCCAGCAGGTGCTGTGGCTCACTGAGCAGGCGCAGGCGCTGGCGGGGGCTGATGGCGCGGGCATCGGCCCACACGCGGTCGCCAGCGGCATCCGGCGCCTCGCCGTTGCGCGGCTCGTGCGTCTGCCGTGCGGCCACGTGCTGCAGCAGAGCGCGGCGCTGGCGACCGCGCGTGCCGTGCAGCGTGTGGCGCCGGCCCATGGCCTGGGCCACGGTGTCGGCCAGCGCGGCGTCCTGCCACAGGTGGGCCCACCCGGGTTGCGGGCCGGCCAGTTCGGCCTCTGCCGCGGCGCGGCGCAGGATGGCCGGCGCCCAGCTTTCCTCCGGAATCAGCAGGAGCTCACGCCGGCGCAGGGCCTGGCCCAGGTCGGTGCGCGAGCCCCAGACCATCAGCGGTGCGGCGATGAGCAGCGGCAAGGCCACCGGAAGCAGCCAGGCAAGCGCCGCCGGCTGCAGCACGGCTGCCAGCAGGCACAGCAAGCCGGCCAGCGCCATGCCGGGCGCCGCGTTGTGCAGGGCATCGCGCCAGCGCACCTGGCGCGCGCCGCGCGGTGGCGAGGTCCAGTCCACCGACCAGCCGGTGAGCGCCCCCACCACGAACAGCGTGTGGGCCATCATGCGGATGGGCGCCAGCAATACGGACCAGCCGGCCTCCAGCAGCGCGCTGAGCACCAGCTGCGCCCGGCCGCCGTGGAAGCGGGCCTCGTCGCGCAGCCAGACCGTGGCCACGCCCAGGACGCGGGGCAGGGCGAGCAGCGCGGCCGTGGCGAGCCACGGTGCGGCGGTCAGCAGCGGGCCGGCCCGCAGACCGTCTGCCGAGCTGCCGGAGCCCACTGCCATGCCCAGTCCGAGCAGCACGAAGGCCAGCCACAGCGGCGCGGACGCATAGGCCATCGCGCCCGTGCCGAGCATGGCCCGGTGCACCGGGTGCAGGCCGGGCTGGCCGATCAGGCGTGCGTTCTGCAAGTTGCCCTGGCACCAGCGGCGGTCGCGCTTGAGCTCCTCCAGCAGGTCGGGCGGCAGTTGCTCGTAGCTGCCCGGCAGGTCGCGCACCAGCCAGACGTGGTAGCCCGCGCGGCGCATCAGCGCGGCCTCGATGAAGTCGTGCGAGAGCACCTCGCCGGCAAGCGGCCCCTTGCCCGGCAGCTTGGCCAGGGCGCAGTGCTGCATGAAGGGCGCGATGCGGATGATGGCGTTGTGGCCCCAGTAGTGCGACTCGCCCAGCTGCCAGAACTGCATGCCGGCGGTGAACAGCCGCCCGGTGACGCGCCCGGCGAACTGCTGGGCGCGGGCGTGCAGCGTGTCGTGGCCCCAGGTCTGCGGCGCGGTCTGGATGATCCCGGCCTGCGGCTGGCCTTCCATCAGGCGCACCAGCGTGGCCAGGCAGTCACCGGTCATCACGCTGTCGGCATCCAGCACCACCATGTAGCGGTACAGCCGCCCCCAGCGCCGGCAGAAGTCGGCGATGTTGCCGGCCTTGCGGTGGACCTGGCGCTGCCGCCAGCGGTAGTGGATGCGCAGCCGGCCGGCCAGGGCGCGGCGCAGCTTGGACCAGGCGGCCACCTCCGCCACGCGGGCGTCGGGGTCGCTGCTGTCGGAGAGCACATAGACGTCGAACAGCGGCGCGCAATCGGTGGCGGCCAGCGACTCGCATGTGGCGCGCAGTCCGGCGAAGACCGTCGCCACGTCTTCGTTGCGCACCGGCATGACGAGAGCCGTGCGCGCGCCGCGGTCCAGCGGGCCGCTGGCGGCCTGGTGGCGCGACAGCGTGTGCGCGTCGCCGCGCCACAGCACCCAGGCGCCCATCATCGCGGTGACGCAGCCCGCCGCCACCCAGGCAAACAGCAGGGCGAATAGCGTCAGCTGCAGCACGAGCCCCACGTCGCGCCAGCCGCCTCCCCAGGGCAGGCCGGCGGCCACCAGCACCGTGGCGGTGAAGGCCGACATGGCGACGGCCGCGATCAGGGCCCAACGCCGGCGCTGCGCCGCGGCCTCCCAGGTGCTGGGCGGCATCGGGCATTCGGTAGGCGGCGCGAAGGACGACGGGAAGGTCGAGTGCGGGCCGTCCGAGGCCACAGGGGCTGCCGCCGGCGCGCGCCCCAGCCGCCATGCCTGCGGTGTCATCCAGCCGCGCAGCAGGGGCGGCGCGCTGCCGTCCATCGGATGCCGCCCCGGCCGACGCGACTGGGCCAGCGCGGTCTGCCCCGCATGCAGCAGGCGACGAACGGTGGCCGTCACGGGGCCGGCTTCACCTTCTGCCGTCGGGGCGTCAAGTGGGTGGTCAAGTGCGCGCGCCGGGCCGCGGCCGCCGTGGTGGCCGCTACGACCATCCCCATGAGCATCATCACGACCGTCATCTCGAGAGCCGCGACGGTCGTGCAGCCCCTGTGGGCGGGCCTCGTCCAGCCGGCGGACGCTGTGCACGTCCGCCCCGGATAGGGCATGGGCGCTGCCGTCGGCAGCACTCAGGGCAGCAGCAGGTTGCTCCATGTTTCGGTCAGCGTGTCGTTGCGGTGGCGGAGGAAGGCGCGCAGCTCGACGGGGTCGAGGGCTCCGGCGGAGCGGTCGGTTGCAGAAGCTGCTCTGGCGGCTGCCAGGTGGCGCACGCGCAGGGCCAGCCGCCAATGGCCGGTGGCCGGGTTGCGGTGCACGGTCTGCTCCAGCACCTCGCCGCCCGGCCCGGCGGTGACGACCGCCTCCACCGGCGCGTCGTCGGCCAGTTGGCGCAGGGCCGGGCCGTCGAAGTCGACGACGTAATGCGCCTCACCCGGCGCGAGCTTCTGGAAGCCCGCGCCGCGGCGGCTTTGCACCGTCCAGCCGCCCGGCGGGCGCTGCTGCGCCTGGCCTTGCCAGTGCAGCCGCCAGTCCAGGCTCAGGGGCTGGCCGGCGGGCGGCAACGCCTGCGGCACCCAGTAGGCGACGACGTTGTCGTGCGTCTCGTCCGGCGTGGGCAGCAGCGTCAGCTCCACGCGGCCGGCGCCCCAGTCGCCCAGCGGCTCCACCCAGGCGCTGGGGCGGCGCTCGTAGTGGGCCTCGGTGTCTTCGTAGCTGGCGAAGCTGCGGTCGCGCTGCATCAGCCCGAAGCCGCGCGGCGAGCGGGTGGCAAAGGACGTCGTCAGCACCCGCGGCGGATTGATCAGCGGGCGCCAGATCCACTCGCCCTCGCCACTGGCCACCAGCAGCCCGTCAGAGTCATGCACTTCTGGACGGAAGCTGCCCTGCGGCGGCTGGTTCTCGCCAAAGAGGAACATGCTGGTCAGTGGCGCGATGCCCAGCCGCATGTCGGCCGCGCCGGGCGCCGCGCTGCGCGGGTAGAGCCGCGCCTGCACGTCCACCGTGGTGTCGTCGCCCGGGCGCACCTCGAACCGGTAGGCCCCGGCCACGCGCGGGCTGTCCAGCAAGGCCCAGATGACCAGGCTCTTGGCGCTTGGGGCGGGCTGCTGCACCCAGAACTCGGAAAAGCGTGGGAACTCCTCGCCGCCCTTGCCGCCGACCGTGTCGATGGCCAGCCCGCGGGCTGAGAGGCCGTAGCTCTGGCCGCGGCCCAGCGCGCGGAAGTAGCTGGCGCCCAGGAAGACCACCAGTTCGTCTTTGTAGGCCGGCTGGTTGAGCGGATAGTGCACGCGGAACCCCGCCCAGCCGATGTCGCCCCAGGCCTGTGGCTTGAGCTTGTTGGCGCCGTAGTTGAAGTCGCGCGCGTCGAAGGGCAGGTCGCGCACGCCGCCGTCCGGCGTCACCTCGTGGATGCGTACCGTGTCGCGGTGCACCCAGCCGGGGTGGAAGAACATCAGCTCGAACGGCAGGCCGCGGTCACGCCAAAGCGCCTTGGTGGGCTTGAAGCGGATATCGCGGTGGCGGTCGTAGGTCAGGCTCAGCAGCTCGGCCGGCAGCTGGGCTGACGATGGCCGGTAGGGCTGCCGGGCCAGTTCGCGGGCGCGGGCCTCGACCTGCTCGAGCCCGAACGGCGCGGCCGCCGCCCAATGTCCGGCCGCAGCCAGCAGCAGCGCGGCGGCGGCCTGCGCCGCTCCGCGCAGCAGCGTGCCGGCGCGGGGGGCGGTGCGCTGGGCGGGTGCCGGCTGGGATGGAGCGGTGCTCCCGGCGGCGTGCGGGCCCCTCGGCTGCCGGACCAGCCCGTTGGGGAGGAAAGGTTTGGGGGTCGAAAACGCTGTGGAGGATTTCACGCAGGCGACTGTGGTTCAGCCGCCGCCCCGCAATGAAACAGCACGTTAGCGGTCGCTCATGCCCGTTGTGGTGCATCCAGCGGCGGCCCGGCCATCACAAGGCTCGCGCGGGGCGGCCATGCGGCCCGCAGGCAGATTTCATGCCGTAAACCCTAGGTTGGCGAGGCCAGATGTATCCGGCCGCAAGGCCATGGGGTCGTGGGGGGCAGGCGCCGGCCTCCCTGCCCTTGGTGGCGCGGCGCGGTACGCGCTGTTACAGAGAAGCGTGCAGCATGGCCAGGTAGTCGTCCCGGTTGGCCAGGCGCGGATTGGTGCCGTGGCAATGATCGGCCAGGGCGCCGTCGACGATGCGGGCAAAGTCTGCCGGCGTGATGCCCGACGCCGCCAGCCCGGTTGGCAGGCCCAGGCGGGCGGTGAGGTCGCGAATGGCGGGCGCCACGTCGGCTGCGGAGGGCAGGTTCATGACCCGCGCCATGCGCTCCAGCCGACGCTCAGCCCGCACGCTGCCCGCCTCGGCATTGAAGTCGATCACCGCGGGTAGAAAGATCGCGTTGAGCGTGCCGTGATGCAGGCGCGGGTTGAACCCGCCCAGGCTGTGACTGAGGCTGTGCACGCAGCCCAGTCCCTTCTGGAAGGCCATTGCGCCCTGCATGGATGCGCTCATCATCCGCCGGCGGGCTTCGCGGTCGCTGCCGTCGCGAGTGGCGCGCTCGATGTGCGCCCAGGCGCGCTCCAGCCCGTCCAGCGCGATGCCGTCAGCCGGCGGGTTGAAGGCGGCGGAGAGAAACGTCTCCACGCAGTGCGCGATGGCGTCCATGCCGGTGGCCGCCGTCAGCGCGGCCGGCAGGCCCAGCGTGAGGTCCGGGTCGCAGATGGCCGCCTTGGGCAGCAGGTTCCAGGAGTGGAAGCCGAGCTTGCGACCGTCATCCACGATCACGATGGCTCCGCGCGCCACCTCGCTGCCGGTGCCGGCCGTGGTGGGGATGGCGATCAGCGGCGCCACCGCCGGCGTGATGCGCGGTGAGCCGCCTTCGATGGTGGCGTAGGTTTTCAGCGGCCCGGGGTGCGTCGCGGCGATGGCCACCGCCTTGGCCAGGTCGATGCTGGAGCCTCCACCCAGCGCGATCAGGCCGTCACAGCCGGCCTCAGCCCACACGGCAGCAGCCTGGCGCACCGCGGCTTCTGTGGGGTTGGCCGGCGTGGCGTCGAAGACGGTCACCGGCCAGCCGGGCAGGGTGGCCAGGGCCCGCTCCACCAGCCCAGCGGCGCGTACTCCGGCGTCGGTCACCAGCAGCGGGCGGCGGATGCCGATGCGCTCGCATTCCTGCGGCAGCAGCGCCAGAGCGCCAAAGTCGAACTGGATGGTGGTGAGGTACTGGATCAGGGCCATGGGCAGCGGAGGGCGAAGGGCGAAGGGACAAAAAGGGGGGGCGCGGCGCCTCGCAGGCGCCTGAGCCGGAGCAGCGGCCACCATCATCCTTCGCAGCAGGCTGCCGGCAGCGCGGTCCCATCCCCGGGTGAACCCGGACCCGAGGGCCGACTCCCGCCCCCGGCAAACAGGTGTTTGGAGCGCTTGCACGGTTGCAAACGCTTGCGAAAGCATGCCGCGCCGCTACGATACGCCGCTCATCAAACGAACGTTTAAAAAGGCGGTGGCTTGCACGGCGGCCGCTGGTGCCGGCCCCGTCCGGCGCACGAGGAGAACCCATGGCCTTGCGCAATGCCGGCGCGCGCTCCACCGCCGCGTCTGACACCAAGACCCGCATCCTGGACGCGGCTGAGGAGCTCTTCGTCGAGGTCGGCTACGACGGCATGTCACTGCGCCAGATCACCTCCGCAGCCGAGGTCAACCTGGCGGCGGTCAATTACCACTTCGGCGGCAAGGACCCGCTGACCCACGCCATGCTCGCCCGCCGCCTCGACCGGCTCAACGTGGAGCGCATCGCCATGCTGGATGCCTTCCAGGCTGCTCATGGCGCGCGCATCACCACCGAGCACGTGTTGATCGCCATGTTTGCCCCCGCGCTGCGCATGTCGCATGCGGATGCCACTGGCGGGCGGCGCTTTCTGCGCTTCCTGGGCCGCGCCTATACCGATGTCGCGCCGGTGGTGAAGGACTTCATTGCTACGCATTACACGGTCACGCTCAGCCGCTTTTTTGCCGCCTTTCAGCAGACGTTGCCCCATCTGCCGCGCGAGGAGCTGGGCTTCAGGCTGCACTTCGCGATGGGGGCGCTCTCCAGCATCCTGGCCGGCTCCAATCCCAACCGGCTGCTGCAGGAGTTCACCCAGGGCCACGCCGAGAACGAGCTGCTCATCCTGGGCCGGCTGGCGTCATTGATGGTGGCTGCGCTGCGCGCCCCGCTGCCCGGGCCCGGCGAGCTCTCTGCCCTGGGCGGTCTGCTGATCGACGCGGCGAGCGCGAGCAACGGGCCCCCGGCCAGCCCGCCTGCCCCGGCCGAGGCCGCGGCTGCCGTCGCGGCCGCACAGCCGCAGCCCGCCCCCGCCGCGGCGCGCGGGCAGACCATCGGCTGAGGTCGCGCCGCTGCGCCAACGCTTCCCTTCCCGCTTCGATCGACAGAAAGACCGCCTCATGAAAGACGGATACCTCGACTTCGCCAACTCGGCCGTTGGCGCCAAGCTGGTCAACGCGCTCGGTCTGCCCAAGCCACTGCCGCTGGAGCGCCATCGCCCCGGTGCCCCGGTGATCGACGGCCCCGTGCTGGTGGGCGGCGGTGGCGAGCCGCAGCTGCTGGACGCCCTGGCCGCCGTGTTCAAGTCCATCGGCGCCCACACCCTGGCGCACGAGCGTGCAGTGCAATGGATCCCGCGCGCCAACGCCGCCGGCCTGACCACCGGCCGCTGGAGCGGCGAGAAGGTCAAGGCCCTGGTATTCGACGCCACCGGCCTGACCGACAGCACGCAGTCCGATGAGCTCTATCACTTCTTCCATGACGCCGCCCGCTCGGTGCTCCCCTGTGGCCGCGTCGTTGTGCTGGGCCGCCCGCCCGAGCAGTGCCGCAGCGCCCGCCAGGCCACCATCCAGCGCGCGCTGGAGGGCCTGACGCGCTCGCTCGGCAAGGAGCTGCGCAAGGGCATCAACGCCCAGCTGGTCTACGTGGCCGAGGGCGCGCAGGACCAGATCGAGTCCACGCTGCGCTTCCTGCTGTCGCCGCGCTCGGCCTATGTGTCGGGCCAGGTCATCCGCATCGGCCGCCCGGTGGGCACCACCGCCGCACCGGCCGACTGGGCCAAGCCGCTGGCGGGCAAGAAGGTGTTGGTCACCGGCGCCTCGCGCGGCATCGGCGCGGCCATTGCCGAGGTGATGGCCCGCGACGGTGCCGAGGTCATCTGCCTGGACGTGCCGCAGGCGCAGGCTGGCCTGGAAGAAGTGGCGCGCAAGCTGAGCGGCAAGGCTCTGGTCCTGGACATCGGCGCCGAGGACGCGCCGCAGCGCCTGGTGGCCGCCGCCCAGGCCGATGGCGGGTGGGACGTCGTTGTGCACAACGCTGGCATCACGCGCGACAAGACCATCGCCAACATGAAGGATCACCTCTGGCAGATGGTGGTCAACGTCAACCTGTCCACGCAGGAGCGCATCAATGACGCGCTGGTGGCCGCCGGTGCGCTCAAGCCGGGCGGGCGCATCGTCTGCGTGTCGTCCATCTCCGGCATCGCCGGCAACATGGGCCAGACCAACTACGCGGTGTCCAAGGCCGGCGTCATCGGCATGGTGCAGAGCACCGCGCCGCTGCTGGCCGAGCGCGGCATCACCATCAACGCCGTGGCGCCGGGCTTCATCGAGACGCAGATGACGGCGGCCATCCCGTTCGCCATCCGTGAGGCCGGCCGACGCATGAACTCCATGAGCCAGGGCGGCCAGCCGGTGGACGTGGCCGAGACCATCGCCTGGTTCGCCAGCCCGGCATCCAGCGCACTGACCGGCAACGTGGTGCGCGTGTGCGGCCAGAGCCTGCTGGGCGCCTGACGGGGGTCAGCCATGTCCGCCACCGACACCTTCCACGCTCCACGCGCTCCGGGGTCCGCCATGAAGATCGTCGAGTTGAGCAGTGCGCCGTCTGCGGTCAGCCTCTACACCGCGGCCGTGGGCGCCAGCAGCAAGCGCATGGCCGCGGTCGACCACCTGCCGGAGCTGACCTACGTGCGCCCGGACGTGCGCGTGGACGGCGGCCATGTCGCCCGCTACGCGCAGGTCTGCGGCTTCGTGCGCGAGCAGGGCGTGCCGCTGACCTATCCGCACATGCTGGCCTTTCCGCTGCACATGAAGCTGATCTGCTCCAGCAGCTTCCCGTGGCCGGTGATGGGCACCGTGCACCTGACCAACAGCGTGCGCCAGCACCGCCGCATCGAGCCCGGCGACCGGCTGCGCGTGGAGGCCACCTTCGGCCCGCTGACCGCCCATGACAAGGGCCAGCTCTTCTCGCTGCTCACCCGCGTGCTGCGCGACGGCGAGCTGGTGTGGGAGAGCGAGAGCGTCAACCTGCGCATGGGCGTGAAGGCGCCGCGCGGCCCGGCCTTCGAGAGCGCGCTGCTCTATGCCGCGCCGCTGTCGCGCCAGCTCGACTTCAGCGCGCCGGCCGGCATCGGCCGCCGCTACGGGCGCGTGTCGGGCGACATCAACCCCATTCACCTGAGCGCGCTGTCGGCCAAGCTCTTCGGCTTTCCGCGCGCCATCGCCCACGGCATGTGGACCAAGGCCCGCGCGCTGGCGGCGGTGTTGCCCCGCCAGGCGCTGGACACCGGATTCGCTCAGGTGGAGTTCAAGACGCCGCTCTTCCTGCCCGGACGCGCGTCGCTGTGGACGGCGCCGCTGCCAGACGGCGTGCTCTTCGAAGTGCGCAACGGCCGCGGTGACAAACCGCACCTGCGCGGCCGGGTGGCGCTCTAAGCCCCCGGCCGCCTTCCAGCCGCCGGTCATCCCGTCCCGACCGACCCTTCCTCCTCGCCATCCGCCCATGAACACCATCCGTCGCGTCGCCGTCATCGGCGGCAACCGCATCCCGTTCGCCCGCTCCAACAGCGCGTACTCGCATGTCTCCAACCAGGAGATGCTCACTGCCGCGCTGCAGGGCCTGATCGACCGCTTCAACCTGCACGGCCTGCGCCTGGGCGACGTGGCCGGGGGCGCGGTGATGAAGCACTCGCGCGACTTCAACCTGGTGCGCGAGTCGGTGCTGTCCACCACGCTGGCGCCCGAGACGCCCGCCTTCGATCTGCAGCAGGCCTGCGGCACCGGCCTGGAGGCCGCGATGCTGGTGGCCAACAAGATCGCGCTGGGCCACATCGAGTCGGGCATCGCCTGCGGGGTGGACACCACGTCCGACGCGCCCATCGCCATCAACGAGAAGATGCGCAAGATCCTGCTGGAGGCCAACCGCCAGAAGACCACCGGCAAGAAGCTGGCCACGGTGGCCAAGGTGCGCCCGAGCATGCTGGTCAAGCCGGCTATCCCGCGCAACAGCGAGCCGCGCACCGGCCTGTCGATGGGCGAGCATTGCGAGCTGATGGCCAAGGAATGGGGCATCCCCCGCGAAGAGCAGGACCAACTCGCCCTGGCCAGCCACAAGAACATGGCGGCGGCCTATGAGCGCGGCTACTTCGCAGACCTGATCACGCCCTTCAAGGGCCTGACGCGCGACAACAACCTGCGCGCCGACCTCACGATCGAGAAGCTGCGCTCGCTCAAGCCGGTCTTCGACAAGAAGGTCAACCCCGGCCACGGCACGCTGACCGCCGGCAACTCCACGCCGCTGACCGATGGCGCATCCGCCGTGCTGCTGGCGTCCGAGGACTTCGCCCGCGAGCGCAATCTGTCGGTGCTGGCCTACCTGAGCTTCAGCGAGGTGGCCGCGGTGGACTTCTTCGACAAGAAGGAGGGCCTGCTGATGGCGCCCGCCTATGCCGTGCCGCGCATGCTCAAGCGCGCCGGCCTGGCGCTGCAGGACTTCGACTTCTACGAGATCCACGAGGCCTTTGCCGCCCAGGTGCTGTGCACGCTCAAGGCCTGGGAGACGCCGGAATACTGCCGCGAGCGCCTGGGCCTGCCCGGCGCACTGGGCTCCATCGACCGCAGCAAGCTCAACATCAACGGCAGCTCCTTGGCCGCCGGGCATCCCTTTGCGGCCACCGGCGGTCGCATCGTTGCCACGCTGGCCAAGATGCTAGCCGAGCGCGGCAGCGGCCGCGGTCTGATCTCCATCTGCGCCGCAGGCGGGCAAGGCGTGGTGGCCATCATGGAGCGCTGAACTGGGGACGCTAGGGGTTTGTCCCGGCGTCAGCGAGGGGGGCGGGAGAAAGACCGACCCGTATCATCTTTTTTCACATTTCCGTCGTTTTCCAGGGTGGCGTCAGCCGAACGTCAGCGCGCGGCGCCTGCCTGCACCACGGGCAGGCCCGGGCAGCGGCTGGTCCCGGAAGGCCAGGTCCGACCCGGTCATGCAGATCACCCATACCGAGGAGCACTCCATGAACTCAGTTGCGCTGGCCTCCACGGCCGCGACCAGCGGCCGCTCGATCATCAAGCCCGATGGCAGTACCGATCGCATCTGGCTGCAGTCCTACGTCAAGGGCGTGGTCGCCGACATCGACCTCAACCAGTACGAGTCGCTCAACCAATACTTCGACGAGTGCATTACCAAGTTCCGTGACCGCACGGCGTTCGTGAGCATCGGCACGGAGATGAGCTACGGCACCTTCGACAAGAAGGTGAAGGCCTTTGCCGCCTGGCTGCAGTCGCAGGGCGTCAAGAAGGGCGATCGCGTGGCCATCATGAGCCCCAACCTCTTCCAGTACCCGATCTGCCTGTTCGGCATCCTGCGCATCGGCGCGATCGTGGTGAACGTGAACCCGCTCTACACCGCGCGCGAGCTGGCCCACCAGCTCAAGGACAGCGGCGCGGAGACCATCGTCGTGATGGAGAACTTCGCCAAGACGCTGCAGGAGGCGCTGCCCGGCACCGCGGTCAAGCGCATCGTCCTCACGCAGCTGGGCGACCTGCTGTCCGACGGGCTCAACCTCAAGGGCCGGCTGCTGAACTTCGTCGTGCGCAAGGTGCAGAAGATGGTGCCGGCCTACTCGCTGCCCGGTGCGCTGTGGCTGCGCGATGTGCTGAAGAAGGGCGCCGGCCTGGACGTCAAGCCTGTGCAGGTGCGCCGTGACGACATTGCCTTCCTGCAGTACACGGGCGGCACCACCGGCGTGGCCAAGGGCGCGATCCTCACGCACGCCAACGTGCTGGCCAACTGCCTGCAGGCCAAGGCCTGGGCGGAGGGGCAATGGTCCGAGACCGAGATCGAGACCATGGTCACGCCGCTGCCGCTCTATCACATCTACTCGCTCACGGTGAACTGCCTGATCTTCATGGGCATCGGCGGGCGCAACATCCTGATCGCCAACCCGCGTGACACCAAGCGCGTGATGATGATCCTGAAGAACGAGCAGTTCAGCGGCATCACCTGCGTCAACACGCTGTTCTCGTCCTTCCTGGACAACGAGGACTTCCGCAAGCGCGACTTCTCCAAGCTCAAGCTGGCCATGGCTGGTGGCATGGCGCTGCAGCGCGCCGTGGCCGAGCGCTTCCATCAGGTCACTGGCAGGACCATCGTCGAGGGCTACGGCCTGACCGAGTGCTCGCCCATCGTCACGATCAACCCCGTGGACATCTCCAAGCCCATGCCGGTGTTCACCGGCTCCATCGGCGTGCCGGTGCCCTCCACCGAGGTGCGCATGCGCCGCGATGACGGCACGTGGGCCGACATCGGCGAGCCGGGCGAGCTCTGCGTGCGCGGCCCGCAGGTGATGCAGGGCTACTGGAACCGCCCCGAGGAGACCGCCAAGGTCATCGACAAGGACGGCTGGCTGGCCACGGGCGACATCGCCGTGATCGACGAGAAGGGCTTCATCAAGATCGTCGACCGCAAGAAGGACATGATCCTTGTGTCGGGCTTCAACGTGTACCCCAACGAGATCGAGGACGTGGTGGCCATGCACCCCGACGTGCAGGAGGTAGCGGCCATCGGTGTGCCCGACGAAAAGTCGGGCGAGGCGGTCAAGGTGATCATCGTGCCCCGCAACCCGTCGCTGACCAAGGAAGCCATCATCGAGCACTGCAAGAAGAACCTGACGGGCTACAAGATCCCGCGCCACGTCGAGTTCCGCAACACCGAGCTCCCCAAGACCCCGGTGGGCAAGATCCTGCGTCGCGAGCTGCGCGACGGCAAGTGATCGGCGCAGGCAGGGCGCTGCTGCGCCACGGCCCGCTCGCATCCCCCATCCTGCGCCCCCGTGCCACGCCGCATGCCGCCTTGCCGGCCTGCGGCGTTTTCGTTCGGGCCGTGGCCTGCGCGGCTTGGCGTGCGGCGCGGCAAGCCAGAAGAATCAAGATCCGCTGACAAGATCCGCTGACGCTGCATGACGACCGACTCCTCTTCAGCCGCTTTCCGCTTCGTCCACCGCCTGCGCGTGCGCTGGGCCGACGTGGACGGCCAGCAGATCGTCTTCAACCCGCATTACCTGGCCTACTTCGACGCGGCCATCACCGAGTACTGGCGAGCCTTGGGCCTGGCCTATCCGGACGGCCTGAAGCGCCACGGTGGCGACGTCTACGTGCGCAAGGCCACGGTCGAGTACCACGGCAGTGCGCGCTACGACGACTGGCTGGACGTCGGCGTGCGCTGCGCGCGCATCGGCCGCAGCTCCATGACCTTTGTCTGGGCCGTGCAGCGCGAGGGCCGCACGCTGGTGGAGGGCGAGGTGATCTATGTCTATGCCGATGTGCAGCAGCGGGGCTCCCTGCCGGTGCCGCAGTCGCTGCGCGAGCTGATCGAGCGTTTCGAGTGCGGCTCGCCGGTCTCGTCGCTGCACACGGGGACCTGGGCCGACTGGCAGGCGCAGGCAGCGGCCGTGCGTCGAGCCGTGTTCATCGAGGAGCAAGGCATCCCGGAGTCCGAGGAATGGGACGCCGACGATGCCGCGTGCCTGCACGCCGTCGTCATGCTGGCCGGCACGCCGGTGGCCACCGGCCGGCTGCTGCCACCGGTGGACGGCGTCAGCCGCATTGGCCGCATGGCGGTATTGCGCGCCTATCGCGGCATGGGGCTGGGCGGGCAGGTGCTGCAGGCTCTGCTGCGCGCCGCCCGGGGGCGCGGCGACGTTGCGGTGGAGCTGCATGCGCAACTGTCTGCGCGCGGCTTCTACGCGGCGGCGGGCTTCGCCGCTCGCGGTGAGCCGTTCGATGACGTCGGCATCCCGCACGTCACCATGCGGCTGGACCTGCGCTGAGGCCGGTCACGGCAAGAGGCACGCGGCGTGAGCCAGTGCCGTGCCGCAGAGGCCTTCACCAGCCGGGGGCCGCCCCGCGCGCGCGCCGACCATGCGCGCGCCATGCGGCAACCGGCCCCCGATGCTCAACGCGCGTGCAGCGGCTTGAGCACGCCGCGGGCGCGCGGGCGGCGTTGCGCCGCCTCGTCGGCGGCTTCCTCCGAGATCGGTCCGGCGACGCTTGCTTCGTCGGGTGAGGCCGTGATCGTGCCCAGCGATTGCGTGTGGCGCGGGGGCCAGTTGCGCAGCGTGAGCCGACGCAGCAGAGCAACGCCGGGCTGGGCGGTGTAGCTGCGCTCCAGCACATGGGTGACCAGGCGCTTGTTGACCCGCTCGGTGATGACCAGCGTGGAGCAGCGCGTGCCGTAGCGGCCGTCCTCCGTGCGGATGAAGGCGGGCGACAGCACACGTTCCCAGTCCAGCGACACGCCGGTGCGCGGCAGGTCGGCGTCGGGTGCGGGCTCGCGGTCGGCCAGGGCGTCGAAGAGCTCGTCGGCCAGCTCGTCGGCCGAGCCGCAGGCGTGCAGCGCCTCGCCCATGCGGGATTTCAGCCGCTGCACCTTGGGCCAGGGCGTGTCCAGCAGCGCGTTGGACAGGCCGTGGATGCCGCGGTCCACCGCACAAGGCAAGGTCTGCGTGTTGGACATCCAGTGGCAGGTGCCCGCGGCAAAGTCTGCGGCGATCAAGTTGAAGCCGTTGTAGCCGCCCATGGCGATGCGTGGCCAGAAGCGGTCCAGCGGCTGATCGCCGCGCAGCCACATCGGCACCAGCTCGCCGCGCGAGGGCGCCTGCGGGTCTTGCCGCGCCGGGTCGCGCACGTTGGTCACCAGCGCCAGCCGGCCTTGCAGCGTCAAGCCCAGCCAGGTGCCACCGGCGGCGAGGTCGCGGCCGCCGAGCATCTCGGGCGCGGCAGGATCGGGCCGCCACCAGGCCAGCCGGGCGGCGGCGCGGTCGAAGAACTCGTCGCGGTTGGCCGCGATCACCAGGGGGAAGCGCCGGCTGGCATCCAGCGCCAGCGCGGCTAGGCACATGGGACGAAGGCCTCCACGTGACGCGCGTCGGGCATGCCGGGCACGGCGCGCAGCGCGCGCTCGATCAGCGGGTGCAGCTCGGCGGGCAGGCCGCCGAAGTAGGTGTAAATCTCCATCCAGGTCGCCTCGTCAGGGTCGGCCGATGCGGCACCGGGCGCAGGGCAGCGCACCAGCAGCCGCGCCTGCAGGCCGGGATGGGTGTCCATCAGGCCGCGTTGCGCGATGCGCACGGCCTCACGTAGGGCGCCGGCATCGCGGGCTTGCACACGGTAGTAGATGTAGAGCTCCACAGGCGGCGGCATGCCCGGGCGGGCGTGAACTTCTTGCGTCAAGCGGTGCGATCGTGAGCGGGTTGCCGGCAGGGCCGCCGCAGAAGGTGAGCGCCCGCACGGGGGAGGGCTGTATACCAGCGATCCAGAGCAGCAGGCGGCGCCCGTGCAGCGCGCGCCGCTCGTGGCGCGGCGTCAGTCCGAAGCGGCTCTCTGTGTGGCGGTCTCGGTTGCCTCAGGCTCATCGAGCTCCGGCACGGCGTAAGGCAGGCGGGCGGGGCGCAGCGGCGGGCCGTCGGCAGAGCCGGCGCGCAGCTCGCCCGCGGCCCAGGCGGCGAGCTTGACCTCGACCAGCGCGGCATACCCGCCGCCGGGAGCGGGCGCGGCGTTGACCACCATGCCGGCCGGCTGGCCGGGATCACCCGCGGCAAAGACCTCCTGCCCCGCGGCCAGTGGTGCGTCCGCATCGGCGCGCACCATGCGCCGCTTGAGCCTGCCCAGGTACTGGCTGCGGGCGACGATCTCCTGGCCCGGGTAGCAGCCCTTCTTGAAGTTCACCCCGCCGATGAGCTCCAGGTTGACCATCTGCGGCACGAACTGCTCCACCGTGGCTGCCTCGATGCGCGGCACGCCGGTCTGCACCTCGAGCCAGCACCACTTGTCCAGGGCGAGCGCAGGCAGGGCGGTCAGCACGCCATCGGCCTCCTGTGACGGGCCGATCCACAGCCAGGCCGGCGCGGCGCCTTCAGGCAAGGCCACGATGCGGGCATCGCCGCGCCGGGTCACCTGCCACGCGGCCGGCGGCACATCGGCGCCCAGCCAGGCACGAGCGCTGTCGCCGGCCAGGCCCACGACCGCCAGGCTGCCGCCGGCGTCCTCCAGCCGGGCCTTGGCCCGCAGCACGAACATGCGCAGCCGCTTGAGGGTGGCCGGCAGCACGTCGGCACTGCAGGCCAGCCACAGGCGATCGGCCTGCGGGCGCAGCAGCAGCAGGCTGGCCAGCATGCGGCCCTTGGCACTGCAATAGGCGGCCAGGCGGGCCTCGGCGTCGCCCAGGTGCTGCACGTCCTGGCTCAGCTGGCCGTGCAGGAAGCTGGCGGCTTCCTCGCCGGTGGCTTCGATCAGGCCCCAGTGCGCCAGCCGCGCCGCGCCGTTGAGCGCGGCGGGGGCGGGATCGGGCAGATGGATCGCGGTCATATCATTGTCCGTTTCGGCCAAAGGGCCGGGGGGCCGACTGGCGACGCGCCGTCACGGGGCGCAGGGCCTGTGCCGGCCAGGTGGATGAGGATCTGAAAAGGCTCTGGATGATGAGGCAAAACGGATGGTGATGCGCCGTGCCGGGCGACTGCTGGCGGCGCTGCTGATGATGGCCGTCCTCGGGGGCGCACTGCTGGCTGCGGCGGGGGCTTGGTGGGTGCTGCGCCCGCTGCCCCTGGCCCGCAATGCGGTGGAGCTGTCCATCGAGCCGGGCACCTCGCCGCGCGAGATCGCCCGCGGTTGGGCGGCGGCCGGGGTGGAGGTGTCGCCCTTCCTGCTCTATGAGTGGTTCCGCTGGTCCGGCCAGGCCACGCGCATCCGCGCCGGCAGCTACCAGGCCACGCCGGGGATGTCGGCCCACGGGCTGCTGCGCATGATGGTGCAGGGCGACGAGCGGCTGGCCGTGGTGCGGCTGATCGAGGGCTGGACCTTCAAGCGCGTGCGCGAGGAGCTGGCCCGATCGCCCGACCTACGGCCCGACACCTCTGCCATGAGCGATGCGCAGATCATGGCCGCCCTGGGCCAGCCCGGCACGCCGGCCGAGGGCCGCTTCTTCCCTGACACCTACAGCTTCAGCAAGGGCAGCAGCGACCTGGAGGTGCTGCGCCGCGCCCACCGTGCCATGCAACAGCGCCTGGCCGACGCCTGGGTTCAGCGCGCGCCCGGCCTGCCGCTGCGCAGTCCGGACGAGGCGCTGACGCTGGCCTCCATCGTCGAGAAGGAGACCGGCCACGAGGAAGACCGCGGCCTGGTCGCAGGCGTCTTCATCAACCGGCTGCGCATCGGCATGCCGCTACAGACCGACCCCACCGTGATCTACGGCCTGGGCGACGCGTTCGACGGCAACCTGCGCCGGCGCGACCTGCTCACCGACACGCCGTTCAACACCTACACCCGCGCCGGCCTGCCACCCACACCGATTGCCCTGCCGGGCAAGGCCGCGTTGCTCGCCGCTGTCCGCCCGGCGCCGACCAAGGCCCTGTACTTCGTGGCCCGTGGCGATGGCCGCAGCGCCTTCAGTGAATCGCTGGCCGAGCACAACCGCGCGGTCGACCGCTACCAACGGGGCCGCACGTCGCCATGAACCTTGATCTGCTGCGGGGGCGCTTCATCACCTTCGAGGGCATCGACGGCGCGGGCAAGACCACGCACGTCGATGCGCTGGAGGGCCGGCTGCGCGCCGCCGGCCTCGACGTGCTGCGCACGCGCGAGCCCGGCGGCACACCACTGGCCGAGACGCTGCGGGGCCTGCTGCTGCACAGCGCGATGGATGCGCTGACCGAAAGCCTGCTCGTCTTCGCCGCGCGGCGTGACCACCTGCAGCAGGTGATCGAGCCGGCCCTGGCCCGCGGCGCCACCGTGCTGTGCGACCGCTTCACCGATGCCACCTTCGCCTACCAGGGCGGCGGCCGGGGCTTCAACCGGGCGGTGCTGGGCCAGCTTGAGGCCTGGGTGCAGGCCGGCCGCCAGCCCGACCTGACCCTGTGGTTCCGTCTGCCGCCGCAGGTGGCCGCTGCGCGCCTGGCCGGCGCCCGCCAGCCCGACCGCTTCGAGGCCATGGACAGCGCGTTCTTCAGCCGCGTGGACGAAGGCTATGCCGAGCGCCAGGCGGCCGATCCGGCGCGCTTCGTCTGCATCGACGCCGACCAGCCGGTGCAGGCCGTGGCCGATGCGGTGCAGGCCGGACTGGATGCGGCGCTGGCCCGCTGGTCAGCCGCGAGGGACTGAGCACGATGGCAGCTGCCCGCAGCGAACCCGAAGCCAAGCCCGGCGCCAACACCGGCGCTGCGCCCGACGGCCTGCCCTGGCTGGGCCGCCCGCTGGCCCAGGCTCTGGCCACGCAGCGCGGCCATGCGCTGCTGGTGCAGGGTCCGCCCGGCGTGGGCCAGTTCAACTTCTGCCTGCAGCTGGCCCAGGCCTGGCTGTGCGAGGCCCCCGGCCGGCGCACCGATCAGCCCGCTGGCCGGCCAGCCGCGCAGCAAGCCTGTGGCGCCTGCGCCAGCTGCCACCTGTTTGCCGTGCGCGCCCACCCGGACCTGCTCGTGCTGCTGCCCGAGGCGCTGCAGGCGGCGCTCGGCTGGGGCGCGGACGACGAAGGTGAGGCGCGCAGCGAGTCCAAGTCCAAAGCCAAGCCCAGTGCCGAGATCAAGGTCGATGCCGTGCGCAAGGCGGTGGCTTTTGCCCAGCAGACGTCGGCCCGTGGCGGCGCCAAGGTGGTGGTGCTGCACCCGGCCGAGCAGATGAACGCGATCGCGGCCAACACCCTGCTCAAGACGCTGGAGGAGCCGCCGGGCGCCGCGCGCTTCATCCTGAGCACCGGCGCGGTGGACGCTCTGCTGCCCACCATCCGCAGCCGTTGCCAGCAGGTGCGGCTGCCGCTGCCGCCGGCCGACGATGTGCTGCCCTGGCTGGCCGCGCGTGGCCTGCAGTCGCCCGGCGTGTTGCTCGCCGCGGCGGGCGGCCAGCCGTTGACCGCGCTGGAGCTGGCCGAAGCCGGCCTCACCGCCGATCGCTGGGCCGACCTGCCGCGCCAGGTGGCCCAGGGCCAGGCCGGCGCGCTGGCGCAGCAGCCGCTGCCGCGGGTGGTGGATGCGCTGTCCAAGCTCTGCCATGACGCGGCCGTGAAGGCGGTGGGTGGCCAGCCTCGCTATTTCCCGCCCGAGGCCGTGCCGGCTGGCCGCAACCCTGCTCGGCTGACGGCCTGGGCCGCCGCGCTTCGCCGGGCACAGCGCCATGCCGACCATCCGCTGGCACTCACGCTGCAGCTAGAAGCCCTGCTGATCCAGGCAAGACAGGCGCTTGCAGGGGCGTAATTCCCAGCCTGTGCTGAGCAGACCGACCACTACACTGCTGGCCATGAGTGAAGTCAGCAGTCGCGCCGCCGCGTCCATGACGCCCGCGGCACCCGCTGCCGGTGCCAACCGGCCCAGCGTCATCCAGCTGGTCTTCCGCGAGAAGGGCGCACTCTACGCCGCCTACATCCCGCTGTTCACCGATGGCGGCCTCTTCGTGCCGACCACGCGCGAGTACCGGCTGGGCGACGACATCTACCTGCTGCTGTCCCTGCCTGAGGATCCGCAGCGCTATCCGGTGGCCGGCAAGGTGGCCTGGATCACGCCGCCCAATGCCTCCGGCGGCCGCACGCAGGGTGTGGGCGTGCGCTTCCCGGCCGACGAGAAGACCCGCCAGTTGCGCGTGAAGATCGAGCAGATCCTGGGTACCTCGATCTCGTCGTCCAAGCCGACGCAGACCATCTGAGCGCTCACAAGCCCGTGCCGCCACGCCGGGCTGGGCGCTGACGATAGGATCGCCGCCCATCTTTGCCGGCTGCGCCGTCCTTTCCTCACGCTCATGTACGTCGATTCCCACTGCCACCTGGACTTTCCGCAGCTGCAGGCGGACCTGCCCGCCATTCGCCAGGCCATGGCTGATGCCCAGGTGGACCGGGCGCTGTGCATCTCCACCACGCTGGAGGCTTTTCCCGGCGTCCACCGGCTGGCCCTGGACCACGACAACTTCTGGGCGACCGTGGGCGTGCATCCGGACAACGAGGGCGTGCGCGAGCCCACGGTGGATGAGTTGGTGGAGCTGGCCGGCTTGCCGCGCGTGGTCGGCATCGGCGAGACAGGGCTCGACTACTACCGCCTGGGCGAGCGCTCGCCCGACGAGATGGAGTGGCAGCGCGAGCGCTTTCGCGTGCACATCCGCGCTGCCCGGCGCACCGGCAAGCCGCTGGTCATCCACACCCGCAGTGCCAGCGCCGACACGCTGGCCATCCTGCGGCAGGAGGGCGCCGGCGAAGTGCGCGGGGTCTTCCACTGCTTCACCGAGACGCGCGAGGTTGCCCGGGCCGCGCTGGAGCTGGGCTTTCATATCTCCTTCTCCGGCATCCTGACCTTCAAGAACGCGGCCGACCTGCGCGAGGTGGCGCGCGAGGTGCCGCTGGATCGCTGCCTGATCGAGACCGACAGCCCCTACCTGGCACCGGCGCCATATCGCGGCAAGACGAACACGCCGGCCTACGTGCCCTACGTGGCGCAGCAACTCGCCGAGCTCAAAGGCTGCACGGCTGAGGCCGTGGGTGAGGCCACCAGCCGCAATTTCGAGCGCCTCTTCGGCGTGCCGGCACGCGGCTGAACACGCCGCCCGCGGACGCTGCCGCAGACCGCGCATGCGCCCCCGCTTGGCCGTGGGTGCCTGGCGCCCGGTTGGCGGGCACTGCCGGCTGCATGTGATCCGCTTCACGTTCGGGGCGGCGGTGTCGGCTCTGCGCTGCGGGTCGGTCCGCTCCGCACCGACCCTTGTCAGCGCGTTTCCGACTTGCGGTATGGCCGGGCCCCGACTGGGCGGGCGAAGGGCTGATCCCTAGAGTTCAGTCCATCAACCAGTCAGCTCGGAGGCCAACATGCAACTGCAGGACATCATCGCCAACCCGTTCGCTCTCATGATGGACCCGCAAGGGGTCGTCGATGCCATGGAGCGCTCGGAGCGGCTGCAGCGCCTGCAGCGCCGCGTGTGCCGCCCGCTGGACAAGCCGCTGATCCCGCGCGCTGATGGCGAGCCGGTCGACTTCGACGGCGAGATCGAGCGCGACACCGACGCCATCGAGCTGCGCACCGGCCAGCCGATCTGAATCACGAGGGGAAGGGAGGCGGTGCAAGCCGTCTCTTGCGTGCGCCAAAGGGTGGGCGCACTGATAACAGGGGGTTCTTCCTTTAGCCGCCGCGCCTGACAAGGCCCGGCGGCTTTTTTTTGCGGCGGCGCGGCTGGGCCGCCAAGGCTCGCTACCCCGAGCGCGCCTCAGCAGACGGCTGCCGGTGTGGGCTGGCCCGGCGTCTGAAGATACGCCCCGACCTGCTCGGCCGGCATGGGCCGCGCGGTGAGGAAGCCCTGCACATCCGTGCAACCCAGCTCGCGTACGGCCTGCAGCTGAGCGGCGCTCTCCACGCCCTCGGCCGTGGTCTGCAGGCCCAGAGCTTGCGCCAAGTGCACGATGGCGCGCACGATGGCCAGCGACTCGGGGTCGCCCTCCAGCGTGCGCACGAACATGCCGTCGATCTTGAGCTTGTCCAGCGGGAAGTGGCGCAGGTAGGCCAGCGACGAGTAGCCGGTGCCGAAGTCGTCCACCGCCACGCGCACGCCGTGCTCACGCAGCGCGCGCAGGGTGGACTGCACTGCGCTGCTGTCCTGGATCAGCGCGGACTCGGTGATCTCAAGCTCCAGCCGCTGCGGGGACAGGCCGCTTTCCTGCAGGGCGCGCTGCACCGTCTCCACGATGCCGGCCTCGCGGAACTGCACCGCCGACAGGTTGACCGCCACGCGCAGCGCGCCGGGCCAGGTGCAGGCCTGGCGGCAGGCCTGGGCCAGCACCCATTCGCCGATGGCGACGATCAGGCCCGTTTCCTCGGCCAGCGGGATGAACTCGGCGGGCGAGACCATCCCGCGGGTCGGATGGTGCCAACGCAGCAGCGCCTCGAAGCCAGAAACGGTGCCGCTGCGCAGGTCGAGCTGCGGCTGGAAGTGCAGCCGGAATTCGCGGCGCTGTACGGCATCGCGCAGGTCGTGTTGCAGCGTCAGCCGCTCGCGGGCCCGCTCGTCCATCTGCCGGTCGAAGAAGCGGAAGGTGCTGCGCCCGGCGGCCTTGGCGGCATAGAGAGCCAGGTCCGCGCTCTTGAGCAGGGTGTGCGGGTCTTGCCCGTCCTGCGGCGCCATGGCGATGCCGATGCTGGTGCTCACGGGGATGCGTGCCTCGTCGACCAGGCAGGGGGCGGCAAAAGTGTCGAGCAGCCGCTGCGCCAGGGCGGCGACCTGCTCGGGCCGCGTGGCCTCCCAACTGATGATGGCGAACTCGTCGCCTCCGATTCGCGCCAGCAGGTCGCCGCCGTGCACGCAGGCCAGCAGCCGCCGAGCCACGATCTGCAGCAGCCGGTCTCCGGTGTGGTGGCCCAGCGAGTCGTTGATCGTCTTGAAGTTGTCGAGGTCCAGGAAGACCAGCGCGCAGGGCCGCTTGGCCTGCTGGCCGGCGTCCTGCAGGCGCTGCAGGTGGGCGCTGAACTGGTGGCGGTTGGCCAGGCCGGTCAGCGCGTCGAAGTTGGCCAGGCGGGCCATCTCCTGGTGGGCGCGGCGGGCCTGGGTGATGTCGCTGCCCACGCCGCGCCAGCCGCTGAAGCGGCCCTGCTCATCGTGCAGCGGCTTGGCCGTCAGTGACCACCAGCGGCGCTCGCTGCCCACCTGCACCGGCACGGCCACGGCACGGAAGGGCATGTGCGCCGCGAGATGGGCGCGCAGGGTATCCAGTGCCTCGGTCTCCTCCAGTGTCTGCGCGCCCAGCGAGGCGGTCAGCAACTCCAGAAGGGCGGATTGGCGCAGAGCCGAGGCCGGCCGCGCCAGTGCGTCTGCCAGCCGGCTGGAGACGTGGCTCAGCCGCCCGGCCGCGTCGGTTTCCCACAGCCAGTCGCTGGCGTGCTCCTCGAAGTCGTGCAGCAGCAGGCCGATGGTCTGGCTCTGTCGCTCGGCCTGGGCAGCAGCCCGCAGCCCGGCGAGGAAGACGCGCGCATTGGCCACGATGGTGGCGATGACGATGATCGAGTAGACGAGCAGCAGCGTGCCCAGGTTCATCGTCACGATGCCGTTGTCGCGCACCAGCGCGATGAAGGCGCCGGCCGTGAGGACCACCACGAACCCGATGGCCGCGTGCGCCACGGGGGCCAACGTGAAGGCGCCGGCGCACAGCATGCCGGCGGTGACGCAGGCGACGATGAGCTGGGCGTCGCGGGAGGCATCCGGGAACAGCACCGCCGGCACGCAGGCCCACAGCAGAGCGGTGAAGAGGGCCACTCGCGTGGTGCGCGCCAGTTGCCGCCGCGAGACTTGGCGCACGGTGCGCGACTGCACGCGCTGCCAGTAGTAGCCGATGCCCAAGCCCGCGCCCACCATGAGCACCGACCAGGCCATCAGCGGCCCGCGCTCGACGCTGTCCCAGAAGAGCGTGCAGACGATGATGACGTAGAGGAACTGCGCGACCAGGATCAGCGGTGTGAGCTGCAGGATGGCGCTGAGCTGGCGGAAGCGGAAGACGCCGGCCTGGTTGCCGTCCACCGCCTCGACGGCCTCCCAATGCTGGCGCGCAGCGGCGTAACGCTGGCGCAGGCGTTGAGGGAGGCGGCCCAGGCAGCCGCAGGCGCCGACGGGCAGCGCGGCGCGCTCAGGCAGTTGAGCGGCCATGCGGCAGACCCTGACAGGGATGTTGGGGGTAGAAGGGCATGCGAAGCGGTCGCTGGAGCCGACACTGATTCGTAAGCCATTGTGAGAGCCGGGCCCGGGCCGCCGTGCGCGGGTCTTCACCGGCACCGGCCCCCACAGGTGAGCGGCTGCAAACCCTGGGATCTCGGCGCGGCGGCCGGCCACGCCTGCCATGCAGCCGCCCCGCCTGGGCGGACGTGCTGCCGGTCGCGTGGATGCAGCAGCCGGCGCGGGGCTGACGGACCGCCGGCGCCTGCGTCGCTCAGGGTATGGATGGGCTGTTGATGGTGCCCTGATCCGGTCAGGATCCGGCGTGTCGGGCCAGCAGGTCCATGCGCAAGTGCTGACGGGCGCGGCAGGCCTGGCCGAAGGCGGCGAACAGACGCAGCGACACCTCGTTGCTGGCGGCCAGCCACTCGGGATGCCACTGCACGCCCAGCGTCATCGCGCCGGCAGAGGGCAGGCTGAAGGCTTCGATCAGCCCATCGGGTGCCGTGGCCTCCACGCGCAGCCCGGGGCCCAGTTCGCGCACGCCTTGCCCATGCAGGCTGTTGACCTGGAACTCGCGCAGGCCGAGCACCTGCTCCAGCACGCCGCCCGGGCGCACCTCCACGCCGTGGGCCAGGGTGCCGTACTGCTGCTCCACCGGCAGTGATTCGTCCTCGCGGTGGTCGCGCAGGCCGGGTACCTGGTGCACCGCCTGGTGCAGTGAGCCGCCCAGGGCCACGTTGAGCTCCTGGGCGCCGCGGCAGATGGCGAACACCGGCACGCCCTGGGCGATGGCACGCGGGATCAGCGCCAGCGTCAGCGCATCGCGATCCGGATCCAGCGGCAGACTGTCATCCATCACGTCTTCGCCGAAGTGGCGGGGGTGCACGTTGGACGGCGATCCGGTCAGCAGCAGGCCGTCCGCCAGGGCGATGAGCTCGTCCAGCGCGTCGGCCTCGGTGGCCGGCGTGAGCAGTGGCAGGCAGCCGGCCAGGCGCACGGCCTCGACGTACTTGCGGCCGACGGCGTGGAAGACGTGCCCCTCCAGCAGCCGCTGGCAGGTGGGCAGCAGCACGGAGGGGCGGGGCAGGGGCGCGCCCGCAGCGGCCAAGGCGGGGTCGGCAGGGAAGGGGCGCAGGGCCTGAATGGCGGCGGTCATGGCGGGCAGGGCCCGCTGTCTGCCGCGCAACCCGGCGATCGGGCGGCCTGCGGCACGGGCCGTATGGCCGCTCTTACAAGCAAGCGACGTGCCGAGAAGCGCCGGCCCTCAGGGCGCCAGGGCCGGCTCCAGCGGGCGCCCCGCCGCCCCGTTCCGCCTCAGCCGCGCAGCCGCTGGATCGCCCGCGCGCACTCCGGCACCAGGGCCGGGCCGCGGTAGATCAGGCCGGTGTAGATCTGCACCAGGTCGGCCCCGGCCGCGATCTTGGCCTGGGCATGGGCGCCACTCATCACGCCGCCCACGCCGATGATGGGAAAGCCCGCCCCCAGCGCGGCGCGCAGCTGGCGGATCACCGCATTGCTCGCCTCGAACACCGGCCGCCCGCTCAGGCCGCCGGCCTCGTCGGCATGCGGCATCCCGGCGACGGCATCGCGGGCCAGCGTGGTGTTGGTGGCGATGACGCCGTCCACCGCGTTCTTGCGCAGCGTCGCGGCAATCACGTCTACCTGCTCTTGGCTGAGGTCGGGTGCGATCTTCACGAACATCGGCACCTTGCGGCCGTTGCCCCGCTCCCACTGCCGGCGGCGCTCCTGCAGCGCGCCCAGCAGGGCGTCCAGCGCGGCATCGCTCTGCAGGCTGCGCAGGTTCTGCGTGTTGGGCGAGGAGATGTTGACGGTGACGTAGTCCGCATGCGGCATCACGCCGTCCAGCGCCAGCAGGTAGTCGTCGGTGGCGCGCTCGATCGGCGTGGCGGCGTTCTTGCCGATGTTCAGGCCCAGGATGCCGCCCTGCGAGCGGAAGCGCGCCCGCCGCACGTTGGCGATGAAGGATTCCAGCCCTTCGTTGTTGAAGCCCAGGCGGTTGATCAGCGCCTCGGCCTGCGGCAGGCGGAAGACGCGCGGCTTGGGATTGCCCGGCTGCGGGCGCGGCGTGACGGTGCCCACCTCGATGAAGCCGAAGCCCATCGCGGCCAGGCCGTCGATGCAGCGGCCGTTCTTGTCCAGGCCCGCGGCCAGGCCCACGCGGTTGGGGAAGCGCAGGCCGGCCAGCTCGATCGGGTCCTTGATGCGCGGCTGCGCCCACAGCGCCTGCAGCGGCGTGCCTTGCAGCCGGGCCAGGTTGGCAAGCGTGAGGTCATGCGCCTGCTCGGCGTCCATACCGAACAGAAAGGGGCGGGCCAGGGCGTAGGGCAGCAGGGACATGGGCAGGACAAGGCAGAGAGACGACGGAGCAGGGCGGGCGGGATTGTCCCATCGCACTGGCATGAGGCCGATCGGGCCGCTGGCCGCCGGGGGGCGCGACCTATCCAGCGGGCGTTCGGTAAAGCCTGCCGACCTTCCGCCTGCGGCCAGATCGATCGGCCCGGTACAACCCCTCGGAATGCACGGTTCGTCCCCAGTGATAGGGATGGGGCCTGGGGAACCTTCTGCCTACTCTGCGCGCTGTCCGGCCCGGTCGTGATGGCCCGGTCGCCTGACCCATCCAACGCTCAATCAAATCCGGGAGTCCCCATGCAAGCTGTTCAAGCTGTCTTCCTGCGGCCGCTGGCCGCCGCCGTGCTGGCCACCATGGCCGGCGTCGCTCAGGCTGCGCTGACCACCGTGTCCACCGGCAATGTCGATATTCAGTACGACCCGGACACCTTCATCTTCAATCGCGATCTGGGCTTTGGCACCGAGTCCATCGACCCGGGTTCGGTGGCGCTGAGCTTCGCTGGCAACAGCGTGACGCTGGATTTCGGCGGCGCGCTGTCGGTATACGGCAGCGCCTACGGTTTCAGTTCGTCGTCGGCCTTCGGCGACTACTTCGCCAATTTCAACTTCGCCGCGCAGGCCGGCTATGTGATCACCGGCTACACGGTGCGCTACACGGGCAGCTACAACATCGAGACACCGGGTGACGTGAACCTGGGCGGCACCGGCATCTCGCTGTCAGAGTCCACCGGGGCGGGCAACTTCGACGTGGCGTCGGGGATTGCAGCGCCCCACCTGGCCGGCACCCTCAATGCCAACGGCTACGTGACCACGGTGGAGGTCTTGGATCACTATGAGCAGGTCCTCGACCACTACGAGCAGGTGCTCGACTACTGCGACGACAGCGGTTGTTACTACCGCGACGAGCCCGTCTACATCGACGTGCCGGTCTACCGCTATGAGACCGACCTGGGCGAGGCGCAGCTCAATCTGCAGACCATCACCGTGACGGCCAACGTGGCCGCCGTGCCGGAGCCGCAGACCTATGCGCTGCTGCTGGCCGGGCTGGGGGTCATGGGGCTGATCGCCCGTCGCCAGCGCCGCTGATCGAGCAGCATGGCATCAGGAGGAGGGCGCTTCGGCGCCCTCTTTCTTTTGCGCAGCCGGATGAGCGCCAGGCGCACCCCTGTCAGCCCGGTGTCAGTTGATTGCCTTGGCAATTACTGCATAAGCAGTAATATCCCGGCCATGCCTGAGTCCGGACACTTCTATAACGGCGCGGCCTATGACCCGCGTGGCAGCGTCGGCCTGCTGCTGCGCCGCGTCTCTGGGTCCATCTCGCGGGTGGTCAATGCGCGCATGGAACAGCACGGCCTGACGCAGGCGCAATGGGGGCCGCTGTATCTGCTGCAGCGTTGCCAGTGCCACACGGCCGCGGAGGTGGCCCGCGAGATCGGGCTGGACACCGGCACCGTCACACGCACGCTAGACCGGCTGGAGGACAAGGGCTTCCTGCGCCGCCAGCGCTCCACCGACGACCGCCGGGTGGTCAACCTGGTCCTTACGCCCGAGGGCGAGCGCGCCATCGCGCCGGTGCCTCACGTGATCGCTGAGGTGCTCAATGCGCATCTGGCCGGCTTCACCCAGGCCGAGCACGACCAGCTGGCCGCGCTGCTGACCCGCATGCTGGCCAACGGCGAACAACTGCATGCCTGCCGCCGCTCGCACAGCGCGGGCGCTTCCGACTCCTGATGCCACCCATGACGCCTGCTGCCCGAGCCTCTTCCCTGCGACCCGCCGTGCCACCAGCGCCTGCCGGCGGTGCCCGTGCCCTGCCAACCGTGGCGGCGGCATTGGCACTGGCCTTGGCCGGCTGCGCCCAGACCGGCGGCATCGCGCCCCAGGCCAGCCTGCGCACGCCGCAGTCGCTGGGCGCGCAAGACGCGACGGCCGCTGCCCCTCTTGGGGCTCCCCCGGCTGCCACAGCCACCGCCGCGGACGCCGCCACCGTCTGGCCCCGCGACGCCTGGTGGGCCGCCTACGGCGATGCGCAGCTCTCCGGCCTGATCGAGCAGGCGCTGCGCGACAACCCCACCATGCGCGCGGCCACCGCCCGCCTGGACCAGGCCATCGCCGCCGCCCAGGCCGCCGGGGCCGACCTGCTGCCGCAGGCGCAACTGGCCGCGCAGAGCACGCGTGAGCGCCTGTCGGAGCACTACCTGTATCCGTCGCAGCTGGCCGGCGAATGGGTCAGCGACAACGTGCTGCGCCTGGGCGCGGGCTGGGACCTGGACCTCTTCGGCCGCAAGCGTGCCGCGCTGGACGCTGCCGTGGGCGCCCAGCGCGCCAGCGAGGCCGACCGCGCCGCGGCGCGCTGGATGCTGTCCACCCAGGTGGCCCGCAGCTACTTCCAGCTGGCACGTGCGGTAGCGCTGCGCGAGGTGGCCGCCGCCGCTCGGGAGCAGCGCGAGCAGATCCGCAGCCTGGTGGCCGACCGCGTGCGCGCCGGCCTGGATACCAACGTGGAGCTGCGCCAAGCCGAAGGCGCCGTGCCGCAGAGCCGCCAGTCGCTGGAGCAACTGGACGAGCAGATCACGCTGGCCCGCCACCAGCTCGCCTATCTGGCCGGCGCCGCACCCGACAGCCTGGACGGCCTGACGCCGCGCCTGGCCACGCTGCCGCCGCAGGCGCTGCCCGCGGTGATCCCGGCAGAGCTCGTCGGCCGCCGGCCCGACATCGTGGGCGCGCGCTGGCGCGTGGAGGCCGCTTACGGCGGCGTGGACGTGGCCCGCGCCGCCTTCTATCCCAACATCAACCTGGCGGCCTTCGTCGGGCTGCACAGCCTGGGCCTGGACAACTGGCTCAAGGCCGGCAGCCGCGAGATCGGCATCACGCCGGCGCTGACGCTGCCGGTGTTCGAGGGCGGACGGCTGCGCGCCAACCTGCGCGCCCGTGCGGCCGAGGCCGATGCGGCGGTGGAGACCTACAACCTCACGCTGGCCGGCGCCGTGCGCGAGGTGGCCGATGCGCTGGCCTCTGCCCGCTCCATCGAGCGCCAGGCCGAGCTCCAGGCCGCCGCCCAGGCCGCAGCCGAGAGCGCCTACGACCTGGCCCTGACGCGCTACCGCGCCGGCCTGGGCACCTACCTGACCGTGCTGAGCGCCGAAGGCAACCTGCTGGCCGAGCGCCGCCAGGCGGCCGAGCTCAAGGCCCGCGCGCTGGACGCCCAGGTGGCGCTGGTGCGGGCGCTGGGCGGCGGCTATGCCGGCACGCTGCCGCCGCCGCGCGAGGCTGCCCGCGCCGATGCCGCAGTCGCCGCCGAGGCAACAGTACCCACGACCGCCGTGCGCTGAAGCCGCATCCCGCCGGCTGCAGGGGCGGCCCGGCGCCGCCCGCGTCTTCCGCCCACGCCACCCGGCCGGCCCGACTGAACCGACCGCACCGACCGACTCATCCGATCTCCGGGGCCCCACCGGCCCCAAGCCACCGCCGCCATGACCACCACCACCTCCAACGCCCGCCCCGCCACCCAGGCTCGCAAACGCAAGGCCGCGCTGCTCACCATCACCGGCGTGGCGGCCGCAGGCCTGCTGGCCTGGGGCCTGTACTGGGGCCTGCACGGCCGCTACTACGTCAGCACCGACAACGCCTACGTGGCCGGCAACGTCGTGCAGGTCACGCCGCAGGTGCCCGGCACCGTGGTCGGCATCCAGGTGGAGGACACCGACTTCGTCAAGGCCGGCCAGCCCCTGGTGCGCCTGGACCCGGCCGATGCGCGCGTCGCGCTGGAGCAGGCCCAGGCCCAACTGGCGCAGACGGTGCGCGAGGTGCGCACGCTGTTCGTCAACGACGCCACCTATGCCGCCAACGTGCGCCTGCGCGAAGCCGACGTGCGCCGCGCCGGCACCGAGGTGGCCCGCTGGCAGGACGACCTGGCCCGCCGCCAGGGGCTGACGGCCAAGGGCGCCGTGTCCAAGGAGGAGCTGGACCACGTGCAGGCCGCCCTGGCCAACGCGCAGGCTTCAGCAGAAGCGGCGCTGGCCGCCGCCCGCGAGCAACTGGCCGCCAACCGCGCGCTCATCGACCGCACCACGGTGGAGACGCATCCCAACGTGCAGCGCGCTGCCGCCCGGCTGCGCGAGGCGCACCTGGCCTACACCCGCGCCAGCCTGCCGGCGCCGGTCAGCGGCTACATCGCCAAGCGCGCGGCCCAGGTCGGCCAGCGGGTGGCTGCCGGCACGCCGCTGATGTCCATCGTGCCGCTGGACCAGGTCTGGATCGATGCCAACTTCAAGGAAGTGCAGCTGGCCGACATGCGCATCGGCCAGCCGGTCAAGGTGCAGGCCGACATCTACGGCAGCAAGGTGGAGTACGACGGCCGCGTGGTCGGCGTGGGTGCCGGCACCGGCTCGGCCTTTGCGCTGCTGCCGGCGCAGAACGCCACCGGCAACTGGATCAAGGTGGTGCAGCGCGTGCCGGTGCGCGTGGTGCTGGATGCCCGCCAGCTGGCCGAGCACCCGCTGCGCGTGGGCATGTCGGCCGAGGTGACGGTGGACGTGCACGACCGCTCGGGCAAGGTGCTGGCCGACGTGCCGCGCAGCACGCCGGTGGCCCGCACCGAGGTCTTCGCCACCACGGACGCCGAGGCCGACCGCCTGGTGCGCGACATCATCGCCCGCAACGCCGGTGGTGCCGCAACCACCGCGCGCGGACAGGACAGGGCCGCGGCCGGCACGCCGGCAGCGCCGGGCGTGGCCGCAGCCGCCGGCCAGCATCTGGCCCACGCCGGTGCCCAGGCCGTGGCGGCGCGCCACTGATCCACCCCGCCCTGCGCGCCATGAGCCCCGCCCGCCGTCAGTCCGCCTGCCGTGAGTTCGCGCGCCTCGCCGCCCGCGTGCAACGGCGGCTGACGAGCCTTTGCGCTTTCTGAAAGAGCCGCCCCCACATGGCCGCCGCCCCCGCCCACGTCACCCATCCGCCGCTCGTCGGCGCCCAGCGCGTGCTCGGCACGCTGGCGCTGTCGGCCGCCACGTTCATGAACGTGCTGGACACGTCGATCGCCAACGTGTCCATCCCGGCCATCTCGGGCGACCTGGGCGTCAGCCCCACCCAGGGCACCTGGGTCATCACCAGCTTCGGCGTGGCCAACGCCATCTCCGTGCCGCTGACCGGCTGGCTGGCGCAGCGCTTCGGCACCGTCAAGCTGTTCATCGCCAGCGTGGTGCTCTTCGTCATCTCGTCGTGGCTGTGCGGCCTGGCGCCCAGCATCGAGATGCTGATCGCCTTCCGTGTGCTGCAGGGCCTGGTGGCCGGGCCGATGATCCCGCTGTCGCAGACGCTGCTGTTGGGCAGCTACAAGCGCGAGCAGGCCGGGCTGGCGATGGCCATGTGGTCCATCACCACACTGGTCGCCCCGGTGGTGGGGCCGCTCTTGGGCGGCTGGATCACCGACAACATCGCCTGGCCCTGGATCTTCTACATCAACGTGCCGGTGGGCCTGCTGGCGGCGGTCGTCACCTGGAGCATCTACCGCGAGCGCGACAACCCCGGCCGCCCCATCCCCATCGACAAGGTGGGCCTGGCGCTGCTGGTGATCTGGGTGGGTGCGCTGCAGATCGCGCTGGACAAGGGCAAGGAGCTGGACTGGTTCGGCTCGCCGCTCATCGTCGGGCTGTTCGTCGTCGCGGTGATCGGCTTTGCGCTCTTCCTGGCCTGGGAGCTGACGGAGGAGCACCCCATCGTGGACCTGAGCCTCTTCAAGCGGCGCAACTACTGGGTCAGCACGCTCACCGTCTCGGTGGCCTACGGTCTCTTCTTCGGCAACGTGGTGCTGTTGCCCATGTGGCTGCAGCAGTACCAGGGCTACACCGCCACGGCCGCCGGCATGGCGCTGGCGCCGGTGGGCATCTTTGCCATCCTGCTGTCCCCCTTCGTCGGCGCCAAGGTGCAAAAGGTGGACCCGCGCTGGTTCTCCACCATCGCGCTGTCCACCTTCGCGCTGGTGCTGTGGATGCGCTCGCACTTCAACACCCAGGCCGACCAGCTGACCATCATGATCCCCACGCTGGTGCAGGGCGTGGCGATGGCCTTCTTCTTCATCCCGCTGATCAGCATTGCGCTCTCGGGCATCGAGCCGCAGCGCATCCCGGCGGCATCCGGCTTGAACAACTTCGCGCGCATCACCGCCGGGGCCTTCGGCACGTCGATCTTCACCACGCTGTGGGACGACCGGGCGTCCATGCACCACGCCCACCTGACCGAGCACTTCACCCAGGCCGACCCGGCTTTCCAGCAGACCATGAGCCAGCTGGCGCAAAGCGGCCTGGCCCCGCAGCAGGCCGCCGGCATGCTCAACCGCATGGTCGACCAGCAGGCCGCCATGCTCAGTGCCAACGACCTGTTCCTGGCCTCTGCCGTGCTGTTCCTGGCCATGATCGGCCTGATCTGGCTGGCCCGCCCGGTGCGCAGCACCGGCGCCGGGGCCGACGCCGCGGCTGGCGCGCATTGAGCCCATTGAGCCCCCATTGAGCCCCCATTGAGCCCCCATTGAGCCCCCATTGAGCCCCCATTGAGCTCCATCACCCAGGCCCAGCCTCCAGCCGCAGCCGCCTTCACGCAGCCGCATTCACACGTCTGAGCAGCTCCGGCTGCCCGACGGCTGGGTGGCGGTGCAAGACGCCGGCCCGCGCCGCACGCCGTCCGTCACGCCAGCCGCGGGGCAGGGCGGCGCGGCGGCAGGGCAGGCCGGGATAATCCCCCGCATGCCCTGGGCGCCGGCCACCCTCGTGGCCACTTGCGGCCCGCACGCGGCTCCATCCCCATGAACCAAGACGAACTCAAGGCCCTGGTGGGCCGCGCCGCGCTGGCCCACGTGCCCGCCGGCAGCATCATCGGCGTGGGCACCGGCTCCACGGTCAACTGCTTCATCGACGCCCTGGCCACCCAGCCCGGCCTGGTGCGCGGCGCCGTGTCCAGCTCCGTCAAGAGCACCGAGCGCCTGAAGGCCCACGGCATCCCCGTGCTGGAGGCGGCCGAGGTGGAGAGCCTGCCCGTCTACATCGACGGTGCCGACGAGATCGACCACGCCGGCTGCATGATCAAGGGCGGCGGCGCCGCGCTCACGCGCGAGAAGATCGTCGCCGACCTGGCCCAGCGCTTCATCTGCATCGCCGATGAGTCCAAGCTCGTCGCCACGCTCGGCCGCTTCCCGCTGCCGGTGGAGGTCATCCCCATGGCCGCGGCTCAGCTCACCCGCCGCTTTGCCGCCATCGGCGGCCAGGCCCGGCTGCGCGAAGGCGTCACCACCGACAACGGCCAGCTCATCCTGGACGTCAGCGGCCTGTCCATCACCGACCCGCTGGCGCTGGAGACCGAGATCAACCAGTGGCCCGGCGTCGTCACCGTGGGCCTCTTCGCCCGCCACCGCGCGGCCGCCTGCCTGCTGGGCACCAGGGATGGCGTGAGGACACTGACGTTCTGATGTGAAGAGGCCCGGCGCATGCCGGGCCTGCAGGGCTCAAGGCGTGTAGACGATCGCCTTGGACCAGGCCACGCCCAGGATCTCGTTGGCCGCAGCCGTGGGGTGGTTGTCATCCCAGAACAGGTAGTTCTGCGGGTCCGGGCACACCGGCCGGTCCTCGAACTGCGTCAGGTTCAGCCCGCCGGGGTGGCAGGCGTCCTTCACGTTGATGCCGCGCGCCACCGCCTTGTCCACCTCGTCGCGCAGGAAGCTCATCGTCGGGAAGCTCATGATCCGCGCGTTGGGATACAGCGCGCGCATCGTGTCCAGCCCGCGCTCCAGCACGCTGGCGAACTGCTCGCTGTAGCGCTTGGCATCGGCGATGTAGCCGGGCGTGTCACCCTCGCGCTGCCGCGCCCGCGGCGTGATGCTCAGGTCCGGCATCTGCGGCACCAGGAAGTACCGCGCCCCGGCCGCATACAGCGACGAGATGGCGCGCTGGATGTTCTGCGTGGCCGTGTACGACGTGAAGCTGTTGAAGCCGCCCAGCGCATAGAAGTCATCCGGCCCGCTCCAGATCACGTGCAGCGCCTTCGGGTCCGCCCGGCCCGTCAGCGGCAGCCGGCTGGTGATGCGGTTGACGATGGGCAGCGTGGCCAGCGTCGGGATCGCCGCCGTCTTGTTCACGTACTCGCTCACCTGCGTCAGCACACCCAGCATCACGCCCGGGAACAGCGTGCCGTAGCCCGTCTGCGCGCCAGAGAAGGAGTAGTTTTCCAGCGGCACCTTCAGCTCACGCGCCAGCACCTCCACCGCCACCGGCCCATCGCAGAAGCGCCCCTGCATCGCAGGCGGCGACAGCGGGTAGCCCTTGCCCAGCGTCTTGCGCGTGAACTCGTAGTAGCGGTAGGTGTCCGACATGCTGTCGCTGAACACCACGACCTTCGTGTACTGCGCCTGCGCCGGTGCAGCCAGCGCCAGCATCACCGCCACACCGCCCGCTCCCCGCAGCGCCCATGCGGCCCACCTGTGCCACACGCCGCCCGCGCGGCCCTCCATCGCCTGTCCCATCGATCGCTCCTTGGATTGGTTGCGACGCGTCGCTGCGTCGCCGGCGATCGTAGGAAGTGACAAGGGCGTCAGCCAGTATGTGCGCGTCCCGTGAGTGCGTGCATCCAGGCTACCTTGCAAGGACAGTGCTGCGGCTTGGAACGGCTTGGCGGGATTGGTTAAGAAACTGCGCCTGTCTCAAAGGGACTGCCCGATGCGAAGGCGGTTCCCGTCTTCATCGACTAGGGGGAACTCTTTCATCCCCGGGGCTTGTCTTCCAGGACTTCCATTCCAGGGATTCCGGTTCTCGGAAGCTCCGCCGCAGCGGCTCTATGCCGTTTTGTGTGGAAACGCTTCGCGTCATGTCGGCATGGCTGGCGCGAACGGACTGGCCGGCAGGTGCTTGAGCTTGGACATGCGCAGGTAGGCGATGGCGATGAAGTTCTGGCTCGT
>JBMOQL010000003.1:0-297600 GCA_049321005.1 Pseudomonadota bacterium
TCCCCGCCAAAACGGCTGCGGCCAAGAAGGCTGCGGCCAAGAAGGCGCCCGCCAAGAAGGCTGCGGCGCGCAAGACGGCCGGCACCGGGGCCCGCGCCAAGCGGTAAACCCGGCAGCGCGCCATCGCGCGCTGCCGGGCGGCCTCGGCCCTCCACGGTCTTGCTGTCCTGGTGCTACAGGTCAGCCCTGCGGTGCCGCCTGCGCCACGGCCCGCCGGCGTTGCACCAGCGCGCCCATGGTGCCCAGGCCGGCCAGCATCAGCGCCAGCGAGCCGGGCTCGGGCACCACGGCGGCCTCGTGCGCCACCACATCCACGCCGATCTGCGCCACCGCGCCCCCATCCATCAGCATGGTCGGCACGGGCAGGCCGGTCAGCACGATGCCCAGGTCGATCGGCGAGGACAGCGCGCCGCCCGCGACGCGCGACTCGATCAAGGTATGCAGTGCCGAGTCGCTGAGCAGCGTGCCCGGCGCGGTGGTGCCGGTGGGTACCGTGCTGCCGTCGCCCTGCAAGTAGTAGGACAGGTGCGAGCCCAGCGTGGGCGAGTGGTCCAGCGTCACGCCGCTTGCGTCCACCGTCACGCTCAGCAGGGATTCGGTGGCCTGTGCCGTGGCATAGCTCACCTCGTAGCTGAAGCTGCTTGCGCTCTTGCCCGGGGCATAGGCGCCGCCCAGCATCGAGAACGGGATGTAGAGGCTGTAGGTGGAGCTGTCCAGGCCGGCCAAGTCCTCGGGCCGGATGTCCCACGGGTCCTTCGCCACGGCCTGGACGTCGTAGGTGCCGGCGCCGCTGGCCGTCACCGACCAGTTGGCCCCATAGAACGCCAAGCCCACGTTGCTTGACCCTGTGCCGGTGGACACCGCCAGGCTGCCGCCGGGCCCGGTGCCGGCGACGTTGTAGCCGGTGAACACGCGCGCCGTGGGAAAGCCGCCGACCAGTGTGTACTTCGGCTCGATGAAGGGCACCGGCGCCGTGGGCAGCGCGACGCCGTCGGCCGTGAAGGTGGGCAGCGTCCAGTTGATGGCGGCGGTGGTGGCCCAGCCGAAGGTGCCGAACCACACCGAGCTGGAGCTCGCATCGGCCGCACGCACGAACCAGCGCCCGCTGGCCCCGTGGGCGCTGGCAGCCTGTGCCGCCGGCATCGCGCACAGTGCCAGCGCCGCGGCCGCGGCGGCCAGGCAGGGCCGCCGGGCAGAAGAAGGGATGGAACGCATGGCAAGCCTCCTGTCTTGTTGATGAGGGGGCCGTCCATCGTGCGCGCCGTCTGGCCTCCACGCCATGCGCCGGTCGCTTCAAGTTAGGGGCCGACCGTGGGTGCAGTGCCGCGCCAGTCGTGCCGTGCGCTTGGCTGCACAGCAGTGACCTTGCCCATCGCGGCGGGATGCAGGGTGGTGCGCTGAGGCGTGTTAGGAGACCCGCTCACACACTTGCTTGCGCATTGCAGCTGCCCCCGCGCTCGGGTATGCCGCCTGCCGCGCAGCCGGTACCGCGGCCATCCGGCTGCGCCCTGCATCGCACAAGGAGGCGGCATGAACTACATCATCGGCCTGGTGGCCGCTCTGGCCATCTTCTTCTCGCTGGTGTCCTTCCCTGTGCCCACAGGAATCGGCCTGGCCATCGCCGCCGTGTGGTGGCTGCTGCGCGGGCGCGAGCGGCGCGTGGAGTAGGGCAAGGGCCGTCCGGCCCGGCCCAGCATGTGATGGGAATGCGGGCCCCGCAATGCAAGACGGCCGCACAGGGCGGCCGTCCTGTTGCCAGCCCGATCGGGGCTGGGCTCACCGTCGGGTCACTTGCCCTTGTCGGCCTTGCCCGACTTGCCCTCGGACTTGCCGCCCACCGCGGCGTGCAGCTCGCGAGCCATCTCCAGGTGGTGCTCCAGCTTGGGCAGGGTCTTCTCGGCAAAGGCCTTCACGTCGGCGTCCTTGGCTTCCTGGGCGCCCTTGCGGAAGAGCTTGATCGTGTCCTCGTGCGCCTTCACGCCCAGCGACTCCACATAGCGGCGGTCGAAGTCCGCGCCGTCAGAGTGCTCCAGCAGCTTGTGCTTGCCTTTCTGCATCAGCGAGGGCTCGGCGGGCAGCTCCACGCCCTTCTTGCGCGCCAGCTCCATCAGCTCGTCGTTGGCCTTGGTGTGGTCGTCGATCATCTCCTGGGCAAAGGCCTTGACCTTCTCATTGCTGGCCTTGGTCAGCGCCAGCTTGCTGCCCTCGACCTCGGCATGGCCGTTCTGCGCCGCCTGCTTCATGAAGGCGGCATCCGCGCGGGCTACCGAGCTGTCACGGCGCTCGGCGGCCGACGCCACGCGCTCCATTGGCGAGGGCGTGGTCTTGCTCGACGAGTTGGCGGCGGGCTGGGCCTGCGCCGCGCCGATCATGAAGGCTGCGGCAAGGGCGGCCGAAAGGACGGGTTTCAGCGGCGGGGTGCTCATGGGGTTGTCTCCGGTTTGTGGGGGTGCCGCCAGCCAGCAAGCCACGTTCCCGCAAGGGTGTTGGCGGCTGACAGCTGACAAAACTCACGCGTGGTGACAAGCGGGCGGGTGCGGCCAACCGGCGTTCGAGCGGCTTCACCGCACCCCCAGCCCTGCGGGTACGGGCCCACTCACGGCTGACCACGGGCCCGCAGCCGAGCCGGGCATGGGCGTTGCCCTCTGGGTCAGGTACAGATCCCCCCTGGAGCGCCCCGATGAAAGCCAAGGCCCGTTTCCTCGGCCACCCCATTCATCAGATGCTGGTGGTCTTCCCCCTCGGCCTGCTCGGCACGTCGGTGGTGTTCGACGTGATCCACCACGTCGGCGGCTCGCCAGAGATGGCGCTGGTCGCCTACTGGACCATGGCCGCTGGCTTGATCGGTGGCGTCGTGGCTGCGCCTTTCGGACTGGCCGACTGGCTGGCCATCCCGCGCGGCACCCGCGCAAAGACCGTCGGTGCGCTGCACGGCACCGGCAACGTGCTGGTGCTGATGCTGTTTCTCGCCAGTTGGATGGCCCGTCGCGAAATGCCCACTGAGCCGGAGCTGGTTGCCACCGCGGCGGCCGTGGGCGGCTTCGCCGTGGCCGGCATGACGGCCTGGCTGGGCGGCGAGCTGGTGGACCGCCTGGGCATCGGCGTGGACGAGGGCGCGCATCCGAACGCCCCCAGCTCGTTGCGGCAGCCCTGAGTCACTGTTTCGGAGTGATCCGGGCGACGCGTGAAACCGCCCGCCCACAGGCCTGCAGCGGGCTTGCACGCCGGACGGTGGCGGTCCAGGCCTATTCCGCCCTTTTCGCTGCTCTGCATTCCGACCGCAGCGTGGAGCGAAGCGCACATGCCAGCGTTTGAAACGCCGATCGTTCTGCCCAGCAGCAAACCACCCCGTACGTCAGCCCTCACTCGTGTAGCCATGCACGGTTTGCCCGCATACGGTCGGGCATCGGCCTTGGCTATACACCCACCCGGCGCGTTTGAAACAGCGCCCGGGCCGGTCATCCCGCCGCCCCGATCAGGAGACAAGCCATGACCCGATCGACCTTGCGCCGCAGCCTGGCGCTGGCCGCTACGCTGGCCTGCGCCGCCGGCGCGGTGCACGCCGACAACCGCGGCGCCAACGAGGCCCGCTATGCCGTGGAGCGCGCGCTGTGCACCATCTTCAGCCAGCACAACGCCCACAGCGCCGCCGCCCAGCGCTACTGCCGCGAGGAAACGCGCGAGCACGACAGCCGCACCTTCACCGTTGATGAAGCCGCCTTGCCTTTCACGGCCCTGGCCGGAAGCAACGTTGAGGCCGACCGCTGGTGGGGCGTGCTGGACAGCGGCGAAGGTCGCGCCGGCTATCGCATCGAGGTGCCCAAGAACTGGAACGGCATCCTCGTGATGTACGCCCACGGCTATGCCGGCACCGGCCCCACGCTCACGGTCAGCAACCCCAGCATCCGCCGCCACCTGCTGGAGCAGGGCTATGCCTGGGCGGCCTCCAGCTACAGCGCCAACTACTACGACGTGCGCGCCGGCGTGGAGGACACCAACGCCCTGGCGCTGGCCTTCAACCGCATCGCCAAGGCCAACGGCCGCCCGCTGCCCAAGCCGCGCAAGGTCTACATCACCGGCCACTCGATGGGCGGCCACGTCACCGGGGCGGCCATCGAGCTGGAGACCCTGCTGACCGCGCGCAACAAGGTCCGCTACGACGGCGCGGTGCCGATGTGCGGCGTGATGGGCGGCTCGCAGCTGTTCAACTACTTCAGCGCCTACCAGATCGCGGCGCAGGAGTTCGCCGGCTTCCCCGCGCAGAGCTACCCGATGGAGACCTGGTCCAGCTTCGCGCCCCAGGTGCGCGCGGCGCTGTTCACGACTTTCTCCAGCGTGCCCACGGCCGCCGGCCTGCAGCTGCGCGAGGTCGTCAAGCAGCTCACCGGTGGCGAGCGGCCGCTCTTCGCCCAGGGCTTTGCACTCACGCCTTTGCAGGAGGTGGTGTGGGGCGTCTTCGGCAGCGACGGCACCGTTACCGGCATCCTCAACAAGGACCTGCCCGACACCCGCCGCATCACCTACCAGCTCGACAACGATCCGGCGCTCAGCGCCGAGGAGCAGGCGCTGAACGACCGCATCTACCAGCGGGCCGGCGAGCGCGGCGCCAACCGTCTGCGCCGCGACGGCCTGCGCTGGATCCCGGAGATCGCAGGCCAGTTCTACGTGCCCGTGGTCAGCCTGCACACGCTGGGCGATATGTACGTGCCCTTCAGCATGGAGCAGATCTACCGGCGCAACGCCATCAAGCACGGCAGCGACCGTCGCCTGGTGCAGCGCGCCGTGCGCGCGCCCAGCCACTGCGACTTCACCCGCGCCGAGGAGGTGGCCGCCTTCGACGCCATGGTCCAGTGGGAGCAGAGGGGCATCAAGCCGGCCGGCGATGAGGTGCTCGACCGCGCCACCGTGGCCGACCCGGCCTATGGCTGCCGCTTCACCGACAACACCATCGGCGCGGATGACTCTTCCACCACCGCGCTGACCCGGCGCTTCCTCGTGCCCGCCTGCCCGGCGGTGCAGTGAACCCTGGCCTTGCCAAGCCGCCGCCCGATCTGCCGCACATGGGTCAGCGGGCGGGCCGGCCGGGCAAGCAGGGACATGCCAGAAGCAGGGCGGGGGGCAGGCGCGGTGCTAAGGTGCCGGTCCCCCTCCTGCGATGCCCGCCATGTCCCCCCATCTGCCCCTGTCCACCACCGAAGCGCGCGTGCTGGCCGTGCTGGTGGAAAAGCAGCACACCGTCCCTGACAGCTATCCCTTGTCGCTCAACGCGCTGACGCTGGGCTGCAACCAGAAGACCGCGCGCGAGCCGGTCTTGTCGCTCAGCGAGGATGAGGTGCTGCACGCGCTCGATGCGCTCAAGGCGCGCCACCTCGTGGGTGAAGTCAGCGGCAGCCGCGTCCTGCGCTTCGAGCACAACGCCGCGCGCGTGCTCGGTGTGCGCAGCCAGGGTCTGGCCCTGCTCACGCTGCTGATGCTGCGCGGCCCGCAGACGCCGGCCGAGTTGCGCCTGCACACCGAGCGGCTGCACCGCTTTGCCGACGTGGCCTCGGTAGAGGGCTTCCTCGATGACCTGGCCGCCATGGATCCGCCGCTGGCGGTGCGCCTGCCCCGTGCGCCCGGCGCCCGCGAGGCCCGCTGGGCGCATCTGCTGTGCGGTGCCGCGGTGCTGGCCCCCACAGCCGCCGCCCCCGGGGGCGAAGCCTCGAACGGCGAGCACAGCCCGCAGCTGCACCAGGCCTTGCAGGCCTTGGAAGCCTTGCAAGGTGAGCAGGCCGCCCTGCGCGCCGAGCTGCAAGATCTGCGCAACCTGGTGCAGCACCTGGCCGCCGAGCTGGGCGTCGAGCTTCCTTCCGCCAGCCCGCCCGTGGCCTGACCGCCTGCGTCGGCCCCTGTCCGCTCCGGCATCCGGGTTGCCCCTAGGTCGGCATCGTCGAAACGGCGCGCAACGCGCAGGGGGCCACTATGAGAGTCATCGTCGTCTGGCAGGGCGGAGGCGCCCTGGGCGCTTATGCCGCCGGCGTCTGGCGCGAGCTCGCGCCGCGTCTGCAAGCGCGGGGTGCGCGGCTGGTGGGCCTGGCCGGCGCGTCCATTGGTGCCATCAATGCTGCGGTGATCGCCCGCCACCATGCAGATGCCGACTGGGGCGTGGCCGCGCTGGACGCCTTCTGGCGCGAGCGGCTCGCCACGCCGTCCTGGCCTTTCACTGGCGCGCTCGCCTGGCTGCCGCCGTGGAGCGAGCTGGCGCGCAGCTGGGATGGCCTGCTCACCGGCGTGCTCATCGGCAACCGCGGCCTGTATCAGGCCCTGCCGCTCAACTGGAACCCGCTGGCCGGCCTGCAGCGCCTGCACCGCCCGCTGCTCGACCGCAGCCGCATGCTGGCCACCCTCCAGCAGGCGGTGGGCAACCTGGGCGGGGACGCTGGCGCGCCGTGGCTGGGCGTGGCCGCCACGGACGTGCTCTCCGGCGAGCTGCACGTCTTCGGCACCGACGAGGGCGAAGTCACCCCGCGCCACCTCGCGGCCAGTGCCGCCATCCCGCTGCTCTTCGAGCCGGTGGAAATCGACGGCCGGCCGCTGTGGGACGGCGACATGATCCGCCGCTCGCTGCTGCCCCGCGTGATCGAGCGCGTGGCTGCACGCGAGGCGCCGTCCTCCACCGACGACCCGCTGGTGTGCATCAGCGTCGAGCTCATGCCGCGCGAGGCCCCGCACGCGCCGCTGTCCGGTGCGGCCATCATGGCCCGCGTGGCCCAGCTGCAGCAGGCCGGCAAGCTCCACGCCGACGAGGCGCCCGCGCCGGTGCCCGCCGGCTGGCGCGTGCTGCACCTGGCGCGCAGCGCGCTGCCCAACGACGGCGTATCCAATCAGTTCGATTACTCGCCGCACCGCGTCGACCAGCTCATCAGCCAGGGTCGCCAGGAAGCCCGGCAGGCATGGCAGCAGTGGATGGGCGAGCCCGTGGACCGCCAGTTGGCCGTCGAGGCCCAGGCAGAACCTGCCCGGGCTGCTGGCCCGCATGCGCGACCGGTCGCGGCTTCTGCCCCCCGCGAAGAGCCTGCCCCTGCCGACCCGGTGGCCCAGGCGGTGCGCGAGGTGCTGGGCGAGCAAGCCCCCGGCCGCCCGCTCACGCCGCCAGAGATCGGAGGCACCGTCCACTGAGGCCGCAGGCCGTCCGGCCGGGCGGGGCCATGCCAGCGCATGGCGCGGCACCGAAAAGCAAAAAGGCCTGCGCGTTGCCGCGCAGGCCTTTTGCGTTCTTGGTGGGCCCTGAGTGACTCGAACACTCGACCTACGGATTAAGAGTCCGCTGCTCTACCAACTGAGCTAAGAGCCCTACAAACCTGTTTGCCGAAAAACGCTGCAGGTCAGGCAGCGATCAGCGAAGCTCGCGACTATAGCCGACCGCTCACTGGCTTGGCAAGCCGGCGGCCCAAGCGGAGGGCGCGCCGCGTGATGCAGTTGGTGGGTCGTGCAGGATTCGAACCTGCGACCAACGGATTAAAAGTCCGCTGCTCTACCAGCTGAGCTAACGACCCGCCGCAAAACCCGACATTGTAGCGTCAGATCGGACCGGATCGCCGCGGATCGGCATGGAAGGGCTCTGCGGCCCCCGCTGGTCGACCCCGGCCGGGCCGGCGGCCTGACACGATGCAATGCAGCGCAGCGTCAGCGGCCACCAGGCCCATCGTGGCCGTCACCGTCACCACCGAACCATAGCCGTGGCAGTTGAGGCTTCCGTCCAGCGCGCAGGCGTCGTTGGCCTGAGGCCGGGTCACCGGCTCGGGTGAGGCCACGCAGGCCAGGCCGCTGGCCTTGGGCGGTCGGGGCTTGCCGGCACGGTCGGCCGCCTTGGGCAGCAAGCCCTCGCGGCGCAGTTGCGAGCGCAGCCGCGCCAGCAGCGGGTCGTTGCTGGCCTGCACCAGGTCAAGCGCCTGGATGCGGCTGGCGTCGCGCTTGCCGCCGGCGGCGCCGCACAGGATCAGCGGCGTGCCGCCGCGAAGCGCCCAGCGGGCGAGGATGAGCTTGGCCTGCGCGTCGTCGCAGGCGTCGATGACCACGTCCACCGGCCCGGGCAGCAGCGCGGGCCAATTGCTGGCGGGCGCGCCCGGTGGGGCCGTCGAGGCCGCGACCAGCGCATCTGCCTCGCCGGCCGGCTGCGCCGTACCCGATGCTCCTGCTGCGCCGCCTGCGCCGGCCCGAGCCTCAACGCGCTCGACGAAGGCGTCCACCGCCTGCACCGTGCAGCCCGGGTGGATGAGCGCGATGCGCTCGCGCAGGGCATCGACCTTGGCCTGGCCGATGGTCGTGCTCAGGGCCTGGATCTGGCGGTTGATGTTGGACTCGGCCACGTGGTCCAGGTCGACCAGCGTGAGCTGCGCGATGCCGCATCGCGCCAGCGCCTCGGCCGCCCAGGAGCCGACGCCGCCCACGCCGACGATGGCCACACGCGCGGCGCGCAGCCGGGCGTAGGCAGCGTCGCCATAGAGGCGGCGCAGGCCGCCGAAGCGGCGTTCGAGGTCGGCGTCGGGGTGCATGAAGAAGAACGCGCGGCGGCTGCCTTCACGCAACGCGCCGCGCGTGGGAGCGGGTCAGGAACCGGCTTGAACGGCGTGTGGATCGCGTGAGGGGATGTCGAGGCGGCGCCAGCCCTGCTCAACGCAGCTTGGCCAGCCGCTCACGTGCGGCCTGTGCGGCCTCGGAGCCCGGGTGGGCCTTGATCAGCTCCTCCAGCGTGCGCCGGGCGGCCTTCTGCTCCTTCATCTCGATCTGGCAGTTGGCGATCGACAGCATCGCCTCCGGCGCGCGGGCATGCTGCGGCGCGGCGGCAATCAGGCTGCGGAAGCTGGTGATCGCCTCGCGGTACTGACGCAGGCCGTACTGCGCATTGCCCAGCCAGTACAGCGTGGACTCGCGCAGGCCGGTGGCGGGGTAACGCTTGAGCAGCGACTGCAGCGACGAGGCGGCTGCGTCGAAGTCGCCCTGGCGCAACAGCGCCAGCGCGTCATCGAAGCTGCGCTTCTCCTCGGGATCGACGGTGACGACCTTGCCATCCACCGTGACCTGCTGCGGCTCCAGCTTGGCCACGCGGGCTTCGACGCCCTGGGCCAGGTCCTTCTGCTTGCGCTGGGTCTCGGCCACGTCGCGGGCCAGCAGCTCGGTCTGGCCGCGCTGCTGGGCCATCTCGCTGCGCAGCTGCTCGATCTGGCTGTTGAGCTCCAGCATGCTGCGGCGCAGCTGGTCGATGCGCTCGTTGAGCTCGGCATAGCGGGCCTGCTGCGCCTCGTCGGCGCGGCGCAGGTCCAGCACCGCGCGGCGGGCCTCGTCGTCGCTGAAGAGGCCGGCCCGCGCGTTGGAGCTGAAGGCAAGCACGCTCACGGCCAGGGTGAGGCCCTGGCCGATGGCACGCAGTCGTTGGCCGGCCATGGATCAGCGGTCCTTGATCTCGACGCGGCGGTTCTTGGACCAGGCGCTTTCGTCATGACCGTCGACGGCCGGGCGCTCCTTGCCGAAGCTCACTGCCTCGACGCGGTCGGCCGACACGCCCAGCAGGCCCAGCGCGCGGGCCACGGCCTCGGCGCGCTTCTGGCCCAGGGCCAGGTTGTATTCGCTGCCGCCGCGCTCGTCGGTGTGGCCTTCCAGCGTCAGGCGCTTGGCCGCGGTGGCGTTCAGTGCCTTGGCATGGGCGTCGATCACCGGACGGAACTCGTCCTTGACCACGTAGCTGTCGAAGTCGAAGTAGACGACGCGCGGCAGGTTGTCGGCCTGCGTGGCATTGCTGGTCTGGGCCTGCACCGGGGCCACGCCGCTGGTGGCACCGCTGCTGCCGGTGCCGGCCTGGGCCTGCTCGACCGGGGCCGGCTTGTTGGCGTTCTCGTCGAGCTTGACGCTGGAGCAGCCGGCCAGGGCGGCGGCCAGGGCAGTGGCAAGCAGGGTGGACGACAGACGCGGGGAGTTCATCGAAAGGCTCCTATTCGAGTTGATGGAGGGATGCAGCGCAGAGCAGCGCCGCACCGGGCCGAAAAATGGACCGCGCGTCCGGCTGACAGCCGCAGCCGCAGCCGCAGCCGACAGACCGCGCGGCGCGCAGGGGATTGTCGCGCGCGACTCGATCGGCTGCAGACAGGGCGGCAGGCGGGATGCCGGGAAGCGGCGCGCCGCAGCATGCCGCCGCGGTCTTCAGCAGAGCTCATCGCAGCTTGGTCGACGTTCATCTGCCGTACGGGCCCCAGGCCGGCTCGCGCACGTCGCCCACGCGCGTGGCAAGCGTGGCCTTGATGCGGCCGTCCACGCTGGTGGTCATGAGCACATCGCGGCCCTGGGCGCGGGTGGCAAAGAGGATGAGCCGGCTGTTGGGCGCGAAGCTGGGGCTCTCGTCGTCGCTGGTGGTGGTCAGCGACTGCACCTGGCCGCTGGCCAGGTCCATCAGCTGCAAGCGGAAGCCGTCGCCCCGCGTGACATAGACCAGCGAGCGGCCGTCCGGGCTCGGCATGGGGCTGATGTTGTAGGCACCCTGGAAGGTGATGCGCTGGGCGCTGCCGCCGCTGGCCGGCATGCGGTAGACCTGCGGGCCGCCGCCGCGGTCGCTGACGAAGTACAGCGACGCACCGTCGGGCGACCAGGCCGCCTCGGTGTCGATGGCGTTGGACTGCGTGAGCCGGCGCACGCCGCCGCCGTCCACATCCATGGTGTAGAGCTGCGAGATGCCGTCCTGCGTCAGCGTGACGGCCAGCCTGCGGCCGTCCGGCGAGAAGGCCGGCGCGCTGTTGGAGCCGCGGAAGTTGGCCACCAGCTTGCGCTGGCCGCTGAGGATGTCCTGCACGAAGACGTTGGCCTTGCCGCGCTCGAACGATACGTAGGCCAGCGAGCGGCCGTCGGGCGACCAGGCCGGCGAAATGATGGGCTCGGGGCTGGCCAGGGCGCTCTGCGCGCCTTCGCCGTCGGCATCGGCCACCCACAGCGTGTGGCGGCGGCCGGCCTTGCTGACATAGGCGATGCGGGTGGAGAACACGCCTTTGTCGCCCGTGAGCAGCTCGAAGACGATGTCGGCGATGCGGTGCGCGGCCAGGCGCAGGTCGCCCGCGGCCACGACGATGCTCTGCCCGGCCAGGTCGCGGCCCTTGACCACGTCCCACAGGCGAAAGCGCGCGTCGTAGCGGCCGTCGGCCAGCCGTGACAGCGAGCCCACCAGCAGCGCGTCCGCGCCGCGGGCCTTCCAGTCGGCCAGGGAAGGGCGCTGCACCTCGTCGAGCTGGACGCCGGCGGCGTCGACCGGGCGGAAGAGGCCGCTGCGCTCCAGGTCGGCACGCACGATGGCGGAGATCGTCTGCGGTGCGCCGGCTTCGCCCTTGAACGCCGCGATGGCGATGGGCAGCTGGGTGGCGCCAACGCCGGAGATGTCGACACGGAACTGGGCCAAGGCGGCAGGGGCGGCCAGCGCGGCGGAGGCCGCGGGCAGAGCCTGGAGGAGGGTACGGCGTTTCATGCGGTGGCAGGTTGAGCAGCTGTGCGCGGCCCGGAGGGGGGCGGCGCGGCAAGTGTGACAGAGCAGCTTGCCAGGCCGTGGGTTCCCTGCAGGGACGAGCGGGCGGCGCAGGCCGCGCCGGGGTGTCAGACAGATCCGACGTGAACCGGCCGGGTGGTGGGCGCCGGGCCCGTGCCCTGCGCCAGCCCTCAGTCGGGCTTGGCGCGGGGCTTGCCCGCCCGCGGCTTGCGGGCCGCGGGCGGTGCGGCGGCTTCCGTGGAGGCGGCCTCCCGAGCGGCCGCCTGGCGGGCGGCCTTCTTGCGCGCGGCTCGCGGTGTCTTGGGCTTGGGCAGCGGCAGGGCGTCGGCCGTGGCTTGCAGCAGCGCGCGCAGCAGCTCGCGGTCGTCCAGGTCGGCAAGGTGCCACCACGGCCTGGCGCCGGGATAGGGGAAGCCTTCCTGCGGCTGCGGCAGCAGGGCGCGGCCGGCCTGGGTGGGCTTGATGAAGAGCTGGTTGTCGCAGGCCAGTGCCACGACACGCTCGCGCAGGTAGAGCGCGTATTCGCCGAACATCTTGCGCGCCCGCAGGCCGCCAGGGCCGCTCAGGCCTGACTGGTCGAAGACGTATTCGATGAAGTCCGCGTCGGTGGCCATGGAAGCTTGTGCGTGGGGCGTCGCTTGGCGCGGCTACACGCCTCGTGCGCGATCGGCAGCGAACTGCCGGCGGTACTCGGCAAAGCGCCCTTCATCCAGCGCCTGGCGCACCTCGCTCATCAGGTTGAGGTAGTAGTGCAGGTTGTGGATGCTGGTCAGCATGGGGCCGAGCATCTCGCCGCAGCGGTCCAGGTGATGCAGGTAGGCGCGGCTGAAGCCGCCGGAGAGCTGGCCGTCCGGCCCGATCGAGCCCTTGCAGGTGTGGCAGCTGCAGGTCTCGTCGATCGGCCGCTCGTCGTTCTTGTTGCGCGCATTGCGCAGCCGCAGGTCGCCGAAGCGGGTGAACAGATGCCCGTTGCGCGCATTGCGCGTGGGCATGACGCAGTCGAACATGTCCACGCCGCAGGCCACGCCTTCGACCAGGTCCTCGGGCGTGCCCACGCCCATGAGGTAGCGCGGCTTGTGGGCCGGCAGGCGATGCGGCGTGTGGGCCATGATGCGCAGCATGTCCTCCTTGGGCTCGCCCACGCTGACGCCGCCGATGGCATAGCCGGGCAGGTCGAGCTCGACGAGCTGCTGCAGCGACGCCTCGCGCAGGTGCTCGAACATGCCGCCCTGCACGATGCCGAAGAGCGCGTTGGGGTTCTCCAGCCGCTTGAACTCCTCGATGCAGCGGCGCGCCCAGCGCAGGCTCAGCTCCATCGACGTGCGGGCTTCGCGCTCGGTGGTGAGGTGGCCCTTGGTCTTGTCACCTTGGTAGTACGGCGTGCACTCGTCGAACTGCATGACGATGTCGGAGTTGAGCACCGTCTGGATCTGCATGCTCACCTCGGGCGTGAGGAAGAGCTTGTCACCGTTGACCGGCGAGGCGAAGCGCACGCCTTCTTCGCTGATCTTGCGCATGGCCCCCAGGCTCCAGACCTGGAAGCCGCCGCTGTCGGTGAGGATGGGCTTGTGCCAGCCCTCGAATTTGTGCAGCCCGCCGAACTGCCGCAGCACGTCCAGCCCCGGGCGCATCCACAGGTGGAACGTGTTGCCCAGGATGATCTGCGCGCCCATCTCCTGCAGCGAGCGCGGCAGCACGCCCTTGACCGTGCCGTAGGTGCCCACGGGCATGAAGATCGGCGTCTGCACGACGCCGTGGTTGAGCGTGAGGCGGCCCCGGCGCGCCTGGCCTTCGGTGGTGAGGATCTCGAACTGCAGCATGGGCGGGATTGTCTCAGCCGCGGTTCCGACGGGCCGCCTTGGCGCATCTGTTGTGGGCTGCAGTGCGTGACCCGCCACCGGATGGACGCCGCCAGCTCGGTGCTGCGCCTGCAGGCGGCCCGGTTGACGCCGCGGAAAGGTGGGCGGGGCCGGGGGGCGAGGTGCGCCGCCTCAGGCCGGCGCGGCGCGCTCCAGCAGCATGGCGTCGCCGTAGCTGAAGAAGCGGTAGCGCTGCTGTATCGCGTGGCGATAGAGCGCCATTACCTGCGCATGCCCGGCAAAGGCCGAGACCAGCATCATGAGCGTGCTCTTGGGCAGGTGGAAGTTGGTCACCAGCCGGTCCACCGCGTTGAAGCGGAAGCCCGGGGTGATGAAGATGTCCGTCTCCGCCGCGCCGGGCTGCAGCGTGCCGCCGCGCGCGGCCGACTCCAGCGCGCGCAGCGTGGTGGTGCCCACGGCGACGATGCGGCCGCCGCGCTGGCGCGTGGCCTCGATGGCGGCAACCGTCTCGGCGCTGACCTCAAACCATTCGCTGTGCATCTTGTGCTGGCTGAGGTCGTCCACCCGTACCGGCTGGAAGGTGCCGGCGCCCACGTGCAGCGTGATGCTGGCGCGGCGGATGCCTCGGGCGTCCAGCGTAGCGAGCACCGCATCGTCGAAGTGCAGCGAAGCGGTGGGCGCGGCCACGGCACCGGGGCGGGCGGCGAAGACGGTCTGGTAGCGGCGCTCGTCCTCCGCCGTGTCGACATGGGTGATGTAGGGCGGCAACGGCACGTGGCCGTGGCGCTCCAGCAGCGCGAGCGGGTCGTCGGCAAAGCGCAGGTGGAAGAGCCCGCCGTCCGGCCCGCAGCGGCCCAGCACCTCGGCGTCGAAGCCGCCATCAGGCTGCTCCACCGCCTCGGCCGATGCGCCCAGTCGCAGACGCGCGCCAGGCCGGGGTGACTTGCTGGCCCGCAGGTGGGCCCAGACCTCGTGCGCACTGCCGGGCAGCACACGCTCCACCAGCACCTCCACGCCGCCGCCGCTGGCCTTGCGGCCGTAGAGCCTGGCCTTGATCACGCGCGTGTCGTTGAAGACCAGCAGGTCGTCGGGCGCCAAGAGCTGAGGCAGATCGCGGAAGACGCGGTCCACGGGCTGCGCGCCCCGGCCGTCCAGCAGCCGGCTGGCGCTGCGCTCATCGGCCGGATGTTGGGCGATGAGTTCGGGCGGGAGGTCGAAGTCGAAGTCGGCCAGGGTGTAGGTGTGAGACATACCGTGGAATGAAAAAGAGCGGCCGTCAGGCCGCTCCATTCATGCTAGCCCGGGAGGCGGGCCGCCATGGGCGGCCTCTTGTCCTGCCTCTCGTTCTTGTTTGCCGGCAGCCTCAGCCCACCGTCGGCGGGTTGCGGGGCAGGGAGCCGTCGGGGGCCGGGCCATCGTCGGCCTCGGCGGGCGGGTCGGTGTCGGCCGCTTCGGTGGACTCGCGCGGGGTCGCGCCCGCGTTGGCCTCCACGCCGGCCGGGGTGTCTGCGCCCGGCGGGGTGTCAATGGGCTCGTCGCCAGCGGCACCGCCGGCACTGCTGCGGCGGGCGGCTTTCTCGGCTTTCTTCTGTTTCTTGGCCAGTTCGCGCTGGCGTTTCTCGAAGGCGTAGTTGGGCTTTGGCACGGTCGTGGGCATCCTCGTGGTGGTGGGCGGCTGCCCGTCGGACGGCGTGCGGCGACTGCTGGCCCGCACGGTTGCGGCCATTGTGCGCGGTGTGGCCGCGGCCACGCAAAACCCGCATGGGTGGCCGGCAGAATCGCCGCATGCCCGCACCCAAGCCTGACCGCTCCGCCGCTGCCGCACCGTCCGGCCCGGCGCGGGCGATGCAGCGCCTGGGCCTGGTGCGCGCCATCGACCTGGCGCTGCACCTGCCGCTGCGCTGGGAGGACGAGACGCGGCTGGAGGCGATTGCCAGCCTGCGCGACGGGCAGACGGCGCAGGTCCAGGGCACGGTACGCGAGGCGCGGGTGGAGCTGCGCGGGCGGCGGCAGCTCATCGTTTCCATCCAGGACGACACCGGCGCGGCGATCACGCTGCGCTTCCTCCACTTCTACGGCAGCCAGGTCAAGGCTTGGGTGCCCGGCGTGATGCTGCGGGCGCGCGGGGAGGTGCGCGTGGGCCTGCTCGGCCGTGAGATGGTGCACCCCACCGTGCGCATCGTCGCGGCCGACACGCCGCTGGCCGACCGCCTCACGCCCGTCTACCCCACCACCGCGCAGCTGCCTCAGGCCTATCTGCGCAAGGCCGTGGCCGCCGCCCTGGCCCGTGCGGAGCTGGAGGAGATCCTGCCGCCGGGTGCGCTGCCCGCCGGCCTGCCTGCGCTGCGTGAGGCGCTGCACACGCTGCACCACCCGCCGCCGCGCGCCTCGCTGCTGGCCCTGGAAGACCGCAGCCACCCGGCCTGGCAGCGGCTGAAGGCCGAGGAGCTGCTGGCCCAGCAGCTGTCGCAACTGCAGGCCCGCCGCGAGCGCGAGCAGCTGCGCGCGCCTGCCCTGCCGGCGCGGCCCGGCGGCCTGCACGAAAAGCTGCTGGGCGTGCTGCCGTTCCAGCTCACCGGTGCGCAGCGCCGCGTGGGCGAGGAGATCGCCGCCGACCTGGCGCGCACCCAGCCCATGCACCGCCTGCTGCAGGGCGATGTCGGCTCGGGCAAGACAGTGGTGGCCGCGCTGGCGGCGGCCATCGCCATCGACGCCGGCTGGCAGTGCGCGCTGATGGCGCCCACCGAGATCCTGGCCGAGCAGCATTTCCGCAAGCTGGTGGACTGGCTTGCGCCACTGGGCGTGCAGGTGGCCTGGCTCACCGGCAGCCAGCGCAGCAAGCAGCGCGAGGCCATGCTGCGGGCCGTCGCCAGCGGCGAGGCGGCGCTGGTCGTGGGCACCCATGCCGTCATCCAGGACCAGGTGCAGTTCCGCAAGCTGGGCCTGGCCTTGATCGACGAGCAGCACCGCTTCGGCGTGGCCCAGCGCTTGAGCCTGCGCGCCAAGCTGGCCGAGCAGCAGCTGGAGCCCCACCTGCTGATGATGAGCGCCACGCCCATCCCGCGCACGCTGGCGATGACCTACTACGCCGACCTGGACGTGAGCACGCTCGATGAGCTGCCGCCGGGCCGCACGCCCATCGTCACGCGCGTCTTCGCCGACAGCCGGCGCGAGGAGGTCATGCAGCGCATCCGTGACGCGGTGGAGCAGGGCCGGCAGGTGTATTGGGTGTGCCCGCTGATCGAGGAGAGCGAGGACAGCGAGGGGGGCGCGGACGGCAAGAGCGGCGCAGCGGACACAGATGCCAGGTCGTCGAGCTCGGTGGCTGACACCGGCGCCAGGGTTTGGAAATCGGTCGCCGACACCGGCGCCAGGGTGAGCCGCCAGGCCCTGCAGAACGTCACCGACACGCATGCCCTGCTCAGCGAGGTCATCGGCCCGGGCCCCGACGGCCAGCCGCGCGTCGGCCTGCTGCACGGCCGCATGAAGGCCCGCGACAAGGCCGAGGTGATGGACGCCTTTGCCGCCGGCCGGCTGGCGGTGCTGGTGGCCACCACCGTCATCGAGGTCGGCGTGGACGTCCCCAATGCCAGCCTGATGGTGATCGAGCATGCCGAGCGCTTCGGCCTGAGCCAGCTGCACCAGCTGCGCGGGCGCGTGGGCCGGGGGGCCGAGGCCAGCACCTGCGTGCTGCTCTACAGCCCGCCGCTGTCACCCACCGGCCGCGAGCGCCTGAAGGCGATGGCCGAGACCACCGACGGCTTCGAGATCGCGCGGCGCGACCTGGCCATTCGCGGCCCGGGGGAGTTCATGGGCTCGCGTCAGTCCGGCGAGGCCATGCTGCGTTTTGCCGACCCGCAGACGGACCAGCCCCTGCTGGACCATGCCCGCGAAGCGGCCGCCAGGCTGTGGGCCACGCACCCCGACGCCGCGCGCGCCCATATCGACCGCTGGCTGGCCAGCCGGGCGGAGTACCTCAAGGCTTGAGCCGGCCCTGGCGGCGGCCGCGCATCCCGCACCTGCCGCAGGCACCGGCACCCATGCGGATTTGCGATGCATCAACCCGCGGTCGGGCGCTCGGGCGGGAGTGGAACTTACTCACGTTACCCGCGGTAGGGGATTGTCCAAGGCAGGCGGCAGAGGCCGATGTAATGGGGCGGGCCGATCAGTCCGCACGGCCCTTTGGCACAAGGCCTTCCTACTCCGGCTTGTGCCGCGCACCGTATCGCCACCCATCTGACCATGGCTTTCCTGCTCAACCTCAAGACCCGCCGCAAATTCGCCCTGCTTGGACTGCTGGCTGCCGCGGCGATCGCCCTGCCATGCGTGCTGTATGGCCGGATGGCGCTGCAGGAGCTGCGTCTGGCCCAGCGCGAAGCCGATGGGGTGCCGGTGATGCTGCAGATCTACGAGACGGTGCGGCTGGTGCAGGAGCATCGCGCGCTGTCCTCGGCAGTGTTGTCGGGCAACGCGTCGGCCCAGGCGCAAAGGGCACAGAAGCAGGACGAACTGCAGAAGAGCTTGGCCGCGCTGGACGCCGCCGTGGGCCCGGCCCCGGGCCCTCTGCGCGACGGCCTGGGCCGCATCACGGCCGACTGGCGCACGCTGTCGGCCGACGTCGGCGCTGCTCGCATCGACCCGGTGCAGAGCGTGGCCCGTCACGGCAGCCTGGTGTCGCGGCTGCTGGACACGCTCATGGTGGCGCTGGACGGCTACGGCTGGTCGCGCGATGCCCACCCCGACACGCAGCACGCCATCGTCGCCACGGCGCTCGAAGGCGTGCGCGTCACCGAGCACTTGGGCCAGCTGCGCGCCCTCGGTGTCGGTGCGCTCACCCGCGGCTCCATCACGCCGCAGGAGCAGCTGCGGGCCCACGCGCTGGCCACGCTGGCGCAGGCGGGCTTCGAGCGCAGCCGCAGCGAGCTGACCCTGGCCCGCGATGCCGAACCGGCCTACGGCTCCCTGGTCGACGAGCACCAGCGCAGGGTGCAGGCCCAGCTGGGCGAGGCGCTGCAGCTTGCCAGCAACCATCTCGTACAGGGCGGCCTGGGCATGGCTCCACAGGCTTACCTGGACGCGTACACGGCCTTGATCCGCGACCAGTTCGAGCTCAACCGAGCCGCCTCCACCCTGATCGTGAACAGCCTGGACCGCCGCGTACGAGAAGTACGCGCCACGGCGCTCGGCCTGGGCGCTGCGCTGCTGGCCGCGGCGGTGGCCTTCGGGGCTTTCGCCACCTTCGTGGCCACCACCACCGTGCGCCGCCTGGAGCATGCGCGCCGGGTGGCTGCGGCCATGGCGACCGGCGATCTCGGCCAGCCCATCGCGCTGCGTGGCAGCGACGAGCTGGGCGAGCTGCTGGCAGCGCTGCATACCATGCAGGGCCAGCTGGGCGGCATCGTCGCCGGCGTACGGGGCAATGCCGAGCAGGTGGCCGCCGCCAGCCAGCAGATCGCGCAGGGCAACAACGACCTGAGCGCGCGCACCGAGCAGCAGGCCTCGGCCCTGCAGCAGACGGCCGCGTCGATGGAGCAGATCAACGGCACCATCCAGCAGAACGCCGACAACGCCCTTCAGGCCAACCAGCTGGCCGTGCAGGCGGCTGACGTGGCCGGCCGCGGCGGCGAGGCCGTGGCCCGCGTGGTCGAGACCATGCATGGCATCGACGAGAGCGCGCGCCGCATCGGCGAGGTCATCCAGGTCATCGACAGCATCGCGTTTCAGACCAACATCCTCGCGCTCAACGCCGCGGTGGAGGCCGCCCGTGCAGGCGAACAAGGCCGCGGCTTCGCCGTGGTGGCCAGCGAGGTGCGCAGCCTGGCGCAGCGCTCGGCCCAGGCGGCAGCCGAGGTGCGCACGCTGATCACCGCCAGCGTCGAACGCGCCCAGGCCGGCACCATGCTGGTGGACCAGGCGGGCCAGACCATGCAGGACGTGGTCACCTCCGTGCGCCGGGTGGCCGACATCGTCAGTGAGATCGCCGCCGCCACGCGCGAGCAGGCCACGGGCGTCGGCCAGGTCAGCGAAGCCGTGGTTGACATGGACCAGGCCACTCAGCAGAACGCCGCGCTGGTCGAGCAGAGCGCAGCGGCCGCCGAGAGCCTGCGTGACCAGGCGGCGCAACTGGTGTGCGCGGTCGACGTGTTCCGCCTGCGCGCGGCGTACTGACAAGCGGGCGGACGCGGCAGCGCAGGCGGGCGCGCCTGCACGCGGCAGGCCGCCGCGCCCGGGGGACGGCGGCGCGGCCGACAATCGCCGGCTGTCCGCTCAACGCCCAAGCTCCGTGAAGCAAGCCCTTGTCCTCGTCGCCGCGCTGGCCGCCCTGCTGGCGGCCGCGCTTTTCGTGTTCCGCCCCGGCGGCGTGTCCCCCACGGCGCAGAGCGTGGCCCAGGAGCCCTGGCAGATCGAGGCGCTGCCCGGGGGCGGCAGCCGCGTCTTCGGTCTGGTCTTGGCTGCGGCGCCCGGGCAGTCATCCACGGCCTCGCATGCCGGATCGGCCGCCGCACCCGCTGCCTCCACCCTGGCCGACGCCCAGCGCCTGCTCGGCCCGAGCCTGCAGATCGGCCTGCTGGCCGCAGGCGATGAGCCCGGCACGCTGGAGGCCTATGTGGACGGCATCACCGCCGGCTTCGTCACCGGCAAGCTGGTGCTGGTAGCCGATCTGCCGGCCGATGTCGCCCGCGTCCTGCGCGCGCGCGCCACCGGAAACGAGCCCCAGCCCAGCGGCGCGCGCCGCTACGTCCTGACCGATGCCGACCGCGACACCGCGCTGCGCGCACCCATCGCCGGCCTGAGCTTCCTGCCCTCGCTGCGCCTGGACGCCACGATGGTGGCCCAGCGCTTCGGCCCGCCCGCCCAGCGGCTGAGCGCCGGCGGCCAGCTGCACCTGCTCTACCCGGCGCAGGGCGTCGTCGTCAGCCTGGAGGGCAAGGGCGACGAGCCGGCCCGCGCGGTGATCCAGTACGTTGCCCCGGCGCGCTTCGATGCGCTGCGCCGGCCGCTGCTGCAGGCGCAGCCCGTGGGCCGCGCGGCATCCGCCTCTGCCTCCTGAGGCGGGGCGGCCAGCCCGCATCCGCGCCCGCGTTCCGCGCGCGCCTGGCATCGCCTGCGCCTTCCGGCCAGAATCGCCCGCATGACGCTCACCGAACTCCGCTACATCGTCGCCGTCGCCCGCGAGAAGCACTTCGGCCGCGCGGCCGAAGCCTGCTTCGTCTCCCAGCCCACGCTCTCGGTAGCCATCAAGAAGCTGGAAGAGGAGCTCGACGTCAAGATCTTCGAGCGCGGCAGCAACGAGGTCAGCCTGACGCACCTGGGCGAGGAGATCGTGCGCCAGGCCCAGGCCGTGCTGGAGCAGGCCGCCGCCATCAAGGAGATCGCCAAGCGCGGCAAGGACCCGCTGGCCGGCCCGCTGCGGCTGGGCGTGATCTACACCATCGGCCCCTACCTGCTGCCGGAACTGGTCAAGCAGACCATCGAGCGCGTGCCGCAGATGCCGCTGCTGCTGCAGGAGAACTTCACCGTCAAGCTGCTCGAGATGCTGCGCGCCGGCGAGCTGGACTGCGCCGTCATGGCCGAGCCCTTTCCGGACTCCGGGCTGGCGATCGCACCGCTGTATGAGGAGCCCTTCCTCGTCGCCGTGCCGCGCAAGCACCCGCTGGCCAGCCGCCAGAGCGTCACCTCCGAGGAACTGAAGAACGAGACCATGCTGCTGCTCGGCACCGGGCATTGCTTCCGCGACCATGTGCTGGAGGTCTGCCCGGAGTTCGCCCGCTTCGCCAGCGGCGCCGAGGGCATCCGCAAGAGCTTCGAAGGCTCGTCGCTGGAGACCATCCGCTACATGGTGGCCTCGGGCATGGGCATCACGCTGGTGCCGGCCTTGTCGGTGCCGGAGGAGCCCAACCCGCACGTGGTCTACGTGCCGCTGACCGACCCGGTGCCCACGCGCCGCGTGGTGCTGGCCTGGCGCCGCAGCTTCACCCGCTACGAGGCCATCGCCGCGCTGCGCAATGCCATCTACGCCTGCCCGCTCAAGGGTGTGAAGCGGCTGACCGAGTAGCGCCCGCCGGACGCGCGGCTTCGCGCCCGCGAACCACCCCGCCCGCCCCGGGAGGGGACGTTTCCAGCGCCGGCAATCGGCCCCCACCGGGCCATGCGCATCGCTCCGCTAGCCAATATCTATTGGCTATTTGAAAACGATAGGCTGACACTAACTCCATCGTTTCTTCACCCGGAGCCTCTCCATGTCGCAATGCCCCGTCATGACCACCACGGCCGGTGCGCCGATCGCTGACAACCAGAACTCGCTGACCGCGGGCGCACGGGGCCCCGTCCTGCTGCAGGACTGGCAGCTCATCGAGAAGCTGGCCCACCAGAACCGTGAGCGCATCCCCGAGCGCGTGGTGCATGCCAAGGGCTGGGGCGCATTCGGTGCGCTGACCGTCACCCACGACATCAGCCGCTACACCCGCGCCAAGCTCTTCGGCGAGATCGGCAAGACCACGCCGGTGCTGGCGCGCTTTTCCACCGTGGCCGGCGAGCTGGGTGCGGCCGATGCCGAGCGCGACGTGCGCGGCTTTGCGCTCAAGTTCTATACCGAGGAGGGCAACTGGGACCTCGTGGGCAACAACACGCCGGTGTTCTTCATCCGCGACCCGCTGAAGTTCCCGGACTTCATCCGCACGCAAAAGCGCCACCCGCGCACCAACCTGCGCTCGCCCACGGCGATGTGGGACTTCTGGAGCCTCTCGCCCGAGAGCCTGCACCAGATCACCATCCTCTTCAGCGACCGCGGCATCCCCGTCAGCCCGCGCTTCATGAACGGCTACGGCAGCCACACCTTCAGCTTCTGGAATGCCGACGGCGAGCGCTTCTGGGTCAAGTTCCACTTCAAGACGCAGCAGGGCCACCGCACGATGACCAACGAGCAGTCGGCGCAGGTGATCGGCCAGACGCGCGAGAGCTACCAGGAGGACCTTTTCGGCTCCATCGAGCGCGGCGAGTACCCGCGCTGGACGATGTACGTGCAGGTCATGCCGGAGCTGGACGCCGACAAAACGCCCTACAACCCGTTCGACCTGACCAAGGTGTGGCCGCATGCCGACTACCCGCTGATCGAGGTCGGCGTGCTCGAGCTCAACCGCAACCCGGACAACTACTTCGCCGAGATCGAGCAGGCCGCCTTCTCGCCCAGCAACGTCGTGCCGGGCATTGGCTTCTCTCCGGACCGCGTGCTGCAAGGCCGGCTCTTCGCCTATGCGGATGCCCACCGCTACCGCATCGGCACGCACTACGAAGCGCTGCCGGTGAACGCGCCCAAGTGCCCGGTGCACCACTATCACAAGGATGGCGCGATGAACTTCTTCGGCCACCAGGCCGCGCGCATGACCGGCAACGTCGACGCCTACTACGAGCCCAACAGCTTCGGCGGGGCCAAGCAGGCGCCGCAGTTTGCCGAGCCGCCGCTGCGCATCAGCGGGGACGCGGCGCGCTGGGACCACCGCGTCGGCAACGACGACTACACCCAGCCGGGCAAGCTGTTCCGCCTCTTCAGCGCCGATGAGCAGCGCCGCCTGGGCCGCAACATCGCCGCGGCGATGCAGGGCGTGCCGGCCGACATCGTCGAGCGCCAGTTGCAGCACTTCGACCGCGCCGACCCGGGCTACGGCCGCGTGGTGCGCGAGGCCCTGGCCGACATGGCCGAGAAGCGTTGACCGGCTGACCTGTGCCGCTCGGGGTGGCGACCCGGTTGCCGCCCCGAGCAGGCCTCCTTCTTTCGGAGCTCACCATGCAAGACGATCTGTCGACCTTTGCCACCCAGCGCGCGCAGCAGGCTGTCGGCCTCGCTGTCGTGGCCACCGGCGCGGTGCTCAACGGCCTGGCCCTGATGCACTGGCTGGTCGGATGAGCCGGCGCGTGCGGCGCCGCGCAGCCGTCCTTGCGCTCGCCCGCCTGCAGCCCCGCCCCCATGCCGCGCCGGCCGTGTCGGCTGCCTGCCAGACCGGCGCCTGGCGCGGGCTCGATGCGGCGCGTGGTCATGCGGCGGGCAGTTCGGTAGAGTGGGCACAGTCTCAACCCGTCCAGGAGTCGACCCCCATGTCCAAGAAGTCCAAGAACAAGTCCGACAAGCCCAGCACCGAAGGCGCGCTCGTGCCGGCCACCACGCCGATCAACATCGGCATCAGCGCCAAGGACCGCGCGGCCATCGCCCAGGGCCTGAACGCCCTGCTGGCCGACACCTTCACGCTCTACCTGACGACGCACAACTTCCACTGGAACGTCACCGGCCCGATGTTCAACACGCTGCACACCATGTTCATGGAGCAGTACACCGAGCTGTGGAACGCCGTGGACCCGATCGCCGAGCGCATCCGTGCACTGGGCTTCCCGGCCAGCGGCTCGTTTGCCGACTACACCAAGCTCAGCAGCCTGCCCGACGCGCCCACCGAGCCGCCCAAGGCGCTGGAGATGATCCGCATCCTGGTCGCCGGCCACGAAGCCGTGGCCCGCACCGCGCGCGACCTCTTCCCGCTGGTCGACCAGGCTTCCGACGAGCCCACCGCCGACCTGCTGACCCAGCGCCTGGACGTGCACGAGAAGGCGGCCTGGATGCTGCGCTCGCTGCTGGAAGGCTGAGCCCCTTGATGGCTTGATCCTGCTGGACACCGCCGCCACGCATGCGGTGGTGCCGCCCCACGAAAGCCGAGGCCCCGCGCCTGCATCTCTGCAGGCCGGGGCCGCGGTCTTTTGGGCGGGCGCGGTCTTTTGTACGGGCTTGTACGGGCTTGTACGGGCTTGTACGGGCGTGTGGGTCGGTGCGGCGGTCTGCTCAGCCCATCAGCTTCACCGGCTGCACCTCCACCGACTGCTCGCCGTCGCTGACCCACACCGTGCCGTCCTGCACGGTGATCTGCAGCTGCATCGTGCGGCGGGCCAGCAGGGCCAGGGCCTGGGCCTGCTGCGCCGGTACCTGCCACACGGTCAGGTTCTGAGCCCGGGTGAGCTTGCTCGCGATGCCGCTCCACCAGATCGGCGTGCTGCTGCCGTGGGCCCAGCAGGCTGCGCGCTCGCTGCGGGCGCTGGCCTTGAGCAGGCGCTTGTCGTCGGGCTGGCCGATCTCGATCCACTGCACCAGCGCGCCGGTCAGGTCCTTCTGCCACAGCTCGGGCTCGTCGGCCTCCCACAGGCCTTTGGCGAAGTCCAGCGTGCCGCGGCTGTCGTCGGCCGGCACGCTCAGCGCATAGGCCAGCAGCCGCACCATCAGCCGCTCGTCGTTCTCTGACGGATGGCGGGCCACGGTCACCGCATGATCGGCGTAGAGGTGGCGGTCCATGTCGGCCAGCTGCAGCGTGGCCTTGAAGATGGTGGCTTTGAGGGCCATGGTGGTGAGTCCGGAAAAGGCGCCGCCGCGGCGCGGCGGGCAAGGCCGCCATTGGATCGCAAAAAGGTGCAGGGCCAGCGCCGTTCGTACAGGGGCCCGCGGCCGACCGCATGCGGCACGGCGTGGGTTTGCACAGGGGGCAGCGCGTGCCGGCCAGCGGCCTTGCCATGACGGCCTGCGGCCTGACAAACCCCGGCCTGTGCGCCAGAGCGTCGCCGCTAACATCGCCCGGCCCGTGGCCTCGTGCCGCTCCGTTGCGCCCCGCGCGCGCCCTTCCACCGCCGCATGGCCACCCGCTCGCCCACTGCCAAGACCCCTTCGCGCCGCCGCACGCAGGCCGCCGATCTCCACGACCTGCCCGGCGGCAACGTGCCGCGCTCCCTGCCGCGCGGACTCAACCCGCTGCCGCGCGATGTCGTGGTGCGCTCGCAGCGCACCCGCATCAAGCAGGCCCTGGCCGCCAGCGTCGCGGAGAAAGGCTACGCCGCGACCACGGTGGCCGACATCACGGCACTGGCCGGCGTGTCGCGCACCACCTTCTACGAGCAGTTCAAGGACAAAGAAGACTGCTACCTGGTGTGCTTCGAGGACCAGATCCGCTTCATCACCAAGCGCATGCAGGCGGTCATCGACCGGGCTGACCCGCCGCCGGCACAACTGGTCAAGGCGCTGGCTGCCTTCGTGGATACCGTGGCTGCGGAGCCGGTCTACTCGATGGCCTACATGGGCCTGGCCATGAGCGTAGGCCAGGCTTTCTTCGACCAGCTGGTGGACCACAAGGCCCGGGTGCTGCGCATCATCCAGCCCATTGCCACGCGGGCCGCGGCCTGGCGTACCGCGCCGCGCAAGCTGCCGCCGGAGATCCTGGAGATGACGATCCACGGCATGTACGAGTTCATCGCCTCGGAGGTGCGCGCCGGCCGTTGCGAGACGCTGGGGCGTCAGCTGCCGCTGGTGTGCTATCTGTGGTTCTCGACCTTGGGCTTCCCGGACTGGGCCGCGACTGCGCTGGCCAGCACATCCAAGGCCCTGCGCCAGATGGCCTGGCCGCTGCGGGCCCCGGCGGCCTGAGCCAGGTGCCTCGGCACCCGCGGGTCTTTCCGCCCGGGGTCAGCCCGTGCATCCAAGCAATTGCCCGGTGACAGGCCGGCGACAGCGGCCGCACCATCGCGCCGCTGCCGGGCCCGGCCATCCTGCCGGCATGCTCCACGCGGGCCCGGCCGCCGCGTCCAAGCGGGACGCGGTGGTGCGTGCGCTGCCTGCCGCCGTGCTCTTTGGGGCTGTGCGCCTGTGGTGCACGGCCCGTTTTTTTGCTTGGGAATAATGCCGGCGTGAAGCCGACCTCCGCTCCCGTTCCTCCTGCCGCGCCCGCGTCGTCGCGCCTGGCGCTCTACCTGGACCTCATCCGCTGGAACCGCCCCCAGGGCTGGCTGCTGTTGCTGTGGCCGACGCTGGCCGCGCTGTGGCTGGCCGCCGGCGGCTTCCCCGGCTGGCGCCTGCTGGCGGTGTTCACACTGGGCACCATCCTCATGCGCAGTGCCGGCTGCGCCGTCAACGACGTGGCTGACCGCGAGTTCGACCGCCACGTGCAGCGCACGGCGCAGCGCCCGGTCACCACCGGCCGCATCGGTGTGAAAGAGGCCCTGGGCGTGGGCGCGGTGCTGGCGCTGGTGTCCTTCGGCCTGGTGCTGACGACCAACGCGCCGACGATCGCGCTGTCCTTCGGTGCGCTGGCGGTGACCATCGTCTACCCGTTCACCAAGCGCTTCTTCTCCATGCCGCAGGCGGTGCTGGGCGTGGCGTTCTCATTCGGTATCCCCATGGCCTACACCGCGGTGCAGGGCCGCCTGCCGGTGGACGCCTGGCTGCTGCTGGCGGGCAACCTGCTGTGGGTGCTGGCCTACGACACCGAGTACGCGATGGTCGACCGCGACGACGACCTGCGCATCGGCATCCGCACCTCGGCGATCACCTTCGGCCGCTTCGACGTGGCGGCGGTGATGGCCTGCTATGCCGGCTTCCTGCTGCTGTGGGCCGGGGTGGGCTGGCGCGCGGGCCTGGGCTGGGCTTATGCCGCCGGCCTGGCGGTGGCGGCTGCCCAGGTGGCCTGGCACTACACGCTCATCCGCGGCCGCGAGCGTGGCCCGTGCTTTGCCGCCTTCCGCGCCAACCATTGGGTCGGCGCGGCGGTGTTCGCGGGGGTGGTGGTGGATCGCTGGCTGGCCGGCTGACTCGCAGGCTCAGCGCCCGAACTCGTCACCCAGCTCCTGGGCCCGTTGCCGGGCCGCTTCGAGCGCACGGTCGAAGATGCCCTTGACGTCGCCCGCCTCCAGCGTGGTCAGCGCGGCATAGGTGGTGCCGCCCTTGGAGGTGACGCGCTCGCGCAGCACGGCGGGCGGCTCGCTGGAGCGGCGGGCCAGCTCGGTGGCGCCGGTGAAGGTGGCCAGGGCCAGTTGGCGGCCCTGCTCGGCGCTCAGGCCCATCTGCTGCGCCGCGTCCACCATCGCTTCGATGAAATAGAAGACATACGCCGGGCCGGAGCCGGACAGGGCGGTGACGGCGTCCAGGTCTGCCTCGCGCTGCACCCACACGCGCTCGCCGGTGGGAGCGAGCAGGGCATCGATGCGATCGCGCTCCTGCTGAGAGACGGCCGGGCGGGCATAGAGGCCGGTGATGCCTGCGCCGATCAGCGCCGGGGTGTTGGGCATGCTGCGCACGATGCGCTCGGTGGCCAGCGCGCGGGCCAGGTCGTCACTGCGGATGCCGGCCATCACGCTCAGGTGCAGCGCGCTCGCGCCGTGGGTCACGACGGCAGTGGCCGCTTCCTTGAACTGCTGCGGCTTGACGGCCCACACCACGGTGGCCGCCTGCGCCAGCTGCGCATCGGCCTGCGCTGCGGTCGTCACGCCCAGCTCCCCTTCCAGCCGCTGGCGCTGCTCGGCGCTGGGGTCGATCACCAACACGCGCTGGGCTGCCTGGCCCTGCCGGATCAGGCCCCCGGCAATCGCGGAGGCCATGTTGCCGCCGCCGATGAAGGCGATGTCGAACGAAGAAGGCATGGTTCGGTCAGGAGGGTGATGCAGGAGAGGGCAGCAGTATGCCGGCCGCTGCTCTGGCGAGCCGGTGGCCGCCGTTCTGGCCTGCGGGGCATGTCCAGGCCCGCGGCTCAGCCCGCCCCCCTGCGCCAGCAGGCGGCATCGGCGCGACACTGCGGTGCGAGCCCGGCAAGTGGCGCACGGGCCGAGCAGGAGCTTCACACCATGACCAGGATCTCGATCCGGCCGGAGGGGCCGCAGGACGCCCCGGCCATCCATGAGGTGACCGTGGCGGCCTTTGCGTCGGTCCCGATCAGCCAGCACACCGAGCAGCACGTGGTGAGGGCGCTGCGCGCGGCCGGCGCGCTGACGCTGTCCCTGGTGGCCGAGGCAGACGGCCGGGTGGTCGGGCACATCGCCTTCTCGCCGGTCACGCTGTCGAGCGGCACGCCGGGCTGGTACGGGCTGGGGCCGGTATCGGTGCTGCCCGCCTATCAGCGACAGGGCATCGGCGCGGCGCTGATCCGCGAGGGCCTTGCGCGTCTGCAAACGCAGGGTGCCCGTGGCTGCTGCCTGGTGGGGCATCCGGCCTACTACCCGCGCTTCGGCTTTGTCAACGTGCCCGGCCTGGTGCACGAGGGCGTGCCGTCCAACGTGTTTTTTGCGCTGTCGTTCGACGGGGACTACCCGCAAGGCGAGGTCCGTTTCCACCCGGCCTTCCACGCCACCGAGTGAGGCGGCAACGCGACGCCGCGGGCCGTCGGCGCGGTGGCCCGCGCGGGTCTGGCTGAATCAGGCCGCCGAGGCGCGCGGGGCTGCCGTCGCGTGTTCCTGCGCTTGCTCCTTGATCGCCCGGTGCATCTGCAGCGTCATCTCCGCGCCATAGAGCAGCACCAGCGACACGTAATACACCCAGACCAGCAGGATGGCCAGCGAGCCGGCGGCGCCGAAGGTGCTGCCCACCGAGCCGGAGCCCAGGTACAGGCCGATGGCCCACTTGCCGATCTCGAAGAGCACGGCGGTGACCAGCGCCCCGGTGATCAGCGTGCGCCGCGGCAGCACGCAGGGGGCCAGCAGCCGGAACAGCATGCCGATCAGGATGGTGAGGAAGGTCAGCGTGAGCGCCTGCTGCAGCACGCTGGCCACCGGCAGCCAGCCGGCGATAGACACCCAGGACGTGAGGTACTCGTTGACGATGACGATGGCCGCGCTGGCCACCAGCGAGATGAGCAGCATCACGCCCACGCCCAGCACGATGGCCAGGCCCCGCACGCGCACCATCACGAGGGCCACCCAGGCCTTCTTGTAGGGTTGCGGCGCGTCGAAGATGCGCTCGAAGGCGTTGCTGAGTTCGGCGAAGTAGCCGGTGGCGCCCATCAGCGTGGCGATCACGCCGATGGCTGCGGCCAGCCCCTTTTTCTCGGACAGGTAGCTGGCCTTGATCATCTCCTGGATCAGCTCCGCGCCCTGCTGGCCGACCAGGCCGTTGATCTGCTGCACCAGGTGGCCTTCGATCGCGTCGCGGCCAAAGACCAGCGCACAGACGGACACGGCGATCACCAGCACCGGCGCCAGCGAGAAGGCCGCGTAGTAGGCCAGCGCAGCACCGGCGCTGGTGCACTTGTGCTCGCTGAAGGACTGCGCGGCGCGCACCGGCAGGCGCAGCAGCGTGCGCCAGGGCAGGGAGGGCAGGGGAAGGTGCGGGGCATTCATGCGGGCCATGATGGCCCCCGGCCGCGCAGGCGGCTATCGGCGCTGTCTGACGACGGCCGTCGGCGCGCAACGAGGGCGGCTGCCCGCCGGGGGCAGGCGGCTCAGCCGCCCAGCAGGTCCACGTCGCCACCGGCTGAGGCGGTGTTGATGGTCAGCGTCTGCTCCACGCACAGCCGCGGCAGGTACAGCGGCCCGCCGGCCTTGGGGCCAGTGCCGCTCAGGCCCTCGCCGCCAAAGGGCTGCACGCCGATGACTGCGCCGGTCATGCCACGGTTGACGTAGACGTTGCCCACCCGGGCGCGCTGGGCGATGCGCCGCGCGCGGCTGTCGATGCGCGTCTGCACGCCCAGGGTCAGGCCAAAGCCCAGTCCGTTGATTGCGTCCACCAGCGCGTCAACGTCGGTGATCGCGCAGCCCGGCCCCCAGCGCAGCACGTGCAGCACCGGACCAAAGACCTCCTCGCGCACCCAGCCCAGGTCGTCGATCAGCCAGGCGGACGGCGCCAGCAGCCGCGCGGCCAGCCCGGGCGGCAGCAGGCCGGCCGGCGGCAGCGGCGCCTGGGCGAGGCACCTGACCTGCGCGGCTGCGGACAGCCGCTCCACATGCGCCTGCACCGCCGCGTGCGCGCGGGTGTCGATCAGCGGCCCGACGTCGGTGCCCGCATCCGCCGGGTCGCCCACGCGCAGCAGGGTGATGGCACCGGCGAGCTGCTGCAGCAGGCCGTCGGCGATGCTGCTGTCCACGCACAGCAGCCGCAGCGCGGAGCAGCGCTGCCCGGCGCTGCCGAAGGCGCTGGCGATGATGGCCTCCACCGCCTGCTCGGCTAGCGCCGTGCCGTCCACGATCATGGCGTTGACCCCGCCCGTCTCGGCCACCAGCGGCAGGATGGGGCCGTCGCGCGCGGCCAGCACGCGCTGGATGCGCCGCGCGGTGGCGGTGGAGCCGGTGAAGACCACGCCGGCCAGGTGCGCATGGTGCAGCAGGGCCTCGCCCACGGTGGCGCCGGGGCCGTGCAGCAGGGCGAGCACGTCGCGCGGCACGCCGGCTTCGATCAGCAGATCCACGAAGGCGCGGGCGACGGCCGGCGTCTGCTCGGCCGGCTTGGCCGCCACCGCGTTGCCGGCCGCGAGCGCCGCCGCCACCTGGCCGCCGAAGATCGCCAACGGGAAGTTCCAGGGCGCGATGCAGGCCAGCACGCCGCGGCCGCGCAGCCGCCATTCGTTGCGCTCGCCGGTGGGCCCGGGCAGCAGGCGCGGGGCCAGATCGGTGCGCGCCTGGGCGGCGTAGTAGCGGCAGGCGTCCACGGCCTCGCGCACCTCGGCCACGGCGTCGGGCAGCGTCTTGCCGGCCTCGTGCACCAGCAGGGCGCAGAAGGCGGGCAGGCGCGCTTCGAGCAGATCGGCGGCGCGGACCAGCAGGTCGGCGCGCTCGGTGTGCGCTCGCTCGTCCCAGGCCGGCCAGGCGGCGTGCAGACGGTCCATCAGGGCGTCCACGTGGCCGCAGTCGCAGGCCGCGACGGCGCCCGGTGCGGCGCGGTCGTGCACGGCATCCAGCAGAGCTCGGCGCGTGGCCCGGCAGCTCAGGTCCAGCCCGCGGGCATTGCGGCGCAGCGGGCCGTAGAGCGCGGGCGGCAGCGGGATGCAGACCGCGGGCGGCTCATGCACCTGCAGGCCGGCGGACGGCCGCCCGGCCGACCAGCCCGGCGCAGGGGGCGCCGCAGCTGGCGCGGGGACCACGGCCGGTGACAGCGGCGTGACCATCGGCGAGATCAGCGGCGAGGCCAGCACCACGTCGGCCGGCAGCCGCTCGTCGGCCAGCTGGTGCACGAAGGAGGCGTTGGCGCCGTTTTCCAGCATGCGCCGCACCAGGTAGGCCAGCAGCTCGCGGTGCGCGCCCACCGGGGCATAGACGCGCACCGGCAGCCGGCCGGCCACCGCCGCGTCACGCGCCAGCTGGGTGAACACGGCCTGCCCCATGCCGTGCAGGCGCTGCAGCTCGAAGGCCGAGCCGTCCAGCGCCAGCCCGGCGTCCTGCGCCATCTGCAACACCGCGGCCAGCGTGCCGGCGTTGTGGCTGGCGAACTGCGGATACACCGCCGGCCCGGCCGCCAGCAGCGCCTGCGCGCCGGCCAGCCAGGCGAGGTCGGTGTGCGCCTTGTGCGTGAAGACCGGGTAGGCGGCCAGGCCCAGCTGCTGGGCGCGCTTGATCTCGCTATCCCAATAGGCGCCCTTGACCAGCCGCACCATCGGCCGGATGCCCGTGCGCGCGGCGATGCGCAGCACCTCGTCCAGCGCCTCGCGGCTGCGGGTCTGATAGGCCTGGATGGCCAGCCCCAGGCCGCGCCAGCCGGGGGCCTCGGCCGCCACACGGCGGGCCAGGGCGTCGAAGACATCCAGCGTCAACTCCAGCCGGTCGGCTTCCTCTGCGTCGAGCGTGAGCGGGATGCCGGCGTGCGCGGCCGGCTCCACCAGCGTCCACAGCCGCGGCAGCAGCTCGGGCAGCACGCGGTCGTGCTGCAGCTCCTCGAAGCGCGGGTGCAGCGCGCTGAGCTTGATCGACAGGCCGTCCGCCGCTTCCACCGCAGTGCCGGCCGGGATGGCGGCGGCGACACGCTGCAGCGCCTGGCGGTAGGCGGCGAGATACCGGTCGGCATCGGCCGCGCTGCGCGCGCCTTCGCCCAGCATGTCGAAGCTGTAGCGCAGCGGCGCCGGGGCGGACGGCCGGGCGCGGGCGGCCTCGCGCAGCGCCTCGTCGATGTCGCGGCCGAGCACGAACTGCCGGCCCAGCCATCGCACCGCCTGCGTGGCCGCGGCGACCACGGCCGGCGTGCCCAGCCGCTGCAGCAGGCCATCCACCTGCGAGCTATCGGCCGCCGGCAGCAGCTCGCGCGCCCAGTTCATCGCCCTGGCCGCCCAGCCGGCCCGCTGCGGGTGGCGGCTGGCAGCGGCCAGCCGGCCGGCATCGAAGCGCGCCTGGCCGAGCTGGTCGGCCGCCAGCAGCGCGGCTGTTGCGGCATCGGGCACGCGCAGCAGGCTTTCGGCCAGGCGCATCAGCGCGCGGCCCTCGGCGCTGCTCAGCGGATAGTCGTGCAGCAGCGACTCCAGCGCCAGCCAGGGCGCAGGCTCGCGGCGCGCAGCCTCTACCCAGGGCTGGGCGCGCAGCCGCACCCGCGACCAGTCCAGGCCGGCGATCCGGCTGGCCAGCGCCTGGGCCACCTCGGCTTCCGGCCGCTCGGGCGAGGGCAGGCGCGGCGGCGGGACGTTTGGCTGCGCCGATGCGGTGGCCGCATCGGCAAAGGCGTCTTGGACGGCAGCCGCAGCCTGCGCTGCGGGCATGCCCGGCGGGATCGGCTGGTCCGGAGTGATCCGGTGAGCTGGGGCCGTGTGCCCGTCCGGTGCGGCCCATCCGTCTGGTGCGGCCATCGGCACGGGCCCCGGCGTGCCGGCCGGTGCCGGCGCTGCGTCCGGCCCACCGGCCGGGGGGCTCATGCCGTGGCCCCCGGCAGGGATCGCGGCGCGTCTGCCGGCGCGTCCTGCAGCCCGTCTTTCCACCCGTCTTCCGGCGCTCGGCCTGGCCGGCGTTCGCCGAAGATCGCCGTGCCCACGCGCACCAGCGTGGCGCCTTCCAGGATGGCGGCCTCCAGGTCGGCACTCATGCCCATGGACAGCGTGTCCAGCGCCAGGCCGCCTTCCACCAGCCGCTGCAGCAGTTCGCGCAGGGCACGGTGCGGTGCGCGCTGGGCGTCCAGGTCGCCGGCGGGCTCCGGGATGGCCATCAGCCCGCGCAGGCGCAGCCGCGGCAGGGCGGCCACCTGCTGGGCAATCGCCGGCACCTCGTGCGGCGCCAGGCCGCTCTTGCTCACCTCGCCGCTGATGTTGACCTGCAGGCAGACCTGCAGCGGCGGGAGCTGAGCCGGGCGCTGCTCCGACAGGCGCTGGGCGATCTTGAGCCGGTCCACCGAATGCACCCAGTCGAACTGCTCGGCCACCGCACGGGTCTTGTTGCTCTGCAACGGGCCGATCAGGTGCCACTGCACCTGCGCCCGCACGTCGGCCAGGGCGGCGATCTTGTCTAGCGCCTCCTGCACATAGTTCTCGCCGAATGCCGTCTGCCCGCACGCCAGCGCCTGGCGCAAGGCGGGCGCCGGAACCGTCTTGCTGACCGCCAGCAACTGCACCGCATCGGCCGGCCGTCCGGCCGTGACGCATGCCCGCTGCATGCGGGCTCTCACGTGTTGTAGGCGCTGCTCGATCGTCGCCATAATCCCTCGGACACCTTGGTTTTTTCGCCGGCCGGCGAAAGCCTGCACACCCATCCCCGCCCGATCCCCAGGCGGCGCCTCCCTTCGGCGCTACGGCTGCGGCGGCAAATGGGCAAGCGACAGGCCGCCGGCATCCGCCGCACACACCGCGCACCGCGCGCGGGTTCTGCGCCTGTCATCTTGCGCCTGTCATCACACCCACCGGTCATGGCAAGCCCGTGCTCCGGGCACGCCGGATCCCGCCTGCAACCGCTGCTGCCGCCGTCGCCTGTACGGCATGGCGGCCGGTCTGCTGTTGCACGCTGGCCCGCCTTCTTCAACCGAGCTTAAAGCCGCCCCTCCCAGCCCCGCAATTCCATGGACATCACCCAACTGCTGGCTTTCTCGGTCAAGAACAAGGCATCCGACCTCCACCTCTCCGCCGGCCTGCCGCCCATGATCCGGGTGCACGGTGACGTGCGCCGCATCAATGTCGACCCCATGGACCACAAGACGGTCCATGACATGGTCTACGACATCATGAACGACAGCCAGCGCAAGCACTACGAAGAGACGCTGGAGTGCGACTTCTCCTTCGAGATCCAGGGCCTGGCGCGCTTTCGCGTCAACGCGTTCAACCAGAACCGCGGCGCCGGCGCGGTGTTCCGCACCATCCCGAGCAAGATCCTCACGCTGGAGCAGCTCAACGCGCCGCGCATCTTTGCCGACCTGGCGCTCAAGCCGCGCGGCCTGGTGCTGGTGACCGGCCCCACGGGCTCGGGCAAGTCCACCACGCTGGCGGCGATGATCAACCACCTCAACGAGAGCGAGTACGGCCACATCCTGACGGTGGAGGACCCGATCGAGTTCGTCCACGAGGCCAAGAAGTGCCTGATCAACCAGCGCGAGGTCGGCCCGCACACGCTGAGCTTCGCCAACGCGCTGCGCTCTGCTCTGCGTGAGGATCCGGACGCCGTGCTGGTGGGCGAAATGCGTGACCTCGAGACCATCCGCCTGGCGCTGACCGCCGCCGAGACGGGCCACCTGGTCTTCGGCACGCTGCACACCTCCAGCGCCGCCAAGACCATCGACCGCATCGTCGACGTCTTCCCCGCAGCCGAGAAGGAGATGGTGCGCGCCATGCTGTCGGAGTCACTGCAGGCGGTCATCTCGCAGACCCTGTGCAAGCTCAAGGACGGCTCCGGCCGTGTGGCGGCGCACGAGATCATGATCGGCACCTCGGCCATCCGCAATCTGATCCGCGAGAACAAGATCGCGCAGATGTACTCGTCCATCCAGACCGGCCAGGGCCAGGGCATGCAGACCCTGGACCAGAACCTCACCGAGCTGGTGCGGCGCAACGTCATCAGCCCGGCCGAGGCCCGCGCCAAGGCCAAGTTCCCCGAGAACTTCCCCGGCTGAGCCCGGCCGCCCGACTGCCCAACCACCCGGCCCCAGCCTGGATCACCTGCCGGCACCGCGAGCGTGAAGAAGCTGTTCGACCGCCTGATCGACGGCGCCCCGCCCGCCGCCCCGCTGTCGGCCGAAGCCCAGGCCGATGACGAGGGCTTCTTCGCCACCGTCTTCATGGAGCGGCCGCCCGAGCAGCCGCAGGCGGCCGACCAGGCCCGCGATGCGGCCCGCCAGCGCCTGCGCCAGGGCGCCGAGCCGCTGGATGCCGCGCGCGGCCTGCCGCTGCTGGAGCGCGCCTGGGGCCGTGACCGCTGGATGGCCATGCTCGACAGTGCGCAGCGCCAGCGCCTGGCCGCCAGCCTGGAGTTCCTGGCCGTGCCCGGCGGGCGCGAGGTGATCGCCCAGGACGAGCCGGGCGACTTCGCCGTCATCGTGCTCGACGGCGTGCTGGCCATCGACCGCATCCAGCCCTGGGGCGCCCGCGCCCGGCTGAGCGAGGCCCGCGACGGCGACGTGCTGGGCGAGCTCTCCCTGCTGGACGCCGGCATGCGCTTTTCGTCCTGCATGACGCTGGGGCGATGCGTGCTGGCCATCATCGACACGGCCCGGCTGGAGGAGCTGGCGCGGCGCGATCCGCAGCTGGCCTTCGTGCTGCTGGCCTGCATCGCGCGGCGGCTGTCGCTGCGCATGCGCCAGGTCAGCGCGCGGCTGGGTGCACTGCTCAGCTCGGCCTGAACGGGCCGCACGGTCAACCGATCAACGATCCACGGACAGAAGGCACAGGAAGGACATCATGGAACGCGACCAGGCCTCTAAATTCATCACCGACCTGCTGCGCCTGATGATCGCGCGCGGTGGCTCGGACCTTTTCCTCACCGCAGACTTCCCGCCGGCGATCAAGGTGGACGGCAAGGTCACCAAGGTGTCGCCGCAGCCGCTCACCACCCAGCACACCATCGCGCTGGCGCGTTCCATCATGAACGACAAGCAGGCCGCGGAGTTCGAGCGCACCAAGGAGTGCAACTTCGCCATCTCGCCCACCGGCGTGGGCCGCTTCCGCGTCAATGCCTTCGTGCAGATGGGCAATGTCGGCCTGGTGCTGCGCGTGATCCCGCAGACCCTGCCCACCATCGACGGCCTGGGCCTGCCGCACATCCTCAAGGATGTGGTCATGACCAAGCGCGGCCTGGTCATCCTGGTGGGCGCCACCGGCTCGGGCAAGTCCACCACGCTGGCCGCGATGGTGGACCACCGCAACGAGCATTCGCACGGCCACATCATCACCATCGAGGATCCGGTGGAGTTCGTGCATCCGCACAAGAACTGCATCATCACCCAGCGCGAGGTGGGCCTGGATACCGACGGCTGGGAGCTGGCGCTGAAGAACACGCTTCGCCAGGCGCCCGACGTGATCCTGATGGGCGAGATCCGCGACCGCGAGACCATGGAGCACGCCATCGCGTTTTCCGAGACCGGCCACCTGTGCCTGGCCACGCTGCATGCCAACAGCGCCAACCAGGCGCTGGACCGCATCATCAACTTCTTCCCCGAGGACCGCCGCACCCAGCTGCTGATGGACCTGTCGCTCAACGTGCGCGCGCTGGTGTCGCAGCGCCTGCTGCCGCGCCAGGAGGGCAAGGGCCGCATCCCGGCGGTGGAGATCCTGCTCAACACGCCGCTGATCTCGGACATGATCTTCAAGGGCGAGGTCGGCGAGATCAAGGAGGTCATGAAGAAGTCGCGCGAGCAGGGCATGCAGACCTTCGACCAATCGCTCTTCGACCTCTACGAGGGCAACTTCGTCACCTACGAGGATGCGCTGCGCAATGCCGATTCGGTCAACGACCTGCGGCTGCAGATCAAGCTCAACAGCCAGCGCGCGCGCAACAGCGACCTGGCCGCCGGCACCGAGCACCTCACCATCGTTTGACCCGATTTCTCCATGTCCGCCAACGGCTCCTCCTCTGCTTCCCCCCACGCCTGCCGCAGCTGTCTGACGGTGGCCTTCATCGGCCTGGGCGTCATGGGCTCGCCCATGGCCGGCCACCTGGCGCGCGCCGGCCACAAGGTGCGTGTCTACAACCGCACCGCGCAGAAGGCACAGGCCTGGATGGAGGCGGTGGGGCAGGAGCACGGCGCATCGGCCCACGCCGAGCCGGCCGAAGCCGTGCGTGGCGCCGATGTGGTGATCTCCTGCATCGGCGGCGATCACGACCTGCGATCGGTGGTCGCCGCGGCCGAGCCCGGCCTGCGGGCCGCAGCGGTGTGGATCGACCACTCCACCACCTCGGCCGAGGTGGCCGGCGAGATGCATGCCCGTCTGGGCGCGCGGGGCGTGGCCTTCGTTGATGCGCCCGTGTCGGGCGGCAATCTGGGTGCGGTCAACGGCACGCTGACCGTAATGTGCGGCGGCGATGCCGATGCCTTCGCCCGCGTGCAGCCGCTGATCCACACCTATGCCCGCGCCGTCACGCTGCTGGGCGGCCCGGGCAACGGGCAGCGGGCCAAGATGGTGAACCAGATCTGCGTGGCCGGCCTGCTGCAGGGCCTGTCCGAGGCGCTGGCCTTCGGCGAGAAGGCGGGGCTGGACATGGCCGCCGTGCTGGATGTGATCAGCCAGGGCGCGGCGCAAAGCTGGCAGATGCAGCACCGCGGCCCGACGATGCTGGAAGACCGCTTCGACTTCGGCTTTGCCGTGGACTGGATGCGCAAGGATCTGGGCCTGTGCCTGCAGGAGGCCCGCCGCATCGGCGCGCGGCTACCGGCCACCGCGCTCATCGACCAGTTCTATGCCGAGCTGCAGCAGGACGGCGGCGGCCGCTGGGACACGTCCAGTCTGATCCGGCTGCTGCGTTGATCCGCCACCCGGCCGGCCTGGGCTTGCCCGGCGGCGCTTGAGCCATGAAAAAGCGGCCCTCTCAAGGGCCGTTGTCGTTGCTGCGGCAAACGCCTGGTTCAGCGCACTGGCGTGGCCTGCACCGGCTCAGTGGCCGTGCCGGTCTGGCCTTGCGGCGCAGCGCCCGCGGGCGATGCCGCCCCCGGCGTGCTTTCGGTCGTTCGGCTGGGTGCGGTGCCGGCCAGCTCCGCCTCGGTGAGGATCTCGAACACGCGCACCACTTTCAGCACGCCGCCCACGCTGCGCGCCAGGTCCACGGCGCGCGTGGCCTCGCGCTCGGTGACTCGACCCAGCAGGTAGACGATGCCACGCTCGACCACGATCTCGAAGGCATTGGACTGCAGGTCCTTGGCATCGACCAGCGTGGCCTTGACCTTGCCCTGGATCAGCAGGTCGGAGGAGCGCGAGGTCAGCGAGCTGTTGCCCATCACCGCCAGCTCGTTGTAGACGCCCTTCACGTTCTCGACACGCGCGGCGGCTTGCTCGGCTGCGGCGCGGTCGGCTTCGCTGGGCACCTCGCCCGTCAACAGCACCATGCGGTTGTAGCTGTTGACGTTCACGTGGCCGCGCTCGCCCAGCACGTCGCGGATGCGGTTGGCGGCCTTGACCTCAATGCTCTTGTCCTCCAGTTGCGTGCCGGACGTGCGTCGGTCGGTGGCCACCAGTGCGCCGCCCACGGCCGCGCCGCCGACGATCAGCGGGGCGCAGGCTGACAGAGCAGCAGCGGCCAGCGTGGCGGCTGCCGCCGCGCGCAGCAGCCGGGTGCGCGGGCGCAGGGGGGCACTGGGGCAAGGAAGGGCGGTGAGGCTCGCGCGTTCAGCGGTCATGCAAAGTCCTGTTCTCCAAGCAATTGGGTGTCGATGGCGCTGCACAGGGCATGCAGCGCCAGCAGTTGCAGCTCCAGCCGGCGCATGCGCCCAGTGGGCGGCAGCGTCAGCAGCACGTCGGTCTCCGCCAGGTCCAGGCGGCGCGCGGGCTCGGCATCGGCCAGCACGATCACCGTCATCTCCTTGTCGTGGGCGGTCTCGATCAGCGGGCCGGCGGTGCTGGTGTCCTTGTCGCCGACGAAGAGCAGCAGCACGTCACCGGGGTGACCCAGCGCCTGCAACTGCGCGCCGCCGGCGCGGCCGTCGGCCAGCACCAGCGCGGCCAGGGGCGGGCGCTCGCGCTCTGCGCCGCGCACCAGCAGGGTGGCGGCATGCTGCGCCAGCGCGTGGGCGCCGTCGCAGCCGGCGGCCATCACCTTGCCGCCGGCCGTCAGGCAGCCGACCAGTGCGTGGCTGGCATCGTCCAGCGGCCGGCTCAGGCCCTCGGCCGACTGGTTGAGCAGATCGGCCGCGTCGAAGAACTGTTGTTGGATGCGGGCTTCGAGCATGGCTGGGGATGATAGGCGGGCTGCGGTGGAGTTCCCTGCCAACGGCCCGCAGGCGGCCTCAGGCGTTAAACGCACCGGGCAGCCAGGTGATCTCTCCGCCGTCGATGGCCACCACGTCGAAGCGGCAAGGCGGCGGCGCACCGAAACGCAGCAGGTAATGGCGTGCGGCCAGGATGCAGCGCCGCTGCTTGGCCGGCGTGACGCTGGCCGCCGCACCCCCGTGGCTGGCGCTGGCGCGGGATCGCACCTCGGCAAACACCAATGTGCCATCGGCATCGCGCAGGATCAGGTCCACCTCGCCGCCATGGGCGTGCGGCCCCCGCGCCACTCGATAATTGCGCTCCACCAGCTTCATGCCGCGTCGTTGCAGCCAGGCCAGCGCCTGCTCCTCCGCTGCGTCGCCCTTGCCCTTCGTCGTCGCCATGGATGCCGATCTGCTGCTCAAAGCCGCCCATCATGCCGCGTCCGGCCAGCAGCACCCCGGTGCCACGCTGTACCTGGTGGCCACGCCCATTGGCAACCTGGCCGACCTGACGTTGCGTGCCGTGCATGTGCTGGCCAGCGTCGACGCGGTGGCCTGCGAGGACACGCGGGTCACCGCCCGGCTGCTGCAGCACCTGGGCCTTTCACCGCGGCTGATTGCGCTGCATGAGCACAACGAGGCCCAGGCGTCCGAGGTCGTGATCGCCGCCCTGCAGGCCGGCCAGCGCGTCGCCTATGTCAGCGATGCCGGCACGCCCGCCATATCGGACCCAGGGGCCGAGCTGGTGCGCCGCGCGCAGGCAGCCGGGTTGCGCACGGTGCCGATCCCGGGCGCCAGCAGCGTGGCGGCCGCCCTCAGCGTGGCGGGCGATGCGGCGTCCAGCGGCTTTCATTTCAGCGGCTTCCTGCCCACGAAGGCCGCGCTGCGCCGACAGGCTCTACAGGATGCGCTGGCCCATCCGGTGTCCACGGTGCTCTTCGAGGCGCCGCACCGCATCCTTGAGCTGGCCGATGAGCTGGCCGCCGCCGCGCCGCAGCGGCGCATCACGCTGTGCCGGGAGCTGACCAAGCAGTTCGAGACGGTGGCCACTCTGGCGTGCGCTGATCTGCCCGCCTGGCTGCAGGCCGACGCCAATCGCCAGCGCGGCGAGTTCGTCGCCGTGCTGCATGCCCCCGATGCCGCCGCCGCCAGCGCCGCCCTGCCGCCGCCGGCCGTTGCGCTGCTGGCCGCATTACTGAGCCACCTGCCGGTCAAGCAGGCGGTGCAGCTTGTGGCCCAGGCCTGCGGCCTGCCGCGCAACGCGATCTACGAGCAGGCCCTGGCGCTGCGCCGTGGCAACGGTGCCGACGCCGACGAGTCGGCCGGCAGCGACTGATCGGCGGGCTACCCCGGCCCCATACCGCGTCCCATACCGCGTCCCATACCGCCGCCGGTCCCCCAGCCGATAGGGCGGTGGTCGCGCCACCGATCCGCATCCCACCCGCCCCGGCGTCCACCGGGATGTGGTGCTCGCGGATGAACCCGATCGCGCCAGCCGCTTAGACGTGAGCGCTTGCGTCCCCGCAATTGCGGGTCGGGCCCGCCCCTGGTTGTGCGGACTAACCCGCGCCGTGCAGCGTCCCACCCACGGCCACATTGCGGCCACGGTCGCACCGCCTGCATTCAGCCCAGGACGAGCAGCGACCGGCTCACAACACCGCCGGAGACCGCCATGAACCGCCAGTCCTCGCCTCGCCGGACCTTTGTCCGTCATTCCTTTGTTCGCCGACTCTGCGCCGCCACTGCCATCGCCGCCGGCGCCCTGATGACCGCCGCGCCGGCCCAGGCCCAGCTGCTGGAGAACCTGCTGGGCTACACCAAGACGAAGTACCCCATCGTGTTGGTGCACGGCTTCATCGGCTTCGACAACATCCTGGGCATCGACTACTTCTATGGCATTCCCAAGGCCCTGCGGGACGGCGGAGCGACCGTCTACATCGCCCAGGTCAATCCGTCGCAGACCACCGAATACCGCGGCGAGCAGCTGCTGCAGCAGATGAAGCAGTGGGCGGCCAAGGACGGGGTGAAGAAGTTCAACCTGATCGGCCACAGCCACGGCGGGCCCACCACGCGCTACGTTGCCGGCGTGGCACCGTCAATGGTCGCCAGCGTCACCACCGTCGCCGCGACCCACCAGGGCAGCAAGGTAGCCGACGAGATCGGCAAGAACACCACCCCCGGCGGCGGCTTTGACAGCCTGGCTACTGCTGGCCTGCAACTCATCAATTGGCTGGCCGGAGGCAACAGCCAGTCGGTCAGCGACACGTCGCTCACGGTCGCGCTCAAGGCCCTCAGTACTGAGGGCGCCCAGGCGTTCAACAAGAAGTTCCCGGCCGGCGCGCCCACGACGCCCTGCGGCTCAGGACCGGAGGTCGTCGGAGGCATCCGCTACTACTCCGTCTCCGGCACGGCGGTGAAGACCAACGGCTGGGACATCAGCGACCCCATCCTCGCCGGCACCGCGGCCTACTTCGGCAACGAGGAGAACGATGGGCTGGTCAGCCGCTGTTCCTCGCGCTGGGGCAAGGTGATCAAGGACAACTACCCCTGGAACCACCTGGACGAGATCAACCAGGTGCTGGGCACCATCGGCAAGGGCGCCCCCGAGCCGACGCAGTTCTACCGCCAGCAGGCCAACCGCCTGAAAAGCCAGGGCCTCTGACCGCCCCGTCCGGCAGGACGCGTCCTGTGGAGGCGGCTCAGACTCCACCCCATCCAGCCGGGCTTCGTCCCGGCTTTTTTCATGGCGCAAGCACGGGAGCCATGGCGCTCTGCGCAGGCGATGAGCGCCACCGGATGCACCGCGCTCATGCGGTCAGGACAACCCTCGTTGCGCGGGCTTACCCGGCCAGGAGGGAGCCGCGCCCGCCGAATACTGGGGCTGCTTTCAAACGGCCGTTTGATGTCTCGCGGCGGTCTGGAGGCCCGCTGCTGCTTGGCCATCGGCCGCTACGCCGGCTGGCGTGCAGAAGCGGATTCGACAACCCGCCAAGGAGACCATCCATGCTCATCCGCTTGCGCCACCTCGCCACCGCCACCGCCGTGGCCGCCGCCGCCCTGGCCGCCTCGCCTGCCGCCCATGCCGACACCTATGCCAAGACCAAGTACCCCATCGTGCTGGTGCACGGCTTCATCGGCTTCGACAACATCCTCGGCATCAACTACTTCTACGGCATCCCGCAAGCCCTGCGCGACGGTGGAGCGACCGTCTACATCGCCCAGGTCAACCCGTCGCAGACCACCGAATACCGCGGCGAGCAGCTGCTGCAGCAGATGAAGCAGTGGGCGGCCAAGGACGGCGTGAAGAAGTTCAACCTCATCGGCCACAGCCATGGCGGTCCCACCACCCGCTACGTCGCGGGTGTGGCCCCCTCCATGGTCGCCAGCGTCAGCACGGTTGCCGGCACCCACCAGGGCAGCAAGGTGGCCGACAGCATCCTGGCCAACACCACGCCGGGCGGTGGCTTCGACGAGCTGGCCACCGCCGGGCTCAAGTTGATCAACTGGCTGGCCGGCGGCTCCGGCCAGTCGGTCGATGACACCGCGTTGCTCGTGGCCCTGAACGCCTTGAGCACGCCCGGCGCGCAGGCCTTCAACAAGAAGTTCGCCGCCGGCGCGCCGACCAAGGCCTGCGGCACCGGTGCATCCTCGGTGAACGGCATCCGCTACTACTCCTTCTCCGGCACCTCGGTGCGCACCAACGGCTGGGACATCAGCGACGACATCCTGGCCGGCACGGCGAGCTACTTCGGCACCGAGGAGAACGACGGCCTGGTCAGCCGCTGCTCCTCGCGGTGGGGCAACGTCGTCAAAGACAACTACCCCTGGAACCACCTCGACGAGATCAACCAGCTGCTGGGAACGATTGGCTCCGGAGCCCCCGATCCCAAGCAGTTCTACCGTCAGCACGCCAATCGGCTGAAGTGGGCGCTGCTGTGACCGGCTGAGGGTCGCGCCGCGGTACAGCCGCTGGCGCCGCGCGCCCTGCGCCCGCCGTCTCCGCCCGCACGGTCCGGCCCACCGGGCCGGCTGCTGCGCGGGTTGGACCTGCCCCTCACGAGGGGGGCGCTGCGGGATGCACCGCTGTAGCGGTCCGCTGAAGCCGCTGCACCATGCGGCAGCCGTGGGGCCCCCGGTCCGGGCCGCTCGCGGTACTGCTGCCGCTTCGCCCCAGGTCGTCTGGCGGCCGCGCCCGCGCCCATCCGTCGCTTCCATCCGTGGCTTCTCTACCACCTTTGCTGTCGTCCCCTCCGCGCACCCGCAACACCGCCATGCAAGTCAACCGCACTGCCGTCGCCACTGCCGTCCTGGTGTCGCTGCTCGCCGTGGGCGGCTGGGCGGCGTACCGCCTATACGGTGCGGCCGAGCCCGGCCTCTTCGGCGCCCCGGCCGATGGCCGCGGCTGGAGCCTCATGGGCGCTGCCAAGTCTGCGGCCGACGCGCCTGCAGCAAGCGCCTCCATGCCGCGCCCGGCCGCCGCCGTGCGCGAGCATCTCTTCACCAAGGGCTCCTTCGCCGGCACCCAGCTGGACGGTGACTGGGCCATCGGGGCCGACGGACGACCCCAGCCCAACATCCAGCTGCGCCGCCGCTTCGAGAACTATCTGCTCGCCTTGGGCGAGGCCACACTGCCCGAGATCCGCAGCCTGGTCGAAGACGACGTGCGCCGCGCCCATGGCGATGTGTGCGCGGCCGAGGTCATGGTCATCTGGGACAAGTACATGCAGCTGCGCCAGCACGACTTCCAGCGCCGCTTCGACCAATCCGACCGCTCCACGTGGCGGCCGTTCTTCGACGAGCTCAGAAGCGTGCGCCGCCAGATCCTCGGCCGCGACTGGGCCCAGGCCTTCTTCGCCGCCGAGGAGGCGGAGTTCGAGCAGTTCGTCGCCCAGCTTGAGTCCGGCCAGCCCTCGCCGGCCGACCCGGGCGCGCCGGTGCCTCAGATGGCCCCCGGCCGGGACGCGGCCAGCGTGCGTGCCGAGCGCGTGGCCCGCTACGGCGAGGCCGCTGCCCAGCGACTGGAGCAGGCCGACGCCGAATGGGCCGATTGGGAGCGCCGCCTGCAGGCCGGCCGCGCTGAATGGGCGCGCCTGAGGCAGTCGCCCGAACTCTCCGACGCCCAGCGCCGCGAGCTCATGGACCGCTACATCGCCGCCAACTTCCAGCCGGATGAGGACCGCCGCGTGCGCGCCCTGCTGGACCTGTAGTCCTCGCACGGGTGTGCCCGTCCGCGATGGCGACCTTGTCCCCGCAGCGGCGCGGCCCGCTCCCTACAATCTCGCCATGAACGCACGTGACCCTGCCCTGGAGCGGCTCGACATCGCCCGCGCCGTCCTGCTCGAGCCTTACGGCGTCGATGAAGCCATGCTGGGCCGGGCCTTGAGCCTCATCGGCGAGCACCGCACCGACGACGCCGACCTCTACTTCCAGTACACCCGCAGCGAGGGCTGGAGCCTGGAGGAGGGCATCGTCAAGTCCGGCAGCTTCAGCATCGACCAGGGCGTGGGCGTGCGCGCCATCGCCGGCGAAAAGACCGCGTTTGCCTACTCCGACGACATCTCAGAGGCCGCCCTGCTGGATGCCGCCCGCACCGTGCGCACCATCGCCGCGGCCGGCGGCGGCCGCAAGCGCGTCAAGGTCCCGTCCTCCTCGCCGGCCATGCGCGTGCTCTACCCCGCGATGGACCCCATCGCCACGCTGGACAGCGCAGCCAAGGTCGCGCTGCTGGAGAAGATCGAGCGCCTGGCACGCGCCCGCGACCCGCGCGTGGTGCAGGTCATGGCCGGTCTGGCCGCCGAGTACGACGTCGTGCTGGTGGCCCGCGCAAACGGCCTGCTGGCCGCCGACGTCCGCCCGCTCGTGCGCTTGAGCCTCACCGTCATCGCCGAGCAGGCCGGCCGGCGCGAGGTCGGCTCCTCCGGCGGGGGCGGTCGCTTCGGCCTGGAGGCCTTCACCGGCGAGCGCCTGCAGGCCTATGTCGAGCAGGCCGTCGGCGCCGCGCTGATGAACCTGGAATCCCGTCCCGCCCAGGCCGGCGAGATGACCGTGGTGCTGGGCTCCGGCTGGCCCGGCATCCTGCTGCACGAGGCCATCGGCCACGGCCTGGAGGGCGACTTCAACCGCAAGGGCTCCAGCGCATTTGCCGGACGCATCGGTCAGCGCGTGGCCGCCAAGGGCGTCACCGTGCTCGACGACGGCACGCTGCCCGACCGCCGCGGCTCGCTCAACATCGACGACGAGGGCCAGCCCAGCCAGCGCAATGTGCTCATTGAAGACGGCATCCTGCGCGGCTACATCCAGGACTCGATGAACGCCCGCCTCATGGGCGTGCGCCCCACCGGCAACGGCCGCCGCGAAAGCTACGCCCACCTGCCCATGCCGCGCATGACCAACACCTACATGCTGGCCGGCCAAACTCCGCCCGAAGAGATCGTCGCCTCCATCAAGCGCGGCCTCTACGCCACCAACTTCGGCGGCGGCCAGGTCGACATCACCAGCGGCAAGTTCGTCTTCTCGGCTTCAGAAGCCTGGTGGGTGGAGGACGGCAAGCTGCAGTACCCCGTCAAGGGCGCCACCATCATCGGCAACGGCCCGGACGCACTCACCCGCGTGAGCATGATCGGCAACGACATGGCCCTGGACAGCGGCGTGGGCACCTGCGGCAAAGAAGGCCAGAGCGTGCCCGTCGGCGTCGGCCAGCCCACCCTGCGCATCGACGGCCTGACCGTCGGCGGCACGGCCTGACGGGTCCGGGCGGCCGCCGACCTCCACCGGCCGCCGCCCCCGTTTTCCAGATGGCGCAACGCGAGGCTTGCGCGCTCTTGCGATCCTTGCCATAATCGCCGTCTTTCGCCGTTTGGCACCCCGGCACATTCAGCGGCCGGGTGGAGTCAAGCGGCTTCGCCCAGCGGTTCAACCAGACTGGCCCAAGACTGACCGGCAGGCTCCATCTCACGGTGGCCTGCGGGGACAAGTTGGGGAACAACATGATCCAAATGCAATCGCGACTGGACGTCGCTGACAACACTGGCGCCAAGTCCGTCATGTGCATCAAGGTGCTCGGCGGCTCCAAGCGTCGCTACGCCGGCATCGGCGACATCATCAAGGTCAGCATCAAGGAAGCTGCGCCCCGTGGCCGCGTCAAGAAGGGCGAGGTCTACAGCGCCGTCGTCGTGCGCACCGCCAAGGGTGTGCGCCGCCAGGACGGTTCGCTGGTCAAGTTCGACGGCAACGCCGCCGTGCTGCTCAACGCCAAGCTCGAGCCCATCGGCACCCGCATCTTCGGCCCGGTCACGCGCGAGCTGCGCACCGAGCGCTTCATGAAGATCGTCTCCCTCGCCCCCGAGGTGCTCTGAAGCATCGGGTGATCCGCAAAGGACAGGCCATGAACAAGATTCGCAAAGGCGACCAGGTCATCGTGCTGACCGGCCGCGACAAGGGCAAGCGCGGCGCCGTCACGGCCCGCGTCGATGCCGACCACGTGCTGGTCGAGGGCATCAATGTCGTCAAGAAGCACGTCCGCCCCAATCCCATGAAGGGTACGACGGGCGGCATCGTGGACAAGACCATGCCCATCCACCAGTCCAACGTGGCGATCTTCAACCCGGCAACGGGCAAGGGCGACCGCGTGGGTATCAAGCTCCTGGCCGACGGCAAGAAGGTTCGCGTCTTCAAGTCCAGCGGCGAAGAAATCAAGGCGTGACGAGGTTCGAGATGGCTCAACAATCCGCCCAGCAAGCCCGTCTGCAGGCCTTCTATCGCGAGAAGGTCGTGCCGGACCTCATGAAGAAGTTCGGCTACCAGTCGGTGATGGAGGTTCCGCGCCTCACCAAGATCACGCTCAACATGGGCGTGAGCGAGGCCGTGTCCGACAAAAAGGTCATGGACCACGCCGTCGGCGACCTGACCAAGATCGCCGGCCAGAAGCCTGTCGTCACCAAGTCGCGCAAGGCCATCGCCGGCTTCAAGATCCGCGAGAACGTGCCCATCGGCTGCATGGTCACCCTGCGTGGCGTGCGCATGTACGAATTCCTGGATCGCTTCGTCACCGTGGCGCTGCCCCGCGTGCGTGACTTCCGCGGCATCTCGGGTCGCTCCTTCGATGGCCGTGGCAATTACAACATCGGCGTCAAAGAGCAGATCATCTTCCCCGAAATCGACTACGACAAGGTCGATGCGCTGCGTGGCATGAACATCAGCATCACCACGACCGCGAAGACCGACGACGAGTGCAAGGCGCTGCTGTCGGCGTTCAAATTCCCGTTCAAGAACTGAGGTGGCCCGTGGCTAAACTGTCGCTCAAACAGCGCGAACTCAAGCGCGAACAGCTGGTCGCCAAGTACGCCAAGAAGTACGCGGAACTCAAGGCCATCATCAACGATGCCAAGAAGTCGGACGAGGAGCGCTATGCCGCCCGTCTGGAGCTGCAAAAGCTCCCGCGCAACGCGATGCCCTCTCGCCTGCGCAACCGCTGCGAGATGACCGGCCGCCCCCGCGGCACCTTCCGCCAGTTCGGTCTGGCGCGCACCAAGATCCGCGAACTGGCCTTTGCTGGCGACATCCCCGGTGTCGTCAAGGCCAGCTGGTAATCGGCCTCGGGCACTGACAGGAGAAATCCAATGAGCATGAGTGATCCCATCGCCGACATGCTGACCCGCATCCGTAACGCGCAGATGGTCGAGAAGACCAGCGTTTCGATGCCGTCGTCCAAGCTGAAGGTCGCCATCGCCCAGGTCCTCAAGGACGAGGGCTACATCGACGGCTATGCCGTCAAGGGCGAAGCCGCCAAGCCCGAGCTCGAGATTGCGCTGAAGTACTACGCCGGCCGTCCGGTGATCGAGCGCATCGAGCGCGTGAGCCGTCCCGGCCTGCGCATCTACAAGGGCCGCCACGACATTCCCCAGGTCATGAACGGCCTGGGCGTGGCCATCGTTACCACGCCCAAGGGCGTGATGACGGACCGCAAGGCCCGCGCCGCCGGTGTCGGTGGCGAAGTGCTGTGCTACGTCGCCTAAGGTGAAGGAGAGATCGCAATGTCCCGCGTAGGAAAAATGCCGATCGCCGTCCCCAAGGGTGTGGACGTGTCGATCACCGCTGACCAGATCAGCGTTAAGGGCACGCTGGGTTCGCTGAGCCGCCCGCTGAACGGTCTGGTCACCGTGAAGAACGATGACGGCAAGCTGCTGTTTGCGCCCGCCAACGACTCGGCTGAAGCCAATGCCATGTCCGGCACGATGCGTGCGCTGGTCAACAACATGGTCAACGGCGTCAGCAAGGGTTTCGAGAAGAAGCTCAACCTGGTCGGTGTGGGTTTCCGTGCCCAGGCCCAAGGCCAGAAGCTCAACCTGCAGATCGGTTTCTCGCATCCGGTGGTCAAGGACATGCCCGCCGGCATCAAGGTCGAGTGCCCCACGCAGACCGAAATCCTGATCAAGGGTGTCGATCGCCAAGTAGTCGGTCAGATCGCCGCTGAAGTCCGCGCCTTCCGGCCGCCCGAGCCCTACAAGGGCAAGGGCATCCGCTACGCCGACGAGCGCGTGGTCCTGAAAGAGACCAAGAAGAAGTAAGGAGCCGCATCATGTCGTTGAACAAGAAAGCCCAGCGCCTGCGCCGCTCCCGCCAGACCCGTGCGCGCATCGCGCTGCAAGGGGTGGCCCGTCTGACGGTCTTCCGCTCCAATCTGCACATCTACGCCAACGTCATCTCCGGCGACGGCACTCAGGTGCTGGCCAGCGCGTCCACCGCCGAGAAGGAAGTGCGTGCCCAGCTCGGCACGGCCAATGGCGGCAACGTTTCCGCTGCCCAGCTGATCGGCAAGCGCATCGCCGAGAAGGCCAAGGCCGCTGGCGTCGAGCAAGTGGCATTCGACCGAGCCGGCTTCGCCTACCACGGCCGCGTCAAGGCCCTGGCCGAAGCCGCCCGCGAAGCCGGTCTGCGCTTCTGATCGCCCGGCCCACCGAAGGAACCTGAAATGGCTAAGTTTCAACCGAAGATTTCGGACGAAGGTCGCGACGACGGTCTGCGCGAGAAAATGATCCAGGTGAACCGCGTGACCAAGGTGGTCAAGGGCGGCCGGATCATGGGTTTTGCTGCCCTTACCGTGGTCGGTGATGGCGACGGCCGCGTCGGCATGGGCAAAGGCAAGGCGCGCGAAGTGCCGCTGGCCGTGCAGAAGGCGATGGACCAGGCCCGCCGCAACATGGTCAAGGTCAGCCTGAAGAACGGCTCCGTGCACCACAACGTCATCGGTGAGCATGGCGCAGCCAAGGTGCTGCTGGCCCCGGCCCCGGCCGGTACCGGCATCATCGCCGGCGGCCCGATGCGCGCGGTGTTCGAGGTGATGGGCGTGACCGATATCGTGGCCAAGAGCCATGGCTCGACCAACCCGTACAACATGGTCCGCGCCACGTTTGACGCGCTCAAGCGCTCGACGACGCCCGCGGAAGTCGCCGCCAAGCGTGGCAAGTCGGTTGAAGAGATCTTCAACTGAAGCGGCCTCTGGAGACCATCATGTCTGACAAGAAGACCGTCACCGTCAAGCTGGTTCGCAGCCCCATCGGCACCCGCGAATCGCACCGCGCCACCGTCAAGGGCCTGGGTCTGGGCAAGCTCAACAGCGAGCGCACCCTGGAAGACACTCCGGCCGTGCGCGGCATGATCAACAAGGTGAGCTACCTGGTGAAGGTGCTCTGAGGTCGAGGGCAACATGCAACTCAACACCATCAAGCCGGCAGCCGGCTCCAAGCACGCCAAGCGTCGCGTCGGCCGTGGCATTGGCTCGGGCCTGGGCAAGACCGCTGGCCGCGGCCATAAGGGCCAGAAGTCCCGTGCGGGCGGCTACCACAAGGTCGGCTTCGAAGGCGGCCAGATGCCGCTGCAGCGTCGCCTGCCCAAGCGTGGCTTCAAGTCGCACTCGCTGAAGTTCAACGCCGAGATCACCCTGGCCCAGCTCGACCAGCTCGCGCTGTCCGAGGTGGATCTGCTCGCACTGAAGCAAGCGGGTCTCGTGCCGCAGATCGCCAAGGTCGTCAAGGTGATCAAGTCCGGCGAGCTCTCCCGCAAGGTCGAGCTCAAGGGCATCGGTGCGACCGCCGGCGCCAAGGCCGTCATCGAGGCGGCTGGCGGTTCCCTGGCCTGATTGCGGCCTGAACAGGTTTCGGAAGCACGTGGCTAACAACGCAACTCAGCTGGCCAAGAGCGGCAAGTTCGGCGACCTGCGTCGCCGGCTGTTCTTTCTGCTCCTGGCCCTGGTCGTCTACCGGATCGGGGCGCACATCCCCGTGCCGGGGATCGACCCTGCGCAGCTCCAGCAGCTTTTCAAGAGCCAGCAGGGCGGCATCCTGAGCCTGTTCAACATGTTTTCCGGCGGTGCGCTGTCGCGCTTCACCGTCTTCGCGCTGGGCATCATGCCCTACATCTCGGCGTCGATCATCATGCAGTTGATGACCTACGTGCTCCCGAGTCTGGAGGCGCTGAAGAAGGAAGGCGAAGCGGGCCGCCGCAAGATCACGCAGTACACCCGCTACGGCACCCTGGTGCTGGCGCTGTTCCAGTCGCTGGGCATTGCCATGGCGCTCGAGGGGTCGGCCGGCCTGGTCATCAATCCGGGCTTTGGCTTCCGCATGACGGCCGTCGTCAGCCTGACTGCCGGCACGCTGTTCCTGATGTGGCTGGGCGAACAGATTACTGAGCGTGGCTTGGGCAATGGCATCTCCATCCTGATCTTCGCCGGCATTGCAGCCGGCCTGCCCGGCGGCATCGGTCAGTTCCTGGAGCTGGTGCGCACCAACGCGATGAGCCCGCTGGCCGGCATCTTCATCGTGGCGGTCGTGATCCTGGTGACGTATTTCGTTGTCTTCGTCGAGCGCGGCCAGCGCAAGATCCTGGTCAACTACGCCAAACGTCAGGTTGGCAATCGCGTGTACGGTGGCCAGTCCTCGCACCTGCCACTGAAGATCAACATGGCCGGCGTGATCCCGCCCATCTTCGCCTCGTCGATCATTCTGCTGCCCGCGACGGCGGTGGGCTGGTTTGCTACCGGTGACAGCCTGCGCTGGTTGAAGAACCTCGCCGCGGCGTTGTCCCCCGGCCAGCCGATCTACGTGCTGCTGTATGCCGTGGCGATCGTGTTCTTCTGCTTCTTCTACACGGCGCTGGTTTTCAATAGCCGCGAGACGGCCGACAACCTCAAGAAAAGCGGCGCCTTCATTCCGGGCATCCGGCCGGGCGAGCAGACGTCGCGCTATATCGACAGGATCCTGTCTCGGCTCACGTTGGCAGGTGCGGTCTACATCACCGCCGTCTGCCTGCTGCCCGAGTTTCTCGTGCTCAAGTACAACGTGCCGTTCTATTTCGGCGGCACTTCGCTGCTGATCATCGTGGTCGTCACCATGGACTTCTGGGCCCAGGTGCAGTCCTACGTGATGTCCCAGCAATACGAATCACTGCTCAAGAAGGCGAATTTCAAAGCGGGCTGACAACGCGGCCGATGGCACGGCAGGGACGACATGGCGAAAGACGACGTCATCCAGATGCAGGGTGAAATCATCGAGAACCTGCCGAATGCCACCTTCCGCGTGAAGCTCGAAAACGGCCATGTGGTCCTCGGTCACATCTCCGGAAAGATGCGCATGCACTACATCCGCATCCTGCCCGGCGACAAGGTAACCGTGGAGCTCACGCCCTACGATTTGAGTCGTGCTCGCATCGTCTTCCGGGCGAAGTGAGCGTCAAGTTCAGTACCCGGAAGAAGATTTCCGCGAATCACCGGTCAAGGAGAAGACCATGAAAGTCTCGGCATCCGTCAAGAAGATGTGCCGCAATTGCAAGATCATCCGTCGCAAGGGCGTGGTGCGCGTCATCTGCACCGATCCGCGCCACAAGCAGCGCCAGGGCTGACCTGGTTCGCGACGACTTACGTTCTAGAGGACGCCCATGGCACGTATCGCTGGCATCAACATCCCGCCGCACAAGCACACCGAAATCGGTCTGACCTCGATCTACGGGATCGGGCGCACCACCGCGCAGAAGATCTGCACGGCCTGTGGCATTGCGTTCGACAAGAAGGTCAAGGACCTGACCGACGCCGATCTGGAGAAGCTGCGCGAGGAGGTGGGCAGGCTCACCATCGAGGGTGACCTGCGTCGCGAAATCTCCATCAACATCAAGCGACTGATGGATCTGGGTTGCTACCGCGGCTTCCGTCATCGTCGCGGTCTGCCCGTGCGCGGCCAACGTACCCGGACCAACGCCCGTACCCGCAAGGGTCCGCGCAAGGCCATCGCCGGCAAGAAGTGATCCGCGGGCCCAGGCACGACGGGTTTTGAGACCGCACTAGATCCGAGAGAAGGTTTCCATGGCTAAAGCACCTGCCAACACCGCCGCGCGGCGCGTGAGCAAGAAGGTCCGCAAGAACATCGCGGACGGCATTGCTCACGTCCACGCTTCGTTCAATAACACCATCATCACGATCACCGACCGCCAGGGCAACGCGCTGTCCTGGGCGTCGAGCGGTGGCCAGGGCTTCAAGGGCTCGCGCAAGTCGACCCCGTTCGCAGCCCAGGTGGCGGCCGAGGTGGCCGGTCGCGCCGCGCAGGAGCAAGGCATCAAGAACCTGGACGTCGAGATCAAGGGCCCGGGCCCGGGTCGCGAGTCCTCGGTGCGTGCTCTGGCCTCGCTCGGTATCCGCATTACCTCGATTTCCGACGTCACGCCGGTGCCGCACAACGGCTGCCGCCCGCAGAAGCGTCGCCGCATCTGAACGCCAGCCGGGTGGGCGGGTGATCTCCGCGCCCGCCTTCTCGGCTACACTCTCAGGTTTTCCGTTCGCCGGCCGGTGCAGCGCACCGTGGCCGGCGGTTTCTTTGAAGCCCACTGTCTGAGCGCATTCCACAACACCCGCCAGACTCGCGCAGTCCGGGCATCGGCCCGCTTGCGTCAGATCCGTTGAAGGACACACCGTGGCACGTTACCTCGGCCCGAAGGCCAAGCTCGCCCGCCGTGAAGGCACCGACCTGTTCCTGAAGAGCGCCCGGCGCCCCATCAGCGACAAGGCCAAGTTCGATTCCAAGCCCGGCCAGCACGGCCGCACCTCCGGCAGCCGCACCAGCGACTTTGGCCTGCAACTGCGCGAGAAGCAGAAGGTCAAGCGCATGTACGGCGTACTGGAGCGCCAGTTCCGTCGCTATTTCGCCGAGGCGGAACGCCGCCAGGGCAATACCGGCGCCAACCTTCTGATCCTGCTGGAGTCGCGCCTGGACAACGTCGTCTACCGCATGGGCTTCGGCTCTACCCGCGCCGAAGCTCGCCAGCTCGTCTCGCACAAGGCCGTGACCGTCAACGGTCAGATCGTCAACATCCCGTCCTACCTGGTCAAGGCCGGTGACGTGGTTGGCGTGCGCGAGAAGGCCAAGAAGCAGGTGCGCATCCAGGAATCGCTCAAGCTGGCCGAATCGATCGGCCTGCCGGGCTGGGTGCGGGTGGATGCCTCCAAGATGGAAGGCGTCTTCAAGAAGTCGCCGGATCGCGACGAGTTCGGTGCCGACATCAACGAGTCGTTGATCGTCGAACTGTATTCGCGCTGATCGCCCGGACTGCGGAGGTGGCTGGGCCACCTCTTCACGCGCGCGTTTTTTCGTCCGGGTGTGCGGTGCCTTGCGTGCCGGCCCCGGTTGGTCCATCAGCCTTATCGGTGTAACGAGCCGAGGGTATTGACAGGAAGACCTCATGCAAACCAATTTGCTGAAACCCAAAGCCATCCAGGTCGAGCCGCTGGGCGGTCACCGTGCCAAGGTGACGCTGGAGCCCTTCGAGCGCGGCTATGGCCACACGCTGGGCAACGCCCTGCGCCGTGTGCTGCTGTCCTCGATGGTGGGTTATGCGCCGACCGAGGTCACGATTGCCGGCGTGCTGCACGAGTACTCCACCGTTGATGGTGTGCAGGAAGACGTCGTGCACATCATGCTGAACCTCAAGGGCGTGACCTTCCGCCTGCACAACCGTGATGAGGTCACGCTCGTGCTGCGCAAGGATGGAGAGGGCCCTGTTACGGCGGCCGACATCCAGACGCCGCACGATGTGGAGATCATCAACCCTGACCACGTGATCGCCCACCTGTCGCAAGGCGGCAAGCTGGATATGCAGATCAAGGTCGAGAAGGGCCGCGGCTACGTGCCGGGCAACCTGCGCCGCTATGGCGACGAGTCGAGCAAGGCCATCGGCCGCATCGTGCTCGACGCGTCCTTCTCGCCGGTGCGCCGTGTCAGCTACACGGTCGAGAGCGCCCGCGTGGAGCAGCGCACCGACCTGGATAAGCTGGTCATGGAGATCGAGACCAACGGCGCCATCTCGCCGGAGGAAGCGATCCGTGCATCCGCCAAGATCCTGGTCGAGCAACTGGCCGTCTTTGCGCAGCTCGAAGGCAGCGAGATCAGCAGCGTGTTCGACACGCCGGCCAAGAGCGCCCAGCAGTTCGACCCGATCCTGCTGCGTCCGGTCGACGAGTTGGAGCTCACCGTGCGCTCGGCCAACTGCCTCAAGGCCGAGAACATCTACTACATCGGCGACCTTATTCAGCGCACCGAGACGGAGCTGCTCAAGACCCCGAACCTCGGTCGCAAGTCGCTCAACGAGATCAAGGAAGTGCTGGCCTCGCGTGGCCTGGCTCTGGGCTCGCGCCTGGAGAACTGGCCGCCGCAAGGCCTGGACAAGCGCTGAGCTTCGCTTCAGCGCAAGTGCAACCCCCGGTACCTGATCCGGCCGGGGTTCAATAAAGAAAGGAAAGCACCATGCGTCACCGTCACGGTCTTCGCAAACTGAACCGCACCTCCGAGCACCGCCTGGCGATGCTGCGCAACATGGCCAACTCGCTCATCGAGCACGAGGCCATCAAGACCACGCTGCCCAAGGCCAAGGAACTGCGCCGCGTCGTCGAGCCGCTGATCACCCTGGGCAAGGAGCCGACGCTGGCCAACAAGCGCCTGGCCTTCTCGCGCCTGCGCAACCGCGACAACGTGGTCAAGCTGTTCGACGTCCTGGGCCCGCGCTTTGCGGCGCGCCCGGGCGGCTACACCCGCATCCTGAAGATGGGCTTCCGCGTCGGCGACAACGCGCCGATGGCCTACGTGGAGCTGGTGGATCGCGCCGAGCCGGCGGCCGAGGTGGCTGCCGACAACAAGGCCGAGTAAGCCAAACCCGGCCGGTATCGACGCCAAGGGCCCGCTGCACAGCGGGCCCTTTTTCTTTGCCCCCTGCGTCCGTGCACAGGTCCGCGGCCCAGGGGCTGACCGCCTTTTTGGCACACTGCGTTCCATGCCAAACCCCGTCATCTTCAGCGCGACATCTCTGGTCAAGCGCTATGGCGAGCAGACCGTCGTGGATGGCCTGTCGTTCGATGTCCACGCCGGTGAGTGCGTGGGCATCATCGGGCCTAACGGGGCGGGCAAGACGACGACGATGCGCATGTGCCTGGGGCTCACGCAGCCGGACGCGGGGCACATCCGCGCCTTCGGCCTTGCGCTGGATCGCGAGCTGCTGCGGGCCAAGCAGCGCATGGGCGTGGTCACGCAGTTCGACAGCCTGGATCCGGACTTCACCTGCGCGGAGAACCTGCTGGTCTATGGCCGCTACTTTGGTTTGCCACGCGCGATGATCGACGAGCGCATTCCGCGCCTGCTGGAGTTCGCAGCCCTGCAGGCCAAGGCGGGGGCGCGGCCGGGCGAGCTGTCTGGCGGCATGCGCCGGCGGCTCAGCCTGGCCCGCGCGCTGGTCAACGACCCGGACCTGCTCCTGCTGGACGAGCCGACCACCGGGCTGGACCCGCAGGCGCGGCATCTGATGTGGGAGCGCCTGAAGCGGCTGCTGCAGAACGGTAAGGCCATCGTGCTGACCACTCATTTCATGGACGAGGCGCAGCGGCTGTGCGACCGGCTGCTCGTCATGGACCATGGCCGCCGCATTGCCGAGGGCACACCGGCCGGCCTGATCGCGCAGCACCTGGAGCCCGATGTGATCGAGGTCTATGGCGACGGTGCGATCGATCTGGCGCACAGCCACCGCCAGCATGCCGAGCGGGTGGAGGTCAGCGGCGACACGGTGTTCTTCTATACCGCCTCACCCGGGCCGTTACTGGATGCGTTGGCGGCGCGCCGGGAGCTGAGGGTGATGCACCGGCCGGCCAACCTGGAGGACTTGTTCCTCAAGCTTACCGGTCGGCAGATCCGGGAGGAGGCGTGATGGCACAGTTGCAGGCCGCATCGGGCAACGGGCGCTGGATGGCGCCGCCGCGGCTGTCATGGCGTTTCACCGCGGTGCTATGGCGCAATCTGCTGGTGTGGCGCAAGCTGGCCGTGCCCAGCCTGATTGGCAACATCGCCGAGCCGCTGATCATCCTGGTGGCCTTTGGCTATGGCGTGGGCGCGCTGGTGGGGGAGGTGCGCGGGCTGCCGTACATCCTTTTCTTGGCCTCGGGCAGCATCTGCATGAGCACCATGTATGCGGCCTCTTTTGAGGCGCTGTACTCGGCCTTCTCGCGCATGCATGTGCAGAAGACCTGGGACGGCATCATGAACGCACCGGTGCGCCTGGACGACATCGTGCTGGCCGAGCTGCTTTGGGCGGCGTTGAAAAGCGTGTTCACTGCCGTAGCCATCGCCGGTGTGCTGATTGCCTTGGGCATCAGCCGGCAGCCGACGCTACTGCTGGCCATCCCGCTGCTGGGCCTGGTGGGGCTGGCGTTTGCTGCCATTGCGCTGATCTTCAATGCGCTGGCAAAGGGGTATGACTTCTTCACCTACTACTTCACACTGGTGCTCACGCCGATGACCTTTCTGTCGGGTGTGTACTTTCCGCTCGACCAGATGCCCGTGGCGCTGCAGACAGTCTCGGCCGCGCTGCCTCTTACAGCGGCTGTCGAGCTGATCCGGCCGCTGGTGATCGGTGAGTGGCCGGCGCGCTGGCTGGCTCCGCTGGCACAGTTGCTGGGGACCACGCTGGTGGCCGGATGGATCGCGCTGGCGCTGACGCGACGGCGCTTCGGGCGCTGAACTCGGTCAGCAAGGGGGGCGGTGTATGCGGGCTGACGAAGAACAAGTGTGCGTGGTGCTGTGCACCGTGCCCAGCGAGGAGACTGCCGCGGCATTGGCGCGGGCGGTGCTCCAGGCGCATGCAGCTGCCTGCGTCAACGTGCTGCCTGGCGCGCGGTCCCACTATTGGTGGGAAGGACGCCTGCACGAAGACCACGAATGGCTGCTCGTCATCAAGACGACAAGGGCGCGGTATGCGGCGCTGCAGGCGGTGGTGCGCGAGGCCCACCCCTATGAGGTTCCGGAAATCATCGCGCTGGACGTTGCCGACGGCTGGCCGCCTTACCTGGCCTGGGTCGCCCAGGAGGCCCGCGCCCCCCGAGCCGGATGAAATCTTGATGACATGCGAGTCGCCGTGACAGGGCTGAAAGCTTGTGCTATAGTTTCATTCTTCTGACGCGGGGTGGAGCAGCTCGGTAGCTCGTTGGGCTCATAACCCAAAGGTCGTAGGTTCAAATCCTGCCCCCGCAACCACTCCCAGAGACCCGCCGACGGCCGAAACGATCAGCCGCTCGGCGGGCTCGTCCAGCTCGGCGAACGTCTCGCCATCCTCCCCTCGACCGATGATGACCTCGCCGATCATGCTGGCGAGGATTTCGCGCGTGCGCGCGCGGTCGGTGTCCTCGGTCAGCACGCGCAGCAGGTCGAGCACCAGCGCGCGGTAGCGTGAGGTGACGTCGGCCAGCAGCTCGGCCGGGTCCATCGTGGTGGAGGCCAGCACGGCGTCCAGCTCGGCCCGTTCGGCCTCTGCAGCGCGCAGGCGGTCGGCCAGGGCGGTGCTCATGCCCAGGGTGGCCACGGCGTCAACGAGGTTGCGGATCTCGCGCTCCAGGGCCTGCCGCCGCGCTTTGTGCGCGGACAGGTCGGGCGGGCTGGTGAGCTGCTGCACCGCCTGGCGCGCGGCGGCCTGCATCTCGGCCATTGCGGACGGCGTGAGCAGCTCGTCGCGCAGCTCGGACAGCAGGCGCGTCTCCAGCACGTGGCGCATCACCGTGGCGTCGTTGCTGCAGACGGTGGGGCCGCGGTCCTTGCGGGCGGCGCAGCCATAGCGCTCGGCGTTGATGGCGACCACCGCGCCGCCGCAGCCGTGGCAGCGCAGCATGCCGGCCAGCAGGCTGCGCGCTGGGGCGCCCTTGCCCACGCGCCCGCGACCAGGCTGGGCGCCGGCGCGCGGGGCATGGATGCGGTCCCACAGGGCCTGATCGATGATGCGCAGCTCGGGCTGCTCGCGCACGATCCACTCGTCACGTGGGCGCTCGACGTAGCGGCGCTTGCCCGTTTCGGGATCTTTGATCCACTGCCGGCGGTTCCAGGTGACGCGGCCGATGTAGAGCTCGTTGTGCAGCATGCCCAGGCCCTTGGCCGCGCTGCCGCACACTGCGCTGACGGCCCAGGTGCTGCCGCGCGCGCTGGGCACGCCGCGGCGGTTGAGGTCATAGACGACATCTCGCGCGGTGCGGCCCGCGGCCACCTGCTCGAACACCCAGCGCACGTGCCTGGCCTCGTCCTCATCGACGACCAGCCGGCGCCCGCCGTGGGCCTGCTCGGTGCGGTAGCCGTAGGTGCGCCCGCCGGCGCAGAAGCCGCGCTCCAACTGGCCGGCCTGGCCGCGGTGGGTCTTCTCGCGCAGGTCGTCGAGGTAGAGCTCGTTGACCAGGCCGCGGGCGATGCGCATGACCTTGCGGCCGCGGGCCTCGGTGTCGTAGCCGTCGGCGGTGCCGACGATGCGCATGCCGCGGTGTTCGATGCGCTTGACGATGGTCTCGGCCTCGCCGATCTCGCGGCTGATGCGGTCCAGGCCCTCGACGATCAGCACGTCATAGCGGCGGGCCAGGGTGTCTGCGAGCAGCGCTTTGCCACCGGGGCGCAGGGCCATTGGCGTGCTGCCGCTGACGCCCTCGTCGGCGTAGGTGGCGGTGATGACCCAGCCCTCGCGCGCGGCACGCTCACGCGCGGCGCGCAGCTGGTCATCGATGCTGGTCTCGCGCTGCTTGTCGGTGCTGTAGCGGGCGTACAGGCAGGCTCGGTTGGTCGGGCTGGTCATGTGTCTCGCGCTCCCTCTGTGCCAGCGCGTCGCGCACCAGGCGCTCGGCCAGCAGCTGGATGAGCTGCGAGCGCGCAGCGGCCCGGCGAGCGTGACGGTCTGGCGCGTGCATGTTAGGCGGCCTCTGCGGCGAACAGGTCGACAGACTCGCAGCGGGGACTCAGCCACAGCGACTCGACGCGCGCCCGCGCGCCGTCAGCATGGGCGTTCACGTCGACACGGCGCCACGAGCCGAACAGATCGTCGTAGAGCGGGCTGCGATAGCCGCTCAGGACAACCCGTCCGCGCAGTGAGTGCAGGACGCTGGCCAGCGCCGCGTGCTGCTCGTCGGTCATTTCGTGGCGGTAGGCGGGTGCCCGCGTGCGCAGTTGCCGGGTGTCATGCACGTATGGCGGATCCACGTAGTGCAACGCCTCGTCGCAGTCGTGGGCACGCATCACATCGGCCGCATCCCTATGCTCGATCACCACGCCGCGCAGCCGCTGGATCACGGCGCGGAAGTGCGCCGGGTAGTTCATCCAGTCGTGCGCGGGCGTGGTGCCGCTGCGGTTGCTGTTCGCCCGGAATCCAGTTTGCTGCCCGCTGGCCCCGGCGCTGCCGAAGCCCATGAAGCTCCTCACCAGCGTGCGCCGGGCTTGCTCCAGCGGATCGCCGTCCGGGTCATACGCGCTAGAGAACTCCACGCGCGCGAACGGGGTCAGCTCCAGGGCCTGGGCTAGCCGTTCACCATCGTCGCGCGCGACCCTGAACAGATTGACGATTTCGCCGTCCAGGTCGTTGTAGACCTCGGCATAGGAGCGCGGCTTTCGCAGCAGCACGCTCGCGCCACCACCGAATGGCTCCACGTACACACGGTGCGGCGGCAGGTGGCGCAGGATCCATGGGGCGAGCTTCCACTTGCCGCCGTGGTAGCGCAGGAGAGGGCGCGTGACGCTCATGCGGCTTCTCCACGGTCGAGCCGCTCACGCCGCTGCTGCCGGATCTCGCGCTTCATCGCCGCGTCGCGCATCCAGTGCACGCGCATGGACTCCAGCACCGTGCACAGCATTTCCAGGTCCAGTGGCGATGCACTGGCTGGCAGATTGATCACCGCGCTACCGCCACCGGGCAGCGGGATCGACAGGACGTGTGCGTCAGCCATGACTGCTCCCCTCGCACCCCAGCAGCTCGGGCTGCCCTGGCGGCCGAATCGGCGGCGGGTGTGGCGGTGGGTCATGGTGCAGGCACCTTGTCGCCGGTGATCGCCTCGATAGCGTCGATCCAGCCTGCGCCGGCCTCCACCGCCTGGGCGATGCGGTAGCGGTCCCAGTGGCCGACGGACTTCCACAGGCAGCAATCGGCAGCGGCATAGGTGCTGTCGGCCTCGGCCCGCTGGCGGCAGACGGGGCAATGGCTGGGTGCCAGGGCTGTCGGCTCGCGGGCGGAATCGTCATTGGCGGCGGCGCAGCACTCATTGGCGTCGTCCTCGTCCACATGCCACTCAGAGCACACCGGGCATTCGTAGACGGTGACCTGTCTTCTGACCGCTCCCCGGCGATCTGCGGCTGCCGGTCGGGCGTACAGCGCGGCGAGTGACATCGACTCGCGCAGGCTGCTGATCAGCAGGGGTGACAGCGTGCTCATGCCACCCCCTCACACCCCAACGGCTCCGCCGGCTGCTGGCCAGCAGGCTGTGCATACAGCTCGGCACCGGCCACGTCGGAGAGGCGGGCGGTGTCGTGGCGGATGCGCTCGGCCAGGTGGTCGGCGCAGCCCATGACGGACTGGCCGACGTGTGGGTGGGCGACCAGCAGCTGCTGGGCTTGCTCCATGGCGTCCAGCAGTGGGCCGGCCTGGCTGGACTGCCAGTGGCCGCCGGACTCTGAGAGGGCGACGACGGTGCGCAGGGCGGCGTGCAGGCGCTTGGCCGTGCTGCTGCCGGGCATGACGTTGGCGGCGATCTCGGCGCCCACGCCGATGCCCCACGCGATGGCGGCCAGCATGTCGCGGGCGGGCTCGCCGTCGGGCAGCATGTAGATGGCGATGCCGAGGTCACGTGTGGCCGCGCGCATGCGGCGCAGCACGATGGCGCGGGCTACGGGGCTGCGCAGGGCGAGCTGGTCCTGGCGGCCGAATCGGCGGCGGGTGTGGCGGTGGGTCATGGTGCTGGCCACTCCAGGTGCTCCGAACCGTCCAGCACGCGACCCGCGGCTTTCTTGCCCTCATTGACCATCAGGCACCAGTGCCCCAGCGGAAGCGGTGGGTACATGTGCCTGCCCCCATTGGTCTCCCAGGTTCTGCCGTCTGCGGCCAGGAACACGTGGTCAACGCGATCAAGGTCGACGAATGCATCGCCCTCATCACGGTCAGCGTCAGGACCGTCGAACCATGCCGCGGCGCGCCAGCTCCCCCACTGCTTGAACAGGAACGGCACGCCGGCGGCGGCGCACTGGTCGCGCAGCGAGCGAGCCCAGTCGGGGTGCATTGGCCGCGCGTGCGGGCCGCTCTCACCGCCCACGATGACCCAGTCGATTGACGTGCTGCCGATGCGCGTCCACGCCGGCATGTCCGCCGCGACGCGACCGGCCTCAACAGCGGCGCTCGGCGACCGCTGCAACCATGAACCCAGGCGCACGTCGCCCAGCAGCGGCTCCATACTCAGGAACCGCTTGGCTACAGGCAGCGCGAGCAGCTTGGGGATGTCGCGGTCCGCCTCCTCCTGATTGACGACGGTGGCGCCCAGCCAGACGTTCTCTGGCAAGCCGGGCGCTTCCAGCCGGTCCATCCAGAACAGGGAGTGCGCCACTTCACTCAGCATTGGCATCACGTTGCCAATGCGCTTCGTCAGCAGCAGCCAGTCCAGGTGCGGTGTCTGCTCAATCAGCGCAAACAGATGGGCGCGCCAGCTTGCCGGCACCTGGTTGTCGAACACGTCGGCCAGGCTGGCGCAGAACACGCGACGCCGCCTGCCATGCGTGGCGAAGAACTGATCGTGCTGCCGCTCCCACTGCAGCGGCTGGGACCAGTTGGCCGCACTGGTGCGCCGGCGCTCAGCATGCGGGCCCCACTCGACGGAGAGGACGCGCGCCGGCGTGCTGCGCTCGGCATAACAGTGGTCGCAGCCGGGGCTGACCTTGGTGCACCCGATCCACGGGTTGAACGTGGCATCGCACCACTCGATGTTGGTTTGCCGTGCCATCACGCCCCCCGCTTGGACACCCAGCCGTACGTGGACGGCTGGCAGCTGAAGGCCTCGCGGAACGCGGCCTGGCGCTCGGCGAGGGTCTTGATGCCGTCGAGGTCGCTGCCCCAGCAGATGCGCCGGCCCTCGGGGGTGTAGAGGTGGTACGGGTAGTCGTCGCTGAGATGCAGCTCGATGCGGAACCCGGTGTCAGCCAGCTCCAGCATGTAGCCGGGCAGGGGGTGCCAGCGGCCGGCAGCCATGTGCGGGGTGGGGGCGGGTGCGGCCGTGTCCGTGGGCTCCGCGGACGGGGCGCGGGGCGTGGCACGCGTGGCCGCCGGGGTGGGCGTAGGCCGGCACGGGTGCAGGCGCTCGGCCCAGCGCAGGGTGTGGATGGACAGGCGCAGCAGCATGAGGCTGCAGCGGCCCTTGAGGCGCTGGATCATGCGGTGGCCTCCTCCTGGCTGGGCTGCGACAGCTGGGGGGGGCAGGCGGGCTGGTCGGGCAGCAGCATGACCTCGGACTCGTGCACCCAGTGGTGGCCGTCGCTGGCGTTGACGCTCGCGTCCGGGGTGTGGCCGGCGTCGCAGACCCACAGGCTGCCGGACATGCCGCGCGAGTCGTCACCCAGCGCGACGACGACGCTGATGCGCTGCGCCCCCCGCTTCTCCTTTACCCAGGCCCCCACCCAGAACCCGCCGGCGGAGCCGGCGCTGGCCTGGGCCTGGTCGTCCAAGCCCTGCGCCCCTTGGGGCGCCTGTTCTGTGTCCTGCTGGTCGGCCGGCGCAGCCGGCTGGCCAGGGGCTTGCTGGCCATCGGCCAGCTCTGGGGCAGCCTGGCTGCCCTCGCGCGCGCATAGAGGCTCGGCTGCCGCCGTCGGAGAAACGGTGGGGGTAGGAGGGCTGTCGGAGCTCTGCAGATCCGGCTCGGCAACGCCGGCAGCGGGCTCGTCGGGTGCCTCTGCCAGGTCAGCCTGGGGCGAGTCGGCGCGCTTGCGCGGGCGCTTGGCAGCGGGCGGGGCGCCGGGCGCGGGGTTGAGGCGCAGCCACTCGGCCTCGGCCTGCTGGCGGACGTCTTTGAGCCTGATGGGGCGCAGCTCCGGGTCCTGCAGCAGGCGCAGCAGGCGCGGGGCGTCGTGCAGGGCGCCGGCGCGGGGCTCGAGGTCGGCCAGGGCCAGCAGCTCCATGCACAGGCGCTGCAGGTTGGCATGCGAGAGGCTGGCGGCCACGCGCACCAGCTCCTCGGCGCCACGCTCGGCCAGGGCGCGGGCGTCCCAGGTCCACAGCTCCGCGATGAGGGCCAGGGCCTTGGGGGTGGCATAGGCCTCGGCCAGGTCGGCCACCAGCAGATGCAGGGCCGCCTCGGTGAACCCGTCGCCCTCGCTGGGGTCCAGCGCGGCATGCAGCTGGGCGACCAGCAGGCGGCGGTAGATGGCCTCCACCTCGGTGGCGCGGATGTTCGCCTGCGCGGCCTCGCGGGCCTTCTTGCTCGGCTTGGGCTTGTCGGTGCCGCTCTCCGCACTGCTGCCGCCCGTGGACGGCTCCGCGGCCTTGGGTTGGGGCAGCAGGCCCAGCGCGTCCAACGCGTCCTTGACCGCGATGACGGTGGCCAGTGGCCGCAGGGTGTGCTGCGTGGGGTGCAGCAGCATGAGCGGCGGGGTGTAGTCGGCGCCCAGCAGCTTGAGCAGCGGCTTGTCGGTGGCCGTGAGCTCGGGCGCGGGCCGGTCGAGGTACACGTAGTCGCCGTTCAGCGCGTCGGACTGGGGGCCGAACTTGAGCAGCGCGCGCGCCTGGTCATCGCGCAGGACGGTGATGCCGCGCCGCTCTGCCCGCTGGGCGCTGGCCTGCAGGTGCAGCAGCACCTTGTCGGCGTGGCAGCTGGCATCCAGGCAGGTGTCTGCCGTGGGCACGTCGGCAAACAGATCCGGCTCAGCCCCGGTCCGCTTGGGGCAGTCGGTGCAGGCGCCGGCCTCGGGCCGCAGGAGGGCGTCGCGCAGGTCAAACGGGGCCTTGGCCAGCTGCAGCATGAACTGCGCTTGCAGCAGCTCGCTGGCGGCGCGCTCGCTGAGCATGGCCCCCTTGTTGTTGGCCTGGGCGTCCAGCAGCTTCTTGAGCGCCGCGGGCTGCACGGTGTGCGGCATGCGCGCGATGAGCAGGGCCGTGCCCTTGGTGAGCTGCCCGGACTGGAACGCTGCGCGCGCCGTGGGGATGAGCTGCAGCAGCTTGAGGCTGGTGCGGATGGTGGCGGGCGACAGGTCCACCAGCTCGGCCACCTGCTCCAGCGTCAGGCCGGGCTGGTCATCGGGCGGATAGAGCAGGTTCTCATAGCCCTGTGCCTCCTCGAGCGGGTGCAGGTCATTGCGGTGCAGGTTCTCGATGGCCTGGATCTCCAGCGCCTCGATCAGCGACAGCTCGCGCAGGCTGAAGGGGATGTCGGGCACGCCGGCCAGCTGAGACGCGCGCCAGCGGCGCTCGCCCGCGACGATCTCGTAGAGCTCATCGCCGTTGTCCTGCGCCGGCAGGGGCCGGATGACGATGGGCTGCACGACACCGATGCGCCGGATGCTGGCAGCCAGGCGCTCCAGCTCGCGCTGGTCGAACGCCTTGCGCGGGTTGTAGGGCGACGGGCGCAGGCGGGTGAGGGGGATGCGGAACGGGGTCATGCGGCCTGCCCTCCGCGTGCCTCGCACAGCAGCGCCTCTGCACAGGCGTGGCGCAGGTGCTCGTAGCGGTTGAGGAACTCCGCCTTCCACGTGGCCGGGGTGACGGTGAGCTGGCTGCGCAGGTCGCAGGCGTCGGGCTCGATGCCCTCCAGGATGGGCCAGGGCCAGGGGTGGTAGGGCATGAGGTCACGCCGCTCAGTTGCCAGGGCAATCAAGTCGGCCTGTTTGATGAGCTGGCGGTGCGCGTGATAGGCGCTGCGCCACTTGAGCGCGCTGAGCACCTCCCACTGCAGCTGGTCGGTGATGACGGACATGACCTTGAAGCCGGCCGTGGCGTTGATCAGCTGCTGCATGGGCGTGCTGATGTCGCCCATGTAGGCCTCGTGCGCGTCGTGCAGCAGGCCGGCCATCTGGGCCGTGAGGCTGCCGCCGAGCTTGCGCACGAGGTGGCTGACGTGGATGGAGTGCGCGGCCACGCTGTAGCCGTGGGCGTGGCCGGTGAAGCGCGAGAGGTGCGAGAGCGACTCGGCGATGTCATCGATGTGGATGTCGTCGGGCCGCAGGTGCCGCAGGTCGGGCATGCGGCCGCTGGCTGTGAGCAGGTGGGTCATAGGTGGCAGTGGTGACGGGTGGGGTCAGGACTCGGGCCGCTCGCCGGCGGCGAGCTGGCGGGCGTCCAGCGGGCGGGGCTGGGCTGCGCCGTCGCTGCGGCAGCCGCAGTAGGGGCAGGCCGGGCGGCGCGGCGCGGGGCCGGGGTTGGCCTGGCTGCGGGCCTGGGTGATCAGGGCGCGGCGGGCGGCGCCGCGGATGAGGCGGCTGTACACCGGGTCGGCCAGCGCCAGGTCATAGCGGGGCCAGCTGGGCTGGCGCTCGCGCTCGTAGGCCGCGCGCAGCTGGCTGTCGGTGGGCTCGGGCAGGTCAGGGCGGGGCATGGCGTCAGCCCTCTGCGCTGGCCAGGGCCTGGGCGGCACGGTCGGTGGCGTCGGCCGGCTCCCGGAGCAGCACGATGAGCACGCCGCCGGTGTCCTGGCGCAGCACGGCCAGCCGCCGCTCCAGCAGCCAGCCCACGGCCTGCTGCACCGCGCTCTGCGCGTGGGCCAGGGAGCCGACCTCGCCATAGGCGTCATCCGTGGGCGCGTAGGTGGCGGGGCCCACGCACACGCATTCGCTGATCACGGCCTCGGTGCTGGCCTCATCGGCGATGCGCAGGGCGGCGGCCAGCAGGCGCTCGTCTGCGCCGGTGTAGACGGGCTCCAGCACGGCGCCGCGCTGGGCGGCCAGCGTGGCGCGCGTGCGATCCAGGTAGAGCGCGCGCTGGCCGCTGACGTGGCTGAGCAGCCAGCCGCAGGGCTGCGGGCGCTGGGTGGGCGCTGGGGTGGGGCTGCTCATGCCTGCCTCCACAGCCAGGCCAGGGCGCACACGGCGGCCAGCCCGCACACGAAGCCGAACGCGGCGACGCGGCCGGCGGCCGGCCGGCTGGCCCGGCCGCGCGGGGCAGGCCGCTGCGGGGGCAGCGCGGGCGGCTGCTGCGCCAGGCGGTAGACGCGGCGCCAGGCCAGGTCGGCGCGGTGCTGCTGCTCAGCCCAGTCCGTGGCGGCGTGGCGCAGATCCTGCCGGGTGATGTGCTGCGGGTGGTCCGGCAGGCGCGGGCCGCCGGTGGCCGCGACGGCGGGCGGCTCAGCCAGCAGGCCGATGGCCACACCGGTGCGCGTGAGGGCCACGGTGCGGCCGTTGATGGTGGCCAGGCGCAGCGGCGCGGGCCGGGGGGTGTGCAGGGTGGTGTGCATGCCGGCCCCCGATCACAGGATGCTGAGGGCGGGCGGCTGCGGGGCCGGGCGGGCGCTGCCCAGGTGCAGGCCGTGCTCGGCCGCGGCCTGCAGCAGGGCGTCGACCACGTCGGTGGCCTGCACGGCCAGCTCGTGCCGCTGCGTGCCGATGCGGTAGGCCACGACATAGGGCCGCTTGGGCCGCTCATCAGGCGGGATGGGCTGTGCCGGCACCGGCACGATGGGCAGGGGCGTGTGCATGGGAGACCTCCGGTGTGTGGTCGGGGCAGGTGGCAGGGGATGGCGCGGCCTAGAACCGCAGCTTGAGCAGCAGCGCAGCCGTGGCGCCGTCGGTGACGCCGCGCACGCGCGGCACGAACAGGGCGGACACGCTCACGCGGTCCGCGCGCCACTCCAGCAGCGGGGCGGCAACGGGCAGGGGCGCGCCGTCGCGCAGGCGGTAGCCGTCGACCACGCCGGCCGCTGCGCCCAGGTGCAGGGCGCCGATGGGCGTGGTGAGGTGGGCCGGCGTCCAGAACGCCAGCGCGTAGCGGCTGGTGGCGCGCTGGCTGTTGCGCATCACGCCGGCGCCAGCGGCCCAGGTGGGGGACCAGCGCGCCTCGATGCCGATGCCGGGGTTGAGGCCGTTCATGCCCGGGGCGGTGTGGGCGGAGACGCCGCCCAGGTGCAGCCAGAGCTGGGGCGCATCAGCGGCGTGGGCCGGGCGCAGCAGCATGCTGGCCAGGGCCAGCAGGGCGAAGGCAATGAGGCGGCTCACAGGGCGCCTCCATCGGTGGTGAGCGGGGCGCCGCGCCATACGATGGGAGCTCCTACACCACCCAACCGCACGCACGCGGGCCCGCTCATGGACATCTCAACGATCATCACTACCCTCGGCTTCGTGAGAACGGCCGCAGGAGCCTTGATCAATGAGCGCGACGCACAGAAAGCGGCGTCCCTCAAGGTCGAGCTGACGGAAAAGATCCTGGACGCTCAGGTCCAGCTTGCGCAGGTACTCGGCGCCGTCATCGAGAAAGACGCCGTCATTCAGCGCCTGGCCGAGCGCAACCGCGAGCTGGAGGCTGCACAGCGAGAGAAAGAGCGATACAGCCTGGCCGCCGTCGGACTTGGCGCGTTCGCCTATGCGCTGCGTCCGGCGGCCGAACTCACCGAGCGTGCCAATGAGCCGCCGCACTTCGTCTGCCAGGTCTGCTTCGACGCTGGCCGCAAGAGCGTCCTGCACAGTAGCGGCGACGGCCGATACCTGGTCTGTAAGCTCGACCAGTCGCACATCCTCAAGATGGCGGAGGAACACATCCCCACGCGCAGCGTCATCTCCCGCGGGCACGATCCCTACGGGTACTGATGCGTCATGCCCGGACTGGTGCTGGGTCATGCTTCGCTCCACCGCGCGTTGGCGTACTGGGCGATGACGCGGTAGATGTCCTCGATGACCGAGGCGTCCTCGATCGCGCCGCCGAACACCTCGTCAACGATGCGGCCGGCCAGGGCGCGCGGCAGCTGCTCCGGCAGCACAGGCGGCCACGGCGCGGGCGGCGGCAGGCCTGCATCGGTGCCGGTGGCGGCGACGATGGCATCGCGCACCACGGCAGCCCACACGCGGTAGGGCATGGGCACGCTCTCCAGCGCGCGGCACGGGCCCAGGCTGAGGATGTTGCCCAGCGTGGTCTGCAGCACCTGCAGCATCAGGGGCGCGGCCTCCGCCAGCCGCGACTGGGCGTCAGTGGGCGCGCTCACTGGGCACCGCCCTTCGCGTGGACCAACTCCACATCCATGCCCACCAGCGTCACTGGCGGGCCACTACCATCCTGCGCAGCAGCAAGGGCGCCAGCGAGTCCGGGGGCGTCGAGCGAGTCAAGGCAAAGGGAGGGCGCGTCGTGAGTGACTTGAAGTGGCTGGCCGTTGACGTTTGGTACAAGGCCTTGATCGTGGTCGGTGTCGCCGTGCTCGTGCTTGGGCTCACCGTTCCGCTGCAGTTGCCCAACCGCGCGGTGATCCTGATCGGGCTGGGCGCCGCGGCTCATGGAATCGGGCAGTGGATGAACCATCCGCTGCAGACCCGCGTGGTCGGCGTGTACAAGATCACCGCTCACCATCGCCGCGTGAGCTTCTGGGGTGTGGCCTGGGAGCTGGCTGGCCTGGGCTTGGCCGGCTTGGGCATCTACATCCTGCTGGTCTAGAGCCGGCGCAGTGCCCGCGGCTGCGATCAGGCCGCTGATGGCCATTCCCACCTGCTGCGCCTCGCACGCAGCCGCTGCGATCAGCAGGTGCGCGGCCACCTCGCGGGCACTGCGGGGATCGAGGGCGGCCGTCGTGCGCATCTCCATGCCAGCGCCGTCGCTGCACATGTCGAGCAGCACGCGGTCGCCGCTGCGGATGAGGCGGCCCGGGCTGTCGGGCATGTCGACGCGCGCCGTCACACGAGTGCGCACGTCGCCCTCCCAGCTGGCGTCGTGCACGCTGCCGAGGTACGCGAAATAGCGCGGGGGCTGGTCAGCCAGCGCGGACAGCTCGCCGGCCTGGGGGAGGCGGGCGAGGAGGTCGTCTAGGGTGGTGAGGGGGGGTGTGCTCATGTCCGGGCTCGTCGTGTTGACGGCCCGGACTATGCGCTAGCGCTTAACTGTCAGTCAATGCGCTATCGCATAGAAAGCGATTGAAAATTGCAATAGCGCATAGTTTGCCGATTGCCCTTCAACTCAGCGCGGCCAGGCCGGCTCACCGGGCGGCGTGAACGCGAACCCGGTCGGCCCGCCGTTGTGCAGCTTGAGGCCGATGACAAAACCCTTGCCCGCGCGGATGGCTGCCAGGAGCTTGTCCGGCTGGCCGATGAACACCGTGTCCTGATCGCCCTCGGTGGGGCGGTAGGCGGTGTAGGCGCGGTCGGCGCCCTGATCGATGCGCACGAGTGCCGGGCAGCCGTCTTGGTCGCAGGCGAAGAGGCCGCGGGGCATGCGCACCATGATGTCGGTCTTCTTGGACGTGCCACGGCGCTGCAGCACGAGCTGCGCGGGCTGCAGGCCCTTGGGGCGCTCCAGCTCGATCATGTTGGCGCTGAGCAAGGTGGCGAGGTGCACGTCCTGGCCGTCAGCCCCCTTGCTGGTGCGTACCAGCCAGCGCGTCGCGGTGGGCTGAGGCGTGGTAGCTGCCGGGGCCGCCGGTGCCTCGTCGACCGCCTGCTGCTGGATCAGCGCGATGCAGGCGGCGAGGATGAGCGCGCCGCCGATGAGCAGCGCCGGGCGCACGGCCGGCTTCTTGCGCGGCGGTGGGGGCGGGGGCACCGGCACCGCGGCGCCGCACTGGGGACACGTGGCAGCCGAGGAGCTGCAGGGGGAGCCGCACTCGCGGCAGGGTGCGAGAGCCATCAGGCCTCCTCCTCTTCGGCCGCGGGCTCAGGCGGCCTTGTGGTTGTCGTCTCGGTCGTGGTCGGCGTCGGTGGCCGGTTTGGGGTGTTCAGCGAGCGAAGAACTGGCCGCTACCAACGCGTCCTTCTTGTACTCCGGCATTTGCTCCATCGCCAGCAGCACCGCGCGGATCTTGGGGTCGGGCGTGTAGGCGCGGGCGGCGGTGCCGTCCAGCTCGCCCACGGACATGCCGAAATAGTCGGCGATGGCGCGGATGGCGCTGTAGCCCGGATCCTCCGTCTCGCCCTTGAGGTAGCGGTGCAGGCGGCTCTGCACGATGTTGGCACCGGTGGCCAGCGCATTCTCGGTCAGCCCGTGCTGTTCCATCAGGGCGCGGATGTTGGCTCGGATGGTCTCGTGCATCCGTGCATTGTTCGCAGCGCTTGCGCGCGGCAAAGCGATGGTGCATAGTCCCGCCCTATGCGGAATAGCATAAGCTCCCATCCGGACTGGCGTGGGCTGGTTCAGCACCTCGTCACCTGTCGAAGGATGACGCACGGCGACATCGGCCGCGAGGTCGGGGTGCACCAGACCACGATCAACCGCATTGCGCGCGGCTGCCTGCTGGACCCGCGGGCCAGCGTGGCGCTGGGCCTGATCGAGCTGGCGGGCGGCAGCGTGCAGCTACCCGAGCTGCCGCAGCCCGATGCGGACGAGGCGATGCCGGCTGCCGACGCGGATGCCGATGTGGCACTGCCGGCGGCCGGGGCGATGCCGCCCGAGGCCCAGGCCTGCCCACCGCCCGCTTGAGACCGACCCGCGCGCCACCGAGGGCGCGTCGGGCATGAATCGGCCGATACACACCGGCCGCCCACCACACACGCGGCGCAGCCCAGCGCCGCAGCCCCAGAGGGACGCACGCACATGGATACCACGCCCGCTCTCGCCGCACCGGCCCGCCCTGGGCCGCTGCTGGAACAGGTGTTCAACGCCTGGGTGGCCGGCTGCAAGGCGCCGGCCGTGTTGCAGCGCCTGCTGCGCGGCTGATGGCCGCGCGGCGCCGCGCAGGGCCCTAGCCGACGCTGGGGTCTGCGGCCATGGTGGCCGCGCGGTGCAGGTCCATGAGCAAGGTCTCGCCCGTCACGTCGCCTGCCTGCGAGCGGGCATCGGCCATGCGCGCCAGGTCGCGCGCAAAGGCTGCGCGCGCGTCCTGCGGCAGGGCGCGCACGGTGGCGAACACCAGGGCGCCGATGGCGGTGGCGAGTGCGTTCATGGTCTCCGCGTTGACGCCGAATTTCTGGTTCATGGGTGCTCTCTTGAGTGGGCGGGCTGGCCGTGTGGAAGCTGCCATTCTCATCTGCCCTGCAGAGCACCCGCCCTTGCTGCGCGATGCGCATGCCGGCCTCCCTGGCGTGTGTGTCGTGCTGGTTTACCCGCAGTGTGTGCAGCCCCTGGCTGACACGCCACGCCGACACGAGAGGACGGTCTGACATGCCCTATGCCCGCGACCCGCTGCATCCGCTGGATGCGCTGTACCAAGCCTGCCGGGCCTACCCCGGCGGCATCCGCGGCCTGGCCCGCAAGCGTGAGTGCAACGAGGCCACGCTGTACAAAAAACTGGAGTGGCGCAACGAGACGCACCGGCTGAGCTATGAGGAGGCCAGCGAGATCCTGGACGACCTGCAGGCCGCGGGCGTGAGCAGCTGGGACGCGACGCTGCATGCGCTGTGCCACCGGCACGGCGGCGTGTTCGTGCGGCTGCCGGAGGTGGGCGAGAAGGGCGCAGGCGCGGCGCTGCAGGAGCACATCCTGCGCGTGGTCAAAGAGCACGGCGACGTGGCCGCAGTGCTGAGCCAGGCGTTGGCCGACGATGGGGACATCGACAGCAAGGAGTTCGCCGCGTTCGAGACGCAGAACGCTGAGCTGCTGGCCGCCATTGCCGCGCTGGGCGAGCTGGTGCGCAGCGTGCACCAGGCCGCGCGCAAGGCCGGCCGCGTGCGCTGAGGGGGCCGCCATGACGAGCAGGATGAACGGCGTGGGGCTGGAGGTGGAGCGCGATGAGCCGGAGCGGCTGTCATCCGACGACGACCGGGCCACGCGGCGGGAGGAGGAGTTCCTGGCCGATGCGCTGGCGCGGCGTGCACGGGAGGCGGCCATCCCGGGCCGGCCGGGCGTGTGCGCGAACTGCGATGCGGTGATCGAGCCCACGGCGCGCTTCTGCGACGTGGACTGCCGCGAGGATCATGAGCGCCGCGTCCGCGCGGCGCGCCTGTCGGGGCGGCGCAGCTGATGGCCCGCTCACTGGATGAGGTGCTGGCGCAGATGCGCGCCTACCGCGTGGATCCGCCGGACGACAGCATCCTGCGAAAGGCGTTCGACACCTACGTGCGCTGGCGGCCCGGCGACCAGAAGGGCGCCAAGAAGAGCGCGTGGGCGCGGCTGTACACCTGGCGCAGCCCGAAGACGGGCAAGGAATACATCACCGGCGCGTTCGGCTGCCGCGGCGACGTGTGGAACGTGGAGTCATCGTCCTCGGACTGGTCACCGGCTGAGCGCGCGGCGGAGATGGAGGCGCGCAAGGCCGCGGCCAAGGCGGCGGAGACCGAGCGGCTGAAGGACGCCCAGGCTGCGGCCACCAAGGCAGAGCGGCTGTGGGCCAAGGGCCTGCCTGCTGATGAGACGCGGCAGCACCCGTACCTGGAGCGCAAGCGCGTGTCCGCCTTCGGCCTGCGCGTGGCCTTCGGCAAGATGCTGATGGTGCCGGCGCGGGACATGGATGGCCGGCTGCAGCTGCTGCAGTACATCAGCCCCGAGGGCGACAAGCGGTTTGGCACGGGCAGCATCAAGGAAAGCCGCTTTCACCTCATCGGAGAGGTGCAGGCGGCGCTGCCGGTGGCGTTTGCGGAGGGCTATGCCACGGCGGCCACGGTGCACATGGCCACCGGCTGGCCGGTGGTGACGTGCTTTGACGCGGGCAATCTGGAGCCGGTGATGCGCGCCTGGCGCGCGCTGTACCCGGAGCAGCGGTTCGTGATCGCCGCGGATGACGACCGGCACCTGCTGCAGCGGCTGAGCGAGCGGCTGCTCAAGCTCGGCATCACCGTGGAGCCGGCTGAGCTGAAGAAGCTGGGCGAGCGCGTGTGGGAGATCCCGGACGGGCCCACGGTGGAGCTCAAGGCCGGCTGGAAGGCCGACCCCAACGGCGGGCCGATGCGCATCGAGGGCAGCATCACGGTGGATGGCCAGCTGCAGATGCTCAAGCTGGAGAACGCCGGCCAGGCCAAGGCCTGGGCTGCCGCCAAGAAGCACAAGGCCGACGTGCTGACGCCGCGTTTCGGCGCGCCGGACCATCCGGGCACCGACTGGAACGACCTGCACTGCGACGCGGGGCTGGAGGCCGTGCGAGAGGCCCTGCTGAAGCAGTTCGAGGCCCCGCCTGCCCCGAAAAAATCGCGCGAACGGTCCGCCGCAGGCGCGGGCCAGGAGGGGGGCGACGGCGATGATGATGGCGACCGGCCCGAGGGCGGCCTGCCGTTCAAGGACCGGTTCGTGCTCATCTATGGCACGACCACGGTGTGGGACGTGCAGCAGCGCGACATCATCAAAGTGGAGGCGCTGAAGCTGGCGTTCGGCAAAACGGCCGACTACTGGCTGACGAGCAACAAGCGCATGATGGTGCCGCGTGACAACGTGGTGTTCGACCCCACGGGCGCGGCCAAGCTGCCGACGCATGTCAACCTGTTCGATCGCCTGCCGCTGGAGCCTGACCGCGAGGCGCGGTGCGACGTGATCCTGCGGCACTTCTACAACCTGTGCGGGGAGAACGAGGGGCTGTTCGACTGGCTGATGTGCTGGCTGGCCTACCCGCTGCAACACCCGGGCGCGAAGATGCGCACCTCGGTCATCCTGCACGGCCGCACCGAGGGCACGGGCAAGAGCCTGGCCATGGACATCATGCGGGACATCTATGGGCGCTACTCGCGCTCGATCACCCAGCGGCAGATTGAGAGCGAGTTCAACGGTTGGCAGTCGGCCATGCTGTTCTGCATCGCTGAGGAGGTGGTCAGCCGGCAGGACCGCGCGCACCTGCAGGGCCTGCTGCAGAACATGATCACGAACCCTGTGGTGCAGATCAACGAGAAGAACATGCCCGTGCGCGAGGAGGCGAACCACACGAATTTCGTGTTCCTGTCCAACAACCAGGTGCCGCTGCTGCTGAACGACACCGACCGGCGCTTTACCGTGATCCGCGTGGAGCAGGAGCATCCCGAGGCCTATTTCCAGGAGATCGGGCGGCAGCGGAGCGAGGGCGGCTCGGCCGCGTTCTACCGCTACCTGCTGGACTATGACCTGCGCGATTTCAACGAGCACACGCGGCCGTTTGAGACGAAGGAGCGCACGCACCTGATCACGCTGGGGATGCAGCCTGACCGGCGGTTTTTCGAGTTCTGGCGCACGGGGCTGGCCGACGTGCCGTTCTGCACCTGCACGGCACGCGACCTGTACACCGCCTATCGCGCCTGGGCGCGCGGGGCAGGGGAGCGGTTCATCGCCAACAGCACACAGTTCGGGCGGACGGTCACGGACTGCCTGCAGAAGGTCGAGGCGCCGCCCAAGGGCTACCGCCGCTGGCATGGGTACAGCGCCGCGCAGATTGAGAAGGGGATCGGCGGGGACGACATGACGTCGGACCAGAACGGCCTCGTGTACTACGTGCCCCGGGCGCTGGAGCGCATGGAGCTGGTGCCCCGGTGGGCGGAGAACCGCGAGCCTGACGACCCGCCTCCTGATGAGGGGGCAGCGAGCTATGTGAACCGGCGCATCCAGGCGTTCCAGCGTGCGCTGCATGAGCTGATTGCGTCCGCGCGGAGGGCGCTGTGATGGGTTGTTGGGGGTTTGTGATGAGTACCCATAACGCCGCAGGCCGCATGAATAAAGGCGCTCGTGCGTCTGTTGGGGGTTCGGGCAGTTCTACGTACCCCCATGTGTGTGCGCGCGAGGCATCGCGGGTGATTCCTGCTGCGCAGGTGCGGGCAAGGTTGAAGGGAAGTTCTCGCGCGTTGGGGTTGGCTAAAACTGCCTTAACCCCTAACAAATGGCTGAAAGCCTTTATTCATGCGGCCTGCAGCGTTATGAGTACTGCCAACAACAGCCCAACACTGCCAACAGCCACCAACGTCGGTGCGGGGGCAGGGGCGCGCCCCGGCCCACCCCCCCACGGGTCCTTCCAGGCCCCCTCCAGCACGGGTAATTCGAGCCCCTTGCTCGCGCTAGTGGCTGGGCTGCAGCTTTGTTGACTGGGAGGTTGATCGACATGGCGAAAGTTGACGGCGGCCCCCAGCTGGTGACCCAGGCGGAGTACGCCCGGATGCGCGGCGTGAGCAAGGAGGCGGTGCGCAAGGCGGTCGCGGCCGGCCGGATCTCGGTGATCGGCGAGAAGAAGCTGGTCGACCCCAAGGTGGCGGACATCCAGTGGCAGCAAAACAGCCGGGCGCGGGTCACGGTGAAGCCCCAGGCGGCCGGCCAGCAGCCCGCAGGCGCTTCGATCGCGCCGGCGGCTGGGGGTGATGCCGGGGAGCCGGCAGAAAACGCCCCTGCGGCCGATTCCGCGGCCTCCCGGCCCGGATCGCTGTCGGCGGAGCCCGGCTACAACGAAGCCCGCACCCGCCGCGAGCTGGCCGAGGCGCACAAGGCCGAGCTGGAGGCCGCCAAGATGAGCGGCCGCCTGGTGGAGCGCGACAAGGTGGAACGCGCCGTGCGCGACATGTTCCAGGCCCTGCGCGACCGTGTGATGTCCGTGCCCCGCCGCACCGCGCCGGCCGTGGTCGGCCTGGCCGAGGTGCGCGAGATCGAGACCAAGATGACGGCAGACCTGCGCGGCGCGTTCGCCGCGTTCGAGGAGCAGGCGCTCGACACAATCCGCGCCCGCACGGGGGTGGCGGGATGAACCTCGCCTGCGGGTACGAGATCGCCGCGCTGGCCGCCGTGGAGGGCGCCCGGCCGGATACTGAGCTGCTGGTCGACGAATGGTCGGAGCAGCACATGGTGCTGCCCAAGAGCAGCTCCGAGCCCGGCCCCTACCGCATCGAGCGCACGCCCGCTGCGCGCCGCGTCATGCAGGTGCTCAGCCCCGGCCACCCGTGCAAGCGCGTGGTGGTGCGCGGCGCCTCGCAGATGCTGAAAACGCAGGTCGCCCTCAACTGGATCGGCGCCAGCATCCACCGCGCGCCCGCCAACATCCTGGCGCTGGAGCCCACCGACAAGCTGGCCAAGCGCCTGTCCGCCCGCATCGCCCAGGCCGGCAAGGACAGCTCGGCCCTGCGCGAGCGCATCGCCCAGCCCCGCAGCCGCGACAGCCGCAACACCATCGATGCCAAGGAGTTCCCTGGCGGCACGCTGTACATCGTCACCGCCGGCGCCGCGTCCAACCTGGCCGAGATCCCGGCGCGCTACGTGTTCCTCGATGAGGTCGACCGCATGGAGCGCAGCGTCGACGGCGAGGGCGACCCCGTCGAGCTGGCCGAGGCCCGCACCACCACTTTCTCGAGCAACTGCAAGATCTACGCGGTCAGCTCGCCCACCATCAAGGGCTTCTCGAAAATCGACGAGCTCTATCAGCGCGGCACGCAGGAGGTCTACCTCGTCCCCTGCCCGCACTGCGAGCACCTGCACGAGCTGGACGTCGAGCGCTTCCGCTACGCCCGCGATGATGAGACCGGCCACCTCACGCGCGCCTGGTTCGTGTGCCCCGAGTGCGGCTGCGAGATCGACGAGCACCACAAGGGCTGGATGCTGCGCGATGAGGCGATGGGCGGCCTGGCCCGCTGGCATGCGCAGAGCCCCGGCGACGGCGAGACCATCAGCTTCCACATCAGCGCGTTCTATGCCTCGCCCGGCTTCATCACCTGGCTGCAGCTCGCCCGCCAGCTCGATCGCGCACGCGAGCGCAAGGAAAAGGGCGACCACGACGGCATGCGCGTGTTCTGGAACACGCGGCTGGCGCTGAGCTATGACGACGCCACCGACCGGCCCAGCATCAAGGCCCTGATGGACCGCCCGCGCTGCGCGCCGCGCGTCGTGCCCGATCGCGCCCTTGTGCTCACCGCGTTCGTCGACACGCAGCCCACGCGGCTGGAGGTGCAGATCGAGGCCTGGGGCCCGGACCTCGAGCACTGGGTCGTCGACCACACCATGCTGTGGGGCGACCCCACTGACCCGCCCTGGGCCGCCGGCAGCGTGTGGCAGCGGCTGGACGAGATCATCCGCACACCGCTTGCGCACGAGCGCGGCGTGCCCATCCGCATCAGCGCCTACGGCATTGACTCGGGCGGCGCCAACACGCAGGACGTGTACAACTACGGCAGCGCCCGCCAGCATCTGCATTGCCTGGTCACCAAGGGCGCCAGCCGGCCCAACCGGCCCATCATCGCCGGCAAGCCCACGCCGGTCGACGTGGACTGGCAAGGCAACAAGGTGGACGGCGGCGTGCTGTTGTGGATCCTGGGCACCGAGGTGGCAAAGGACCACCTGTACCATCGCTTCAAGCTGGCCGACGGCCCCGGCGCGATGCACTTCAACAGCGCCCTGCCGCAGGAGTGGTTCGAGCAGCTGGTGGTGGAGCGGCGCATCGTCGTGCAGCTCACCGGCCGCGCCGTCGTGCGCTACGTCAAGCAGCAGCATGAGCGCAACGAGGCCCTCGACCTGGCCGTCGGCAACCTCGCCATCGCCCACCACCTGGGCCTGCACAAATGGGCCGCGCGCGACTGGCAGATGCTGCGCGACCGGCTCATCCCCCAGGCCTACACGCCAGACCTGTTCGCCATCCCTGCGCCGCCGGCCGACGCGCCTGCACCGCCAGCGCAGGCCACACCCGAGCACGATGCACCCAGCGCGCCTGCTGAGCCTGCGCCCGCCGCTGCTGAGGCGCCCACCGCCCTCGCCACCGGCGATCCTCCACCGACCCCAACACCCCCACCACCAAGCCCGGCCCCACCGCCCACACTCACCCCGCCACCCGTCCCCCCGCCCGCCTATCCGCCCGCCACACACACCGGCCGTCGCATCTACTCCAGAGGCATCTCATGACCCAGCCCGTGCAGCCCACCGCGCCCACCCTCGCCGCCCCCGCGCCCCAGCAGGATGACGACCAGCCCGATGACGTGCTGGCCGCAGCCGATGCCGAGAGCGATCAGCAGTACCACGACCTCTGCGACGCATGGTCGCACTGGTGCGCCACGCGCCGTTTCTTCGGCCCGCCGCCCGTGTCCGCCAACATCCTGGGCAAGCTCAGCAGCAAGAGCCCCGCATTCCGCCGCGCCGGCGGGCCTGATGCCGAGTGCAGCGCGCAGCTCTCCGCCCTGCACATCGCCATCAGCGCCCAACCCCGCACCGCGCTTGACCGCATGGTGTTCGAGCTGCACTACCTCTACCGCGTGCGCAACGTCAAAGCCGCGGCGGCTGAGCTGGGCATCGGCCGCGCGCACTGGTATCGCTTGCTGCGCAGCTTCCGCCGCCGCGTGTGCATCGCCTCGCGCGACATCATGGCCATCAACACCCAGGGCCTCCAGCAGCAAGAGCGCTAGGCCCGTCAAGCGAAAAAGTGTCTCCTCTGGAGGAGACAAAAAAGCCCTCGCCAACAGGAGACACATCCCCCCAAAATTCGGTCTCATTCAGGTAAGTGCCCGCAGTGCGCCGATCAGCAGTCCGGCGTGCTGCGGGCCTCACCTGGATGGCCGTTACCTCGTGTCTCCTCCAGCGTGCAAGCGCTTGAAGCCCCGCCCGGCTCACACCGGCGGGGCTTCTTCTTTGTGGCCTCCACCTCATGACCCTGCAAGAGCTGATCGACAGGCGCCAGGCCTACCTGGCTGCTGAGTCCGCCATCCTCCGGGGCCAGGAGTACCGCATTCAGGACGGCGGCATGAGCCGCGCCCTGCGGCGTGCAGACCTCTCCGAGGTGCGCGCCGCCATCGCTGAGCTCAATGCCGAGATCGAGCGCGCCCAGGGCGCCACGCAGCGCCGCCCGCGCGTCATGTACGTCAACCCCCGCTGATCGCCCCACATGGCCCACGCCACCACCCTCGATCGCCTGATCGGGGTGTTCGACCCTGCGCGCATGCGGGATCGGGTCAAGGCACGCGCACAGCTCAGCGTGTTCAACGCGCTCTCCGACAGCTACAGCAGCGCCGGCCCCAGCGGCCCTTCGCGCCTGTACCGGCCCGCGGCGCGCGATGCCGCTGCCGACACGCTGCCCGCCCTGCGCACGCTGCGCGGCCAGTCGCGTGACCTGGCGCGCAACCATCCCATCGCCATCGGCGCCATCGGCACCAACCTCAACCGCGTCGTCGGCACCGGCCTCGCCCTGCAGGCCCAGCCCAACCGCGACGTACTCGGCTGGACGGCCGACCAGGCCCAGGCCTGGAAGCGCCAGGTGCAGACCGAGTTCTCCATCTGGGCCGACAGCACCGACTGCGACATCACCGCCCACGGCACGTTCTACGACCTGCAGGAGCTGGTGCTGCGCAGCGTGCTGGAGAGCGGCGACGCGTTCAGCATCCTGCCCGACGCGCAGCAGGCCAGCCCCGCACAGCCCTACCGCCTGCGCGTGCAGCTGCTCGAGGCCGATCGCATCGGCAACCCCGGTGGCGGGCAGGACACCGACACCGTGGCCGGCGGCATCCAGTTCGACGCAGACGGCCGCCCGCTGCGCTGCCACGTCTACCACCGCCACCCAGGCGCCATCATGGCCCCGGGCCACAGGGCGTTCGACGGCGCGTGGTGGGAGTTCACCGGTGCCACCGGCCGCCGCCGCGTGCTGCACCACTTCCGCAAGCTGCGCCCCGGCCAGCCGCGCGGCGTGCCCTACCTCGCGCCCATCATCGACTGCATCAAGCAGCTCGGCCGCTACACCGAGGCCGAGATCAACGCGGCCGTGGTCAGCTCCATGTTCACGGTGTTCATCACCAACGACGCGGCCAGTCCTGCGCCGGTGTTCGCGGGCGACCAGAGCAGCGGCCCGCCCGGTGATGCGATCGAGATGGGCAGCGGCGCCGTCGTCGGCCTGGCGCCCAAAGAGAAGGTCGAGTTCGCCAACCCCACGCGGCCCAACACCGCGTTCGAGCCCTTCGTGGCCGCCATCGTGCAGCAGATCGCCGTGGCGCTGGGCCTGCCCTATGAGCTGCTGATGAAGCGCTTCGACAGCAGCTACAGCGCCAGCCGCGCCGCGCTGCTCGATGCGTGGATGTACCTGCGCGGCGTGCGCACGTGGCTCTCGCGCAGCTTTTGCCAGCCGGTCTATGAGACCTGGCTGGCCGAGGCCGTCAGCAGCGGCCGCATCAACGCCCCCGGCTTCTTCCGCAACCCGCTGCTGCGCTGGGCCTACACGCGCGCCAGTTGGATCGGCGATAGCCAGGGCAGCCTGGATCCGAAAAACGAGGTCGCCGCCTACCGCGACGCGATCGACGCCAACCTCATGACGCACGAGCGCGCGGAGTGGGAGCTGTTCGGCACCGACTGGTCCGAGACCACGCCGCAGAAGGTCGCCGAGCGTCGCGTCATCGAAGCCGGTGGCCTCACGCCCGCACCCAAGCCCGGCGCTGCGGCGCCTGGTACTCAGCCGGCCGCTGCACCCGCGCCGGCTGCACCTCAACCTAACGAACAGACGGAGTCCTGATCATGAGTTTGCGAAACGCGCGTGTGCGCAAGGTCGTCGCAGCGGCGGGCGCTCGATTGGGCGGTGATGCGTCCTCTTGGGCTCGCCAACCGTCTATCGATTTCGGCTCGGGCGCGTTGGTCACCGACTGGACCGGCGCAAACATCACCCTCACCGGCAACGCCGCGGTCGTCACGCCGCCGCTGCCCATCCTGGGGGCCAAGGCGCTGCAATTGACGGCCAATGCCTCGGCCGCGCAGGGCGACATCACGCTCGCCACGCCGATCAACGAGGCTGACTTCACGGCCCTGTCGTTCGTGGCTCACAACCCGGGCACCGAGCCGCAGGCCATTCGCGTATTCGTGTCGTCCACGAGCAATTTCTCGCCCAACACATCCTATGCGCAGCAGGAGATGGTGCTGTGGCCGGGCACGTGGACTTATGCGATCAACCGCGAGTCGTTCAAGCGCGGGGATGGCAACTCGGTACGTTTCTGGGGCTCCGGCGCCAGCATTGTCGTCATCCGCATCAAGGAGGTCGATAACGCCTCGCAGGCCTACTACGCGCCGACGACCACGAGCAGCTCGCTCATCGGGCCCATCCGCATGACAGCGGCCGGTTCGCAGGCCGTCATGCTGCTGCAGACCGACGATGGCCGCGCCGTGAACTGGCAGGCCCCGGCCGTGACCAATGGCCGCAGCTTCTACGACATGTTCAACGCGCGCGGCTGGCGCGGCACGGCCTACATCGTCCCCTCGCTGGTCGGCTCGGCCGGCTACATGACCTGGCGGCAGGTGCTCGACCTGGAGGACGCCGGATGGACCATCGCGCCGCACAGCGACCTGCACCCCGTCGGCGATGCCACGCGCGTGGACTGGGGCCTGCGCATGTACCGTTGGTACAACGCGGCCAACGGTACTTTCGACAGCGCCAACACTGAGCTGGACGCGGCCACCACGATTGCGCTGATCCGGGCGGACCTGGAGAGTTGCCGCGACAAGCTCTACGCAGCCGGGGTCCGCAGCGGCCTGGATCACCTCGCACTCCCGCAGGGTGGCTATGACGAGCGCGTCGAAGAGGCCATCCGGCAGGCCGGTTTCAAGACCGTGCGCGGCGTGCTCTCGGGCTCCAACCGCTTCGTGGTCAACCTGCCGATCAGCGGTGCAGCGCAGAACCGCATGGCATGCATGGGTGGGGTCATGAACACCATCGTGCCGCACAGCCCCACGGTCAACCTGCCGTCGAGCAAGAGCTTTGAGGCGTTCACCTGGGGCGACAACGCGCAGACGGACTGCAAGCTCTACATCGATGAGGTTGTGCGTCTTGGAGGCGTGGGATCGTCCTACATGCACCAGACGCTCGACGCATCGATGCAGGCCAACTATGACCAGGCGTTTGACTACATCAAGGGCCTGGAGCAGCAGGGCAAGCTTAAGGTGATGCCGCTGCACGACTGGTGGGGCGGCCGCTGACCGACGAGGTCCCCGCATTGCAAGACGGATCTGGCCATCACCCCATGACCCTCCTCGACCTCCTCCACGCCCCGTGGGCCATCCTGCCCGAGCGGCTGGAGCTGATCCATGCCATCTACCAGGCGCGCCTGGCCGGTGAGCCGCTGGACCGGCCCGCCATTGAGGCGCAGCTCGGCCGCCAGCTGGGCAGCGTGCAGCCGGCGTATGAGGTGATCGACGGCGTGGCCGTGCTGCCCATCCAGGGTGTGCTGGCGCCCAAGGCGAACATGTTCACCGACATCTCCGGCGGGGCCAGTGCGCAGATGCTGGCCCGTGAGGTGCAGCGCGCAGCTGCTGAACCGGCCGTGCGCGCGCTGGTGCTCAGCGTGGACAGCCCGGGCGGCGCGGTGCACGGCATCCCCGAGCTGGGCGCGGCCGTGTCGGCTGCCAACCGCATCAAGCCGGTCGTCACGCTCAGCGATGCGCAGATCGCCTCGGCCGCCTACTGGGTCGGCTCCGCCGCGCGTGAGGTGTTCGTCACCGGCCCCACGGTGCAGGTGGGCTCCATCGGCGTGGTGATCGCGCATCGGGACACGTCCCGCGCGCAGGAGATGCGCGGCGTGCGCGTCACCGAGATCACCGCGGGCAGGTTCAAGCGCATCGCCAGCGAGAACGGGCCGCTCACGCCCGAGGGCCGGGCCACGCTGGAGGAGCAGGCCGGCCACCTCTATGACCTGTTCGTCGAGACCGTCGCAGCCAACCGCGGCGTCAGCACCGACACCGTGCTGGCCGACATGGCCGATGGCCGCATCTTCTTCGGCCGCCAGGCCGTGGACGCCGGCCTGGTGGACGGCATGACCTCGCTGGACGAGCTCATTGCCCGCCTGGCCCGCGACACCAGCCGCATCACCCCTTCCTCGCGCCGCGCCGCGGCCTCCAGCGTGGCCCCGCACGTGGCCGTCATCCAAGCAGCTCAAGGAGCAACCATGCCCCCGGACCAGTCCGACCAAACCACCACCCAGGCCACTGCCACCGCCGTGGCCCAGGCCGTCGCCAGCCTCACGCCCGAGGCGCTGGAGCAGTCCAACCCGCAGCTGGCCGCCACGCTGCGCCAGCAGGGCGCCGCGGCCGAGCGCCAGCGCATCACCGACGTGCGTGCACAGGTGCTGCCCGGGCACGAGGCGCTGATCGAGCGCCTGGCGTTCGACGGCACCACCACCGGCGCGCAGGCCGCGATGGCCGTGCTGGCTGCCGAGCGCCAGTCGCTCAGCGCCGCGGCTGCGGCCCATGCGTCCGATGCCCCGCCGGCTGCCAACCATGCTGCCGCCCCGGCCGACGAGGGCACCGAGCTGACCAAGGAGCAGCAGGCTGCCAAGGCCAAGGCCCATGCCAAGGCCAAGGGCATCGACTTCGTCGCCGCGATGAAGGACCTGGGCTTCGCGTCCTGACGCCCCCGCCCGCACCACCACATCCCCTGATCAGGAGATCGCCACCATGCCCATGCAACAGCCCTCCATCCCGCTGCTGACCCTCACGGTCGCAGCGGCCGGCGCCCTGGCCGCCAACCGTTTCATCACCGCCGCGGGCGCCTACCCGGCTGCCGGCGGTGCGGCCCTGGGCGTCACGCGCACCCCGGCCGGCGCCGCCGGTGACCTGCTGCCCACCGATGCGCTGGGCACCACTATCGTCGAGGCCGGCGCCGCGTTCACCGCGGGCGCCGCGCTCATGGTCGATGCCACCGGCCGCGCGGTCGCCCACACCGGCACCAACATCAAGGTCGGGCAGGCGCTGCAAGCCGCTGGCGCTGCCGGCGCGATGGTCGAGGTGCTGCTCATCCCCAACGCCTGACCCCGCGCCCCGCGCGCCTCTCGCCTCGCGTCCCCAGCCCGCCACCCCGGCGGGTTTTTTTTCGCCCGTCACCCGGGCCTGATCCCACACACCTAGGAGCACCACATGCCCCAGCAAACCACCAGCCAGGCTCGGGTGATCGATCCGATCCTGTCCGAAGTCGCCCGCGGCTACGCCTACGACCGCGCCAAGGTCGCGTCCTACCTGTTCCCCATCGTCCCCGTCAGCGCCCGTGCCGGGAAGATCATCGAGTTCGACGCGTCCGACTTCCAGATCGTCAACAGCGTGCGCGCGCCCGGTGCCAACACCAAGCGCGTGCAGTTCGGCCACGCCGGCAAGGATTTCGCACTGATCGACCGCAGCCTGGAGGGCTCCGTGCCCACCGAGCTGGCGCAGGAGGCCGACGCCGTCCCCGGCCTGGACCTGGGCCGCCGCGCCATCCGCAGCGTGCAGAACATGATGGAGATCGAGCGCGAGAAGGAGGCCGCCGACCTCGCCCGCCTGGCCGGCAACTACCCCAGCGGCAACACCGTCACGCTCACCGGCACCAGCCAGTGGAGCGACCCGGCCAGCAACCCGCGCGGCGACATCAAGGACGCCCGCGAGGCCGTGCGCCAGAAGATCGGCCGCCGGCCCAACACGCTGGTGCTGGGCCCCAAGGTGGCGGGCGACCTGCTCATGCACGTGGACATCCTCGACGCCCTGTCGTCCAACACGCTCAAGGTGGCCACGCTGGACGACCTGCGCCGCGTGCTGGACATCGAGAACATCGTGGTTGGCGATGCGCAGTATTGGGATCCGTCGCTGAACAGCGGCGCCGGCGGCTTCGTCGACGTGTGGGGCAAGGACGCCATCCTGGCCTACACCGACGCGGCCAGCATGCAAGAAGGCGGCTCCCCGGCCTACGGCTACACCTACCAGCTCGAGGGCTATCCGGTCGTCGAAGAGCCGTACTACGACCGCAACACCAAGACCTGGTACTACCCCGTCACCGACAGCCGCCGCCCGGTGCTGGCCGGCGCCATCGCGGGCTTCCTCATCAAGGGCGCCGCTGCCTGATCGCGGCTCACGTCCGAGGCCACGTCACATGATCACGCACAACGTCGACGACCTGCTGCGCGGCCTGGCCGCCGCGCCAGAGAAGGTCCGGCTTGCCGAGGTGCGCACGGTCAATGACGTGGCCTTCAACGTGCGCCGCGACTGGCAGGACGAGATGCAGCGCGTGTTCGATCGGCCCACGCCCTACATCCTGCGCAGCATCTGGGTGCGTCGCGCCACGCGGCAGCAGGCCCAGGCCACGGTGGAGCCGCGCTACATGGGCGGCAAGGGCATCGACCCGTCCAAGGTGCTGCTGGCCCACGTCACTGGCGGCACGCGGCGCAACAAGCGCTTCGAGGTGGCGCTGCAGCGCGCGGGCCACATGCTGCCCGGCATGGCCGCCGTGCCGGCCGATGGCATCGACCCCGGGCAGATCGATGCCTACGGCAACGTCAAGGGCTCGTTCATCGTGCAGCTGCTCAGCTACCTGCAGGCGTTCAGCGAGCAGGGCTACCGCGCCAACATGACCGCCCGCCGCCGTGCCAACCTGGCCCAGCGCGGCACCACGGCCGAGGGCCACAAGACGATCAACGGCGTCGAGTATTTCGTGAGCCACGGCCCGGGCGAGCGCAACGGCCGCCGCCAGGGCCTGCCCGCCGGCATCTGGTCCCGCCGCGGCATCCACGGCAGTGACGTGCGGCCCGTGTTCATCTTCGTCAAGACACGCCCCAGCTACAGCAAGCGGTTGGACCTGCAGCGCATTGCCGACATCGCCGTCGCGCGTGACTTCAACGCCCGCTACCGGGCCAACCTCGGCAAGGTGCTCGGGTGATCGGCACCGGTGATGAGGCCACCTTCCTGGCTGACTTCGGCGTGGCCTGCTCGGCCGGCGGCTACACCTTCACCGGCCTCTACAGCGCCCCCACCGAGGCGCTTGGGTTCGAGGAGTCCGACGTGCTGTCCCCCTCGCGCCAGCTCACCGTGCGCGCGGCTGACGTGGCTGCGGCCGGCCTGGTGCGCGGCGCGGTCATCACCGTGGCCGGCCAGGTGCTGCGCGTGCATGCCGTGCTGCCCGGTGGCGACGGCGCATTCACCCGTCTGGACCTCACCGCATGACCACGCGCCTCTTCACCCTCGTCGACCAGATGGCCGCCGTGCTGCAGGCCCTGCCCGCGCTGGCCGGCCGCATCGCGGTCGAGAGCACGCTGCCCACGGCCATCGCGCAGCTCCCCGCCGTCAACGTCGTGCCGCGCAGCTTTGGCGCCGCGGGCGTGGCGGGCGAGGTGCAGGGCCGTGCCGGCGGCGTTCTGCTGGTCATCCGTGCCGGTGGCGAGCGCAGCGGCCGCCAGGCGCATGAGCTGCTGGCCCAGGCCCACGCCGCGCTGATGGGCAGCCCCCTGCTGCAGCAGGCCTGCCAGCTGGACCTCGCCAGCGAGACCTTCCGCTACCAGGACGCGGACCTCACCGTCTGCGACCTGCAGGCCGAGTACACGCTGGTCTACGAGCACACCCGGGGCGACCTCTCGTCGCTCTGACCTCACCCACCCAAGGAGCCCGCCATGGCCAACCCCAAGAACCTCTATTTCCACTCTGCCGAGGTCTACCTCAAGCCCACGCGCACCAACCCCACGCCGCGCCGCGTGGGCGTGATCCAGGAGATCAGCATCGAGATCAAGCGCGACCTCAAGGAGCTGTTCGGCGAGCGCAAGTACGCCGAGGACGTGGCCAGCGGCAACGAGTCCATCAGCGGCAAGTACAAGTCCGGCGAGTTCGACCCCGCCTGGCTGACCGACGTGTTCATGCAGGCCGACCGCACCGCCGGCGTGCTGCTGCTGGCCACGGCGGAGCAGGTCACCATCGCCACCGGCACGGCCACCGTTGCCAACGCCGCGCAGTTCCGCGAGGACTATGGCGTGGTGGCCGCCGACGGCACGGTCTACAAGCGCGTCGCCGCCACGCCGCAGGTGGGCGAGTACGCCGTCAACGAGACCACGGGCGTCTACACGTTCAACACCGGCGAGAACGGCAACAAGCCGCTCATCACCTACCTCTACAACAGCGCCTCCGGTGGCGAGACGCTCACGGTCAACAACACCCTGGCCGGCGACACGCAGTTCTGCAGCCTGCTGCTGCGCAAGACCTCGCGCGCCGGCAGTTACTTCGGCCTGCGCCTGGCCAATGCCACGTTCGAGAGCATGTCATTCGGCTTCAAGCTGAACGAATACACCATGCCCGAGGGCGCGTTCAAGGGTTTTGCCAGCGCCAACGGCAAGGTGTTCGAGGTCTTCCGCGGCAACTGATCGGGCACGACATGAACCCCACCATCCCCCGCCTGGCTGGCGAGCTGATCACGCTGGGCGGCCGCGAGTTCGTGCTGCCGCCCTGCACGCTGGCCACCTACCAGAAGCTCGAGGCCGCCTCGCGTGCCCAGGCCGACGGCGCCCAGCTGGACGACAACGACGTGGCCGTCACCGTCGTGCTCGAGACGCTGCAGCGCAACTATCCCCAGCTCAGCCGTGACGAGCTGCTGTCCCTCGCCAGCCCGGCCGATGTGATGGAGGCCTTCATCCTGATCCAGGAGAAGGAGGTCGCCCGCATGCAGGCGTTGGGGGAGCGCATGAGGGCGCTGGGCAGCCGGCGGGCGGCACCGGCCTCGACGCCCTCGTCGCCAGCGTCGTCTGCGAACTGAACTGGTCCTGGGACCAGGCCCTGCTGGAGCTCGATTTCGTGCGTGTCGCCGCCCTGCGCAGCCACCTGCGCCGCCACCCGCCGCTGCAGGCGATGGTGCAGGCCTACCTGGGCATCGAGCCCGCGGGCGACATCCCACGTGAGCAGACCGATGAAGAGATCGAGGCCGAGCTGCAGCAGCTCGGCGCCATGGGCCTCCTCTGACCGCACAGGCACACCGTGAGCGACACCGAAGTCAAGATCCGCATCAGCGGCGACAGCACGCAGGCTGTCGCCGCGTTCAACCGCGCCCGTGAGGGTGCGACCAAGCTGCGTGAGACCTACGAGTCGCTCAAGGGCGCCGTCATCGCGTTCGGTGCCACGCTGGCCGTGGCCGCCATGAACGAGGCGGTGCAGCGTACGGCGGAGTACACCGAGCAGTCGATGGACCTGGGCCGCGCGCTGGGCAGCAGTGCCGGCGAGGCCAGCGTGTTCAAGGCCGCGCTGGACGACGTCGGCAGCACGCAGGAGGAGTTCTCCACCGCCGCCGGTGCGCTGGGCAAGAACCTGCGCAACAACGAGGACCGGCTGCAGGCCCTGGGCCTCAAGACCCGCGACGCATCGGGCCAGCTGCGCCCGATGAACGAGCTGATGCTCGATGCGGTCGAGGTGATCAACAGCTACAAGGAGGGCACGGACCGCAACCTCGCCGCGCAGGAGATATTCGGCAAGTCGGTCGACGGCTCCAGCAAGCTGCTGCTGCTGAACAAGCAGACGCTGGACGACAACCGCCAGGCCGTTGAAGAGCTGGGCCTGATCGTTGGCGACAAGTCGGTCACCGCATGGAACGAGTTCGACGCTGCCGGCGACCGCGCGCAGCTCAGCATGAAGGGCATCACCAAGGCGGTGGGCGATCAGCTCATGCCCGCGGTCACCGACCTCCTGAACCTGTTCAACGAGGCCGCGCCCACCGCCATCCGCGTGCTGCGCGGCGCGCTCGGCGGGCTGATGACTGCGTTCTACGGCCTGCAGAACGGCATCGTCATCGTGGGCGAGGTGGTGATGGCCACGCTCTACACGATCACCGAGCCCATCCGCGCGCTCGGCTCGGGCCTGTGGAAGCTGCTGCACGGCGACTTCAAAGGGGCGGAAGAGGAGCTGAGCAACTGGCCCACGCGCATCGGCAACGCCTGGCAGGCCGGCTGGGACAAGATCGTCGCCTCCAGCTCGGCTGCACGCGAGCGCATCACCAACCTGTTCACCGACGACACCGCGTCCGCGCCCACCCCCGGCGCAGGCCAGGGCCGCGGCTACGTCGCCAAGCCCGACGCCGCGGCCGAAGCCGAGCGCCGCCGCGCCGCCCGCGAGGCCGAGAAGCTGCGCCGCCAGCAGTTCGAGGACAGCATCGCCACCCAGCGGCTGGAGCTGCAGCAGTACAACAACAACATGGAGGAGCGGCTGCGCATCGCGCGCCGCATCGCCGATCAGGTCAAGGCCTTCTACGGCGAGGGCTCCAAGGAGCACGCCGCCGCGCTGGCTGAGATCGTGCGCATCGAACAGCGCGCGGCCCAGCAGCGCCAGCAGATCCAGCAGACGCTGGCCGCGTCCGAGACCTCCGCGCGCCTGGCGCAGGTGGAGGAGGAGCGGGCCGATGCAGACCTCTCCCTCGCGCTGGGCCAGATCACCGCGGAGCAGCGTCTGGAGCAGGAGCGCGCCTTCCAGGAGCGCATGCACGAGATCAAGCGCCAGGCCCTGCAGGCGCGCCTGCAGCTGCTCGAGAAAGACCCCGACAGCAACCCCGTCGAGCGTGCCCGCATCAATGCCGAGATCGAGGAGCTGCAGCGCCAGCACCAGGCCAATCTGGCCGGCATCACGCGGCAGGAGAAGGGCCTGCAGGCCGACCCCGCCAACAACCCGTGGGCCCGCCTGGCCCAGCAGGCCGGCGACGCGACCGAGGGCATCCTGACCCGCCAGCGCACGGCCCTGCAGGCGCTGCAAGACCTGTGGAAAGGCGCCTTCAACATCTTCCTGCAGGAGATGATCACCAAGCCCCTCACGCAGTGGCTGATGAAAGAGGCCGTGCAGACCGGCGCCACCACCGCCGGCGTGGCCACCCGCACCGCCGTGGAGGCCGCAGGCGCGGCCACCAGCCTGGCCACCATGGCCGGCACCGTGGTCAAGACGATCGGGATGAAGGCGTGGGAGACGGCCGCCAGCGTGTATGCCGCCATCGCCGCCATCCCCGTCGTCGGCCCCTTCATGGCGCCGGCCCTGGCCATCGGTGCGATGGGCGCGGTGATGGCGTTTGCGGGCAACGTGTTCAGCGCGAGCGGCGGCTTTGACATCCCGGCCGGCGTCAACCCGCTGGTGCAGGCCCATGCGCGCGAGATGATCCTGCCGGCCAAACATGCCGACGTGATCCGCAGCCTGGCGGACCGCGGCGGCATGGGCGGCGCAGCCGGCGGCACCCTGCAGCTGCACGTGCAGGCCCTCGATGCGCGCAGCTTCGAGCGCTACCTCAACGGCCCGGGCGGTGACGGCCTGGTGCGTGCCATCCAGATGCGCCAGCGCTCACGCCGCGCCTGATCAGCCCCCAGCATGTCCAACGCCGTTTTTCCCAGCCTGCCAGGCATCAGCGCCGAGCGGGACGCGGAGCCCATGTTCGACAACATCGTGCAGCGCTCCTCCGCCGGCCGCCGCTATGCGATGGGCAAGCGCCTGTACCCGGTGTGGCGGTTCACGTTGCGCTTCAACTTCCTGCGCCAGCGGGCGGGCTACACCGAGCTGACGGCCCTGCAGGGCTTCTTCCTGCAGCGGCGCGGCTCGCTGCAGGACTTCCTGCTGATGGACCGCGAGTGGAACAGCGTCGACGCGCCCCAGGCCTTCGGCGTGGGCGACGGCAGCACCACGCGCTTCCGCCTGGTGCAGGCCCGCGCCGGGTTTGTGGAGCCCATCGGCGCGGTGCGCGGCACGCCCACCATCCGCGCCGCGGGCAGCGTGGTGGCAGGCAGCGGCTACAGCATCGATGACGACGGCTGGGTCACGTTCAACAGCGCGCCCGCGGCCGGTGCTGCGCTGGACTGGACCGGCGGCTTCTACTACCGCGTCGCGTTCGCCAAGCCCTCGCTCACGTTCACGCAGTTCCTCAAGGATCTCTACAGCGTGGACGGCGTGGAGCTGGAGACCGTCAACCGATGATCACCTCCGACGCGTCCCTGGCCACCTGGATGGCCACTGCCACCAGCGGCCTGCGGTTTGACCTGCTCACCCTCACCACGCACGGCGGCATCACGCTGCGCTGGACGGACTGCGCCCAGGGCATCACCACCGCAGACGGCCGTGTGTTCGACGGCAACCAGGGATTCGAGCGCAGCCGCCTGCGCCTGGCCGCGGGCGTGCAGGTGGATGACATGGACCTGGCCCTGCTGGTGGACGACACGCTCACCATCGGCGGCCTGCCCGCGCTCAAGTTCGCCCGCGTGGGCGGCCTGGATGGCGCCAGCGTCGTGCTGGAGTGGGCCTACCTGGACGCAGAGACGCTGCAGCTGCGCGGCACGGTCAAGCGGTTCGTCGGCAACACCGGCCCGGCCGAGTTCGAGCGCGGCCGCATCGACCTCAAGGTGCGCTCCGCGCTTGCCCAGCTCAACACGCCCATCCCGGCCGAGGTCTACCAGCCCGGCTGCCTCAACCAGCTCGGCGATGCCATGTGCCGCGTGGACGTGACCGCGCTCACCGTCACGGGCACCGTCACCGCCGTGCAGCCCGGCGAGCTGTCGGCATTCAGCAGCGGCCTGCTGGGCTATGCCGCCGGCTATTTCGAGCTGGGTGTGGTGCGCTTCACCAGCGGCGCGCTGGCGGGCCTCACGCGCACCGTCAAGGGGTTCGCCGGTGGGTCGTTCGCATTCGCCCAGCCGTGGTCGGTGCAGCCCGCCGTGGGCGACACGTTCACCGCGCGCCCCGGCTGCCCCCGCACGCTCGATGCCTGCGTCGGCCGCTTCAACAACCGCCCGCGCTTCCGCGGCACGCCGCTCGTCCCGGCCCCGGAGACCGTGGCATGACCCGCACCGTGCAGCAGGTCCGCGCCGCCATCGTGGCCGATGCGCTCACGTGGCTGGGCACGCGCTACCGGCACCTGGGCGATGTCAAGGGCCAGGGCGTGGACTGCGCCATGCTGCTCGTGCGCCTGCTGGCCGCGCAGCAGCTCATCCCAGCCGATCTTGACCCGCGCCCCTACAGCACGCAGTGGCACCTGCACCGCACGGAGGAGCGCTACCTGCAGTGGCTGCAGCAGCTGGGCGTGCCCACGGCAGACCCGCAGCCCGGCGACATCGGCGTGTGGCGCTATGGCCGCACCTACAGCCACGGCGCGCTCTACATCGGCAGCGGCCAGGTCGTGCACGCGCTGGCCCGCGCGCGCATGGTGCTGCGCCAGCACATCGATGAGGAGCCGCTGGCTGGCCGTGAGCCGCTGTGGTTTGACCTCATCACCCCCAACCTGCCGCAGGTGAGCTGAGCACATGGGCGGCAAGACCACCACCATCAGCCAGCGCGCCGAGCGACTGGCCAACATCCGTGTGCAGACCAGCCAGCAGGCCGGCTGCATCCCCGTCGTGCTGGGCCGCGCCCGCGTGGCCGCCAACCTGCTGTGGTACGGCTCGTTTCGCAGCATCGAGCACACCGAGACCCAGCGCCAGGGCGGCAAGGGCGGCGGCGGTGGCGTCAAGACGGTCAACACCTGGTACAGCTACGAGGCCGGCGTCATCATCGGCCTGTGCCAGGGGCCGATCAACGGCGTGGTGAGCGCCTGGCGCGGCAAGGACAGGCTCAGTGGCGAGGTGGTGCCGGCGGTCACGCGCAACACCACGATCACTGCCGTGGTGCCGCCAGACCGGCTCATCACCGTGCCTGGCTTCGCGGGCGACGTGCGCGTGCGCCGCCTGGGCAGCCGCGTACGGCCCACGCTGGTGGCGGGCAACGAGTACACCGTCTCCCCTGGGGGCCAGTACCACATCACCAGCGACCGTGTGGTGCCTGGCAACACCGTGGAGATCACCTACCTGCAGGCGCTCACCGCGGCCACCACGCGCAACGCGCTGGGCCAGCTGGGCCTGTCGCTGGCTCGGGGCATGCCGGACCAGGGCGTGTGGTCCTGGCTGCAGGACAACCATCCCGCCCAGGCCCTGGCTTACCCCGGCATTGCCTACGTCTATGCGCCGGCCTACAGCCTGAGCGACGCGGCCGAGCTGCCCAACCACAATTTCGAGGTCTCCACCGGCTGGGAGCTGGGCTATGTGGACGGCGTGCCGGCCCAGGTGCTGGATGCTGACCCGGCCGTCATCGTGCCCATCTGCCTCTGCGATGAGCGCTGGGGCGCAAGCTGGCCGCGCGACTGGCTGGCCGGACTGGAGCGCTACAGCGACTACTGCATCGCGGCCGGCATCTGGCTCAGCCCCGTGCTGCAGGAGCAGACCAGCGCCGCCGACTGGCTCACCGCCATCCTGCGCATCACCAACACCGATGTCGTGTGGAGCGAGGGCACGCTCAAGTTCGTGCCGCTGGGCGATCAGTCCATCACCGCCAACGGCCGCACCTACACCGCCGACACTACGCCGGTCTATGACCTGACGGACGCCCACTTCATCACCGACGAGGGCGAGCCTCCGGTGCGCATCCGCCGCCACCAGGGCCAGGACGGCAGCACCGAGCTGGCCACCGGTGATGACGTGGGCTACAACATCATCACGCTGGAGATCGAGAACCGCTCCAACGGCTACAACGTGGAGCCCGTCAGCGCGCAGGACACGGCGCACATCGACCTCTACGGCCGCCGGCCCAAGGACACCATCAAGGCCTATGCCATCAAGGACGTGGCCGTGGGCGCCGCCGTCGCTCAGATCATGCTGCAGGCCGAGCTGGGCAAGCGCAACGTCTATGAGTTCCGCCTGCCGTGGTCCTTCGGCCTGCTGGAGCCGCTGGACCTGCTCACGCTCACCGAGCCCACCACGTTCCTCGACCGCGTGCCGGTGCGCATCCTCACCATCGAGGAGGACGGCGAGCACTACACCGTCACGGCAGAGGACGCGCCCATCGGCATCGCCAGCGCCCCGCGCTACGGCGCCCAGGCCGGCACCGGCTACCAGCCCGACTACAACGCGCCGCCGGGCAACGTGGCCACGCCCGTGATCTTCGAGCCGCCGGTGGAGCTGGCTGGCTCCAGCGGCCTGGCCGTGTGGGTGGCCGTCACCGGCACCACGCCCGAGTGGGGCGGCGCGGACGTGTGGGTCAGCCTGGACGGCGGCGACAACTACAAGCTCATGGGCCGCGCCACCGGCGCGCGCTACGGCACCCTGGCCGCGCCCCTGGCCGCTGCCGAGGGCGCTGAGCTGCAGCTGCAGCTGGCCGGCCGCGGCGGCGAGCTGCTCACCGCCAGCGCGGGCGATGCCCAGGCCCTGGCCACGCTGCTGATGGTGCGCGACACGCCCAGCAGTACGCCGGAGTACATGGCGCACACCACCGCCACGCTCACCGGCGCTGGCGCCTACACGCTCACCACCAGCCAGCGCGGCGCCTACCTGAGCCCGGCCGCCGCCCACACGGCCGGCGCAGCCGTGGTGCGCGTGGACGACGCCATCCTGCGCAGCGAGCCCCTGCAGCGCGACATGATCGGGCGGCAGCTGCTGTTCAAGTTCTGCTCGGTCAACGTGTTCGGCAGTGGTCAGCAGTTGCTCGAGGACGTCGAGCCCGTGGCCTACACGATCAGCGGCGCGATGGCGCTGCTGCCGCCCACCAACGTCAGCTCGTTCCTCGTCTCCGTCCAGACGGACGGCACCCGCCAGTTTGACTGGGCCTGGTCCTCCGCCGCGCCGCGCACGGCCGACACCACGGGCGTGCGCATCCGCTACCGCCAGGGCCACGATGACTGGACGTGGGACGACATGGCCGCGTTCGACACCACCGGCAACACGACGGACAACCAGGGCTACTACACGGCCTCTCCGCTCGAGACCAACCAGCTGATGGCTGGCGACTACACGTTTGCGATCAAGGCCGTCGACTCGTTCGGCGTGGAGAGCGCGGAGCCGCTGTACCAGCTCGTCACGTTCCCCGATCCTCGCCTGGGCGATGCCCTGGTCTATCGCGCGCTGCATCAGGAGGGCTGGCCCGGCACGCTCACCGACGCCGTGCGCGACACCGATGCCGGCGCGCCCATCCTGCGTGCAGCGGACACCGCCACATGGGGCACCCTGCCGGCCACGTGGGCGCAGTGGACGCGCTGGGTGTGGGCCCCGGCGCTGTCGTGGGAGTACCTGCCGCCTCAGGAGGATTTCGGCACCACGGTCAGCGTCACGCCATCGCTGCAGTGGGTCGGAGAGGGTGATGTGTCGGCCCAGGAGCAGCACAGCACCGACGGCGCCACGTGGACGGCCTGGGCGCCCCTGGCCGGCGCCATCACCGCCCGCTATGTGCGCGTGCGCATCGCCGTCAGCGTGCCAGTCGGCGTGCCCACCGGGCCCGGCATCACCCCTGTGACGCTGCTCAGCCGCCTGACCGTGGCCTACCGCGGCAAGGTCACCACCGAGCTCGGCAACGATGTGGACCCGCTCAGCCTGGGCCCCAACCGCATCGCGGCGGGCCACTACAAGCTGCCGTTGCTCAAGCCCTTCGTGCGGCACAGCCGCTGGGGCGTCACCCTGCAGAACGTCGGGCCCGGTTGGGACGTGGACATCGTGGACCCGAGCCCGGCCACTGGCTTTGTGATCAAGACGTACAACGGCGCCGGCGTGCTCGCCGACCCGCCGCTGATCGACTACTGGGTCGAGGGCATCGTGCCCTGACCTCACCTCGACGGAGACCTCGATGACCTGGCCCACCAGCGCCCCTGCCGACACACCCGTACCGGCATCTGACTACGACGCGGCCACCGACAACCCGGCCGCCGCGCGTGCCCAGCTCGTGTTGCTCAAACAGCGCGTGGACGAGCTGTCCACGGCGCTCAAGGCGGTCATCGACAACGGGGAGCCCATCCTGCTGTCGCGTCTGCTGGCCAGCATGCCCGCGGCAACGGGGTCGGCCACGCTCAACCGTGGGGCCCGCACGGCGCCGGTGACGCTGACGTGGGCAGAGGAGATCGTCATCGACTGCCGGTTGTCGAACATGTTCAGCCTCACGCTCGCGGGGCACACGACGCTCACGCTCGCCAATGCCGAGCCTGGGCAGTTCATCACCATCCGGGTCAAGCAGGGCGCTGCTGGCAACCAGCAGGTGTACCTCAGCAACAACCAGCGCATTGCCAATGGGCCGCAGTCGGCGGCCAATTCATTCAGCTACCTCTCGCTGGTCTGGGATCCTGATGACGGCCGCTTCCACGGTGCGTGGACCCACATGCCCCAGGGCAACCAGGCGAGCTGAGGGGGGCAGTCATGTTCCTCTCCAGAGGGCTCTTCGGTCTCACGCCCAGCCCGCTCGTCATCTACCAGGGGCACATCACCGTTGGCAAATACGGCCCGTGGTACACGCCGGCGGGGCACTACGACACCTACGCTGGGCGCTATGACGTCGGCAGCCTCAGTCCCAGCTCGGTGCCAACGATGTACAACAACCTCTACCTCGTGCATGAGACCGAGAGCTACATCTATGGCCCGCCCTATCGCCAGAGCCGCACGTGGATGCGACCAGACCCCTCGCTGACCGACTTCGACGACTTTGAGTACGACGTGACGCTTGCAGGACAGACGGTGCGCTTCAAGCGCGAGGCCGACAACCAGCTTTATGTCGCCGTGGCAGGCGACGTGTTCAACCTCCAGAACCGCAACGGCCAGACGCTGCCGCTGACGGTCGTGCGCCTGTTCGTCTAGCGATCCTCCGACCCCTCCCACCAGCCCGCCACCCGGCGGGCTTTTTTTCGTCCGCACACACCACCCCTGGAGGCTGACATGAGCACTCGAGTCCGTCTTGCCGCAGACATCTATGCCGAGGTCTCGCGCGGCCTCAGTGGCATCTGCGCGCGTCCAATCGGCACTGGCCCTGCCGTGCTCCAGCTCGTGCACGACTACGTGCTCGCCCAGGGCGGCGGCGTTGTCGATCTGGACGACTGCGGCCAGTACTCGCTGGGCTATGGCGCGGTCGTGCCGGTGTTGCGATCCGGGGGCAAGAACTACACCACGGCGCCCGCGGCGGCCGCCCCTGCTCCTGACGACGCTGATGGGGAGAGGCCCCAGCTCGCATGCGAGGTCGCGGCCGGCGAGGTGGTCTCCGTGCGCATCGTCGGCAACAAGTGGGGCCGCGGCTATCGAAGCCGCAAGGTGGCCGTCATGTCTGGGCCCGGGCAGGGCTGTGTCATCGAGTTGGTGCCCGTGGGCTTGTGCTGGCAGTTCACCCGCGTCGGGCTACGCGGCAACGGCTCCACGCTGACGACTGCGGCTGATGCGGTGGGCTATGCCATCAACTACCGCAGCCAGACGCTATCCCCCTTCGACTCGCGCAGCGACATCCTGCCCTTTGAGCATTTCGAGGTCGTGGGCCCGGGCGGGCGCAACGCCAACACGGCGCAGTCCAGCGAGCTCGATGGTGTGCTCTACGGCCAGAGCCTGGGCAGCATTGCCGCGCCGGTCGGCAGCGTGTCGGACCTGCACCTGCACAAAGTGGCCGTGCGGGGGTTCCGCGACAACCGGGTGTATGGCGACGGCAGCTATCTGGTGTCGCACGTGCACTGCACGTCGGCAGCGTTCTGGCGCACCGGGGATGCCTACCTCTGCGGAGCGGACGCTGGTGAGAATTTCACCCATCACAGCGGCAAATGGGCCAATGGGCAGGCGACGTTTGGCGGCATCACGCGGCTGCTGCTGATCCACTGTGGCAACGGGTTCGTCTCGCCCAAGCTGAGCATTGCGCCCCCGCTTGGGCCCGGCCGTCAGGCGCAGGGCACCCTGGTGATGCGGGGCGGCCGGATCGTGGATGCGTACATCACCGATCCTGGCGAGGGCTATGACGCGCTGAACCCTCCTGCAGCCACGGTGGTGGACCAGTCCGGGCCTGGCACCGGTGCCGTCATCAAGCCGATCTGCCACGCCGCGTGCATCTACATGCCGACCGGCGGCAACGCCGATGTGCGCCTGTTCGGCCCATCGCTGGACTACAGCGACCAGGCCGCGACGGTGCTGGGCGGCTCGCTCACGATCACGGGGCACATCGAGGCCGCGGGCAAGCAGGCCTTCATCTACGCGGCACAGGGCACCAATGCGTCCGGTGCAGAGGTCATCACGATCAACCTGGCAGGCTGTGACCTCAGCCCCAACCTGCGAGGGTCCGAGACGGCTGACCGAGAGGCGCTGGTGTACGTGGACAACGTGCTCGGGGGCGCCGGCGTGACGGTGATCGGCCCCTCTCGGTTCAACACCCACGCCTATCGCACGGAGATCATCAAGGTCGCCGATTTGGAGCGCGACATCCGCAAGCTCGACCTGCGTGGCGCTGACATCACCGCGAGCGAGAAGAGCGGCGAGCTGGACCGTTTCGCCGTCCCCAGCCGCTACCTCAACCAGCTGGCCAATCCCAAGCTGGATGGCCTGAGCGGCTGGGACTGGGCCGCCCCCGCGAATGCTGCCACCGCTACCGCCGCAGGGGTGCTGACGATCACCGGCAGCGGCTCGGGCGTGACGGCCAACGGCCAGGGCTATGCGCTGCGCGGCTACGTGCCTGCGAGCCCGGGGCAGGCCGCGTTCTCGGAGCTGTTCCTCGACCTGGCGACGACAGCCGGCCGCGCCATCGTCACCGTCGCCTACTACGACGATCGCAAGGGCTGGGCGCTCAAGGGCACGCAGGTCATCTGGGACACGCAGCGAGATGGAGCCAGCACCGGTGGCCTCGTCCGCCGCGGCGGCAGCAACGTCGGCGCGCCGCGCGGCACGCGATGGGCGGCAATCGTCGTGCAGTTCGAGGGCTGGACCGGCACGCTCAAGCTCAAGGAGCCCTACCTGTGCGTGCTGTGACGACGCGCCAGCAGGCCCAGCCCCGCCAGGCCCGCCAGCCACAGCGCTCCGTGCGCCGGCTCGGGCACCGGCCCGGCCTGGCTGAACTCAAGGCTCGCATAGGCGTAGCTGTCCACGTCGCGCGTCCAGTCCTCACCCAGGCCGGGCATCAAGGTGAGTTGGCCCGTGATGATCACACCGGCAGAGGTGAGCCCCTGCAGGTTCACGTCCAGCCCGGTTTGCGCGCCTGCATACGCGATTCCCAGCAAGGCGCCGGTGGTGTCGTCCGTGACCGTGAAGCTGCCGTTCAGCGTCGGAAGGCTCTGTGTTGGCGCGGCGGCTCCAGTGGCGATCACCAAGCTGAGACTGCGAACGGTGGCGCCTGCGATGGGCGCGTAGCGGATCTCGAAAGCGAACGACTGGATGGTGTTGCTGATCGGCGTGATGCGCTGGTACTGCCAGCGGTAGGAGCACTCGGAGCCGGCGCAGTCCGAGCGGTATCCGGCCTCTGGTCCGTTGACCAGGCCCGCCGACGCGATCTGGCCGATCGGGCGCCTCGTATCCGGCAGCCCGCTCGGCGCCTCGTAGACGGTCGCCGCCTGAGCCGCTGTGGCGCACAGCAGCCCGGCAGCCAGCAGTGCTGGTCGCATCGCAGTCCTCCAGTCGTTTTGCCGCTGCGCATCGTCCTCTGCCTGTCGGCAACCGCAACCGCTCATCCGGGGGCGCCCGTCTGGGTCCCTGGGGATGGACGCCCACTCTTTTGCCCCACTCACCACACCCCACACCATGCCCGACATTACCCCCGCACCCCTATCGCCCGATCAGGCCAACGTCGAGCCGCCGTCCGCCGCCGCCCTGCACCGCATGTACCTCGAGCTCGCGCAGCGGGTGGGCAAGGTCGAGTGCCTGCTCGACGAAAACAACCGCGTCACCTGCCAAGTGCACCGCGACACGCGCGACCTGGTGGAGGCGTTCGGCAACCTCAAGGGCGGCTTGCGCGTGCTGGAGGGCATGGGCAAGCTGGCCCGGCCCGTTGCCTACATCGGAGCGGCCGTGAGCGCCGTGTTGGGTGTCTGGGCGGCGTGGAAGGCGGACGGCAAATGACCCCCGAGCTTAAGAGGCGGTTGATCGCCGCGGGCATCGCGGCCGCGGTGCCGCTCACCATGTCGGCCGAGGGCCTGGTGCGCCGGGTCTACCTCGACCCGGTCGGCATCCCCACGTTCTGTTTCGGCGAGACCCGCGCGCCCCAGGCCGGCCGCAACTACACCGAGGCCGAGTGCAGCGAGCTGCTCGGCAACCGGCTGCTCGAGATCCACGCCGGCATCAGCCGCTGCGTGCGCGTCGAGCGGCCCGAGCATGAGCGAGCCGCGCACGCCAGCTTCGCCTACAACGTGGGCGTTGGCGCGTTCTGCCGCAGCAGCCTCGTGCGCAAGCTCAACGCGGGCGATCACGCGGGCGCCTGCGCAGAGATGTCCCGGTGGGTCTACGCCACCAAGCTCGGCGTGCCGATCAAGCTCCCAGGCCTGGTCAAGCGCCGGGCCGAAGAGCGCGCGCTGTGCGAAGGCCGGGGGGTGCCGGCATGAAGCCGGCCAGCCTCGTGGCGCTGGCTGTGGGCAGCGCCGGTGCCGCACTGATCGCAGTGGCCGCGCTTGATCGCTGGGGCGACCAGCGCCAGGCCGCCGGCTACACCGCAGGCCAGGCCGCGGTCACCGCGCGCTGGCAGGCCGACATCATCCAGCGCCAGCAGGCCGCCGCCGCGGCCGCCCAGCGCATCCGCCAGCTCGAGACCGACATTGCCCAGCGGCAGGAGGCCGCCGACCATGCCCAAGCCCAACGTGATCAAGCCCAGGCTGCTGCCGCTGCTGCTGCCCGCACTGCTGAGCAGCGGCTGCGCGACCGTATCGCCCAGCTCACCCGCACAGCCGCCAATGGTGGTGGGCTGCCCCCGGGTGCCGGCCCTGCCGGCCAGCGCGCGGCAATCGACGCTCTCGGAGCCGCACTCAGCGCGTGCGCAGCGAGATATCGAGACCTGGCTGAGCACGCCGACCGAGACCACAGCGCCGGCCTCGCCTGCGAGCAGCGGTACGACGCGCTGACCGCCCCGGCAGCCGGCCAAATCGGGCCGCTGGGCGCCGATCAGGGGCCGGGTGGTACCGAGGGTGCAGCCGGCGCGTCCGGCGCGCCTGAGAGCCGCCGGTAGGCCTCGCGCAGCCCGGCGGTTAGGCTGCCATTGCCCAGCGCGCGGAAAAACGCCTGCTCCTCGGGCGTGAGCGACACGCTGCACGCCTGTCCACCGGTGCGTGGCCGGCCGGGCCGCCGCTGCTCGCGGGTGCTGTCCTGCGCCTTGTCCATGCCTCACCTCACCGGCCGGACCACGGCGGGCAGCTCGCCCACGTCGTCCACGTTGACCGCAATGGGCGGCATCCAGCGCAGGTCATAGCGCCGCTCACCGTCGCGCGGGCCGCTCCAGTAGCCGTGCCAGTGCGCGCGGCGGATGTGCGGGCGCGGGCCGCTGCGCTCGGCATCGCTGCTGCCGGTCTGCTCGGCCTGGTACGCACGGCGCAGTGCGGCGCCCAGGCGCACGCCCACGTCCCACGTCGTCACGCGGTCGGGTTGGAACAGCCGCCAGCCGCGCTTGGTGCGCTTGGGCTCGGGGTTGTGCGGGCGGCGCGTGCCGTCGCCGATCTCGGCGGCCTGGCTGCACAGGTACAGCAGCAGGGAGACGATGGGCTCCACGGTCTCGCGCAGGCCGGTGTTGGCCAGCGTGGGCCGATCCGGCAGCCCGCCCAGCAGGCCGGCCGCGGCGGCGTTGGCCACGCTCACGTCCAGCATGCGCTGGATGGACTCGGCGAGCGGCCAGGCGCCCAGGTGCAGCGGGATCGGCTGCAGCAGGTGGCCGTCGCCCATGTCCACGTCCAGCAGCAGGCGCAGCTCGGGGCGTTGGTCATGCCAGTCCCACTCCAGGTGGGCGAACGTGCCGGCCAGCGGGCGGCCGTCGATCTGCAGGCCCGGGGTCTCGATGTAGACGCACCACTCGGGCAGGCGCATCAGCACGTCGTGCGGGATGTCGCCGCTGACGGGCGTGTCGCGCACCGCGTCATAGACGGCGGGGTCGAACCGGTAGATGCCCTGCGTCATGCGCCAGGCGCACAGCGCGGCCAGGCGCGCGGCGTCGGCGATGCGCTCGGGGTACATCATCGCCACCGTCTCCACCGGCAGGCCGGCATCCGCGGCGACGATGGTGGCCGTGCCGGCGATGGGCAGGTAGCACCAGTCCGGCCACATCATGCCGGCGCCGCGGCGCTCGCGCATGGCGTCGGCCAGGCGCCAGGCGTCGGGGTAGAGGCGGCCCGCCTCCTCCAGGTGCCGCCGGGGCGGGCAGATGCGCGGGGTGAACTGCGGGCGGGTCACAGGCGGATCTCCGCGAGCAGTTGCAGCTGCAGGCCGGCCGGGGTGTAGACCAGCAGCGGCACATCGCGGCCGGCCGTCAGGGCGCGGTCGCACTGCCGGCGGTCGAGAGCGACGCAGAACGGCGAGGCGGTCCCGTCGTCGAACACCAGGTCGTAGCACTGGCCGGGGGCCGACATGCTGTCCTCGATCAGCACGCGCTTGGCCGTGCGCATCTCGGCCAGGTAGCCGGGCGCCGCATCGGGCACCAGCAGGCGCAGCGCGCCGGCATTGGCCGTGAGGTAGCACAGGCCGCGCTGCGCGTGGGGCAGCGTCCAGTAGTTGGTGCCGGCCAGCTGCTGGCCGGCATTGCGGATCTCGATCATGCGGCCTCCACCTGCACCGCGTCGTAGACGGCGCGGGCAATGTTGTAGGGGTGCGAGCCGGCAACGATGACGCGGCCCGAGTCGATGCGCTCGCGCTCGCTCATGCGCAGGTATGCCGCGACCAGCGGCACGAACGTCCAGCCGCCGACGGGCACGCCCAGCGCGCCCAGCGTGGCGTTGACCGAGTTGACCGCGCTGCGCAGATCCTCGTCGCCCAGCGGCAGGCCAGCGCCAGCCTGCAGGGCGATCAACCCGTAGGCCTTGTGGGCCAGGTCGGCGGGCATGTGCTGCACGGTGCCGATCTCACAGCGTTGCGCGGGCGGCGTCTCCCTGAGCACGCGGTCGAAATACAGCGCCAGGTCGATGTGATGCGGGCTGATGGGGCGGCCCTTGCCGTAAGGCGTGACGGCGTAGTACAGGCTGACGCCGCCGCGCAGGTCGCGGCCGCCGATCAGGCGGATGGCATAGCCAGGGCGGTTGCCCAGCTTGCGGATGTTGGGCTCGCAGCTGCCCTGGATGCCCGGCACCCAACGGGCGCGAGGCAGGTCGGTGATGCGGTCCAGCTCGGTGACGACGATGTTGGTCATGACGTACTCCGCGGTCAGATGCGCTCGGCGTGGGTCAGGCCGAACGGGACGTCGAGCAACGCGCACAGGGCCTCCAGGCGACGCTCGTCGCGGTCGCGCAGGACGTTGAGGCGATCCTCTTGCTCCTGCGCGTCGAGCCATTCCTTGCCTGGCGCGTTGGGGTCGTTGCGCCACTTGATGTGGTCGTTCATCTCCTTCTCGTGGTGATCCACGCACCGCTGGATGATCTCTTGCAGCTGCGGTTCGGTCAGCTCGTAGTCGGGATCGTCCATGCGTGCCGCGAGTTCGTCGCGCGGAACTTCGCCGCTGCGGGATAGGACGACTTCGGCGTAGGTCGGCGCGCCGCCGATGGCCTTGAAAACTCGATTGAGGCTCACTCGCATGATGCAGCTCCTGGGGTGCCGCGGGCCTGGCCCGCGGCGGTTGCGACGGTAGGTCAGCGGGTGGCGTCAGGCGCCCTTGTACAGATCGCGGGCCTCGGCCTGGGACACGGCCTGCACCGTGCCGTCAGCCTGCACCACACCCCAGTAGCTCTCGCTGTTGTTGCCGCGGGTGTCCTTTTGCCCGTAGCGCAGGATGTCGCCGGGGCGGGCGATGATCTCCGTCTCGCCGGCGCAGCCGTGCGTGCCGACGAAGCGGCCGAACTCCAGCTCGGGGTGGGCGCCCACCGGCCAGGCGCTGATGCGGGCGATCCAGGGGCGGCCGTAGCGGCGCTCGTTGTACGAGCCCCAGCCCACCGTCACGCGCATGGACTGCACGCTGTTGCTGCGGCGGGCCTGCTCGGCCTGCACGGCCTGGATCAGGGCGGCCAGGTCAGCGTCGGACAGGGCCTGGAGGGATTCTTGGTTCATGGTCATCTCCTTGCGAGACTTCTCCGGGTACTCACCCCCGGCTGGTGGTCACAGCACCGTGCTGCGATGGGTTGAATTGTTTATTAAACAAAACCGGCGCGCAAGACCGGGACAAACCCGCATTCAGGGGGTGCGCTGCGCGACGGCCCCAAGCTCGGCCAGCACCGCCGCTCGCGCTGGCACAGCATCGCGCCGGCATGGCTGGGCCGGCTGTAGTGCCGACAGCTCGCGCAGTTGCCGTGGTTGCCAGGGTCGCTGAGGCGGCTGTGCATGCAGGCAGTGTAGGGTGCCCGCTCAGCCCTCGCGCAGCCGCGCAAGCGCCGTGCCATGCGGCGTTCGCCCCCGGCCGCCCAGCGGGCTGGGTAGCCGAATGCGTCTCCGGGAGGCGAATCCTGCCCCCGCAACCAGTTCAATGACAGGCCGCTTCCGCAAGGAGCGGCCTGTTTGCTTTGGCGGCGCGACTTTACGCTGATAGAGGCGGGCGGTCGGGCGCGCCCGTCGGCCAGCCGTCCGGCGGCAGATGGCGCGGTAACCGGCGGCACACGGACCCCCAAGCAAGCCGGCTCAGCCAGGCAGTGGAGAGGGCGGGAACTGTGTGCAGTGAGCCGAGGTGCCCTGCCGCCTAAACGCGCGCCCTGCGATGTTGCACACGCACGCACACGCTTACCGCGTGATGCGGCGGCGCTTCCCATACTGCGCCTCCTTCGATGTCTGGACAGGAGCCGTGATGACGCCCATTCCCCGTATGCAGTTGCCCGAGCCGTATGTCGGCCACGAGGCCGTAGTGATCCGTGTGGACACGGGACGGCGTGAAGTGCGCGCCGTCGTATCGCGTGAGGCGCTGGAAGAGCGCTTCGCTGCTGGCCACACGCCGCAAGACTGGTTGCTGGCTTACCAAGCGCATGCTGAAGAAATCCAGGCCGTGGTGCGGGCCAAGGTAGCACGTGCCAGCCCCGAGCCGGTGGTCATCTCCAAGTACGACTTTTGATCCGACGGATCTGCCCGCCCACCTGGGTGCTCAGGACGCGGCTGCAGCCGCAGAGCGAGAGCCCTGGGGACACATGGCCCTGTCAGGGCAGTGGACTTGCGCGTGCGGCCATGGTCAATATAATGAGAATCATTCGCAATGACGAAAAGGAGCGCGATCAACCGCTCCACTAACGTCTTAGCGCTGCCGGTTTCGTGGGGCAGCGAGGCCGGCAGGCTCGCTGCATTGGCGGGGCCGCTTTCCCGATGGGAGCGGCCCCGTTTTTTTCCCGCTGCACGTCCTGCGGAGATCGCAATGAATCAGTTCGAATCAAGCCCCACGGGCCAGGCAGCAAGCCGGATCTGCGAGGTCGAGATGACTGCGCTGGAAGCGCAGCTGGCCGCCGCGCTGGTGTTGATGACCGCGCATGAGCGCAGCGGACAAGCGGTGGAGCAGCGCTTGGCGCTGGCGCGCAAGATCGGCACGCAGCTGCAAGCCCTGAGTGCCGAGATGCGCCTGTCTCCGGCGTTTCGCCGCATTGTCGAATGCTTGGGCAGCCAATGGGCCGAGGAGGCCGGCATGCAGGCGGCGGCTCAACGCGGCCGCCTGGCCTGCATGCCGGCCGCGCCGGGCATGCATTGAGCACAGCGGGCCGGCGCGTGCGTCGAGCACGCCTTAGCGGCCGATGAAGGCGTCGCGCGCTTGCACGCCCAGGAAGGCCTGATCCGTGAAGAACCCGTCCAGGCCGGTGGCCAGAAGGGTGCGGGCATAGTCACCCATGCGGCCGACGGTGGCGGGCTCGCCGCCGTTGTCGAACTCAGCGGGCAAGAAGGCGTTCTCGGCGCGCAGCGTCCAGGCGTGGACCACCAGGCCGGCGGCGTGGGCATCCTTTACCAGCGTGGTGGGCTGGCCAAGCGTGCCGTTGCCCGTCAGCGGGATGACAAGGCTGGTGTGCGCGCCGATGCCCTGCGCGTAGCGGGCGATCTCCTTCAGGCCCTCAGGCTTGGCCAGATCGGCGTAGGTGCGCGGATCGCCGGAGACGACGAAGTCATAGGGCTTGCCGCTGTTGCTGAGCAGCTGCACGAGTGTCAGGCGCGTCATCCTCGCCAGCTCGCGCAGGTTGCCCACCTCGAAGGACTGGATGATGGCCGCGTCACGGCGGTTGCTGTAGCCAAAGCGGCGCAGCGTGCGCACCAGCGGCTCCTCCAGGGACAGGCCGATGCCGTCGAAGTAGGTCGGGTGCTTGGTCTCGGGATAGACGCCGACCGGCTTGAAGTCACGCAGCGTGCCGCTCTGGATGGCGCGCAGGCGGCGGCGCTCGTTGGCCTGCTCCACCAGGCGCAGCACCTCTTCCAGCGTGGGCACCTCGAACATGTTGTCGAAGCGGGTGTTGGCGGTGCGCAGCTGCGGCAGGCGTTCGCGGGCGCGCAAGGTCTTGAGTTCAGCCAGCGTGAAGTCCTCGGTGAACCAGCCGGTAATCGTGGCGCCGTCGATTACCTTGGTGCGCTTGCGGTCGGCGAATTCGGGTCGCTCGTGCACGTCGGTGGTGGCCTCGCGCAGGCTGCCGTCGGCGTTGAGGATGGCGATCGCGTTCTCGTGGCGGGCGACGAGCACGCCGTCGCGTGTGCTCACCAAGTCGGGTTCGACATAGTCGGCGCCCTGTTCGATCGCCAGCCAGTAGGCGGCCAGCGTGTGCTCGGGCACATAGCCGCTGGCGCCGCGGTGCGCGATGACGACCGGCGCCTCGGGCGGCTGAGGATCGCTGCCGCGGTGTGCATGCGCGGCGGTGACCAGCGCGCAGCCGGTGATCAACGTGGCAAGGACGCGCGACAGGGCATGGCGGCGCGGCGTGAGGACGGTCATGGCAGTCTCCGGTGTGGTGAGAAACCGCCACCTTAAAAAGCGCGGATGACCGGCTCGTGAGCGGGCCTGCGCCGATTGGAGCAGGGGCAGCGCCCCGGCGCCGCCCGGGGGGCTCAGCGTTCGCCGAAGAAGGCCTGCAACTCGCGCGTGACCTCCGCGGCCTCTTCGAGCTGCACCCAATGCCCACAGTCGGCGAAGTGCCGCACGCGGCGCGCGCCGAAGCGCTCGGCGAGGCTGCGCGGCAGGTAGGGATCTCGGTCGCCCCACAGCACGAGCGTGGGCTTGTCGGCGCTGAGCCGCAGCAGCCGCTCGTCCCAGCCGGCCAGCTTCCACGGGTCGGCCGCGCGGTAGATCTGCAGCACCGTGCGCTTCATCGTGGGGTGCATGCGGTCGAAGGTTTCATCGATCTGCGCCCGTGTGAGCTTGCGCGATCCCCGGCGCAGCTCCATGCGAAAGCCACTGCGGTTGAGCAGTGCCATGCTCAGCTCGCCCAGCAGCGGCGTGCGCCAGACGCGGCCCCAGAAGTGCCAGCGGTAGTCGCGGTGAAACGCGGTGTCGAGGATGGCGATGCGGCGCACGCGCCGCGGATGCATCACCGCCCAGGCCAGCCCCAGCGGGCCGCCGATGTCGTGCACGACCAGGTCCAGCGGCTGCTGCACGCCGACGGCTGTGACGAAGTCCTCCACCCAGCGCCCCATGCTTTCGATGTCATAGGCCGGCCGACGCAGCGCTTCGGAGCGGCCGAAGCCCGGTAGGTCGGGCGCGATGCAGCGGTGCGTGCCGCGCAGGCCGTCGATCACCGGCCGCCAGACTTCGCTGGTGTCTGGGTTGCCGTGCAGCAGCAGCACCGGCGGGCCCTTGCCCTCGTCGATGAGATGGACGCGCGCGTCGCGGACAGTCAGGCTCATGGGGCGGCTCTGAGATAGGGATCGGTGATCATAGGCAGCCCGCGCGGCGCGTCCGCCCGGTCTGACCCTCGCCGGGCGCCACCATGCCATCCCTTAGCTTCGCGATTCCGCAAGCGTCCGCCAACCGCCGTGCACGCCGACCCGCTCGCCGCCCCGCCTCCGCCGCCGCCGCCCTACACCCCGCCGCCGGATGAGGGCCCGGCGGTGCTGGCGGCCGACGACGCGTTCCTGGCGGTGGACAAGCCGGCCGGCCTGCTGACCGTGCCGGGCCGCGGCGCGCATCTGCAGGACTGCCTGCTGCACCGGGTACAGGCCCGGTATCCACTGGCGCGGCTCGTGCACCGGCTGGATCAGCCGACCTCGGGCATCGTCGTCTTCGGCCTGGGCCCGGGTGCCCAGCGTGCGCTGGCTGGTGCTTTCGAGCGTCGGCAGGTCGACAAGCGCTACGTGGCCCTGGTGGCAGGCCGCCTGGCATCGGCCGAGGGGGAGATCGACCTGCCGCTGGCCTGCGACTGGCCCAACCGTCCGCGCCACGTGGTGGACCGCCTGCAGGGCCGGCCGGCGCAGACCCGCTGGCGCGTGCTGGGTTTTGATGAGCGGTTGCAGGCCACCCGCGTGGAGCTGCAGCCGCTGACCGGGCGCACGCACCAGTTGCGCGTGCACCTGCAGGCGCTGGGCCACCCGATACTGGGCGACGGCCTCTATGCGGCCCCTGTCGCGCAGGCCGCCGCGCCGCGGCTGATGCTGCATGCCACGCGGCTGGTGCTGCCGCATCCGGCGGATGGAAGTGCGTGCGTGCTGGAGTCGCCTTCACCGTTTTGAGTAATCGGCGGCCGACGGATGACGGATGACGGATGACACCGCCAGGCGGCCGGCTCCGTCAGGCGACGGGTGGCAAAATCGACGGCTTCCCCCCAATGCAGCGGACCGTCCCGCCCCAGCCGTGCGCTGGGGCCGCGCGCCGCCCAGGATCATCGTGAGCGAAGTCGTCATCTCCGGCACCGGCCTGTATCAGCCGCCGTACGTCATCACCAACGCGGAACTCGTCGAGTCCTACAACGCGTACGCCGAGCGCTTCAACCGCCAGCATGCCGAGCAGATCGAGGCCGGCACGGTGCAGCCCATGCCGCTGTCCAGCGTCGAGTTCATCGAGAAGGCCTCGGGCATCAAGCAGCGCTTCGTGATGGAGAAGGAGGGCATCCTCGACATCGACCGCATGTACCCGCGCTTCCAGGAGCGCGCGGACGACCAGCTCTCGCTGATGGCCGAGATCGCGGTGGACGCCGGCCGCAAGGCGCTGGCCCAGGCGGGCAAGCAGGGCTCGGACGTGGACGCCGTGCTGTGCTCGTCGGCCAACATGCAGCGCGCCTATCCGGCCATGGCCATCGAGATCCAGCAGGCGCTCGGCGCGGGCGGATACGGCTTCGACATGAACGTGGCCTGCTCGTCGGCCACCTTTGCCATCGAGCAGGCGGCCAATGCGGTGCGCAGCGGCTCGGCCAAGTGCGTGCTGGTGGTCAACCCCGAGATCACCTCGGCCCACCAGGAGTGGAAGGACCGCGACTGCCACTTCATCTTCGGCGACGTGTGCACGGCCGTGGTGGTGGAGCGCGCCGATCAGGCCACGTCGGCCGACCAGTGGGAGGTGCTGGGCACCCGGCTGGCCACGCAGTTCTCCAACGCCATCCGCAACAACTTCGGTTTCATGAACCGCAGCGAGGACAGCGACCCGCACGCCCGCGACAAGACCTTCCGCCAGGAAGGCCGCAAGGTCTTCAAGGAGGTGGTGCCGGTGGCGGCTGCGCACATCGAGTCCCACCTGCAGTCACTGAGCTTCACACCGCAACAGGTCCGTCGCTTCTGGCTGCACCAGGCCAACCAGAGCATGAACCAGCTGGTCATCAAGAAACTGCTGGGCACCGAGCCGACGGCCGATGTGGCGCCGCTGATCCTGGACCGCTATGCCAACACCGCGTCGGCCGGCTCGGTGATCGCCTTCCACGAGTACCGCAGCGACTTGAAGAGCGGCGACCTGGGCGTGATCTGCTCCTTCGGCGCCGGCTACTCGGTGGGCAGCGTCGTCGTGCGGCGCAAGTAAGACGGCCCACGCATGAGCATGAGCGGCGAGGGCTGCGCCAGCTTCTTCTGGCACGACTACGAGACCTTCGGCCGCTTCCCGCGCAAGGACCGGCCGGCGCAGTTCGCGGGGATCCGCACGGATCTAGAGCTCAACGAGGTCGGCGAGCCGGTGATGCTCTACTGCCAGCCGGCACCGGACTATCTGCCCGACCCCGAGTCCTGCCTGCTGACCGGCATCCTGCCCCAGCACTGCCTGGAGCACGGCGTGCCCGAACACCAGTTCGCCGCTGCCATCGAGCGCGAGCTGGCCGCCCCCGGCACCGTGGGCGTGGGCTACAACACCATCCGCTTCGATGACGAGGTCACGCGCCACCTCTTCTGGCGCAATCTCATCGACCCGTATGGCCGCGAATGGCAGAACGAATGCGGCCGGTGGGACATCCTGGACCTGGTGCGCGCTGCGCATGCCCTGCGGCCGGAGGGCATAGAGTGGCCGCGGCACGAGGACGGCCGCGTCTCCTTCAAGCTGGAGCATTTGACCGCGGCCAACGGCCTGTCGCATGAGGCTGCGCACGACGCGCTGTCCGACGTGCGCGCCACCATCGCCCTGGCCAGGCTGATCCGCCAGCGCCAGCCGCGGCTGTTCGACTTCTGCCTGAAGCTGCGCAAGAAGGACGCCGTGCTGGCCGAGATCGGCGTCGGCCGGCCCTTCCTGCATGTCTCCGGCATGTACGGCCCCGAGCGCGGCTGCGTCACGGTGGTGTGGCCGCTCGCGCCGCATCCGACCAATCGCAACGAGATCATCGTCTGGGACCTGGCCGAGGACCCGGCCGAGCTGATGGACCTGCGCGCCGAGGACATCCGGCTGCGCCTGTTCACCCGCACTGAGGAACTGCCGGAGGGCATGCGTCGCCTGCCGATCAAGACCATCCACATCAACAAGTCGCCGGTGGTGGTGGGCAACCTGAAGGCGCTGAATGCCGCCCAGGCCGAGCGTTGGGCTGTCGATGTGGGGCGGGCGATGCGACACGCCGAATGGGCCGCCCAGCACGGGGCCAAGCTGCATGGCATCTGGCCGGAGGTCTTCGCGCGCCCGGAGGATGCGCGCCCCGCGGTCGATGTGGACGAGGATCTCTATGGCGGCCTGCTCAGCCGCGACGACCGCCGGGCGCTGGATAGCCTGCGCAGCCAGCCGCCAGCCGATCTGGCCGGCCGGCGCCTGGGCTTCGACGATCCGCGGCTGGAAGAGCTGGTCTTCCGCTGGCGCGCGCGCAACTTCGCCGACACGCTGAACGCGGATGAGCGCGAGCGCTGGGAAGCGCATCGCCGCGACCGCCTGCTCGACGGTGCCGGCGGCGCTCTGACCATCGAGCGCTACTTCGAGCGCATCGACACGCTCAGCGAGACCGCCGACGAGCGCGGCGAAGCGATCCTCGGCGCGCTCTACGACTACGCCGAGCAGATCGCGCCGTAAGGGCCGCTGGCCGCGGGCGGCGTCAGGGTTGGCCCTGCCCCCGGCATGTGGGGCGGATAGGGCCGACAGGGCCATCCTCTAGCGTCAGGAGGCGACAGTACGGGAGCGCCGGGCGTTCACCCGCTTCGGCGCTTGTCCTAAATCCACTGGAGGAAACATGACGAAACACTGGCAAACATGGGCCGCGAAGGCGTCTGTCGCCGCGGCGGCTCTGAGCATGGCCGGCGCCGCTGCCGCTTTTCCTGTGCAGGAGACCGGCACCGTCGCCCTGACCACCGCCGCGCTGGACGCGTTGAACGCAGCCGGCGTCAGCACAACCGCTGTGGCGCCGTCCAGCGGGAACGGCGCGGTATGGAGCTCGCCGGTTCTGCTCACCTCGGCCGACGTGGCCGGCGGTGCACTGATCAGCGGTGTCCTCGGCGGCGGCGTGTTCCTGCAATCGACGCCCAACTTCACCAACACCGGTGGCAGCCTGACCATCACGTCACTGCGCGTCGATGTGGGCAGCAGCACCGTGTTCGCCAATGTGTCGGGTGCGAATGGGCTGCCGAGCAACACGGATCTGGCGCTGTTCAACATCGCTTCCGTCCAGGCCAACGAGGTTCATCCCCTCAACTTCTCGGGGCCCTGGGTGAACTTCCAGGCCACCCTCACACTGACGGATGACGGCCTGGACGCCGTGTCGCAGGCCTTGGGCCTGAATTCGACGGGGCAGGGCATCTTCAGTGCCGCCTCGCCGTTCGCCAACCTGAGCATCGGCGCTCCGGTGCCGGAGCCCTCCACCTGGGCCCTGGCCAGCATGGGGCTGCTTGCGACTGCTGCGATCGCGCGTCGCCGTCGCCTTCCGAGCGCCAAGGCGCATTGAGCGGACGGGCGCCGCCCGAGGCCTTGAAAAGCAAAACGGCCCGCACAAGCGGGCCGTTTTGCTTCGAGGGGGTGACGTCGTTCGCGGCAGCCGGCGATACGCGCGTGTCCGTCCTCAGTTCGACGCCGCCGAAGCGGCCGGCGTGGCCTCGTGCGTTTCCATCATGCCGTGCTCGCCGCCCATGGAGATGTCGCCGCCGCCTTGCATGAGCAGCCAGAACACGCCAGCGATCACGACGGCACCAATAACGACCCACTTCACCATGGCAGACATCCTCAGAAATAAGCAACCGGCCATTGTTGCGCTGCGTGCCGGGGCTGCCATCAGGGAAAGGACGGGCGCGGCGCCCCGAAGCGGCCCTCGTGAAAGGCCCAGGTCTCCGGCGCGGCGGGCCGTGGAGCTGCCCTCTGATCAATAGCCGCGCACGCCGGCGGAAACAAAAAAAGCCCGCCAGGTTTCCCCGGCGGGCTTGTCGATCAGCGCAAAGGCTCGGCGCGATCAGACGGCCACGGTCTTGGCCGTTGCCGCGTACTCCTCGATCTGGTCGAAGTTCATGTAGCGGTAGATCTTGGCGGCGTCCTTGTTGACCACGCCCATCTCGGACAGGTACTCCGCCGGGGTGGGCAGCTTGCCCAGCTTGGACGCGATGGCGGCCAGCTCAGCGGAGCCGAGGAACACGTTGGTGTTCTTGCCCAGGCGGTTGGGGAAGTTGCGCGTGGAGGTGGAGATCACCGTCGCGCCTTCCTTGACCTGCGCCTGGTTGCCCATGCACAGCGAGCAGCCGGGCATCTCGGTCCGGGCGCCGGCCGTGCCGAAGGTGTTGTAGAAGCCTTCCTTGGTCAGCTCGGCCGCGTCCATCTTGGTCGGCGGGGCCACCCACAGGCGCACCGGGATGTCCTTCTTGCCTTCCAGCAGCTTGCCGGCGGCGCGGAAGTGGCCGATGTTGGTCATGCACGAGCCGATGAAGGCCTCATCGATCGGGGTCCCGGCCACTTCGGACAGGAACTTGGCGTCGTCCGGATCGTTGGGGCAGCAGACGATGGGCTCCTTGATGTCGTCGAGGTTGATCTCGATGACGGCGGCGTACTCGGCGTCCTGGTCGGCTTCCAGCAGCTCAGGCTTGGCCAGCCAGGCTTCCATGGCCTTGATGCGACGCTCCAGCGTGCGGGCGTCCTGGTAGCCGTCGGCGATCATGTTCTTCATCAGCACGATGTTCGAGTTCATGTACTCGATGATCGGCTCCTTGTTGAGCTTGATCGTGCAGCCGGCAGCCGAGCGCTCGGCGGAGGCATCGGACAGCTCGAAGGCTTGCTCCACCTTCAGGTCCGGCAGGCCTTCGATCTCGAGGATGCGGCCGGAGAAGATGTTCTTCTTGCCTTGCTTGGCCACCGTCAGCAGGCCGGCCTTGATGGCATAGAGCGGGATGGCATGCACCAGGTCACGCAGGGTGACGCCGGGCTGCATCTTGCCGGTGAAGCGCACCAGTACCGACTCGGGCATGTCCAGCGGCATCACGCCGGTGGCGGCACCGAAGGCCACCAGGCCCGAGCCGGCCGGGAAGGAGATGCCGATCGGGAAGCGGGTGTGCGAGTCACCGCCGGTGCCCACGGTGTCGGGCAGCAGCAGGCGGTTGAGCCAGCTGTGGATCACGCCATCGCCCGGGCGCAGGGCCACGCCGCCGCGATTGCTGATGAACGTGGGCAGCTCGCGGTGCATCTTCACGTCCACGGGCTTGGGGTAGGCCGCGGTGTGGCAGAAGGACTGCATCACCAGGTCGGCAGAAAAGCCCAGGCAGGCCAGGTCCTTGAGCTCGTCGCGGGTCATCGGGCCGGTGGTGTCCTGCGAGCCGACCGTGGTCATCTTGGGCTCGCAGTAGGTGCCCGGGCGGATGCCCTGCTGGTTGCCGCCGACGACGGGCAGGCCGCAGGCCTTGCCGACCATCTTCTGCGCCAGGGTGTAGCCCTTGCCCGTGTCCTTGGGCGCCTGCGGCAGGCGGAACAGGGTCGAGGCGGGCAGGCCCAGGAACTCTCGCGCCTTGCCGGTCAGCGAGCGGCCGATGATCAGGTTGATGCGGCCGCCGGCGCGCACTTCATCCAGCAGCACATGCGACTTGAGCTGGAAGGTGGCGGCGACCTGGCCGTTCTTCTCGATCTTGCCGTCGTAGGGGTAGATGTCGATCACGTCACCCATCTCGAAGGCGGACACGTCCACTTCGATGGGCAGCGAGCCGGAGTCTTCCTGCGTGTTGAAGAAGATCGGGGCGATCTTGCCGCCCAGGGTGACGCCGCCGAAGCGCTTGTTGGGCACGAAGGGGATGTCTTCGCCCGTGGCCCAGATCACGCTGTTGGTGGCGGACTTGCGGGACGAGCCGGTGCCGACCACGTCGCCGACGTAGGCCACCAGGTGGCCCTTCTTCTTCAGGTCTTCGATGAACTGGATGGGGCCGCGCTTGCCGTCCTCTTCAGGCTTGAAGGCCGCGTCGGGGCGCGTGTTCTTCAGCATGGCGAGGTAGTGCATCGGGATGTCCGGGCGGCTCCAGGCATCCGGGGCGGGCGACAGGTCGTCGGTGTTGGTCTCGCCGGGCACCTTGAAGACCGTGACGGTGATCTTCTGGGCGACCTCCGGGCGGCTGGTGAACCACTCGGCGTCCGCCCAGGACTGCATGACCGCCTTGGCGTTCGCATTGCCGGCCTTGCACAGCTCGGCCACGTCATGGAAGGCGTCGAACATCAGCAGGGTCTTCTTCAGGCCCTCGGCGGCGACCGTGCCCACTTCAGCGTCGGACAGCAGGTCGATCAGCGGCTTGACGTTGTAGCCGCCGACCATGGTGCCCAGCAGCTCGGTGGCCTTGGCGCGAGAGATCAGCGCGGTCTTGACGTCGCCGTGGGCGACGGCGGCCAGGAAGGAGGCCTTGACCTTGGCGGCGTCGTCCACGCCCGGCGGCACGCGGTGCGTCAGCAGGTCGACCAGGAAGGCCTCTTCGCCGGCCGGCGGGTTCTTGATCAGCTCGATCAGCTCGGCCGTCTGCTTGGCATCCAGGGGCAGGGGTGGGATGCCGAGGGCGGCACGCTCGGCGACGTGTTGGCGATAGGCTTGCAGCATGGAAGAGGCTCCTGTGTGAGGCGCGGTGATTTTAAGTCTTATATAAGACATAAGGGCGGGCTACCCCAGTGTCCTGCTGGGTGCAGCGGCCGGCGGGCCGCATCAGCATGCGTTGGGCACGCTTGCGGCGTGCCGGCCCGTAAAGCAAACGGCCGGCGCTGCTGGCGCCGGCCGCCTGGACTGCGGACGATCTTCAGTTGCCGAACAGCGACGGCGTGTTCTGCGGGTTGAGCTTGGCTTCGTCCAGCGCAGCCTGCTGCGCCTCATGCACGCAGGCATCGACGATGCGCTGGCCGGTGCGGGTGTTGAGCAGCATCGACTTGAACGCGATCTGCAGCAGCATGGCCTGGCCGCGGGTGTCTTCGATGCGCAGTGCGCCGGTGGACGACAGCACCGGGCGCATGACCCAGGTCTGCTGCTTGAACTTCAGGTTCAGGTAGCCGGGATTGGCGTCGTTGCGGTCGAGCATCAGCTCCTGGCCGAACTCGCACAGGTAGCGGCCCACGTGGGCGCGCTTGGCAGCTTCGATCTGCTCGTCGCTGGCCGGGGCCAGCGGCGTGGCCAGCGACTGCGTCTCGGCGGCCTGGGGCTTGGCCGCGCGGGTCTTCTTGGTCGCTGCAGACGACACGCCCGGCAGCGCCATGCAGGCCGCCAGTAGCAGGCAGGTGAGAGTGGAACGATTCATGACTTCCTCCACAGGTGTCTGGGCCGGCCCGGCCGGCCGGGTAATGCGCCCGCGATGCGGATCAGAACGCGTCGCTGGGCACGCGGACCCAGCCTTCCATGAGCACGCGGGCGCTGCGGCTCATGACGGCCTTGGTGACTTTCCAGTCGCGGTCCACCTGGCGGGCCTCAGCCCCGACGCGCAGCGTGCCCGACGGGTGGCCGAAGCGCACCGCGTCATGGGCGCGCCCGCCGGCAGCCAGGCTCACCAGTGTGCCCGGAATCGCCGCGGCCGTGCCGATGGCCACGGCAGCCGTGCCCATCATGGCGTGATGTAGTTTGCCCATGGACAGGGCACGCACCAGCAGGTCGATGTCGCCGGCTGCGATGCGCTTGCCGCTGGAGGCGGTGTAGTCGGCCGGCGGCGCGACGAAGGCGATCTTCGGCGTGTGCTGTCGGCTGGCGGCCTCCTCCACATGGCGGATCAGGCCCATGCGCACCGCGCCATACGCGCGGATGAGCTCGAACATCGCCAGCGCCTTGGGGTCGCCGTTGATCTGCTCCTGCAGCTCGCAGCCGGTGTAGCCGATGTCGGCCGCATTGACGAAGATGGTCGGGATGCCGGCATTGATCAGCGTGGCCTTGAGCGTGCCGATGCCCGGCACCTCCAGGTCGTCGACCAGGTTGCCGGTGGGGAACATCGCGCCGCCGCCGTCGCCTTCACCCTCGTCTGCCGGGTCCAGGAACTCCAGCTGCACCTCGGCGGCCGGGAAAGTGACGCCGTCGAGCTCGAAGTCGCCGGTCTCCTGCACCTGTCCGCCGGTGATCGGCACGTGGGCGATGATGGTCTTGCCGATGTTGGCCTGCCAGATGCGCACCGTGCAGCGGCCGTCCTGCGGGATGCGCGCCGCGTCGATCAACCCCGCCTGGATGGCGAACGAGCCGACGGCCGAGGACAGGTTGCCGCAGTTGCCCGACCAGTCGACGAAAGCCTGGTCGATGGACACCTGGCCGAAGAGGTAGTCGACGTCGTGGTCCGGCTGGGTGCTCGGGCTCAGGATGACGGTCTTGCTGGTGCTGGACGTGGCGCCGCCCATGCCGTCGATCTGCTTGCCGTAAGGGTCCGGGCTGCCGATGACGCGCAGCAGCAGGCGGTCGCGGGCCGGGCCGGGCACCTGGCACGGCTCGGGCAGGTCCTGCAGGCGGAAGAACACGCCCTTGCTGGTGCCGCCGCGCATGTAGGTCGCGGGGATCTTGATCTGCGGTGCGTGGGCCATGGCGGTGCTCCTTCAGGCAGCCTTGTGCGTGGCCAGGAAGTCCTGGGCGAAGCGCTGCAGCACGCCGCCGGCTTCGTACACCGACACCTCCTCGGCCGTGTCCAGCCGGCAGGTCATGGGCACGCGCAGCACCTCGCCGCTCTTGCGGTGGATGACCAGCGTGAGGTCGGTGCGCGGCCTGAGCTCGCCTTCGACGTCATAGGTCTCGGTGCCGTCCAGGCCCAGGGTCAGCCGCGTGGTGCCCGGCTTTAACTCCAGTGGCAGCACGCCCATGCCGATCAGGTTGGTGCGGTGGATGCGCTCGAAGCCCTCGGCCGCGATCACCTCCACGCCGGCCAGGCGCACGCCCTTGGCCGCCCAGTCGCGCGAGGAGCCCTGACCGTAGTCCGCGCCGGCGATGATGATCAGTGGCTGCTTGCGGCCGATGTAGGTCTCGATCGCCTCCCACATGCGCATGACGGTGCCGTCGGGCTCGACGCGGGCCAGCGAGCCGGCCCGGACGCTGCCATCAGGGTTGCGCACCATCTCGTTCTTCAGCGTCGGGTTGGCGAAGGTGGCGCGCATGGCGGTCAGGTGGTCGCCGCGGTGCGTGGCGTAGGAGTTGAAGTCCTCCTCCGGCAAGCCCATCTTGGCCAGGTACTCGCCCGCTGCCGAGTCGGGCAGGATGGCGTTGGACGGCGAGAGGTGGTCGGTGGTGATGTTGTCCGGCAGCAGGGCCAGCGGGCGCATGCCCTTGAGACTGCGCGGGTTGGCCGCCAGCGCGCCGACGCCCTCCGTGTCCCAGTAGGGCGGGCGGCGGATGTAGGTGGATTGCGGCCGCCAGTCGTACTGGGGGCTCACCCGCGCGCCGTCGTCCTTTCGGATGGCGAACATCGGCTCGTAGACCGCGCGGAACATCTCCGGCTTGACGCTGGCCTTGACGATGGCGTCGATCTCCTCGTCGCTGGGCCAGATGTCCTTCAGGCGGATCTCCTTGCCCTCGACCACCGTCAGCACGTCGTTCTCGATGTCGAAGCGCACGGTCCCGGCAATGGCATAGGCCACCACCAGCGGCGGCGAGGCCAGGAAGGCCTGCTTGGCATACGGATGGATGCGGCCGTCGAAGTTGCGGTTGCCCGACAGCACCGCCGTGGCATACAGGTCGCGCTCGATGATCTCCTGCTGGATCTTTGGATCCAGCGCGCCGGACATGCCGTTGCAGGTGGTGCAGGCAAAGGCGACGATGCCGAAGCCGAGCTTCTCCAGCTCAGGCAGCAGGCCGGCTTCCTTCAGGTAGAGCTCCACCGCCTTGGAGCCGGGCGCCAGCGAGGTCTTGACCCAGGGCTTGCGCACCAGCCCCAGCCGGTTGGCGTTGCGCGCCAGCAGGCCGGCGGCGATCACATTGCGCGGGTTGGACGTGTTGGTGCAGGAGGTGATGGCCGCGATGATGACCGCGCCGTCGGGCATGGTGCCTTCACCGGCTGCCGGCATGGACCACTTGCCGGCGATGCCCTTGGCCGCCAGGTCGGTGGTGGCCACGCGGGCATGCGGGTTGGACGGGCCGGCCATGTTGCGCACGACGCTGGAGAGGTCGAACGCCAGGTTGCGCTCGTAGACGGCGTCTTTCAGCGTGTCGGCCCACAGGCCAGCCGTCTTGGCATAGGTCTCGACCAGCTTGACCTGCTCGGGCGAGCGGCCGGTCAGCGTCAGGTAGTCCAGCGTCTGCTGGTCGATGGCGAACATGGCGGCCGTGGCGCCGTATTCAGGCGCCATGTTCGAGATGGTGGCACGGTCGCCCAGCGTCAGGCTGGCTGCCCCCTCGCCGTGGAACTCCAGATACGCGCCGATCACCTTGCTCTTGCGCAGGAACTCGGTCAGTGCCAGCACCACGTCGGTGGCGGTGATGCCGGGCTGACGCTTGCCCGTCAGCTTGACGCCGACGATCTCCGGCAGGCGCATCCAGGATGCGCGGCCCAGCATCACGTTCTCGGCCTCCAGGCCGCCGACGCCGATGGCGATCACGCCCAGCGCATCCACATGCGGCGTGTGGCTGTCGGTGCCGACGCAGGTGTCCGGGTAGGCCACGCCGTGATCCGCGTGGATCACCGGCGACATCTTCTCCAGGTTGATCTGGTGCATGATCCCGTTGCCCGCGGGGATCACATCCACATTGGCAAACGCCTTCTTCGTCCACTCGATGAAGTGGAAGCGGTCCTCGTTGCGGCGCTCCTCGATCTCGCGGTTCTTGCGGAAGGCATCGGGGTCGAAGCCGCCGCACTCCACCGCCAGCGAGTGGTCGACGATCAGCTGCACCGGCACGACCGGGTTCACCTGGGCCGGGTCGCCACCTTCCTTGGCGATCGCGTCCCGCAGCCCGGCCAGGTCCACGAGCGCCGTCTGGCCCAGGATGTCGTGGCAGGCCACGCGCGCCGGGAACCACGGGAAGTCGCGCTCCCGCTTGCGCTCGATGAGCTGCACCAGGCAGTCGCGGATGATGGCCGGATCGGCCCGGCGCACGATGTTCTCGGCATGCACGCGGGACGTGTAGGGCAGGGTGGCCCAGGCACCCGGCTGGATGGCCTCGACCGCCTCCTGGGCGTCGAAGTAGTCCAGATCGGTGCCGGGCAGTGGCTTGCGATGGGCGCGGTTCATGGCAGTGGGGCAGAGAGACCGGGCGGTGACCACCCGGTGGGTTCAGCGCCCCGGTCTGGCGCCGGGGCTGCGGTGTGTCATCCGGGCCGCCTCGTGAGCGGACGGGTGAGGGACGGGCGACGGAGGCCGGGCCCATCCTGATGCGGCGTTACTTGCGGTCCTTCAGCGGCACGAAGCTGAGGTTTTCCGGGCCGGTGTAGTTGGCGCTCGGGCGGATGATCTTGCCGTCGATGCGCTGCTCGATGATGTGGGCGCTCCAGCCGCTGGTGCGCGCGATGACGAACAGCGGCGTGAACATCGCGGTGGGCACACCCATCATGTGGTAGCTGACCGCCGAAAACCAATCCAGGTTGGGGAACATCTTCTTGATCTCCCACATCACGGATTCGAGCCGCTCGGCGATGTCGTACATCTTGGTGTTGTTCTGCTCTTTGGAGAGGTCCTCCGCCACCTTCTTGATCACCACGTTGCGCGGGTCGCTCACGGTGTAGACGGGGTGGCCAAAGCCGATGACGACTTCCTTCTTCTCCACGCGGGCGCGGATGTCTGCCTCGGCCTCGTCCGGGGTGTCGTAGCGCTTCTGGATCTCGAAGGCCACCTCGTTGGCGCCGCCGTGCTTGGGGCCGCGCAGGGCGCCGATGGCGCCGCAGATCGCCGAGAACATGTCGGAGCCGGTGCCGGCGATGACGCGGCCGGTGAAGGTGGACGCGTTGAACTCGTGCTCGGCGTACAGGATCAGGCTGGTGTGCATCGCCCGCACCCAGCTCTCACGCGGCTTCTCGCCGTGCAGCAGGTGCAGGAAGTGGCCGCCGATGGAGTCGTCGTCGGTCTCCACCTCGATGCGCCGGCCGTTGTGGCTGTAGTGGTACCAGTAAAGCAGCATGGAGCCCAGCGAGGCCATCAGCTTGTCGGCGATGTCGCGGGCGCCCGGGTGGTTGTGGTCGTCCTTCTCGGGCGACACGCAGCCCAGCACCGACACGCCGGTGCGCATCACGTCCATCGGGTGGGCCGACGGCGGCAGCTGCTCCAGCGCGACCTTGACCGCTGCCGGCACGCCGCGCAGGGCCTTGAGCTTGGCCTTGTAGGCGGCCAGCTCGGCCACGGTCGGCAGCTTGCCGTGGACCAGCAGGTGGGCGATCTCCTCGAACTCGCAGGTCGTCGCCACATCCAGGATGTCGTAGCCGCGGTAGTGCAGGTCGTTGCCGGTGCGGCCGACGGTGCACAGCGCGGTGTTGCCGGCCGCGGTGCCGGACAGGGCCACGGATTTCTTGGGCTTGAAGCCGGGCGTGGTCGGGGTCTCGGGGGTGGCGCTCATCGAGGGGTCTCCTGACAGGGCTGACAGTGGGGCGGTGGAAGGGGCGGATGCGGCCGCCTCATCCGCGGCCGGCATTCATCGGGCGAGGGTCGGCCGGCTCAGCCGACCTTCTTCTGGGCGAACAGGGCGTCGAGCTTGCGCTCGAAGTCGTGATAGCCGATGCGCTCGTACAGCTCTTCGCGCGTCTGCATCAGCTCGACCACATTCTTCTGGTGGCCGTCGCGGCGGATGGCGGTGTAGACCGCCTCGGCCGCCTTGTTCATCGCGCGGAAGGCCGACAGCGGATACAGCACCATGCCCGCGCCGGCGCCGCGCAGCTCGTCCACGGTGAACAGCGGCGTCTTGCCGAACTCGGTGATGTTGGCCAGTACCGGCACCTTCACCGCATCGGCGAACCTGCGGTAAGTGGGCAGGTCGTAGGCGGCCTCGGCGAAGATGCCGTCGGCGCCGGCCTCCACGCATCTGATGGCCCGCTCGATGGCCGCATCCACGCCGTGCACCTGGATGGCGTCGGTGCGGGCGATGAGGAAGAAGTCCGGGTCGGTCTTGGCATCGGCCGCGGCCTTGACGCGGTCGACCATCTCCTCGGTCGAGACGATCTCCTTGCCCGGGCGGTGGCCGCAGCGCTTGGCGCCCACCTGGTCCTCGATGTGGCAGGCGGCCGCGCCGAACTTGATCAGGCTCTTGACCGTTCGCTCGATGTTGAAAGCGCTCGGGCCGAAGCCGGTGTCGATGTCCACCAGCAGCGGCAAGTCGCACACGTCGGTGATGCGCCGCACGTCGGTCAGCACGTCATCCAGCGTGTTGATGCCGAGGTCCGGCAGCCCCAGCGAGCCCGCGGCCACTCCACCGCCCGACAGATAGATCGCACGGAATCCCGCGCGTTGGGCCAGCAGGGCATGGTTGGCGTTGATGGCGCCGATCACCTGCAGCGGCGATTCGTCGCGCAGCGCCTGGCGAAAGCGCGCACCGGCGGAGTTGAGGCTCATTCTGCTTCCTTGAAAAAGGCGTCCAGCGCTTCTTCGGGCAGGGGTTGCCCGGTGCGCCAGGCGCGTTCCAATACATGCCAGTAATGGCGGTAGCTCGCGCGGTCGTGCAGCGTGCCGCGCAGCGCGATCGGGCCCCAGCCGGCAGCCAGGCCGGCCAGCAGGATGTCCACCGCATCGTCCACCTCGGCCACGACCGGCGCAAAGCTCTCGATGATCACGCGGATCTGGTCGGGGTGGATGCTCCACATGCGCGTGTAGCCCAGCTCCTTGGAGGCACGGGTGGCAGCCTTCTCCAGCGCGCGCGTCTGCTTGAACTCCGTCACCACGCCGTGCGAGGGCGTCTTGCCATACGCATGGCAGGCGGCCGCGATCTCCAGCTTGGCACGCATAACCAGCGGATGGCTGAACTGCCCATCCAGTGTCATCGCCGAAGCCGGAATCGCCCCGCCGTGCGCCGAGACGAAGTCCATCAGCCCGAAGGACAGTGACTCCAGCCGCGGATGGGCCGCGATCGCGTGCACCTGTGACACCGCGGCAGGAGACTCGATCAGCGCATGCACCGGGATGCGCCGCGCCAGGCCATGGCGGTCGCAGGCCGCATCGATCGTGGCGATGGCCCGCTCGGCTACGGCCACGCTGTCGACCTTGGGCACCATCAGGTACGCCAGCCGCGTGCCGCAGCGGCCCACCAGTGTGTCGACCTCGTCCTCGAAGTGCGGGTGCGTCACCGGATGCAGCCGCGAGCCCACCCGATCGAAGCGGTTGGCCGGGCTGTCCACGAGCTCCGCGACCCGCAGTGCATGCTCATGCTCGCCGCCTACTGGCGCGCCGTCCTCCAGGTCGAGCGTGACGTCGAAAAGCGCGTGCTCGGCCAAGCTTCCCTGCAGCGCCAGGCTCTTGCGCATGCGCTCCTCCACGCCGCTGTAGTGATCGCAGACGGGCAGCATGTCGCGCGGCGCGGCATCGGCGCCGAACAGGGCCTGGCGGGGGTGGCGCGAGTCGTTGGGTTGGTTCATGGCTCCGGTCGGTGCGGCGGCGGGGCAGATGCAAGAAGGGCCGGCTCACCCCGTGGCGTGACCGGCCCTCTGTTGGTCGCGTCGTGGCGCGCCGTGTCGCGTCGAGCGACTTACAGCAGGTGCTTGACGCCGTCCTGCTCTTCCTGCAGCTCCTTGAGCGTGAGGTTGATGCGCTCCTGACTGAACTCGTCAATGGGCAGGCCCTCGACGATCTTGTACTCGCCGCCTTCGCAGGTGACGGGGTAGCCGAACATCACGTCCTTGGGGATGCCGTATTCACCATTCGAGGGCACACCCATCGTGACCCACTTGCCGTTGGTGCCCAGGGCCCAGTCGCGCATGTGGTCGATGGCGGCGTTGGCCGCCGAGGCAGCCGACGACAGGCCGCGGGCCTCGATGATGGCGGCGCCACGCTTGCCCACGGTGGGCAGGAAGGTGTCCTTGTTCCACACCTGGTCGTTGATCATGTCCTTCACCGACTGGCCCTCGATCGTGGCGAAGCGGTAGTCGGCGTACATCGTCGGCGAGTGGTTGCCCCAGACCGTCAGCTTCTCGATGGCCGACACCGGCTTGCCGGTCTTGGCGGCGATCTGGCTCAGCGCGCGGTTGTGGTCCAGGCGCAGCATGGCGGTGAAGTTCTTGCGCGGCAGGTCCGGCGCGCTCTTCATCGCGATATAGGCATTGGTGTTGGCCGGGTTGCCCACCACGAGCACGCGCACATTGCGCGAGGCCACGGCGTTCAGCGCCTTGCCTTGGGCGGTGAAGATCTGCGCGTTGGCTGCCAGCAGGTCCTTGCGCTCCATGCCCGGGCCACGCGGGCGGGCGCCGACCAGCAGCGCATAGTCAGTGTCCTTGAACGCCGTGTTGGCGTCGCCATGGGCTTCCATGCCGGCCAGCAACGGGAAGGCGCAGTCTTCCAGCTCCATCATCACGCCCTTGAGCGCCTTCTGGGCCTTCTCGTCCGGAATCTCCAGCAGTTGCAGGATGACCGGCTGGTCCTTGCCCAGCATCTCGCCCGAGGCGATGCGGAACAGCAGGGCATAGCCGATCTGGCCGGCGGCACCGGTGACAGCGACTCGGACGGGTTTCTTGCTCATGAGGGGCTCCAGGGCAGACTAGGTGTGAAGGAGGCCGGCGCGGAGGCAGCGGGGCCCGGCCGGAACAACCCAAAAGTGTAGGTCACTCCAGACTGCGCACAACTGTATGCCCAGGCTCCCGAGTGCGTCAACTCTTATGTCTTATATAAGACATCTTTCATGAGTGTCCTGGACGCTCTGTCGCGTCCTGTGGTGCAATGCCGCCATGCCAAACGCCTCGCCGCCCGCTGCAGCGAAGCCGCTTCCCGAGCCGCAGGGCCAGGAGGCGGCGCCGGCATTCAGCCCGCTCTACCAGCAGATCAAGGCGCTGCTGATGAAGAGCCTGCAGGCCGGCGAATGGCGCCCGGGCGAAGCCATTCCCAGCGAGATGGACCTGGCTGCGCGCTACAAGGTCAGCCAGGGCACGGTGCGCAAGGCCATCGACGAACTGGCGGCCGAGAACCTGCTGGTGCGCCGGCAGGGCAAGGGCACTTTCGTCGCCACGCATGCCGAAGAGCATGTGCAGTACCGCTTCCTGCGCCTGACGCCGGATTCGCCGCAGGACGCCGGCCCGGTGCAGCGCCGCTTTCTGGAGTGCCGGCGCATGCGCGCGCCGGCCGACGTTGCGCGCAGCCTGGAGCTCAAGGCTGGCGACGCGGTGGTGATGATCCGCCGGTTGCTGCTGTTTGCAGAGCGCCCGGTCGTGCTCGACGAGATCTGGCTGCCTGGGCAACTGTTCAAGGGGCTGACCGCGGAGCGCCTGGGCGAATACCAAGGCCCGATGTACGCACTCTTTGAGACGGAATACGGCGTGCGCATGATCCGCGCGGAGGAAAAGCTGCGGGCCGTCGCGGCCGACAGCCCCACCGCCGAGCTGCTGCAGGTGCCGCCGGGCACCGCGCTGCTGAGCGTGGAACGGCTGAGCCGCACCTATGACGACCGCCCGGTGGAACTGCGCCGCGGCCTGTACCACACGAGTGCGCACCATTACCGCAATGAGGTGAGTTGAGCGTCCGCCCAGGCGCAGGCCGCATGCCTTGCGCTAGGGGCGGGCGGCAGGAATTCAAGGGCTTGTCCTAAAATCGCGGGCTTTCCCGCCCACTGGACGCCCGGCCGGCAACCGCTGTGAACACGCTTTGAGAAGGGCCCACGACCCCATGCAAACCACGAAGAAACGCCCCGTCTACAGCAACATCCACGTGACGGACATCGTCACGTACCGGCTTCCGCCGGCGGGCATCGTCTCCATCCTGCATCGCATCAGTGGCGCTGTCCTGTTCCTGCTATTGCCCTTCGTGATCTGGATGTTCGACACCAGCGTGTCGTCCGAGATCAGCTTCGAGACCTTCACCAGCGTCTTCAGCGCCGGCGTCGGCTTCTTGCCCGGCTGGTTCATCAAGCTGGTTGCGCTGAGCATCATCTGGGCTTATCTGCAGCACTTTGTGGCCGGCGTGCGTCATCTGTGGATGGATGCCACCCACAGCGTCAGCAAGCAGCAAGGTCGCAGCTCAGCCATCGCCACGCTGGTGATCGCCAACATCATCACGCTGCTGCTCGCCCTGCGCCTGTTCGGCGTCTACTGAGCCGGGCTCCCGTGACGCCGCCCGCGGCGTTCCGTCCTTTCCTCCTCCCGAACGATCCCCATGTCCACCAGCTATGGTTCCAAGCGCCTGGTCGTCGGCGCGCACTACGGCTTTCGCGACTGGCTGTCCCAGCGCGTCACCGCCGTCCTGATGGCCCTGTTCACTGTCGTCCTGCTGGCGCAGGTCCTGACCGGTGAGCCGCTGTCCTATGTCAAGTGGTCCGGCATCTTCGCCCAGCAATGGATGAAGGTGCTGACCTTCGTGGTCATCGTCTCGTTGCTCTGGCATGCCTGGGTGGGCGTGCGTGACATCTGGATGGACTACATCAAGCCCGTCGGCCTGCGGCTGAGCCTGCAGGTCCTCACCATCGTGTGGCTGGTCGGTTGCGCCGGCTGGGCGGTTCAAGTGCTGTGGAGACTGTGATGCAAGCCGGAAGTTCTTTGCCCACCCGCAAGTTCGACGTCGTCATCGTCGGGGCCGGCGGCTCCGGCATGCGTGCCTCGCTGCAACTGGCCCGCGCCGGCCTGAGTGTGGCCGTGCTGTCCAAGGTGTTCCCCACCCGCTCGCACACCGTGGCCGCCCAGGGCGGCATCGGTGCCTCGCTGGGCAACATGTCCGAGGACAACTGGCACTACCACTTCTTCGATACCGTCAAGGGCTCTGACTGGCTGGGCGATCAGGACGCCATCGAGTTCATGTGCCGCGAGGCACCCAAGGTCGTCTACGAGCTCGAGCACTTTGGCATGCCGTTCGACCGTAACCCGGACGGCACCATCTACCAGCGTCCCTTCGGCGGCCATACCGCCAATTACGGCGAAAAGCCCGTGCAGCGCGCCTGCGCCGCAGCCGACCGCACCGGCCATGCGATGCTGCACACGCTCTATCAGCAGAACGTCAAGGCGCGCACGCAGTTCTTCGTCGAGTGGATGGCCTTGGACCTGATCCGCGACGCCGACGGCGACGTCGTCGGCGTCACCGCTTTGGAGATGGAAACCGGCGACGTCCACATCCTGCAGGGCAAAACCGTGTTGCTGGCCACCGGCGGTGCCGGCCGCATCTACGCCGCCTCGACCAACGCCTTCATCAACACCGGTGACGGCCTGGGCATGGCAGCGCGCGCCGGGATCCCGCTGGAGGACATGGAGTTCTGGCAGTTCCACCCCACCGGCGTGGCCGGCGCGGGCGTGCTGCTGACCGAAGGTTGCCGTGGCGAGGGTGCCATCCTGCGCAACTGCAACGGCGAGCGCTTCATGGAGCGCTATGCGCCCACGCTCAAGGACCTGGCGCCGCGCGACTTCGTCAGCCGCTGCATGGACCAGGAAATCAAGGAAGGCCGCGGCTGTGGTCCCAACAAGGACTACGTGGTCCTCGACATGACCCACCTGGGCGCCGAGACCATCATGAAGCGGCTGCCGTCTGTCTACGAGATCGGCCACAACTTCGCCAACGTCGACATCACCAAGGAGCCGATCCCGGTGGTGCCGACCATCCACTACCAGATGGGTGGCATCCCGACGAACATCCACGGCCAGGTCGTCGTGCCCAAGGCCGGCGACCCGAACTCGGTGGTCAACGGCTTGTATGCCGTGGGCGAGTGCTCCTGCGTGTCGGTGCACGGCGCCAACCGCCTGGGCACCAATTCGCTGCTCGACCTGCTCGTCTTCGGCCGTGCTGCGGGCAACCACATCGTCGACTTCAATCTCAAGAACAAGACGCACAAGCCGCTGCCCAAGGATGCTGCTGACCGCACGCTGGCTCGCCTGGCGCGGCTGGACGGCAGCAGCACGGGCGAATACGCCCAGGACGTGGCCAACGACATCCGCGCTTCCATGCAGAAGCACGCCGGCGTGTTCCGCACGCAGGCGAGCATGGACGAGGGCGTGGTCAAGATCGCGGCCCTGCGCGAGCGTGTCAAGGCCATCGGCCTGAAGGACAAGTCCAAGGTCTTCAACACCGCGCGCATCGAAGCGCTGGAAGTCGAGAACCTGATCGAGGCCGCCCAGGCCACGATCGTCTCGGCCGCTGCCCGCAAGGAAAGCCGCGGTGCGCACACGGTGAACGACTACGCCGACTCGCCCGAATTCCCCAACGGGCGCAACGACCGCGACTGGATGAAGCACACGCTGTGGTTCAGCGAAGGCAACCGGCTCGAATACAAGCCGGTGAACCTCAAGCCGCTGTCGGTCGAGTCCATCCCGCCCAAGGTCCGTTCCTTCTGATCACCGCCTACCGACTTTGGTGTTGATTCACAAAACACCGAAAGAGCCGTCATGACCCTGCGTACCTTCCAGATCTACCGCTACGACCCGGACAAGGATGCCAAGCCGTACATGCAGACCCTCCAGGTCGAGCTCGACGGCTCCGAGCGCATGCTGCTCGACGCCCTGATGAAGCTCAAGGCGGTCGACCCGACGCTGAGCTTCCGCCGTTCCTGCCGCGAAGGCGTGTGCGGCTCCGATGCGATGAACATCAACGGCAAGAACGGCCTGGCCTGTCTGACCAACATGCGCACGCTGCCCGGCACCGTGGTGCTCAAGCCGCTGCCTGGCCTGCCCGTCGTCCGCGACCTCATCGTGGACATGACGCATTTCTTCAACCAGTACCACTCGATCAAGCCGTACTTGGTTAACGACACGCCGCCGCCCGAAAAGGAGCGCCTGCAGTCGCCCGAGGAGCGCGACGAACTGAACGGCTTGTACGAGTGCATCCTGTGCGCAAGCTGCTCCACCAGCTGCCCGAGCTTCTGGTGGAACCCCGACAAGTTCGTCGGCCCTGCCGGCCTGCTGCAGGCCTATCGCTTCATCGCCGACAGCCGTGATCAAGCGACCAGCGACCGTCTCGACAACCTTGAGGATCCGTACCGCCTGTTCCGCTGCCACACGATCATGAACTGCGTGGACGTGTGCCCCAAGGGCCTGAACCCGACCAAGGCCATTGGCAAGATCAAGGAGCTGATGGTCCGCCGGGCCGTCTGATCCCGTGGCTGAGGAGGCACTCGCGTGACGACCACGGACGATCTGCCGCTGGACGACGTCGCCCAGCGACGGCTGCGCTGGCGTTGCCGGCGTGGCCTGCTGGAGAACGATCTGTTCGTCACACGCTTCCTCGACCGCCATCAGGCGGCGCTGACGGTCGCACAGGCCCGAGGCTTGCTCGCCCTGATGGAGCTCGCCGACAATGACCTGCTTGACCTTTGTCTCGGGCGCAAGGAGCCGCAAGGCGACATCGACCGCCCCGAGGTCCGGCAGGTGCTGCAGTTGATGCGCACGCCCGCACGGGCCGCGCACTGAAGAGACATCCCCGCGGTGCCCGTCCCGCGTGCCGCGCGCGGCGCCCGCCGCCCAGAACATCCCCGAGTGACTAGCCAGGAGTGCCCATGACCCCGTCCGACGTGAAAGCCACCCTGTCGTTCTCCGACGGCAGCCCTAGCATGGATCTGCCGATCTACAAGGGCACGATCGGCCCGGATGTCATCGACATCCGCAAGCTCTACGCCCAGACCGGCAAGTTCACCTACGACCCGGGCTTCCTGTCCACCGCGTCGTGCAACTCCACCATCACCTACATCGATGGCGACAAGGGCGAGCTGCTCTACCGTGGCTATCCCATCGAGCAGTTGGCGGTGAATTGCGACTTCCTCGAGACCTGCTATCTGCTGCTGTACGGGGAGCTGCCGAACGCTGCCCAAAAGGACGCGTTCGTCGGCCGCGTGACCCAGCACACGATGGTCAACGAGCAGATGCAGTTTTTCCTGCGCGGCTTCCGTCGTGATGCCCACCCGATGGCCGTGATGACCGGCTTGGTCGGCGCCCTGTCGGCCTTCTATCACGACAGCACCGACATCAATAATCCTGAGCACCGCGAGATCGCGGCGATCCGCCTGATCGCCAAGATGCCCACGCTGGTGGCCATGGCGTACAAGTATTCGGTCGGCCAGCCCTACGTGTACCCGCGCAATGACATGTCGTACAGCGCGAACTTCATGCGGATGATGTTCGCCACGCCGTGCGAGGAGTACAAGTCCAATGACGTGCTGGTGCGCGCCATGGACCGCATCTTCATCTTGCACGCCGACCACGAGCAGAACGCCTCAACTTCGACGGTTCGTCTGTGCGGTTCTTCGGGCACCAACCCCTTTGCCGCCATCGCTGCGGGAGTGGCCTGCCTGTGGGGCCCTGCCCACGGCGGCGCCAACGAGGCCTGCCTGAACATGCTGGAGGACATCCAGGCCATGGGTGGCGTGGCCAAGATTGGCGAGTTCATCTCCAAGGTCAAGGACAAGAACTCCGGCGTGCGCCTGATGGGCTTCGGCCACCGGGTCTACAAGAACTACGATCCGCGCGCCAAGCTGATGCGCGAGACCTGCCACGAGGTGCTCTCCGAGCTGGGCCTTGAGAACGACCCGCTGTTCAAACTGGCCATGGAGCTGGAGAAGATCGCGCTGGAAGACGAGTACTTCGTCGCCCGCAAGCTCTATCCGAACGTGGACTTCTACTCCGGCATCGTGCAGCGCGCCATCGGCATCCCGGTGAGCCTGTTCACTGCGATCTTCGCGCTGGCTCGTACGGTGGGCTGGATTGCCCAGCTCAACGAGATGATTGCTGACCCGGAATACAAGATCGGCCGTCCGCGCCAGCTCTTCGTCGGCTCGCCTAAGCGCGACGTCAAGCCGCTGGCCGAGCGCTGAGCTGCGCCGCCTGCGCGCGGCGTTCCTGAGTCCTGCACGACGGCGTAAGCCGTTGTTGTCGGTTCCCAAGCCGCCCGATGGCTCTGCTATCGGGCGGCTTGTTCTTTGTAGGCATGAGGGTATCCACTCAATCGAGGTGTATCCAGGTGTTGCAAAAGGTATCGGGGCGTGTTGTGATCTGAGCTGACCGCTGATTCGGAGAAATCGTGAACAAAGCCATCGTCAGGTTCGTTTTGTCGGTTGCGGCAGGTTGCGCTACTTCGGCAGCTATGGCTGGATCCATTGATTTCGAAAACGCACCGGCGGCGGTCTACACCGAACTCTCCCTCGACGGCGTCACCTTTACCCGGGGCGGCGAGCAATTCGCGGTTGCAGACTGGCATGTCGACGCCGCGCCCCTGGCGGGCCGCTCGCTGGGCACCTGGCGGCCTTTTGGCGTGCTGAACAACGCGGCGGTGGCCTTCCGTGCCCAGCTCACCGGTGGTTTTTCTTCCTTCAGCATTGGCATGGGCGACGCCGGCGCCGATGACGACGAAGGGCGGCTCGAAGCCTACGATGCGCGGGGCAATCTGCTGGCCACTGACAGCCTCAGCATTGCAGCCGGCGTCGTGGGGGGCGGCGTCATGAGCGTCTCCAGTACCACGCCTATCGCCTATGTGCTGTTCTACGAGGTGGGCAGCTATCCGGGCGTGGTGGCCTGGGACAACGTGAGCTTCACCGCTGCCGTGCCGGAGCCGCAGACCTACGTGCTGATGGCGGCCGGCTTGGGCGCGGTCGGCCTGTTGACTCGCGGGCGCCGCGGCTGACGCTTGGGGCGGGCTTGCACGCGGGGCGCTCAGTCGCCTCGTGTTGGCGCTGGTTGCGGTTCATGGGCTGACCCTATGCCGAACGGGCCGACCGCCTCTGGCTGGGCCGGCAGGATTGCGCCCGGCGTCAGACCTGCCGCGCCCGTGTTGGTCCCGGAGCGGCGATAATCGCCAGTTCCCCGCGCCCGCCTGCGGCAGGCTGAGCACGCAGGCCGGCGATACAGCCCGGCGCCTCGGCTGGACCGAGGGCAGCCGCGCGAGCAACCTCCTGCCCCGCAAGGCTTGTGACATGAGCGGCCGCACCCTCTACGACAAGATCTGGGACGAGCACGTCGTCCATACCGAGGAGGATGGCACCGCCATTCTCTATATCGACCGTCACCTGGTCCACGAGGTGACCAGCCCGCAGGCCTTCGAGGGCCTGGAGATCGGCGGCCGCAAGGTCTGGCGCCTATCGGCCAACCTGGCCGTTTGCGACCACAACGTACCGACCACCGACCGCCGCGACGGCATCAAGGATCCGGTGTCGCGCCTGCAGGTCGAGACGCTGGACAAGAACTGCGACCGCTTCGGCATCACGCAGTTCAAGATGAGTGACAAGCGCCAGGGCATCGTCCACGTGATCGGCCCGGAGCAGGGCGCCACGCTGCCGGGCATGACGGTGGTCTGCGGCGACTCGCACACCTCCACGCACGGCGCTTTCGGTGCGCTGGCCCACGGTATCGGCACGTCCGAGGTGGAGCATGTGCTGGCCACGCAGACCCTGCTGGCCAAGAAGGCCAAGAACATGCTCGTGAGGGTGGAGGGCGAGCTGCCGCCGGGCTGCACGGCCAAGGACATCGTGCTGGCCATCATCGGCCGCATTGGCACGGCCGGCGGCACGGGCTACACCATCGAGTTTGCCGGCAGCGCCATTCGTGCGCTGAGCATGGAAGGCCGCATGACGGTCTGCAACATGGCCATCGAAGGCGGCGCCCGCGCCGGGCTGGTGGCGGTGGACGACACCACCATCCAGTACGTGAAGGGCCGCCCGTATTCCCCGACTGGCGTCGAATGGGAGCAGGCGGTTGCCTACTGGCGCACGCTGCATTCCGACCCGGATGCGCACTGGGACGCCGTCGTCGAGATCGACGCCACGCAGATCCGCCCGCAAGTCACCTGGGGCACGTCGCCCGAGATGGTGGCCTCTGTGGAGGACCGCGTGCCCGATCCGGACAAGGAAAAGGACCCGGTCAAGCGCGCCGCGATGGAGCGCGCCCTGCAGTACATGGCCCTGGAGCCGAACAAGCCGATCAGCGATATCCGTATCGACAAGGTCTTCATCGGCTCGTGCACGAACTCGCGCATCGAGGACATCCGCGCCGCGGCAGCCGTGGTGCGCAAGCTGGGCAAGCGGGTCGCGTCCAACGTCAAGCTGGCGATGGTCGTGCCGGGGTCGGGCCTGGTGAAGGAGCAAGCTGAGCGTGAGGGCCTGGATCAGGTCTTCCGCGCAGCGGGCTTCGAATGGCGTGAGCCCGGTTGCTCGATGTGCCTGGCCATGAACGCCGACCGCCTGGAGCCGGGCGAGCGCTGCGCCTCGACCAGCAACCGCAACTTCGAAGGCCGCCAGGGAGCCGGTGGACGCACGCACCTGGTCAGCCCGGCCATGGCGGCCGCGGCGGCGATCGAGGGCCATTTCGTCGACGTGCGTCGACTGGGCGCGTGATGAGGGCCGACATGAAGCGCATGGGCTGGATCCTGGCCGCACTGCTGGCGGCAGCCACGCTGGCCGGCTGCAACACGGTGCACGGCATGGGCAAGGACATCGAGCGGGCGGGCGAGGCGATCAGCGGCGCCGCCAAGAAGTGAGGACGGCATGCAAGCCTTTCGAGTGCACAAGGGGCTGGTGGCCCCGATGGACCGCGAGAACGTCGACACCGACGCCATCATCCCCAAGCAGTATCTGAAGTCGATCAAGCGCACGGGCTTCGGGCCCAACCTGTTCGACGAATGGCGCTACCTGGACGTCGGCCAACCCGGCCAGGACCCGGCGACGCGCAAGCCCAACCCGGACTTCGTGCTGAACCAGCCGCGCTACCAGGGCGCGTCCATCTTGCTCGCCCGGCAGAATTTCGGCTGCGGCTCCAGCCGCGAGCACGCCCCCTGGGCCATCGAGCAGTACGGCTTCCGCGCACTGATCGCGCCGAGCTTCGCCGACATCTTCTTCAACAATTGCTTCAAGAACGGCCTGTTGCCTATCCAGCTGAACGAAAGCCAGGTGGACCAGCTGTTCAACGAGGTCTATGCCTTTGTGGGCTATGAGCTGACGGTGGACCTGGAGCGACAGGTGGTGGTCAAGCCCGACGGCAGCGAGCTGGCCTTCGATGTGCAGCCTTTCCGCAAGTACTGCCTGCTCAACGGCTTCGATGACATCGGCCTGACCTTGCGCCAGGCCGACAAGATCAAGGCCTATGAGGCCCAGCGCCTGGCCCAGAAGCCCTGGCTCAACCACCGCATCGTCTGATGACCACCATGAAGATCGCAGTCCTGCCGGGTGACGGCATCGGCCCGGAGATCGTCGCCGAAGCCGTCAAGGTGCTCCATGCGCTCGACCTGCGCTTCGAGCTGGAGCAGGCACTGGTCGGCGGCGCGGCTTATGACGCGCATGGCCATCCGCTGCCCGATGCAACGCTCGCGCTGGCGCAGGGTGCGGATGCGGTGCTCTTCGGCGCCGTCGGCGACTGGAAGTACGACACGCTGGACCGCCCGCTGCGCCCGGAGCAGGCCATCCTCGGTCTGCGCAAGAACCTCGGCCTGTTCGCCAACTTCCGCCCGGCCATCTGCTACGAACAGCTCACGCATGCGTCCAGCCTCAAGCCCGAGCTGGTCGCGGGCCTGGACATCCTCATCATCCGCGAGCTGACTGGCGACATCTACTTCGGCCAGCCCCGTGGCCGGCGCGAGAGCCCGGACGGTGCCTTCAAGGGCGCCCCCGAAGCGTTCGACACCATGCGCTATGCGCGCCCGGAGATCGAGCGCATCGCCCACGTCGCCTTCCAGGCTGCACGCAAGCGCAGCAAGAAGGTCACGAGCGTGGACAAGGCGAACGTGCTGGAGACCTTTCAGTTCTGGAAAGACGTGGTCACCGAGGTGCACGCCCAGTACCCGGACGTGGAGCTCGAGCACATGTACGTCGACAACGCCGCCATGCAGCTCGTCAAGGCGCCGAAGAAGTTCGACGTGGTCTTCACCGGCAACATGTTCGGCGACATCCTCTCGGACGAGGCCGCCATGCTGACCGGCTCCATCGGCATGCTGCCCTCTGCCTCGCTCAACGAGCGCAACCAGGGCCTGTACGAGCCCAGCCACGGCTCCGCGCCCGACATCGCCGGCAAGGGGGTGGCCAACCCGCTGGCCACCATCCTGAGCGCGGCCATGATGTTGCGCTTCAGCCTCAACCAGGAAGAAGCCGCACAGCGCATCGAGCGCGCGGTGCAGGCCGTGCTGAGCCAGGGTCTGCGCACGGCCGACATCCACAGCGACGGCACGCGCCGCGTCGGCACCGCCGAGATGGGCGACGCGGTGGTCGCCGCCCTGCGCGCTCAGGGCTGAGCCGCGCGCCTTAACACGACATACGGAACATCACGACATGGCTACGACATTGGTGGGTTTGGTGGGCTGGCGCGGCATGGTCGGCTCCGTGCTGATGGAGCGCATGCAGGCCGAAGGCGACTTCGACCTCATTGAACCGATCTTCTTCAGCACCAGCAACGCCGGCGGCAAGGCCCCGGCCATGGCCAAGAACGAGTCCACGCTGCAAGACGCCTACGACATCGAGGCCCTCAAGCGCTGCGACATCATCCTGACCGCACAGGGCGGCGACTACACCACCGAGGTCTTCCCCAAGCTGCGTGCCGCAGGCTGGTCGGGCCACTGGATCGACGCTGCCTCCACGCTGCGCATGAAGGACGACGCGGTCATCGTGCTGGACCCGGTCAACATGCCGGTGATCAAGGACGCGCTCGCCAAAGGCGGCCGCAACTGGATCGGCGGCAACTGCACCGTCAGCTGCATGCTCATGGGCGTGGGTGCGCTCTACAAGGCGGGCCTCGTGGAGTGGATGTCGACCCAGACCTATCAAGCGGCGTCTGGCGGCGGCGCGCAACACATGCGGGAACTGCTCACGCAGTTCGGCACGCTCAACGCCGAAGTGCGCGACCTGCTGGCCGATCCCAAGAGCGCCATCCTGGAGATCGACCGCAAGATCATCGCCAAGCAGCGCGCGCTGACCGAGGCGGAGACGGCCAACTTCGGTGTGCCGCTGGGCGGCTCGCTGATCCCGTGGATCGACAAGGATCTGGGGATCGGCAAGCAGCCTGGTGATCCGGGCTGGGGTCAGAGCCGCGAAGAGTGGAAGGGCATGGCCGAGACGAACAAGATCCTCGGTCTGGGCGAAGCTTTCGGCTCGGCGCCCATCCCGGTTGATGGCTTCTGTGTGCGCATCGGCGCCATGCGTTGCCACTCCCAGGCGCTGACCTTCAAGCTGAAGAAGGATGTGCCGGTGGTCGACATCGAGGCCATGATTGCCGCCGACAACCCATGGGCCAAGGTCGTGCCGAACACGCGGGAGGCCACCATCAGGGAGCTGACGCCAGTCGCCGTCACGGGCACGCTCACGATCCCCGTCGGTCGCGTTCGCAAACTGGCCATGGGGCCGGAATATGTGGGCGCCTTTACCATCGGCGATCAGCTGCTTTGGGGGGCGGCCGAGCCGCTGCGCCGCATGCTGCGCATCCTGCTGGACGCCGCCTGATCCAAGCCAATCACGCCCGCCTGCATGGCGGGCGTGTTACTTCTGCAACAAGCGCGCAGTATTCGCGCGCCTGATACCGCGCCGTTGCAGGCGGGCAACGTGACAAATGCTCAAATACTGCTCCTTGTGGCGGCATAAAGATCAGTAAATGCATGAGCTTGTCACCGTATCTGCCTGCTGCTATTGTGATTTCAACTGTTCCACCAAAGCCTGGTGCGTGGGTGGCGTCAATAACGACGGGCGCGGCCGGCGCAATGCCGCCACATCTACCGCCCGCATGACGACCTGGGAGACGCCTTGAAAGGTCATTCTCTGTCTGCGGGGCGCTTCGTCCTGCGCGGGGTGGCGGCTGCAGCCGCCTGCGTTGCATTGCTGGGGGCGCCGAATGTGCAGGCGCTGGGATTGGGCCGGTTGGCGGTGCAATCCGCACTGGGCGAGTCGCTGCGGGCTGAGATCGACATCGGCAGCCTGACGCCCGAGGAGGCGGCCGACCTCAAGGTCAAGGTGGCCTCGCCGGAAACCTACCGTGCCGCAGGCGTGGATTACAACGCCGTGCTGCCGTCCACGGTGATCACGCTGGCGCGCCGTGCCGATGGTCGGCCTTACCTGCGTTTGACCAGCGACCGGCCGGTGCAGGAGCCGTTCGTCGACGTCATCCTGGAGCTGTCCTGGTCTACCGGCCGCCTGGTGCGCGAGTACACCTTGCTGTTCGACCCGCCGACCACCGGCAGCACTCGCACGGCGCAGGCGCCCGCCGCCCTAGGCGCATCGCCCGCCGAGGCGCCCCGACGCGCGCCGACGCCTGAGACGACCGCCTCCCCGGCCCGCGCCGCTAACGGCGCGGCCACTGCTGCGGCACCCACGCCGGCTCCAGCAGCACGCACGCTGCAACCGGCTGCGTCCGCTCCACGCGCCGCCCAGGCGCCCGCCGTGCGCGAACCGCAATCCACAGCGGCGGCCGAGGACGAGGTCCGCGTGCGCCGCGGCGACACGCTGTCGCGTATCGCCGCGCGGGTCCAGCGGCCGGGCGTTTCGCTCGACCAGATGCTGGTGGGCCTCTACCGTGCCAATCCGCAGGCCTTTGCCGGCAACAACATGAACCGCCTGCGCTCCGGCGCGGTGCTGACCGTGCCTGACGTGCAGACGCTGGGCGAGACCTCCCGCGAAGAGGCGCGGCAGGTCATCCAGGCCCAGAGCGCCGACTTTGATGCCTACCGCCAGCGCTTGGCCGCGGATGGCGCCGCCCCCGCGGTGGACCAGCCGCGCCGTCAGGCCAGTGGCCAAGTTGCCGAGGTGCAGGACCGCAAGCAGCCCGCAGGGGGCTCGCCCGACAAGCTGACCCTCAGCAAGGGCGGCGCGTCCCCGGGCGGCCGCAGCGCCGAGGAAGACCGCCTCGCGCGCGAGCGCGCCCAGCGTGACGCCACCACCCGCGTGGCCGAGCTGTCCAAGAACGTTGAGGAGCTCAAGCGCTTGCAGGGCGCAACGGCCGCAGCATCCAAGCCTGCTGTGCTGGCCCCCGCTCCCGCGGCCTCCCGCGCGCTGAGCCCGGTGGCGCCCGCTCCCGCGGCCTCCCCAGCACCTGCGGCTTCGCCGGCCGCTGCGGCGCTGCCGGCGTCGGCCGCCGTTGCGGCGGCCTCGCCGTCCGAGGCCGCCTCTACACCGCCGGTAGCCGTCTCGCCGGCTGAGGCGGCATCGGCGGCCAGCGTGCCGGAGGCCGCGTCTGAAGTGGCCTCCATGCCGGCTCCGGTTGCGGCCTCCGAGCCGATTGCTCCCGCGCCCGTCGTGCCCCCAGTCGTGAGCGACGATGAGCCGGGCCTGCTGGGCACGCTGCTACAAAACCCGCTGGCGCTGGCCGGTGCAGGCCTTGCCGTCGCGCTGCTGGCCGGGCTGGGCTTCTATCGTTGGCGCTCGCGCAGCAAGCCCGACAGCGGCGAGACCTCCTTCCTCGAAAGCCGGCTGCAGCCGGACTCTTTCTTCGGCGCCAGTGGCGGCCAGCGCATCGACACGCGCGACGCGTCGGGCGCGCCGTCGTCGATGAGCTACTCGCTGAGCCAGCTTGATGCTATCGGCGACGTCGATCCGGTGGCCGAGGCCGATGTCTACCTGGCCTATGGCCGCGATCTGCAGGCCGAAGAGATCCTGAAGGAGGCGTTGCGCACCACGCCCGATCGCCTGGCTATTCGCGTCAAGCTGCTGGAGGTCTATGCCAAGCGCCGAGACACCAAGGGCTTCGAGGCGCTGGCTACCCAGCTTTATGCGCTGACTGGCGGCCAGGGCGAGGATTGGACCCGGGCCCAGGAGCTGGGTCTGAGCATCGACCCGGAGAACCCGCTGTACGCCCCGGGCGGCCAGCCTCAGGCGCCGTCCGGTGCGCCGGCTGCGCCGCTCGACCCGTTCGATGCGCCGACGTTGCCGCAGCCGGCACCGGCCTCGGCCTTCGCGGCGTCGGCTGCGTCACCGGCCGCGGGCAACGTCGATCTGGATCTGGAGCTCGACCTTGGGGCCTCCAGCCCGGCTGAACCGGCAGCCGCCCCGGCCCCCGTTGCGACGGACAACGGCCTGAGCTTCGATCTGCCCGAAATCCCTGCGGCCCCGCCCGCGCAGGACGAGGCGCCGACCACGGCTCGCGGGCCGCTGGAGTTCGACCTGTCGGACATCAGCCTGGATCTCAACGCACCCGCGCCGGCAGTCGACGGGGAACTGCCGTCCCTGGAGGAGAACGCCGACTTCGACGCCGCTGACCCGATGGCTCGCAAGATCGAGCTGGCCGAGGAATTCCGCCAGATCGGTGACATTGAAGGGGCCCGCGACCTGCTGAACGAGGTGGTGGCCAAGGCCAGCGGCGGCGTGAAGTCCAAGGCCCAGCGCATGCTGGACGAACTGGGCTGACGGAGCAGCCGGCCAGGAGCAACGGACGATGCGCGTGGCCCTGGGGCTGTGCTTCCGGGGCGCGCGCTACCTCGGATGGCAGAGTCAGCCGGGCGGCCGAACGGTGCAGGACGCACTGGAGGCCGCCCTCTCGCGTTTCGCCGGCCATGCCGTGCGCACGGTCTGCGCCGGGCGAACCGACACGGGCGTGCACGGCATCAACCAGGTCGTGCATCTGGACACGCCGCTGGTGCGAGAGCCGTTCTCCTGGGTGCGCGGCACCAATACGTACCTGCCTCCTGACATTGCAGTGCAGTGGTGCCGGACGGTGCCCGATGATTTCCATGCGCGCAATGCCGCGCGTGGGCGGCGCTACGCCTACGTGCTGCTGGAGTCGCCCGTGCGTCCGGCGCTGGAGGCGGGGCAGTGCGGTTGGGTCTTCCGGCCGCTGGATGCAGATGCCATGCGGGCCGCCGCAGCGGTGCTGATCGGCGAGCATGACTTCACCTCGTTCCGGTCGTCGGAATGCCAAGCCGCTTCACCGGTGAAGACGCTGCGTGAGATCACGGTCGCGCGCCATGGCGCCTACTGGCGCTTCGACTTCGAGGGCAGCGCCTTCCTGCACCACATGATCCGCAACATCATGGGTTGCCTGCTGGCCGTGGGCACCGGCGTGCGATCGCCCGATTGGATGCAGACCGTGCTGCAGGCGCGCGACCGCCGCGTGGCCGCGCCGACCTTTGCCCCGGACGGGCTGTACTTTCTGGGCCCGCGTTACGATGCCGAACTCGGTCTGCCGACCGACGTGCCGGCACTGCAGTGGCTGCCTGGCGCGGGCCATCCCGAGGGCCGCCGCTGATCGCAGTTCTGCGCTCTGCGCTGTGCCATCCCAACCGAGCCTCGGCATGTCATGCCGCCACAGCGTGCGCAGGATGACGGATGCCGGCCGGCGATCCAGCTGCCGGTAGGCGGTTTGCGCTGCCCACTGGTCACCGCTGAACGACTGAGCCGAGCCTCGCCCATGACCCATCGCACTCGTATCAAGATTTGCGGCCTGACTCGCGAGGCCGATGTCGAGGCCGCGGCCGCGGCCGGCGCCGATGCGGTGGGCTTTGTCCTCTATGCCCGTAGCCCGCGCCATGTCAGCCCAGCGCGCGCGCTCGAGCTGGCCAGGCGCCTGCCGCCCTATGTCACCCCGGTGCTCCTCTTCGTCAACCAGGCGGTGGACGAGGTGAGGGCCATCCTGCGCGACCATCCCGGCGCGCTGGCGCAGTTCCATGGCGACGAGACGCCGGCGCATTGCGAGGCCGCGGCCGGCGCGCCATTCCGCTATGTCCGCGCGGTGCGCATGACGCCGGATGTGGACCTGCAGGGCGTCGCGCTGGCGCATCCCGGCGCCCAGGCCCTGCTACTGGATGCCCATGTGGACGGCTATGGCGGCGCCGGCCGGGTGTTCGACTGGTCCTGGGTGCGCGCCCGTGCCCGGCTGCCCTACATCCTGGCAGCGGGGCTGACGCCGGATAATGTCGCCGACGGCGTGCTGCGCGTGCGGCCCTGGGCGGTGGACGTGAGCTCCGGCGTCGAGTCGGCCCGCGGCATCAAGGACACCGCCCTGATGCGCCGGTTCTGCCAAGCCGTGCGCGATGCGGATGCCCGCATCGCCGACCTTTCACGGGACGAGGCCGCCGCGGCCGCACCCGAGCACTGAAGACCCCATGTTCGACTACCACCAGCCCGACGCGCGCGGGCACTTCGGCCCCTACGGCGGCACCTTTGTCTCCGAGACGCTGATCTATGCGCTCGACGAGCTCAAGGCCGCCTACGAGGCCGCCCGCAACGATGCTGCCTTCCAGGCCGAGTTCCGCGACGAGCTGGCCAACTTCGTCGGCCGCCCCAGCCCCATCTACCACGCCGCGCGCCTGAGCCGCGAGCTGGGCGGCGCGCAGATCTACCTCAAGCGCGAGGACCTCAACCACACCGGCGCCCACAAGGTGAACAACACCATCGGCCAGGCGCTGCTGGCCCGCCGCATGGGCAAGCCCCGCGTGATCGCGGAGACGGGCGCCGGCCAGCACGGCGTGGCCACTGCCACGATCTGTGCGCGCTACGGCCTGGAGTGCGTGGTCTACATGGGCGCGGAGGATGTGAAGCGCCAGTCGCCCAACGTCTACCGCATGCACCTGCTGGGCGCCAAGGTGGTGCCGGTGGAGTCCGGCAGCAAGACGCTGAAGGACGCGCTCAACGAGGCGATGCGCGACTGGGTCACCAACGTGGAGCGCACCTTCTACATCATCGGCACGGTGGCGGGCCCCGCGCCGTACCCGGCGATGGTGCGCGACTTCCAGAGCGTCATCGGCGAGGAGTGCCTCAAGCAGATGCCCGAGCGCATCGGCCGCCAGCCGGACGCGGTGATCGCCTGCGTGGGCGGCGGCAGCAATGCGATGGGCATCTTCTACCCCTATATCCCGCATGAGGGCACGCGGCTGATCGGTGTGGAGGCTGCGGGCGAGGGCCTGGGCAGCGGCAAGCATTCGGCCTCGCTGATCGCCGGCACGCCGGGCGTGCTGCATGGCAACCGCACCTATCTGCTGCAGGATGCCAACGGGCAGGTCACCGAGACGCACTCGATCTCCGCCGGCCTGGACTACCCCGGCGTGGGCCCGGAACATGCGTATCTGAAGGACATCGGCCGTGCAGAGTACGTGGGCATCACCGACCAGGAGGCGCTCGACGCCTTCCACCGCCTGTGCCGCACCGAAGGCATCATCCCGGCGCTGGAGTCCAGCCATGCCGTGGCTTATGCGATGAAGCTGGCGCCCACGATGCGGGCAGACCAGCACATCCTCGTCAACCTGTCCGGCCGCGGCGACAAGGACATCGGCACCGTGGCCGACCTGTCGGGCGCCGAGTTCTTCTGCCGGCCGTCCTGCCGCGGGCAGTCGGTCAAAGGCCAGGGCAAGGGCCAGTCGTGAGCCGCATCGCCGCCACCTTCGAGCAGCTGCGCGCCGCGGGCCGCAAGGCGCTGATCCCCTACATCACCGCGGGCGATCCGTACCCTGAGCTGACGGTGGAGCTGATGCTCGCCATGGCACAGGCCGGAGCCGATGTCATCGAGCTGGGCGTGCCGTTCTCCGACCCCATGGCCGACGGCCCGGTGATCCAGCGTGCGTCCGAGCGGGCCTTGGCCAAGGGCATCGGCCTGACGCACGTGCTGGACATGGTGCGGGGCTTTCGGCAGCGCAATGCCGACACACCGGTCGTGCTGATGGGCTATGCCAACCCGATCGAGCACTTCGGCGCCGAGCGCTTCGTGGTCGCAGCCCAGGAGGCGGGCGTGGACGGCGTGCTGGTGGTGGACTATCCGCCGGAGGAGTGCGAGGCGTTCGCCGCGCAGCTCAAGTCCGCGGGGCTGGATCCCATCTTCCTGCTGGCCCCGACGTCCACCGACAAGCGCATGGACGAGGTCGGCCGCATCGCCAGCGGCTACGTCTACTACGTCTCGCTCAAGGGCGTGACCGGCGCAGGCCATCTGGACACGGAAGCGGTGGCGCAGATGATCCCGCGCATCAAGGCGCATGTGCAGGTGCCGGTCGGCGTGGGATTCGGCATCCGCGATGCGCAGACGGCCTGCGCCGTGGCCGCGGTGTCGGATGCCGTGGTTATCGGCTCGCGCATCGTGCAGCTGCTGGAAGAGCAGCCGCATGACGGCGTGGTAGCCGCCGGCCGCGATTTCATCGCCGGCATCCGCGCCGCCCTCGATCAATCAACCGGAGCCGCACGATGAGCTGGCTAGAGAAACTCCTGCCGCCCAAGATCCAGCAGACCGACCCGTCGGAGCGCCGCACGGTGCCCGAGGGCCTGTGGGTCAAGTGCCCGTCCTGTGAGACGGTGCTCTACAAGACGGACCTGGAGAAGAACCTCAACGTCTGTCCCAAGTGCTCGCACCACCACCGCATCGGTGCGCGCGAGCGGCTCGACGCCTTCCTGGACCCGGAGGGACGCTACGAGCTGGGCCAGGAGGTGCTGCCGGTCGATGCGCTGCGCTTCAAGGACAGCAAGAAGTACCCCGACCGCCTGAAGGAGGCCCTGGAGGCCACGGGCGAGACTGACGCGCTGATCGTGATGGGCGGCGCGGTGCACAGCATCCCGGTGGTGGCTGCGGCCTTCGAGTTCGACTTCATGGGCGGCTCGATGGGCTCGGTGGTGGGCGAACGCTTCGTGCGTGGGGTGGAGACGGCCTGCGAGCAGAAGACGCCGTTCATTTCCTTCACCGCCACCGGCGGCGCGCGCATGCAAGAGGGCCTGCTGAGCCTGATGCAAATGGCCAAGACCAATGCCGCGCTCACGCGGCTGGCCAAGGCCAGGCTGCCCTACATCAGCGTGCTGACCGACCCGACGATGGGCGGGGTGTCGGCCAGCTTCGCCTTCATGGGCGATGCGGTGATCGCCGAGCCCAAGGCGCTGATCGGCTTCGCCGGCCCGCGCGTGATCGAGAACACCGTGCGCGAGAAGCTGCCCGAGGGCTTCCAGCGCGCGGAGTTCCTGCTCGAGAAGGGCGCCATCGACATGATCACCGACCGCCGCGAGCTGCGCGCCACGGTGGCCCGCATCCTGGCCATGCTGCTGCGCCAGCCGGCGGATGCCATCGTCTGAGCCACTGCGCGCCGCACCTCACGGGCTGCCGCATGCAGCCCGTTTTTCTTGGACCTCGCAAGAACACCCGCCATGAACCTGCCCACCACCCTTGACGACTGGCTGGCCCATGCCGAGCGCCAGCATGCGCAGACCATCGCCATGGGGCTGGACCGCGTGAAGATGGTGCATGAGTGCATGGGCCTGGCCTTTGACTGCCCGGTCATCACGGTTGCCGGCACGAACGGCAAAGGCTCCACCTGCGCGATGCTGGAGAGCATCCTGCGCGAGGCCGGCTACCGCGTGGGCGTCTACACCTCGCCGCATCTGGTGCGCTTCGAAGAGCGCTGCCGCATCGACGGCGCGCCGGTGGATGGGCAGACGCTGCTGGAAGACTTCGCCGCAGTGGAGGCGGCGCGCGGGGCCGTGCCGCTGACCTACTTCGAGTTCACGACGCTCGCCATCCTGCGCCGCTTGGCACGCGAGGGGCTGGATGCCGTGGTGCTGGAAGTGGGCCTGGGCGGGCGGCTGGATGCGGTCAACATCATCGATGCCGACTGCGCGGTGATCACCAGCATCGACCTCGACCACATGGAACTGCTGGGCCCGGACCGCGAGAGCATCGGCCGCGAGAAGGCCGGCATCATGCGAGCCGGCCGGCCTGTGGTGGTGTCCGACCCGATGCCGCCGGCCAGCATCGCCGAGCACGCCCAGGCCATCGGTGCCGAGCTGCGCCTGATGGGCCGGGACTTCAACTACAGCGGCGACAAGCAGCAATGGGGCTGGGGCGGGCGCCAGCAGCGTTATGCCGGCCTGGCCTACCCGGCGCTGCGCGGCGCCAACCAACTGCTCAATGCGTCGGGCGTGCTGGCCGCGCTGGAGGCCCTGCGCCCGCGTCTGCCGGTCACCGCCCAGGCGGTGCGGGTCGGACTGGCGCGGGCCGAGCTGCCGGGGCGCTTCCAGATCGTGCCGGGGCAGCCCACCCTGATCCTGGACGTGGCGCACAACCCGCACGCCGCCGCGACGCTGGCGCACAACCTGGACCAGATGGGCTTTTACCCGCGCACGCACGTCGTCTTCGGCGCCATGGCGGACAAGGACATTGCCCAGGTGGTGCAGCGCCTGCTGCCGCTGGTCGATGCCTGGTATCTGTGCGATCTGCCCACGCCCCGCGCCGCATCGGCTGCGCAGCTGAGCGAGCAGCTGCAACAGGCGCTGGCCCAAGCGCGCTCCGCCGGCCGTACGCTGCCGCCGCAGGTGGCTGCATCGGTGCACGACGGCCCGGTTGCGGCCCTGCAGGCGGCCATCACTGCGGCGGACCCGACGGATAGAATCGTGGTCTTCGGTTCGTTCTACACCGTGGGTGGTGTGCTGGCCCACGGCATACCGCGGCTGGACGCACCGCATCTGGGCAGCTGAGCCCGCGCTGCGGCGGCTGCGGCTTCGGGCCCCGGCCTGTCGCGCCGCCACAAGAGCGCCCGGGCCTCGGGCCGATGCGCCCAACCCGCCGCTTCCCACGACCGCCTTCGCCGTACCCGAGACCTGCCGATGCCCTTGCCGTCCTTCCTCCAGCGTTTCCGGGCGGCTGCAGGCGTGAAAAGAGGGGCCTCGGCGGCACCGGCGGCCGATGAGGACGAAGTCCGCGCCCGTGCGCGCCGCCGCTTGATCGGCGCCTCGCTGCTGGTGGCCGCCGCCGTTATCGGCTTTCCCCTGCTCTTCGACAGCCAGCCACGCTCCCTGCCGGGCGATGTCCAGGTGCAGGTGGTCCCCTCCGCGCCCAGCGCGCGGCCGGGCACGGCCGGCTTGCCGGCACGCGGCTCCGGCGGCACGGTCGGACGGGCCCCGGTCGCGCAGGCCCCTGTGGCGGAGGTCTCGGCCGCTGACGCTCCCACGCCCACCCGCCCACGAGGGGAAGATGCCGTCCCGGCCTTGCCGCGCGCGCAGGCGACCGACCGCGAGCCACCGGCTGCCGCCAGCCGCGCAGCACCATCGGGTGAAGGGCTGGTCGAATCCGCCGCAGACGACGCCCGCCGCGTCGAGGCACGCCGCGAGGAGCAGCGCCGCGCCGACGAGCAACGCCGCGCGGAGGAGCAGCGCCGGGCCCAAGCCCGCGCCACTGAAGCCAGCCGTGCCAAGGCGCTGCTGGAGGGTCGTCCGGCCGCCTCCACGCCTGCGGCGACCGGCCGCTTCGTCGTGCAGATCGGCGCATTCGCCGACCCCGCCAGCCTGCGCGATGCGCGCTCCCGGGTCGAGAAGCTGGGCCTGAAGACCTACACCCAGGCGATCGGCGAAGGGGCTTCCCGGCGCACCCGCGTGCGCGTCGGTCCCTTTGCCGACCGAGCCGAGGCCGAGCGCGCCGCCGCCCGGCTGCGCCAGGCCGGCATGCCCGCTGCGATCCTGACGCTGTGACGGCACGGCTGAACAGCGCAGGGCGCGGTGCATGAGCTGGGTGGATGTGGCATGGTTGGGCGTGCTCGGCCTGTCGGTGGCCGTGGGTGCGGTGCGCGGCCTGCTGGTCGAGGTGCTGGCCCTGCTGGGCTGGGTGGCCGCGTGGTGGGTCAGCCGCCTGCTGGCGCCGCAGGTGGCGCCGGCGCTGCCCATCGGGCCGGCGGGCTCGTCGCTCAGCCTGGGTGCGGCGCATGTGCTGGTGTTCGTGGTGACGCTGTTTGCCTGGGGCGTATTGACCTGGCTGCTGCGTCACCTGGTGCGGGCCTCGGTGCTCAGCGGTGCGGACCGCGTGCTCGGGGCGGTGTTCGGCGCTGCGCGCGGGCTGTTGATCGCCCTCGTGCTGGTGTGGCTGGTGGGCCTGACGCCGCTGGCGCGTCAGCCGGCCTGGCAGGCGTCGCACGGCGTGGCTTGGCTGCAGGCGGTGTGGCAGGGCTTGCGCCCGCTGCTGCCGCCGGTGCTGCAGCGCCATGTGCCGCAGGTTGTGGATCGTGAGCAGGATTGGGGATAGGCCATGTGCGGCATCGTCGGTGTGATCTCGAAAACGCCGGTCAACCAGTTGATCTATGACGCGCTGCTGCTGCTGCAGCACCGCGGCCAGGATGCGGCGGGCATCGTCACGGCCGGGCCGGATGCGCGCGGCACCAAGTTCTTCATGCACAAGGCCCGCGGCATGGTGCGCGACGTCTTCCGCACCCGCAACATGCGGGCGCTGCCCGGCACCATCGGCCTGGGGCAGGTGCGCTATCCCACGGCGGGCAACGCATACAGCGAGGAAGAGGCCCAGCCCTTCTACGTCAACGCGCCCTTCGGCCTGGTGCTGGTGCACAACGGCAACCTGACCAACGCCCACGCGCTGCGCCAGGAGCTGTTCGCCATCGACCGCCGGCACATCAACACCGAGAGCGACTCTGAGGTCCTGCTCAACGTGCTGGCCCACGAACTGGAGCAGGCTGCGCGCAACCATCCGTTGACGGCCGACGAGATCTTCGCCGCCGTGCGCGCGGTGCACCGGCGCGTCAAGGGCTCCTATGCCGTGATCTGCCTGATCGCCGGCCACGGCCTGCTGGCCTTCCGCGACCCGTTCGGCATCCGCCCGCTGTGCCTGGGCGAGGGCGACGGCCCGGATGGCCGCACCGTGATGGTGGCCAGCGAGTCGGTCGCGCTGGAGGGCACCGGCCACCGCCTGGTGCGCGACGTGCAACCCGGCGAGGCGCTCTTCATCGACCTGGACGGCCAGGTGCACGCGGCCCAGTGCGCCGAGCGCATCGACCCGCATCCCTGCCTGTTCGAGTACGTCTATCTGGCGCGGCCGGATTCGGTGATGGACGGCATCTCCGTCTACCAGGCGCGGCTCAACATGGGTGAGACGCTGGCGCAGCGCGTCATCTCCACCATGCCGCCATCCGAGATCGACGTGGTCATCCCCATCCCGGAATCGAGCCGCCCGGCCGCGATGCAGCTGGCGCAGAAGATCGGCAAGCCCTATCGCGAAGGCTTCGTGAAGAACCGCTATGTGGGCCGCACCTTCATCATGCCGGGGCAGTCGGTGCGCAAGAAGTCCGTGCGCCAGAAGCTCAATGCCATCGGCTGCGAGTTCAAGGGCCGCCGCGTGCTGCTGGTCGATGACTCCATCGTGCGCGGCACCACGTCCAAGGAGATCGTGCAGATGGCCCGCGAGGCCGGCGCCAGCAAGGTCTACCTGGCCTCGGCCGCACCACCGGTGCGCTTTCCCAACGTCTACGGCATCGACATGCCGACCAAGGGCGAGCTGGTCGCCTCCGGCCGCACGACGGAAGAGGTGCGCCAGATCATCGGTGCCGATGCGCTGATCTACCAGGACCTGGAGGCCATGAAGCGCGCCGTGGCCCAGCTCAATCCGTCGCTCAAGGGCTTCGAGGCGTCCTGCTTCGACGGCTGCTATGTCACCGGCGATGTCAGCCCGGCGGACTTCGAAGCCATCGAAACGCAGCGCCGCACGCAGCAGACCGAGGACGAGGCCGAGGCCCGCGGGCGGCTGTCGCTGCAGTCGGCTGGCGACGTCCTGTGAGCCGGGGCGCGCCATGACCGACAAGCGCCTGCCCCGCGTGGACCTGCCCGAGGACGCCCGCCGCGACACCCTGGCCGTGCGCGAGGGCCTGCCCCGCACCGCCTGGGGCGAGAACTCCGAGGCGCTGTTCCTGACCAGCAGCTTCGTGCATCCGGACGCGGCCACGGCTGCCGCCCGCTTCGCCAACGAGGAAGAGGCCTTCGTCTACTCGCGCTTCTCCAACCCCACGGTGGCGATGTTCGAGCGCCGCCTGGCCGCGCTGGAGGGCACCGAGGCCGCGCTGGCGACCTCCAGCGGCATGAGCGCCATCCTGCTGCTGGCCATGGGGCTGCTGAAGGCGGGCGATCACGTCGTCTGCTCGCGCAGCGTCTTCGGCTCCACCATCACGCTGCTGGCCCGCGAGTTCGGCAAGTTCGGCGTGGAGACCAGCTTCGTGTCGCAGACCGATGTCGCCGAATGGCAGGCTGCCGTGCGGCCGACGACTAAGCTGCTGTTTGCCGAGACCCCCAGCAACCCGCTGGGCGACCTGTGCGACATCGCCGCGCTGGCCGAGGTGGCCCACGGCTGCGGCGCGCTGCTGGGGGTGGACAACTGCTTCTGCACGCCGGCGCTGCAGCGGCCCACAGAGTTTGGCGCCGACATCGTCATCCACTCCGGCACCAAGTACCTGGACGGCCAGGGCCGCGTGCTGGCCGGCGCGCTGTGCGCCAGCAGTGAGCTGGTCGAGCGCGTGTTCACGCCGGTGATCCGTAGCGCGGGCATGTCGCTGTCGCCGTTCAACGCCTGGGTGGTGCTCAAGGGCCTGGAAACCCTGTCCATCCGCATGGCCGCGCAGAGCGAACGCGCGCTCAAGCTGGCGCAGTGGCTGCAGGTCCATCCGGCGGTCGAGCGGGTGTACTACCCCGGCCTGGCCGACCATCCGCAGCGCGAGCTGGTGCAGCGCCAGCAAGGCGGCTGTGGCGGCGCGGTGCTGTCCTTCACCGTGCGCTCGCCGGCCGAGGGCGGACCGGATGCCGCGCGCCGCAACGCCTTCCACGTCATCGACCAGACGCAGGTGTGCTCCATCACCTCGAACCTGGGCGACACCAAGACCACCATCACCCATCCGTCCACCACGTCCCATGGCCGCCTGACCGAAGAGCAGCGCCAGGCCGCCGGCATCACGCAGGGCCTGATCCGCGTCGCCGTGGGCCTGGAGGACGTGCTCGACCTGCAGGCCGACCTAGCGCGCGGCCTGGACACGCTGGCCGCCTGACGCGCCACACGACTCGCCTCTCGCATGACGACCCCCACGCCTTCCGCGCCTGTGCGCACCCGTTTCGCGCCCAGCCCCACCGGCTTCATCCACCTGGGCAACATCCGCTCGGCGCTCTATCCCTGGGCCTTCGCCCGCGCCAACGGCGGCGCCTTCATCCTGCGCATCGAGGACACCGACGAGGAGCGCTCATCGCAGGCCGCGGTCGACGTCATCCTGCAGAGCATGGACTGGCTGCAGCTGGACTTCGACGAAGGCCCGTTCTTCCAGATGGCGCGCATGGACCGCTACCGCGAGGTGGTGCAGCAGCTGCTGGACGCCGGGCTGGCCTACCGCTGCTACATGACGCCGGCCGAGCTCGACGCGCTGCGTGAGCGCCAGATGGCCGCCAAGCTCAAGCCGCGTTATGACGGCACCTGGCGCCCGGAGCCGGGCAAGACCCTGCCGCCGGTGCCCGAGGGCGTGCGCCCGGTCATCCGCTTCAAGTCGCCGATCGGCGGCTCGGTGGTGTGGGACGACAAGGTCAAGGGCCGCATCGAGATCAGCAACGACGAGCTCGACGATCTCATCATCGCCCGCCCGCCGGCCGAAGACCTGCCGATCGACGCCATCGGCACGCCCACCTACAACTTCTGCGTCGTGGTGGACGACATCGACATGCGCATCACGCACGTCATCCGCGGCGACGACCACGTCAACAACACGCCGCGGCAGATCCACATCTTCCGTGCGCTGGGCAAGGAGCCGCCGGTCTATGCTCATCTGCCCACGGTGCTCAATGAGCAGGGCGAGAAGATGAGCAAGCGCCACGGCGCCAAGCCGGTCACGCAGTACCGTGATGAAGGCTTCCTGGCCGATGCCGTGGTGAACTACCTTGCGCGTCTGGGCTGGAGCCACGGCGACGACGAAATCTTCACGCGCCAGCAACTCATCGAGTGGTTCGACCTGGACCACCTGGGCCGCAGCGCCGGCCAGTTCGACGAAGCCAAGCTGCGCTGGGTGAACGCGCAGCACATCAAGATGACGGCCGACGAGCAGCTGGCCCCGCTGGTGGCCGAGCAGCTCGACAAGCGCGCGCTGCAGGCGCCGTCTGCGCAGTGGCTGGAGCGCGCCATCGCCCTCTACAAGGACCGCTGCTCGACGACCGTGGAGATCGCCGACTGGGTGGCGGTGCATCTGAGCGAGCCGGCGGTGGACCCTGAGCTGCGGGCACAGCACCTGAGCGAGGCGATCAAGCCAGCGTTGGCCGCGCTGGCCGCCAAGCTGGCCGATTGCGACTGGGAGGCCCCAGCCATCAACCAGGCCTTCAAGGCCACGTTGTCCGAGCAGGGATTGAAGATGCCCCAGCTCGCCATCCCCGTGCGTGTGGCACTGTGCAGCCGTACGCAGACGCCGTCGGTGGATGCGGTGCTTGCATTGTTTGATCGGGCAGAAGTGATCAAACGCTTGCAAAGCGTTTGAAAGCGATGCTATAGTTGCGGTCTTGCTTGAACGGCGCGACGCGCGATGTTCGAAGCGCAAGGCAGCCAGCCACAAGCTGGGCTGTCAGCGTTGAAGATATCGGGGGTATAGCTCAGCTGGGAGAGCGCTTGCATGGCATGCAAGAGGTCAGCGGTTCGATCCCGCTTACCTCCACCAATCGCCTGAAGCGCCGTTTCAAGTCGATGAAGGATCCAAGTCCCCTTCGTCTAGAGGCCTAGGACACGACCCTTTCACGGTTGTAACAGGGGTTCGAATCCCCTAGGGGACGCCAAGCTTCCGAGCTTGTCAAGTTCGACTGCACTTGGCTGGTCGCAAGATCAGCGAAGCGGTCACCGACTAGGAGTGGTAGTTCAGTCGGTTAGAATACCGGCCTGTCACGCCGGGGGTCGCGGGTTCGAGTCCCGTCCACTCCGCCAAATGGAACGCCTTGCAAGTCAGCTGATTTGCAAGGCGTTTTCCTTTTTGGCCCGCGATTTTGATTCGATGCTTTGATGCAACGTGAACGGGCGGGGGCCTGCGCGACGGCCGCTGATGCTCCACGGCTGCGGCGGGCGTATGAGCGTCCCCTCCCGTGACGCCTGCCGTCACAGGCTCGTGCGCCCTCGTTCATCATCATCCTGCGGCCGCGACAGGGCTCGCCACAGGATGGTGAACAGGTCGTCGAACTGCTCCAGCAGCGGACGTTTCTCGCCGCGCACCAGGTGCATCAGCACCAGGCGGCTGAGCAAGCCGAGAAAGACGTCCAGCAGGATCTTGCTCGACACGCGGTCGTTGAGCACGCCGCGCTTCTGGCCGTCCTTCAGCACACCGAGGAAGGCGGTCATCAACGCCGGGCTTTCATAGATGCGGATGTGGCGGTGCCGGGCCAGTGGCACCGAGGTGTAGAGCAGCTGGATCACCGCGGGCTCGCGGTCCATGTAGTCCAGCATCACCCAGAAGGTCTTGCGCAGGCGCTCGCGCACGCCGTCGATGCCCTGGAGGTGGTCGATCATGCGCACGGCCAGGCGGCTGAGCATCACATCGAGCATGGCGTAGAGCAGCGACTCCTTGCTGCCGAAGTACTTGTAGATCGTCTGCAGCGAGACGTTGGCCGTGCGCGCCACGTCGATCAGGCTGACGTCGTGGAAGTCGTGTTCGGCAAACAGCTGCAGCACTGCGCGCTCGATGCGCTGAAGCGTCTCCGCGCGCATCGCGGTCAAGGGAGCGGTCGTACGCGCCGTTGCGTCGGGCGCGTCGGGTGCGGCGTCGCCTTGTACCGGTTCGGCGCCCGGACGCGCGGCGCGCGTGGGGCGGCCCGAGGCGCCGCGGCGTGCCGGTGGGTTCGCATCATTGCCAGTGCGGGGCACGAGACGTTCTCCTGGGGAAATCGGCATTACCAAATGATGCCGAGGATGAGGGGGCTGGGGCTCACACCCTTGCGGAGCGCATCTTACGAGGAGCAGCATGCAGGCCGCAACGCGCGGGAGAGGTGGCGCTGTGGGGCGACAGGTCGCACCCTCCGTCATCCCGCAAGCGCATAGGTAATATTTATTACCGATATCCCGACCGTGCCGCCCAACCCACCGAGGACCGACCCCATGACGATTGAGTGCTTTCCCGCCCCATGGATGACCGACGAGCACCGCATGCTCTTCGACACGGCTGCCCGCTTCTTCAAGCAGCAATGGGTGCCGCGCGATGAGGCGTGGCGGGCGCAGGGGATGATGGATCGCGAGGCCTGGCGCGAGGCTGGTGCGCAGGGCTTCCTGTGTGCGTCCACGCCGGAGCAGTACGGCGGCGGCGGCGGCGACTTTGGCCATGAGGCGGCACTGGTGCTGGCGCAGGGCGAAGCCGGGCTGAGCGGCTTCGGCGGCTCACTGCACTCGGGGATCGTTGCGCCCTACATCCTGCGCTACGGCACCGAGGAGCAGAAGAAGCGCTGGCTGCCCAAGCTGGCCACGGGGGAGCTGATCGGTGCGATCGCCATGACGGAGCCGGGCACAGGCTCCGACCTGCAGGGCGTGCGCACGCTGGCGCTCAAGGAGGGCGGCAGCTACCGCATCAACGGCAGCAAGACCTTCATCACCAACGGGCAGCTGGCCAACCTGATCATCGTGGTGGCGAAGACCAACAAGGACGAAGGCGCGCACGGCGTGTCGCTGGTGGTCATCGAGACCGACGAGGTGCAGGGCTTCCGCCGCGGGCGCAACCTGGACAAGCTGGGCATGGAGGCGCAGGACACCTCCGAGCTGTTCTTCGATGACGTGGTGGTGCCGCAGGAAAACCTGCTGGGCGGCGTGGAGGGACAGGGCTTCTTCCAGCTGATGCAGGAGCTGCCGCAGGAGCGGCTGCTGGTGGCCCTGGCCGGTGTGGCGGCGATGCGCTTCGCGATGAAGGCAACGCTGGACTACACGAAGGAGCGCAAGGCCTTCGGCAAGCCCATCTTCAGCTTCCAGAACAGCCGCTTCAAGCTGGCGGAGTGCCAGGCCATGCTGTTGGCCTGCGAGGCGATGACCGACGCGGCCATGGTGGCCCACCTGCAGGGCAAGCTGGGCGTGGACCGCGCGGCGCTGCTCAAGTACTACGTGACCGACTGCCAGTTCAAGCTGGCCGATGAATGCCTGCAGCTCTTTGGCGGCTACGGCTACATGCGCGAGTACCCGATTGCGCGGATGTGGGCCGACTCGCGGGTGCAGCGCATCTATGGCGGCACCAACGAGATCATGAAAGAACTGGCATCGCGCTTTCTCTGAAAGCAAGCGCAACCGAGGACCGAGGAGACGACCGTGATCGAGGCCTACATCTATGACGCCGTGCGCACGCCGCGTGGCAAGGGCAAGAAGGACGGCAGCCTGCATCAGGCCACGCCGGTGTGGCTGCTGCGCACGCTGCTGCAGGCGCTGCAGCAGCGGCATCAGCTGGACACCGCGTTGGTGGACGACGTGATTCTGGGCTGCGTGACACCGGTGGGCGAGCAGGGCGCGGACATCGCGCGCACCGCGGTGCTCGATGCCGGCTGGGCGCAGAGCGTGGCCGGCGTGACGCTGTCGCGCTTCTGTGCCTCGGGCCTGGAGGCGATCAACATGGCCACGGCCAAGATCCGCGCCGGGCTGGACGACCTGGTGGTGGCCGGCGGCGTGGAGAGCATGGGCCGCTGGCCGATGGGCAGCGATGGCGGCGCCTGGGTGATGGACCCACGCATCAATGCCGGCACGGCCTTCGTGCCGCAGGGCATCAGCGCAGACCTGATCGCAACCCTTGAGGGCTTCAGCCGCACCGACCTGGACGGCTATGCGGCCGAGTCTCATCGCCGTGCAGCCGCCGCGCAGGCCGAGGGCCGCTTCGCCCGCTCCGTGGTGCCCGTCAAGGACCTCAACGGCCTGCTGCTGCTGGACCGCGACGAGACCGTCCGCCCGGGCACCAGCGTGGAGACGCTGGCCAAGCTCATGCCGTCCTTCGAGATGATGGGCGCGATGGGCTTCGATGCCACGGCGCTGGACAAGTACACGACGATCGAGAAGATCCAGCACGTGCACCACGCGGGCAACTCGTCGGGCATCGTCGATGGCGCGGCGCTGGTGCTGCTGGGCAGCAAGGAGGCCGGCGCCAAGGCTGGCCTCAAGCCCCGTGCCCGCGTGTTGATGACCGCGGAGTGCGGCTCCGAGCCGACCATCATGCTGACCGGCCCCACGCCGGCCTGCAAGAAGGCGCTTGGCAAGCTGGGCATGACGCCGGGCGACATCGACCTGTGGGAGATCAACGAGGCGTTCGCTACCGTGCCGATGAAGACGGCCAAGGACCTGGGCCTGAGCATGGACCGGGTCAACGTCAATGGCGGTGCCATCGCCATGGGCCATCCGCTGGGCGCCACGGGCGCCATCATCCTGGGCACGGCGCTGGACGAGCTGGAGCGCTCGGGCAAGGCCACCGCGCTGGCCACGCTGTGCATCGGTGCCGGCATGGGCATCGCCACCATCATCGAACGCGTCTGAAGCAAGGGGCCACGGACATGAACACGCAAGCCTTCACCTTCGACGTCGATGCCAACGGCATCGGCCTGGTCACCATCGACATGCCGGGCCGCGCGATGAACGTGCTGAACCCGACGCTGATGGAGCCGTTCGCCGCGCTGGTGCAGCGGCTGGAGACCGACGCGGCGATCAAGGGCCTGGTGATCACCTCGGCCAAGCCGACCTTCGTCGTCGGCGCCGACATCGACCAGCTCACGCAGATCCGCACGGCCGAGGAGGCCTTCCGCCTGTGCGAAGACCTCAAGGCCCTGCTGCGCCGCATGGAGACCTGCGGCAAGCCGGTGGTGGCCGCGATCAACGGCACCGCGCTGGGCGGCGGGCTGGAGCTGGCCCTGGCCTGCCATGCGCGCATCGCGCTGGACGACCCCAAGCTCAAGCTGGGCCTGCCGGAGGTCAAGCTCGGCCTGCTGCCGGGTGGCGGCGGCACCCAGCGCGTGCCGCGCCTGATCGGCATCCAGAAGAGCTTCGAGCTGATCACGCAGGGCAAGGAGCTCAGCGCGGCCAAGGCCAAGGAGATGGGCCTGATCACCGAGCTGGCTGCCAGCCGCGACGCCCTGATCGCCCAGGCCAAGGCCTGGTGCGCGGCCCATCCCAAGCCGGCGCAGCCCTGGGACACCAAGGGCTTCCGTATCCCGGGCGGGGACAGCAAGCACCCGGGCGTCGTGCAGATGCTGGCCATTGCGCCGTCCATGGCCAATGCCAAGGCGCATGGCAACTACCCGGCCATCACGCACATCATGAGCTGCCTGTTCGAAGGCGGCCTGCTGGACTTCGATGCGGCCTGCCAGGTCGAGTCGCGCTACTTCGCCGCCTGCGTGGTGTCGCCCACCAGCCGCAACATGATCGGCACGCTGTGGCACCAGCTCAACGCGATCAAGAAGGGCCAGTCGCGGCCCAAGGGCGTGGCCCCGTCCACCGTGAAGAAGGTCGGCATCCTCGGTGCCGGGATGATGGGCGCGGGCATCGCCTATGTGTCGGCCAAGGCCGGCATCGACGTGGTGCTGCTGGACACGACGATCGAGAACGCCGAGAAGGGCAAGGCCTATTCGCAAGGCCTGCTGGACAAGGCCATCAGCCGCGGCAAGAGCACGGCCGAGAAGCGCGACGCGCTGCTGGCCAAGATCCGGCCGACGACCTCGTATGAGGATCTGAAGGGCTGCGACCTGGTGATCGAGGCCGTGTTCGAGGACCGCGAGATCAAGGCCGCCTGCACCCGGCAGGCCGAGGCGGTGATCGCACCGGATGCGGTCTATGCCTCCAACACCTCCACGCTGCCCATCACCGGGCTGGCCCAGGCCAGCCAGCGGCCGAAGAACTTCATCGGCCTGCACTTCTTCTCGCCGGTGGACAAGATGCCGCTGGTGGAGATCATCGTCGGCCAGCAGACCAGCGACGAGACGCTGGCCCGCGGCTTCGACTACGTGCTGCAGATCGGCAAGACGCCCATCGTCGTCAACGACAGCCGCGGCTTCTACACGTCCCGCGTGTTTGCCACCTACATCATGGAAGGCATGGCGATGCTGGGCGAAGGCGTGCACCCGCGCTCCATCGAGGTGGCGGGCCTGAAGGCCGGCATGCCGATGCCGCCGCTGGCCCTGCAGGACGAGGTGTCACTGAGCCTGTCGCTGCACATCGGCGAGCAGACGCGCAAGGACCTGGCCGCCGAAGGCAAGCCCGTGCCCGAGCACCCGGCCCAGGCGGTGCTGGTCAACGTGGGCGCCACTCACGGCCGCATCGGCAAGAAGGCCGGCCGGGGCTTCTATGACTACAACGGCAAGGACAAGTCGCTGTGGCCCGAGTTGACCAAGCTCTATCCGCCCAAAGCCGAGCAGCCCGCGCAGCAGGAGCTGGTGGACCGGCTGCTCTATGTGCAGGCCAACGAGGCGGCGCGCTGCTATGAGGAAGGCGTGGTGCGCTCGGTGGCCGACACCAACATCGGCTCCATCTTTGGTTGGGGCTTTGCGCCCAACCAGGGCGGCGCGCTGCAGTTCATCAACGCCGTGGGTGCGCAGCGCTTCGTGCAGCGGGCGCGGGAGCTGGCGCAGCAGTACGGCCCGCGCTTCGAGCCGGCGGCCATCGTGGTGAAGATGGCACAGGAGGGCGGGCGCTTCGAAGACCGGGAGGCGGCGTGAGCGGCGATGCGGCGTCTGCTGCCGGTGCGAACCGAGCGGCGGGCCACGGCGTAGGCAATACAGCGGGCAGCACGGCAGGCCGTACCGCGGGCAGCGAGCGGGTGGCCGGCATCGCCGTGGCCGCCGGCACGCCGCGGCTGCTGGACGGCCTGCGCGTCTTGGACCTCACGCGCAACCTGCCCGGTCCCTTCGCTACCCGGCTGCTGGCCGACCTGGGTGCGCGCGTCATCAAGGTGGAGCCGCCCGAGGGCGACCCAGCCCGGCAGATCGGCGCGCTGCATGCCCGGCTGAACGACGGCAAGGACCTGCGCACGGTGGACTTCAAGTCGCCCCAGGGCATCGCGCAGATCCTGGACTGGGCGGCCGAGGCCGACGTGGTGGTCGAGGGCTTTCGACCCGGCGTGCTGGCCGCCATGGGCCTGGGCTTCGACGTGCTGCGCCAGCGCCAGCCGCGCATCGTGCTGTGCTCGGTTACCGGCTATGGGCAGACCGGGCCGTGGGCCCAGCGCGCGGGGCATGACCTGAACTACATGGCGGTGTCCGGCGTGCTGGACCAGTGCCGCAGCCTCGGAGGCGAGCCGGCCATGGCCAATGTGCAGTGGGGCGACCTGGCCGGCGGCAGCTCCATGGCCTGCATCGCCCTGCTGGCCGCGCTACAGGCCGCGCAGCGCACCGGGCGGGCCCAGCATGTGGACGTGAGCATGACCCACGCCTTGCACGCCCACTTGGTCATGGCGCAGTCCACCGCCCCGCTGCTGCAGCCCCTGCTGGGCCATGCACCCGGCGCCGGTGAGGACATGCTGAACGGCGCGCTGCCGTGCTACCGGCTCTATCGCACGGCCGACGACCGCTGGCTGGCGGTCGGCGCGCTGGAGCACAAGTTCTGGAAGGCGGCTTCCCAGGCCTTCGGCCACCCCGAGTGGGCCGAGCGGCACTGGCAGCGGGGGATGCTGCCGCACACGCCGCCGTCGAAGGCCTTGATCGACGAAGTGGCGGCGGTGGTGGCGGCGCAGCCGCTGGCGGTGTGGGTGGAGCGGTTCGAGGGGGTGGATGCGTGTGTGACCGCCGTGCCGTCTCTGGCAGAGGCTGAGCCGATCTGGAGCCGTCGTCCAGTCGACCCGTGCTCCACGTCTTGTGGTGTCGTCTAGCCGGCGCCGCCCGCTCGTCGGCTCACCCCCACATCACCCGCGCAGCATCCTCAGCTGCTGTGCCGACCCTACCCGGGCCGGCGACTGCAGGAGGCGCAGAAACTTCAGCTGGTGTGCCAGCACCTTGGGAAACAGCGGGTCGAAGTAGGGGTCGAAGTGGTTGGCGTCGACCTCGATCACCTGCACGTTCGGGTTGCCGACACGCTGGACCTTGTCCGACACGAAGGGCGCCACGGTGTCGCCCGTGGCGCCGATCATCAGCATCGGGATCTTCACGTTCTTCAGGCGCAGCCAGGGGCGATACAGCGGCAAGGGGAGCACGGACCTTGCAGCCACACGGTTGTCGTACCTGCGGTCCGGGTGAGCCGCCAGTGCGGCCTGCAGGGCTTCGAGACCACCGTCGCGGTCCATGGTGGAGAACCCGCCTTCTTGCGACAAGGTCGGGATGCAGATCGGTGCGCCAGGCTTGATCAGGTCGAGCAAGCCCAGACCGATCATCTTCACAAGCCGTCCGACCGGCGTTGCGAACATCGCGGCCAGCCCGTCGAGCATGGGCACCTGGACGATGGCGCCCTTCAGTTCAGGGTGTTGCGTGGCCAGGTCCACCACATGCCCGCCACCGAAGGACGTGCCCCACAGCGTGATGTCATGCGCCAGCACCTGCGCTTGCGACTTCAGGTGAGCCAGTGCCGTGTCGGCCACGCGCGTTCGGCGCCAGGGGTTGATGCCCTGGCGCGGGAAGCCGCCGCTGTCGCCCCAACCTGGGTAATCGAACTCCATCACCGCGAAGCCGGCATCGACGAAGCTCAAGGTGAACGACGAGGTCAAGGCCATCTGGACGCTGCCCCAGCCGCCCACCATGAGGATGGCAGGCAACTGCGCGTCAGGGGACGTGTCCTTCGGCACATACAGCGTGGCCGCACACAGCGCCCCCTCTGCCATGAAGGTGGACTTGATGGCGCGTGCGCGCTCCAGCGGGATATTGGGGTAGCGACGAGAGTTCACTTTGAAATCCCGAAAGTCATGGGGTGCGAATGCGTGCTCAAAGCGCCCGCGCGTTGGTGACCTGATCGCCCTCGGCGTGACCGCCCTGCGCTTGCCCCTGGCCTGCGGCCGCGAAGGTGTAGGCCCTGAGCGATGAATGGCGGGTGAGCCAGCGGTAGCCGAAGGTGAAGCCCGGCCAGTTGGTGCCGTTGTGGCCGTTGGCATCCACATACCAGCTCTTGCAGCCTTGCCACACGGTGGCCTTCAGGCGCGCTTGCACAGCGCCATTGAAGCGGGCGTAGCGCTGCGCATCGACCTCCACCGTGCTGGCACCCGCCCGACGTGCGGCCTTCATGCAGCGCAGCACATGGGCTATCTGGCTTTCCAGCATGTAGATGATGGAGCTGTGGCCCAGGTTGGTGTTGGGCCCATAAAGCATGAAGAAATTGGGAAAGCCCGGCACGGTCATGCCCAGGTAGGCCTGCGCGCCCTTGCGCCACGCTTCATTGAGCTCCAGGCCGTTGCGCCCCGTGATCGTCATGGGCGCCAGGAACTCGGTGGCGGCGAATCCGGTGCCGTAGATGATCGCGTCGGCAGGGTGGTGCCTGCCGTCCGCTGTCTCGATGCCGTCGGCGGTGATGCGGCGTATGCCCTGGGTCACCAGCTGGGCCTTGGGCTGGGCCATGGTGGCCAGGTATTCGTTGGACAGCAGGATGCGCTTGCAGCCGATGGGGTAGTCGGGCGTGAGCTGCGCACGCAAGCTGGGGTCTGGCACCTGCCGATGCAGCAGCCGCTTGAAGGGCAGGCCCACCGCCAGGTTCATCAGGGCCTTGATGCGCGTGAAGCCGATGGCGCGGCTCTCGTACTGGGCATAGATCCGTGCCCGGTGCAGCTTCATGGTCCACGGCAGCATGCGGAACATGGCCTTGCGCCAGCCCGCATACGGGCCATCCGGGCGCGGCAGGATGTAGGCCGGCGAGCGTTGGAACACCATCATCTGGCTCACCTGGCCCGCGATGGCGGGCACGAACTGCAGGGCTGATGCGCCGGTGCCGATCACCGCCACGCGCTTGCCTTTCAGGTCGTAGTGGTGGTCCCAGTGGGCAGAGTGCCAAGCCCGCCCCTGGAAGGCGTCCATGCCCTCCAGCTTCGGGTAGACGGGGCGGCTGAGCTGCCCGGTGGCGGTGACCACGAAACGCGCCTGGAAGACCTGGCCACTGGTCAAGGTCACGGCCCACAGCGCCAGGGCGTCCTGATAGCGGACGTGCGCCACTTCGCAGCCGAAGCGGATGGACGGCAGCAGGCCGTACTTCTCGGCACAGTGCTTCAGGTATCTATGGATCTCGGCCTGGGGTGCGAACACCCTGGACCAATCGGGGTTGGGCTCGAAGGAGAACGAATACAGGTGCGACGGCACGTCGCAGGCGGCGCCGGGGTAGGTGTTGTCTCGCCACACGCCGCCGACGTCGCTTTGCTTCTCAAGAATGAGGACATCGCCCACGCCCGCCTTCTTCAGCGCGATGGCCATCCCGATGCCCGCGAAGCCGGAGCCGATGATGAGGGTGTGAAAGGGCGTGCTCGCCTCTGGGCCGGTGCTGTGCATGTGTTGAACCTCGCGGGCGACGACCTCCGATCGCCGGGGCGAATCATGCGCAGGGCGACCCCAGCCGGGAAGGTTGACTGAGGTCAGAGACTTTATGATTTGGGCCACCTGCCGCGCGTCCACTTGCCTCGGCGTCCACCTGCCCTCCACCCATGAGCTTCTGGGACTTCAAGCGCAGCCCCGCGAGCGTGCGACTGCTGGTCGAGTTCGGTCAGGAGCGGGGGCTGGACGCGGCCGCGATCCTGGCCCGCTCGCGCCTGGCCGAAGCAGACCTGGCAGACCCGGCCATCGAGCTGGAGGCCAGCCAGGAGCTGTGTGTGGTGGGCAACCTCATCCGGGCATGCAGGCAGCCCGGCCTGGGGCTGGAAGTGGGCATGCGCTACAACTTCGCCTCCTACGGGCTGTGGGGCCTGGGCCTGATCAGCAGCGCCACCGCTGGGGACGCCATGGCGCTGGCCTTGCGGTTCATCCCGCTGACGTTCGCGTTCTGCCGCATCACGGGGCACCTGGACGGTGAGCTGTACACCGTGGCGTTCGAGCCGCCGGACGTCGAGCCGGCGATCCAGCGTTTTCTGGTGGAGCGCGATGTGGCCGCAGCCTCTCGCCTGATGAGGGAGGTGATCGGCGCGGAGTTCGACTTGTCTCGCTTCACCCTCCGCCACACCGTGGAGCGTGGTGCCGGCTGGCTCGAAGGCCTGCTGCGCATCGGTGGTGTCCGGCCCGAGTTCGGCGCCCCCAGCAACACCCTGTCTGCCGATCGCCGGCTGCTGAGCCTGAGGCTTCCACAGGCCAACCCGGTCACCGTGGCCATGTGCGAGCGGGCCTGCGAAGAGCTGATGGAGCGACGCCGCGCCCGCCTGGGCGCCGGCGAACACCTGCGCCGATACCTGGTGGCGGCGCCGCTGGGCATGACGCCGGATCTGGCCCAGGCCGCGCGTGCGCTGGGCCTCAGCGACAGGACGCTGAAGCGGCGGCTGCAGGCGGAGGGCCTGTCCTACAGGATGCTGCTGGCCGAGGTGCGCGGCCGGCAGGCCAATCAGCTGCTGCGGGAGGGCAGGCTGTCGCTCACCCAGATCGCCGAGCGCATGGGCTTCAGCGACTTGTCCAGCTTCTCCCAGGCGTACAAGCGGTGGTTCGGCGTGGCGCCCAGCGTGGGCCGCGCCGGTGCTTGGGTCGATGCGGACTGAGCCGCTACTCCCACCCCGCCAACCAATCCAACTCCTCCGGCGTGAACCCCGCCGCCTCGCGGGCCGCCAGGTTGAACGGCGGCTTCAGGCGCGGGGCCTCGTACTGGGCGACCAGCTCCGGATAGCGGGCCACCGCGTCGATGCCACGCTGCTCGCACAGAAAGCGGTACCAGCGGTTGCCGATGGCGACGTGGCCGACTTCGTCGCGCAGGATGACATCGAGGATCTCCACCGCGCGGGCGTCGCCGGCCTTGAGCAGCTTGGCCTGGATAAGCGGGGTGGCGTCCAGGCCGCGGGCCTCCAGGGTGCGCGGCACCAGGGCCATGCGGGCGAGGATGTCGCCGGCCGTCTTCTCGCACATGGACCACAGGCCGTCGTGGGCCAGGCAGTCGCCGTAGTGCGCGCCCAGGGTTGCCAGATGGTCGGTCAGCAGGCCGTAGTGCAGCGCCTCTTCCGCGGCCACGCGCAGCCAGTCGCGGTAGAAGTCTTCGGGCAGGCCGGGGAAGCGCCAGACGGCGTCCAGCGCCAGATTGATGGCGTTGAACTCGATGTGGGCGATGGCGTGCAGCAGGGCGACGCGGCCCTCGGGCGTGAAGGGCGAGCGCGTGGGCACGTCCTTGGGCGGCACGAGCAGCGGGCGGTCAGGGCGGCCGGGCAGGCCGGCAGGCGTGGCGAAGACGCGGGTGGCGTCGATCAGCGCATCGGCAGCGGCCAGCTCGCGCACGGCCTGCGCCTTGGCGGCTGGGTCGCGCAGCAGCAGGGCGTCGAGCGCGCGCTGGCGCAGGCAGGGGTGGGGCATGGCGGTGGATTTCGGGCCGCGAGGGGGCGGGCTGGAATTATCGAAGCCGCCCGGTGGCGCCCGGCATGTCGCTCCGCGCTTTGCAGGGCGAGCACGGGGCCCGGCTCAGTCCGGTGCCCACGCTGACGCCTGCCTGCAGGGCCATGCCCGCAGGGAACCCGGGCGCCGATGCGGTACCTACACTGGTCCGCTTCGCCCCGCCGATTGATCGCCCATGCCTGTGTCCCTGCTCTCGCTGTTGCCTCCGTGTGTCCTGCCCCGGCTGCTGGCCGGCCCGCGTGCCGGTGCGCTGCTGCTGTCCATCGGTCTGCTGACCGCGGGCGTGGCGACCGCGCAGGTGCCGGCTTCCGCGGCATCGGCGCCACCGGCCGCAGCCTCGGCTGCAGCGGCCAAGCCTGCAGCCGCCGCGCCGCGCGCGCCGGCCGCCACCCCCGGCCTGCAGTTCGTCACCGAGGTCGAAGGCATCCGCGAATACCGCCTGCCCAACGGCCTGCAGCTGCTGCTGATCCCGGATGCGAGCAAGCCCACGACGACGGTCAACATGACCTACCGCGTCGGCTCGCGCCATGAGAACTACGGCGAGACCGGCATGGCGCACCTGCTGGAGCACCTGATGTTCAAGGGCTCGCCCAAGCATCCCAACGTGTGGAGCGAGTTCACCAAGCGGGGCTTGAGCGCCAACGGCAGCACCGCCTACGACCGCACCAATTACTTCGCCAGCTTCGCGGCCAACCCCGAGAACCTGCGCTGGTACCTGTCCTGGCAGGCCGATGCGATGGTTAACAGCTTCATCGCGCGCAAGGACCTGGACAGCGAGATGACCGTGGTGCGCAACGAGATGGAGATGGGCGAGAACGACCCGTTTCGCATCCTCTACCAGCAGACGCTGGGCGCGATGTTCAAGTGGCACAACTACGGCAAGGCGCCGATCGGTGCGCGCTCGGACGTGGAGAACGTCGACATCGCGCGTCTGCAGGCCTTCTACCGCCAGTACTACCAGCCGGACAACGCCACGCTGATCGTCTCCGGCGCCTTCGATGAGGCGCAGGTCAAGCGCTGGGTGGTAGAGGCCTTCGGGCCCATCCCCAAGCCCAAGCGCACGCTGCCCAGGCTCTACACGGTGGAGCCGGTGCAGGACGGCCCGCGTGCGGTGACGCTGGAGCGCGTCGGCGGCACGCCGCTGCTGATTGCCGGCTACCGTGCGCCGGCCGGTGGTGATGCCGACTACGCCGCGGTGGAGGCGCTGACGCTGATCCTGGCCGACACGCCGTCCGGCCGGCTGCACAAGCGGCTGACCGAAGGCGGGCTGGCGGCGTCGGTCTTCGGCTTTGCGCAGGATCTGCATGACCCGGGGTTTGCCATCTTCGGTGCCGAGATCGCGCCGGGCCAGGACGTGGCCGCGGCCCGCGAGGCGCTGCTGAAGACGCTGGAGTCGCTGCGCCAGGATCCGGTCACGCAAGCCGAGCTGGACCGCGCCAAGGCCAAGTGGCTCAAGGCCTGGGATATGGCCTTCACCAACCCGCAGCGCGTGGGCGTGTCGCTGTCCGAATCGGTGGCGGCGGGCGACTGGCGGCTCTTCTTCCTGCAGCGTGATCGCGTCAAGGCGCTCAGGCTGGCCGACGTGCAGCGCGTGGGCGAGCAGATGCTGCTGGCGTCCAGCCGCACGCTGGCCGAGTACCGCCCGACGACCGAGCCGCAGCGCAGCCCGCTGTGGGCAGCTCCCGACCTGGCCCAGGCGCTGCAGGGCTATCGAGGCCAGGCGGCGGTGCAGGCGGCAGAGGCCTTCGACCCGACGCCGGCCAACCTGGATGCGCGCACCCGGCGCTTCACGCTGCCGGTGGGTCTCAAAGGCGCCGTCATCCCCAAGGCCACGCGCGGGCAGGTGGTGCAGGCCCAGCTGGTGCTGAACTTCGGCGACGAGCACAGCCTGTTCGGCTGGGGCGATGCCCCGGCGATGCTGGCCGCGCTGCTGGACAAGGGCACGGCCCGCCTGAGCCGCGAGCAGATCCAGGACAGGCTGGACGAGCTGCAGACCGAGCTGGGCATCGCCAGCCAGCCCGGGCAGCTGGTGGTGACGCTGGTCTCGCGCCGCGAGCACCTGCCGGCGGCCATTGCGCTGGTGGGCGAGCTGTTGCGCGAGCCGGCCCTGCCGCCCGCCGCGCTGGAGGAGCTGCGCAGCCAGTCGCTGGCCGCACTGCAGGCGCAGCGCAAGGAGCCGGAGGCGCTGGTGGCCAACGCGCTGGAGCGCCACGGCAACCCCTATCCCGCCGGCGACGTGCGCCGCGCACGCAGCTTCGACGAGATGGAGGCCGATCTGCGCGCCGTCACGCTGCAGCAGGTGCGCGAGTTCCACGGCCGCTTCTATGGCGCCAGCCATGCCGAGTTCGCCGCCGTGGGCGATCTGGACGAAGCCGCCGTGCGCCAGGCGCTGCAGCAGGCCCTGGGCGACTGGGCGAGCCCCGAAGCCTATGCCCGCGTCCCCGAGCCGATCTACCGGCCGCAGGCCACCCGCATGGTGCTGCCCACGCCTGACAAGCAGAGCGCCACGCTGTCGGCCCGCCTGCCGGTGGCGCTGTCCGACCGCGATGCCGACTACCCGCTGCTGATGCTGGCCAACCACCTGCTGGGCGGGGGCGGCGACTCGCGGCTGTGGACCCGGGTGCGCGAGAAGGAGGGCCTGTCCTACAGCCTCTACAGCGCGGTGCAGTGGAACCCGGACGAGCCGCATTCGGTGTGGCTGGCATCGGCCAACTTCGCGCCGCAGAACCTGGCGCGCGTGGAGGCGGCGATGAAGGCCGAGATCGACCGCGCGCTGAAAGACGGCTTCACCGCCGCGGAGCTGGAGGCCGGCAAGCGCAGCCTGCTGAGCTTCCGCCGCCTGAGCCGCGCCAGCGACGGCCGCGTGGCCGGCGCGCTGGCCTCCAACCTGCACCGCGGCCGCAGCTTTGCCGACTCGGCGCGGGTGGACGCCGCCATTGCCGCAGCCACGCTGGAGCAGGTCAATGGCGCGCTGCGCCGGCACCTCACGCCGCAGGCACTGGTCTGGGCTGCAGGTGGCGACTTCCGCGCGACGACCGCCGACGCCCGCTGACAAGCGGGTCAAGCGGGTTAAGCGGACGCCTTTGGCGCGCAGGGTGCGCGGGCGCCGCGCCGGCTGGCGCCCCCTCTGACTTGCCCGCGGGGCTGGCCGCCTACCCGCTGCTGCCGGCACTCCGGCCAAGCGCGCAATCGCCCTCAACAGCTCCGGCGGCAGGCATGAAAAAGCCGGCCCGGGGCCGGCTGAACAGGCGCGGCAGGCCGCCTACCGGCCTGCCGAGCATGGGCTTGCCGCCTGCGCCTTGCGGGCCGCTGTGCGGCACCGCGGCAGGCGGGCCCGATTCAGATCGCGAATTCTTCTAGCTTCTTGCCAGCGGCCACGGCGGCTTTGACCCAATTGGGTTGCAGGCCGCGGCCGGTCCAGGTCTCGCCGGTGGCGGGGTTGCGGTATTTGGGCGCCACCTTGCGGCCGGCATTGGCCGACGCCTTGGGTGCCTTGCCGTTCGGTGTCTTGCCCGACAGGTCGGCCAGGCTCAGGCCGTGTTCGGCCATCAGCGACTTGATCTGCGAGATCACGCCCGCGCGCTCGGCACGGCGGGCTTCGGCCAATTGCTTCTCGAGCTCGGCCTGTTGTTTTTCCAGCGCGGCCTTCTGGGCGAGCAATTCCTGGTAGTTGGTCATGGGGCGTTCCTCGGTGCGATGGTGAAGATAAAACGTCGGCCGTGTGCCGGAGCTGACACCTGCGGATTTGGCGGGCGTGTGGCCGGATATGGCAAGAACCTGGCGGCAAACCCCGGGGCAGGGGGCCGGGCCCGGGGCGTGATGCTGGCAGCCTCGCGGCCCACGGGGCGCGCCGCCCGGTATTGTCATGAAGCTGCCATCAGCCTCAGGCAAGCCCGCCCATTATAGGCCGGGCCACCTGCTGCACGTTTGAAGGGCAATCCCTCGCGCACAGATTTAATTGACATTGCGCTGGCGGGCCACTTCATCGCCGAGTTCGGTGACCGCCAGCGCATACATGGCCGACTGGTTGTAGCGCGTGAGCACGAAGAAATTGTCAGTGCCGGCTACATAGCTGGGTGCGCTGGTGCCATTCTCCAGTTTCACCAGGGCCAGCAGGCCCGAGGCGGATGCGGCCTGAGCGTCGAGCGCGACGCCGCTGCGCTGCAGCTCTTGCACGGTGAAACTGGGCACGATATCCGGGCCCAGGAGGCGGGTGAGCTCGGCCGGGTTGGCGTCAATACCCCGCACCGCATGGCGCACCGGCAAGCCGCGCTGCCAGCCGTACTCGGCCAGGTAATGCGCAACGCTGCCGATGGCATCCGCTGCATTCGTGAACAAATCGACGCGGCCGTCGCCGTCGAAATCCACCGCATGGCGTCGCCAGGAGCTGGGCATGAACTGCGGCAGGCCCAGAGCGCCGGCATAGGAGCCCTGGATCTCGACCGGGTTGGCATGGATATCACGTACCAGCAGGAAGAATTGCTCCAGCTCAGCGCGGAAGAAGGCGCTGCGGTCGCGCGGCGCCTCGCGGGGATAGTCGAAGGCCAGAGTGGTGAGGGCATCCACCAGCCGGAATCGGCCGGTGTGCTCGCCGTAGAGCGTCTCCACGCCAATGATGCCGACGATGATTTGTGCCGGGACGCCATATTGCTGCTCGGCGCGCTGCAGCGCGGCCTCATTGGCCTGCCAGAAAGCCAGGCCCGCGCGGATGCGGCGCGGCTCGATGAATCGGGCGCGGTAGGCCGCCCAGTTCTTCGGCGTGCCAGCGGGCGCGGGCAGGATGGCCTTGGCCGCGGCCGGGGTGTAGCGGGCCTCGGACAGCGCGGCGCGCAGCCATTCGATGGGCAGCCCGGTGCGTGCGGCCACCGCATCGGCCCAGGCCTGGACGTCCGCGCGCTGGTCGTACGGGACGGATCCAGGCTGCGCGGGCGGGGTGAGGGGGACTTCAATGGGCGGCAGCGTCTGCGCGGCCAGCTCGGCCGCCCGCGCGGTAATGGGGCGCACCTGCACGGCGGCAGCCGACGCCGGCTCGGCCGGGGCCACTGCGCTGGCAGCTGGCGTCGGCGGCTGGGCTGGCTGGGGAGCGGGCTGCGGCGCCTGGGCGGCACAGGCGGCGAGCAGCAGGGTGGCGCACCAGGCGGGCAGGTGGCATGCGGCGCGCGGCCGGCGGGCCGGCGCCGAGGCCTGTGTCGTACTTTGTGTCGGGGCCGGTGCTGAGGGCGCCGTGCCTGGCCGGACACCGGCCGCGGAAAAGGCAGGGAGAGGGGCGGCGGCAGGCGTGGGCCAATCGGCGTCGGGCAGGTTCATGTCGCGTCGGGGCAGGGAAGAGAGGGCGGGGTGGGCAGGGCGGGCGCGGGCGGGAAGGCGAGGCGCTCAACGAGGTCGCCGGAAGGCCAGGCGGTGGCCACGTGCCACGCCGGCCGGCGCCATGGCAGCCCAGCCTGTCAGCCAGGCAAGCCAGCAGCCGGGCCGCGCTGCGCTGCAGGTCAGCCGATTGTGGCGGGCGGGGGTCAGCCGGCGCGGCTCGGGGACACCCGCGTGGGCCGGTTGCCACGGCGCAGCGCGGCGGCCAGCCCGCGTGAGGCGAGCTGCACCGCGCGCAGCTCGGCCCACGGGCGGGTGGGGGCGCCGGCTGCGGCATAGCGCTGGGCGTCCAGGGCCTGCAGCGCCCGGGCCAGCGGCCGGGCGGCCTCACCGTGCCGGCGACGCAGCTCGGCCGCGGCGGTCAAGGGCGGCCAGTGGGCGGGCCAGTGGCCGCCGGCGCGCACGATGCGGCGGCGGGCGCGCTCCAGCCCGGTCAGCCACGGGTCGTGCGGCGTGCGGCTCCACCAGGCCCATCCCAGCCCGGCCAGGCTGGTGGCGGCCAGCAGGCCGGCCACCGCATAGCCCAGGTGCACCCAGTCGGGCGAGCGCACGCCGAGTTTTTCCAGCAGGTCGAACTGCGTGCCGCGCGAGTAGTTGAGCACCCACTGGTTCCAGCGATTGTTGACCGCCTCCCAGTAGCTGCGCAGCTGGCCCACCCAGCCGGGGTTGACGGCGTCCAGCACGCCAGCGACGAAGCCCGGCGCCGGGCGCAGGCTGCGGCTGCGCTCCACGCGTTCAGGTGCGACGGCGGCGGTGGGGTCGGCGCGCTGCCAGCCGATGCCGGGCTGCCAGTACTCGGCCCAGGCATGGGCGTCGCGGTTGCGCACGATCCAGGTGTCGTCCACCGGGTTGCGCTCAGCGCCCTGGTAGCCGGTGACCACGCGCGCGGGCACACCCATGGCACGCATCGCGACGACGAAGGCCGCGGCGTAGTGCTCGCAGAAACCGGCCCGGCGCTGCAGCCAGAACTCGTCGAGCGTGTCGCCTTCGTAGGGGCCGGGCGCCAGGGTGTAGACGAAGGGTTGGTTGCGCACGTGGCGCAGCACTGCGGCGGCCAGGGCGTCGGCATCGCGGCGGCTCAGCCCCAGCTCGCGCTTGAGCTGCTCGGCCCAGGCGCGCAGGCCGGGGTGGGCACCGTCGGGCAGGGCCAGCAGCTCGCCGCCGGGCGCGCCTGCGTCGCTGGTCGGGCCGTGGCGGAAGTCGGTCCACGCCTGGGCCTGGATGCGCAGCCGCTCGGCCACCGGCTGGTCGATCTGCCACCACAGGCTGCGCGCGGCCAGGCCGCTGGGCAGGGCGGCATGCTGGCCGCCGGGGCCGCCGTCGATGCGCTCGACCTGCAGCGTGGCCTCCAGCAGCGGCAGGGTGTTGAGCCGCGTCGGCTCCAGCGTCAGCTCGTAGCGCAGGCCGCGCCCGATGCCGCGGGCGTTGCTGTCCTGCTGCGTCTGCACCGCCTGCTGCCAGGGGCTGGCGGCCTGCCACTGGCGTCCGTCGTAGCGGCTGAGCACCGGGCCGCGGAAGTACATCGCCTGCGGCGCGGGTGGCCCATCCGGGAAGCGCAGCCGCATGGCGATGCTGTCATCTTGAGCCAGCTCGGCCACGTCGCCCAGCTGCATGCGGCCCGACAGCCCGGTGGTGCCCAGGGCGTCATCGGGCCGACCCCACAGCGGGCCGATGCGTGGAAACAGCAGGAACAGCACCACCATGATGGGCAGGGCCACTGCCGCTGCCCGCCCGGCGATGCCCGCGGCCAGCCGCAGTGGCGGGCGGCCCACCGGCAGGTGCGCCAGCACCAGCGCCGTCAGCAGCCCCCACACAGCCAGACCCATGCCCAGCGCCGTGAGCAGCGACTGCGAGTAGAGGAACTGCGTGAGGATGAGGAAGAAGCCCAGGAAGAAGACGACGAAGGCATCGCGCCGCGCCCGCAGCTCCAGCGTCTTGAGGGCCGTGAGCGCCACGATCAGCGTCACGCCCGGCCCCTGGCCCAGCACCGTGCGGTAGGTCAGCAGCGTCAGGCCCACGGCGGCGCCCAGCAGCAGGGCCAGCAGCAGCCGGCCGGGCAGCGGCGCCTGTCGCCAGGCCAGCAGCCCCCGCCACAGCAGTGCGCAGGCGGCAAAGGCGCTGCACCACAGTGGCAGCCGCCAGACGTGCGGCGCCAGCGTGAAGGCGACCACTGCCAGCAGGAAGAGCGTGTCGCGTGCGTCGCGGCCGATGTCGCGCAGCGCCGGCCAGGGCGCACGCTGGGTCAGCTGGGCAGTTGCGGGGTTCCCCGGGCGATTTGCCGGCCGGCGCGCTGGCGCAGGGCCGCCGGCTGCCTGGCGCTGGCGCGTGGAGCTCATGCGCCGCTCCACAGCGCCAGCGTCTGCAGGGCGTGGGCGCGGTGCGTCTCGCCGCTGGCCGGCGGCAGCTCGGCCCCGGGCAGCCGCAACCCCCAGGCGGCGCCGGCCTGGTCAGCGGCCACCACCCAGGCGGCCAGGCGGGACAGCCGTGCCTCGGTGGCCAGGCCGGCGGTGGCCTGCCAGTCCAGCCACAGCTCGCGCCGGCTGCGCGCCTCACGGTCGCGGCTGACCAGCGCGCCGGTGGTCTCGAAGGTGCGCGAGGACTTCTTCCACGCCACCTGGCGCAGCGGATCGCCACGGCGGTAGTCGCGCACGCCCTCGAAGTCATCGGCCGCCCCGACCACGCCGGCCCGCCCGCCGCCGTCGCGGCTGGCCTCGCGCAGCGGCGGGGCCGGGTGCTCCAGCGCCGGATAGACCAGCGCCTCGCCGGCCGGCCGCCACACCGCCCAGGCGCGGAAGAGGCCGAACGGAAAACGCGTGGACACCTCGATGGTCGGCACCTGCAGCCGCCCGCGGTGCTCGGTCAGCAGCGACAGGTGCACGACCGTCTGGCCGCCGGCCGGCACGTCGCACCAGGTCTCTTCATCCTGGCGATGCAGCCGGTGGCGCAGCCGCAGGCCCACGCCATGGCGGGCGCGGGCGTCCGGGTTGTCCACCACCGCCTCCAGCATCAGCGCCTGCCCGGCATGCACCGGTCGCGGCGGGCGCAGGTGCAGCGCCAGGCCGCGCAGGTTGCGGTGCGTCATGTGCATGGACACGCCCGCGCAGCCCAGCAGCAGGAAGGTCAGCAGATGGCCCAGGTTGAGCTGGTAGTTGATGGAGGCCAGCAGCAACACCAGCAGCGTCAGGCCGAACACCCAGCCGGCCCGGGTGGGCAGGATGTAGACGTTGGCATGCGTCAGCGGCGTGCGCTCGCGGCGCGGGTGGCGGCGGTCCCAGTACGCGGTCCACCGGCGCTGCCAGACGGCGCGCAGGCCGCCGGGCGGCGCGCCCGCCGATGCTGCGCGGGTGGCGTGCCCCGCGGCCGCGCGTGCGGCTGGGGCAGAGGTGATCGGCCGGGCCATCGCGGGCCTTGCCCTGCTCAGCGCAGCGCCACCGCCTGCAGCAGCGCCTGCACCTGCTCGGCGGCGCCCCGGCCCGATTGAGGCAGCGGCACCAGCCGGTGGGCGATGGCCTGCACCGCCACGGCCTGCAGGTCGTCGGGCGACACATGGTCGCGCTGCATCAGCAGCGCCCGCGCGCGCGCCGTGTGCAGCCATGACAGCCCCGCCCGTGGGCTCAGGCCCTGGGCGAACCAGCGGCCCGAGCGGGTTGCGGCGATCAGCGCCTGCAGGTAGTCCAGCAGCGGCTCGGCCACATGGACGGCGCGCACCGCCTGCTGCGCGCGCAGCAGGTCCGCGGGCGTCATCACCGGCTTGAGCTGCGTCAGCGCCTCGCGCCGGTCCTGGCCGGCCAGCAGCGCGCGCTCGCTCTTGGCATCCGGGTAGCCCAGCGTGATGCGCATGGCGAAGCGGTCCAGCTGCGACTCCGGCAGCGGATAGGTGCCGAGCTGGTCGCTGGGGTTCTGCGTGGCGATCACGAAGAAGGGCTGGGGTAGGGCATGGGTGCGGCCCTCCACCGTGACCTGGCGCTCTTCCATCGCCTCCAGCAGCGCGCTCTGCGTCTTGGGGCCGGCGCGGTTGATCTCGTCGGCCAGCAGCACCTGGGCGAACACCGGCCCGGGGTGGAAGACGAAACGCCCGGCCTCGCTGCCCTGGCCGCGCTCGAAGATGGTCACGCCGGTGAGGTCAGATGGCAGCAGGTCGGCGGTGAACTGCACGCGCGAGAACTGCAGGCCGAGCGAAGCGGCCAGGGTATGTGCCAGGGTCGTCTTGCCCACGCCCGGAACATCCTCGATCAGCAGGTGCCCGCCGGCCAGCAGGCACGTGACGCTATCCTCGATCTGCACCCTTTTGCCCACAATGATCGTGCTAATCTGACCGACGAGGCTGGCGAGTTGGCTGTGCAGGGGCGTCGACATGACGGCTACCTTATCAGGGCGCCAGCCACCGTGTGGTCGTTGTCTATGTTTGGCCTGAGCCGCCTGAGCCGTCACCTTCCGTTTGGCCGCAAGCCCATGGGCCCGACTGCCTACTACACCCACCCCGAGTGCCTGGAGCACGACATGGGCGAGGGGCACCCCGAATGCCCCGAGCGGTTGATCGCCATCGAGCGCCGCATCAAGGACAGCCCGCTCGCCGCCCACCTGCAGCGTCACGAATCGCCCGAGGTCGACCTCTCCGACGTGGCGCGCGCGCACGAGCAGGGCTATGTGGCCAACCTGCGCGACTTCATGCAGCAGATCATGGCCAGCGGCAAGACCCGCGCCATTGAACCGGACACCTGGGTCTGCCCCGGCAGCTGGCAGGCCGCGCTGCGTGCGGCTGGTGCAGCGGTGGCCGCTACCGATGCAGTGCTCGACGGCCAGGCCGGCAATGCGTTCTGCGCCGTGCGCCCCCCTGGGCACCATGCCACGCGGCGCGAGGCCATGGGCTTTTGCTTCTTCAACAACGTGGCCGTGGCCGCGCGCCATGCGCTGGACGTGCGCGGCTTGAAGCGCGTGGCGGTGGTCGACTTCGACCTGCATCACGGCAACGGCACCGAGGACATCCTGGCCGGCGACGACCGCGTGCTGATGGTCGGCCTGTTCGAGGAAGGGGCCTATCCCTTCACGGGCGCGCCGCCGATGGCCGACAACATGCTCAACCTGCCGGTGCCGCCGCGCACGCCGCCGGCCGAGATCCGCGACATGATCCAGGCGCAGTGGCTGCCGCGGCTCAACGCCTTCAAGCCGCAGATGATCTTCATCTCCGCCGGCTTCGATGCTCACCGCGAGGACCCGCTGGGCGGCCTGGGCTTCTCCGAGGACGACTACGAGTGGATCACCCGGCGCATCGTCGAGGTGGCCCAGCGGCACTGCCACGGCCGCATCGTGTCCTGCCTGGAGGGCGGCTACAACCTCAGCGCGCTGGCGCGCAGCGTGGAGTCGCACCTCAAGGTGCTGTGCGAGGTCAGCGGCAAGTGAGGGCGCGGGCACGGCCCTGCGTCCAGCCTCCCGCATCGTCGAGCCTCTGCCCGCACGCATGAACCACCGCACCCCGTCGCCACAAGACCTCTCGGACTTCGTCGAGCGGCTGCTGTCGCGCACCGCCCTGATTGAGCTGGCGGTGCTGCTGACCTGCCTGCTGCTGGCTGCGGCCATCGCACGGCTGCTGCAGCGGCGTGCAGGCGATGCGCCGGCCACGGGCATGGCCAGCCTGTGGCGCACCCATCGGCTGATCGACGGCTGGGTGTGGCCGCTGCTGGCCCTGCTGCTGGCGCTGGGTGCCCGCGAGGTGCTGGCGGCCTACCTGCCGGTTGCGGTCTTCCGCGTCGCGGTGCCGGTGCTGGTGTCGCTGGTCATCATCCGCTTCTCGGTGCGCGTGTTGCGCGTCACCTTCCCCAGCTCGCAGGGCGTGCGCCATGTCGAGCGTACGCTGTCCTGGCTGGTGTGGCTGGGCGTGGTGCTGTGGATGACCGGCCTGCTGCCCATCCTGCAGGACGAGATGTCGGCCGTGACGATGAAGGTGGGCAGCACCACCCTGTCGCTGCGCAACGTGGTCGAGGGCGCGCTGGCCGTGGTCACGGTGATGGTCGTGGTGCTGTGGCTGTCGGCCGCGGTGGAGGCCCAGCTGATCAAGGGCGCGCGCGGCAGCCGCGAGCTGTCGGTGCGCAAGATCGTCAGCAACGCGGTGCGCGCGCTGATGGTGCTGATCGGCCTGATTGCGGCGCTGTCGCTGGCGGGGATCGACCTGACCGCGCTGTCGGTGCTGGGCGGCGCCATCGGCGTCGGGCTGGGCTTCGGCTTGCAGAAGATCGCAGCCAACTACGTCAGCGGCTTCGTCGTGCTGGCCGAGCAGTCGTTGCGCATCGGTGACCTGGTGCGCGTGGACAACTTCGAAGGCCACATCACCGACATCAACACCCGCTACACCGTGATTCGCTCGGGCTCGGGCCGCGAGTCCATCGTGCCCAACGAGATGCTGATCACGCAGCGGGTGGAGAACGCGTCCCTGGCCGATCCGCACGTGATGCTGACCTCGGTGGTGCAGGTGGCCTACGGCACCGACATCCCGGCCCTGCAGCCGGTGCTGGCCGCTGCCATCGCCGCCGTGCCGCGCGTGATCGCCCAACCCGCGCCGCTGGTGGCGCTGACGGCCTTTGCGGCCGACGGGCTGGAGCTGACCATCAACTACTGGATCGACGACCCGCAACGCGGCCAGCTCAGCGTGCGTTCCGAGGTCAACCTCGCCATCCTGCGCACGCTGGATGAACTGGGCATCGAGATCCCGTATCCGCAGCGGGTGCTGCGGGGGGTGGGCGGCGACGCGGTTGCGATGGAGGTTCGTGGGGCTCAGGCGGCACAGTCAGGCGCTTGACGTTTGGTCTGGTTGCGCGGTTTGGCCTGCAACGGTCGGCGCAACAAAGCTCCGGGCGGGCCGCCGCTGGCGCTTCAACGGCTCGCCCTCGCTGCGCGAGGGTGCCCACCATGCTCGACAAGCGGCCGGCGCCGCAGAACTCGCTACGCGCCCACCTGCGGCGTGCGCTGCGCTCGCACATCCGCGGCGAGTCAGTTCAACCAAGGCGCTGCGCGCCCCGGCCGCCTGCCTGCGCGTGGCGGCTTCGCCGAGGCGCGCCAGCGGCGGCCCGCCCGCGGCTTTGAGACAGCGGGTGGTGGGCGAGCCTTGGGAATATGAACGGCCGTCTCGTGCTCCAGTCGAGCCGCTGAGCCGCTTATCCCGGCGCCGCGCCCTTCCAGATCCAGCGTACCGTGCGCACCGTGCGCACCGTGCGCAACGCGGCCGAGCGAAGCAAAGGCCCAAGAGAGCCGATGCAGTCCTCACACGGTGGATGCGCGCAAAGGCGGGGGCGGCAGCCCGCTGGCGCGCCTCGGCGACGCCGCCACGCGCAGGCAAGGAGCCGGGGCGCGTAGCGCCTTTGTTGAACTGACTCGTGGCGGATGTCCGAACGCAGCGAACGCGAAGCGTGAGCGCAGTGAGTTCTGCCACGCCGGCTCCTTGCCGAGCATGGCGGGCACCCTCGCGCAGCGAGGGCGAGCCGTTGAAGCGCCAGCGGGCTGCCGCCCCCGCCTTTGCCTCCCAGTCGCAGTCCGGCAGGCTCGACGGGCACAGACATACCGAACGCGCTGCGCCTCACCCCCGCGTTCAAACGTTGGCCAGCAGCCGATCATGAATACAGGCACCCCCCTTGCCCTTGCGCGGCTCATCCACCCCCGAGAGAGCCCTTCCATGACCACCTTGCCGCTCATCGACCGCCACGCCGCAGAAACCGCCGTCGCCCTGGCCTTGCCGATGCTGGACCAGTCGCGACAGGTGAAGGCGGTGGGCGAGAGCGGCTTCCTGCACATCGTCGTCATGGACCCGGCCCGCGCACCGGGCAGCTGTGCGTTCGAAGAGGCCATCCTCTACGAGTACAGCGTCGGTGACCGCAGCAAGTGGGACGCTGACTACGCCGGCTTCGCCCGCGCCAAAGCCGAGGTGTCCTGGCGCAGCGGCCTGGACAGCCATGTGGTGCAGACGCTTCAGCCGCACCGGCTGAATGCCGGCGCCACGCTGCTGTGGGGCAGCGTGTGCCTGGACGGCATCGTCGTCGGCGTCAGCGGCGCCAACGCCTGGTATGACGAGGCCTTTGCCGGCAGCATCGCGCTGCTCATCCGCGCCGAGGCCAAGGCGCGTTGGGAGCAGGCGCGGGCCAAGGGGCTGTTCCTGTCCTGACCTCGCAGCGGGCGGGCCCCCCGCCAGGCCGTGCCGCCCATTCCCGGCCTGTGAGCCGGGCGCTCGTCCTCCTATAGTCACAGGCTTTGCCGTGCGCCCGTCGGGCGCCACCGCGGCCGGCCGGCGTTGCCGGGCCGCTGACCAAGACAAGAGGGAGGACTGCATGACCGAATGGACCGCGCTGCTGGCGCCCGTGTCCGCTGACGAGCCGGCGGGGGAAGACCTGTCCTTCTCGCTGGAGTTCGACCAGATCGCCGAGATGCGGCGCGCCGACGACCCCAGCCTGAGCCAGGGCGAGTGGGTGACGGCACTCAAGGTGGCCGACTGGCCCGGCGTGGCAGCAGGCTGTGAGCGGCTGCTGCGCACACGCAGCAAGGACCTGCGCCTGGCCATGTGGCTGACCGAAGCCTGGGCCTGGCTGCACGGCGCGACGGGCCTGGCCGATGGTCTGCAGCTGACCCACGGCCTGTGCGCGCGCTACTGGGCCGACGTGCACCCCCGCATCGAAGACGGCGACGCCGACCAGCGCGTGGGCAACTTGAGCGGCCTGCTGCAGCGACTGGTGGAGTGGAGCACCGCCGTGCCGATCATCCCCGGCACACCCCTGAGCCTGCAGGCTTGGCGCGCCGCGCGTGCGCTGCAGGCCCGCATTGATCGCGGTGAAGGCGAGCCGCCTGCCGCGGATGGCGACGCGCCACTGACGGTGCCGGCGCTGGAAGCCCGGCTGCGCAACGTGTCGCCCGCGCAAGGGCAAGCCGCCGTGGCCGACCTGGAGCGCGCCCGGTCCGCGCTGGGTGAGCTGCAGCAGGTGGTCGATGGCCACCTGGGCGCCGATGGCCCGGGCTTCGTGCAGGCGCGCGAGGCACTGGAGCAGGCCGCCGCCGAATGGCAACGTCTGCTGCGCGATGCCGGCGTGCTGAGCGGCCAGGCGGCGAGCGCCGACGCGGGCTGGGCGGCGGCCGACGCGGGCGGTGCTGCATCGGTGGCGGTGCAGCCCGCCAGCCCGGCTGCGCGCGGCCCCATCGCCTCCCGTGCGCAGGCCCTGCAGCAGCTGCGCGAAGTCGCCGACTACTTCCGCCGCACCGAGCCGCACAGCCCCGTCGCCTACTTGGCGGACAAGGCCGTGCAGTGGGGCAACATGCCGCTGCACGAATGGCTGCGTGTGGTTCTCAAGGACCCGGGCGCCCTGGCCCACGTGGAAGAGCTGCTGGGCCTGCCGCGGCAAGGCGGCTGAGCGAGGTACGGCCGGTGCGCCGCAGGCAGATCACGCCGCCGCGTCGGCGCGCTATCGCGCCTGTCGCCCCCTGAGCGCAGCCCGCGGTAGACCGAGCGAGCCGGCCGGCCCGCCATCCCACGCCGGCCGCTGCCCGGTGGCTCACTGCCCGATGCGGAACTCGATGCGCCGGTTGCGGGCGCGGCCGGTGTCGGTGGCGTTCGAGGCCACCGGCCGGTCGGGCCCGACGCCGGACACCGTGATGCCTGCGGCCGGCACGCCCTTGGCGGCGAGATAGGCCTTGACCGCGTCGGCGCGGGCCAGGGACAGGGCGATGTTGGACTCGCGCGAGCCCGACGAATCGGTGTGGCCGATGACCTCGATGCGGCGCCCGGGCAGCTTGAGCAGCGTGGCGGCCATCTCGTCCAGGATGGCCTGACCGGCGGGCAGCAGCTGGGCGCTGGACGGGGCGAACTCGATGATGCGGTTGGCCAGGGTCTGGTCGAGCAGGGCCTGGTCGCTGGTGGCCACGCGCAGCGCGTAGTCCACCGTGTAGGTGGGGTTCAGCCGCGCCTGGGTGTCCGCGGCGATCTGCCGGCGCACGGCATCGCTGCCCACCTCGCCCTGCAGGCGGATGCGGTTGCCGTCGATCTGCATCTGGCCGCGGCCAACCTGGCGCAGCGAGGGGTCGATGACCCGCTGCACATAGCCGGCCCATCCGGGCGGCGCGACCACCGGGCCGACGCTGAGCTGATCCTGGACCCGCTCGGCGCCGAAGACGGCGCGCAGCCGGGCGAGCACCGCCGCCTTGGTGGCTTCATCCGGCACGGTGCCGCTGGCCACCACCGGCCCGGTGCCGCCGGGCGGCGCTGCAGGCGGGGCGACGGAGGGGGGCTGCGGGGCGGCTTGTGCGATCTGCTGGGCAGAGGCGGGCGGCAGCACCGCGCCTATCGCCAGCAGGCCGGTCAGGGCCGCGGCCGGGCGAGGGGCCAGATAGCCAAGCGCCCCATGCGGGACGGCCGCAAGGAGCGTGGCGACACGCAAGGTGGCGGCACGGGCGCGATTGGCGGCATGCGGGGCCGGGCCGGCGGCTCGGTACGCGCTCACGCCGGCACCCATGTGGGCCGGCTGCAGGCAGCGGAGGCGAGGCTTCACATCACTCTCCCAGGAAGACTTCTCTGAACGTGGCCACCGCCTGGCGCAGCGACAGCTGCGGCTCGCGCAGGTAGGTGGACAGCTTGCGCACGCCCCAGTCCTGCTCGGCATAGCCCTCCACCCATTGCGCGTCGGTGAGGACGATGCTGTCGGTGGGCGCGGGTCGGCCGGTGAGCACGGTATGCAGCGTGGCCGGCGAGGCGCCGTTGAAGCCGACGACCAGCACGGGCCGCTGGGCCCAGCGGGTGGCAAAGAGCGCCACCTCGAAGTCGCCGCGCTTGAAGAAGGGCGTCAGCAAGTCCAGCCACAGCGTGGCCAGATGCAGGCGCACGGCTGGGTCATGGCCCAGCGGCAGCACCAGGGCCTTGTCCAGCCGCACCTGGCCCTGGGCCAGCACCGGCTGCAGCAACAGGCCCAGGGCCAGCAGCGTCTGGCGCAGCGAGCAGCGCGCGGCCGGGGTGGACAGCAGCGCCTCCGCGCTGGCCAGGGTCTGCAGGTCGAGGAACTCGACATAGGCGGCCTGAGGTACCGACAGCGGCGCCGGGGGCGGCGGCTCGGTGCGGGCCATGGCCTCCTGCACCTGCGCGTAATCGGTGGCGGTACGGGCGCCGGTGCCCAGCCGCTCCAGCGTGGCCCAGGCGGCGTGCAGGGCCAACGGCGCGCGGGCCAGCAGGCGCAGCGGGTCCTCGATCTCGAAGGACGTCGCCGCCAGGAAGGGGAAGCGTCGGCCGGATGCATCCTGGCTGGGCAGCAGGTGCCCGGCCAGGCCGGCCGTGCTGCGCGTGCCCAGGAAGGCAAACGCCGTGGGCTGCGCCGCATCGAAGACGGCCTTCCAGGCGGGATCGGTGGCCAGCTGCTCCATGGCCTGGGTGAGCCAGTGATCCAGCGTGTGGATCAGCGCCGGCTGCTGGCTGCCGCGCACGAAGTCGCCGCGACAGGGCAGCTTGCCAAAGTAGATCAGTGGCGCCAGGGCGGTGTCGCGGGTGTTCATGCGGCCTCCGCGTGGCGCTCGCGGCGGGCCGCGGTGGCATGTACCGCAGCGTGCGACGTCATGCGCGCTGCGCTGTGCGGCCCCCTGGGCGGGGCCGGCGGGGCAATGAGCGGTGCGGCGGGGCCTATCGCGGCTGGCTGTAACTGCAGCGATCGGTTTGCCCATGACGAGACCCGGGCCGCCGGGAAGGCCGCTGAGCCATCAGCCGCCGCCGGCGCCGCTGGCAGCGCGCCTGCCGCACCCGGCGTGGCCGCCGCAGCCCCACCAGGCGTGAGACCCGGCGCGGCCCCCGGCGCCGTGGCATCCGGCGCACCGACCACCAGCGTCGGCAGCGTGGCGCCGCGCAGGCTGCTGCCGCCGCCAGCGCCGGTGTCGGCCGCATCGGGGCTGCCCGCCTGGCTGATGATGCGCAGCTGCACCGCCACGCTCAGGCCGTCGGCCGCCCAGCGCAGCTCGTGCGTGGTGGCGTCGACCTTGCGCCGCTGAGCCGCGCCGATCATCTTCTCCAGGCCGAAGCGGCCGGGCTCGATGAAGAAGTCGATGCTGCGGCCGTCGAAGGCAACGCCGCGGATGCGCACGCCCGGCTGGCCGGCGCTGCTGGGCCAGGTGAAATTGGTCCAGGCGGCCTGCGTGTTGCGGAAGCGCAGCAGCTGGCCGTCGATTTCGACGCTGTATTCGGTCAGGCCCGGTGCGGGCAGCGGCAGGATCTGGAAGACGGTCTGCGGCTGCTCGCCGGCTGCCGCACCGCCGGCTGCCCCGGCCCCGCCCACCGGCGCCACCCAGGCCGGGAAGCCCGTGGTGAAGGCCGGCGACAGGCGGACGCCCAGACCGGCCCAGGTCCGGGCGGCGAGCAGATCGCCGCGGCGCACGACCAGCGGGCCCAGCGTCTTGTCGGTGAAGCGGGCGATGGCGCCGTCGGTGCCGAAGATGGCGGCGATCTCGGCCGGGGCGGCTTCGATCCTGGCTCTGGCGTTGAACGGGTACTTGGCCGCCAGCGTGCGCTGGAAGGGCTCCAGCACCTGCGCCGTCCACACGCGGTTGATCTCGGCCTCGGCGGGGGCGATGGTGACCGCCCAGGCCTGCATCAGCGGGCGCACCAGCAGCGGCCGCAGGGCGGCGCGGGCGCGATCGCTCATGCCCACCAGCATCTGCTCGTCGACCAGCCGCAGCGCGTCGGCCAGCTCCGAGCCGTTGCCCTCCAGGGTCTGCTGCATCAGCTTGTGCGCGGCCGGGCCGGCGTCGCCCTGGGCCTTGATCTGGTTGTAGCGGGTGCGCACCTTGGAGAGCATGTCCAGGTAGCTGCGCATCAGCGTGGGCGCGTTGTCGCGGTTGATCATCAGCCGGCCCAGGGCCTCGAACTCGCGGCCGATGGGGCCCATCGGCACGTTCTTCAGGTCGCCGCTGACGTTGATGTTGACGTTGGCCTGCGAGGGCGTGCCGCGCATCAGCGTCTGCTTGATCCAGGCAAAGAAGCCCTGCTGCGCCTTGGCCAGCTGCGCGTTGACGAGCGACGGGTTGTCCCAGGAGGTCTCGTCGTAGAGCGTCTGCATCAGCTTGCCGATGGGCGAGCTGGCAGGGTCGCCCAGGCGGTTCATGCGCTGCACAGCATCATCGAAGGACGCGAACTCGGCCACGCTCACGCCCTGCATGAACTTCTGCCACTCGGCGACGTACTCGGTCTTGTACATCTGCGTGAGCGTTTTCTGGACCTGCTCGGGGCTGCCTTCGAGCGTCAGGTCGTCGCGCAGCGAGGTCTTGAGCACCCAGTCGTCGGCCTGCAGGTCCTTGTAGGCGGCATCCTTGATGGCGCCCTGCACGTACTCCTGCCAGGCGCGGCGGGTGAAGGCGCCGGAGATGGCATGGCTGCCGGCCACCAAGGCCTTGTCGTCGCCGACGATGTTCGCCACGGTTACCGGCGGGAAGCGCGTGGCCGCGCGGGCCTTGATCTCGGCATAGACCCGCTCGCGCGCCGGCATGCCGCGCACCACGCGGCGCAGGTTCTCGCGCGTCTGGTCGAGCACGGCGAGGTTGCTGTTCACCTGGGGGAAGTCCGGCTGGGCCAGCTGCGTGACGGCGAAGGACAGGATGGATTCGGCACGGCGGATCATCTCCTCGCGCGGCATGCTGCCGCGGTTGGCCTCCAGCCATTCGCGCCAGAAGCGGGCGAGCTGGTCGCTGAGATGGCCGGCCTCCAGGCGCTGCCGGTCGGCCAGCATCAGATAGGCCTTGAGCGCGTTGTAGGCGTCGGTGACGTTGGTGGCCGAGGCGGCGACATAGGGCGTGCCCACACCGCCCGGCTGGCCCGGCGTGGGGGGGGTGGCAGCGGCTGCCGGCAGGGCGGTGGGCGAGGCCGTTGCCGCGCCGGCGTGCAGCAGCGCCGTCTGCGTGGTGGCTGGGGCAGCGGTCGCCGCGGAACGCGCATGTGTGGCGTCGCCCCCGGTGGCCGGGGCCGTGCCGATCTCCGGGCCCTGTGGCTTGAGCTCTCCGGCATGGGCGTTGACTTCGCGCAGATAGGCCTCGATGGACCGGGCCGCGGGCTGCAGCATCACCTCACGCAGGCCGGCGAAGTACTCGGCGCGCACCTTGGCTTCCAGCGCATCGCCCTGGTAGAGGCCCAGGGACAGCGCCAGCGGGCGGTCCTCGCGCCAGCGCTGCAGCTGCTGCAGCCTGTCTTGCAGGATCTCCAGCGCCTCCAGGCGGGACGCGAGCTCCGGCCGGCCCTGCTGCAGCCGCACCACCTTGTCGAAGTCGGCCTGCACATTGGCCACCAGCTGGCGGTTGCCCAGCGTGGACCAGGTCCAGCCCGCCAGCAGCAGGCCCAGGATGGCGACGCTGCCGAAGAAGGTGGCATAGCGCAGCCGTGTCTTGGCCCGGCTGGTGTACTGCCGCACCAGGTTCTTGTCCGCGAAGATCACCCGGGAGAACAGGTGGTTGAGGAAGAAGCCGGTCTGGCTGTAGACGGCGGCACTGGCCGGCTCGCTGGGCTCTCCCAGGCCGAAGCGATGGGCCACGCGCTCGCTGGAGCGGTTGGTCGACACGCCCTCCTGTACGGCGCTGGTGAAGTAGAAGCCGCGGAAGACCGGGCGGAACTGATAGGGGTTGTCCTCGAACAGCGTGGTGATGAAGGTGCGCAGCGCGGGCTTGAGCGTGGCGAACTCCAGCGGAAAGGTCAGCACGCCGGGCGGCACGGCCTCGCCACGGCGCATGGACAGGCTGACCACGGAGGACTCCTTCAGCCCTTCGTAGAGCTCGTCGAAGTGGCGGTCGAACTGGGCCACCGCATCGGTGCCGGCCGACTCGTAGGGCAGCGTCGCCCCCCAGACGCGGTCACGCTCGTCACGGTCGCGGTCCATGAAGAACTCGGCAAAGCCGGCGATCAGGTCGGCCTTGGTGAAGACCACATACACCGGCGGGAAGATCTCCAGCTGCTCGGTGATCTCCTGCACGCGCTGGCGCAGCTGCTTGGCCAGCTCGATGGCGAACTCCGGCCGGTTGTTGCCCAGCTCGGCCAGGCTGGCCGCGATGACGATGCCGTTGACCGGCGCCTTGAGCCGGTGCTTCTTGAGCAGGCCAAGGAAGCCGCGCCATTCCTCGCGGTCTTCCTCTTCCACCGAGTAGCGCCCGGCGGTGTCCAGCAGGATGCCTTCGGTCGTGAAGAACCAGTCGCAGTGCCGGGTGCCGCCGATGCCCTGGATGATGCTGCCGGTGTTGTCGGCAAACGGAAAGCGCAGGCCCGACTTGACGATGGCCGAGCTCTTGCCCGCCGCGGGGTTGCCGATGACCATGTACCAGGGCAGCTCGTAGAGCGCCGCCGAGCCGGACGTCTCACCGAGCTTGGAAGTCTTGATCGTCCGGATTGCCTCCTGCATGCGCGTGCGCAAGGCCTCGATCTCGGCGCGGCGGTCGGCCGCAGCACCCTTGACGGCGGCATCGGCCTGCTGCTCGATCACCGCTTCGAACTGCCCGGCCGCACGGCGCGCGCGCCAGCGCTTGACGCCCCAGACGATCAGCCAGGCCAGCAGGCACAGCCCCAGCGCCACGCCCACCCAGATCAGGGCCAGCTGCAGCGTGCTGGCGCCGACGAAGAGAAAGGCCGCCAGCGCGGCAAAGCCAAGGACGGTGAGCGTGCGGGCGTCAAGGAGGAAGTCGCGGATGCGGCTCATGGTTGGGGCGGTACAGCAGGCAAGCGGGTGGCGGGCAGGGGCGGTGGCTCAGCCGGGCATCGGGCCGGGACGCAGCGGCCGGCGGCCGGGTCGGCGGGCATCAGGCTGGCATCGGGGGGCGAGGCATGCGGCAGGCGGGCTGGCTCAGGCGGTGACCGCCGCACCGGGCGCCAGGGTGGCGTCGTGCGTCGCGCTTGACGGGGCGGCGGGCGCAGCCGGTGCAAGCACCAGGGCGGCGCGCTCCAGCGGGTCGTGCACCGTGAAGATGAAGGCCGGCTCGGCACGCTCGCGCACCAGGCGGCTGGCCAGCGCAATGGCCAGCAGGGCGCGCGGCAGCCCGACGTCACCCAGAGCCTGGCCGAGGGCGCACACGTCGCTTACCGGGTCCAGCCCCGGCAGGGCGGCCAGCAGGGCCTGTGCGGCCTCGCCGCTGCGGCTCGGGCGGGTGTCGAGGTCGGTGCAGGCCAGGGGCAGCAGCGGCGGGGCGTCGTCGTCCGCGACGGCGGTGTCGGCGGCCCCATCGGCGGGGCGTTGCGGCGCCAAGCCGGCGGCCTCAAGCGCCTGACTGGCGGCCTGCTTGAGCGCCGTGGCTGACACCCGCTGGCCGCCGGCCGGCTGGCTGCGCCGCGCGATGGCGGGGCGATGCAGGCGCAGCGGCGCCTCGCTGCCGTCAGGCAGGGTCGCCTCGGCGGGCGCCGGCCAGTCGGGCGTGGACAGCAGCAGCGCGACGGCGGCCTCGCCGGGCACGCGGCCCTCGGGCCGCTCGCCGCTGAACAGCAGGCCGTGCGCCTCCAGCCGGTCCACCCAGTCGGCGCCGATCTGCGACTCGGCCGCCAGCACCAGCAGCAGGCCCAGGCGGCCTTCGCGCCGCCAGTTCACCAGGCGCTGGTCAAGCTGCTGCAGCCCCTGCTCCGCCTGGGCGCAGGGCAGCACGACGACGGCCTCCGACAGCGGCAGCTCAGGCAGCGCCGCCGCCAGCCTGCGCGACAGCCACAGCCGGGCGAGCTGCCGCTCGGCAGAAGTCCAGTCGGCCGGTGCAAGCAGACAGATCGTGGCCGTGGGCGGGGCGGCGAAGGCGTGGGCGGGGCTGCCCTGGCGGGCAATGTTGGCCGTCGGGGCGGGATGGCCGGTGGCGGCTACGGTGCGCCGAGCCGCGGCATCGCGTGCCAACGCGGACGCGGGCCAGACCTCGCCAGTCTCGTCGGCGACCACGAAGCGCGGTGCCGCCTGGGCCGCGGACGACAACTCGCCGCGCCGGCGCTGGGGCTGCAGCGGCTCGGCCAGCACGGCGAACGCGGCCAGCGTCTCATGCAGCGGCTGCTCCAGCAGCGCCAGCGCGCGCACGCAGCGCTCGCCCGGCTCGGTGGGTGCCATGCTGGCCTGATCGCCGGCCTCGGCGCCCGCCCCATCGGCTGCCAGCGCGCGGCTCAGCCTGTCCAGCTCATCCCACACGTCTTCCGTATGCAGGTCCGGGCAGCGGGCGGCAAAGACCGGCAGCCCGCGGCTGTCGATCAGCTCGGTATCGACACCCGGCCGCAGCTCGCCGGCCTGCAACCCGGCGGACAACTCGTCCAGGCTGCTTGCGGGGCCACCCACCGCAGCGGCCGCCCACAGCGCGTGGGCCCAGCGACGCTCCGCCTCCGCGGTGGCCGCAGCAGGGTCCTGAACGGCCTGGCTGCCATCCTGGGCTGGCGCGGTCGGGGCCGATCCGGTGCGGCGCGCATGCCGCATCAGCGCGCCGACAAAGGCATACAGCCCCCAGGCCAGCACGCTGAGCGCGGCCGGCAGCAGCACCAGGTGAAAGACGATCTGGTGATTGCCCAGCTCGCGCGGCGCGCGCTGCCACTGCCAGATCGTCACGCCCCAGACGAGCGTGGTCACGAGCAGCAGCAAGGCAAGCGCCTTCAGCACCTTGCTCATGGCCGGGTGGATCGCGAGAGGAGGACTGCGCTCAGCCGGCCGTCGTGCTGACGGACTGGCTGGCGATCAGCGTGGCACCGCAGGCGCAGGCATCGCCATGGCGGGCGGCCGGCTGGCCGTCGATGATGACGGTGGGGTCGCCGCTGACGATGACGGTGGTGCCGCCGTGGCCCTTCTTGGGGCAGGTCACCTTGTCGCCCACGCGGGCGATGCGGCGGCCGCCGGTGTCGGTGACGGCGGACGCCGCAACGACGGTGCCGCCGTGGCTGGTCTTGTCGCCCAGCACGATGAATGGACGGGCCATTCGTTTCTCCCTGCGATGTCTTTTTGTGGTCGCGGCCGCTCATGCAGGCGGCCGGCCGGTGTGCGCGAGCGCGAGAGTCTATCGAGGCGACCCGCTCTCGCAGGCCCCTCGGCCGGACGTGTTACTTCTGGTTGCGCGGGCCGCCTGCAGCGGCAGGCTGGCCCAGGCGCACGTCGCGTCGGCGCCACTCGACATGGCCCAGGTCCATGAGCTTCCAGCGCCCGCCCCACGTCAGGCCGACCGATTCGGCCACCTGGCCGTAGAGCTGGTAGCCCCGCATGGCCCAGGGGTCGCGTTCGCTGATGACGAGCCTGCCCTGGCGCAGGAAGGCGCAGTCGGCGGCCAGGCCGTACTGGTGCCAGCTCTGCCAGGCGCCGGCGCGGGTGACGTGCTCGCCCATGCCGGCCAACAGGGCCTGGCGCTGGGGGCTGCGCCAGCCCTCGAGCAGCGCCATCTCGTAGCCGTGCTCCTCGCGCATGATCTTGAAGACCAGCAGCAGGCGCTGCACGAAGTCCGGGTCCATCAGCGCCCACTTGCGGTCAGCCGTGGCCAGCTCCGGGCGCACGGCCTGCACCTCGGCGGTGATGAACACATCCGGCGGCAGCGGCGGCGGGGGCACGAGCTGCTCGCCATGCAGGAGGCGGGCGACGTGCTCGTCGGCGGCGCTCGATTGCGCGTCGTCGTAGCCCTCCAGCGTGAGGTGGCCGCGCAGCGACCACAGCAGCGCGGCGGGCAGCGCCAGCAGCACGGTGGTGGCCGCCAGATGGCGGCGGTGGCGGGCGAGCACCCCCCAGGCGGCGGCCATCCGGTGGGCGGCGCGACCCAGTCCGCCAGCGGCGACGGAAGCGCCGCGCTGCCCCGCCTGGGCCCAGCCGGCCGGGGCGCGGGCGATGCGGCGGGCGCCTTGGGCCAGCAGAGCCTGCAGCCGGGCGCGCCAGGCCGGGAAGACCAACAGCGCCAGGGCCAGCGCGGCAGCCGCGCCATAGAGCGTGACCATCAGCGCCAGCATGGGCGCGCCTCCCCCTTCATTCATGTAGTGCGGTCCGGGGCGGTCAGGGCCGCTGCCTACAATCGCCGCCCGCTGCGACGGCCGCCATGTGCCGCGCTACGAGACCACAAGAATCATCCCGAGGGAGGGAGCCCTTGAGCACCACATCCAACATGGAGGAGCCGGCGCACGGCTTCCGGCCCAGCCTGCTGGCCGACGACGAGCCGGCCGGCACAGGGGCGCCCGAACCGGCGCGGATTCTATCGACGGTGCAGACGCGGGGGCGTCCCGCTCGCGGGGGTCGCAAGCCTCGCGGCGGCAGCCGCGCCAGCTGGCCGGGCTGGGTCTTCGGCGGCGTGGCCGTGATGGCCGTCGGCGCGATGCTGTGGGGCCTGTGGCAGGTGGCGGCACGCCCGGCGCCGACCCGGCTCGCGGCCCGGCCGTCGGTCGGGGCAGCCTCTGTCGCGGCGGCGGGCAACACCCGGTCGGCAGACCCGGTCACGGCCGGTGCTTCCGCCACGGCGGCGCGGGCCCCCGCCGTCGCCTCGGCGGTGGTCGTGGATGCCCACCAGGCGGCTGTCTTGCAGCAGACGGCTGAGGCCGGAGTGACGCCGAGCGAGCAGCCTGCCGAGCAGACGGCGTACTCTGCATCCGGCACGCCGACCGCTCCCTTTGCGCTGCTCGACGGCGCGCCGCAGGCGGCCACGGCGGCGACCGTGGTGGCTGCCGCGGGCACCGCCCCGCAGGGGGGCCCCCACCCGGCCTCGTCGGCGCAGACCGCGCGCTCCGGCAAGGCCGTGGGCCACGCTTTGGCGAAGACCGGTAGCAAGACCGCGGTCGGCCAAGCCTCAACCAGAACCGTCCAGCCCGGCAGCAAGGGTGGGGGCAAGCCATCCACGGCATCGGCTGCCCGCCCGCTCGCCGCGCCCGAGCGGCTCGCGGCGCGGGCGGCCACGCGGAAGGTCGATCCCGATGTCGAGCTCCTGGAGGCCGTGATGCGCCACAGCCCCAGGCTGCCGCGCCCGGCGCGGGCGGCATCGGCGCCCTGATCGCCGGCAGCTCCGTTCAGCGCTTGCGCCCCAGTTCGCGCAGCGCCTGGCGCACTTCCCGCGCGGCGTCCTGCCGCTGGCGTGCCTTGCTGCTGCCGTGTGCGCCAGCCTTGCGCCGTGCCGCCGGCACGACCATTGGGTTGCGTGGCGCGGGCAGCGGCACGAGAAGTGGCCCGGCCGTCTTGGCGGCGCCACGGGCGTGGGCCATGCGGGTCTTGCGGTGGCGGGCGGAAGGCATGGAGGGCTAAGAAACGGCAGGCGTGGAGCGGATGTGCCCGGCGGGGCATGCCATCAGGGCCGCGCCTCGTCCACCGTCGCCGCGCGCTGCGCCGGTGGGCCGAAGGGGCGCCAGTAGCCGGTGGCCAACATGGTGCCCAGGACCACGACCCCGCCGGCCACCAGCATGGTCGGTGTGACCGGCTCGCCGAGGAAGACGGCGCCCCACAGGATGCCGAATGCCGGGATCAGGAAGGTGACAGCCGTGGCCCTGCTCGAGCCCACGCGCTGCAGCAGCCGGAAGTACAGCACATACGCCAGGGCCGAGCACAGCAGCGACAGCCCCAGCGCTGCCGCCCAGGGCAGGGGGGCCGGTGCAGCGGCCGGCCAGGCGCCAACAGCGGGGGCCAACAGGGCCGCCGCGGCGCCCAGCTGCGTGCCCGCGGCAATGCCCAGCGGCGGCACGCCGGCCAGCCGCTGCTGGGCATAGGCAGACACGGCGGCATAGCAGGCGGTGGCGGCCAGGCAGGCGGCCAGTGCCAGCGGCGTGCCGCCCAGGCGCAGTTTGTCGGCCACCAGCAGCGCCACGCCGGCCAGGCCGACGAGCAGCCCTGCAATGCGCCAGCCGTCCAGCCGCTCGCCCAGGAAGCGCCAGGCGATCAGCGCGGCAAAGAGCGGCGTGGCCGCATTGAGCACCGACATCAGCCCGGCACCCAGGTGCAGCGCCGCATGGCTGAAGGCCACGAAGGGCAGGGCCGAGCTGAACACGCCGGCGATGAACAGCGGGCCCATGTGGCTGCGCATGGCCCGGCCGTGACCGCCGGCGAGCGCCACCGGCAGGAGCAGCAGTGCGGCACCGGTGACGCGCACATCGGCCAGGGCAATCGGCCCGAAGGCTGGCACCGCCAGCCGCATGAAAAGGAAGGACGCGCCCCAGATCGCGGCCAGGAGCAGCAGCTCGGCGGCGTCGCGCGGTTTCATGCGGCGCCCGGATCGGCCCAGGGCAGCTCGGCCTGGGCCGGGACCGCGAGAGTGGCGTCACCGCCGGCCGGCGGCCGGGCCGACACGTCGTGCGGGCTCGGTGCCTGGGATGCGTCTTGCATCCGATCCTGGGTGGGGCGCCCAGTCGGCCGGGGCACGCGCAGGCGCGCCAGCGTGGCGGCCGGCAAGCTCGGCTCGACAGCGGCCATCCACCCGATTTGCGCCTGGGCGGTATCGCACCGGGCCCCGCTGGGCGGGGCGCCAGCCGGGACGCGGTCCTGGGGGCCACGCTCGGCCATCAGCCCCGGCAGCACGCCTTCCAGCCGCAGCAGCGCCAGCTTGCGCGGCAGCCCACCGCCGAAGCCGGTCAGCCGGCCATCGCTGGCGACGATGCGGTGGCACGGCACGATGATCGACACCGGATTGCGGCCCACGGCCGCGCCCACTGCGCGCACCGCGCCGGCATGGCCGGCACGGGTGGCCAGGTTGGCGTAGCTGTCGGTGCAGCCTTCGGGCACGGCTTGCAGGGCCCGCCACACCGCCTGCTGGAAGGGCGTGCCGTGCAGGTCCAGCGGCACCTGGAACCGAGTGCCCTGTAGCGGGCCGGCCCGCGTGCGCCGCCAATAGCTGCCCAGCTCGTCGGCCGCCTGCTCCAGCCAGCGGTGGGCCGCCAGCGGGGCGACGGTCGGCCCGGGGTCATCCCGCTGGCCGGCGAACCACAGCCCGGCCAGTCCACGTGCGGTGCACGCCAGCCGGATGTCACCCAGCGGTGAGCCGACCACGGCCTGGGCGATGCAACGGGGCGGCCCCAGGCTGCGGGCGGCCGAGGCGGAAGCGGGGCGGGCAGTCACGGCGTGGCGTTGGGGGGCAAGACAGAAGAGGGCAGGCCGCATGGCCCTGCCCAGTGCAGCAGGGCCGCCAGTGTGCGGCACGCGACTCTGCCTGGCATCGCGGGCGGCCGGCAACCCCGTCGGCAAGATGTGCCCGTCTGCCGCAACGCAGCGCGGCTGCTTTCCGGCACGGCGCTTGCAGCCGGAGCCGCTGCGTCGGGATGCGGGGTGGCGTCACACGGCGTACACGCGGGCGCAGGTGGGCCGTCCCTAGAATCCCCCGGCACTTTTTCACTTCAACGACTGCGAGCGCAAAGGAAGGTCCATGCAAGTCACCGCATCCATCTTCAAGGCCTACGACATCCGTGGCGTCGTCGGCCAGACCCTGGACGAGGCGGTGGCCGAGCACCTGGGCCGGGCCTTCGGCACCGAGGCCCGCCAAGCCGGCGAGCGCGCGGTAGCCATCGGCCGCGACGGGCGGCTCTCGGGCCCGGGCCTGGTGGCTGCGCTGATCCGCGGGCTGCGCTCCACCGGCATCGACGTGATCGACCTGGGCGCCGTGACCACGCCCATGCTCTATTACGTGGCCGCCACGCGCGGCGAGCAGGGCTGCCACAGCGGCATCCAGGTAACGGGCAGCCACAACCCCAAGGACTACAACGGCTTCAAGATGGTGCTGGCCGGCCGCGCCATCTACGGCGACGAGATCCAGGCCCTGCGCAAGCGCATTGAGGCCGAGGACTATGCGAGCGGCCAGGGCGGCCTCACGCAGATCGACATCCTGCCGGAGTACACCCAGCGCATCGTCGGCGACTGCAAGCTCGCCCGGCCGATGAAGATCGTGGTGGACAGCGGCAACGGCATCCCCGGGGCCTCGGCCCCGGGCATCCTGCGCGCACTCGGCTGCGAGGTGACGGAGCTGTACTCCGAGGTCGACGGCGACTTCCCCAACCACCATCCCGACCCGTCCAAGCCCGAGAACCTGCAGGACCTGGTGCGCACCGTGCAGCAGACCGGCGCCGAGCTGGGCCTGGCCTTCGATGGCGACGGCGACCGCCTGGGCGTGGTCACGCGCGGCGGCAACATTATCTACCCCGACCGGCAGCTGATGCTCTTTGCCCGCGACATCCTCGCGCGGCATGCCGGCGCCCAGATCATCTTCGATGTGAAGTGCAGCCAGCGGCTGGTCTCGGCCATCCGCGAGGCGGGCGGCCAGCCGCTGATGTGGAAGACAGGTCACTCGCTGGTCAAGGCCAAGCTCAAGGAGACCGGCGCGCCCATCGCCGGCGAGATGAGCGGCCACATCTTCTTTGCCGAGCGCTGGTACGGCTTCGACGATGCCACCTACACAGCCGCCCGGCTGCTGGAGATCCTCTCGCGCGAGGCGGACCCCAGCGCCGTGCTCGACGCCCTGCCCACCAGCTTCAGCACGCCGGAGCTCAACGTGCCGTGCGCCGAAGGCGAGCACCACGAGGTGGTGGCCAAGCTGCGCGAGACGGCGCGCTTTGAGGGCGCTGACGAGGTGATCACCATCGACGGCCTGCGCGCGGAGTTCAAGGACGGCTTTGGCCTGGTGCGGGCGTCCAACACCACGCCGGTGCTGGTGCTGCGCTTCGAGGGTCACACGCAGCAGGCGCTGGAGCGCATCCAGGCGCAGTTCATGGCCGCGATCCGCCAGGTCAAACCGGACGCGCAGGTGGCCGCCGCCGCGCATTGAAGGCAAGAGCGGCAGGCGCTGGGCTACGCTCGCGCCCATGGCCGAGCCGCCTTCTCCTCACCCCGCCCCCAGCCGCCCCTTCGGCAACGCCACGGCCGAGGCCCTGGCCCGTGCCGCCTACAGCGCCCTGCTGCGCCTGGGCGCGCCGGCCTACTTGCTCAAGCTGTGGACGCGAGGCCGTGACGAGCCGCTCTACCGTGCGCACTGGGCCGAACGCTTCGGCTTCCTCTCAAGCGGCGTGCAGCCGCAGCCCGGCGCGGTGTGGATCCATGCCGTCTCGCTGGGTGAGACCCGTGCCGCCGCGCCGCTGGTGGCCGAGCTGCGCAGTCAGCAGCCAGACATCCGGCTGCTGATCACGCACGGCACCGCCACCGGCCGTGAGGCCGGCCGCGCGCTGCTGCGCCCAGGTGATGCGCAGGCCTGGCTGCCTTATGACACCCCCGGCGGTGTGCGCCGCTTCCTGCGTCGCTGGCAGCCGCGGATCGGCGTGCTGATGGAGACCGAGGTCTGGCCCAACCTGCAGCATGCGGCGCACGAGGCCCGCCTGCCCATGGTGCTGGCTAATGCGCGGCTGAGCGACAAGAGCCTGCGCCAGGGCCAGCGCCTGGCGGCCCTGATGCAGCCGGCGGCCCGCAGCATGGTGCTGGCGCTGGCGCAGACCGAGGCCGATGCGCACCGCCTGCGCCTGGCCGGCGTGCCGCAGGTGGAGGTCTGCGGCAACCTCAAGTTCGACATGACGCCCGATGCCACGCTGCTGGAGCGCGGCCGCCGCTGGCGTGCCGCGGCCGGCCGGCCCGTCGTGCTGCTGGCCAGCTCGCGCGAGGGCGAAGAGGCGCTCTTCATCGATGCCTGGGCGGCCCGGCTGGCCGCCCGGGCCGAGTGGCCCGTGCGCCCACTGCTGTGGATCGTGCCCCGCCATCCACAGCGCTTCGATGAGGTGGCGGCGCTGGCGGCGCAGCGCGGTGCGCGCATTGCCCGGCGCAGTGGCTGGGCTGGGGACGGGCCAGCGGCAGATGCCTGCAGGGCCGATATCTGGATCGGTGACTCGGTCGGCGAGATGCCGGCCTACTACGGCGCGGCGGACGTGGCCCTGCTGGGCGGCAGCTATGCGCCACTGGGCGGCCAGAACCTGATCGAGGCTGCGGCCTGCGGCTGCCCACTGGTGCTCGGGCCGAGTACCTTCAACTTTGCGGAGGCGGCGGAGCAATCTCTGGCTGCCGGAGCGGCCGTGCGCGTGGCCGATGCCGCGGCCGGCATCGAGCGCGTGCTGGCCCTGCTGGCCGATGCCGACCAGCGCCGGGCAATGGCGCAGGCAGGCCTGGCCTTCAGCCAGGCTCACCGTGGCGCGGCCCGGTGCATGGCCGGGCGCATCCTGCAGATCGCGCGGGATGCGGGGCTGGCGCCCGCCGCACGGCGCCTGAGGTGAGCAACGGCGGCGAGCCTCCGCACGCCTTGAGCACGCAAGTCCGCTTCAGCTGTGCCTCGACCGTGCCTCAACCGCGCCCAGGGCACGCCTAGGACACGTCCAGGGCAAGGACGCGGGCGCCCGGCCTTGCGGGCGCGCCGGTCGGGGCCTTGCCCGCCCCGCCGGGGATCACTGGGCCAGCAGCTGGTTGACGGCGGCCAGATCCTCCGGCCGCAGCGTCCCCACCGTCTGGCGCAGCCGCAGGCTGTTGACCAGCACGTCGTAGCGGGCGCGGGAGAGGTCGCGCTGGGTGCTGTAGAGCTGGGTCTGCGCGTTGAGCACGTCGAGGTTGACGCGCACGCCGACGCGATAGCCGAGCTGCGTGGCCTCGACCTGCAGCCGAGTGGAGGCCTCGGCCGCCTCGTAGGCCTGCACGGCCGCCAGGCCCGACTGCACCCCCAGGAAGGCCTGGCGCGTGGCCAGCTCGGTGCTGCGGCGGGCAGCGTCCAGGTTGCGCTCGGCGCGTTCGGCCAGCGCCAGTGTTTCGCGCACGCGGTTCTGCACGGCAAAGCCGGCAAAGATCGGCACGTTGGCCTGCACGGCGATGCTGGCCGCATCCACCTTGCCCTGCACCTGGCCCAATCCCAGCGAGCCCGCGCTGTTGTCGGTACGGCTGAGCGTGCCCACCAGGTCCACCGTGGGCAGATGACCGGCCCGGGCCTTGTCGGTCTCGTAGCGGGCGATCTCGACCGCCACCTGCGCGCGGCGCACGTTAGGCGAGCCCTGGCCCTGCGTCACCCAGTCGTCCAGGCTGGCCGGAGCCAGGCGGGGCAGGGTGATGGGCGACATCAGGGGACGCGGCTCGATCCCCGGGCGGCCGACGAGCTGATCCAGCGCAGCGCGGCGGGTCATCAGGTCGTTGGTGGCGGCGATCTCCTGCGCGGTGGCCAGGTCGAAGCGGGCCTGGGCCTCGCGGGTATCGGTGATGGTGGCGTTGCCGACCTCGAAGTTGCGCTTGGCCGAGGCCAGCTGCTCGGAGATGGCCGCCTTGTTCGCCTGCGCCGCGGCCAGCGCATCCTGCGCGGCCAGCACGTCGAAGTACGCCTGGGCGGTGCGCACCATCAAGTCCTGCTCGGCAATCTGCAGATCGGCCTGGGCGGCGATCAGCGACTGCTCGGCCTGGTTGATCGAGGCGGTGTTGCCGGCGTTGAACAGCGGCTGCTTGGCCTGCAGCGCGAGCTGCTTCTGGGTGTTGGACTGCGTGCTGTTGAGCGCGTCGACGTCGTAGCGGGTGCGGGTGACGTTGCCTTGCAGGCCCACAGTGGGCAGGCGCAGCGCATCGGACTGCCGCGCCTGGTACTCCACCGAGCGGGCCTGGGCCACGGCGGCCAGGTAGTTGGCGTCGTAGTTGCGCGCCGTCTCGTAGACCTCCATCAGGCTCTGTGCCCAGGCGCCCGCGGCCGGGGCCAGCAGCAGGGCCAGCGCCAGGGTGGTCGGCCGCCACTTGCGCAGGGGTGTGCGGAAGGACATGGCGGGCAGGCGGATCATGGACAGTCCTTGTCGTCGGTCTCGGGGGCAGCCGGTACCGGCCGGGTGTGTGTGTCCGGCAGCGGCCCGGGGGCGGGAGGGTGCCGGCGAGGCCGCCGGCATGGGCTCAGAAGTGGAAGCGCGGCGCCTCGGCAAAGCCGACCAGGCGCGGGGCGATGGTGTCGAACAGCGGCTGGGTGTTCACCCGGCCGCCGTCCAGCGTGACGCGCACCGCGGTCATCACCGGCTCGTTGCCGACGATGGCCACCAGCCGGCCGCCAGGCTTCAGCTGAGCCAGCAGCTCCTGCGGCACCTGGGCCACCGAGCCGGACAGCAGGATGGCGTCGTAGGGGCCCTGGGCCGCATGGCCCTGAGAGCCGTCGGCCTGCACGACCTCGACGTTGGCGATGCCGGCACGCTTGAGGTTGTCGCGCGCCATCTGGGCGAGCTCCGGGCGGATCTCCAGCGAGATCACGCGCTGGGCCTTGTGCGCCAGCAGCGCGGCCATGTAGCCGCTGCCGGTGCCCACCTCCAGCACCGTCTCGTGTTTGTGCGCGTCCAGGTCCTGCACGAGGCGGGCCTCCAGCTTGGGCGAGAACATGCTCTGGCCGCCGGGCAGCGGGATTTCCAGGTCCATGAACGCCATGCCCCGGTAGGCCGGTGGCACGAAGTCCTCGCGCCGGACCACGGCCAGCAGCTCCAGGATGGTGGGGTCCAGCACATCCCAGGGGCGGATCTGCTGCTCGATCATGTTGAAGCGGGCTTGTTCGATGTTCATGTGGGCCTCGCAAGGCGCAAAGAGAGGCGATAGCGCAGGAGCAGCGGCACGGAGCTCGGGCCGGCGATCGGCGCGCAACCGGGGGATTTTAGGGAGGGGTGGCGGAGCCGCCGGCCATGGTTTCACCCCCGCCGTGTTGGGTGGGGGACGGTGCATCCGCCCGGGTGCCGCGCCGGCGTCGCAGCCAGGCCGACAGGTCATCCAGCCAGCAATAGACGACGGGCACCACCACCAGGGTCAGCAGCGACGAGGCGATCACCCCGCCCACCACCGCCTGTCCCAGCGGGGCGCGCTGCTCCGCGCCTTCGGACATGGCAAAGGCAAGCGGGATCATGCCGAAGACCATGGCCAGCGTCGTCATCAAGATGGGCCGCAGCCGCACGCGGGCGGCCAGCAGCAGCGCGGCTTCGCGGCCCATGGGCGCGCGGTGCGCGGGGTCGTCGGCCTGCTCGCCCAGGCCCTGGCGCGCGCGGTTGGCGAAGTCCACCAGCAGGATGGCGTTCTTGGTCACCAGGCCCATGAGCATGATCACGCCGATGATGGAGAACATGTTCAGCGACGAGCGGAACAGCAGCAACGTGAGCACCACGCCGATCAGCGTCAGCGGCAGCGAGGTCATCAGCGCCAGCGGCTGGGTGAAGCTGCGGAACTGCGAGGCCAGGATCATGTAGATGAAGATGATGGCCATGGCCAGCGCCTGCAGCGCGTAGCCGAAGGCGTCTTGCATGTCCTGCGTGGAGCCGCCGAAGCGGATGCCGTAACCGCTGGGCAGCCGGGTGCCGGCGAGCACGCTGCGGATGTCCGCCGACACCTCGCCCAGCGAGCGGCCGCTGACGTTGGCGGTGATCTCCACCTCGCGGTTGAGGGCGCGGCGGTTGATCTGACTGGGGCCGAGGTCGTCGACCACATCGGCTACCTCGCCCACGCGCACGAGGCGCGGCGTGCCGTCGGGCCGGGTGCCGACGGTCAGGCTCAGGCGTGAGAGATCCTCCGCACGGCGCCGCGCCTCAGGGGTGAGCTGCACGACGATGTCGTAGGTCTGGTCGTCCTCGGCCCGCCATACGCCGGCCACCTCTCCGGCCACCAGCGGGCGCAGTGCATCGGCGATCGCAGCCACGCTCAGACCCAGGTCGGATGCCGCGTCGCGCCTCACGCGGATGGACACGGTGGGCCGCGCGGGCTTCTGGCTGGTGTCCAGGTCCACCAGGCCCGGGATGGCCTTGAAGCGCTCGATCAGCCCCTGGCTGATGCGCTGCAGCTCGCGCAGGTCACCGCCCTGCACGGACACCGAAATGGGCTTCAAGCCGCCCACCGGGTCAAGCAGGCCGACGTGCGTCACCGTGATGCCGGGCAGGCGGGCCAACTGCTCGCGCAGCGGCACCGACAGCTCGTCCACGCTGCGCGTGCGCAGGTGCCGGTCGGTCAGCCGCACGTAGATGCTGACGAAGTTGCGCCCCAGGGCCTGGCCGGTATTGATGGTGGCCACGGTGTAGCGCACCTCGGGCATGCGGCGCAGCAGGGCCTCGACCTGGCGGGTGCGGGCCTCCGTCACCTCGATGGACGAGCCCATGGGGGTGTAGAAGTTGACGAAGGTCTCGGAGTAGTCCGCCTTCGGCACGAACTCGGTGCCCAGGCGCGGGATCAGCACGAAGCTGGCGATGAGGCTCGCCAGCGCGATCAGCACCGTGGCCAGGCGGTGGCGCAGCGACCAGCCCAGCAGCCGCTCGTAGCCGTGGCCGAGGCTGTGTGACCAGCGGTCCACCGCCCCGGTCAGGCGGCCCAGCGTCCTGTCGTACAGCGATCGCCCGCTGTGCGCGCCCGGTGCCACCGCCGGGTCGTGCCAGACGCTGGACATCATCGGGTCCAGCGTGAAGCTCACGAACATCGAGATCAGCACCGCCGCGACGATGGTGATGCCGAACTCGTGAAAGAACTTGCCGATGATCCCGCCCATGAAGCCGATGGGCAGGAAGACCGCCACGATGGACAGCGTGGTGGCCAGCACCGCCAGGCCGATCTCGTTGGTGCCGTCCAGTGCCGCGCGCAGCGGGCCCTTGCCCATCTGCAGATGGCGCACGATGTTCTCGCGCACGACGATGGCGTCATCGATCAGCAGGCCCACGCACAGGCTCAGCGCCATCAGCGTGACCATGTTGATGCTGAAGCCGAAGACCTGCATGAAGAAGAAGGTGCCGATCAGCGCGATGGGCAGCGTCAGCCCGGTGATGACGGTGGAGCGCCACGAGTTGAGGAAGAGAAAGACGATCAGCACGGTGAGTACCGCGCCCTCGATCAGCGTCTGGCGCACGTTCTGCACCGCCACCTGGATGGGGCGCGAGCTGTCGCGCACCACCTCCAGTGCCATGCCGGGGGGCAGCTCGGGCCTGAGCTTGTCGATGGCCCGCTGCAGGTTGCGCACCACGTCCACCGTGTTTTCGCCCTGGGCCTTGAGCACATCCAGCGCGATGGTGCGCTGCCCGTTGTAGAGCGCCAGGCTCTCCACCTCCTGTGGGCCGTCGACCACGTCGGCCACCTGGGCCAGGCGCACCACCGCATTGCCCCGGCGCGCGACGATGAGCTCGCCGAACTGCCCGGGGCTCCTCAGGCGTGCATCGATGCGGGCCAGCCGCTCCTGCGATTCGGTACGCAGCGCACCGGCCGGGCGCTCTTGGTTCTCGGTCTGCACCACGGCCATCACCTGGGCCACGCTCACGCCGTGGGCCTCCAGATCCTGCGGCCTCACACGGATCTGCACCTGGCGCTTCAGTCCGCCGGCGATCGTCACCGAGCCCACTCCGCCTGCGTTCTCCAGCCGCTTCTTCACCACCTGGTCGGCATAGGTGGTCAGCTCCACCTGGCCGCGCGAGCCGTCGGGCGACAGCAGCGCCAGCGTGAAGATCGGCCGCGCTGCGGGGTCGAAGCGGAGGATGCGCGGCTCCTTGACCTCGTCGCGCAGCAGCGGGCGCACGGCGGCCACCTTCTCGCGCACGTCGTCGGCCGCGCGACGGCCGTCGACCTCCAGGTTGAACTCGATGATGACGACGGCGCTGCCCTCATACGAGCGCGAGGTCAGCTGCTTGATGCCGGCGATGGTGTTGACCGCCTCCTCCACACGGCGGGTGACCTCGGATTCGACGATCTCGGGCGACGCGCCGGGATAGTCGACCTGCACCACCACCACCGGGAATTCGATGTTGGGGAACTGGTCCACCTTGAGCCGGTTGTAGGCGAACAGGCCCAGCACGACGAAGGCCAGCATGGCCATGGTTGCCATGACCGGGTTGGCGATGGACAGACGGGTGAACCACATGGCCGGTCAGCGCGCGGTGGGCATCGATGCCGGGGCGGAGGCCGCGGGAGCCGTCCGGGGAGCCATGGCTGGCCCGACGAGCTTCACCACCGTCCCCGGTGGCAGCAGCCCGGCGCTGCCGGCCAGCACGCGGCTGCCTTCGGCCAGGCCGCTGCGGATGGCAACGGCGGGGCGGCCGTCCACCTGCCCGCGCACGCCCAGCTCCACCGCGTGCTGCACGATGCGCCCGCCTTCCACCGCCAGCACGGTGGGCCGCGCCTGATCGTTGCGCACGGCATCCGGGGGCAGCACCAGCGCGGTCTGGCGGTCCAGCTTGATGAGTCCGCTGGCGAACCAGCCCTGGCGCAGGGCGGGATGCGGCTCGATTGCCAGGTACACGTTGACCGACCGGGAGCCCTGCACCGCAGCCGGCGCGATGCGGGCCACGCGCGCGGCCAGCGGCTCGCTCAGGCCATCGACATGCAGCACGGCCGACTGGCCCACGCGCACTTCGGCCACGTCGGCCGGCGGCAGCGCGGCTTCCAGCTCCAGGCGGCGCAGATCGACGATCTCGACGATGCGGGCATCCACGCCCAGCCGTTCGCCCGGCTGGGCCAGCCGCTGGGCAACCACCCCGGCAAGGGGCGCGCGCAGCATGGTGTCCTCCTGGGCCTTGCGCGCCAGATCGACCGCGGCCCGCGCGGCTTCCCAGGCCGCCTGCGCGGCGGCGGCGTTGGACTGCGCGGTGTCCAGCGCGGTCGGCGAGATGAAGCCCTGGCCGACGAGTGCCTGGCTGTTGGCCAGGTTGCGCCGGGCGATGTCGAGCTGGGCGCGCGCCTGCCCGGCCTGCTGCTCGGCCTGGGCCAGACGGGCGGCCGTCTCGCGGCTGTCCAGCCGGCCGATGACCTGGCCCGCGTGCACCGCGTCGCCTTCGCGCACGGTCAGCGCCAGCAGCTCGGCCGCCACCTTGGCCTTGACCATCGCGCTGTCCACCGCGCGCAGCCCGCCGGACACGGGCACGCCCCGCACCAGTTCGGCCTGGCGGGCCAACACGGTGTCGGAGGCGAGCAGCTCCAGCGCGGCCTCAGCCGGCTGCGCTGCGGCGGCAGGCGGCGTGGGCGCACGCTGCACCAGCCGCCAGCCTAGGGCGGCGGTCAGCAGCATGGCGGCGGAAATCAGCAGTGCACGGCGCTTCATCGCGCGTCCCCGCGTGGCGAGGCGGCCAGGCCATGGAGGAAGAGGTCGATCTGGGTCTGCAGGAAGCTGCGCACGTCGAGATCCATTTCATGAAAGCCACAGGCACCGATGGAGTGGTGGTGCAGCACCAGGTACTGCGCCGGCGCGATCAACGCATGCACCACCTCGTCCACATTGAGCGGGCGGAACTCCCCGCTGGCGATGCCGCGCTCGATCGCCTGCGCCAGCACGCCACGCACCGGCAGCACCACCTCGTCCACGTAGAAGCGCGTGAGGTCGGGGAAATTGCAGGCCTCGGCCAGGATGAGCTTGAAGATGCCCGATGCCCGCGTGCTGCCCACGCGCATCCACCACATCCGCATCAGCTCCCGCAACAGATCAGCCGTGGTGCCCCGATGGCTGTCCAGCAGATCGGCCCCCACGGCAATGATCGGTGTCAGGCTGTGGCGCACGACGGCCTTGAACAGCTCTTCCTTGCCCGGGAAGTACAGGTAGACCGTGCCCTTGCTGACACCGGCACGGCGGGCGACGTCGTCCAGCCGCGTCGCGGCAAAGCCCTTTTCCACGAACAGGTCCAGCGCCGCGTCCAGCAGCTCCTGCGGGCGGGCCTCCTTGCGCCGGCGGCGGATGGGGCAGTGGGACGACATCATGGAGGCGGCCGCTTACTGACTGGCCGGTCAGTAATGTAGTCGGCCGAGGGCAGCCCCGCAAGGCGTGGACACGACCGGTCGCCGCACACCGATTCAGGCGTGAGCGGCGTCACCGGCCGGCAAGGGTGGATGGCTAAGATGCGCCGCTTCCTTTCACCCCGGTTCAGACAAGGCCCCGCTTGGACACCCTGCTGCTGATCAAGGCCGCCCTCATGGGCATCGTCGAAGGCCTGACCGAATTTCTGCCCATCTCCAGCACCGGACACCTCATCCTGGCGGGCTCTCTGCTGCGCTTCACCGGCGAGACGGCCAAGGTCTTCGAGGTCGCCATCCAGACCGGCGCCATGCTGGCCGTGATCTGGGAATACCGCCAGCGCCTGCTGGGCACGGTTGTCGGCCTCGGCCGTGACCCGGTGGCTCAGCGCTTCGCGCGCAACGTGCTGATCGCCTTCATCCCGGCTGTGCTGCTGGGTCTGGCATTCGGCTCGCTGGTCAAGGCGCATCTCTTCCACCCCGTACCGGTGGCGCTGGCCTTCATCGTCGGGGGCCTGATCATCCTGTGGGTGGAGCGCCGCCACCACCGGGCCTATGGCGAGCGTGACCTGCAGGGCAGCCGCTTGGCGCGCGTCGAGACAGTCGACGACATGACCGCGATGGACGCACTGAAAGTGGGTCTGGTGCAGTGCCTGGCCCTGGTGCCCGGCACCAGCCGCAGCGGCGCAACGATCATCGGCGCCATGGTCTTCGGCTTCTCGCGCAAGGCGGCCACGGAGTTCAGCTTCTATCTCGGCATCCCCACGCTGATGGGCGCCGGCGCCTACTCCGTGTGGAAGCAGCGCGAGCTGCTGTCCATGGCGGATCTGCCGGTGTTCGCGGTCGGCCTGGTCTTCGCTTTCTTCAGCGCCTGGCTGTGCATCCGCTGGCTGATTCGCTTCGTCTCCACGCACGACTTCACCATCTTCGCGTGGTACCGCATCGTCTTCGGCCTGATCGTGCTGGCCACGGCCTGGACGGGCGTGGTGGACTGGCACGACTGAGCCCCACCGGCGCGCCGTCCATCAAAAGCAAAGGGCCGCTGAGATCAGCGGCCCTTGTCGATTCTTGGAGCGGGTGAAGGGAATCGAACCCTCGTATGAAGCTTGGGAAGCTGCCGTTCTACCATTGAACTACACCCGCGTAGCAGACCGCATTCTAACGATCCGTTGATCCGCGCCAACCCTGCGGCTGCCCCCGTGGCGCGGGCCGATCCTTGTCCTGATGAGCTCCTCCCCTGCATCGCCCGCCGCGGCGCCCCCGTCCCCTCCCATTGCCGAACGGTCGTCGCCTGCGTCGTCGGCGGATCCCCATGCAGCCGTTGCCGACGCCCCTGCGCGCCGCCCCATCCGCAGCTACGTCATGCGCGGCGGCCGCACCACCGAGGGCCAGGCCCGTGCGCTGGCCGAGCTGGGCCCGAGGCTGCTCGTGCCCTATCGCGAGGCCCCGTTGGACTTCGCCGCGCTGTTCGGCCGGCAGGCGCCCACCATCCTGGAGATCGGCTTCGGCATGGGGGATGCCACGGCCAAGATCGCCCAGGCCCTGCCCGAGAAGGACTTCATCGGCTGCGAGGTGCACGAGCCCGGCGTCGGCTCGCTGCTCAAGCATTGCGGCGAGATGGGGCTGGGCAATGTGCGCATCGTCGCCTTCGATGCGGTGCGGGTGCTGGCCCACATGATCCCGCCGGCTTCGCTGGCCGGCGTGCACATCTTTTTCCCCGACCCCTGGCACAAGAAGCGCCACCACAAGCGCCGGCTGATCCAGCCGCCCTTCGTGGCTGAGCTGGTCGCGCGCATCGCACCGGGCGGCTACATCCATTGCGCCACCGACTGGCAGCCCTATGCCGAGCAGATGCTGGCCGTGCTGTCGGCCGAGCCGGCGCTGCGCAACACGGCCGAGGGCTATGCGCCCAAGCCGGCCTACCGGCCGCTTACCAAGTTCGAGAACCGCGGCCTGCGCCTGGGCCACGGGGTGTGGGACCTGGTGTTCGAGCGGATCTGACCAGCCGCGCCCGGACCAGACAGCCAGCGCGAGCCTGCCACCAACTTGCGCAGCACCAAAGAAGAAGGCCACCCATCGGTGGCCTTCTTCGCTTGCGGCAAACGCCGCCAGGCAGCCGTGATGTCGTCGCGGCTTACTTGACTGCCGAGGCTGCGCCCGGCAGGCCAGGCAGCGAGGCCGCACCCGCCGGCACGCCGGAGGCCGCCGCGTTGGGGCCCGGGGCGAAGGCGCCGACGTACTCGATCTTGGCCGCGGCGCGCAGACGCTTGATTTCTTCTTCCGCCATCTTGGTGCGACGCTCGTTGAGCAGCAGCTGCTCGATGGCCGGCTTCGCCTGGGCCAGGGTCACCGGCTGCGGCTCGGACTTCACCAGGATCAGCACGTACAGGCCGCCTGGACGTTCGTTGACCGCGAACTGGCCGTCGGTCATCTTGGCGATCTTGGCCATCTGCTCGTAGCCCACCTGCTGCACCAGTTGCTCGGCGGCGCGCACCGCTTGGCCGGTACCGAAGCGCACGCCTTCGGCTTGCAGAATGGACTGCATCTGCGTCACGTCGGTGGCGGCCGAGAGCTTTTGCTTGAGCGGGGCGATCTGCTCGGGCTTGGCCTCGATTAGGATCTCCTGGAAGTTGTAGAGCCGGCGCTCGGCGAACATGGCCGGGCGCGAGTCGAAGTACTGCTTGATCTCGGCCTCCGTGGGCTTGAGGGCCGACTGCACCAGCCGCTCCAGGTAGGCGCGCACGATGATCTCGCGCTTGGCCGCCTCCAGCATCTGCAGCACGTTGGGGTCGCGGTCGATCTTCTGCTCTTCAGCCTGCTGGTAGACCAGCTCTTGGCTGATCAGGCTCTCCAGGACGGCCTTTTGCGCCTGGTCCTTCTGCTCGGGCTTGATGCCAGGCTGGCGGCTGAGCATGAAGTTGATCTGGTGGACGGAGATTTCCTCCTTGTTCACCTTGGCCGCCACTTGGGTGGCCTTGTCCTTCTTGTCGCCGTCGCCGCAAGCGGTCAGGAGGGAGGCGCTGACCAGCAGGGCAGCGGTCAGCAGGGTGGGCTTGGGCGCGAAGGCCGAAAGACGCGTGATGAACATGGATCGGATGCTCCTCTGGTGACCCGGTTCAAGCTCCGGGATCTGGCTCTTGCCTGCCGGTTGTGCGGGAGGGCCCGGCATGGGCCGGCGAAGTGTAGTCCTGGCAGATGACGCTTTTGGGGAGCCTGGATGAGGGGGCCGATCAGGGGAACCACCGGGCCTTGCCCGGATCGGCTGGTCGTGCGCCAGGGATGACCCGCGGGTGTGCGGTCAGCGCAGGATGAGGTAGATCAGCCCGCCGATCAGCAGCCACTTGGCCGTGTAGTAGAGGGGCTTGCTGCGCTGCTTGAGCTTCTTGGCCTGCTCGCGCAGCCGATAGGCCACCGAGAAGAAGCGGTTGATGCCGCCGACATGCTCGCCCGGCATGTTCTGCGTGGCCGCGGCGCGCATGACGACGCGGGCGAAGAAGCGGTTGAGCCCGCGCAGCGGCGCGCCCCACAAGGGCCGCTCGACATCGCAGAACAGGATCACGCGCTGCTGCTGGGTGGTGTTCTCGGCATGGTGGATGTAGGTCTCGTCGAACATCACGACCTCGCCGTCGCGCCAGTGGTAGCGCTGGCCGTCCACCTCGATGTAGCAGCCCGGGTCGTTGGGCGTGACCAGGCCCAGGTGGTAGCGCAGCGAGCCGGCATACGGGTCGCGGTGCTGGACCAGGCGCGCGCCCGGCGGCAGCGAGGCGAACATGGCCGCCTTGATGCCGGGGATGCCGTTCAACAGCTCGACGGTGCGCGGGCACATCTGCTGTGCGGAGGCCAGCTCCTGGCCATACCACTTGAGATAGAAGCGCTTCCAGCCGGTGCGGAAGAACGAGTTGAAGCCGATGTCGTTGTACGCGCCGGCGGCCTTGATGTGGCCCTCGTCGTTGAGCCTGAGCGCCTCGTCGCGGATGGTCTGCCAGTGGTCCTGCAGCACCTTGAGCTCCGGGAAGAGCCTGGGGTCGATGTAGGGCTGGGTGCCGACGCGCGAGAACAGCACCATCAGCGAGTTGAAGGGCGCGATCAGCACCGTGTAGTCGGTCAGTGCGCGCAGCAGGCCGAAGCGCACCCGCCCGCGCAGGTGGGCATGCAAGGCGGCGGCAACGAAGACGAGCACCACCCAGTGGCGGGTGCCCCAATGGAAGACGTCCATGGCGGGTAGCGAGCAGGAAAGCGGCTGCAGGCGGCGGCGCCGGATGGGCGCGCTGCAACCGGTCAGCCTGGGCGGGAGCGGCGCGCTGCGGCCGTGGACGGCGTGGCGGCGCGCTTCAAGCGGACGGCGCGATGCCGCCCAGGCACAAGTATTTCATCTCGACATAGTCGTCGATGCCGTGGCGCGAGCCCTCGCGCCCGATGCCGGACTGCTTCATGCCGCCGAACGGCGCCTCGGCCGTGGAGATGAGGCCGGTGTTGACGCCGACCATGCCGTATTCCAGCGCCTCGCCGACGCGGAAGATGCGGCCCACGTCGCGGCTGTAGAAGTAGGCGGCCAGGCCGAACTCGGTGGCATTGGCCAGGGCGATGGCTTCGGCTTCGGTCTCGAAGCGAAAGACCGGCGCCACCGGGCCGAAGGTCTCCTCGCGGGCGCAGCGCATGGAGGCGGTGGCGCCGGTGAGGATGGTCGGCTCATAGAAGCGCCCGCCCAGCGCCTTGCCGCCGGTGACCAGCTGCGCGCCCTGGCTCAGGGCGTCGGCCACGTGCTGCTCGACCTTGGCCAGCGCCGGGGCGTCGATCAGCGGGCCGACCGTCACGTCCGCGTCCATGCCGTTGCCCACCTTGAGCGCCTTCACCCGCTCCGCCAGCTTGGCGACGAAGGCGTCGTGCACGCTGGCCTGCACGTAGATCCGGTTGGCGCAGACGCAGGTCTGGCCGGCGTTGCGGTACTTGCTGAGCAGCGCGCCCTCGGCCGCGGCATCCAGGTCGGCGTCGTCGAAGACGATGAAGGGCGCGTTGCCGCCCAGCTCCAGCGACAGCTTCTTGATCGTCGGCGCGCACTGCGCCATCAGGATGCGGCCGACCTCGGTGGAGCCGGTGAAGGACAGGTGGCGCACCGTGTCGCTGGCGCACAGCGCCTGGCCGATCTCGACCGAGCGCGCGCTGTCGCCGGTGACCACGTTCAGCACACCGCGCGGCATGCCGGCGCGGTGGGCCAGCTCGGCGGCGGCGAGTGCCGTCAACGGCGTCTGCTCGGCCGGCTTGATGACCACCGGACAGCCGGCGGCCAGGGCCGGCGCCACCTTGCGCGTGATCATCGCCAGCGGGAAGTTCCACGGCGTGATGGCCGCGCACACGCCCACGGGCTGGCGCAGCACCAGCAGGCGCTTGGCTGTGTCGTGGGTGGCGACGACTTCGCCGGACACGCGCCGGGCTTCCTCGGCGAACCACTCGACGAAGCTGGCGCCGTAGGTGATCTCGCCCTTGGCCTCGGCCAGCGGCTTGCCCTGCTCGGCGGTCAGGATGCGGGCCAGGTCGTCGGCATGGCGCATCAGAAGCGCATACCAGCGGATCAGGATGTCGTGCCGCACCTTGGCCGTCAGCGCCCGCCAGGGGGCCCAGGCCTGCTCGGCGGCGGCGATGGCGGCCTGCGCCTGGGCCGCGCCCAAGTTGGCGACCCGGGCCAGGCGCTCGCCGGTGGCGGGGTTCACCACGTCGAAGCGGCTGTCCGCGGCCAGCCACATGCCGTCGACGTAGGCATCGGCCTTCAGCAGGCCGGGTTCCTGGAGGGGGAGAGGCGGGGCAGGCATCAGGGAATGCTAGCGCGGAGGAGCGGCCCCGGGAGCCGCAGGGCCCTCCAGGGCTGTAGCCTTGAAAGGGGCGAATGGCCCCGGCGCGCCCGCGCGGTCAGAGCAGGCGTGTCGGAGCCGTTCTGACCTTCGTTCACGCCTTCTCAGCCGAAGACGATCACGCCGCGCGCATTGCGCCCCTCCGCCAGGTCGGCGAAGGCCTGCGGCGCCTCGTCGATGGTGTAGCGGTGGGTGATGAGCTCGTCCAGCTTGAGCCGGCCGCCCTTGTAGAGCGACAGCAGGCGGGGGAAGTCCGCGCGCGGGCGGGCCGAGCCGAAGTAGCTGCCGGTCAGCGTCTTTTCCTCCAGCGTCAGGCTCAGCGTGCGGATGCTGGTCTGGTCCTTGGCCGGGGCCACGCCGACCACCACCGCCTTGCCGCCCTTGCGCAGCGCGCCGTAGGCCTGGGCCACGACCTCGCCATAGCCCACGCACTCGAAGGCGTAGTCCGCGCCGCCGCCGGTGAGCTTGCGCAGCGTCTTGACCACGTTCTCCTCGGTCTTGGCATTGACCGTGTGCGTGGCGCCGAAGAGGCGCGCCAGCTCCAGCTTGCTGTCGGAGGTGTCGACCGCCACGATGACGGACGCGCCGCTCAGCGCGCAGCCCTGGATGGCGTTCAGGCCCACGCCGCCCGCACCGAAGACCACGGTGACCGAGCCGGGCTCGACCTTGGCGGTGTTGCAGACGGCGCCCACGCCGGTCATGACGCCGCAGCCGATCAGCGCGCAGCGGTCCAGCGGCACGTCCTTCTCCACCTTGACCACGTTGTCCACGTGCAGGGTGGCGTACTCCGACATCACACCGCAGCCGGAGAAGATGTTCAGCGGCTGGCCCTGGGCGTCAGTGGTGCGCAGCGTGCCGTCGGGCAGGGTGTAGGTGGCCTTGGCCGCCTGGTCGCACAGCTGCGGCCGGCCGGTGACGCAGTAGCGGCAGTGGCCGCACATGCTGACGAAGGAGCTGACCACATGGTCGCCCACGGCGAACTCGGTGACACCTTCGCCGACCTCGACGACGACGCCCGCGCCTTCATGGCCCAGCACCAGCGGCGTGGGCAGCGGGATGGTGCCGTTCGTGGCCGACAGGTCGCTGTGGCACACGCCGACGGCGGCGAGCTTGATCATCACCTCGCCGCGCTGGGGCGAGGCGATCTGGATCGTTTCCACCGCGACCGGCTGGTTGACGCCGCGACAGACGACGGCCTTGGACGTTACGGGCATGTTGAATCACTCCTCATCAGACAAAAGGGACGCACCGAGCAGCGCGCGGCGTTGCAGCCAGGGGCTCGGACGATAACGGGGGTCGCCGGTCTGGGCCTGCAGGTTCTTGAGCAGCGCCAGCACGGTCATCGGGCCGAGCCGGTCGCCCCAGGCCAGTGGGCCCAGCGGATAGCCCAGGCCCAGCGTGACGGCGCGGTCGATATCGGCCGGGGCGGCGATGCGCTGCTGCGCGATCTCGCAGGCGATGTTGATGATGGTGGCCAGCACGCGCTGCGTCACCAGGCCGGCGCTGTCGCGGATCACGCTGACCGGCACGCCGTCTGCGGCCAGTAGGCCGTGCGCCGCCTCGCGCCAGAGCGGGGTCGTCAGCGGGTTCGTCATCAGCACGCGGCGGCGGCCGGTGTCCATCAGCGTCTCGATGGCCAGCGTGCGGCGCGCGTCGAGCTGCTCGCGGGCGACGCAGGTGGTGGTGTCCTCGCCCAGCGGCGTGACCAGGCACAGGCTGTCGTCGTCCGGGCGAGCGTTGGCGTCGATGCGCGCACCCAGGCGCTGCAGCAGATCGACGACGGCCTCGCGGGCCTGCGGGCGCTCGCGGCTGACCCAGACCTTGGCCGCGCGGTCGGTCGGCGCAGGCGGCTCATCGAACCCCTCCTGCTTGCCGCCGTCATAGCGGTAGAAGCCGCGGCCGGTCTTGCGGCCCAGGGTGCCGGCCGCCAGCATCTGGCGCGTCAGCGGTTGCGGGCGGAAGCGCGGCTCCTCGAAGTACTGGTGGTAGATCGACTCCATCACCGGGTGCGACACGTCCAGCCCGGTCAAGTCCAGCAGCTCGAAGGGCCCGAGGCGAAAGCCCGCGGTGTCGCGCAGGATGCGGTCGAGCTGATGGAAGGGCGCCACGCCCTCGGCCAGGATGCGCAGCGCCTCGGTGCCGTAGCCCCGGCCGGCGTGGTTGACGATGAAGCCCGGCGTGTCCTGCGCGCGCACGGCGGTGTGACCCACGCGCTGGCCCAGGGCCAGCAGGAAGTCGCTGACCGCCCGATCGGTCAGCAGGCCGTCGATGACCTCGACGATCTTCATCAAGGGCACCGGGTTGAAGAAGTGCCAGCCGGCCACGCGCTGCGGGTGCTTCAGCCCGGCCGCAATGGCGGTGACCGACAGCGAGGAGGTGTTGGTGGCCAGCACGCACTGCGGCGAGACCAGCGCCTCCAGCTCCGCAAAGAGCGCGCGCTTGGCGTCCAGGCTCTCGACGATGGCCTCGACCACCAGATCGCAGCCGGCCAGGTCGGGCAGGCCGGTGGCCACCGTCAGGCGGGCCGTGGCCGCAGTGGCCTGATCCGCTGTGAGCTTGCCCTTGGCCTGCAGCGTGGCAAAGGTCTGTGCCAGCAGCTCGCGGGCCTCGGCCGCACCGCCCGGGCGGCCGTCGTGCAGCACCACTTGTATACCGGCCTGGGCGTTGATCTGGGCTATGCCGCGGCCCATGACGCCGCAGCCCACCAAGCCCAGGCGCAGGCCGGTGGATGCCGCAGCAGGCAGTGCAGAGGAAGAGTAGGCGGCCGGTGCGGCGGCGTTTCGGTCGTTGTCGCTCATCGGGTTAGAGGGGGGCGGAAGGGAAAGAGGCGGGGCGGCGCGGCCTGACCTCGCTTTGATCGGAGGCTGCCATTGTGTACAGGAAAAGCACCGCCTTCCCCCTCATTCGCGGTTCACCCCGCGTCAACCCCGTGTCGTTCAAACAGGCGTTCCAATACGGTGCACCCACGGTTTTGTATACCTAAAACAGCACATGGCCGATCCCGACCGACCCGCCGGCCTTGTCGATCCGGCCGCAACCATTGGCCTCGCCAACGAGGTGCCGGTCGCCGAGCCGCCACTGTCCTCGCCGGACGAGGTGGCCCGCCTGACCGGCCTGCTGCTGCGCATCGGCGAGGGCGACTCGCGCGCCTTCGAGGCCTTCTACGACGCCACTATCCCCGTGGCGCTGACCTTCGCGCGCCGGCTGGTAATGGAGTCGGACGTGGACGACGTGCTGTCCGACGCCTACTTCGACGTCTGGCAGCAGGCGGCGCAGCACGAGGCGCTCAGCGGCACGCCGCTGGCCTGGCTGCTGCAGCTGGTGCGCCGCCACGCGCTGCAGCACCTGCAGCGGGCGGCCGAGCGCGAAAGCCTGGCCGAGCTGCCGCCGCCCGTGCACGAGCTGGTGGTGGAGGAACCGTGCCCGCAGGACACCCTGGCGCGCTTCCAGTCGGGGCAGCAGTTGCAGGCCGCGCTGGCCGCCTTGTCCGCGCACGAGCGATGGGTGATGGCGCTGTCCTACTATCGCGAGCTCTCGCACTCGCAGATCAGCCGCCACACCGGCTTGCCTCTGGGCACGGTGAAGTCGCTGATCTTGCGCGCACAGGGCAAGCTGCGCTCGGTCCTGACGCGCTGAGCTAGCGCCGGGTGCCCTTTCGTGACATGAAGCCTGTTGAGCAGTACCCCGCTTCTGATGAAGACCGTGCGCCACCAGACGGCGACGCCCCGCTGGGCGAGCGGCTGCTGGCCGAGCTGATCGCCGCCGCGCTGCGCGAACGGGCGGCCGGGGCCGATGCTGCCGCCAGCGAGCGCATCAAGTCACGCCTGCTGGGGCGTATTGCCACTGATGTGGCCGGTCGCACCGTGCAGCCCGAGGAAGGCGACTGGCTGTCCATCTGGGAGGGCGTGCAGTGCAAGGTGCTGCACGTGCACTCCGACCGCGAGCTGTCCTGCCTGCTGCGCTTTGCGCCGGGCGCCTGGCTGCCGGCGCACCGTCACCCGGTGGCCGAGGAGTGCATCGTGCTCAGCGGTGTGGTCCGCGTGGGCGAGCAGGTGTACGTGCGTGAGGGCGGCTACCACATCGTGCAGGCCAGCGACCTGCACGCCCGTGTGGGCAGCGACACCGGCGCGCTGATCTACCTGCGCGGAGCGATGCCGGAGATCGGGCTGTTCATTTGAGGCGAGCGGACGCCTGCAGGACGTTCAGTCGTCCCAGCGGTCCCAGCCGCCATGGCGCTCCCAGCCGTGGGCATGGGCACGGCGATCCCAGTGGTGATGGGGGTGACGATGGCCGCGGCGCGGCTCGACGATGACCACCGGCCGCGGTTGCACGGCATAGACCGGCTGCGGCGCGTAGACGACAGGAGCGGCGCCGTAGACCACCGGGGCGCCGCCGTACACCACCACGGGCGGCGCATGCATCACGCGCGGCGGCGGCGTGTTGGACAGCCGGGTACTCACGCCGGACTGCGGCGCGTCAATGCCTACCGACCAGTAGACCTTGTCGGCTCGGGCGGCCCCGCTGGCCAGCAGCGCGCCCAGGGCCAGGGCGCCGAGCAATGTGCGGCCGGTGTTCGATATCGACATGGTTGGGCTCCTCTTGTGGTGACCGGCCGGGCGTGGCCGCCCGTCTACCGTCCGTCATCCAACGCGCCAGGCGGGCTTGCGGTTCACTGACGGCGTGCGGAGAAGCGTAAGGAAGTGCAAAGCGCCGCGGCGCTCAGTGCAGCTCGTCCATGCGCGAGTGCGCGAACTGCCGCGCCACCTCGTCGGGGTGGCGGCGCACATTGGCCCGGTGGCGCAGGCCGATGAGCACCATGGCGCCAGCCACCGCGATGCCGAACACCGTGATCGCTCCGAAGGCCGACATGCCCCAGCGGGTCATGCCGACGTAGAAGGCGCCCAGCGCCAGGATGCAGGCCTGCTCGTTGAAGTTCTGCACGGCGATCGAGCGGCCGGCTCCCATCAGGTTGTGGCCGCGGTGCTGCAGCAGGGCGTTCATCGGCACCACCAGGAAGCCGCCCAGCCCACCCAGCAGGATGAGGAAGGGCACGGCCAACTGCACGGTGTCGATTGCATTCATGCAGATGACGAGCAGGCCCATGGCCACGCCCACCGGGATCACGGCCGTGGCCTGGTGCAGTTGCATGCGCCACGAGGCCAGCACCGCGCCCACCGCCGTGCCCACGGCCACCACACCGACCAGCGCCGAGGCCTGCGTCGTGCCATAGCCCAGGGCCGCGGCGGCCCAGGACAGCACGATGTAGCGCAGGTTGCCCGACACGCCCCAGAACAGCGTCGTGGTGGCCAGCGAAATCTGGCCCAGATGGTCGTTCCACAGCCGCGCGTTGCAGCTCATGAAGTCGCGCACCAGCACGCGCGGGTCAGCCGGCAGCGGCTGCAGCAACGCCTGCGTGCGCGGGATGCGCAGATTGAAGATCGCGGCAATGACGTAGAGCAGCACCATCGCGGCGATGGCGGCCTCGGCCGGCGTGCGGATGCCGGTGTCCACGCCGGGCACATCAATCCCCAGCAGCAGCGGCGCGATGTGCGGCGCCATCAGCTGGCCGCCCAGCAGCACGCCGAGGATGATCGAGGCGATGGTCAGCCCCTCGATCCAGCCGTTGGCCTTGACCAGCTGCGAAGCCGGCAGCAGCTCCGTCAGGATGCCGTACTTGGCCGGCGAGTAGGCCGCCGCGCCCAGGCCGACGATGGCATAGGCCGCCAGCGGATGCGTGCCGAAGAGCATCGCCAGGCAGCCGACCACCTTGATGCTGTTGGAGACGAACATCACCCGCCCCTTGGGCAGCGAGTCGGCGAACGCGCCGACGAAGGGCGCCAGCACCACGTAGAACAGCGCGAACATCGGCACCAGCGCGGCCCTCTGCCATTCGGCGGCCCCACTGGTGCGCAGCAGCTCGACGGCGGCGACGAACAAGGCGTTGTCGGCCAGCGAGCTGAAGAACTGCGCCGACATGATGGTGTGGAAGCCTCTTTTCATTCGCCTGTTGTTGTAGCGACTGCTGTCTGGCCGCTCGTCGGGGCGGCGCCTGTGGGCGTGTCGATGTGGCTGTCCGGATCACGCGCGGCCTCGTGGAGGGCGGCCGCACGGCAAGGGGCGGGTCGAAGTGGCGGCGGTTATAGCACGCAGGCCCCGCGCGTCCGCCGCCCGCGCGCCGCTAGTACAGGGCCAGGCAAGGGGCTTGCCGCAGCGCTTGCAACGACGGTGACGCGGCTTGCGCATGCACGGACGGCTGGGGGGCGGCTGGCACAATCTTGTGATGCCCCGTCCCATCCAAGCCCTGATCCATACCGATGCCCTGGCTCACAACCTGCGGCGGGTCAGGCAGGCGACGCCCGATGCGCGGGTGTGGGCGGTGGTCAAGGCCAATGCCTACGGTCACGGCATCGAGAGCGTCTTCGAGGGCCTGCGCGGCGCCGACGGCTTTGCCCTGCTGGACATCCACGAGGCGCAGCGGCTGCGCGCGCTCGACTGGCGCGGGCCCATCCTGCTGCTGGAGGGCGTGTTCGAGCCGCGCGACCTGGAGTGGTGCTCGCGGCTGGACCTGTGGCATGTGGTGCACCGCGAGGCGCAGATCGACTGGCTGGCCACGCACAAGACCGAGATCCCGCACCGCGTCTTCCTCAAGATCAACACCGGCATGAACCGGCTGGGCTTTGCGCCCCATGCCGCGCGCGCGGCCTATGCCCGGTTGGGGGCGCTGCCGCAGGTGGACGAGGTGTCCCTGATGACGCACTTCTCCGATGCGGATGCCGCACCAGGCGGCGAGCGCGGCATCGAGCAGCAGCTCCTTGTCTTCGAAGAGGCCACCCGTGACCTGGCCGGTGAGCGCAGCCTGGCCAACAGCGCCGCGCTGCTGCGCCAGGGCCACGACCCGCGCGTGCGCGGCGACTGGGTGCGCCCTGGCATCGTGCTCTACGGCTCATCGCCCGATCACCCGCTGCATGATGCGTCGCACTGGGATCTGCGGCCGGCCATGTCGCTGCGCTCCGAGCTGGTCGCCGTGCAGGCCCTGCAGCCAGGCGACACCGTGGGCTACGGCAGCCTGTTCCGTGCCGAGCGGCCCATGCGCATCGGCGTGGCCGCCTGCGGCTATGCCGACGGCTACCCCCGCCACTGCCCCACCGGCACGCCGGTGCTGGTGGACGGCGTGCGCACCCGCACGCTGGGCCGTGTGTCGATGGACATGATCGCGGTCGACCTCACACCCGTGCCCGCGGCCCAGCCGGGTGCGGAGGTGGTCCTCTGGGGCCGCTCCCAGCACGGCGCCGTGCTGCCCATAGACGAGGTGGCGCAAGCTGCCGGCACACTGGGCTACGAGCTGATGTGCGCCCTGGCCGGCCGCGTGCCGGTGCGCGTCGTCTGAGCGCGGGCCGCCGTGAGCGAGCCCGTCGCCCCCCTGTTTGCGCCGGAGCCGGCCCCCAGCCGGCGGAGCCCCGCGCGGCCGGACCGCCACCGGCTGCGCGCCGCGGCCATCTCGGCGGCCGTGCGGGCAGACCTGCATCGCCGCCGCTGGTTGCGCCTGCATGCCGTGCTCATCGGCCTGATGAGCTGGCTGCTCACCTGGGCCCTGAGCCATGCCCTGATGACGGCCGGCGTCCACGGCATCGCCCTGCGCCTGAGCCTGGCGCTGGCCGGTGGCTATCTGATGTACCTCGGCCTGCTGCGCCTGTGGTGCCGCTGGCTGCTGTCGCGCGACGACGACGTCATGTCCGATGGCGGCATGGGCGACGTCCCGCTGGACGGGCTGGGCCAGGCACGCGCCGCGCCGGGATTTCGGTCCGGCCAGGGCGGCGACTTCGGTGGCGGCGGGGCGCAGGCCTCGTTCAGCGGCAGCCGCGATGCGGACATCGAAGCAGGGGCCGATGCCCCTGGCGCCGGCTGGGACGGCGCGACGGAGCTCGCCGGGCGCATTGCCGAAGGCGGCCTGGGGGCGGCCGATGCTGATGAGGGCGCGGTCGTCGTCGTTCCGCTGGCGCTGGTGGTGGCCGCTGGGGTGTTGCTCGGCGTGACCCTCGGTGCCGCCGTCTTTGGCCTCTTCGGCGTGGAGATCCTGCTGGGCGTGGCCGTGGAGATCGCCCTGGCGTCCGCGGGCACCGTGCTCGCCTACAAGGCGCAGGCCGAGGGCTGGCTGGCCTTTGCGCTGCGCCGCACGATCAAGCCGTTCCTCGTCTGCCTGCTGGCCTGCGTGCTGCTGGGCGGGCTGGTGGACGTCTGGCTGCCACAGGCCCGATCATTGCCGCATGCCGTGATGCTCTGGCGTGGCGCCTCACACCGCTGATCTTGCCGCTGAACCTTCTCCTCACAAGCCGATGGACCTGCCCTCTCACCAACTCGTGATGACCGTGCTGATGACGCCGGACATGGCCAACTTCACCGGCAATGTCCACGGCGGCACCATCCTCAAGCTGCTGGACCAGGTGGCCTATGCCTGCGCCAGCCGCTATGCCGGGCGCTATGTGGTGACGCTGTCGGTGGACCAGGTGATGTTCCGTCAGCCCATCCATGTCGGCGAGCTGGTGACCTTCCTCGCCAGCGTCAACCACACCGGCACGTCGTCGATGGAGGTCGGCATCAAGGTGGTCGCCGAGGACATCCGCAACAAGGTCGTGCGGCATGCCAACAGCTGCTTCTTCACGATGGTGGCGGTAGACGACCAGGGCAAGCCCACGCCCGTGCCGCCGCTGGTGCCGGCCACGCCGGACGAGAAGCGCCGTCAGGCCGCCGCGCGGGTGCGCAAGCAGCTGCGCGAGGAGCTGGCCCAGCGCCATGCCGAGCTGGCGGCGCTGCCCGTGCAAGACTGAGCTGCGGTCATGAGCTGGCTCACGTTCTTCAAGCTCGTGCCGTGGGCGGACGTGGTGCAGGCCGCGCCGACCATCGCCCGCGGGGCACGTCAGCTGTGGACGCGCGTGAAGGGCGAGGCTGCCGCGCCTTTGCCGGTGCCGCCGTCCACGTCGGTTCCGGCGATGCCCGACGCCGATCTGGCCGCCCGCCTGATCCAGGCCGAGCAGCGCCTGGAGCAGCTCTCCTCGGAGGCGCTCGCCTCATCCGAACTCATCACCCGTCTGGCCCAGCAGAACGAAACCCTCGTCGGGGCGGTGGAGGCGCTGCGCCAGCGCACCCGCGTGCTGCTGCGCTGGTGCGTCGGGCTCACCCTGGCCGCGGCCGGCCTGGGCGTGGCCCTGCTGCTGCGCTGAACAGCGCATCCCGACATGGCCAAGGACAAGACCCTCTACACCTGCACCGCCTGCGGCGGCACCAGCGCCAAGTGGCTGGGGCGCTGCCCCAACTGCGGGGAATGGAACACGCTGGAGGAGACGGCGGCACCCACCGCGTCCTCCCCGGGCAAGAACCGCTTCCAGGCGCTGGCCGCGGCCAGCCCGGTGGCCACGCTGTCGGACATCGAGGCGGCCGAGGTCGCGCGCACGCCGACCGGGTTGGAGGAGCTCGACCGCGTGCTGGGCGGCGGCATCGTCGAAGGCGGCGTGGTGCTGATCGGCGGCGATCCGGGCATCGGCAAGTCCACGCTGCTGCTGCAGGCGGTGGATGCGCTGTCGCGGCAGATGAAGGTGCTGTATGTCACCGGCGAGGAAAGCGGCGCGCAGGTCGCGCTGCGCGCCCGTCGCCTGGGGCTGGACGGCCGCGCCGTGCGCGTGCAGGCCGAGATCAACCTGGAGCGCATCCTCGCCACGCTGGAGGCCGAGCGCCCGGCCTTCTGCGTGATCGACTCCATCCAGACGCTGTACTCCGAGCAGCTCACCTCCGCCCCCGGCTCGGTGGCGCAGGTGCGCGAATGCGCGGCGCACCTGACGCGCACCGCCAAGGCCAGCGGCTGCACCATGGTGCTCGTCGGCCACGTCACCAAGGAGGGCGCGCTGGCCGGCCCGCGCGTGCTGGAGCACATCGTGGACACGGTGCTCTACTTCGAAGGTGACACGCACAGCGCCTACCGCCTCATCCGCGCCATCAAGAACCGCTTCGGCGCGGTCAACGAGATCGGCGTGTTCGCGATGACCGAGCGCGGCCTGAAGGGCGTGGCCAACCCCAGCGCCATCTTCCTGTCCACCCACAGCGAGCCGGTGCCCGGGTCGTGCGTGCTCGTCACGCTGGAGGGCACGCGGCCGATGCTGGTGGAGATCCAGGCGCTGGTCGACACCGGCGGCCCGGCGGCGCGGCGGCTCAGCGTCGGCCTGGAGCGCGATCGTCTGGCCATGTTGCTGGCCGTGCTGCACCGGCATGCGGGCATTGCCTGCTTTGATCAGGACGTCTTCGTCAACGCCGTGGGCGGTGTGCGCATCAGCGAGCCAGCGGCCGACCTGGCGGTGATGCTGGCCATCCAGAGCAGCCTGCGCGGCAAGCCGCTGCCGCGCGGCTTCTTCGCCTTCGGCGAGGTGGGCCTGGCCGGCGAGGTGCGGCCGGCGCCGCGGGGGCAGGAGCGGCTGAAAGAAGCCGCCAAGCTGGGTTTCAGCGTGGCCGTCGTGCCCAAGGCCAATGCGCCGAAGAAGCCGATCGAGGGTCTGACGCTGCACGCGGTGGAGCGCGTGGAGCAGGCCATCGAGCTGGTGCGCGGCATGTAGCCGCGCCGCGTACCCACAGCGCCGCGCCATGCGCCTGGCCGTCGTCTCCGACATCCACGGCAACCTGCCGGCGCTGGAGGCCGTGCTGGCCGACATCGCCGCCTGCGGGGCGGATGCAGTCATCAACCTGGGCGACAGCCTCAGCGGCCCGCTGTGGCCGGCCGAGACCGCACAGCGGCTGATGGCCCTCCGCTGGCCGACCCTGGCCGGCAACCACGAGCGCCAGCTGCTCACCCAGCCCCGCGAGCACATGAGTCCGGCCGATGCCCACGCGGCAGACCGGCTGGATGGGACGGCCTTGCAATGGCTACGTGGCCTGCCGGCCGCGCTGTGGTGGTCGGATGAGGTCTACGCCTGCCACGGCAGGCCGGGCAGCGACCTGCAGTACTGGCTGGAGACGGTGGTGCCCGGGTTTGAGCGGCATCGCCCCGCCACCGCACCCGGCGTGCGTGCCGCGACGGTGGATGAAGTACGGCAGCGCGCCGCAGGCCTGGATCTCACGCGTGCCCGTATCGCCCTGTGCGGCCACAGTCACATGCCGCGCGCGGTGCAGCTGTCGGGCGGCCCGCTCATCGTCAACCCCGGCAGCGTCGGCCTGCAGGCCTATGACGATGCCCATCCGCATCTGCACCTCATGGAAACCGGCAGCCCCCATGCGCGCTGGGCCCTGCTGAGCCGTGGCCCGCAGGGCTGGCGCGTCGAGCTGCGCTGCGTGGCCTACGACTGGGACGCGGCTGCGGACCAGGCCGAGCGCCAGGGCCGCGGCGACTGGGCCGACGCGCTGCGCACCGGGCGGGTGGGGCGCTGGGAGGCGGATGTGGTGCGGTCGGACGCCTGCAGATCGAAGCCCGGCGCTTGAGCCGATGCGCATGCGCGGCGCGGGTCTCCAGGGTGGGTGTGGCTCAGCCCGTGGCCCGTTCAGGCCATTGGCGGTGCCGCGGTCCTTGGGCCTCAGCGCCGCAGCATCGCCCGCAGCTTCAGCCCGGTGGCCGTCAGCGTGCCGAAGTAGAGCAGGGCAGCCGCCAGCAGGCAGCCGGTCAGCGCGCCCACCCGCAGCAGCGGCTGGTGACGCAGGCCGATCCAGTCCAGCGCCTGGCCGGCCCACCCCAGTCCGGCGCCCAGCACCGCCGTGGCCAGCAGCACCCGCAGAGCAAAGAGCGCCCAGCCCGGCTGCGGCCGGTAGGCCCCGCGGCGGATCAGCCCCGTCAGCAGCCAGCCGGCGTTGACCAGCGCCGCCAGGCCGATGGACAGCGCCAGCCCCGCATGCCCGAGCCAGGGCACGAAGACGGCATTCATCGCCTGCGTCAGCAGCAGCACCACGATGGCGATGCGCACCGGCGTGCGGATGTCCAGCCGCGCGTAGTAGCCCGGCGCCAGCACCTTGATGGCGATCAGCCCCAGCAGCCCGCAGCCGTAGCCGGCCAGCGCGGTGACTGTCATGTGCACGTCCTGCGCCGAGAACCGGCCGTAGTGGTAGAGCACGCTCACCAGCGGCTGGGCGAACAGCAGCAGCGCCACCGCGCTGGGCAGCGCCAGCAGCACCACCAGCCGCAGCCCCCAGTCCAGCAGCGACGAGAAGGCCGCCACGTCTTCTTTGGCCTGCGCCGCCGACAGCTTGGGCAGCAGCACCACGCCCAGCGCCACGCCCAGCAGCGCGGTCGGGAACTCCATCAGCCGGTCGGCATAGGTCAGCCACGACACGGCGCCGGCGCCCAGATGGGAGGCGATCTGCGTGTTCACCAGCAGCGACAGCTGCGCCACCGACACGCCCAGCACCGCCGGCGCCATCTGCCGCAGCACCCGGTGCACGCCCGGATGCGCCCAGGCCCGCCTCCATCCCGCCGGCCCCAGCGCCAGCCGCGGCCACAGGTGCAGGCGCACGAGCAGCGGCCACTGCACTGCCACTTGCAGCACGCCGCCCACCATCACGCCCACGGCCATCGCATAGATGCCCGGCACCCCGCGCGCCTGGAACACCGGCGCCAGCAGCAGTGCGGCGCCCACCACCGACACATTGAGCAGCACCGGCGTGGCCGCCGGCACGGCGAAGCGGCCCCAGGTGTTGAGGATCCCCGCGCACAGCGCCACCATCGACATGCAGGCGATGTAGGGGAACATCCAGCGCGTCATCACCACCGCTTCGTCGAAGCCGCCGCTTTGCTGCAGGCCCGAAGCCATCAGCCACACCAGCGCGGGGGCGGCCAGCACGCCGACCACCGACACGGCCACCAGAACCCAGAACAAGATGGTGCCCACCGCGTCGATCAGCTCCCGCGTGGCTGAGTCGCCGTCCTGCGCCCGCGAGCGCGACAGCAGCGGCACGAAGGCCTGGCTGAACGCGCCCTCCGCGAACAGCCGGCGCAGCAGGTTGGGGATGCGGAAAGCGACGTTGAAGGCGTCAGTCAGCGCACTGGCGCCAAAGAGCGTGGCCACCAGCAGCTCGCGCACCAAACCGGTCACCCGGGACAGCAGGGTCAGCAGCGAGACGGTGGAGGCGGAGCGCAACAGGCTCATGGGCGGCGGCGGCCTGGCGGACGGTCGCGGTGGAGGGCCGTGTGCGGGCCGGGCGGCCCGCCTAGCCTGCAGATCGAGCTAAAGACCCACGGCGTGCGCAACGCGCAGGCGCGGCGCCACCGCGGCAGCCCGTGTGGGGAAGAGGGCGGCGGATTATAGGGATGCCTGCCCACCCCGCTTTTTCACCACCGCAGCGGGGTGCTATACTTTTCGGCTTTCCCAACCGGACCACCCAGTACACCATGGCGACTTCTTCCAAGGCCAAGAAAACCGTGCGCATTGCCTCTGGCCGCAAGCGCGCACGTCAGGATGTCAAGCTCAACGCCGCCAACTCGGCGCTGCGCTCCAAGTTCCGCACGGCCGTCAAGGGCGTGCTCAAGGCTGTTGCTGCCGGCGACAAGGCCAAGGCAGCCGAGACCTTCAAGACCGCCCAGCGCGTGATCGACTCGATCGCCGACAAGGGCATGTTCCACAAGAACAAGGCCGCTCGCCACAAGAGCCGCCTGTCGGCCAAGATCAAGGCGCTGGCCGCCTGATTTCGGCTTCCGGTTGGGATGACAAGGGCTCGCTTCGGCGGGCCCTTTCTCTTTTCTGTTCTTCGCTTGTTGCGCAGCGTCGCGCCGGGCGGCCCGCCTTCGGATCGTCAGGCCCTGGGCCCGGCGGCCTCTGCCTTCTCCCGGACGTCGTCCGGCAGCAGGCAGGCGTCGAAGACCTGCAGCTCGTTGTCACGGGCGAAATTCATCACGAAGTCCCAGGCCCGCGGTTCCACCTCGCGTAGCGCCTCGTTCACCACCACGCATTTGACGCCGTCCAGCACGGTTGGAAAGCAATACGGCGAATAGCCGATGTGTGCCCGCTGGCCGCCCGGCGGGCGGAAGGACGACATGGCACCCGCCAGCCGCTCCGCCCAGTCGCTGGGACGAAAAGGCCTGCCGGATCGGGTGATCCCCTGGATGAAGACCTCCCGGGGTGGAGAAGAACGCTGGGACATCGGACCGCTTCGTGGACGGGTTGGCAGACATGCAAGCCCCGCGCCTTGTGAGCGCGGGCGAGCCGGGCATTGTGGGTTGCCGCCTGCCGCCCTGCAACCGAGGGGTATGCCCGCCCGTCCAACTGGGGCGCCGCGTGCGCGATGGCCTTGCAACCAGACGGCCGCTGTGCTGACCCACCCCTCTAGAATGGCCCTCCGGTGAACCGGGCGGTGCCCCCTCCACTGTCGAGGCGGCCCGCTCTTTCTTTTTCCCGCCAGCCCAGGACCTGTTGCCATGCCCGCACCGCTCATGCCCCACGTCATGCCCACCTACGGCCGCCTGCCGTTTGCGTTGTCGCATGGCCGAGGCTCCCGCGTGTGGGATACCGATGGCAAGGAATACCTCGACGCCCTGGCTGGCATTGCGGTCAACACGCTCGGCCATGCGCATCCCAAGCTGGTTGCCGCGCTGCAGGACCAGATCGGCAAGCTCATCCACTGCGGCAACTACTACCAGGTGCCGCTGCAGGAAGAGCTGGCGTCGCTGCTGGTGGAGCGCTCGGGCCTGACCAATGCCTTTTTCTGCAACTCCGGCCTGGAGGCCAACGAGGCGGCGCTGAAGATCGCCCGCAAGTACGGCCACGACCAGGGCATCGACCTGCCGGAGATCGTGGTCTACGAAAAGGCCTTCCACGGCCGCTCCATCGCCACGCTTTCGGCCACGGGCAACCCCAAGGTGCAGCAGGGCTTCGAGCCGCTGGTCCCGGGCTTCGTGCGCGTGCCGATGAACGACCTGGCCGCGCTGCAGGAGGTGGCCCGCACGCGGCCCAAGGTCGTCGCCGTCTTCCTGGAGACCATCCAGGGCGAAGGCGGCATCAACCCGGCGCGCAACGACTACCTGCAGGCCGTGCGCAAGCTGTGCGATGAGAAGGGCTGGCTGCTGATGCTCGACGAGGTGCAGTGCGGCATCGGCCGCACCGGCAAGTGGTTCGCGCACCAGTGGGCCGGCATCCAGCCCGATGTGATGCCGCTGGCCAAGGGCCTGGGCTCCGGCGTGCCGGTGGGCGCGGTGGTCTGCGGCCCTAAGGCGGCAGGCGTGCTGCAGCCTGGCAACCATGGCACCACCTTCGGCGGCAACCCGCTGGCCATGCGCGCCGGTGTGGAGACCATCCGCATCATGGAAGAAGACGGCCTGCTGGAGAACGCCGCGCGCGTCGGCGGCCTGCTCAAGGCCGGCCTGCAGCGTGAGCTCGGCAGCCTGCCCGGGGTGGTGGACATCCGCGGCGAGGGCCTGATGCTGGGCGTGGAGCTCGACCGTCCCTGCGGCCAGCTGCTGGGCCAGGCGGCCGAGGCCGGCCTGCTGCTGAGCGTCACCTCGGACAAGGTCATCCGCCTGGTGCCGCCGCTGATCTTCACGGAGGCCGACGTGGCCGAGACCTTGCGCATCCTCGTGCCGCTGGTCCGGCAGGCGCTGGCCGCCCCCGCTGCATGAGGAGCGCCATGAAGCCCGGGATGAGCCTCATGAAGCACTACCTGCAGTTCAAGGACCTGCGCGCCGAGGAATACGCCTATCTCTTCGAGCGCACGCGCGAGATCAAGCGGCGCTTCAAGAACTACGAGAAGTACACGCCGCTGACCGACCGCACGCTGGCCATGATCTTCGAGAAGGCCTCCACGCGCACGCGGGTCAGCTTCGAGGCCGGCATGTACCAGATGGGCGGCTCGGTGGTGCACCTGACCACCGGCGACAGCCAGCTCGGCCGGGCCGAGCCCATCGAGGACAGCGCCCGGGTCATCTCGCGCATGGTCGACATCGTGATGATCCGCACCTATGAGCAAGACAAGCTGGAGCGCTTCGCCGCGCATTCGCGCGTCCCGGTCATCAACGGCCTGACCAACGAGTTCCACCCTTGCCAGATCCTGGCGGATCTGTTCACCTATCTGGAGCATCGAGGCTCCCTCGGCCCCGCCGGCGTGGACATCGGCTGCCTCAAGGGCAAGACGGTGGCCTGGGTGGGTGACGGCAACAACATGGCCAACACCTGGCTGCAGGCAGCCGAGATACTCGGCTTCACCGTGCACGTGAGCACGCCCAGCGGCTACGAGATCGACCCAGCCGTGGCCGGCATCCGCTCCACCGACTGCTACAGGGTCTTCACCGACCCCATGGACGCCTGCCGCGGCGCCGACCTGGTCACCACCGACGTCTGGACCAGCATGGGTTTCGAAGCCGAGAACGAGGCCCGCAAGCAGGCCTTTGCCGACTGGTGCGTGGACGCTGAAATGATGGCTGTCGCCAAGCCCGACGCGCTCTTCATGCACTGCCTGCCCGCCCACCGGGGCGAAGAAGTCACCGCCGACGTCATCGACGGCCCCCAGTCCGTCGTCTGGGACGAGGCCGAGAACCGCATGCACGTGCAGAAGGCGCTGATGGAGTATCTGCTGCTGGGGCGGATCGGAGCCTAGCCGTCACCCAATCGGGCGGCCGTCCGTCGAGCTTTCGGATGCCCGGATGTGCTGCCTGCGCGGCGGGCGGCTGCCGGCTTGAGGGACTTGATCCTTCGCAAGGCAGCCGATCCAGGCTTGCAATCGCGAATGATTATCAACTACAGTTGATGCCTCAGGGTTTCGGCGGGAAGGGCGCGTGAGCTGATACAGGAGTTCCGCGCCGGGCCTCATCCTTGCCTTGCTCTCGCCGCTGCTCACCATGTCGTCCGAAGCTTTTCCGTCCCTTGCCGCTGGCTTGCGTCCGGGTCCTGCACGTGACGCGCTGCCGCCAGCCCTGCGTTGGGGCTTGCGCGCCGGCGTGGTTCTGGCGCACGTGGGCATCGTCTGGGCGCTGCTTCAGGTTGAGGCGGTGCGCGAGACGGTGACGGAGGTCACGCCGATCATGGTGGAGTGGATTGCGCCGCCTCGGTCCGAGCCGGCGCCGCAGCCGGCTCCCGCGCCGGTGGTCCCGCCCCAGACTCGGGCCGTGTCACGGCCTCTGCCCCGCCCCCAGGTGATGTCCGCGCCGCCCGCGGCCGAGCAGTCGGCGTTCGTTGCGCCGCCCCCGCAGCCGGCACCGCCCGCGGAGCCGGCGCCCACGCAAAGCACGGCCGTCACCTCTGGGCCGCCGACGCCACCGGCACCACCTGCCGGGCCACGCAGCATCCCATCGTCGGCCGTGCGCTATCTGATCCGGCCGCCGGTGGTCTATCCGACCCGCTCGCAGGATCTGGGCGAGGCGGGCAGCGTCATGCTGCGCGTGCTGATCGACGAGCGCGGCCTGCCGCGAGAGGTGTCGGTACAGAAGTCATCCGGCTTTCCGCGCCTGGACCAGGCGGCCGTGGAGGCCATGCGCCGGGCGCGCTTCCAGCCCTATAGCGAAAACGGCGTGGCGCTGCCCGTGTGGGCGCCGGCCGAGATCAAGTTCGAACCTCCTCAGGAATGACCATGAGCACGATCGCTGAACCCGCGCTGCAGGTGGCCCAGGCGGCCGCCGATACCGTCGCCCCGCTGGGCGCGGCGCACCAGGCCGCGGCGCAGACGGCCATGCAGGCCACATCCATGGGCTTCGGCCACTTCATCGGCCAGAGCGATGTGGTGGGCAAGACGTTGCTGGGCATCCTGGTCGTCATGTCGGCCGTGTCCTGGTACCTGATCGTGATGAAGGGCGTCACGTCCTGGGTGCGCGCGCGGCGCAGCAAGGCCTTCTTGCATCACTTCTGGAACGCGACCTCGCTGGAGGCGGTGCAACACGAGCTGGCCACCCACGGTGCACACGATCCGTTCAGCCACCTGACGGCGCACGCCATGCATGCCCGCGCCCACCATGCCCGCTATGGCGCAGCCAAGCTGGAGGAAGCCGGCAGCGCGCAGGACTTCCTCACCCGCACCATCAAGAAGGTGCTGGACGAGGAGACGATGCGGCTGGAGAGTGGCCTGACCGTGCTGGCCACCATCGGCGCCACGGCGCCCTTCGTCGGGCTGTTCGGCACCGTCTGGGGCGTCTACCACGCGCTGGTGGCCATCGGCATGAGCGGCGCCGGCACGCTGGACAAGGTGGCCGGCCCGGTGGGCGAGGCGCTGATCATGACCGGCATCGGCCTGGCCGTGGCCATCCCCGCCGTGATGGCCTACAACTGGCTGGCGCGCAGCAACCGCGTGCTCACCGCGCGGCTGGATGCCTTCGCCTACGAGCTCTTCACCTTCCTGTCGATGGGCCAGCCGCTGGGCGTGGCCCGCACGCCGGCCCCGGCTCCTGAGGGTGACCGGGTGCGCCCGCTCAATCCCGGCCGCGCTGGCCACGCCGCCTGAGGGAGCCCTGCCATGGCCTTCGCCAGCTTCGACAACAAGGCGGCCAATGCGCCGGTGTCGGAGATCAACATGGTGCCGCTCATCGACGTGATGCTGGTGCTGCTGGTGATCTTCATCGTGACCGCTCCGCTGCTGACCAACGCGGTCAAGCTGGAGCTGCCGCGCGCCGCAGCCCCGGTCAATCAAGCCAAGGCGGACAAGATCGAGCTCGCCATCGACGCCAGCGGCCAGCGCTTCTGGAACGGCGAGCCGGTCTCGCGCGAGGAGGCGGCCCGCCGCTTCGACGCCGAGAGCAAGCGCCAGCCACAGCCGGAGGTGCACCTGAAGGCCGACGAGGCCGTGGCCTATCGCCACGTGGCGGAAACGCTGGCCGACGCCTCGCGCGTGGGGCTGACCAAGATCGGCTTCATCAGCCAGCCTGAAGAACGGCGTTGAGCGGCCGGGGCCTTGGAGCCCCACGACGCGGTGCGCCATCGCGGCCTGGGCAACAGGCCGGCATGATGGCGCTCCGACGACCTCTCCCGCCGCCGTCATGCCGCACATCGCCATCCGCCCCGGCTTGCCGCCGGGCTGCTCCTTCACCTTCGTCCCCGCCTTTGTCTTGCGCAAGGCCTGCCGCACCGTCGTTGCGGGCGGATGGTCGCGTGTAGCCGGCGTTGCCGCGTGGCTCGGTCTGCTGCTTGCATTGGCGCCGCTCGCCACGGCCCAAGGCGTGGGCGCGCCACTTGCACCCGTGGATGCCGGCCCGTCCACTGCCCCGCTGGCCCTGCTGATCGGCGAGCAGCACGACCAGCCCGACCATCAGCGACAGGCGGCTGCGCTGGTGAGCGATCTGGCAACCCAGGGGCGGCTGCATGCGCTCGTCCTGGAGATGGCGCAGCAAGGTGCATCTACCGCTGGCCTGCCGCGGGAGGCCAGCGAGGCGCAGGTCCGCGGGGCGCTGCAATGGGACGACTTCGCCTGGCCGTGGGCGCGCTACCGCGAGCTGGTGCTGGCCGCTGTACGCGCCGGCGTGCCGGTGTGGGGTGCCAACCTGCCGCGATCGGCGCTCAAAGAGGCTCAGGCCGACGCGCGTTGGGACGCGGCGATCCCGGCCGAGGCCTGGTCCCGGCTGCGCGATGCCGTGCGCGATGGCCATTGCGGCCTGGTGCCCGATGAGCTCCTCGGCCCGCTGGTGCGCATGCAGATCGCGCGGGATCGCAGCCTGGCGCAGGGCGTGGCGCAGCAACTGGCCTCGTCACCGCCGGCGCGGATCACCGTGCTGCATGCCGGCGCAGTGCATGCCGCCCGCCGCACGGGGGTGCCGCTGCACCTGCCTCAGCTTGCGCCCGCGTCCGCGGTGCACACGCTGGCCTTCGGGCCGGACGGATCGGCCGCGGACTTCGACGAACGCCGGCCCGCCCGTGAGGATCCCCAGGCGGATCACTGCGCAGCGCTGCGTGAGCGCGGCATGCCGCTGCCCGGGCGTGCCGGGGCGGCCAGTGGCCCCGTGGCCGCCTCCGCCGCGGATCGCCCGCCCGCAGTCGGTGCGCCGCGTCCTGCCGCGGGTGCCGACGGGGCTCAACCGGCACCAGCCGGCGGCGGGTCACCGGGTGATCGGCCAGCGTCGGCGGCCTCCTCTGCGCGGCCCTGAGCGGCGTCCGGCGCATCGTCGGCTCCGGCACGGCGCGCAAGGCGGCCCGCGGGCGGCCAGGCGCGCGGCGCGGCCACGGGGGCCTTGCGCCGTGCGCGGCGCCGCCTTCGTTCAACCGCGTGGGTGGGGGGCGGGCAGGGCTGCTTACCATGCCGGCCATGCATGCCGCCACGCCCCCTGCCGCCGCCTCCGGCCCGCTCGCCGGCCTCAAGGTTCTCGAACTCGGCCAGCTCATCGCCGGCCCGTTTGCCGCCAAGACGCTCGCTGACTTCGGCGCTGACGTCATCAAGGTCGAGCCGCCAGGGCAGGGCGATCCGCTGCGCCAGTGGCGCATGCTGCACAACGGCACCAGCGTGTGGTGGCAGGTGCAGAGCCGCAACAAGAAGAGCGTGGTGCTGGACCTGCGGGAGCCTGCCGACCGCGAGGTGGTGCAGCGCTTGATCGACGAGGCCGACGTGCTGATCGAGAACTTCAAGCCCGGCGTGATGGAGGCCTGGGGCTTCGCGCCCGACACGCTGCTTGCCCGCAACCCGGGCCTGGTGATGCTGCGCATCAGCGGCTTCGGCCAGACCGGGCCCTATCGCGACCGCCCGGGCTTCGCCGTCGTCGCCGAGGCCATGGGCGGCCTGCGCCACCTCACGGGTGAGCCGGGCCGCGTGCCGGTGCGCTGCGGCGTCAGCCTGGGCGACACCCTGGCCGCATTGCACGGCGTCATCGGTGTGCTGCTCGCCCTGCAGCACCGCCAGCGCACTGTCAGTTCCGACAAGCCCAAGGGTGAAGGGCAGGTGGTAGACGTCGCCCTCTACGAGGCCGTCTTCAACTGCATGGAAAGCCTGCTGCCCGAGTACGCCGCCTTCGGCGCCATCCGCCAGCCCGCCGGCTCGGCCCTGCCCGGCATCGCCCCCAGCAACGCCTACCGCTGCGCCGACGGCCAGGTCGTCATCGGCGGCAACGGGGACTCCATCTTTAAGCGCCTGATGGCCGCCATCGGCCGCGAAGACCTCGCCGCCGACCCCGGCCTGGCCACCAACGCGGGCCGCGTGCCGCGCGTGGACGAGATCGACGCCGCCATCACCGCCTGGACCGTGCAGCGCACCGTGGCCGACGTGCTCCAGGCCCTGCAGGCCGCCAACGTCCCTGTCGGCCGCATCTACACCGCGCGCGACATCGCCGAAGACCCGCACTACCGGGCCCGAGGCATGCTGGTGGACATCACCACGGAAGACGGTCTGAACTTGTTGGTGCCAGGCATCGTGCCCAAGCTGTCGGCCTCGCCGGGCGGCATCTCGCGGCTCGCGCCCAGGCTGGGGCAGGACCAGGATCAACTCCCGCAGCCGGGCCGCCTGATGGACTAGGGCGTTCTCCTTCTTCGGGGTGGTCTCGTGGTGCGGGGCCAGGCCCAGCTCCTACAGTGCGCGCTCCATCTCTACTTCAGGAGCCGGCCTTGAGCCGCCACCAGACCGCCGCAGCGCCGCACACCACGCCCAACCAGTTCACCCTGCTTGCCCAGCGCCGCTACGCGCCCTTCTTCTGGGCCATGTTCCTCGGATCGGGCAACGACAATCTCTTCAAGTTCGCTTTCACGGTGCTGGTCACCTACCAGCTGCAAGTCAGTTGGCTGCCGGCCTCATTGGCCGGCGCGGCCATCGGGGCGGTGTTCATCCTGCCCTTCGTGCTGTTTTCGGCCACCAGCGGTCAGCTGGCCGACAAGCTGGACAAGGCGGCGATCGTGCGCGCCACCAAGTGGCTGGAGATCGGCGTCATGCTGCTGGCCGCATGGGGCTTCCATGAGCGCAACGTGCCGGCGCTGCTGAGCTGCGTCTTCCTGATGGGGCTGCACTCCACGCTGGTCGGCCCGGTCAAGTACGCCTACCTGCCGCAGCACTTGAGCGAGCAGGAGCTCACCGGCGGCAACGGGATGATGGAGATGGGCACCTTCGTGGCCATCTTGCTGGGCAACATGGCCGGCGGGCTGCTCGTGGCCGTGCCGCAGACGGGCGTCTACTGGACGGCGCTCGCCTGTCTGGCGGTAGCCGTGCTCGGTCGCGTGGCCGCCCAGTTCGTGCCCCGATCCCCCTCCTACGACCCCGGATTGAGGATCAACTGGAACCCGGTCACCGAGACCTGGCGCAATCTGCGCCTGGCGCGCGAGAACCTCACCGTCTTCCGCTCGCTGCTGGGCATCTCCTGGATGTGGTTCTTCGGTGCCATCTTCCTCGCCCAGTTTCCGGCCTTCGCCAAGGAGGTGCTGCACGGCAACGAGCAGGTCGCCTCGCTGCTGCTGGTGGTCTTTTCCATCGGCATCGCTATCGGCGCGCTGCTGTGCGAGTCGCTGTCGCACCGCCACGTCGAGATCGGCCTGGTGCCTTTTGGCGCCATCGGCATGAGCGTCTTCGCCATCGACCTCTACTTCGCCACCCGCGGCCTGCCGCCCGGGGGGCTTAGCACGCTGGCCCAGTTCATCGCCCAGCCGGCGCACTGGCGCGTGCTGGCTGACCTGGCGCTGCTGGCGCTCTTCGCAGGCCTCTACAGCGTGCCCATGTACGCACTGATCCAACTCCGCTCGCAGCCCACCCACCGTGCTCGCATCATCGCCGCCAACAACATCCTCAACGCGATCTTCATCGTCGTCAGCGCCGGCCTGGTGGCCTTGATGCTGAGCCTGGGTTGGACCCTCCCGCAGCAGTTCCTGGCCATCGGCATCCTCAACGCCGTGGTGGCCGGCTACATCTTTACGTTGGTGCCCGAGTACCTGCTGCGCTTCGTCATCCTGATCCTGTCGCGCTTCGTCTATCGCATCCGCGTGCGGGGCGACGAGCACATTCCGGTCGACGGTGCCGCCATCCTCGTATGCAACCACGTCAGCTTTGTCGACGCCGTGCTATTGGGCGTGCTCAGCCCGCGGCCGCCGGTGTTCCTGATGGATCACCGCATCTTCAAGTCGAAGCTGCTCGGCTGGTTCTTCCGCCTGGCCAAGGCCATCCCCATTGCCCCGCAGAAGGAAGACCCGCAGGCTTACGAGCGCGCCTTCCACCGCGCCGGAGAGGCGTTGCGCAACGGCGATCTCGTCTGCCTGTTCCCAGAGGGCGGCATCACCCGCGACGGCACGCTGCAGCCCTTCAAGCCCGGGATCATGAAGATCCTGGCCGACCACCCGGTGCCCGTCATCCCGGCTGCGCTGCACAACCTTTGGGGCTCGTACTTTTCCCGTATCGACGGGGCGGCCATGAGCCGGCCTTTCCGCCGCGGCTTCTTCAACCGGGTTGGCCTGGTCGTCGGCGCGCCCATTGCGCCGGCGGATGTCACGCCCCAGGGGCTGCGAGACCGGGTGCAGGCGCTGTTGGACGAGCCGGCGCCCTGAGACACAGGCGCACTGCACACCAATGCGGTACTGGATGCACAGTCGCACCAGCGGCCGATGAGTTACCGCCCCCTCGACCCGGGGGCGTCGCCAGGCTGTGCGGAACTGGTGCACAAAGCTGGCCTCCACAATTCCGGACCCTCACGGTTCCACCCGACACACACATCGGCCGCCCCGCACGGCGCGCCGGCGGCATTGGCCGCATCCGCCCTCGCACAAGTCCGGCGAGATGACCCACCCCACAGCGAGGGAGCCTCATGCCTTTCGGAGTCACGCGTCCGCTGCTCGCGCGCGTCATCCCCTTCGTGCTGTTCATGGTTCTACTGGCCGTAAGAGGCCAGGTGCCCGAGGACGGCAGCTGGGGCATGGACCCCCGGTGGGTCTATGGCATCACCGTGCTCGTCGTCGGCGCCAGCCTGGCTTACTTCTGGCGCGATTACGACGAACTGCGCCGTGCACCGGGGCCCGGTGCACGGGGAGTGCTCCTCGGCACCGCGGTCGGGTTGATCGTCTTCTTCCTTTGGATCAACCTGGATCAGCCCTGGATGACGCTAGGCGAGCCCACGGCCGGTTTTCGGCCTGTCGACGACGCTGGCAACCTCCAGTGGCCGCTGATCGCCGTGCGCCTGATCGGTGCGGCCGCCTTGGTGCCCTTGATGGAAGAGCTCTTCTGGCGCTCCTTCCTCATGCGCTGGATCGACAACCCGCAATTCCAACAAGTGGACCCGCGTCGCACCAGCCTCAAAGCAGTGCTGCTCTCCACCGCTGTTTTCACGCTGGCCCACACCTTGTGGCTGGCCGCCATCATTGCCGGCTTGGCCTATGCCTGGCTGTACCGCCACACCGGCTCCCTGTGGGTCGCCGTCCTGTCGCATGCCGTGACCAACCTTGCCCTTGGCGTGTGGGTCGTCTGGTCCGGTAACTGGGCGTTCTGGTGAGCGGCCCGTAGTTCCCCTGTCCCATCCCCCTAGAGGCGTGCCCGGGTGTCCGCCCAGTCCTACAAGACCTGTCACGCGCCACTCGTACACTGCCTCGCCTCATCCGCCAACCCGGAAAAACCGCTGACATATGACGAAACTGCTACTTCGCTGGATGGTGTGGGCCACGTGCCTGTTTGTCTCCTTCGGCGCATCGGCTCAGACCAGCAAGGAATACGTGCTCGGGTCAGGGGACGTCATTCGCGTATCCGTCTTTCAAAACCCGGACCTATTGGTTGAAACCCGGGTTTCGGAAGCCGGCACCATTTCGTTTCCACTGATCGGCCAGGTCACGGTTGGCGGCAAAAGCATCAGCGACGCTGAAAAGACAATTGCCGATGGGCTTAGAAACGGCAAGTTCATCAACGACCCCCAGGTCACCATCTTGGTGTTGCAGATCAAGGGCAACCAAGCGTCGATCCTTGGGTACGTGAATCGTCCTGGCCGCTACCCCCTGGAAGTGGCCGGTATGCGGTTGGCAGACCTGCTCGCTCTTGCGGGGGGCGCCATGCCAGACGGCAGCGATACCGCTGTGCTCACGGGTGTGCGCGATGGCAAGCCCTTTCGTCAGGAGATCGATGTTCCTAGCTTGTTCGGCGCCAATGTCCCCGATGCCAGCAACCCTGTCATTCAAAACAACGACATTGTGTACGTAGGCCGCGCGCCAATCGCCTACGTCTACGGGGAGGCCCAACGGCCCGGTCCGGTACGTGTCGAGCGAAACATGAATGTTCGTCAAGTGCTCGCCGCCGCGGGCGGGCCGACGTTGCGCGGTACTGAGCGGGGCCTGAAACTGCATCGCAAGGATGCGTCCGGCAAGGTAGAGGTGATATCGCCTCGTATGGAAGACCGCGTCCTGGACGGGGACGTCATCTACGTGCGCGAAAGCCTGTTCTGAGTCTCTGCCCAGAAAGAGTCCATCATGACGATCTCGCAGTTGCTGCGTATTTTCCTCGCCCGATACAAGCTGGGCCTTTCAATTTTTCTCGCGATTGTGACGCTCGGTGTGGTCGCCAGCCTGTTATGGCCGAAGAAATACACAGCGAGCGCCTCCGTTGTCGTGGACGTGAAATCACCTGATCCGATTCAGGGGATGGTCTATCCCGCACTCATGTCGCCGAGCTACATGGCGACTCAGATCGACGTGATCCGCAGTGAAGAGGTCGGCCGCCGCGTGGTGACGGCTCTCCAACTCGACAAAAGCCCTGAACTACAAGATCAATGGCGAGACGCCACAGACGGCAAGGGATCCTTCGTCGATTGGCTTGCGAAGTCGTTTGGGGAGGATCTCGACGTGCGACCCTCCCGGGAGTCCAACGTGATCTCCATCAATTACACATCTCGCGATGCCAACTTTTCCTATGCAATGGTGAGCGCGGTAGTCCGGGCCTACCTTGAGATGACCTCGGAGATGCGTACCAACCCGGCCCGTCAATACAACACGTTTTTCGATCAAAGGGCTCAGCAGCTGCGTCAGCAATTGGACGCTGCTCAGCAGCGGCTGACTGAATACAACAACAAGCGGGGCTTGATCGGCAACGATCAATTTGATGTGGAGGATGCTCGCCTGAACCAGTTGGCTGCTCAATTGGTCGCGTTGGAAGCTGAATCCGCTAACTCCGCGAGCCGGCAGGCTGCTGCTGCGAAAAAAGCGGCCGAAATTCAGGACGTCATGATGAGCCCTGTTATAGCCCAGTTGAAGACCCTCATCGCGACCCAGGATGCAAAGCTGCAGGAGCTTCGTGCCAAGTACGGACCCAACCACCCTGAGGTGCTCAACCTCAACGCCAGCACGGGCGAGCTTAGAGCGAAGATGGATGCCGAGATTGCCCGCATCACCGGCTCCGTGCAGGTGGCAAATTCGGTTAACCAAGCGCGCCAAGCCGAGGTGCGTGCGGCATATGAGGCTCAAAGGCAGCGCGTACTGAAGCTCAAGAACGAGCGCGATGCCGCAGCCGCGCTGGTGAGGGATGTTGAGAACGCCCAGCGCGCTTACGACTTGGTGCTTACGCGGGTTACCGAGACGGGCTTGCAAAGCCACAGCAACCTGACCAACGTCTCGTTGCTCACCCCGCCGGTTGTGCCGGGCCAGCCCTCGTCCCCCAAGGTGCTGCTCAACACCATGCTTGCCATAGTCGTAGGCGGGCTTCTGGGTGTGGCAGCCATGTTGCTCGCTGAGCTGCTGGACCGACGCCTGCGCTCTCCAGAAGATGTGCTCGAAGGGCTGCATCTGCCGTTGCTTGGCGTGATGCCTGCTTCGACGGAAGGGCTGCGCAAAGGCATGCTTCACCGCTTGCTGCCCTCGCGTCGTACGGCGCCTGCGCTCGCATACGCAGGCAAGTAACGATCAACCTGCCGATGGTACAGAGAATAGACATGGCCGTTTTCCCCAGGTCCCCGGCTCCCGTTGCCGCCGTTGGTGCAGAAGATAGTTCTTCCCCCGATTCCGGCGAGCGCTCCTCCACGAGCGGGCAAGCCATCGGCGATATCTTGCGCGTCGCCCACAATTTGAGTACGGAGGATATAGAGCAGATTCTTCGATATCAACGCGAAAAAGGGTTGCGTTTCGGTGAAGCCGCTGTGGCGCTCGGTTTTGTCAAGGAGCAGGACGTTCGCTGGGCAGTATCGAAGCAATTCCGCTACCCTTACATCTTGAACAAGGCATCAGCGCTGTCATCCGATATGGTGGTGGCCCGCGATCCTTTCTCCGTGCAGGCGCAGGTTTTTCGAGATATCCGTTCGCAGCTTGTAATGGGGGTGCTGGCTGACGGTCCCTCCAGAATTCTGTCGATCGTCAGTCCAGAGAGGGGTGATGGACGCTCGTTCTTCGCGGTCAACCTCGCAACAGTTTTCTCCCAGTTGGGCGCCCGCACGCTTTTGGTGGACGGAGACCTTCGCAATCCCGCTCTGCACCGTAGCTTCGGTCTGGAACCGACGAAAGAGGGGCTCTCATCGTTTTTGTCGAGCCGCTCAGGTCTGACGGTAATTAGGCCAGTGGAAGATCTCCCGAATCTTCATCTGTTGCCCGTGGGAACGCCGCCGCCAAACCCGCAGGAGCTGGCGGAGGGCGCATTGCTGCAGGAGCTGTTCGACGAACTTCCAAAGCGCTACGAATATGTCATTGTCGACACATCTGCGGCGGCTTTCGGTGCAGATTCCTGTGTTATCGCTGCTCGATGCGATGCGGCGCTAGTTGTGACCCGGCGCAACCGCAATCCCTATTCAGCTGTGCAGCGATTGGTTGAGCGCTTGGGGCGCAGCCCTGTGCGCGTGGCTGGCGTTGCCATCAATGAGTATTGAACTGCGTCGCCGGATAAAGGCCATGACCACCCTTTCCACCCCTGTTCGCACCATGGCTGCGCCACTGCCTGAATCATCTGCGCGATCTGTCGGGGCCGATGCCAGGGGGAGTCGGCCAGCGAAAGGCCCGGGGCCTCTGTTCAGGTGGCGCCATATTGCTCCGGCTGTGGGATTGGCACTGCTCTATATCCCGAGCTTTTGGGACTTGGCTCATGGCCTGTGGTCGCTCGACATGAATGCCCATGGGCCTATCGTGCTGGCGGTAGGCCTGTGGCTACTGTGGTTCAAATCCCGCCAGTTTCCGGGCGACGCATCACCGGGAGAGGGTCGTGCCGCCTTGCTCGGGTGGGCCGTGCTCGCATTTGGCCTGCTGCTCTATGCAGTCGGCCGGTCCCAGGCTTTCGTAATCTTTGAAATCGGCTCTCTTGTTCCTGTGCTCGTTGGACTGAGCTTGTTGCTCCTCGGCCCTGCGGCAACGCGCTATCTTTGGTTCCCATTCGTCTTTCTGTTGTTCGTCATTCCGCTTCCGGGTTCATTGGTTGACGCCATCACGCAACCTATGAAGCTGGCGGTTTCATGGGGAGCTGAACACCTCATGTTCGCGCTCGGATACCCCATAGCGCGTTCAGGCGTGGTGCTGCATGTCGGCCAGTACCAGCTGCTCGTGGCGGACGCATGCGCGGGGTTGCACTCGCTCTTCACACTCGAGGCGTTGGGACTACTCTATCTTAATGTGATGCGCCACGAGTCACCGGTGCGAAACGCTATATTGGCTGCTTTGATCGTCCCCGTATCGTATGGCGCCAATCTGCTGCGAGTCGTCATTCTTGTTCTGGTGACCTATTACTTTGGTGACGCGGCCGGTCAAGGTTTCGTGCATGACTTCGCCGGCATGGTGCTATTCCTCTCAGCCTTGATCCTGATCATCACCGGAGATGCGTTTGCGCGAACGGTTGCCATGCGCTGGCGAGGCCGAGCTAAAGCCAAGCCGGCTGATTGAACTATCAGGAGCGCATCATGCACACAGCCCCTCTTCATCTTCCGGGCCGTCAGGTCTCGTTTAGGACGTGCTTCGTCATCCTCGCCCTCATGGCGATGGCGGCCGTCGGCGGTTTGGTGCTAAAGCCCACCCTTGCGACAGTCGGCGAAGTGCCTCAACTGGAGTCGGTGGTTCCTGGGCGGTTCGGTCACTGGACCGAGCTACCCAATGCGTTCGTTCAAGTGCCGCTGTCCGTAGAAGAGCGGCAAGCGCAGGAGTCGGCAGACAACACGTACGACCAAATTGTAAGTCGCACCTATGCGGATGGGCTGGGACATCGTGTCATGCTTTCTCTGGCTTATATTAAATCCAATCGTCAGGAAGGCAAGATTCATCGACCTGAGCTTTGCTACATCGCTCAGGGTTTCCGGGTCGAAAATATGGCCCCTCAAGCCTATGGCCTTACTTCCATGAGTGGCGTTCCCATTGCCGGAAAACGCATGTTGGTGAGGTCGCCCAATCGACTTGAGGCCGTCAGCTATTGGATCCGTCTAGGTACGCTCTATAGCGAGAGCGCATGGCAGACCCGCCTCTATATTCTCAAGGTTGGGTTAGAGGGCCTGATTCCAGACGGCATTCTCGTGCGCGCCTCGCAGATCGTGCCTCCCGGGGCATCAGACGCCGAGATTGAGCGCCTGTATCAGGTGCAAGAAGGGTTCATGCGAGACCTGATTCACGCCACCCCCGCGGAGGGGAAGAATCTCCTTGCCAGATGAAACCTTTGCGGTGCTTTGAAGGCGCTCGGAGGGCGGGCAGATGTGGCTGAGCTACCTGAACCTCGCGGTGATTGTCGTGGGCGTGCCGCTCACACTGGTGCTTGCGATTGTCGCCAGCTACTTCCTTCCCGCCCGTTATTGGTTGCGTATCCAGGCGGCTGCTGCGACGCTGCAAGGCTATACGATTAGTGTGGCTGGGATATTTCCTTCAGTGTCCCTGCTGGCAGCGTTGGGCGCCTGGCGATCAGCGTTCACATGCCGGGATATCTACCGTCTAAGTTGGATGCGCTGGCTGCTTGCGTTGCTGACCACGCAGCTCGCAGCCATCGTGTGGTCGCCGGAACCCTTCGCCGCCATCAGGAACGTGATATTCGCTATTCCGATCCTCACGCTGTGCGCCGCCATGTACGGATATGCGCTACAGGACAGGGAGGGCGCGGCGCGCGTCATGTCGTGGACCCTGCGCATCGCGGCCATCATTCCCGTCTTGGTGGTAGTCTTCCGCGTCTTTCCTTCTATTGAGGCACGCTTCTACGGCCTACGTGCCGCCATGTTCCTTATCTCTCCCAATATCCTTTCAACCCTCTTTGATGAAGGCGGAGGCAACAACGTCATCGCGGCGGATAAGGCTGGTGGCCTGTTCATAAATGCCAACACGGCCTCCGTTTATCTCGGCGTCTGCGCCTTCCTGAGTTGGGGGCTGGCCAAGGCCACGCAAAAAATGTCGCTGAGGCTGCTTGCTATTCTGTTTTGGGTCGGCGTATTTTTCACAGGCTCCAAGGCGGGCGTGATAGCGGCTGTGCTGATCACCACTCTGGCTTGGCTTGGCCGTTTCGTTAGAGTGAGGCGGATTGGCTTGGGTGCTGCCGTCGGTTTCTGCGTGCTTGGGGCCGCAGTTTCAGTGATCATGCCTTTCGTGATGGCGGCCTATCGGGACAGCGGCTTTACGGAGGCGTCGCTGAGCACTTTGCAGTCCAGAGAAATAATTTGGGATTTCGCTAGGCGCATGGTTCGGGAGCATCCTATCCTGGGGCTGGGTCATGGGGGGTGGGAGCAGCATTTTGCTTTCTACTCTTATGCGAACGGTTTTCGCAACGTTATGCCACCCCACAATGCTTTCCTTATACTTTGGGCTCAGGGTGGTGTATTACTTGTAGTCGCCGGCCTTGGTTTTATCGTGAGCTTGGCATGGTGGTGTGGGCGTCATTTTTGGCATGCGGATCCGAAGGCGGCTGGTCTCAGCGAAGGTCTTCTTTGGGCTTTCGCGTGGTACGTCTTCCAATCACAAGGCGAGAACTACGGGCTCGCTGGGGAGTTTCACCTTACACCGCTGCTCGGGATGGCTATGGGGCTCACGCTGGCGTATGTGGGGGTCCCGAGAAAGAAAGGCCTCCGCTTGGATGACTGCGCTCCCTGCGGCAAAGCTGCGGCCGGGGCGACTCGCCATTCCACCAAAGGCATGGACTTCATGCCCAGTATGGTACGTCCGCCGGCGGGAACATGAAGGCCGCTATTTTCCGGTTGCAGATGTTCAAGCCCTCGGAGACGTTTGTCGCGGCCCAAGCGCTTAGTATTCCAAACGCTTCCGTCACACTTGTTGGACGCACCTCGTTCGGTCCGCCTGTTCCAGGCTTGAACTATTGGATGCCGCAACGGTTGTCATCCGCTCGCTTGGCAGCCTACTTGGCCGCAGGCATTGGCGATCCATTCGTGGCGTTTTTAAGAGACTGGGGGCCGGACATCGTCCATGCGCATTTCGCCGTGGATGGCTTGTATGCCCTTGATGCCGCCCGCGCTATTGGGCGCCCCCTTATAACCACCTTGCATGGGTTTGACGTTACGACGCGTCGAGGCGATTTTCTTCGTAGCCGCCGACCTGCGCTTGTGCGATATGCCCTTCTCCAGTCCCGTCTCAAGCGGCAGGGCGATCTATTTGTCTGCGTCTCGAATTTCATGCTGGAGCGCGCGGTGGCCGCTGGGTTCCCAGAAGCGCGCTTGGTGCAGCACTATATCGGTATAGATCCCGATGACTTTTGTCCCTCGGTGCATGATGGACCGCCGCGTGTCCTCCATGTGGCACGGTTGGTGGAGAAAAAGGGGACGCGCTACCTTATTGAAGCATTTGCGCGCGTTGTCCTCGAAATTCCAGATGCCGAATTGGTGATCGTTGGAGACGGTCCGTTGCTATTGCCTCTGCGCCAGCAAGCCGAACGACTAAAGCTGGGGGAGCGAGTGCGGTGGATGGGGGCGCAGTCGCACGCCCAGGTTCGCCGGTTCATGCATGGGGCCAGTGCCCTTGTTCTGCCTTCCGTCACCGCTGCGAACGGAGATGCAGAGGGACTAGGCTTGGTGCTGCTAGAGGGAGCCGCTTCCGGTCTGCCGGTCGTAGGTACGAGACACGGTGGCATTCCTGAAGCGATTCGCGATGGGGAGACCGGTTATCTAGTTAACGAGCGCGACAGCGATCAGCTCAGTGAGGCCCTGCTGGCGCTATTGAAAAATGCGCAACTTCGGAGGCGGTTGGGGGAAAACGGGCGCGCCATGGTGGCGGAGCGCTTTCACATATCCCGGCAGTCCGCATTGCTAGCAGATATCTACCGCAGGGTGGGGGCATGATAAAGATTCTAGCGTTTGCGCGTACATTGCCGTTCCATAGCATTGGTGGAATGCAATCCGTGGCTTGGGATATTTTGCGCCAGCTCGCAGAGCGGGGGCACGAGGTCACGGTTTTGACTACCCGCCTACCCCGGGCCCGGGCGCCTTTCAACGCGGATGGCGTGAGCGTGGTGCCGCTTTCGGAAACCACTCCGGAAAAACAAAACGGAAAATGGTGGCAGGCGACTAGGCGGTACATACGGGACCATTACGCGGCAACGCCGCCAGATGTCGTCTTCAGCGTCAGTTCCGCAGGCGCTGGCGCGCTGGCTTGGAAGGAGCGGTGGACGCAGACGGCTTTTGTGTTCCAGGCCCATGGGACGTCTTGGACCGACTTCGTTTCAAAGATGCGCTCAGGCGACCCGCGCCAGTACGCTCGTTCACTGCGCAGCCTGTACTGGATTTTCCGCGATGCCACTATATATCCTCGGTTCGATAAGGTAATCGCGGTCGGCGACGTGCTGGGTGAGATTTTTTCGCGTCCGCCGGTGTCCTGGTTAAGGGCCGGGGTACCTGTCGAAGTGATCCGTAATGGAATCGACATGGAGCTCTTCAAGCCGGATTCTGTTGCTAGGTCGGAGGTGCGGGCTGCCTTAGGGTGGTCTGCCGATTCTCCCGTGTTGGTATTTGCCGCCCGCCTTCATGAACAAAAGGGAGCTCACATTGCAGTGGATGTCTTCCGCAAAGTTCATGAACTGCGGCCGGAAGTACGGCTGCTACTGATAGGCGGGGGCGCACAAGAATCGCATTTGCGAAGCAAAATCGTTGCAGAGGGGCTTGCATCCGTCGTCGCGATGACGGGCACATTGCCGCGAGATGCCGTCGCGCGTCATCTTGCTGCAGGCGATGTGTTCTTATTTCCGTCGCTATGCCAAGAAGGATTGCCACTCAACGTACTTGAGGCGCTCTCAGTTGGCCTCAAGCCGGTGTGCTCGGCGAGCATGTCGACTGTTTTCCAGAGGGATCTTCCCATTGTCTATGCGGATCCGGCCAATATTCCCCAGTGGGTGAAAGCCTGCCAGCATTTGCTCACCTTCGAGGCTGGTCGACCCTCTCTTCTGCCTGCCGACTACTCGCTTCAGAGCTGTGTGGACCGCTACCTCACGGCATTCACGCTGCGAGCTGCCATTCCGTCCGTTGCATAAGGTGCAGCCTTGTTCCGGCTGGTGCGGTTACTGATGTTCGGCGGCCTGCTAGGCAAGGGGCTGGGCATTGCGCGGGAGCTGATCACCGGATGGCTGTTCGGGACAGGCACCGTGGCCTCGTCCTACCGGATGGCACAGTCTGCCTTCCTCATTCCGCTCAATGGCTTCGCTTCGGATGCGCTGAACGGTGCGCTGACGCCTCGCATGGCGCGGCACGCCGCAATGGATCGCGAGCGCGCCGGTCATCTGTTTGCCGGCATGCACATGGTGGTGCTGATCGTTTCGTTGCTTACAGGCCTGGGCATGTTCTTGCTGGTCAGGCAGTGGGTTGGGTTGCTGGCCCCGGGCTTCAACTTCGAAACGGCCGCGCTCACCATCGACATGGTCTGCATCATGACCATGGGCATGGTCCCGCACTTCTTGTGTTCTCTCTATGCCAGCGTTGACCTCGCTCACGGGGGCGGCCGGCTGACGGCTCTTCGCGCTTCGGTACAGAGCGCCGGTTTGGTGTCGGGAACAGTGCTCGCCTGGTGGCTCGCCCAGCCGCTCTGGATCCCCGCCGGCTTCGTCGCTGCTCAGTGGGCGCTGGCGGCCTGGGGCTGCGTTGTCGTGCGCCGCCTGCACTATCGGTTCTGGCCGACCACCGCGTCATGGTCCTTGGTGAGGGATGAACTAACGCACGTCTGGCGCGCGTTCCGGGTGCTTGTCTGGGTGCCGATGGCCATGCAGCTTCATTTCATCGTGGAGCGTCAGGTCGCCTCACTGGTCCATCCGGAAGCGGTTGCCGCCCTAGACTACGCCCGCTTCCTTTCCGACACGGCCGTCTATCTGCTCGCCATGCCTTTCGGCATGGCGGGGTTGGCTGCCATGGCGAGCATGGCGGAAGAGGAATTCAAAAGCGCTGCCGCCCGGTCCATGCGCCTGTTGCTGGTGGTCACGGTTCCCCTGTCGGCAATCACCGTGGCACATGCCGAGTGGGTCGTGCGGCTGCTGTTTGCCCGCGGCGCGTTCGATGAAGAGTCCGTTGCGCTGACGTCCGCTGTACTTCGATGCATGGGTATAGGCATGTGGGCGCAGGTGCTGACATACGCCTCGCTCAAATTCCTGAACGCCAGGGGCCGCCACGGGTTGGTTCTGGCCGTGACGGTGTGCGGGGCCTTGCTTAATGCAGGACTGAATTACTGGGGCTGGCAGCAGCTGGGGCCATCGGTGCTGGGTTTGTCAGCGGCCCTGAATGCCATTTTCATGCTGCCGCTCATTGTGTGGTCCTTGTCCATCGGCCGTCGCTTGGCGTTCGACGTGGCGTACTTCGGTGTGTCATTCATCGCATATGTGGCCTTCTGGCATCTGATTGGCGCTGTGCCCCACGAGCTGATCTTGGTACCACTTGTGGCAGGTGCCTGTTGGGCGACCTTGGTTCTGGCGCCCCGGCGCTACCGTCAAATGTTTCTCGGTGCAGTCATGCCCCGGCGGTGCAGCGTCCCACTGTCGCCCTGAGCGGCCTTCACCGCTCGTCCTCCCTCACCCGCCACCATGAAGCTCGATATCACGCTCATCTCAACGGCAGACTGGGACAACCCTTTCTGGACCAACAAGCAGCACGTTGCCTGCGAGTTGGCGCGATGCGGCCATCGCGTCCTCTACGTCGAGTCGCTGGGGCTGCGACGGGTGTCCGCCACCGCCCATGACCTCTCACGGATCTGGGGTCGCCTGCGCAAGGGTCTGCGGCCACCACGCCAGGTTCGCGACAACCTGTGGGTCTGGTCGCCTCTCGTCATCCCTATGCAGCGGCTGTCCATCGTGAGGACGCTGAATCGGCTGCTCTTCGGGCTCTTTCTTCGCCTGTGGAGCCGGGTGCTCGGCATCCGTCGTGAATTGCTCTGGACGTACTACCCGTTAACGACGCGGTATCTGACCATTGACGGTTTTGGGTATTGCGTCTACCACTGCGTCGATGAGGTCAAGGCCCAGCCTGGTATGCCAGTCGAGGAGATTGAGACTGCCGAGAACGACCTCGTGAGGCAATGCGATGTCTGTTTTGTAACGGCAGAGAATCTGCTTGCCAGCCGCAAGCGACTTAATCCGAATACCCATTACTTCCCCAACGTCGCGGACTTCGCCCACTTCGCAACCGCGAGAAGCGAGTCCACCGCCATACCTAGCGATCTGCTCGCGCTTCCAGCGCCGCGAGTGGGCTTCATCGGGGCCATCAGTTCCTACAAGCTGGACTTGGAGTTGCTCGCCCGCATGGCGCAGCGGCATCCTGAGTGGTCCATCGTGATGATCGGCAAGATAGGCGAAGGGGAACCGTGGACGGATATTTCTTCGATTGAGGGTCTGCCTAATATTCATCTTATCGGCCCCCGAGCGTACACGGAGTTACCGGGTTATCTTAAAGGATTTGACGTCGCCATTCTGCCCAGTGCCCTGAATGACTACACGATGAACATGTTTCCCATGAAATTTTTCGAATACTTGGCTGCCGGTAAGCCGGTCGTCTCAACTGACTTGCATGCGCTGCACGGCCACCGGCACGTGGCAACACTGGCATCCAATTCCGAGGCCTTTATTGCTGGCGTAGAGGCCGCCTTACGCGGCGAAGGTCCCTCGCTAGAGGCTCGCCTGGATGCCGCCCGGGAGCAGACCTACCAGCGTCGCACCAGCAGGATGATGGCGCTGGTGGAAGGTGGAATGAAAGAAAAGTCCATGGCTGCGGCATCGAGCAGACTGGCTTGACGTTCACGATTCAAGGGGTTCTCATGCAGAACACGGTTGTCATTTTCGGGGGGGCTGGCTACATCGGCTGGCACCTGGCTCGGTATGCACTAGAGCGCCGCTTGGCCGAGCGGATCATCATCGCGGACATTAAGGATCCGCCGCCCATCCAGGACCCGCGCATCACTGCTCGGCGGATCGATGTGCGCGAGCCTATTCCATTGGATCTTTGTGCCGGCAGCCCTCACTGGATCTTCAATTTCGCCGCGGTACACAGGGAACCAGGGCACAAACCCGAAGAATATTTCGATACCAATCTCAACGGTGCACGCAATGTCTGCGAATTCGCGGAGGCAGTCGGCTGCAACAACGTCTACTTCACGAGCAGCATCAGCGTGTACGGCCCGACCTCGGGTCCTACGGACGAGTTAGCGCCGAAGCGCCCCATCAGCCCCTACGGAGGCTCAAAGTATCCGGCTGAACTGATCCATCAGGTCTGGCAGGCACGGCAGGCGGGCCGCCGGTTAGTCATTGTACGGCCGGGCGTGGTCTATGGGCCGCATGACCCCGGAAACATCGGCCGCATGGTGAAGGCTGTAATGCGAGGCTATTTCGCATTTCCAGGTTCGACCCAGATACGGAAGTCCTATGGGTATATTTTCGGGCTGCTGGACAGCATGGAATTCGTCATGAAGCGAGGCGATCCCTTGATCGTCTACAACTATGTCGAGACACCGACGCAAACGTTAGGCGAAATCGTCGAAGAGGTGAAGCGTTTTGTAGGATCCAGGGCACCCGTTCTCAGTCTTCCAGCCGCTGTACTCCTGCCCCTGGCGTATGGCGTGCAGGCGGTGCTGGGTGCTCGCAATCCAGTCCACCCAGTGCGTGTGCGCAAGGCCGGCATGTCGACTCATATCGTGCCGCGGTGGCTTATGGAAAATGGTTTTCCGTTCCGCTACTCCTTCGCACATTCGCTGGAGCATTGGAAGAGCGTTGCGCCTGAAGATTTTGAAGGAGCCGGCAGTGTCAATGCAGCCTAAGGTCGCCATTGTTCACGAATGGCTTGTCGATTACTCCGGCTCGGAGCGGGTCGTCGAGCAACTGCTGCAGTGCTTTCCCGAGGCGGACCTCTTCTCGGTGGTCGACTTTCTCGAGGACCACGAGCGCGGATTCCTAGGGGGACGAAAAGCCCGAACAACCTTCATCCAGAATCTTCCCGCAGCTCGCACTAAGTTCCGAGCCTATCTGCCGCTGATGCCAATTGCAATTGAGCAGTTGGACATGTCGCCTTATGATGTTGTTATATCGAGTAGCCATGCAGTGTCAAAAGGCGTAATCACCGGTCCGGATCAATTGCACATCAGCTATGTGCACTCGCCGATTAGGTACGCTTGGGACTTGCAGCATCAGTATCTGGCGGAATCCGGGTTGACCTCTGGCCCCAAGTCATGGATTGCGCGGTGGATCCTCCATAAGATGCGCTTGTGGGATTATCGGACCGCAGCGGGGGTGGATCATTTCGTGGCAAATTCTGCGTTCATCGCGCGCCGCATCGAGAAGGTATATAGAAGGCAGGCCGAAGTCATCTATCCTCCGGTGGATATCCATCAGTTCAATATTGGAAGCGCACCTAGGGAGGGCTTCTATTTGACTGCATCGAGAATGGCTCCATACAAAAAGGTCCCTACGATCGTGGAGGCCTTCGCTCGCATGCCGGACAAGCGCTTAGTCGTTATCGGCGACGGGACGGAAATGGCCCGCGTGAAGGAACTAAGTACTCCAAACGTAACCGTTTTGGGGTACCAGCCGTTTCAGGTGCTACGGGATCACATGCAGCGTGCCAAGGCGTTTGTGTTTGCGGCGGAAGAGGATTTTGGTATCACCCCTGTGGAGGCGCAGGCATGCGGAACACCAGTGATCGCTTATGGCCGCGGCGGTGCACTCGAGACTGTCCGAGGCTTGGAGGATGCTGCGCCAACCGGTGTGTTCTTCGAGCGCCAAGACCCGGCTGCAATATGTGACGCTGTCCACAGGTTCGAAGCTTCTGCCGGAAGAATCTCCTCTGTAGCGTGCCGGGAGCACGCCCTTTCCTTCGCTCCCGAGCGTTTCCGCCTTCAGATCTCAGAATGCGTCGCGCAGTTGGTTCGGCGTCGGAGGACATTGCGGGTTCCCCCCTCTATGAAATCTGCGGCTTGAGCCGTCGCATGGCGGAGGCCAACAAGGCGAGGCAGCATCGTGCACGGTTTTGAGCCGCCGCCGAGGGAGAAGGGGGGGCTCTCCATGTAATGAAGTTTTACATTCGTGCGTTGTTCTGCAAGTCCGCATGTAATTCTTGTATCGGTCCAGCTGTCTGTGACGCCTTACCATGCCAGCCGACGATAGGATCCATATCCTTTCGTCCGTGGCAGACCCTGCGCTAACCGAATCGGTTGGGTGCAGTTAGGGCGGTTTCCTGGGTCTGCGAAAAGTGGAACGAGTATTCGCTATGCAGATCCGAATTTTTGTAAAGAATATCCTCGCCTTGGCGGCCGGTGCCGTGATGGCGGGTTGTGGGGGAGGCGGAGGGGCTGCTGACGTGCCGGGAGCCGTGGCCACAGGGGGCGGGGCGGCCGACGCAACCTCTTATCTTCCGATCAGTTCGGCTATGGCCGTCGGTACGGCGGGCAGTGCTGAATCTATCTGGGCGTTAAGCCCTGCCCGAGTCTTGGCGACCTTCGATGTGGCGGCGAGCGACGACACTTCCCTCTGGAGGTATTCAGACAATAATGTACCCACCGCGTACCGCGGAAGCGTTCAGCAAACGGCGGGCTCCTCGGGCAATGGGGCTCGCCTGAACTTCGATTTTGATTGCGGGCAGTCCCAGATTACGGTCCGGCAGGCCAATTGTGGCTTCGCTGCGGAGATGAGATATACGCCGCTGACGCCGCTATCGGTGTCAAGTGATCCCTCCATCTCCTTCGAGTTGCGAACTCCCACTGCATCCTCTCTGGTGACACTACGCGTGCACGACAGCACTGGGCAAGTGCTCAGCTTTCCTATCGACAGCCGGACTATCGAGGCTGCGGATGGGCAGAAGTGGGCAAAAATCCATGTGCCCGTCGGCCGCTCGACGGCCTTCTACGGGGGCGCCAATGACGGCGTTTTGCATGGCCCCATTAAGGCGGTCGCGGTGGTGGCGGGCACCACCGGCAGCTTGGGATATCCGCGTGGGCACGTGGCGGTCGACAATATCAAGTTGCATGCTGACCCCTTTTATTCATTTAACTTGCGTACTGATGCCCCGGTCGCTCCGGGTGCGTTCTATCCTACGTACGAGGGGCGCCTGGGTGTGAACGTTCACACCTACAGCCCTGAGGTGCTGGATAAACTGAATGCCGTCGGCATCAAACTTGTTCGCAAGGGTATTTCCTGGTCCTACGTCGAGCGCGGGGGAGTATTTAATTATGGTGGGATCGACATCTGGGCTCGGGCACTGAGTTCGCGTGGAATGTCGATGCTCGCGTTGTTGGCATACGGACATCCGGAATATGGTGGCTCTACCCCCCAGACGGACCAGCATCGTCAGGCGTTTGCGCGTTACGCCGTCAATACGCTGAATTACCTAAAGCGCATGAACGTCAACGTAGCCGGCTTTGAGGTGTGGAATGAGCCGGACGTTTCGGTGTTCTGGCCCAACCCGGATGCATCTAGCTATGCGCGCCTTCTGTCCCAGACGGTGGATAGCCTGCGCGCGGCGGATAGTCGGGCCCAGATCATCTCTGGCGGCATCGGCGTATTGGGCGTGCGGACGTTGAATTACTACTACGAGCTGGCCCGCTCAGGTGTCCTCAATAAGGTAGACGGCATCGGTATCCATCCTTATAGGTATAGGGCGCCCGAGACGTTTGCGGAAGACCAAGCTGCCATCCACCAGATCCGGCAGCAGTATGGAATCACCGCTCCTCTGTGGTCGACCGAATGGGGGTATTCGAGCTACCACTATGTGGATAACTCGGTGTACGGGGACGGCCATGACGTCCGGGCGCAGCGCAGGCAGGCCGTCCTGACGTTGCGTCAGGTGCTGGCACAGCTTGCGCTGAATACGAAAGTGATGATCGTCTATAACGCTACCGACGGTGCGCCGAATGCGACGGATCGAGAAGCGAACTTTGGCTTGTTCCGCCAGGATCTCACCGAAAAACCCTCGATGCAGGCGCTGCGCACCCTGTGGGAGGTCGCCCAGCGCTCCCGAACCTTCAAGGGCTTTCTCCCCGATGTTCCCGCCGGTTTGCATGTCGTACGCTGGGATGGGAACTCAGACCGGGTGTTCGCGGTCTGGAGCGAGGCCAAGGGCGTGCGCGGCTCCATTGCGCTACCGCCTGGCGTAACGTCCGTTGTTCGCTGGGATGGTACGGCGATAAGCGAGCGGACGAGCCTGTCCCTCAGCGAGGACGATGGCCCCGTGTTTGTCACTGTGCGCCGGTAAAGGGGCTTCGGTAAAGGGGTTTCATTGGCCGGGCGGGTACGCGCCATGCCCGCCACTTTACTGATTCTCGCAGGCGGCCGCTAAGGAGCGTAGGGCCTGGGGGCCGTCCTTTTGATTCTTCGAGGTCATGTCGCGGAACGCTCGAGCGGCTGCCTTCGGCTGCATGGCGTAAGTAAAAAGGCCAAAACGGTCTTCTTTTTTCATCGGGTCTGAGCCGTTGTCGCGGATCCCATACCACCAGACGCCCTTGATGTAGGTTCGCTCACGAGCCAGAGAATAGAACTGCACCACGCGGCAAGCCGCGGTGTCGTCGCTCAATCCGAATCGACCGAGATGGGTTGGATATCCCATCTCCGTAATGTAGACATCCACGGGGCGATTGACCTTGGTTATAGCCTTGCGATGTATGTCATCTACCAAAGCGATGGCGGCCTGCGGGCTCCGGTCATTGCGCCAGTTCCAGTTGTAAGGATGAACTGAGAGTGCATCAATGTACTCCAGCCCCCCCGCTTGTATGAAGCGGTCGAACCAGGGTGATGTTAATGCCGAGTCTGATATTCCCCCTGATAAGACGATGGCGTCCGGGTCCGCTCTCTTGATAGCGGGGTATACGACGCGAGCTAAGGCGATGTAATCCTCCGGGGTGCCCGGCTGCGTGCGACCCGTATGCGTATCCCATTCGTTCCATAAATCGTAGTAGCGCACCCTACCCCGATAATGAGTCGCTACCCAGGTGGCGTAGCGGGCAAAGGCTTCTCGTTGTGCCTGGTTAAGCGGTTTGTCAGGCGTATATAGGGCGTTGCCGTAAGCCAGGACGAGCACGGGCTCAATGTTCCGGGCCCGGGCTTCTGCGACCGTCCTGTCGACCCATTCAGGTGCGGCGTAGGTTCCTCTTTGCTTCTCAAACTGCGACCAAGGCGCATCGAGGCGGATGGCGTTGGCGCCGATCCAGCTTGTTGCCGTGAAAAAGCCGGGGTCCCGAACGGATCCCGCGATGCCGAACAGGAAGCCGGCCGCGTGGCAGGGGCCCAAGATAGCAGTGCACAGCAGTAGAGGGAGCGCGAGTGTTCTCATCGAGAGACCGACCAGACGTTGTGCGGGTAGCACGCTGCCCCGCAGGAATCATGGGCACCTACCGTAGCGGGTGCATGCATATCGGGCAAGCGAAATCCTACATTTAGGGCGCTACGATCGGGCATCCGTACGCCTGCATCAGGCGGTCGTAGAGCTGTCAAGCCTCGCGAGGGGGCTGAGTTCGCTGCGACGGAGTGGCCCCGGCGTCGCGACGAAAAGTCCGCCGGTTAACATAGTCTTCCGCCCGGCCAGATTGGAGGCCCGGATCCTCCGTTCCCTTGGTCTTAATGCAAGCTGCCATGACTTCATCAGCTGTTTCACCACCCGCCGTCATCCAGTGCGCACGCGAGGTCCGTCCGGGCGGGGGGGTGTGCGGAGTTGCGTATGAACTGGAGCGTGCCTTCGATGCTCGCGGTTTGAGCGTGCGCAACTTTACCTTGCGCGACATTGGGCTCCCGGAGAGCCCGGTGGGGGCTGACGATTTTTATGGAGGAAAGCTGCGCTTGCTGCGGGACGTCGTCGCCTATAGCCTCTTGGGTACCTTCAAGCTGTGGCGAGCGGGGCAATCGGCCATCACGATCTGCCACACTGACGCGCTTTTTGGGAAGGTCTACGTCAATCATGGGCTGCATCGGGCGGCGCTGGACGCTTCCGGAAAGAAGTGGCTCATGCTGCTGCGCAACCCGTTGCACGTATTTTTGTACGTGCGGGAGTGGGCGCGTTTCAGGTTCGGGGTCCACCAGCATATCGTCTGCTTCTCCAAAGCCGACGCGGATCTGTTGGTGCGCTATTTTCCATCAACGGCTGGCGCCATTTCCATAATACCCAACGGCGTCAATACAAGGCGGTTCTTTCGCGACGAGGAAAAGCGCGTTGAATTCCGGGTGAAAAATGGCTTTAGTCAATCCGAGTTCGTTCTTTGCTTTGTCGGTCATGAGTTTGAGCGCAAGGGGCTCTATCCCGTCATCGAGGCGCTGTCAGCTCTGCCGCGCGAAGTGAGACTCGTGGTGGCGGGTGGCCGGGGACAGATGTTGAGCGCGGCCAAGGAATTCGCCGAAGCGAGGGGTGTACACGATCGAGTGACTTTTCTGGGCGCGGTGCGGGACGTGGAATGGGTAATGAACGGTTCCGAAGCCCTCATCATGCCCAGTAAGTTTGAGGCTTGGCCCTTGGTGGGGCTGGAAGCGATGGCCTGTGGTCTGCCCGTATTGCTCAAGCCCACTGGCGGTATATCTGAGTTCCTTCGGGACGGGGTCAATGGATACAACATTCTCGACGAGCCCGACCACATCGCGGCTGTTGTGCAAAAGCTGCTCGCTGACCCGCAAGGCCGTGAGAAAATGTCTGAAGCGGCTATCGCCACGGCAGAGCAATACTCTTGGGAAATGATCGCCGAGCGATATATGGCCCTACTGGGAAAATGAACGCCCGCTTAAGGAAAATATCTGCGATGAAGGTAGATGCCTCGCGGAGGATGGCGGGCTAATGCCTGTATACCTTCAGCCATTTGCGTGACGCTGCCCAGTGGGGCTTCTGCGGCGAGTGGGGCCTCCTCCCGTCGCGCCATTATTGTCCACTTCACCCCGGCCGGGTCGGAAAGGGAGCGATTCGGGGTCCTGGGCTACCGCGGCTAAAGCGTTGCCAAGTGCAACGGTAATATCGCAAGCGGATTGGCGCCATGTCTTGCCGACTGCCCGGCGAAGGAAAGGCGGGAGCGACTGATACACCCCACGAGGTACATCGGCAAAAGCCTATCGCCATGTTCGTAATTGATAAACTGAGGCGGTATTCGCGAGTCGCGGGCAACGTGCGCCAATATCTGCGCGCTAGCTCGGGTAGGGCGTACCTCCACACACCGACGGCATCAAGAGTCCTCAATGGGTGGATCCTAGGTCATATTTGCGGAAACGAATGGGCTTCCGAAATTATTACCGATGCACTGCCCCTCGAAAGGGGTGAATAAGGCGGCGCCCCTCTTGCGAGGCCTTTGAAGCGAACTCGGGAGATGGCATGGTGGGCAGACTCTAGCCAGATGCTCCATGTACTCCCTGTTCCAATGGTTGCGGCGTCCTACCGCGTCAACGACATACGTGCCTCAGATCGACGGCTTGCGTTTTCTCGCCCTTGTGCCAGTGCTGATGTGGCATGCCGGCCTGCGCGGGGAGCGCTTCCATGCCGCGCATGCGGGCGCCACCTTAGCGGTCGATGACAAAGCTTCTTACTGGCTCCCTCACGGGCACATTGGCGTATTTATTTTTTTCTTTATTAGCGGGTATATCATTGCCTATCCTTTCTTGGCAGGCAGCGCACCGAGCTTGTCTTCTTTCTACAAGAGGAGGTTATACCGGCTAGAGCCTCCCTACATCGTGGCGATGTGCTTGGCCTTCCTGGCGTTATATGTGGCCGGGTATAAGCCCGAGCAAGCGCCGTCTTTCGGGGAGCAGGAAAACTCGCTAGTTGGCAGCTTGGCGGCGAGCTTGCTGTATCTGCACGGCCTTTTTTTCAATGCGCCGCCGCGCCTGAATCCGCCCGCATGGTCGCTGGAGATTGAGATCCAGTTCTACCTGCTTGCCCCTTTTCTAATTACCTTCTTGGCCGCCCGCAAGAGCTTGCTAGTAACGGTTGGTGCAGTGTTCGGATCCATCGTATTGTCAGCGATGCTGGACCAGCGATTCGGCATACACGGATTGCAGAATCGTACAATCCTTGGCCATGGCTATGGTTTCATCCTGGGCGTGGCCGTATGTCGCTACGCCGCAAAGAAAAATCCTTTTGTGATGCCGCCTGCGCGCCGGTTCGATTTACTGGGCGGGGCTTGCGTGGTACTCCTGTTCGCATCCGGGGTGCTGGAGCACAAGGGCCTCACTCCCTTTGAGGAGGCGATTCGCAATGCGGGGAGGGCGGTCCTGATGGTGGGGGTGTACTTTGGCGTGGCCCGTGGCATTGGCATGCGGAGGTTCTTCGGTAATCCGCTGGTCACCGTGGCTGGAGGGATGTGCTACTCCGTGTACCTGGTGCACGTGCCCTTGATGCAGGCGACGGCGGGCTTGCTGTTCAAGCACTACATACCTGCTTCAGCGGTGGAGGCCGTCCTGATCGCTTGGGTCGTCCTCATACCAGTCAGTCTTTGCGGTGGGCTGCTTTTCTATGTGGCAATTGAGCGGCCCTGCATGACGCATGACTGGCCGCAGCGCTTGGCCAGGCGGGTGCGTGCCCTGGCTAGAGGGGCGCTCACGACCGAGCCGGTCAGCACCAGGCAGCGGTGAGGTTCGCCGCGCATGTCGCTTCGCGTGCGCCAAGGATGCCAAGCATGGCGATCGTGCCCAGGGTTTCCGGCATCCGCAAGGCATCTCCGCTAGTGCTCCCGAAAGCCACGACCAGCGGCAGCAGGCGACGAGGTTGAATACCGCAGACCGACCGGCTTCCTGCCCAGATCCTTTGTTATCCCCAATTTGGCAACGGCGCTGAGTATCGGCTCAGCGCGGTGACTGCCATTCCACCGGTCGATGTCGACAAGGTAAAAAACACTGCTAAGCGCTGCGGGCAATGGTGAAGGCAGATTGCACAGACCTGCGCTTCAATCCTTGAAATGCCAACCAAGGAAGAGCGATGAGTCAAGGAGCCGGACGCTCCGGCTGGTGATGGATGCCAATCCCGGCCGGTTGCGCGTGATGGCGGTAGACCGGGCCCCCCCCCTCATGCCGGCCGCTTGATCAGGTCCTCGGCCGCCTTCAGCGCCGCGGCCACCACCTGGTCCATGTTGTAGTACCGGTACTGGGCCAGGCGGCCGACAAAGGTGACGTTGGGCGTGGCTTCCGCCATCTCGGCATAGCGTTTGTACAGGGCCTCGTTCTCAGGCCTGGGTACGGGGTAGTACGGGTCGCCCTCCGCCTGCGGGTACTCGCGCACGATCGACGTGCCGCGGTGCTGCTGGCCGCTCAGGTGCTTGAACTCGGTGATTCGGGTGTAGTCGTGGTCGTTGGGGTAATTAACCGTGCCGACCGGCTGGTATTGGGACACTTCCGCGAGGTGCTCGTGGTCGAAGCGCAGGCTGCGGTAGGGGAGCTTGCCATGCTGGTAGCCGAAGAAGGCGTCGATGGGGCCGCTGTAGATGGTGTGGCGGGCCTGGAGGCGCTCCCGTGCTTCGAAGTAGTCCACACCGAGGTCCACCTTGATGTTGGGGTGGTCCAGCATGCGGCGGAACATTTCGGTGTAGCCCTGGGCGGGCATGAACTGGAAGGTGTCGCCGAAGTAGCGGTCATCGTCATTGGTGCGCGTGGGGATGCGCGCGGCCACGCCGGCTGACAGCTCTGACAAGTCCAGGCCCCATTGCTTGCGCGTATAGCCGCGGAAGAATTTGTCGCACAGGTCCGGGCCGACGCTGTTGAGGACAACGTCCTCACTGGTCCTGATGGGGTCGCGCGGCAGACGCGTCTTTTCCAGCCAGGGGCCGACCTCCTCCTCGGACAGGTTTAGGCCGTAGAGTTGGTTAATCGTGGTGCGGTTGATCGGGATGGGGTAGTGCTGGCCCTCCACCACTGCCAGCACGCGGTGCTCGTAAAAGCGCCAGTCGGTGAAGCGCGACAACCACTCGAATACCTTCTTGCTGTTGGTGTGGAAGATGTGCGGGCCGTAGGTGTGGATGAGCACGCCGTGGGCGTCGAGTTCGTCATAGGCGTTGCCGGCGATGTGGGGCCGCTTGTCGATGACATAGACGGTCTTGCCGGCGTCGGCCAGCTCGCGCGCGCAGACGGCGCCGGAGAAGCCGGCGCCGACGATGAGATAGTCGGGTTGCATGTGGGTGGGCTAGGGATTTGCCGCGGCGCCGTGTTGCCAGCGGCCATGTCGAGACTGTAGCCGTACGAAGTCAGCCGTCTGCCGAGGGCAAGCGCGGGGCCGGCAAGGCATTCAGGGGGCTGACCACCCGCTCAATCCGCCCGTGCCACCACCCAGGCCTGCACGCTGGCTGCGCCGGCTTGCAAGAGGGCTCGGGCCGCGCCTTCGATCGTGGCTCCGGTCGTCATCACGTCGTCGACCACAGCGACATGGCGTCCGCCCACGCGTGTCCGCCGCAGCGGGTCAACGGCAAACGCCTGGGCGACGTTGGCCAAGCGCTGCTGGCGCGACAGGCCGACCTGATGCGGGGTGTCGTGCAGGCGCAGCAGCGTCTGTGCATCTGCGGTAAGGCGCAATCGCCTTGCGAGCCGGCGGGCGACCTCCCAGGCCTGGTTGTAGCCGCGCTCGCGCAGGCGCTCTTCAGCGAGCGGGACGGGCAGGACGATGCAGTCGCCGGGCGGCCGTTGCTCGATCACCGCCGCGTGCAGCCGCTCGGCCAAGAGCACAGCCAGCCCGGGGCGCCGGTGGAACTTGAAGCCGGCGATCAGCCCGTCCCAGGGCGCCCGGTAGTGCAGGGCAGCGATGGTGCGTTCGACGCTGGGCGGTTGCCGCAGGCAGGCGCCGCAGACCGGCGTCTGGGCTGCCAGGGGCATGGCGCATCGCAGGCAGCGGTGGACGCGGCGGGCAAAGTGTGCCAGGCAGTCGGTGCAGGCACGGTGCGCCTGCCAGCGCCGACACACCGCGCAAGGCTGCGGCCAGCCAGTGAGCCAGCGCGCGAGGCCCCCGTCCGCGCGACGGTACTGCAACTTGGCAAGGTGGGTCTGGGTCGATGAGCCGGGGGCGCTGTCCATGAGGCGGTCAATATACTGACCGCCATGGCCGACGACCGCTTGCCCGCCCCCACTGCATCGGTGTCAGCCGCCGGGCTCATACCGCCCGATCCAGCGGCCCTTCGGCGAGGCCTCGCTCGGCTGGCGGCTCAGGCCGAAGTGCCCTGGCTGCATGCCGAAGCCGCCCGCCGCATGGGCGGCAAGCTGGAGCTCATCCGCACGCGGCCTGCCCGCGTCCTGGAGTGGTGGGCGTGGAGCGGGGCAGGCGGGCAGGTACTGCGGCAAGCCTATCCGCAATCGAGCATGACGGCGGCAGAGCCGACGCCCGGGCTGCTGGGCCGCCATTCGTCACGCGAGAGCCGTCCGTCCCGGTGGCCGGTTCGCTGGGCGCGTGCACTGGCGAGCCGGACCATCCCGGCGGTGCTCGACGCCGATGTACCCGCCGCCTCGGCCGATCTCTTGTGGGCCAACATGGTGCTGCACGCCGTTGACGATCCTGCGGCGTTGATGGCGCGCTGGCGCGACGCGCTGGCGATCGATGGCATGCTGATGTTCTCCTGCCTGGGGCCGGACACTGCGCGCGAGCTGCAGGCCCTCTACCGCCGCCTGGGCTGGCCGCCGCCTCGCCATGAGCTGCAGGACATGCATGACATCGGCGATCAGCTGGTGCACGCTGGCTTTGCCGACCCGGTGATGGACATGGAGCGCCTGACCGTCACCTGGCAGGATCCAGCGGCGATGCTGCGTGAGGTCCATGGTTGGGGGGGCAACGCCCATCCGCGGCGGTTCGGCGGGCTGCGCACTCCACGCTGGCAGGGGCGGCTGCTGTGCGAGCTGGAGTCTCTGCGCCGGCCTGATGGGACGCTGGCGCTGACCGTGGAGCTGATCTACGGCCATGCCGTGCGGCCGGTGCCACGGGCGCGCATGCAGGCGCAGACCACCGTGTCGCTGGACGACATGCGAGCCATGACGCGGGCTGGTCGCAGTCAAGCACATCGGTCGTAAACGCGCATTGAGGTGGCTCAAGCCACTGAGCTAACATGATTCGGTTCCCTGCGGCGTGGATCACGTTCGTGGCCACTCGACAGCCTGAATCGACAGCAAAGCGCGTTCGCATACATGACCACGATGAAGACTCTCGATGCTCGCGGGCGGCCGGCACGCCCCGCGATCCACCAGCTGGCGCTGGCCCTGGGTGGTGTCCTGCTGTCGGCCTCCGTCTGGGCTGATCAGGTGGTCAACGACCTGCCGGGCGGCCCCGCGGTCAACCAGACCACCATGCAGCCGGCGGTCACCCGCATCGCTGCCGAGCAGCAATGGCTGCACCAGATGATGCTGGTGATCTGCACGCTGATCTTCGTCTCGGTCTTCGGGGTGATGTTCTATTCCATCCTCAAGCACCGCAAGGCCAAGGGCGCCAAGGCCGCCAACTTCCACGAAAGCGTGAAGGTGGAGGTGGCCTGGACGGTGATCCCCTTCCTGATCGTCATCGGCATGGCGCTGCCGGCCACCAAGGCCGTGGTCGCCATGAAGGACACGACCAATGCCGACTTGACCATCAAGGCCACCGGCTACCAGTGGAAGTGGGGCTACGACTACCTCAAGGGCGAGGGCGAGGGCATTTCGTTCCTGTCCACGTTGGACGCGTCCCAGCGCGCGCTGTCCGACGCCGGCACGCCTCAGGGCGACGACTACCTGCTGCGCGTGGACAACCCGATGGTGGTGCCGGTCAACAAGAAAGTCCGCATCATCACCACGGCCAACGACGTCATCCACTCCTGGATGGTGCCGGCGTTCGGGGTCAAGCAGGACGCGATCCCCGGTTTCGTTCGCGACACCTGGTTCCGCGCCGAGAAGCCGGGCGACTACTACGGCCAGTGTGCGGAGCTTTGCGGCAAGGAACACGCCTACATGCCTATCCATGTGCGCGTCCTGAGCGCCCAGGACTACGCGGCCTGGGTGCAAGCCAAGCAGAAGGAGATGCAGGCCGCTGCCGACGATCCGGGCAAAGTCTGGGCGCTGCCTGACCTGGTTGCTCGTGGCGAGAAGGTCTATGCCGCCAACTGCGCCGCCTGCCACCAGGCCAACGGCAAGGGCGCGGGCGCCATCAAGCCGCTGGACGGCTCAGCCATCGTGCGCGATGCCGACAAAGCCAAGCAGATTGCCATCGTGCTGCATGGCGTGGCCGGCACCGCCATGCCGCCGTGGAAACAGTTGTCTGACACCGAGGTTGCCGCGGTGATCACCTACACCAAGAACAACTGGTCCAACCAGACCGGGCAGATCGTCCAGCCCGCCGAGATCGTCGCCGCCCGCGCGCAGTGACCTGAAGCGAACGAGAGCGACCGAAAGGAATCCCCATGAGTGCAGTGATGGGCCAACCGGGCCTCCACGCCCCCCACGGTCACGGCCATGACCATGCCCACGACCACCCGCATGGCTGGCGGCGCTGGGTGTTTGCCACCAACCACAAGGACATCGGCACGCTGTACTTGCTGTTCAGCTTCACGATGCTGATGATCGGTGGCGTGCTTGCGCTGGGCATCCGCGCCGAGCTGTTCCAGCCGGGCCTGCAGTTCGTCAACCCGGAGCTGTTCAACCAGCTCACGACGATGCATGGGCTGATCATGGTGTTCGGCGCGATCATGCCGGCCTTCGTCGGCTTCGCGAACTGGATGCTGCCACTGCAGATCGGCGCATCGGACATGGCGTTCGCGCGCATGAACAACTTCAGCTTCTGGCTGATGATCCCGGCGGCCATCCTGCTGGTGGCCAGCTTCTTCATGCCCGGCGGTGCGCCGGCGGCAGGCTGGACGCTCTACGCGCCGCTGACGCTGCAAATGGGCCCGTCGATGGATGCCGGCATCTTTGCGATGCACATCCTGGGCGCGAGCTCCATCATGGGCTCCATCAACATCATCGTCACCATCCTCAACATGCGGGCCCCCGGCATGACGCTGATGAAGATGCCGATGTTCGCCTGGACCTGGCTGATCACCGCCTACCTGCTGATCGCCGTGATCCCGGTGCTGGCGGGCGCCATCACGATGACGCTGACCGACCGTCACTTCGGCACCAGCTTCTTCAACCCGGCTGGTGGCGGTGACCCGATCATGTACCAGCACATCTTCTGGTTCTTCGGGCACCCTGAGGTCTACATCATGATCCTGCCGGCCTTCGGGATCATCAGCCAGATCGTGCCGGCGTTCGCGCGCAAGCGACTGTTCGGCTATGCCTCGATGGTGTATGCGACGGCGGCCATCGCCATCCTGAGCTTCATCGTCTGGGCACACCACATGTTCGCCACCGGTATGCCGGTGACCGGCCAGCTGTTCTTCATGTACGCCACCATGCTGATCTCCGTGCCCACGGGCGTGAAGATCTTCAACTGGGTGGCGACCATGTGGCGCGGGTCGATGACGTTCGAGACGCCCATGCTGTGGGCCGTGGGCTTCATCTTCGTCTTCACCATCGGCGGCTTCACCGGGCTGATCCTGTCGATGGCGCCCATCGACATCCAGCTCCAGGACACCTACTACGTGGTGGCGCACTTCCACTATGTGCTGGTGGCCGGTTCCCTGTTCGCCCTGTTCGCCGGCTTCTACTACTGGGGCCCCAAGTGGACGGGCGTGATGATCCCGGAGTGGAAGGGCAAGCTGCACTTCTGGTGGTCGCTGATTGCTTTCAACGTCACCTTCTTCCCGATGCACTTCCTGGGACTGGCCGGCATGCCGCGTCGCTACGCGGACTATCCGATGCAGTTCGCGGACTTTAACGAGATCGCCTCCATCGGCGGCTTCGCCTTCGGCTTCGCGCAGGTGTGGTTCTTCCTGTTCGTGGCGCTGCCGGCCATGCGCGGCAAGGGTGAGCCCGCCCCGCAGCGGCCGTGGAACGACCCGGATGGCGCTGGTGCCGAAGGCCTGGAGTGGGAGGTCCCCTCGCCGGCACCCTTCCACACCTTTGAGACGCCGCCTAAGCTGGACGCCTCGGCCACCCGAGTGATTGGCTGACCGGACGAGCATGGTCAACGATCCGCGCTCTGCCATGCCCGCTGATCTGGCCGCTCGCCGGAGGGCCAACGTACGACTGGCGCTGATCCTGGCGTCCATCGCGCTGGCTTTCTTCGTGGGCTTCATTGCACGGATCGCGCTCTACGGGCCGAACTGAGGCCGCTCGCCCGACCAAAGACTCGCCTCCCCGAGCGCAACCCCTGCCCGGACCGACCGGCCCTCCTGCCTTCGATGAACACGCAGCAGCCGCCTAACGACGACAGCCGCACACTGCGCCAGGACAACCTGCGCATGGTCGGCAAGCTGACCGTGGTCGCCGCCCTGATGTTCGGCTTTGGCTATGCGCTGGTGCCGATGTATCGGGCCATCTGCGATGCGCTCGGGATCAACGTGCTGAGCTCGGCAGAGAAGCGGGCCAACCCGCTCGCTCGCAAGGCGGGCAACACTCAGGTGGACCGCAGCCGGCTCATCACCGTGGAGTTCGACGCCAATGCGCGCGGGCCATGGCGCTTCAAGCCGGAGCGGCGCTCCATCCAGGTGCACCCGGGCGAGATGGCGACCGTGATGTACGAGTTCCAGAACGTGCAGGACCGGCGCATGTCTGCGCAGGCCATACCCAGCTACGCGCCGCGCCAGGCCAGCCCGCACTTCAACAAGCTGGAGTGCTTCTGCTTCAACGAGTACTCGCTGGCGCCCGGCGAGCGCAAGAGCTGGCCCGTGGTCTTCGTGATCGACCCCAAGCTGCCGCGCGACGTGAAGACCATCACCTTGTCCTACACCTTCTTCGAGGTCGGCGGCCGCGTGCCGCCCCCGCCAGCTGGCCAGCGCGCCGCGCTGCCGGCGGCCGGCCCTCAGGCCATCCGTTCGGCGGCGCATGCCGGCCTTCCCGCATGACCACGCCGCCCGATCAAGAGCCGGCGGGCTCTGACCTGAAGGCCGCCGTGCAGCGCAAGGGGTCCTTCTGGCAGACCGTCAAGGCGGTGGGCTGGTCCTTCCTGGGCGTGCGCAAGGCGTCGGGCTACGAGCAGGATGTTTCGCAGATCAACCCGGTTCACGTGATCGTGGCCGGCCTTATCGGCGGCGTGCTCTTCGTCGTCGGCCTGGTGCTCATCGTCAAGTGGGTGGTCAGCAGCGGCGTGGCCGCCGGCTGAATCCCTTGCGGCGCAATCGACAACAAGGCTTCCTGGAGAACGACATGTCCACAGCGACCTCCCATACCGCCGGCCGGGCGCCGTATTACTACGTGCCCGGGCCGTCGCGCCATCCTGTCATGGCGGCCTTCGGGCTGTTCTTCGTCATCCTGGGCGCGTCCCAGTGGACCAACGGCCATGCCTGGGGCGCGTATTCGCTGGCGTTCGGCCTGCTGTGGTGGCTGTTTGTGCTCAAGCAGTGGTTCGGCGATGCCATCCGTGAGAGTGAAAGCGGCCTCTACGGTGACCGCATCGACGTCTCCTACCGCTGGAGCATGGCCTGGTTCATCTTCTCGGAGGTGATGTTCTTCGGCGCCTTCTTCGGCGCGCTGTTCTGGTCGCGCTACGTCACGCTGCCGACGCTGGGCAGCCTGGAGAACGCGCTGCTGTGGCCGGACTTCAAGGCCGTGTGGCCCAGCGCGGGTGGCGGCGCCACGGCCTCGCCGGCGGGCACGGTGGAGCCCTTCGGCCTGATGAGCCCGCTGGGTATTCCCACGCTCAACACCGCGCTGCTGCTGACCTCGGGCGTGACGTTGACCATTGCCCACCACGCCCTGCGCGCCGGCCATCGCGGCAAGGCCATCGCCTTCATGTGGATGACGGTGATCCTGGGCGCGGTGTTCCTGGGCTTCCAGGGCTACGAGTACTTTCACGCCTATCACGAGCTCAACCTGAAGCTGAGCTCCGGCATCTACGGCTCCACTTTCTTCATGCTGACGGGCTTCCACGGCATGCATGTGTTGGTGGGCATGCTGATGCTGCTGGTGATCACGCTGCGGCTGATGCGCGGGCACTTCACGCCTGAGCGGCACTTCGGCTTCGAGGGCGCGGCCTGGTACTGGCACTTCGTCGACGTGGTGTGGCTGGGCCTGTACGTCGTCGTCTATTGGCTGTGACCGCGGCGCAGCGGCTGCCTGGGTAGCTGCTGCCGCAGGATGCCGATGCGAGAGCGCCTTGCCGGCGCTCTTTTTGTTTTAGGAAGAGAGGGGCAGCCGCGGTCAGCGCGGCAGCCCGGTGGGCTGGATCCAGCCGAGCTTGTAGCTGAGCAGGATGAAGACGAAGAGCGCCACCGAGATGCCGACCCGCCAGGCCAGCGCGCGGACCATGCGGTTGGTCTTGGGCTCGCCGCGGCGGCCGTCACGCAGCATGGCCCGGCCGGCCAGCCCCAATGCGAGCAGGATGGCGGCGAAGGCGGCGGCGACGATGAGCTTCATGACGGCAGATTATCCGGGTGGCCGGGCCTGCCGCCGGCGGCCGGGTGGGCGACATGGCTGAGCGGTCGGACGAGCCGGCCGCGCAAGCCGTGCAGGCCAGCCGTGAGCAGGGCAACAAGTTGGGCAACCGGCCCGCCGGCGGTAGGCAGGGGACGGCGCAGGCCCAGCTCCGACCCGGCCGCGGCCGGCGCCTCGTCGTTCTGCTGGCTACCCTTGCCGGCGTGGCCATCACCGTGTCCATGGGCCGCTGGCAGCTCAGCCGTGCGGAGCAAAAGCAGGCGCTGCAGCGCGTGATGGACGAGCGCGCGGGCCTGCCCCCGCTGCCACAGGCCCAGCTGGCCCGGACGGCCGATGCCGCCCAGGCTCAATTGCAGCGCCGCGTCGTGCTCACTGGCCGTTGGGTGGGGCGGCATACCGTCTTCCTGGACAACCGGCAGATGGACGGCCGGCCTGGCTTCTTCGTCGTCACGCCGCTGGAGCTGGCGCCGGGCGAGGCGGTGCTGGTGCAGCGCGGCTGGTTGCCGCGGGATGCACGCGAGCGCACGCGGCTGCCGGCGGTGCCGGCTCCGGGGGGGGCGGTCACGGTCGTAGGCCGGGTCGTGGGCCCGCCATCGCGGCTGTTCGATTTTGGAAAGGGCGACGAGGGCAGCCAGGAGGGAACCAGGGTGCCCATCCGGCAGAATCTCGACCCGGCCGCGTTCGCGCGCGAGACCGGACTGAAGCTGCGGCCGCTGTCGGTGCAGCAACTGGTGGCGCCGGTGCCCGACGACGGCCTGCAGCGCCGCTGGCCGGCGCCGGCGCTGGATGTGGGCAGGCATCACGGCTATGCCCTGCAATGGTTTGCGATGGCCGCCGTGATGGCGGGTCTGTATGTCTGGTTCCAACTCGTCCGCCCCGCCGTCCGCGCTCGCTGAACCGGTGAGCTTTGCGGTGCACAGCCTGCCGGATCCGGCCGCGCAGGCGCAGCGCACCCGCGCTGGCCGCATCCGCATGCTGCTGGTGTGGCTGGTTTGCGCGCTGCCGGTGGTGGCGTCCTACTTCACCTATTACGTGCTGCGGCCGCAGGGCCGGGCCAACTACGGCGAGCTGATCGAGCCACAGCGGCCGCTGCCTGCTGCATCGGCGCTGCCGCTGACTGCGCTGGACGGTCGCGCGGTGGACCCGGCCAGCCTGCGTGGGCAGTGGCTGCTGGTGGTCGTGGCCGATGGCGCCTGCGACGCGCTGTGCGAGCGGCAGCTCTATGCCCAGCGCCAGTTGCGCACCATGCTGGGCAAGGACCGGGACCGCCTGGACCGCGTCTGGCTGGTCACCGGCGCGCCGCCGCGGGCCGCACTGCTGCCGGCGCTGCACGATGCCCAGGTGCTGCGCACCTCGCAGGACGCGCTGGCCCGCTGGCTGCAGCCCCAGCCTGGCCAAGCGCTGACGGCGCATCTGTATCTGGTGGACCCGATGGGCAACTGGATGATGCGCTTTCAGCCGCAGGCCGACCCCAAGAAGGTACGCCGGGACCTGGACCGGCTGATGCGCGCATCGGCCTCGTGGGACCACGACGGCCGCTGATCATGGACACCAGCATCCCGCTGTGGAACCTGGACCCGATCGCGCAGGTGGCGCTGGCCGGCGCGCTGGTGGCCGCGTTGCCGCTGGCCTGGGTCATGCTGCGCCGTCGCCCGGGCGGGCTGCCGCAGCGCTGGCGGGCGCTGGCGGCGCTAACGCTCTTCCTCACGTTCGATCTGGTGGTCTTCGGCGCCTTCACCCGGCTGACCGACTCTGGGCTGGGCTGCCCCGACTGGCCCGGCTGCTACGGCAGCGCCAGCCCGCTGGGCGCGCGCGACGAGATCCACGCCGCGCAGACAGCGATGCCCACCGGCCCGGTGACGCACAAGAAGGCGTGGATCGAGATGGTCCACCGCTACCTCGCCTCGGGCGTGGGCGTACTGATCATCGGCCTCGTCGTCGTGGCTTGGCGCGCGGCCCGGCGCGATGCGACGCTGCGGCCGATGGTGGGCTGGAGTGCCGCGGCGTTGGTCTGGGTGATCGTGCAGGGGCTCTTCGGGGCGCTGACGGTGACGATGAAGCTCTACCCAGCCATCGTCACGCTGCACCTGCTGGGCGGCCTGCTGCTGCTGGCTCTGCTGGCGGTGCAGGTCCACCTGAGCGCGCTGCGCCCGCTGCGGCTGAGCCGCGGGCTACGCGCGGGCGCCATCGCCACGCTCGCCGTGCTGGCCGGGCAGATCGCGCTGGGCGGCTGGGTCAGCACCAACTATGCGGTGCTGGCCTGCAGCGACTTCCCCACCTGCCGCGGCAGCTGGTGGCCGGCGATGGACTGGGCGCAGGGCTTTCGCCTGCTGCGCCCGCTGGGCGCGGACGGGCAGGGCGGCTGGCTGACGCACGAGGCGCTGGTGGCCATTCACATGGCGCACCGGCTGGGCGCGGTGCTCACGCTGGCGGCCCTGCTGGCGCTGGGCGCCGGCCTGCTGCGCCGCTCGCGCGCCGATGCCGCGCTGCGGCCCTGGGCCGTTGGCCTGGGCCTGGGCGCGGCTTGGCAGCTGGCATCCGGCCTGAGCAACGTGGTGCTGGGCTGGCCGTTGGCCGCCGCCCTGGCGCACACCGCCGGCGCCGCCGCGCTCGTGGTGCTGCTGACCGCGCTGGTGACGCGCAGCAGCCTGGTGGCGCATCGCCTGGCGCTGACCCACCCGGATGGCCATGCGGATGGCCCGGCGGAGCGGCCTTTGGACGGCGATGTGCGCGTCAGCACCGACGGCAGTCTGGGTGGCGGTACGGCCGTCGCGCGTGCCGCCCGCGGACACGCGCCAGGGCCGGCCGCGACCCGTGCGCGTGCCGCAGGCCTGAATCGACTCTGATCGCCCTCTGATCCGCCCCCTCGCTCTCGCCCCGATCCTGACCCGCCCCTCATCCGTGCCGACCATGTCCGACACCACCGCCCCGGCACCGGCCAGTGCGCCGGCCAGTGCACCGGCCGCGCCCGCTGCATCGGCTGCCATCCGGCCGCCGTCCACCTGGCGCCAGTTCAGCGCGCTGACCAAGCCGCGCGTGGTGCAGCTCATCGTCTTTTGCGCCTTCATCGGCATGCTGCTCGCCGTGCCGGGCTGGCCGGACGGCGGGCAGTGGCTGACCATCGCGCTGGCCTGCGCCGGCATCTGGCTGGTGGCCAGTGCGGCAGCGGCCTTCAACTGCCTGATCGAGCGCCAGATCGACGCGCGCATGAAACGCACCGCCTGGCGCCCAACGGCCCGGGGCGAGCTGGGGCAGGGTCAGGCGCTGGCGTTTTCTGCCGTGCTGTGCGCGGTCGGCAGCGCCCTGCTGTGGTGGGCGGTCAACCCGCTGACGATGGGGCTGACGCTGGCCACCTTCGTTGGCTATGCGGTGGTCTATACGGTGATCCTCAAGCCGCTGACGCCTCAGAACATCGTTATTGGCGGCGCATCCGGGGCCATGCCGCCGGTGCTGGGCTGGGCCGCATTGCGCGGCGAGGTGGGGCCCGAGGCGCTCATGCTGTGCCTGATCATCTTCCTGTGGACGCCGCCGCACTTCTGGGCGTTGGCGCTCTACCGGGCCGAGGACTATGCCCGCGCGGGCCTGCCGATGCTGCCGGTGACGCACGGCAACGAGTTCACCCGGCTGCATGTGCTGCTCTACACCATCGTGCTGCTGCCGGCCACGCTGCTGCCCTTCGTGTACGGCATGAGCGGCTGGCTCTATCTGGCAAGCGCCATCGTTCTCGGCCTGTGGTTCATCGCCTATGGCTTCAAACTGTGGCGCAGCTATAGCGAGCCGCTGGCGCGCAAGACCTTCCGCTTTTCCATCCTCCACCTGTCGCTGCTCTTTGCCGCGCTGATGGTGGACCACTACCTGCCCTGGGGCCAGCCATGAAGCGCCGCCATCTCCTCGTCCTGACCACGCTGTTGGCGGCCTCCACGCTCACCGGCTGCGATCGCGTGCGGGGCTGGCTGGGCCAGGACTCGGCCGGCGGCGCGGCGGGCGGGTTCAATGCCGTGGACATCACCGGCGTGGACTACGCCCAGGGCCTGAGCCTGCCCGATGTGGACGGCAAACCGCGCAGCCTGGCCGAATTCAAAGGCAAGGTGGTGGTGGTGTTCTTCGGCTATGTGCACTGCCCGGATGTGTGCCCCACCACGCTGGCCGAGCTGGCCGAGATCAAGCGCCAGCTGGGCGCGGACGGCCAGCGGCTGCAGGCGGTGTTCGTCACGCTGGACCCGGAGCGGGACACGGCAGCCATGCTCAAGGCCTATGTGCAGGGGTTCGATCCGGCCTTCGTCGCGCTGCGCGGCACGCCGCAGCAGGTGGCCGACGCGGCCAAGTCGTTCAAGGTGTTCTACCAGAAGGTCAAGGGCAGTACGCCCGACGGCTATCTGGTGGACCACACCGCCGGCTCCTACGTCTTCGACCCGCAGGGCAGGGTGCGGCTCTTCGCGCGCTACGGCATGCCGGTGGCGGACCTCGCCGCCGACATCCGCAAGCTGCTGGCCGGCGGCTGACGGCGCGCCAGCCTGCGGCCGTCAGACCAGCCCGTTGCGAATGGCGTAGACCGTGAGCTCGGAGTTGTTGGTCAGCGCGAGCTTCTCCAGCACACGGGCGCGGTAGACGCTGACCGTCTTGGGGCTGAGGTTGAGCTGCTCGGCGATGTCCGACAGCCGCTTGCCCGAGGCAATCATCACCAGCGTCTGCAGCTCGCGGTCCGAGAGCTTCTGGTGGGCCTGCTCGGGCGCCGGCGCGGTGAGGCTGTCGACCAGCATCTGCGCCATCTCTGGCGTCACGTACTTGCGGCCCTGGGCCACGGTGCGCACGGCCGCCAGGATCTGCGCCGGATCGTCGCCCTTGTTGACATAGCCTTGTGCGCCGGCGCGCATGGCGCGGATGGCGTACTGGTCCTCGGGGTACATCGAGACAATCAGCACGCGCAGGGACGAGCCTTCTTCCTTGAGCGCGTGCAGCACGTCCAGGCCGCTGCGGCCGGGGAGGTTGATGTCGAGCACCAGCACGTCGCAGCTGCGCTGGCGCAGCAGGGCACGCAGCTCGCCGTAGTCGCCTGCCTCGCCGACGACCTCCACGTCCGGCGCCTCGGACAGGGTGTCGCGGATGCCGCGCCGGATGAGGGCGTGGTCGTCGCAGAGCATGACCTTGATCACGGTTGCGTCTCCTTGGCGGGGCCTCGGCAGCGGGGGTTGCGGGCAACCACCGGCCGGCTGGCAGCCGGCGGGCGCATCATAGGGTGCCCCAGGTGGTCGGATCGTTGTGCGGGTCCAAGCCGGGGCGGGGGGCCGCTTGGTCCGGCGTGGCGTCGTGCGCCTCGGCATGGTGATGGGGTGATGCCTCACCATCCAGCGGCACCGACAGGATCAGCGTGGTGCCGCGCGGGCCGCTGCTGAGGTCCACCCAGCCGCCGACGGTGCCGGCGCGCTCGTGCAGGCCGCGGATGCCGAAGGACCGCGCCTTGGCCAGATCGGCCTGGCTCAGGCCGCGGCCGTTGTCGCTCACCTCCAGCGACAGCACGCCGGCCGCCAGCGTCAGGTCCACCTGCACCTGCGTGGCCTGGGCGTGCTTGGAGATGTTGGTCAGCGCCTCCTGCGCGGTGCGGTAGGCCACCAGCGGCACGCCGGCGGGCAGCTGCAGGCTCTCGTGGCTGGTGCGAAAGACCGTGGCGATGCCGGTGCGCTTCTCGAAGCGCTGCGTCATCCATTGCAGCGCGGCCACCAGGCCCTGCTCCAGGATGGCCGGACGCAGGTTGTGCATGATGCGCTGGCTCGCCTCGATGGCATGGCTGACTGTCTCCAGCGCCTGCTGGGCCCGCTCCTGGATGGCCGGCGTGGGCGCGTGGCGGCAGATCCAGGCCAGGTCGAACTTGAGCGCGGTCAGCGAGCCGCCGACATCGTCGTGGATCTCGCGGGCGATCGCCGCGCGTTCCTGCTCGACGCTGGTCTGCAGGTGCTGGGCCAGCTCGCGCAGCCGCTCCTTGGATTGCGCCAGGTCGAGGTCCGCCTGCTGGCGGGCGCGCACCGCCTCGGTGGCCTCGATGGCATGCAGCAGGGCGGGCACCAGGCGCGCCAGATTGTTCTTGAGCAGGTAGTCGCTGGCGCCGTTGCGCATGGCGCGCACGGCGGTGTCCTCGCCGATCTCACCGGACACGAGGATGAAAGGCACCAGCGCGCCGCGCGCCTTGACCAGATCCAGCGCGGCCAGGCCCGAAAAGCCGGGCAGGCCGAAGTCCGACAGGATGGCATCCCAGCGCTGGTCGAGGGCGGCAGAGAACTCCCGCTCGGTCTCCACCCGCATGGCTTCCACCTGCAGCCCGCCACGCTGCAGGTGGGCGATGGTCAGCAGGTGGTCGGGCTCGCTGTCTTCCAGGTGCAGGATGCGCAGCGGGCGTTCCGCGGGCGGGCGGGGCACGGGGGCAGGGCGAGGGGGCTCCGCGGAGCTGGGCTCGGTCAAGGACGGCCTTTCGGCGGCAGGGTCGGTGAATCGGGCACGGCGGCCCGGGCCGCGCCCGGTTGGCAACTGGCGCGCAATCCCCGGATTTGCGCCAACTTTTCCCGCGTCATCAGCTGTAGATCCGGTGCCGATGAGCCGAAAAATTCTAGCAACGGACGCTCCTCGCAAGCCGCCGCGGTCGCCCCTGTGCGACATGCGGTACGCCGGCGATGCAGCCTCCTCATTCACGATCCGGAGCGACGATGCTGACCACCGAAGGTCCCGACGAGTCCCCGCAGGGCATCCCCCTGCTGCTGGCCACCGAGCTGCAGGACCACCTGATGACCGCCTCCAACGACCTGGAGCGGCTGCAGCGCCTGTTGTCGGACACCTGCGACTCCCTGATGCAGGGCTTCCACGGCGTGGCCGGGTTGCTGGGCCAGTCGCTGGACGATGGCGAGCGCGAGGCTGACCTGGGCACCCAGCACCTGCCTCGGCTGCGCGAGGCGATGCGGCTGCTCTATACCGCGGTGACCGCGCTGCAGTTCCAGGACATGGCGTCGCAGCTGATCACCCACACCAACACCCGGCTGCGCAGCTGCGCCGACCAGCTGGCCCGCGACGCGCTGTATGACGACGCCGACGGCGAGGCCGTGGTGGAGACCGCGCCGCTGCGGCCCAACCCGGTGACGCAAGACGAGATGGACGCCGGCTCGGTGGAGCTTTTCTAAAGCCCCGCCCCGCTGCGCCGATAACCCGACCCGATACCGACTGATTGCGTCACGCCCACAAAGCGCGCCGCAAACCCCTTCCGGAGAACGACATGCATTCCATCCTCGCCGTCGACGACTCGGCCTCCATGCGCCAGATGGTGTCCTTCACGCTCAAGAGCGCGGGCTACAACGTGGTGGAGGCAGTCGATGGTCAGGATGCCTGGGAGAAGGCTGCGCAGCGCAGCTTCGACCTGGTGCTGACCGACCAGAACATGCCGCGCATGGATGGCATCAGCCTGACCAAGAAGCTGCGCGAGAACGCGCAGTTCAAGGCTACGCCCATCCTCATCCTGACCACCGAGTCCAGCGACCAGATGAAGCAGGCCGGCCGCGCCGCGGGCGCCACCGGCTGGCTGGTCAAGCCCTTCGACCCGAACAAGCTGATCGAGGTCATCAAGAAGGTCATCCGCTGATCGACCAGCGTCGCGCGACAAGACTGCAGCCAGGAGCATCCAAGCATGGGCGAGACCCACACCGATCCGTCGTCCTCCGCAGCGGGCATCGACCTCAGCCAGTTCTACCAGGTCTTCTTTGAAGAAGCCGGTGAGAACCTGGAGCGCATGGAGCAGCTCCTGCTGGAGCTGGACGTGGCCGCGGCCGACGACGAGGCACTGAACGCCATCTTCCGCTGTGCCCACTCCATCAAGGGCGGTGCGGCCACCTTCGGCTTTGCCGACGTGGCCGAGTTGACGCACCAGATGGAGACCCTGCTGGACAAGCTGCGCCGCCACGAGCTGCAGCCCACCGCCGCGATGGTCGATGTGCTGCTGGCGTCGGGCGATGCGCTCAAGGCCCAGCTCGGCCGACATCAGGGCTCCGGCGCTGATCCGGTGGACACCGCCGAGCTGCTGGCCAACATCCGCGCGATGGTCGCCGGCGAGACCCCGGCTGCCCCGCCCGCTGCTGCCGTTACCCCCGTGGCCGCGCCCGCTCCCGTGGCCGCGCCCGCGCCGGTTGCCGCCGTGCCGGCTCCCGCGGCCGAACCGGCTGCCGCACCGGGTGGCAAGCGCACGCTCAAGCTCACCGTCGGCCCGCTGGCCGACCCCGCGCAGGCCGACAACCTGGCCGAGTTGTTCAAGGAGATCCCCGAGCTCGGCAGCATCGAGCCGCTGGACGGCGGCAAGGCTGAGGGCGGCCTGCGCACCTTCAAGGTGGAGACCGCCAGCAGCGAATCGGACATGCTGGATCTCTTCACCTTCCATGTCTCGCGCGAGCAGGTGAAGTTCGAGCCTTTCGCCTCGCCGGCATCGTCCACCGCCCCCGCGGCCGAGGTCGGCTACGGCTTCTTCGACAACGCGCCCGGCGCGCCCGCCGCTGCGGCCCCGGCTGCCGATCCGGGCTACGGCTTCTTCGACAACGCACCGGGCGCGCCCGGAGCCCAGCCCGCCGCCGCCCCGGTTGCCGCCAAGCCCGCTGCTGCCGCAGCGCGTCCGGCAGCCAAGGCGGCCGACAAGCCCGGCGCCACGCTGGAGTCGTCCACCATCCGCGTGTCGGTGGAGAAGGTCGACCAGCTCATCAATCTGGTGGGCGAGCTCGTCATCACCCAGGCCATGCTGGCGCAGAACAGCCGCAACCTGGACCCGGTGCTCTACCAGCAGCTCGTCTCTGGCCTGACGGATCTGGACCGCAACACCCGCGACCTGCAGGAAGCGGTGATGTCGATCCGCATGATTCCGATGTCCACCGTGTTCAGCCGCTTCCCGCGCATGCTGCGCGACCTGGCCGGCAAGCTGGGCAAGAAGGTGGAGCTGGTCACGCAGGGCGAGGCCACCGAGCTGGACAAGGGCCTGATCGAGAAGATCACCGACCCGCTGACCCACCTGGTGCGCAACTCGGTCGACCACGGCATCGAGATGCCTGCCGACCGGCTGGCCAAGGGCAAGCCCGAGGCCGGCACCATCACGCTGAGCGCGTCGCACCAGGGCGGCTCCATCGTCATCGAGGTGCGCGACGACGGCCGCGGCCTGTCGCGCGAGAAGCTGCTCAAGAAGGCGCGCGAGCGCGGCATCGACGCGCCCGACACCCTGAGCGATGCCGACGTGTGGGGCCTGATCTTCGCGCCGGGCTTCTCCACCGCCGAGGTGGTGACCGATGTGTCCGGCCGCGGCGTCGGCATGGACGTGGTCAAGAAGAACATCACCGCCCTGGGCGGCACGGTGGAGATCGACTCCGCCGAGGGCTACGGCATGAGCGTCAAGGTGCGCCTGCCGCTGACCCTGGCCATCATGGACGGCATGAGCGTGGGCGTGGGCGAGGAGGTCTACATCCTGCCGCTGTCTTCGGTGGTGGAAAGCTTCCAGGTCAGCGACGACATGATCAAGACGGTCGGCTCCACCGGCCGCGTGGTCGAGGTGCGCGACACCTACATGCCGGTGATCGAGCTGGAGAAGGTGTTCGACGTGCCGCGCTTCGACTGGGACCGCACGGCGTCGATCATGGTCGTCGTGGAGGCCGAGAGCGGCCGCGTCGCCCTGCTGGTGGACGAGCTGCTGGGCCAGCAGCAGGTGGTGGTGAAGAACCTGGAGGCGAACTACCGCAAGGTGCCCGACGTCTCGGGCGCGACCATCATGGGCGACGGCCGCGTGGCGTTGATCCTGGACGTGGGCAGCCTGGTGCGCCGCTCGCGTCATTGATGCGCCGTCGATGAATAGCGGGGCCGGCACGGGCTTGATCCGGCCACTGCACGGCGGCTTGCGGGCTAGGCTGTGAACCGGGGATGGGTCGGGCCGCGGCCGGGCGCCATCCGCATCAGGAGACTTCAATGGGCATGATGGAAAACATCCAGGCGCCGGTGGCCACCGATGCGCTGGCGCGCGAATACCTCACCTTCCGCCTGGGCGGCGAGGAATACGGCATCGACATCCTGAAGGTGCAGGAGATCCGCGGCTACGAGAACCCGACGCGCATCGCCAATGCGCCGGCCTTCCTCAAGGGCGTGGTCAACCTGCGCGGCACCATCGTGCCGATCGTGGACCTGCGCGTGCGCTTCGGCTGCCTCAATGCCAACGGCGAGGCCGAATACAACGCCTTTACCGTCACCATCGTGCTGCACATCGGTCAGCGCACGGTCGGCACGGTGGTCGACTCGGTCAGCGATGTGGTGGAGATCCCGGCCGAGGCCATCCGCCCGGCGCCGGAAATGAAGTCGGCGATCGACGCCACCTATATCAAGGGACTGGCCCACGTGGGCGAGCGCATGGTGATCCTGCTGGACATCGAGAGCCTGCTGCTGTCGGGCGACATGGGGCTGGTGAACTGATCGGCCTGATGGACCGGATGGACCGCTCCCTGCGCAAATGAAAAGAGCCGGCTGTTGCCGGCTCTTTGCTTTGGGCACGTGTGCGGAGTCAGAACTCGAAGCCGCCGCCGATCGTGAAGAGGTGAATCCACTTCTTGCTGTCGATCTGCTTGATGCGGGTGGTGTCCCAGCCGAACTCCAGCGAAAAGCCGCGCAGGATGCCGGCGCTGTCGGGCAGCGAGCGGCCCACGTTCCACTGCAGTGCCGCGCCCAGCAGCGGCTCGGCGCGCCAGCCGGCGTTGCTTTCGGTCGGGGAGTCGTACTCGGTCTTGACGCTGGCCACGCCAATGCGGGCCACCAGGGTGGAGACCTGGTTGAGCGCGAAGGTCGGGGCAAACGTCAGCCCGATGGACTGGGCGCGGGTGGTCGTCTCGATCAGCGGCGCGTTGTTGGGCGCAATCGTCTGGTTGCGCAGCGTGCCGAAGTGGATGTAGGAGATCTCGGTGCCCAGCGTTTCACTGACGCGCCAGCCGCCCCAGAACTTCCAGGGCAGGGTGCGCAGATCTTCGCAGTTGGTGGTCCCGCGCGGGCAGCCCTCAGTGGTGCGGGACTCCACACCGATGGCCGCACCGCCGTACGAGCCCTCGATGAAGCGGTGGAAGTCCTCCCCGATGTCGGCCTGCGCGGTGGCGGCCAGGGCGGCCAGGGCAAGGCCAGTCAGCAGCTCTTTCATTTGTCTCGATCCTTCTCGTCGGTGGGCCGGGCGTTTCACCAGGCGGGCAAAGCGGCGGCGATTCTGGCATGTGACTTTCTGCCGCCCAGTCCCCGCAAACACCTAGATAAACCTCAGTCAAGGGGAGGGCGTACCCGGGCCGCCGAGGCCGCCCTGCCCGGCACGCCAGCTGCCGAAAACTGGCCGTCCGGGGCTTGAAAAACCGTCCGGGCGCCGTGTCGGCCCCATTGCGCCGCCCCCTGGAGGCGATTTAGCACTCTTCAAGGTCGAGTGCTAATATTTATGGAACCGACGCGACGGAAGGAGACTCCATGACTGCCATGAACATGACCGCTTCTGCCGCACCGACCTCTGCGCTGGCCCTGCGCGATCCCTGGGCCGTGGTGCCCTCGCTGGGCAACCTGGACGCGTACATCCGCGCGGTCAATGACATCCCGCTGCTCACCGCCGAGGAGGAGGGCAAGCTGGCCCGCCGCCTGCGCGAGCACAACGACCTGGAGGCCGCCGGCCGCCTGGTGCTGTCGCACCTGCGCCTGGTGGTGTCCGTGTCGCGCCAGTACATGGGCTACGGCCTGCCGCAGGGCGACCTGATCCAGGAGGGCAACGTCGGCCTGATGAAGGCCGTCAAGCGCTTCGATCCGGAACAGGGCGTGCGCCTGGTGAGTTACGCGCTGCACTGGATCAAGGCCGAGATCCATGACTACATCCTGCGCAACTGGCGCCTCGTGAAGGTGGCCACGACCAAGGCGCAACGCAAGCTGTTCTTCAACCTGCGCTCAATCAAGCACGGCATGAAGGGTGAGGCGGGCGACGACGCCGGCCGCATGGCGCTGAGCCCGGCGCAGGTGGATGCCGTGGCCCGCCAGCTCGACGTGCGGCCGCAGGATGTGGTTGAGATGGAGATGCGTCTGGCCGGAGCCGATGTGGCGCTGGAGGGCGGCACGGACGACGACGAGGCCGCGGTGGCCCCGATCGCTTGGCTGGCCGACGACTCGATGGAGCCCACGCGCATGCTGGACGCTGAGCGGCGTGACCGCCTGGCCAGCGACGGCATCACCCGTGCACTGGATGCGCTGGATGAGCGCAGCCGCCGCATCGTCGAGGAGCGCTGGCTCAAAGTGCGTGATGACGGCTCCGGCGGCATGACGCTGCACGAGCTGGCGGCGGACTATGGCGTCAGCGCCGAGCGCATCCGCCAGATCGAGGCGGCCGCCATGAAGAAGATGCGCAACGCCCTGGCGGACTACGCCTGAGTCGCGTGCCCCAGACGACAACGGCCCGCTTGCGCGGGCCGTTTTTCTTGAGGCGCCCTGACGGGCATCCCGGGCTGGCCGATCACACCTGCATGTTCATGATGTCGGTGTAGGCCTGCACCAGGCGGTTGCGTACCTGGACGGCCGACTGGAAGCCGATCTGCGCCTTCTGCATCGCGATCATCGTCTGCTCAAGACTGACGTCGGGATTGCCGAACTGCACTTCACGCTGCAGCTGGGAGGCCTGGTTCTGCGTGGCGCTGACCTGGCTGAGTGCCTGGGTGAAGGCCTGCTGGAAGCCGGTGGGCACCTTGCCCCCGCCGCTGGCCTGGCCGACGCGCTCGGCCACGTCGGACATGCCGGCACGCGCGGCGGCTTGGGCGAAGTCGAAGGGTTTGAGCTTGAGGTCCATAGCGGCGGGGTGTCGCCGGCGTGATGCGCTTCACGCTCGGCCGGGCGGCATCTGAGTGGTTGGGATCGTATCGCTGATGTCGGCAGCACTGGCCGGGAACTGAAGGGGTTTCGGTGCGCTGTTCGGGGCATTTTTGGCGGGGGCCTTCCGAATAATCGGTGCCACACGTCAGGCTGTGTCGCGGTGCATCCGCCGCCCCGGCCCGACCCCGCCGCCCGAACCTGCCCGCATGGACCTCACCGTCGCCCCCCAACCCGCCAACGTGGCCGCACCCGCCACGCTGGTTGCCGCCCAGCCGGACACCTTCGGCAAGCGCCTGATGGCCCTGCCCATGCCGCGCAAGCTGGCCCTGGGCGGCGGCATCCTGGCCGTGCTGGCCATCGCGCTGAGCATGGCGCTGATGACCAGCAAGGGCGACTACAAGGTGCTCTACGCCAACCTGTCGGACAAGGACGGCGGCGCCATCATCGCGCAGCTGTCGCAGATGAACGTGCCCTACAAGCACGCCGAGGGCGGCAACGCCATCCTGGTGCCGGCCGACAAGGTGCACGACGTGCGCCTGAAGCTGGCGTCCGCCGGCCTGCCCAAGGGCTCGGTGGTCGGCTATGAGCTGATGGAGAACCAGCGCTTCGGCGTGACGCAGTTCCAGGAGCGGCTGAACTTCCAGCGCGGGCTGGAGGGCGAGCTGACCCGCTCCATCGAGTCGCTGGCCGCTGTCAGCAGCGCCCGCGTGCACCTGGCGCTGCCGAACCAGAACGGTTTCTTCCGCGAGCAGCAAAAGCCCTCGGCCTCGGTGCTGGTGAGCCTGGCGCCCGGCCGCACGCTGGATCGCGCGCAGGTGGCCGGCATCGTGCACCTGGTGTCGTCCAGCGTGCCGGAGATGTCGCCCAAGGCGGTCAGCGTGGTCGACCAGAACGGCAGCCTGCTGTCCGAGAGCCCGGACGGCACGCACCCGGACGGCCTGAACGCCCAGCAGCTGCAGTACGTGGCCCAGATCGAGGCCAACTACACCAAGCGGGTGATGGACCTGCTGGAGCCGGTGGTGGGCCGCGACAACCTGCGCGCGCAGGTGACGGCGGACGTGGACTTCTCGCAGAGCGAGGCGACCAGCGAGGAGTTCAAGCCCAACCAGGGCCCGCAGGCCCAGGCCACGGTGCGCAGCCAGCAGACGGTGGAAAGCCAGGGCAGCACGCCGGCCCAGCCCACCGGCGTGCCGGGTGCGGCCAGCAACCAGCCGCCGGTGCCGGCCACCGCACCCATCAATGGCGCGTCGGCCCCGCTGCAGACGGCTGGCGGCGCGGGGGCCAATGCCACCAACAGCCACCGTGAGGCGGTGACGAACTTCGAGGTGGACAAGACCGTGCGCGTGGTGCGCGGTGCCACCGGCACCGTCAGGCGGCTGAATGCCGCGGTGGTGGTTAATCACCGGACCACGACTGATGCCAAGGGCAAGACCAGCACCCAGCCGCTGAGCCAGGAGGAGCTGGACAAGCTGACCGCGCTGGTGCAGGAGACCATCGGCTTCAGCGAGCAGCGCGGCGACTCGGTGCGCGTGATCAATGCGCCCTTCCGCACCGACAAGGTCGAGCCCGACGAGACGCCCCTGTGGCAGCGCCCCGAGGTGGTGGACCTGCTGCGCGTGGGCGCCGTGCCGGCGGCACTGACCCTGCTGGCGCTGATCGTGGTGTTCGGCGCCATTCGCCCGGCCTTGAAGGCCGCCCAGGCGCCCAAGCCGCGCCAGCTGGATGCGGTGGTGGCCGACGATGTGGCGCTGCCCGCACTGGACGCCCCGCAGGCCGGCGGCAACCTGCCCGCGCTGGAAGCGCCGGCCATCGACATGAGACTGGAAGGCGCGCGCAAGCTGGCCGCCGAGAACCCCGCCGCCGTGGCCAACATCGTGCGCGGCTGGGTCGCCAAGGAAGCTTGAGACCATGGACGAGCAAGGGCTGGAAGACGCCGCCATCCTGCTGATGTCGCTCGGCGAGGAGCAGGCTGCCGAGGTGTTCAAGCACCTGGCGCCCAAGGAGGTGCAGCGCCTGGGCGAGACCATCGCCAAGCTGCGCACCGTGCCGCGCGAGCGCGTGGACAGCGTGCTCACGCGCTTCGACAGCGACGCTGGCGAGCACAGCATGCTGGTCAGCGACACCAACGAGTACGTCAAGTCGGTGCTGCGCAAGGCGCTGGGCGACGACAAGGCTAACCTGCTGATTGATCGCATCCTGCAGGGCAGCGATGTCAGCGGCATCGAGAGCCTGAAGTGGATGGACGCCGGCTCGGTGGCCGAGCTGCTGCGCAACGAGCATCCGCAGATCGTGGCCGCCATCCTGGTGCACCTGGACTTCGACCAGGCTTCCAGCGTGCTCAAGCAGTTCACCGAGCGCCAGCGCAACGAGGTGCTGATCCGCATCGCCACGCTCGACGGCATCCAGCCCACGGCGCTCAAGGATCTCAACGAAGTGATGAGCCGCGTGCTGGCCGGTGGCGACCGGCTGAAGAAGGCGTCCATGGGCGGCGCCAAGACGGCGGCCGAGATCATCAACCTGATGGGCTCCAGCGTGGAGACCTCGGTGCTGGACTACATCCGCGAGGCCGACGGCGACCTGGCGCAGAAGATCATGGACAACATGTTCACCTTCGACGATCTGATGAAGGTGGACGACAAGGGCATCCAGGCGCTGCTGCGCGAAGTGCAGTCCGAGTCGCTGATCATCGCCCTGAAGGGCGCCACGCCCGAGCTGCGCGAGAAGGTGTTCAAGAACATGTCCAGCCGCGCGGCCGAGACGCTGCGCGAGGACCTCGAATCCCGCGGCCCCGTGCGCCTGTCGGAAGTCGAGGCGGAGCAGAAGGAGCTGCTGAAGACGGTGCGCCGCCTGGCCGACGAAGGCCAGATCGTGCTGGGCGGCGGAGGCGACGATGAGTTCGTCTAAGCCGCGCATTCACCCTGGGCTGGTGCCGGAGTCCCCCACCCCGGCGGCCGGCAACCCGTACGCCCGTTTCATCCCGCGTGAGGAGCTGCGCGACTTCTCCGCGTGGGCACCGGACTCCTTTGGCAGCGACAACCGCAACGCCCCGCCGGTGCAGGCCGCGCAGCGTGAGCCGCAGCGCGACCCCCAAGCCGTGGCCGCCGAGCGCGCCCAGGAGCTGCAGGCCGCGCGCCAGGCCGGCTACCAGGACGGCTACCGCGACGGCCTGGCGGCGCTGGAGAACTTCAAGCAGACCTTCACCGCGCAGCTCACGGCCCAGATGTCCGCCCAGGTGACCACGCTGGCGGAGTCCTTCGGCCAGCGGCTGGAGTCGGTGGAGCAGCAGCTGGCCGGCCGCCTGGCCGGCGTGGCGCTGGAGCTGGCCCGCCAGGTGGTGCGCACCGAGATCGCCCAGCGGCCGGAGCTGGTGGTCACCGTGGCCGAGGAGGCCCTGGCTGCGCTGCTCAACACCGCCAAGCACGTCTGCGTGCGGCTGCACCCGGACGACCATGCGCTCGTCGGCATGAGCCTGAAGGAGGCGCTGGCCTCGCGCGGCGCGCGGCTGATCGTGGACCCGGCCATCACCCGCGGCGGCTGCCTGGTGGAGTCCGACATCGCGGTGGTGGACGCCACCATCGAGGCGCGCTGGAAGAAGGTCTCCGCCCTGCTGGGCCATGACCACGACTGGGGCGACACCCGGCCCGGCCCGGCGCTGGGCGACGCTTGAGGACATCGGCGATGAACTCGACCCTTGCCCGCACGCCCGGCCTGGAGCGCTGGAACAAGTTCCTGAGTGACCTGGATGCCTGCGCCGCCGCCCCGGTGGTGCTGGAGTCCGAAGGCAAGCTCATCCGCGTGGCCGGCCTGGTGCTGGAGGCCGCCGGCCTGCGGCTGCCGGTGGGCGCCGTCTGCGAGATCCACTCCACCAACCCGGCCGACCCGCAGCCGCCGGTGCTGGCCGAGGTGGTGGGCTTTGCCGGGGACCGCGCCTTCCTGATGCCCACGGGCGACGTGCACGGCCTGGCCAGTGGCGCCCGCGTGGTGCCGCGCAACCTGCCGATCAACCCGCCGCAGCTCGGCCGCGTCAACCATCCGTGGCGGCGCAGCGAGGACCGCACCCGCCACCTGCCCATCGGCGACGGCCTGCTGGGCCGCGTGATCGGCGCCGACGGCGAGCCCCTGGACCGCCACGGCCGGCTGCAGCTGGTGCGCAACGAGCCGCTGATCCGCCGCCCGATCAATGCGATGGACCGCGACCCGGTGCGCCTGCCGCTGGACACCGGCGTGCGCGCCATCAACAGCATGCTGACGGTCGGCCGCGGCCAGCGCATCGGCCTGTTCGCCGGCTCGGGCGTCGGCAAGTCGGTGCTGCTGGGCATGATGGCCCGCTACACGCAGGCCGATGTCATCGTCGTCGGCCTGATCGGCGAGCGCGGCCGCGAAGTCAAGGAATTCATCGAGGACATCCTGGGCGAGGAGGGCCTGGCGCGCTCGGTGGTGGTGGCCGCACCGGCCGATGCGCCGCCGCTGGTGCGCATGCAGGGCGCGGCCTATGCCACGGCGATTGCCGAGCACTTCCGCGACCAGGGTCAGCACGTGCTGCTGCTGATGGACTCGCTCACGCGCTACGCGATGGCGCAGCGCGAGATCGCCCTGGCCATCGGCGAGCCGCCGGCCACCAAGGGCTATCCGCCGAGCTGCTTTGCCAAGCTGCCGCAGCTGGTGGAGCGCAGCGGCAACGGCCTCAACGGCCACGGCTCGATCACCGCCTTCTACACCGTGCTGTCCGAGGGCGACGACCAGCAGGACCCGATCGCCGATGCGGCGCGCGCCATCCTCGACGGCCACATCGTGCTGTCGCGCGAGCTGGCCGAGTCCGGCCACTTCCCGGCCATCGACATCGAGCGCTCGGCCTCGCGCGTGATGCACAACGTTGCGGCGCCGGAGCACATCGAGGCCTCGCGCCGGCTGCGCCAGCTGTGGTCGCGCTACCAGAAGAGCCGCGACCTCATCGCGCTGGGCGCCTACGCGCCCGGCAATGACCCGGAGCTGGACCTGGCCGTGCGCCTGCACCCGCAGATGGTCAAGCTGCTGCAGCAGGACATGCACGACCAGGCGACGCTGAGCGACAGCGTGCGCCAGTTGCGACAGATGGTCGGGGGCTGAGCCCCGGCTGAACACGATCCAGGAGAGCCGCCATGCAAGCCCTCAAGCCCCTCATCACCCTGCACGAGTGCGCCGAGCGCGAGCGCGACGAGGCACGCAGCCGCTTCGAGCGGGCCAAGTCCGCCGCCGAGGCGGCACAGGGCCAGCTCGAGGCGCTGGTGGGCTGGCGGGCGGACTACCAAGCGCGCTGGAAGGCGCAGTTCGCCGGTGGTGCCTCCATGGAGATCATCCGCTGCTACCAGGACTTCATGCAGCGCCTGGGCCAGGCCATTGCCGAGCAGGAGCTGACCGTGGAGCGCACCCGCAACTCAGCCGAGAGCGCGCGCCACCTGCTGGTGGCCCGCGAGCAGCGCGTGGCCGCGGTGGCCCAGCTCATCGAGCGTCGCCAGCACGAGGCCGCGGCCCTGCTGGGCCGGCGCGAGCAGAAGGCCACCGACGAGATGGCTGCGCGTGCCGTGCGGTCGGCCGGCGGCCCGGGCGGGCGGGGGATCAATCTTGCGGCACTCGGTGCACTGGCGGGCTCCGGCATGGACCTGGGCGTGAGCACCGACTTTGCGGCGATCGGCTCGGCCTGATCTATCGCGCCGCAAGGCCAGACGCCGCCCAGCCGCACCGCAGCACGCAACCGCGCTCGGCCGCCCCTAGGCGGCAGCCGTCCGCACCGCACGCACGCACCACACCATGATCACCAACCGTCCTGCTGCCAGCGCCATCAGCGCCTTCAGCGCCACCGGCCCGGCCGCCGCCGGCCCGGCCCAGACGGGCGCAGCCAGCAGCGCCACCGCGGGGCTGGACCGCGCGCTCAGCGCCGGCTCGGCCCTCGCCAGCTTTGCCGTGATGCTGGAGCGCCAGGCTGCCGGGGCCGCAGCAGCGGCCGCTCCGGCCCCGTCTGCATCGACGACGCCCTCATCACCCCCCGCCTCGGCAGCCGATGCCGCGCGCAGCTCCCGGGCCAGCCCGGCGGCTCGCCAGCCGGCCGCCACGCAGGCTGACGAGGCGCCGCGCGCCAGTACTGAGCGGCCGCGCACAGCCACCGCGCCCAAGCCAGCCGGGCAGACGCGACCGGCCCAGCACGGGCCATCCGCCTCATCCACCCCCGCAGCCCAATCGGCCCGACAGCCGGCCCGCAGCGCCTCCAGCGACTCCGCCCAGGCTGCCGGGCGTCGCGACGCCCAGGCTGCTGACGCAGACGAGCAGCAGGCCGAAGCCGCCGAGGGCCGTCGCACTGCCGGCGCGGCCGTTCCGGCCACCGTGGCCGACCCGGCTGCCACGCCGCCGCTGGCCGAATGGCTGGCGGCGTGGATGCCAGCAGGCGGTGAGGGCGCAGCCTCCGACATCGCGCAGGTGACGGCAGGGAGCGCCGACTCGGCCACCGACACCGCCGCCCTGCAGCCGGCCGACCGGCGCCCCGGCGGCCCGCTTCCCGGCGCCGACCCCGGCTCGCCGCCCACGCTGACGCTGGGTGAGCTGGCCGGCCAGATGGGCGCCTCGGCCGGCGGCCCTGGTGGGCAGGCTGGCGGCGACCTGGGCGATGGGCAGGGGGCAGGCGAGGGCCGCCTGGCCGCACTGGCCGCGCCTGCCGACGGCACGGCCGGTGCATCGAGCAGCGGCACCGCCGGCTTTGCCCACGCGCTGTCGTCGGCCTTCGGCGCCACGCCGGCGTCGGCCTCGCCGGCAGCCACCGTGGCCGAGCCGGTGGGTTCTCCGGCCTTCCCGGCCGCGCTGGGCGAGGAAGTGCGCGTGCTGGTGCATCGCGCGGCTCAGGATGCGGGCAGCGTGCAGGAAGCCCGGCTGGACCTCAACCCCGCCGAGATGGGCCCGATCACCGTGCGCATCGCGGTGGACGGCGAGCAGGCACAGGTGCACTTCGAGGCCGCCTCCGCCGCCACCCGCCGCGCGCTGGAAGCCAGCCTGCCGGCCCTGGCCGATGCGTTGGCGTCCTCCGGCCTGCAGCTGGCCGGCAGCGGCGTCTCCGAGCAGCGCCATCCCTCGGGCGGCGACCCCGGCCAGCCCGGTAGCGGCAGCCCGCAGACGGCCGCCGGCCGCGGCGCGGGCGAGCGCGAGGCCCCGGCCGAGTCGGTCGCAGCCCCGCCCACGCACTGGGTGCGCACCGGCGGTGGCGGCCTGAGCCTCTACGCGTGACCGGCGTCACACGCGGGATCAGCCGGTTGGCTTGCACGCCAGCCTGACGCAGCGGCCTGACTCATCGCCTGCCGCCGCTTGGTGCCGCTGCGCGCGGCAGGCGGAGGCGACGCCGGTCATGCCCCGGCGCCCGCGCAGGCTCCGCTGCCCGCGGCCGGCGGTCACGCCTGCCCGCGGCCTGCCGGATAACGCACGGCTTCGCCAGTCTTATCCAGGCATCGCCGCGGCAGCCGGCTCGAATAATCCTTTCTCAAGCGGCCTGATGGCCTGCGCCCCACGCGGGGTGGCAGGCGGGGCCGCATCTGGAGAAAGCCGACATGTCCTCTGCCGCTGCCGCGACCGATGCCGCCCCTGCCAAGGGTGGATCCAAGAAAAAGCTGTTCATCATCATCGGCGCCGTCGTGCTGCTGCTGGTGCTGGCCGGTGGCGGGGCGCTGTTCATGATGAGCAAGCAGGCCGCCGCGGGGGACGAGGAGGGCGGCGACGCCCATGCCGAAGTCGAAAAGCCCAAGGCCAAGGAGAAGGAGCACGGCGCACCGCCGACCTTCGTGCCGCTGGACATCTTCACCGTCAACCTGGCCGACACCCAGCAGGACCGCTACCTGCAGATCGGCATGCAGCTGGAGCTGGCCGACGCTCATGCCGCCGACCAGATCAAGGCCTACATGCCGGCCATCCGCAACGCCGTGCTGCTGATCCTGTCGCGCAAGACATCCGAGGAACTGCTGACCGCCGAGGGCAAGGCCCAGCTGGCCAGCGAGATCCGCACCGGCGCCGCGCGTGCCATGGGCCTGGACGTGGAGGACGACTCCGCCGAGGCCGCCGCTGCCGAGGAAGACGCCGCGCCCAAGAAGAAGAAAAAGAAGAAGGCCCACGACGAGAACCCCATCGTCGCCGTGCACTACGCCAACTTCATCATCCAGTGACCGCGCCGGTCGCTGCGTGAACCTGCCTGTGACCTTCGCGAGCCGGATGACACCCGGTCAAGCATGAATCAGCAGATCCTCTCCCAGGATGAAGTCGATGCCCTGCTGCAGGGCATCACCGGCGAGAGCCAGAAGCTCGAAGCCGAGGAAGCGCCTGTCGGTGGCATCCGCGACTACGACCTCTCCAGCCAGGAGCGGATCGTGCGCGGCCGCATGCCCACGCTGGAGATCGTCAACGAACGCTTCGCCCGCAACATCCGCATCGGCCTGTTCAACCTGATGCGCAAGTCGCCCGAGGTGTCCGTGGGCGGCACCAAGGTGCAGAAGTACAGCGCCTTCCTGCGCGAGATCGTCGTCCCGACCAACTTCAACATCGTGCAGGTGCGGCCGCTGCGCGGCTCGGGGCTGATCGTCTGCGACCCCAACCTGGTGTTCTCGGTGATCGACGCGCTGTTCGGCGGCGCGGGCAAGTTCCACACGCGCATCGAGGGCCGCGACTTCTCGCCCACCGAGCTGCGCATCATCGCCCGCCTGGTGGAGGTCATCACCACCGAGTACAAGAAGGCCTGGAACGGCATCTACCCGCTTGAGCTGGAGTACCAGCGCTCGGAGATGCAGCCGCAGTTCGCCAACATCGCCACGCCCAGCGAGATCGTGGTGGCCACCTCCTTCACGATGGAGATCGGCGACACCACCGGCACGGTGCACCTTTGCATCCCCTACGCCACGCTGGAGCCCATCCGCGACGTGCTGTATTCAACGATCCAGGGCGACTCGGTCGGCAGCGACCACCGCTGGGTCAAGCTGATGTCGCAGCAGATCCAGGCCGCCGAGGTGGACCTGGTGGCCGAGCTGGCGCATGCCCCGGCCACGGTGGAGCAGCTGCTGGCGCTCAAGCCCGGCGACTTCATCGAGCTCGACCTGGGCAAGTACATCGAGGCCAAGGTGGACGGCGTGCCCGTCTTCCAGTGCAGCTACGGCACCTCCAACGGCAAGTACGCCCTGAAGGTCGAGCAAGTGATCAACCACCAGAACCTGAGCTGGATAGGAGAGACCCATGGCCGATGAGGCAGCAAGCAACGCCGCGTCCGAGCAGGACGCCATGGCCGCCGAATGGGAAGCGGCGCTGGCGCAGCAGAGCGCCGCATCCAGCGGCACGGTCAACGAGGTCGTGACCGAGGCCGCTCCCCACGTGGCGCCGGCGACCTTCACCAACTTCTCCGCGCAGTCCGCGTCCGGCGCTCCGGGCAACGACATCAACATGATCCTGGACATCCCCGTGCAGCTCACGGTGGAGCTGGGCCGCACGCGCATCCCCATCAAGCACATCCTGCAGCTGGCGCAGGGCTCGGTGGTGGAGCTCGACGCGCTGGCCGGCGAGCCCATGGACGTGCTGGTCAACGGCTTCCTGATCGCGCAGGGCGAGGTGGTGGTGGTCAACGACAAGTTCGGCATCCGCCTGACCGACATCGTGACGCCCAGCGAGCGCATGCGCCGCCTCTCCAAGGGCTGAGGAAGCCTTCCGCTTGTTTTTCTGATCTGGCTGCGCCGTCTTCCGTATGCCCTCTCTAGGCCTGTCCGTCTTCTGGTTCGTCGTCATCCTGGCGGCGATCCCGCTGTCGCTGTGGTGGCTCAAGCGCTCACCGCTGGGGGCGTCCATGGGTGCATCGGCCCGTCAGGCGGTGCGGCCGGTGGGCAGCTTCTCGCTCGGCCCGGGCCAGCGCCTGGTGACGGTTGAAGTGGGTGAGGGCGAGGCCCGCACCTGGCTGGTCCTGGGCGTGACGGCTCAGCGCATCAGCAAGCTGCACGTGCTGCCTGCGCAGGCCCTGCCTGCCACTGCGGCCCAGCCCGATGTGCCGCCCGGCTATGAGGCCGCCCACAAGTTCGCTGCCGTGCTGCAGCGCCTGCGTCAGCCCGCCCCGCGCACCGCGCCGGGCGCCGCCGGCGCCACCGACGACCGCGATCCGCAATGACCCCCCGCTCCCTTGCCCGCGCCGCGCTGCTTGCAGCCGGCCTCGGGCTGCTGGCGGCTGCCGGCGCCTGGGCCCAACAGACGGGCGCCGCCGCCCCCGCCACCGGCGCCAACCTGCCGCTCCTCATGGCCCAGGGCCCGCAGGGCACCAGCTACTCGGTGCCGGTGCAGACGCTGCTGTTCTTCGGCGCGCTCAGCTTCCTGCCGGCGGTGCTGCTGATGATGACGGGCTTCACCCGCATCGTCATCGTGCTGTCGCTGATGCGCCAGGCGCTGGGCACGCAGGCCGCGCCGCCCAACCAGGTGATCGTCGGCCTGTCGCTGTTCCTGACCTTCTTCGTCATGGGCCCGACGCTGGACAAGGTCTACGACGAGGCCTACAAGCCGTTTGCCGCCAACCAGATCAGCTTCGAGCAGGCGCTGCAGCGCGGCCAGGCGCCGATGCGCCAGTTCATGCTCAAGCAGACGCGGCAGTCGGACCTGGCGCTCTTCGCCCGCCTGGCCCGTGTGGAAGGCGAGCAGGCGCGGCCGGAGACGGTGCCCTTCCGCGTGCTGGTGCCCGCCTTCGTCACCAGCGAGCTGAAAAGCGCCTTCCAGATCGGCTTTCTCATCTTCATCCCCTTCCTGGTCATCGACATGATCGTGGCCAGTGTGCTGATGAGCCTGGGGATGATGATGCTGTCGCCGGTGCTCGTGGCCTTGCCCTTCAAGCTGATGCTGTTCGTGCTGGCCGATGGCTGGAACCTGTTGCTGGGCTCGCTGGCCGCCAGCTTCGCCACCTGACCCCGGACCCGCCATGGACGCCTCCCAAGTCCTCACCATCGGCCGCGAAGGCCTGCTGACCCTGCTGACCGTGGTCATGCCGCTGCTCGTGGTCGTGATGGCCGTCGGCCTGGTGGTCAGCATCCTGCAGGCCGCCACCCAGATTCACGAGGCCACGCTGTCCTTCGTGCCCAAGCTGCTGGCGGCATTCGCGACGCTGGCGCTGGTGGGCTCGTGGATGATCACCTCGCTGGTGGAGTACCTGCAGCGGGTGATCACCTCCATCCCCACCGTCCTCGGATGACCGGCCGGGCCGCACGGCCCGCCTGCTCCGGCTGCGGTTGCCCGCTTTTGCCATGCTGACCTTCACCGAAGCGCAGCTGATGGCCTGGCTGTCGCCGATGGTCTGGCCCTTCGTGCGCGTGCTGGGGCTGTTCACCGCCGCGCCCGTGCTGTCCATGCGCGCGGTGCCGCGCCGCGTGCGGCTGGGCCTGGCCGCCTTCATCGCCTATGCGGCCCAGGCCTCGCTGGAGGGCGTGCCCATGCCCGCGCTCAACTCGCCCCTGGCGCTGGGCGTGCTGATGCACGAGGTCTTCCTCGGCCTGACCATGGGCTTTGCAGCGCGCGTGGTCTTTGCCGCGCTGGAGTTCGCCGGCGAGATCGTCGGCCTGCAGATGGGGATGAACTTCGCCGCGTTCTTCGATCCGCTGTCTGGCGGTCAGGCCACGGCGGTCAGCCGCTTCTACGGCACGATGGCCGCGTGGCTGTTCATCGTGCTCGACGGCCACCTGATGCTCATCGGCGCCGTGGCGCACAGCTTCCAGGCTTTCCCGGTCAGCGAGCGGCCGCTGGCCTTCCTGGCCGTGGTGCAGCCGCAGGTCTGGGGGGCAGAAGTCTTCCGCCTGGGCCTGTGGATCGCGCTGCCGGTGGTGGCCATGCTGATGCTGGTCAACATCGTCATGGGCGTGATGAGCCGCGTGGCCTCGCAGCTCAACATCTTTTCGGTGGGTTTTCCGATCACCATGGGCGTCGGGATGATCGGCCTGTGGCTGACGCTGCCGCTGATGCAGGTGCCGTTCACTGCGGCGCTGGAGCGCATGCTGGGCTACTTCCAGTGACACGCGCCGGGCGGCGCTTCAGCCGGAGCTCGGCTGGCGCTGATCCCGGGACAGACAGGCCTGCGCCCGCGCCAGCAACAGCGCGCGCTCGCGCTCGTTGCCGGCCAGCCCGGCCGCGGCCAGGAAGGCGTCGCACGCTTCCTGCAGCCGGCCGAGCTTGTGCAGCAGGTCGCCGCGCACGCCGGGCAGCCACTGGTAGCGCTGGAGCGCAGGGTGGCCTTGCAGCGCGTCCACGATGGCCAGCCCGGCGGCCGGGCCCTGCGCCATGCCCACGGCCACGGCCCGGTTGAGCTCCACCACCGGGGACGGCGCCACCAAGGCCAGCTCGCCATACAGCGCGGCGATGCGCGGCCAGTCGGTCTCTGCAGCCGTTGCGGCCCGCGCATGGCAGGCGGCGATGGCGGCTTGCAGCGCGTAGGCGCCGTGCGCCCCGCCCAGTGCGCGGGCCCGCTCCAGGGCGGCCAGCCCGCGGTGGATCAGCAGGGGGTCCCAGCGGGTGCGGTCCTGATCGGCCAGCAGGACGGGCTGCCCCTGGGGATCGATGCGTGCGGCCATGCGCGAGGCCTGCAGCTCCATCAGGGCGAGCAGGCCCTGCACTTCGGGCTCTTGTGGAGCGATGCCAGCCAGCATGCGGCCCAGGCGCAGGGCCTCCTGGGTGAGCTCGGGCCTCATCCAGTCGCTGCCGGCCGTGGCGGTGTAGCCTTCGTTGAAGATCAGGTAGACCACCTCCAGCACCGAGGCCAGCCGGGGCGCGAGCTCGGCCCCGCGCGGCACCTCGAAGGGCACCTTGGCCTGCCCGAGCGTGCGCTTGGCGCGCACGATGCGCTGGGCGATGGTGGGCTCCGGCACCAGGCAGGCGCGGGCGATCTCCTGGGTGGTCAGCCCGCCCAGCAGCCTGAGCGTGAGCGCCACGCGCGCATCGGTGGGCAGCAGCGGATGGCAGGCGGTGAAGATGAGCCGCAGCAGGTCGTCGCCAATGTCGTCCTGCCGAGCCGCGTCCAGGGCATCGACGAAGTCGGGCACCACCAGCGCCTCCTGCGCGGCCAGGTCCAGGCCCAGCTCCTCCAGCCGGGCGCCATGCAGCTTGGCGCGCCGCAGGTGATCGAGCGCCCGGCGCTTGGCGGTGGTCATCAGCCAGGCCCCCGGGTTGGCCGGGATGCCCTCGCGCGGCCAGTGCTCCAGTGCGGCCACCAGGGCATCCTGCGCCAGCTCCTCGGCCACGCCGATGTCGCGCACCAGCCGGGCCGTGCCGGCGACGATGCGGGCGGCCTCGATGCGCCAGACCGCGGCGATCGACCGGTGCGTGGCCTGCTGCTCGGCTGACGCCATGCTCGCGCCGCGTCAGGCCGGGCAGGCCGTGGCCGCCGGGTCCATCCACATCAGCTCCCAACCGTGGCCGTCCAGGTCGTCGAAGGCCCGGTAATACATCGAGCCGTGGTCCTTGGGCTCGCCCGGCTCGGTGGCGCCGGCCTGCAGCGCCTTGGCCATCAGCGCGTCCACCTCCTCGCGGCTGCTGCACGACAGGCAGATGAGCACCTGGGCACTGCCGCGCGGGTCGGCCACCCGCTTGCGTGTGAAGGTCTGGAAGAAGGGCTCCACCAGCAGCATGGCGTAGATGGCGTCCTCCCGGATCACCATGCACGCGCCCTGCTCATTGGTGAACTGCGGGTTGAAGTCGAAGCCCAGGCTGCGGAAGAACGCCTGCGAGCGTGCCAGGTCGCGTACGGGCAGGTTGACGAAGATCATGCGGTCCATCTCGGGGCTCCTCATTGCATGCCGATGTCGTGGAAGCGCTGGGCGGTGTCCTGCTGGAGCAGGCCGTCGAAGTCTTCCATCTCGTAGAGCTGGCGCACCTCGATGTGGCAGCGCACCCCCTCGCCAACGGGGTTGGGAAAGCGCCGCGACCACTCCAGCGCCTCGTCGCGCGTGCGGGTCTGGATGAGCGTGTAGCCGGCGATCAGCTCCTTGCTCTCGGCAAACGGCCCGTCCAGGATGCGACGCTCGCGGCCGTCGTACTCCACCCGCCAGCCCTTGCTGCTGGGCTGCAGGCCGGAGGCATCGAGCAGCGCGCCGGCGCGCGAAAGCTCCTCGTGATAGGCCGCCATGGCGGCGAAGAGCGGCTCGGGGTTGTCGGGGAAGCGGCCGGCCTCGCTGTCCGGCGTGGCCCTGACGATGATCATGAAACGCATGGGTGCTCCTGGGGGCGGTGGGTGATGCGGCGTGTCCGTGCCGCACCTCACCTGACGACGAAGCAGCCCCTGCGGGATCGACAAGGACGAGCTGGGGACAAACCCTTGCCTACAGGAAGCAGGGGCCGGTCTCGCGCACCTCCACGGTGGCCCACTCGGCGGCGGGGCAGGCCTGGGCGATGGCCAGGGCCTGCTCGCGCGTGGCGACATCAAGCAGGAAGAAGCCGCCGATCATCTCCTTGGCTTCGGCGAACGGCCCGTCGAGCACCTGCGCCCGGTCGGCTCGCACTTGCACGCGCTGCGCGTCGCGGTGCGAGGCCAGCGACTCCACCGCGAGCAGCTTGCCCTCGTCCTTGAGCACCTGGGCGAAGTCGACCATGCGCTGGTAGACGGCCTGGCCCTCGGCGGGCGTGCGGGTGGCGCGCTGGGCGGGGTCTTCGACGATGAGCAGCATGTAGGCCATGCGGCGCATCATAGGCAGCGCTGCCACGCCGCCTACCCCGGGGCCGGGCGCTGCGCCGGCCGCCCGTGGCTCAGCCCAGCGCCTGCGTGGCCAGCGCGCTGGCGGCGGCGCGGTTTTCCACGCCCAGCTTGATGAAGATGTGCTCCAGGTGCTTGTTCACCGTGCGCGGGCTCAGGTCCAGGATCTGGGCGATGTCGCGGTTGGCCTTGCCGCGCGAGAGCCACAGCAGCACCTCGGCCTCGCGGGGGGTCAGGGCAAAGCGCTGGGCCAGACGCTGGCAGCTCAGGGCGTCGCCGTCGCCGCTGGGCGCGGCCGGCTCGATGGCCACCAGGATCTCCTGCCCCGACAACTGCCCCAGCCGCTTGAGCCGCCAGGCGCCCTCGGCGGTGTGGCACACCAGCGGCTGCGCTGCGGCCTGCGGGTCGCCCAGCCAGGCCGCCAGGCGCTGCTGCAGCGGCGGGCCGGCGCTGTCACGGTCCAGGGCCGCCAGCAGGCGCTGGGCCAGCGGCGTGTGCCACAGCGGCGCGCCGTCCGGGCGCAGCGCCAGCAGCGTGCGGCCGGTGGCATCCAGCGCCACGCGCGCGCTCTGGGCCCGGCGGGCATTGGCCAGGTGCACGCGGATGCGCGCCAGCAGCGTGTCGAGCATCAGCGGCTTGGTCACGTAGTCCACGCCGCCGGACTCCAGCCCGCGCACCACGTCGTCGGCCTCGCTGAGCCCGGTCATGAAGATCACCGGCACATGCGCCGCCGGGCCTTCCTTCAGCGCCCGGCAGGTGGCAAAGCCGTCCAGCCCGGGCATCAGCGCATCCAGCAGGATGAGGTCCGGCACCACGCGCTCGACCAGGGCCAGCGCGCTGCGGCCATCGGTGGCCACCAGCGCGGTCAGGCCGGCGTCCTCCAGCGCCCGGCTGACGAAGCCGAGCGCCTCGGGCGAGTCGTCCACCACCAGCACCACGTCGCGTTGCTGCGCGGCTGGCAGCGGGCTGCGGCTGGTGCCCGCCAGGGTGGAGGCGTTGGTCGTCATCGCGTCCGCGGCGCTGCGTGCCGGGGTGGCCGCATCAGGCGGTGCGGTGCAGTGCGGGGTGGGCGGTGAGCCCGGCAACGGGGTCGGCGCGCGGGCCGCGTCCGCTTGCGTCGCCGTCGTCGGCAGGGCGGCCGTCGCCCGCCGCAGGGTCGGCCGCGGCGTCCGGGGCGGCGCCGCAGGGTGGGGCGAGGGCGGCAGCACGCAGGCCAGCCAGCTCGCGCTGGAAGTCGGCGAGGCGGAACTCGCGCACGGCGCGGCGCAGGACGGCGATGCGGGCCGCGTCGGGGCCGCGGCCGTCATGAGCGGGGTCGGGGCCGGCGGTGTCAGGTCCGGCGGGCTGCTCGGCGGACAGGGCATCGAGCCGGTCGAGCAGCCCGCGGACGTGGCCGATGGCCACCAGGTGGTCGAGCTCATCGAGGGTCTCCAGGGTCAGCGTGGAGGGGGGCGGGATAGCGGGGCGGTGGGGGGTGCCGGCCGGCCCCGCGCGCGGGTGCGGCGGGTCGTCGGCCACCTGCCAGGTCAGGCCCAGGTGGCGGCGCAGCGCGTCCAGCAGCTGCTGCAGGTTGATCGGCTTGACGAGGAAGTCGTCATGGCAGGTCTCGTGGCCTGCGGGCGCGCCGCTGGCGCGGGCCTGGCGCCCCGGCCGGTTCTGGCGGTTCTCGAAGGCATCGGCCGACACCATCACGATGGGCAGCTCCTGCAGGCCGCCGGCACGCAGCCGCCGCGCCACCTCCCAGCCGTTCAGGCCCGGCATGGAGATGTCCAGCAGCAGCACGTCGGGCGGGGCGGCGCGCACGGCGTCCAGGCAGGTGTCGCCGCGCGTGGCCTCCATCACCACGAAACCCAGCGGCTCCAGCAGCCGGCGCAGCAGCGCGCGCGAGTCGGCATCGTCATCGGCCACCATCACCGTGCGCCGCGGGCCGGCATAGCCGGTGATGCGCGCCGCCGGTGGCGGCAGCCCGGCGGCCGGCGGCGTGACCTCGCCCAGCACCATGCGCACGCTGAAGGTGCTGCCCACGCCCGGCTCGCTGGCCACGCTGATCTGCCCGCCCATGATCTCGGTCAGCACGCGGCTGATGGTCAGCCCCAGGCCCATGCCGGGCGCGCCGGCCGCCTCGCTGCCGCGGCCGCGTTCGAAGGGCGCAAAGATGCGCTCGCGGTCTTCCGCGGCGATGCCCGGGCCGGTGTCGATCACCTGGAACTCGGCCGTCTGCCGCTGGTAGCGCAGCCGCAGCGTGACGCTGCCGCGCTCGGTGAACTTGATGGCGTTGGTCAGCAGGTTGATCAGCACCTGGCGCAGCCGCTTGCCGTCGGTCTGCACATGCACCGGCAGCCGCGGCGGGCGCTCCACATGAAAGGCGATGCCCTTGGCCCGGGCCTGCGGCCCGAACATCATCTCCAGCTCGTCGACCAGGCTGGGAAAGTGCAGCAGGTCGCGGTGCAGGTGCACCTTGCCGGCCTCGATCTTGGCGATGTCGAGCAGGCCGTCGATGAGCTGCGACAGGTGCTCGCCCGAACGCCGGATGACCCGCGCGGCGTCCTGCGCCGGCTCCGGCAGGCTGCGGTCGGCATCCAGCAGCTGGGCATAGCCCAGGATGGCGTTGAGCGGCGTGCGCAGCTCGTGGCTCAGCCCGGTGACGAAGCGGCTCTTGGCCAGGTTGGCGGCCTCGGCGGCCTCCTTGGCCTCCTTGAGCTGGGCATCGGTGCGCTTGTGGGCCTGGATCTCGCGCGTGAGCAGCTGCATCTGCCGCGTGGACTCCTGCTGGGCCACGCGACGGCTCTCCTGCGCCAGCACGAAGAGCCAGCTCACCACGCCGGCGATCAGCGCGAGCACGACGAACGCCTTCCACAGCAGGGCGCTGGCCCCAGGCATCGGCGCCTCCAGCGACTGCTGGAAGCCCAGCAGCAGCAAGGTGCCGCCGATCAGGGCCAGCACCAGCGAGTACACGCCGATGTAGTGGCCCAGGCGCGAGTCCAGCGCCTGCAGGCCGCGCTCCGGGATGAACAGCCGCAGGCCGTCGAGCAGCTGGTCGCGCAGCCGCGCGCGCGGCTTGCAGCTGTCGAGGCAGCGCGCGTCCAGCGAGCAGCACAGCGAGCAGATCCAGCCGCCATAGGCCGGACAGCGGGCCATGTCCTCCACCTCGAAGCGGTGCTCGCACACCACGCAGCGCAGCCGCGTGCGCTGGGTGCGCACCGCCTCGGCCGGGCGGGCGATGTAGTAGCGGCCGCGCGTCACCCAGGCGATCAGCGGCGCCGTGGCCAGCGCCGTGCCGAAGGCCACGAACGCCGACAGCGCCTGCGCCACCGGCCCGAACAGCCCGGCATACGCGGCCAGCGCGATCACTGTCGCAAAGCCCATGGCGCCCACGCCCACCGGGTTGATGTCATAGAGGTGCGCGCGCTTGAACTCGATGTGCCGCGGGCTCCAGCCCAGCGGCTTGTTGACCACCAGGTCGGCCACCACCGCGCCGATCCAGGCGATGGCCACGTTGGCATACAGGCCCAGGATGCGCTCCAGCGCCTTGAACACGCCCAGCTCCATCAGCACGAGTGCGATCAGCACGTTGAAGCCCAGCCACACCACGCGGCCCGGGTGGCTGTGCGTCAGCCGCGCGAAGAAGTTGGACCAGGCGATCGAGCCGGCATAGGCATTGGTGACGTTGATCTTGAGCTGCGCCACGATGACGAACAGCGTGGTCGCCGCCAGCGCCCAGGCCGGCGAGGCGAAGACCTCGCGAAACGCCACCAGGTACATCTGCACCGGCTCGCCGACGATGTCCAGCGGCACCATGGCCTGCACCGCCAGGAAGAGCAGGAAGGACCCGGCCAGCATCTTGAGCACGCCGACCACGATCCAACCCGGCCCGGCTGCCACCAGGGCCGTCCACCAGGCCGCGCGCTCGCGCAGCGTCTGCCGCGGCCGCGGCAGGAAGCGCAGGAAGTCCACCTGCTCGCCGATCTGCGGCGCCAGCGCGAACACCACGCTGGCCGCCGAGCCGAACAGCAGCAGATCGAAGTGGCCTTGCGTCTCGCCCAGCCGGCCGGTGAAGGTCGTCCAGTCCGCAAAGGCATTCGGCGATTGCCAGGCGATGACGGCAAACGGCAGCAGGTTCAGCAGCAGCCACAGCGGCTGCGTCCAGGCCTGGAAGCGGCTGATCAGCGTGATGCCGTGCGTCACCAGCGGGATCACCAGCACGGCACACAGCACATAGCCGGCGGGCAGCGGCAGGCCGAAGCACAGCTCCAGCGCCATGGCCATGATGGCCGCCTCCAGCGCGAAGAAGATGAAGGTGAAGCTGGCGTAGATCAGCGAGGTGATCGTCGAGCCCAGGTAGCCGAAGCCCGCGCCGCGCGTCAGCAGGTCCATGTCGACGCCGTACTTGGCCGCGTAGTAGGCGATCGGCAGGCCGCTGGCGATGATCAGCGCGCCGGCCACCAGGATGGCCCACAGCGCGTTGGTGAAGCCGTAGTTCAGCGTGATGGCCCCGCCGATGGCCTCCAGCGCCAGGAAGGACATCGCGCCCAGCGCCGTGTTGGCCACCCGCCACGGCGACCAGCGCCGCGCGCCCTTGGCCGTGAAGCGCAGCGCGTAGTCCTCCAGGGTCTGGTTGGCGACCCACTGGTTGTATTCGCGGCGGATGCGGACGATGCGCTGGGGCGCGGCGAGGGACATGGCGGGCTGCGCTGCAAGAAGCAGGCCGCTGGCGACCCCGCGGCCCGCCCGACACCATGCCGCCGGCCCGCCACGGCCGCGCTACGTCGTTTGACGTAGGCAGGCGCGACCGTCTCGGCGCTCAGTCGCTCCCGCCCGCCGACTGCCCGCCGCCCCGTGTTACGCCCCGTTGCACCCCCGCTTGGGTGGCGGAGCGGATGGACCGGCTGCCCGCCGCCAAAATCGCGCCCACAACAACGATTCAGGGATGCGTCATGAGGGAGTCCGCCTTTCAGGCCGACTTGAGGGACGCCTTCGGCCTGCCGTCCGGCGGGCCGGGGCTGCGTGGTGCGGCCGACCAGGCCGCGGGCGGAAACGCCGGCTCGGATGAGCGCTTCAGCGCCGATGCGGGCGCCCTGGCGCGGCTGCTCGCTGGGCAGGGCTTCACTACGGAGCGCCGCCTCTACCACCTCACCGGCATTGGCCCGGCGGCCGCGCTGGCCAGCCAGCTGCTGGTGGAGAGCTGGACGCTGCACGAGGCGCTCAGCCAGCCCTATGTGCTGCAGATCCACGTGCTGTCCACCGATGCCCGTCTGCCGGTGGGCGAGCTGCTGGGGCAGTTCCTCGTGATGCACACGCTGCTGGCCGATGGCAGCCGCAGCCCGCGCAGCGGCCTTGTGCTGGCCACGCAGACCCTGGAGTGCGACGGCGGGCTGGCGCGCTTTGCCGTCACGCTGGGCCCGTGGTCCGCGCTCAGCATGCACCTCTTCGGCAGCGGCGTGCACCAGGGCGTGCCGGCCACCGAGATCGCAGAGCGCAGCTGGCGCCGCTTGGCCCCGCGCGCGGATTGGGCCTGGGGCGCCGACGTGGCCGGCCTGCTGGCCCGCAGCCCCTTCCATGACGAGCAGGCCGCCAGCCCCGGGCGGCGCTTGTGCAGCCAGTGGCGCGAGAGCGACCATGCCTTCATCCAGCGCCTGCTGGCCGAAGAGGGCATCGGCTATGCGTTCGAAGAGGTTGGCAGCGCGCAGGTCGAGCATGACGGCGCGACTCATCCTGCCGGCGCGGCCAGCCCCCACCGCCTTCGAGCCTTTGCCGACTCCACCACGTTGCCCTGGGACGACACCGTGCAGCGCGACGGCGCCATCCGCTTCCATCAGGCCGGCGCCGTGCAGGCGCAAGACGCCGTCCAGGCCTGGGGCTGCACCCAGCGCTTCTCCGCGGCGCGCACCAGCGTGCTGGCCTGGCATCGCAAGGCCAAGCGGGCGCTGGCGGCAACCAGCGCCACCGCCGATGCGCACCAGGACCACTTCGCCGCACCGGGCGCCCCGCGCCTGGAGCACTACCTGGTCAGCAGCCCAGCCAGCGGTGGCCTGGCCACCACCGAGCAGGCCCAGCGCGCCGCCACCCTGCTGCGCGAGGCTGAGGAATGCCGGCTGCAGCTGCACATCGGCCGCTCCACAGTGCGCACCCTGCGCGCCGGCCGGCGCATCCGCCTGAGCGGCGCGCCCGCGCACAACGGCGAACACCTCGTCACCGCCGTGGCCCATGCGGGCTTCAACAACCTGCCCAAGGACCTGGCGCGCACCATCGGGCGGCGCATCGGCGCGCCCCGGCTGCCGGCCCTGCCCCGGCCGGATGCGAGCTGGAGCGACGAGGCGCGTGCGGTGCTCGGCGCCCGTCATGCCGATGCCGGGGGCGCCGCCTGTGGCCAGCCCGGTGCAGGGCCCCTGCAAGGCGCGGCCGGCGGCCTCTTCGACACCCCCTTCGGCGAGTCCTTCCAGCTCGCCAGCGACGGCCGCGCCATCAGCCGCCGGCAGCCGGGCTGCGGCCTGCCTGAGGATGTCGTCGCCCAGGCTCAGCGCACCGGCTATGCCAACGCCCTGTGCGCCATCCCGGCGAGCACGCCCTGGCGCCCGCAGCGCTGGCGCAGCGCGCTGCCCGCACGCGCACTCCTGTCCGCCGCGGCCGTCACGTCCATGCATCCGGCCCGCGGTTCGTTGGCCCACGCCGCGCCCGCCCAGCAGCCGCTGCATCCCAAGCCCGAGGCCCCGCCCGTCACCACCGCCATCGTCGTCGGCCCGCAGGGCGAGGCCGTGCCCCAGCCGGGGCAGGAGATCCACACCGACCGCCTGGGCCGCGTGCGCGTGCGCTTCCACTGGCAGGCCGGCGAGCGTGCCGACGACACGCACACGCCCTGGCTGCGCGTGGCCCAGCGCCTGGCCGGCCCCGGCATGGGCTGGCACTTCACGCCCCGCATCGGCCAGGAGGTGCTCGTGGGCTTCCTGTGCGACGACATCGACCAGCCCGTCGTGCTGGGCGCGCTCTACAACGGCCAGGGCGAAGCCGGCGTGCCGCCCACGCCCGGCGGCAAGGCGGCGGGTGAGGATCGCCCGCGCGGCCGCGCAGCCGGCGACGCGGGCGACCCCGGCTCGAACCGCAGCGCAGCCGAAGCCGGGCCCTCCAGCCCCCGCACCACGGCCGCGCACCCTGACGCCCACGCGCCGGATGCCAGCGACGACCACCGCGCCGCCGCCCAGGGCAACCGCATCGGCACCGGCGCGGGCGGCCATGCCCCGGCCTGGCACGGCGCGGCCGCCCGCTCGCATGCCAACGCGGCGGCCTTCACCGGTATCAAGACGCAGGAGTTCGCTGCGGCAGCCCAGTCCTCGTCTACGGCCCCGGCCTCTCACCACCCGGCCGCCGCCAGCGGCCCCGGCTACAACCAGCTCGTCTTCGACGACACGCCGCGGCAGCTGCGCGTGCAGCTGGCCACCAGCCAGCACGCCACCCAGCTCAACCTGGGCCACCTCATCCACCAGGCCGACAACCACCGCGGCAGCCTGCGCGGCCAGGGCTGGGAGCTGCGCACCGACGCCTGGGGCGCGGTGCGCGCCGCCCGCGGCGTGCTGCTGACCACCTACGGCCTGAGCCCCGGCGGGCACACACCGACCAGCCCCGACCCCGCCGGCGAAAACACCGCCGGCTTGGCCCTGGCCCGCCAGATGACCCAGCAGGCCCAGGCCCTGAGCCAGGCGGCCGCCACGCACCAGACGGTGCCGCTGGCCAGCCACCAGGGCAGCACCTCAGCCGCGGCCAGCGCCCTCAGCGACCGCGCCGCGCCACTGCAAGCGCTCTATACCGCCCTGGCCGGCGAAGTGCACGGCGCCGCCTGGCACCAGGCCACCTCCGACGCCCCTGCATGGATGCAGCGGGTGGCAGGTGGCGCTGGTGCGGGTGTTGGCGCGGGCGCAGGTGCGGGTGCGGGTGCGGGTGCGGAGTCCCCTGCAGCTGCCGCCAAGCCCCACACCGCCGCGCCGGTCATCGCGGCCACCGCTCGCGGCGGCCTGATCCAGACGGCTGCGCAGGACATCGTCGCCGCCGCGCAGGACACCCTCCACCTGGCCACCGGCGGCCACAGCAGCCAGGCCATCGGCGGCCAGGGCCGCACCCACACCGGCCAGGCCATCGGCGTCCTCGCCGGCGCCATCCAGCCCGGGCCCGATGCCGCCGGCATCGGCATGTCCTTCATCGCCGCGCAAGGCGACCTCACCGCCCAGGCCCAGGCCGGCACGATGCAGCTGGCCGCCCGGGACACCGTGCGCCTGCAAAGCGCCGCCCGCCACATCGACTGGTGCGCCGCCCAGCGCATCGTGCTGGGGGTGGCCGGCGGCGCCAGCCTCACCATCGACGCCAGCGGCATCACGGTGCAATGCCCGGGCAAGTTGACCATCCAGGCGGGCAGGAAAAGCTTTGTCGGCGCGGCAACGGTTGATGTCGCGCTGCCCCATCTGCCGCAAACCGTCTGCGTACCCTGCTTGCTCAACGCGGCGCGCAACGGCTCGGCCTTCGTCAGTCGTGTCTAGATGTCCACGCATACCGTCATTGAGCAAGCCTTGGCTGCAGCCGTCGCCACCACGCCGCAGGAACGGCTGTATGTCGTGGCCGATCTCGCCATGCGGCCGGATGCCTTGCAGACCATCACCGGCGCTCGCCGCCCGGCATCGGCGCGCTGCCTGATGTCCCCAGCCGCCGGCGCGGGCGTAGACGATGTAGCGCCCTGGCTTGTCGAGTTGGGCTGGACCGATGAGTTGCCGCACAGCCGCCTGCATGCGTCCGTGTCAATCGCGGTTGATGTGCCGGCGCTCAGCTGGATCGTGTCGCCCTTATCGGCTGTGGAGCTTGCCGCGCGGCTCGTGCGTCGCCTCGACGTGGAACTGCAGGGCGGTCAAACGATGCTGCTGCGCTGGTACGACCCGCGCATCCTGCCGGAGCTCCACGCCGTGCTCCATGATGAGCAGCGGTCTGCTTTCGAAGCAGTGGGCTCGCGCTGGTGTTGGGTGGAGCGTGGCTCGGATCTGCGCGTCCTGGAGCTTTACGGCGCACCGCCTCAGGACCCCATGGCGGCGACGCTGCAACTGGATCAAACCCAGGAGGACCGCCTGATCTGGGTCAGCGAGCGCGAGCAGTTCATCGCCGAGCTCTCCCAACACATGCCCGACGCCTTTCACGTCCGCCCGCCGCGGCAGCGTGCCGCCTGGGTCGAGCAGTGGATGCGCCAGTCGCTGCAGTCCGGTCTTGCGGCACATGCCGATCAGTTACTGCTGATGTGCTTGGCACTGACGCACGGTGACGAGTTCCTGCAACGCAGTCCGTGGCGCGACGCCTGGCCGCAGGTCACCAGCGGGCGGCTCAGCCTGCGCGAGGCGCTGGCGCGCTGCGAGCGGTCAAGCGCTGCATGACCGCCGGGATTTCATCCGCCCCGCCGGACAACTCGCTAATCCCAATAAACAACCACGCCATACCAAGAGCTCCAGAGATGCCCCTGCGCCGAGCGTTCCACTGGGCAGCGACCGCATTGCTGTGCGGCCTGCTGCAGTCCTGTGCCCTGGACCAGGGCCTTACCTCCGCTGCGGAGCCAGCCAGACCCGGCGGGCCGCGGTACGTATCGCTGACCATTGAAGGCTACAACTACACCGACGACTACATTGATCAGTTCACGGTCAACGGGCAGGGCGGCGGGAACCTGTACCTCAGTA